>NZ_JBIVJQ010000001.1:945351-1482421 GCF_044750305.1 Streptomyces sp. NPDC088810
GGGCCAGCCGGGCCCGCCGCTCCGCCGTGCCGATGTGCCGTCGTCCGCGCGTCATGCCCGCCTCCCCTGGCTCACGATCCCGTGCCGCCATGGTCGCCGACGCCACTGACAACGGGGCCCCGGGCCCGGGGCCGCCCGTCCAGCAGCGCCGTCACGAACGCCTTCCGGTCTTCGGCGTGGTCGCGGAACCACAGGCCCAGGAAGTGGTCCGCCTCGGGGAGTTCGAAGCGGGTGAACCGGCTGCCGGCCGACAGCGCCTCCTGTACGGCCGCCGTCACCGCCGGCGGGATGACCGAGTCGGTGCCCGGGACCGCCAGCACCGCCCGGCCCGCGTACGAGCGGAACGCCTCCAGGGCGGGGGAGTGCCGCCAGCTGTCCGGGGTGCGGATCAGCGCGGAGAAGCGGCCCTCGCCGGTGCCGAACGGGACCTCCCAGGCCTCGGGCGTGTACACGGCGGGCGCGCACAGCCCCACCGCCGCCACCCGGCGCCCGTAGTGCCGTACCAGATCCGCCACCGTCTGCCCGCTCATGCTGAAGCCGACCAGCACCAGCGGATCGCCGGCCGGGGCGTGCGCGTCGAGCACCGCAACCGCCTGCTCGAACCGCCGGCGCAGGCTCAGCTCCGCGAGTGCGCCCGTGCTCTCGCCGTGACCGGAGAAGTCGAACGCCAGGGCGCGGCAGCCCCGGTCGGCGAAGTCGGTGACGAACGGCAGCAGCCGCTCCTTGCTGCCGTTGCCCGCGCCGTGCAGCAGGACCGCCGTGGCCCGGCCGGGCGGCCCCGCGCTCACTCCGCTGAGCCGTTCGCCGTCGTACGGGTAGCTGAAAGCGGTGAGTTCGTCCATGCGGGCCATTCACTCACGGCCTTCGCCGCAGCCGGAAAACGGGGTGCAGCGGCTGCCACGCCCTCCCTACTCTGAACAAACGGCGGCGAATCAGACACGCTCCGCCTCTCCCGTCCCTTCGACTCACCTCACACGGAGGTCCGTCATGCGTGGAATGCTCGCGACCGGGACCGTCGTCCTGGTGATCCTCGGAATCGGAAACCATCTGTGGTGGCTCGCCGCCGTCGCCCTGTTGTACCTGTACGCGACCCACGGGCGCGGCTCGCCCGGTACGGCCCCGCCCGCGGGCACCGGCGCCCCGCCCGACAGCTACCGGGCGTACCGGGAGCGCCGGGACCGGCAGGCCAAGTGGGAGCGCCGCTACCGCCGTGAGCGGCCCTACGAGGCCCGGCGGCAGGAGCGGGGCAGGAGCACGAAGTGAGCGGGGGCGTCGCCGGCCGTCACAGGCCGGGGGCGCCCCACACCGGGAACCAGCGGCCCAGATCCGGCTCGATCGGCAGATCGTTCCCGAGCACCGCCTTCAGCTGCAGCTCCAGCGCGGTGTCCCGCCGCTCGGCGGCACCGGGCAGCGGGGCGAACGGATAGAAGGTGCCGCGCTTGTAGAGGTAGACGAGCGCCGGCCTGCGGTCCGCCCCGTCCGTGAACCCGGCCAGGGAGCACAGCAGTTGCGGGCCGAAGCCGTTGACCTCCAGCGAGGTGTTCACCGCGTGCAGGTCGTTGACCAGCTCGGGCAGCTGGTCGGGGGAGCGCCGGGACACCAGCCAGGAGTAGCCGTAGCCGTCCCGGCGCAGCTCCACCGGCGGGCCGGTGCGGTCGGTGTCCGCGTCCAGCAGCGCCTGCACCTCCCGGTGCATCTGCTCGAAGGCCGCCCCCTCGACCGTGGCGAAGCACACCGCCCCGCCCCCGGTCGGCGTGAAACCGGCCGCCGCCTCCAGCGTCACGGCCGCCGACGGCAGCCCGAACAGCCGGTCCAGATCGGGCGCGACCGGCTTCGAACGGCCCAGCAGGATGTCCAGCAGCCCCACGGTCAGCCCGCCTTCCCCGGGGTGGCCGCCTCGCCCAGCTCCGCCGAGATCCGGCCCAGCTGCTCCAGCCGCTGCTCCAGGCTCGGGTGCGTGGAGAAGAACCGCTCGATGCCGGGCTCCCGGCCGGTCGCCGGGGTGAAGTAGAACGCGTTGAACGCCTGCGCCGTCCGCAGGTCCCTGGCCGGGATCCGCGCGATCTCCCCGGAGACCTTGGTGAGCGCCGCCGCCAGCGCCGAGGGCCGGCCGGTCAGCAGCGCCGCCGCACGGTCGGCCGCCAGCTCCCGGTACCGCGACAAAGCCCGAATCAGCAGGAAGCTGATCGCGTACACGGCCGCGGAGACGCCCAGCACGGCGGCGAACACGGCGGCGGTGTTCTGGTCCCGGCGGCCGCCGCCGAAGACCTGCGAGTAGAACGCGAACCGTACGACCAGACCCGCGACCACCCCCAGGAACGACGCGATCGTGATCACGGCGACGTCCTTGTGCCGCACATGCGACAGCTCGTGCGCCAGCACGCCCTCCAGCTCCGCCGGCTCCAGCCGGCGCAGCAGCCCGGTCGTCACACACACCACCGCGTGATCCGCGCTGCGCCCGGTCGCGAACGCGTTCGGCATGTCCATCGAGGACACGGCGACCACCGGCTTGGGCAGGTCGGCGATCGCGCACAGCCGGTCGACCACGGCATGCAGCTCGGGGTACTCCTCCCGCTCCACGACCCGCCCGCGCATCGCGAACATCGCGATCCGGTCCGAGAACCAGAACTGCGCCACGAACATCGCCCCGATCAGGACGGCGACCAGCAGCCAGGACCTCAGCAGCACGATCAGCGCGGCGACGAACCCCACGTACAGCAGCCCGAGCAGGAACATCGTGAGTCCCATACGCACGGCCAGCCGCCGATCACTCCGGAACCGGCTCCGCATCTTGCATCACCCCGCAGTCAGGCACTCGCCCCGCTGTCCAGTGTGCACCTGGGGATTCCCATGAGCTGGTCCCGAACGGCCCCAGGAGCAGCAAAATGTCCCTGTGCGTCACCGGTGCGGTGCCCTGGGTCAGCCCGGCAGGGCGCGGCCCCGGGCCGGCAGGTCGGGACCGCCGAGCAGCGTCACGGCCGCCCGTAGGCGTACGACCTGCCGTGCGCGTTCAGCAGCCGCCACGCCGACACCCGCTCCCAGCGGGGACGTGCCGGGTCCAGCCGCCGCACCAGTTCCTGCTCCGGCAGCCCGGCGGCCGACGGCAGCAGGGCGAGCGTGGCCTCGCGCACCACGCCGGGTGCCGGGTCGTCCAGCAGCCGCCACATCCGCCGTACGTCCGTCAGTCCAGCGTCCGCAGCCCGGCCACGGCCCGTGCCCGCACCCCCGGCGCCGGGTGATCCAGCAGCGGCCACAGCAGGGCGGCGTCCGCGCGCGTCCCGCACTCCGCGAGCCCGATGGCGGCACCGGGCGGCAGCACCGGGTCGGCGGCCTCGGCACAGCGCGCCCGGTACCAGGACAGCGGGTCGGTCCCGTGCTGCCGCAGGACATAGCGGGCGCAGGCCCGCACCAGCGCCGACCGGTCCGCGAGGAAGTCCACCGCCCGGTCCGGCCGGCCCAGCCGGCGCAGCGCGGTCACGCCGGCCGACCGGGCCTGCGGGCTGCGGGCGCCGAGCAGAGCGTCCAGCACCTCCGCCGCGGTGCCGTGCGTGATGGCGGTGAGCGCCGCGTCCGCGCACAGCGTCTGTACGACGGCGTCGTCGTCGCGGGCGGCGGCACGGGCCAGTTCGGCGGGCGAGAGGGAGCCCTCCTCGACGGCCAGGCCGTAGGCGAACCGGCGTACCGCACGGTCACCGGACGCGAGCAGCGGGGCCAGCCGCTCGCGGGGCGCCCGCCGCAGGACGTCATCGAGCAGGCCCATGGCGAAGTCACCGCGGTGGCGGTCGCCCAGGCGCCGGATCAGCGGGGCGAGCGGCGCGGCCGTCACGGCGTCCAGCGCCTCGGTGAGCCGGTCCCGGGCCCGTGCCCGCACCGGCTGTGCCCAGTCGGTGCACCGCACGACCACGAGGGGGAGCAGCGCCGGACGGCCGGCGACCCGGCCCAGCGCGCGGTGCCGGACCCTGCCGTCACCGTGGCACAGGGCGACGGCGAGCCGGGCGTCGCTCAGCGGATCGCCGGCGGTCAGGGCGGTGAGCAGGGCGCGCTCGCCGGCCGACCGCTCCCAGCCGCCGCGGGCGGCCGGCGGCCCGCTCCACTCCACTGCCCGCACGCCTTCGTCCAGCTCCAGCCAGGCCGCCGGGTCGCCGGTGTCGAGCGCGTCCGGCAGCGCCGCGCCCCTGGCGAGGCGGAGTGCCGCCGCGACGCCCTCCCGCATGTACGTCTCCTGCTCGTGTCGTCCGCGCGCGTCTTCCGGCTCGGCTCCTAGTACGGCGAGCGCATCTGGGCGTAGCCCAGGAGGACGATGACCACCGCCACGCAGCCGAGGACCACGGCGGTCGAGACCCAGGACGAGCGGCGGGGGGCCGGGTCCGGGTCGGCGCGGAAGGGGGTGGGGGCCGGAGGGTTCTCCTTCCAGCGGGCGGCGAGCATGCGGGCCCGGGCGGAGGGCTCCTTGTGCTCGGCCGAGTTCGCCCACCTGTGATCGAACTCGTGCTCCCAGTCGTCCTGTTCCGGCATCCCCGTTCAACCTCTCTCGTCCGACACGATCCGGAGGGATGATCCCCCGACAATAGGAAGTTTGAGAAGCGTGAAAGGTTGCACGGGGGCGGGACCCGTCAGCCGGAATGGCGGAAACGGGTGCGGTACTCGGCGGGTGTGGTGTCGAGCTTGCGGCGGAACGCCCGGATGCAGGGTGTCGGTCGTACCGAAACCGCACGCGGACGCGACCCGGTCGCCGGTGTCGTCCGTGGTCCTGCCGCGACGAACGCCGAGGCCCCGCCGTTCCCAGGGGAGCGGCGGGGCCTCGGTCAGCGCTTCGGCGCGTCTGTCACACGTCGAAGTACAGCTCGAACTCGTGCGGGTGCGGACGCAGCTGCAGCGGGGCGATCTCGTTGGTGCGCTTGAAGTCGATCCACGTCTCGATCAGGTCGGACGTGAACACGTCGCCCTGGAGGAGGAACTCGTGGTCGGCCTCGAGGGCGTCGAGGACGGCGTTGAGCGAGGTCGGGACCTGGGCGACGTTCGCGTGCTCCTCGGGAGCCAGCTCGTACAGGTCCTTGTCGATCGGCTCGGCCGGCTCGATCTTGTTCTTGATACCGTCCAGGCCCGCGAGGAGCAGGGCCGAGAAGGCCAGGTACGGGTTGCCGGAGGAGTCGGGCGCGCGGAACTCGACGCGCTTGGCCTTCGGGTTGGAGCCCGTGATCGGGATACGCATCGCGGCGGAGCGGTTGCGCTGCGAGTACACCAGGTTGATCGGCGCCTCGAAGCCCGGCACCAGACGGTGGTACGAGTTCACCGTCGGGTTGGTGAAGGCCAGCAGCGACGGGGCGTGCTTGAGGATGCCGCCGATGTAGTAGCGGGCGGTGTCCGACAGGCCCGCGTAACCGGCCTCGTCGTAGAACAGCGGGTCGCCGTTGCTCCACAGCGACTGGTGCACGTGCATGCCCGAGCCGTTGTCACCGAAGATCGGCTTCGGCATGAAGGTCGCCGTCTTGCCGTTGCGCCAGGCGACGTTCTTCACGATGTACTTGAAGAGCTGCAGGTCGTCGGCGGCGGCGAGCAGGGTGTTGAACTTGTAGTTGATCTCCGCCTGGCCGGCGGTGCCGACCTCGTGGTGCTGGCGCTCGACCTTCAGGCCGGACCGCTCCAGCTCCAGGGAGATCTCGGCGCGCAGGTCGGCGAAGTGGTCGACCGGGGCGACCGGGAAGTAACCGCCCTTGTAGCGGACCTTGTACCCACGGTTGTTCTCCAGGGCGCCGGTGTTCCAGGCGCCCGCCTCGGAGTCGATGTGGTAGAAGGACTCGTTCGCCGAGGTGGCGAAGCGCACGCTGTCGAAGACGTAGAACTCGGCCTCGGGGCCGAAGTACGCGGTGTCGGCGATACCCGTCGACGCCAGGTACGCCTCCGCCTTCTTCGCCACGTTCCGCGGGTCACGGGAGTACTGCTCGCCCGTGATCGGGTCGTGGATGAAGAAGTTGATGTTGAGGGTCTTGTCCCGGCGGAACGGGTCGACCCGCGCGGTGGACAGGTCGGCACGCAGAGCCATGTCGGACTCGTGGATGGCCTGGAAACCACGGATCGACGATCCGTCGAAGGCCAGCTCCTCGTCCGGGTCGAACGCCTCAACGGGCACCGTGAAGTGCTGCATGACGCCCGGCAGGTCGCAGAAGCGGACGTCGACGAACTTGACGTCCTCGTCCGCGATGAACTTCTTGGCCTCGTCGGCGTTCTGGAACATCCAGCTCCTCCTACTCCCGACCGTCCTCGCCGGGGTGGTAGATCGTTCGTGCAGCCAGTGCGGTGGCACACGCTGGTCTCGACCCTAGGGACGGGTGATTTCTCGGGCGTGACCCGTTTGTTTCGCAGAAGTTAACCAGCCACCTGTCCACGGTAGCCCCGACACACCCCTGTGCGTAGTGCCCGAAACCGGGCGCAGTACCGTGGACGGGTGGACAACAGGCAGGCAATCGGATCGTGGCTCTCCGGGCCGCGCGCGGCCATGGAAGAGGCGGGTGCCGACTTCGGATACCGGGGCGAGCAGCTCGGTCTCCCGGAGCACGGACCGAACTCGATCGCACGGCCCGGCAGGCGGCTCGGCGCCCTCGCCGTCGACTGGGCGCTGTGCGTCCTGATCGCATACGGCCTGATCACCCACGGCTACGGCCCCGCTACGAGCAACTGGGCGCTCGGCGTCTTCTTCGTCCTGAGCGCCCTGACCGTCGGTACGGTCGGCTTCACCCCGGGCAAGCGCCTCTTCGGCATCCGGGTCGTGGCCCTGGAAACCGGCACGGTCAGCCCGGGGCGCGCCCTGGTGCGCACGGTCCTGCTCTGCCTCGCGATCCCCGCCCTGGTCTGGGACCGCGACGGCCGAGGCCTGCACGACCGGCTCGCGAAGACGGTCGAGGTACGGATCTGACCGGGGCCTGATCCCTGATCCCGATGAGCCCGGTGGCCGACGGTCACCGGGCTCACCCATGCGCTCAGCCCCTCCGCAGCACCGCCGCCAGCACCCCCCGCAGCTCCGTCTCCGGATCCGCCACCGCGCCGGCCGCGCGCCAGGCCACGAACCCGTCCGGCCGTACCAGCACCGCCCCGTCGGCCGTCGTGCCGTGCGCCGCGGCCCAGTCGGTGCCGCCGCCGGGTCCCTCTCCGTCGTACGTCAGGTCGGCGTCCGCACCCGCGCCGATCCGGTACGCCTCCAGCCGTACGCCGTCCGTGCCGGCGATGCGCCGGGCGGCCGCGTGCCAGGCGGCACCCGCCGCCGACCCGGCGTCGCAGAGCAGCACCATGGACCGCTCGTACAGGTCGACCGTGGAGAGCCGGGCGCTCGCGCGGCGCAGCCACAGGTGCGGGGACCGGCTGCCCGGGTCCCCCGTCAGCCGCACCGCGTCGGGTACGACCGGATGGGCGGGGTCGGCGTCCAGGACGGCGCCCTCCAGGTAGCGGTAGCACAGGACCACCGGGAGGATGCCGCTGCGCGGCCCGCCGCCGACGCCGGGCGTGGGCGCGAAGCCGGGGTGGCTGTGCTCCACCGAGCGGGCCGAGGCGCGGGCGCTGGTGGCCAGGGCGACGGGCCGGCGCTCGGTGTCGTAGGTCTCCAGCAGCCCCGGTCCGGCCCAGCCGTCGAGGACGGCGGCCAGCTTCCAGGCCAGGTTGTGGGCGTCCTGGATGCCGGTGTTGGAGCCGAAGGCGCCGGTCGGGGACATCTCGTGGGCGGAGTCGCCGGCGAGCAGGACCCGGCCCGCCGTGTACCGCTCGGCGACGCGTTCGGCGGCGCGCCAGGACGCCTTGCCGGTGATCTCGATGTCGAGGTCGGGGACGCCGACGGCCAGCCGGATGTGCCGCTGGAGCCGCTCCTCGGTGAACTCCTCCAGGGTCTCGCCGTGCTCCGGGTGCCAGGGGGCGTGGAAGACCCAGTGCTCCTTGTTGTCGACGGGCAGCAGGGCGCCGTCGGCCTCGGGGTTGGTGAGGTAGCAGCAGATGAAGTGCCGGTCGCCGACCGTCTCGGCGAGCAGCTTGGAGCGGAAGGTGACGCTCACGTTGGCGAAGAGGTCGCCCGGCCCGCTCTGCCCGATGCCGAGCCGGTTCCGGACGGGGCTGCGCGGGCCGTCGCACGCGACCAGGTAGTCCGCCCGGACGGTGTACAGCGCGTCGCTGTCACGGTCCCGGACGAACGCCGTCACCCCTTCGGGGTCCTGCTCGAAGGATTCCAGTTCGTGGAAGTAGCGCAGGTCGCCGCCGAGGGTGCGGGCCCCCTTCAGCAGCACCGGTTCGAGGTCGTTCTGGCTGCACAGGCACCACGTCGTGGGGCTGAACTTCGCCAGTCCGCCCCCCGGGTCGATCTCTCTGAACAGCCATTCGCCGGCGTCGCCGACCAGCGTCGGCGTCTGGAGGATGCCGTGGTTGGCCGCGAGGAGCGAGGCCGCCGCCTTGATGTCCGGCTCGATGCCGGCCACCCGGAACAGCTCCATCGTGCGCAGGTTGTTGCCGCGGCCACGCGGGTGGATCGAGGTTCCCGAGTGCCGCTCGACGAGCATGTGCGGTACGCCGAGACGGCCCAGGAACAGGGAGAGGGACAGGCCCACCAGAGAACCGCCCACGACGAGGACGGGCACCTGGTGATCGGCTTTCTGCTGCATCGAGTCTCCAGAGGCAGGGTCGGGAGTGTGAGGCGCGTCGCAGTTTCTGTGCCCGCTGGGACGGCTTTCGCGTGCTCAATCACCCACGTGGTTCACGCGAGTCGCGCGCACCGCGGGAAGCGGCACAGGATCAAGAAGCGCTGAAGTCGCGTCATCGGCGGCCGGCGTTCGCCTCTGCCCCCGTGAAGGAGATGCGCAGCATGACCACCTTGTCGGAAAAGATCTCGGACCAGTCGACGCGCGAGTTGTCGAAGAGGGTCTCCCAGTCCGTGTTCGACGGCTCCCGTCTCCGGGTCGTCCTGCTCGTGGACGTCCACGACGGTGCCCAGCAGCAGTTCCTGGAGGCCTACGAGCAACTGTGCAACCAGGTGGCGCAGGTGCCCGGCCACGTCAGCGACCAGCTGTGCCAGTCGATCGAGAATCCCTCCCAATGGCTCATCACCAGTGAGTGGGAGAGCGCCCCGCCGTTCCTCACCTGGGTGAACAGCGAGGAGCACGTGCGGATGGTGGAACCGCTGCACAGCTGCGTCCGGGACACCCGGTCGCTGCGGTTCCACATCGTCCGCGAGACCGGCGGCGAGCCGGCCGGGGCCGCGTCGCGGCGCCGGCTCCAGGCCTCGCCGCGGATCGGCGACGGCGTGATCCGGCACGCGCTGACCTTCACGGTCAAGCCGGGCAGCGAGCGGGAGGTCAAGAGGATCCTCTCCGACTACGCCTCGCCCCAGGCGCGGGTCGACGAGACGACCCGGCTGTGCCGTACCTCCCTGTTCATGCACGGCAACCGGGTCGTGCGGGCCATCGAGGTGCGCGGCGACCTGCTGGCGGCGCTGCGCCACGTCGCCCGGCAGCCCGAGGTGCGGGCCGTCGAGGAGGCCATCAACCCCTACCTGGAGCAGGAGCGGGATCTCAACGACCAGGAGTCCGCGCGGGTGTTCTTCACCCGGGCGGCGCTGCCCGCCGTGCACCACGTCACCGCGGACGAACTCACCGAGGGCGAGCGGCAGGCGCTGTACTACCCGGCCCGGCCGGACTGCGGGATGCGGCTGGCGGAGCTGCTCGCCCAGCAGGACGAGGCGGCCGCGGAGGACCCGGACAGCCCCGTCCTGCGCAGCACGATCTTCCAGCGTGACGACGTCGTCGTCCGGCTGGTCGACGTACGCCCCGGCCCGGGTGCCCGGGCCCTGCTGCCGGAGCCCGGACGGCAGGCCGCGCTCGGCAGCCTGCTGGACGGGGAGCCCGTCGGCATGGACCTCGTCACCGACCGCCGCTCGCCCGACGCCTGACCCGGCAGGCCCAGCACACCAACGGAGGAACGCCGTGATCAAACCCCTTCCGAAGATCGTGGACCTCAGCGAGGTCGAGCCCAACACCCGGCGCGGCGGCGATCTGCGCGCCATGCTCACCCCGGCGACGGTGGGCTCCACCAGCGGTTTCATGGGCGTGGCCATCGTGCAGCCCGGCGACCGCATCGGGGAGCACTACCACCCCTACTCCGAGGAGTTCGTCTACGTCGTCTGCGGCCAGCTGGAGGTGGACCTGGACGGCGAGCCGCACCCGCTGCGGCCCGAGCAGGGGCTGATGATCCCCATGAACATGCGCCACCGCTTCCGCAACGTCGGCAACGTGGAGGCGCGGATCGTCTTCCACCTGGGCCCGCTGGCCCCCCGGCCGGCCCTCGGCCACGTCGACACCGAGGGGATGGAGACCGTCGCCGCAGCGCCGGCCGACCGGGCGCAGGTCCGCTCATGAGCCGGCGCGTGGCGGTCACCGGCATAGGCGTCGTGGCCCCGGGCGGGATCGGCGTACCGGCGTTCTGGGAGCTGCTCGCCGAAGGCCGCACCGCGACGCGGGGCATCACGTTCTTCGACCCGGCCGGGCTGAGGTCCCGGATCGCCGCCGAGTGCGACTTCGATCCCGCCGCACACGGCCTGGACGCCGATCAGATCCAGCGGGCGGACCGGTACATACAGTTCGCCCTGGTCGCCGGCGAGGAGGCGGTCCGGGACTCCGGTCTCGACCTCGCCCGGGAGGACCCCTGGCGGGTCGGTGTCTCCCTGGGCACCGCCGTCGGCGGCACCACCCGGCTGGAGCACGACTACGTCCTGGTCAGCCATCGCGGGCAGCGCTGGGACGTCGACCCCACCGAGGCCGAGCCGCAGCTGCACCGGGCGTTCTCGCCGAGCACCGTGGCCTCCGCGGTGGCGGAACGTTTCGGCGCACAGGGTCCGGTGCAGACCGTGTCCACCGGCTGCACCTCCGGCCTGGACGCCGTCGGGTACGCCTTCCACACCGTCCAGGAAGGCCGGGCCGACATATGCATCGCAGGGGCGTCGGACTCGCCGATCTCCCCGATCACCATGGCCTGCTTCGACGCGATCAAGGCCACGTCCCCGAACAACGACGACCCCGCGCACGCCTCCCGGCCCTTCGACAACAACCGTGACGGCTTCGTCATGGGCGAGGGCGGCGCGGTGCTCGTCCTGGAGGAACTGGAGCACGCCCGGGCCCGCGGTGCCCACGTGTACTGCGAGTTCGGCGGCTACGCCACCTACGGCAACGCCTACCACATGACCGGCCTGACCAAGGAGGGCCTGGAGATGGCGCGGGCCATAGACACCGCCCTAGGCCAGGCGCGGCTCGACCCGACGGCGATCGACTACGTCAACGCGCACGGCTCCGGCACCCGGCAGAACGACCGCCACGAGACGGCGGCCGTGAAGCGGGCGCTCGGCCACCACGCCTACGACACCCCGATGAGCTCCATCAAGTCCATGGTGGGGCACTCCCTCGGGGCGATCGGCGCCATCGAGCTGGTCGCCTGTGTGCTGGCCCTGGTCAAGCAGGCCGTACCGCCGACCGCGAACTACGAGATCCCCGACCCCGAGTGCGACCTGGACTACGTCCCGCGTGTCGCCCGCGAACGGAAGCTGACCAGCGTGCTGTCCGTGGGCAGCGGGTTCGGCGGTTTCCAGTCCGCGGTGATCCTGACCCGGCCGAGGGAGTGAGGACACGATGAGCGAACCGCAGGACCGGCACGCGGCCATCACCGGCATCGGTGTGGTCGCGCCCAACGGCACCACCACCGGCACCTTCTGGAAGTCCACCCAGGAGGGCCTGAGCGTCCTCGACCGGGTCACCCGCGAGGGCTGCGAGCACCTTCCCCTCAAGGTGGCCGGTGAGGTCCGCGCCTTCGACCCGGCGGCGACGATCGAGGAGCGTTTCCTCGTCCAGACGGACCGGTTCACGCACTACGCCATGGCCGCGGCCGACTTCGCGCTGGACGACGCCCGGCTCGGGCCGGGCAGCGTGCCCGACGCGCCCTACTCCATCGGCGTGGTCACCGCGGCCGGGTCCGGCGGCGGCGAGTTCGGCCAGCGCGAACTGCAGCAGCTGTGGGGCAAGGGCAGCCGGTTCGTCGGGCCGTACCAGTCCATTGCCTGGTTCTACGCCGCGAGCACCGGCCAGGTGTCCATCCGCCGCGGCTTCAAGGGACCCTGCTCGGTCGTCGCCTCCGACGAGGCCGGCGGCCTGGACGCCGTCGCCCATGCGGCACGGGCGGTGCGGCGCGGCACCGACGTGATCGTGGCCGGTTCCACCGAGGCGCCCCTCGCGCCGTACTCGATGGTCTGCCAGCTCGGCTACGACGAACTGAGCCGCGAGCCGGAGCCGTCCCGGGCGTACCGCCCGTTCACGGACGGGGCCTGCGGGTTCGTGCCGGCCGAGGGCGGCGCCATGCTCGTGGTGGAGGCGTCGGGCACCGCCCGCGCCCGCGGCGCCCGGATCCGGGCCTTCGTGGCGGGCCACGGGGCGACCTTCACCGGCGCCTCCCGCTGGGAGAAGTCCCGGGAGGGCCTCGCGCAGGCCGCCCGGCAGGCCCTGCGGGAGGCCGGCTGCGCCCCCGAGGAGGTCGACGTCGTCTTCGCCGACGCCCTCGGGGTCCCGGCGGCGGACCGCGCCGAGGCGCTGGCCATCGCCGACGTCCTCGGCGAGCACGGCACCCGGGTACCGGTCACCGCGCCGAAGACCGGGATCGGCCGGGGGTACTGCGCGGCCCCCGTGCTGGACACCGCGGCGGCCGTGCTCGCGATGGAGCACGGCCTGATCCCGCCGACGCCGAACGTCTTCGACGTCAGCCACGACCTCGACCTCGTGACGGGCCGGGCCCGTGCCGCCGAACTGCGGACGGCGCTGGTCCTCAGCCGCGGACTCATGGGGTCGAACTCGGCGCTGGTGCTGCGACGCGGCACCGCGCAGTGAGGAAGCAAAGGAGGAGAACATGCCCCAGATCACCGTGGAAGAACTCGCCGCGCTGATGAAGAAGGCCGCCGGGGTCACCGTCAGCCCGGAGCAGCTCAAGGAGCAGCCGGACATGGGTTTCGACGTCCTCGGCGTCGACTCGCTCGGCCTGCTCGGCATCGTCGGCGAACTGGAGAACACGCACGGCACCCCGATGCCGGTCGACGCGGAGCGCTGCAAGACACCGCAGCAGTTCCTCGACCTCGTCAACAGCACCCTGATGGCAGGAGCCTGACATGGCAGGACACACCCGGAACGAGATCACCATCGCCGCCCCGCTGGACCTGGTCTGGGACATGACCAACGACCTGGAGCGCTGGCCGCAGCTGTTCAGCGAGTACGCGTCGGTGGAGGTCCTCAAGCGGGAGGGCGAGAAGACGACCTTCCGGCTCACCATGCACCCGGACGAAAACGGCACCGTCTGGAGCTGGGTCTCGGAGCGCGAGCCGGACCGGTCCTCCCGCACCGTCAAGGCGCGCCGGGTGGAGACCGGGCCCTTCGCCTACATGAACATCCACTGGCGGTACGAGGAGGTTCCCGCCGGCACCCGGATGGTCTGGACCCAGGACTTCGAGATGAAGCCGGACGCGCCGGTCGACGACGACTGGATGACCGACAACATCAACAAGAACTCCAAGGTCCAGATGGAGCTGATCCGGGAGAAGATCGAGAAGGCGGCCGCCGGTGAGCGGCCCGCCCCGGCCCTGGCCGACTGAGCCGGACGACAGGAGACGACCGTGCACCAGGCCCTGATCGTCGCCCGTATGGCCCCGGGCTCCGCCCCCGACATCGCCAAGGTGTTCGCGGAGTCCGACCGGGGGGAGCTGCCGCACCTCGTCGGTGTCGTCCGGCGCAGCCTCTTCCAGTTCGGCGATGTGTACATGCACCTCATCGAGTCCGACCGCGAGCCCGGACCGGCCATCGCCAAGATCACCTCGCACCCCGAGTTCAAGGAGGTCAGCGAGCGGCTTTCGGCGTACGTCAGCGCGTACGACCCGGAGACCTGGCGGTCCCCGAAGGACGCCATGGCACAGCGCTTCTACCTGTGGGAGCGCGACGCCGGCGCCTGACCCTCCGGCCGGACCACCGGTGCCGGGCCCGCGTCCGACGCGGACCCGGCACCGGTGTGCTGGGGGGAGCCGCTCACGCGGGGACCATGCAGTCGAACGCGTGCAGGAACGGGTTGACCGGGCGGATCTCACCGATGGCCAGGCCCGCCGCCTGGAGCCGGCTGACCATGCTGTCCGTGGTGTGCTTGGCCCCGCCGACGTTCAGCAGCAGCAGCAGGTCCATGGCCGTGCTGAAGCGCATCGAGGGGGTGTCGTCCACCAGGTTCTCGATGACGATGACACGGGTGCCGGGGCCGCCCGCCTCGACGACGTTGCGCAGCAGCCGGGCCGTGCTCTCGTCGTCCCACTCCAGGATGTTCTTGATGATGTAGGCGTCGGCCTCGACCGGGACCGCGTCCCGGACGTCGCCCGGCACGATCTGCACGCGGTCGGCGAGGTCACCGCCCTCGCGCAGCCGCGGCAGGGCGTTCTCGACCACCCGGGGCAGGTCGAGCAGGCTGCCGCGCATCGCCGGGTACTTGTCCAGCAGACAGGCCACCACATGCCCCTGGCCGCCGCCGATGTCCGCGACCGAGCGGCTGCCGGACAGGTCCAGCAGGGCCGCCACCTCCCGCGCCGACTGCTCGCTGGAGCGGGTCATCGCGCGGTTGAAGACGTCCGCGGACTCGGGGGCGTCCTCGTTGAGGTAGGCGAAGAACTCCTTTCCGTACAGGTCCTCCACGACGTTCCGGCCGGTGCGCACCGCCTCGTCCAGCCGTGGCCAGGCGTCCCAGGTCCACGGCTCGGTGCACCACAGCGCGATGGCCCGCAGGCTGTTCGGGTCGTCCTCGCGCAGCAGCCGGGACATCTCGGTGTGGGCGAACGTCCCGTCCGGCCGCTCGGCGAAGACACCGTGGCAGGACAGGGCGCGCAGTAGCCGGCGCAGCGGCCCCGGCTCGGTGTGCAGCGCCGTCGCCAGGGTCTCCACCGTCATGGGGGCGTCGCCGAGCGCGTCGGCGACACCCAGCCGGGCGGCGGCGCGGACCGCGGCGGCGCAGGCCGCCCCGAACACGAGCTCGCGCAGCCGCATCGACGGCGGAGGGGAGGTGGGTGCCCCCGGCTCCGAGGGAGCCGAGAGCCCGCGGGATGGTGCGGTCATGTGCCGCCTTCCTTCCTTGCGTGGGTCGGGTACGGCCGTCCGGTCAGCACAGGCCCGCGGGCTTGGAGGCCCGGCAGGAGTTGCCGGTGAACGCGTTGTCGCTCTTGGCGGACTCCTGGTTGACGAGGTCCGCCGGGGAGTTGTCCATCAGCCGGTTGCCGGTGATCCGGTTCTTCTCGCTGGTGGCGCCCACGAAGCTCTTGAACAGGACGATGCCGCCCGACAGCGGGGACTTGCCCTGGTGGCCGGTGACCCGGTTCCGTGTCACCAGGGTCTTCTCCGTGCCGGTCAGCACGATGCCGGAGCCCTTCAGGTAGGGCAGCCGGGCGGTCTTCGGGCAGTACTTGTTGTTCTGCACGACCAGGTTGTCGCTGACGGTGAGGGCGCCGGCCCGCGGCTTGTTCTCGTCGCCGACGACGAACACGCCCGCGCAGTTGCCGGTGACGTAGTTGTGCGTGACGGCGAGGTTGCGCAGGCGGCGGACGGTGATGCCGATCCGGTTGTCCTGCAGACGGTTGTGGTCGACCACCGCGCCCTTGCTGTCCGTGGCCCCCTGCTCGGCCTTGACGTTGTTGGCGAGGAACAGGCCTGCGTCCCCGTTGCCCAGGGCGGTGTTGTTGCGGAACAGCCCGCGGGTGGAGTGTTCCTGGGCGATGCCCCACTGGCCGTTGTGCTCGGCGATCACACGCTTCACGGTCAGCCGGTCGGTGCCCATGGAGAACAGGCCGCTGCGGGCGAAGCCGGTCACCTTCAGATCGGAGACGGTGACGTCCTTGAGCGGCTTGTTCTTGCCCCCGACCACACAGATGCCGTTGCCGTCCGAAAGGCAGGTGACGGCGGCCTTCTTGCCGTGCGGGGCGGGCTTGGTCTTCTTCGCGGGGGGCTGGATCACGGTGCCGGGGCCCGCGCCGCGCAGGGTCAGGCCCGCCGTCTTCACCGTGACGCTCTCACGGTAGGTGCCGGCGAGCACGAACACGATGTCGCCGGCCTTGGCGGCGTTGACCGCCTTCTGGATCGACTCACCCGCATGCACCACGAGGACCCGGTGGGCGGCCGACGCCGGGGTGGCGCCGGCGAATGCTCCGACGAGGGACGTGGCGCACGCCAGGTACGCAATGTGTCGTTTTGTCACATGCCGAAGGCTAGGAGCGGACGACCCGATTACCGGCCGGATGCTCCGTTCGGCGGCGTGTCAGACCTAGCGGCCCCGCGGCCCGCCCTTCGGCAGCTTCATGCCCTTGGGCATCGGGCCCTTCGGCAGCGGCATGTTGCTCATCAGGTCGCCCAGGGCCCGCAGCCGGTCGTTGGTGGCCGTGACCTGGGGGCCGGTGAGCACGCGCGGGAGCTTCAGCATGGTGGTGCGGAGCTTCTTCAGCTCGACCTGGCCCTCGCCGTCGCCGACGATCAGGTCGTGCACCGGCACGTCCGCGACGATGCGGTTCATCTTCTTCTTCTCGGCGGCCAGCAGGCTCTTCACCCGGTTCGGGTTGCCCTCGGCGACCAGCACGATGCCGGCCTTGCCGACGGCCCGGTGCACCACGTCCTGGCTGCGGTTCATCGCCACCGCCGGAGTCGTCGTCCAGCCCCGGCCGATGTTGTCGAGCACGGCCGCGGCGGCGCCCGGCTGGCCCTCCATCTGGCCGAAGGCGGCCCGCTCGGCCCGGCGGCCGAACACGATCGCCGTCGCCAGCAGAGCGATCAGCAGGCCGAAGATGCCCAGATAGACCGGGTGGCCGATCAGGAAGCCGATCGCGAGGAAGACACCGAGGGTGCCGATGCCGACGGCCGCGAGTACAAGGCCGATCGTCTTGTCGGCCTTGCGGGTCATCTTGTACGTGAGGGCGATCTGCTTCAGTCGCCCTGCGTTCGCGGCGTTCGCCGCGGTTTCCTTCCTCGCCATGCCACGAAGTCTACGTGCCCCCAGGAGCGCGGACGACGGCAGTGCCCGGCAGGGAAGATCAGGAGCGGCCGGCGGCGGCCTGGTCCAGGACCCGCTGGGCCTCGACCCGGTCCTTGGCCCGGCGGCGGTCCTCCAGGACGGACGTCCACGCGTTGCGGCGGGCGGTGCGCTGACCGCCGCTCATGAGCAGGGACTCGACGGCCCGGAGGGCGTCGGTGAAGGTCGGGATGGCGGTGGCGCGTACCGGTGCGGCCTGCATGATCGAGGTCCCCCCTCGGAGCGATGGAGATACGGGGCGTGATACCAGAGTCACTGATTGGTGTTACCAGGGCGTGTCCGACCGGTCAAACGCCCGTGAAGCCTTGGTGGGGCGCCCGGAAACGCCGACGCGGTCCTGGCGCGCGCCCTCATCAGCGAGGACGGTCAGGACCGCGTCGTCCTGGCCAATACTGGCCGGTAATTACTTGTGCGTGAATTCACACGCTCGGCTCACACCGCCTGGGTGGCGACGAACGCACCGCCCGGCTGCGGAGCAGCCGCATGACGCTGTTCGACCGCCATCCGGTACAGGCGTCCGGCACGGTACGACGAGCGCACCAGCGGGCCGGACATCACCCCGGAGAAGCCGATCTGCTCGGCCTCCTCCTTCAGCTCCACGAACTCCTGCGGCTTGACCCAGCGCTCCACGGGGTGGTGGCGCACGGAGGGGCGCAGGTACTGGGTGATGGTCACCAGCTCGCAGCCCGCGTCGTGCAGCTGCTTCAGCGCCTCGCTGACCTCCTCGCGGGTCTCGCCCATGCCGAGGATCAGGTTGGACTTGGTGACCAGGCCGAAGTCGCGGGCCTCGGTGATGACCTTCAGGGAGCGCTCGTAGCGGAAGCCGGGGCGGATCCGCTTGAAGATCCGGGGGACGGTCTCGACGTTGTGCGCGAAGACCTCGGGCCGGGAGGAGAAGACCTCGGCCAGCTGCTCGGGGACGGCGTTGAAGTCGGGGGCCAGCAGTTCCACCTTGGTCCGGCCGGCCTCGCGGTCCGCGGTCTGCTGGTGGATCTGGCGCACGGTCTCGGCGTACAGCCAGGCGCCGCCGTCCGCCAGGTCGTCGCGGGCGACGCCGGTGATGGTGGCGTAGTTCAGGTCCATGGTGACCACGGACTCGCCCACGCGGCGCGGCTCGTCGCGGTCGAGCGCCTCGGGCTTGCCCGTGTCGATCTGGCAGAAGTCACAGCGCCGGGTGCACTGGTCGCCGCCGATGAGGAAGGTCGCCTCGCGGTCCTCCCAGCACTCGTAGATGTTCGGGCAGCCGGCTTCCTGGCAGACCGTGTGCAGGCCCTCGCTCTTCACGAGCTTCTGCATCGCGGTGTACTCGGGGCCCATTTTCGCCCGGGTCTTGATCCACTCGGGCTTGCGCTCGATGGGGGTCTGGCTGTTGCGGACCTCCAGGCGCAGCATCTTGCGTCCGTCGGGTGCGACTGCGGACACGACCGGCTCCCTGTGACTTCGATTCTTCGGCGTACACCAGGGTACGCCCGTGCTCTGTGCGCCCTGCCGTCGAGGCCAACCCCGCTGTCGCAGGGCGCATTCCCCCGACGGACGATCAGGCGGACGCCTTCTCGATCACCCGCGGCTTCAGGTCCGCGTTCTCCAGGACGTCCTTCAGGTGCCGCTCCACCACCGGCAGGACCTCCTCGATCGTGACGTCCCGGCCCAGCTCGTTCGCGAGCGAGGTGACCCCGGCGTCGCGGATGCCGCACGGGATGATCCGGTCGAACCAGGCGTTGTCGGGGTTCACGTTGAAGGAGAAGCCGTGCATCGTGACGCCCTTGGCGACCCGGATGCCGATCGCGGCGATCTTGCGGTCCTCGCGCCGCTGGCCCGCGTTGGACGGGGCGTACTCGGGGCCGTTGAGCCGCGGGTCGAACTCCTCGTCGTGCAGCCGCGGGTCGAAGTCCAGGGACAGCCCTCCGAGCGCCGGCCGCTGCTCGACCGGGTCGCCGAGCACCCACACGCCGCTCCGGCCCTCCACCCGCGTGGTCTCCAGGCCGAACTCGGCGCAGGAGCGGATGATCGCCTCCTCCAGCCGCCGAACGTGCGCGACCACGTCCACCGGGCGGGGCAGCTTCTGGATCGGGTAGCCCACCAGCTGGCCCGGGCCGTGCCAGGTGATCTTGCCGCCGCGGTCCACGTCGATGACCGGAGTGCCGTCCAGCGGACGCTCGCTGTCCTCGGTGCGCCGGCCCGCCGTGTACACCGGGGGGTGCTCCAGAAGGATCACGGTGTCCGGGACCTCGTCGGCGAACCGGGCCGCGTGCACCCGGCGCTGCTCGTCCCAGGCCTCCTGGTAGTCGATGGCATCGGCACCGAATCCCATGCGGACGAACCGCAACTCACTCACGGCAAGCGCCTCCCTCGGCGAAGGATGTGTCAGGCACGTATCGCGCCCACGCCACTGTACGTCCGACCGGCGTACGTCAGCCCTGCGGGCGTTCCTCACACGATCGGATGAATGCCTCGCGAAGTATGCGACCGTCTGCTCACTCTCCGCTACATTCGCGCCGTTCGTGAGGCCATAAGGGCTGCTCAAAGGCAATCCGGGCACATCAAAGGCCCGGAAGGCAGGAGACCGCACCGCAGATGACGGACCGACCCGCGCAGCGCACCCCCAACCGCCAGCTCGCCGCGCTCATCGCAGAGGCGGGGTTCTCCAACGCGGGTCTGGCTCGTCGCGTCGACCAGCTCGGCCTCGAGCACGGGCTGGACCTCAGATACGACAAGACCTCGGTCACCCGCTGGCTGCGCGGACAGCAGCCGCGGGGGACCACCCCCGCCCTCATCGCCGAGGTGTTCACCCGCCGGCTGGGGCGCCGGCTCACCGCACAGGACCTCGGCCTGGACGCCTGCGCGCCGGTCTACGCCGGGCTGGAGTACGCGGCCACCCCGGAGGAGGCCGTCGACATCGTCAGCGGGCTGTGGCGCAAGGACTCCGGCAGCCACGCCGAGCTGCGCAAGATCGCCTTCACCCCGGCGGGGCTCGTCGTGCCCAGCCGGGACTGGCTGATCGGCAAGGCCGACGACCGGGTGGCCCGGGAACCGGTGCCGCGGGTGCCGCCGCAGGGCCGGCCCGGAGCGGCCAAACCCCAGCTGCCGGCCCCGCCGCGGTCGCGCGGGCAGGCCGAGCGCGCCCCCGGGCACAAGGTCGGCAGCGGTGACATCGCCGCCCTGCACTCGGTCGGCGAGCTGTTCCGCACCCTCGACGACCGGTTCGGCGGCGGCCACGCCCGGCAGGCCCTGGTGCGCTACCTGGAGCACGAGTGCGAGCCGATGCTCCGCGGCAGCTACGACGAGCAGACCGGCCGCCGGCTGTTCGGCGCCGCCGCCGACCTGACCCGGCTCGCGGGCTGGACCTCGTACGACATCGCCGCGCACGGGCTCGCCCAGCGCTACTTCGTGCAGGCCCTGCGGCTGGCCCAGGCGGCCGGCGACCGGGCCTACGGCTCGTACGTCCTGGTCACCATGAGCCGCCAGGCCGTCTACCTCGGCCACGGCCGGGAGGCGGTGCAGCTGGCGCGGGTCGCCCAGCAGGGCGTCGGCACGGGCGCGCCGCCTGTCGTCCAGGCGCTGCTGCACGCGTCCGAGGCGCGGGCGCACGGGGTGCTCGGCGAGGTGCGGGCGTGCACCGCGGCGCTGGTGCGGGCCGAGCGCGCCCTGGAGGCGGCCCGGCCCGGGGACGAGGTGCCGTACTGGGCGGCGTTCTTCGACGAGGCGCAGCTCGCCGACGAGTTCGGGCACTGCCACCGGGATCTGCAGCAGTTCCGGGCGGCCGCGCAGCACGCCGAGCGGTCCCTGCAGCTGCGGGCGCCCACCTATGCCCGCAGCCGCCTGTTCTGCCGGGTCGTCCTCGCCACCGCGCGCCTCGGCCTCGGCGAGCTCGACCAGGCGTGCGCGATCGCCGCGGAGGCTGCGGGACAGGCCGCGGAGATGCGGTCGGCTCGCGCGGTGGAGTACGTGAAGGAGTTCGAGCGGCGGCTGGAGCCTTACCGGGATGCGGCACCGGTGAGGGTGTACCGGGAGAAGGTTGCGGCGCTGGGGTAGTTCCGGGTGGTTCGCCGGGTGCCGCGCCGATGTGGCCGAGCGCGCGGTTCCCCGCGCCCCTTCGGGCGCGGTTACGCCGCCCTCGGCATCGTCGGGGCCGGGTCCGCGCTGTGCATGGAGCCCGCCGCGCCCAGGTCCGCCAGGATGGCCGACGCGGCCCTGTGGGCGGAGTGGAGGGCGCCCTGGACCGTGCTGGTGTCGCGGTGGTCGCCGCAGACGTAGAGGCCCGCCAGGAGGCGTACCGGGCGGCGCAGGTCGTGCGGGGGGCGCATGGCGGGGACCGCCTCGGGGGTGTGGTGCACGGCCAGCGTCTCCCAGCGGCGCGTGGAGGTGCCGTAGAGGCGGGAGAGGTGGATGCGGACCGCCGTGTCCACCCCCTCCGGCGGGGTGCCCAGCACCGTCGACGAGATCAGCACGCGGCCGGCCGGTGCCCGGCTCGGGTCCACGTTGCTGAGCACCGCCGTGTGCGCCACCGGCCCGCCCCGGTCGGCGTCCAGCAGCAGCGAGCCGCCCGTCGAGAAGGCCGCCGCCGGGTCGTCCGTGGTGTGGTGGACGACCGTCACCGGGTGGAAGTCCGGCACCCTGAGCCCCGGCAGCAGCTCGGCCGCGGCCCGCGCGTCCGTCGCCAGCAGCACAGCCCGGCAGCGGATCTGCCCGTGCTCGGCGGTGGCCACCGAGGTCGTCGACACCGAGGTGACCCGCACCCCGGTGTGCACGGTGCCCGGCGGCAGCGTCCGGGCCAGCAGCTCCGGCAGCACGTCCGCGCCGCCCTCCGGCACGCAGAGCCGCCCGCTCGCGAAGGCGTGCAGCGCCAGGTCGGCGCACCTGCTGGAGGTGGTCAGCTCCGGGTCGCACAGCAGCGCGGCGAGCAGCGGGCGCAGGAAGCCGTCGATGGTGCGCGCCGGCACCCCGCGCTGCGCGAGCGCCTGCGCGGCCGGCATCTCGGGGCGGGCCAGGATCCGCTCGACGGGGGTCGCCGCGATCCGGCCCAGCGCGGCGCCCAGCCGGGCCTGGTCCACCGCGCCGCCCACCGGCGCGCCGGGCGTGGCCGCCGTACCCCTGGGGGAGCTGGCGAGGGCGCGCACCACATGGAGTGCGCCCCGTGCGCCCCTTGCGCTCCCGACGGCCGCCGGCGTGCCCGCGCGCTGGGTGCGGCCGTCGCGGTGCAGCAGGACGCCCGGCGCGAAGCGGCGCAGGGTCAGGGCGTCCAGGCCCGGGGTCCGGCGGAGTTCCGGATAGGACGTGGACAGCAGCTGTCCGATGCGGTCGAGCCGGAAGCCGTCGACCTTCTCGGTCGACATGCGGCCCCCGACGTAGGGGGCGGCCTCCAGGACCGCAGTGGTGATTCCTGCACTGGTCAGCCGATGAGCCGCCGAGAGACCGGCGATTCCGGCTCCCACGATGACGACGTCCACCTGGTACGCGGGCTCAAGCACGAGGCCCCTCCTGTGGTTGCGCGACCGGTGGAGACGTCATGCCCCCAACAGGCGCAAGAGATACCCGAGTTCGGGTCGAGGGTAGGGGCGTGATCGGTCAGAAACAGTCGCGCATCAACAGGGCACGGTCGCATGGAGGTCGCATACGGTCACTTTCGTTCGCCGGTGTTGTCAGCCGGCTCACAGGGCCGCACGGATCGCTTCATCGATGCCCGGAAACGCGAACCGGAACCCCGACTCCAGCAACCGTTTCGGCACCACGCGCTGACTGCCCAGCACGTCCCCGGCCATCTCCCCGAGCACCGCGCGCAGCACCGGGGCGGGCACCGCGAACACCGCCGGCCGGTGCAGCGCGCGGGCCATCGCCGCCGTGATCTCACTGTTCGTCAGCGGCTGCGGAGCCGTCAGATTGACCGGACCCGACAGGTCGTCGTGGTCGATGAGATGCCGGATCGCGGCGACCTCGTCGTGCAGCGCGATGTACGACCAGTACTGCCGCCCGTCGCCCAGCCGCCCCCCGAGCCCCGCCCGGAACAGCGGGAACAGCCGCCCCCAGGCCCCGCCGCCCCGGGCCACCACCAGCCCCGTCCGCGCGCACACCGTCCGCACGCCCGCCTCCTGCGCGGGCGCCGCCGCCGCCTCCCACTCCACGCACAGCGCGGCCAGGAAACCGTCGCCCGGGGACGCGTCCTCGTCCACCACCCGGTCGCCCGTGTCGCCGTAGAAGCCGATCGCACTGCCGTTCACGAACACCCGCGGCGGGCGCGGCAGCGCGGCCACCGCCTCGGCCAGCGCCGCCGTGCCCAGCACCCGGCTGTCCCGGAGCAGCCGCTTGTACTCCGGCGTCCAGCGCCGGTCGCCCACCCCGGCCGCCGCCAGGTTGACCACCGCGTCGCACCCGGCCAGCCCGGCCGTGTCGACGTACCTCCGCCCGGGATCCCAACGGACCTCGTCCGCGCCCCGGGGGGCCCGGCGCACCAGCCGGACCACCTCGTGCCCGTCCGCGGTCAGGGACCGCACCAGAGCGCTGCCGATGAGACCGGACGCACCGGCCACCGCGATACGTGAACGTTCCATGGCCCCAGCATGACCGTACGGCCGGTCGGAAACGCGCTGGGACGCCCGGACCGCCCGCCGTAGGGTGACCGTCATGCCCGAGCCGCACATACGCACCGCCCGGCCCGCCGACGACGAGGAGCTCGCCGTCCTCGACCGGGCCACCTGGTCCACCCTGCACGCGGTGGCACCCCGGCCGCAGCCGCCCTACCCGCCGTTCTTCGACGAGCGGCACCGCCCCGACGACTTCCTCGTCGCCGAGGCCGACGGGCGCCTCCTCGGCTACATCCGCCTCATCCACCCGACCCCGCTCCCCGCCAACGCGCACGTCCTGGCCATCCAGGGGTTCGCCGTCGCCGTGGAGGCGCGCGGGCGGGGTGTCGGGCGCGCCCTGATCCGGGCCGCCGTCGCCGAGGCGCGCCGGCGCGGCGCGCGGCGCCTCACCCTGCGCGTGCTGGCGCACAACACCCCCGCCCGGACGCTGTACGCGTCCGAGGGCTTCGCCGTCGAGGGCGTGCTGCCGGAGGAGTTCCTCATCGACGGCCGGTACGTCGACGACGTGTGCATGGGCCGCGGCCTGTAGGCCCCGCGCCCACGCCGGCCCACGCGGCACGCCGGCCTACGAGTCGACCAGCTGGCCCGTGTCCACCCGCGCCGTCGCCGTGGCCGCGCGACGGGCGTCGCCCGCCACCTCGGCCGCCGTCAGCGCGTACCCCGTCTCGGCGTCCGAGGTGGACCGGGCGAAGACCACCCCGAACACCCTGCCGTCCGTGGTCAGCAGCGGGCCGCCGGAGTTGCCCGGCCGGACCGTGGAGCGGACCGAGTAGATCTCCCGGGTGACCGTGCGGTCGTTGTAGATGTTCCGGCCGGTCGCCCGCACCCGGTTCGCCACCGTCGCCGCCTGCAGGTCCAGCGCCCCGTCCTGCGGATAGCCCGCCACCACCGCCGCGTCCCCGCGCGCGGCACTCGGGTCGAACCGCAGCACCGGCGCGCGCAGCCCCGGCACATACAGCACCGCCACGTCCCGGTCCGGGTCGAACAGCACCACCCGCGCCCGGTACGACGGCCCCACCCCGCCGACCCGCACGCCCGGGTCGTCGATGCCGGCCACCACGTGCGCGTTGGTCATCACCCGCTGCGGCGCGTACACGAACCCGCTGCCCTCACGGCCCTCCACGCCCGCGGCGCCCTCGATCTTCACCGAGCTTCGCTTGGCGGCGCTCGTCGCGGCCGGGGTGACGCTGTCCCCGGTCGGGCGGGCCACCCGGGCCGTCGACTCGTTCTCGAACGGGTTGAAGACCTGCGGGAAGCCCGCCTCGGTCAGCGCGGAGGTGGCCCGCGCGAACCACGCCGGCGTGGTCTGCGGCATCGCCTCCTGCACCGCGCCCAGCAGTGCCGAGTTCCGTATCGCCGTCGTCAGGGGCTGCGAGGGGGCCGCGCTCAGCACGCTCGCCGCGACCCAGGCCACGATCAGCACCGCGACCGAGTTCGCCGCGGCACCTCCCAGCCCGTCCGCCACCCGCAGCGGACCCCGGTCCAGCTCCCCGCGCAGCCGCAGCGCCAGCCGGCCCGCCAGCTCGTGCCCCACCACCGCCGGCACCAGCACCGTCAGCACCGCGAGCACCGTGGCCGCCGACGTGCCCCGCTCCACCTGGCCCGTCACCCAGGGCAGCAGCCACACGCCGATGACCGCTCCGCCCACGAACCCGGCCAGCGAGACGCATCCGGCCACCAGGCCGCGCCGGTACCCGGACACCGCGTAGACGACGATCACCAGCACAAGCACCAGGTCGAGCAGGTCCACGGAGCCGCCTTTCTCTCGGACCCCTCAGTACGGACCGGACCGGTCCGCTGATCAGCACACGCACCGGAGACGGCCACCGGGCGGCGGAACCGGTCAGGCACGCGTGTACCCCCAGGAACGACCCGGACCTGGACGATGGTTCCAGCCGGTGGCGCAGCGCACATCACGGGCACCGCACAGCGCCCGCGGCCCAGGCGGCACGCAGCCCGCGGTGGTCTGCGCGGTCGTGACCGTCGTCCTCGGCCCCGGCGACCGCGCAGGGGCCGGCGTCACCCCTTGAACCGCTCCCACAGGCGGGGATAGCGCTCGGCGAGCACCCGGTCGTTCTCCAGGTCCAGGGGCGTGCCCTGCGGCTCCGCGGGCGCCGGGGCGATGCCCAGGTCGGGCGCGACGGTGCCGGTCAGCTGCTCGTACGCCTCGTCCGCCGCGTACCCCAGCTCCTCGCCGTCGCCGTCGATCTCCTCGTCGAACTCGCCCAGCAGCCCGGCCAGCGCGTCCGGATCGTGCAGCGCGCCCTCGAACACCTCCCGGCCCTGGCCGATCAGCCAGCACCGGAAGAAGTCGAAGGCGTCGTCGCTGCACCCGTCCAGCAGCAGCCAGGCCGCGCCCCACAGATCCCAGCGGTAGGCGCGGTTGTAGCGGGCCTCGAAGTGACGGGCGAAGTCCAGGACCAGCTCGGGATCCAGCTGGAGCAGCCGGTCCACGAGCAGGTCGGCCTGCTCCTCGGGGTCGCCCTCGGCGGCCTCGCGGGTGGAGTCGATCAGCTCCCAGAACTCCGTCTCGTCCATCACGGTCACCAGCATCGGGCCTCGGCCGGTGGGCCGCACGCGGAGTACCGCGCCGGACCGCGGATCGTCAACCGGCGTATCGGGCCGTGTCCGCCGCGCACCGCTCCCGCAGGCTCCTCCGCCTGCGGTCCGAGCGGGGTCAGCGGGCCGTGCGCGACCTCCTGCGACTCCGCGGGCAGCGTCACCGTCACCCAGCCGGGCCCCGGCGGGCGGGCCGCACGCGGAGTACCGCGCCGTGGGCCGCGGATCGTCAACCGGCGTCCCCGCGGGCGTACCGCGCGGCGAGCCGGGCCGCGTCCGCGGCGCACCGCTCCCGCAGGCTCGCCGGAGCCAGCACCTCCGCCTCCGGTCCGAGCGCGGCCAGCTGGCCGTGCGCGACCTCCTGCGACTCCACGGGCAGCGTCACCGTCACCCAGCCCTCGGCGTCCGGCGCGCCCGCACCGGCCAGCGCCTCCCGGGCGGCGAGCGGATCGACGGCGTGCGGCAGCCGGCGCACGCCGTCCGGGGAGAGCCGTACGACCACCTCCGCGTGCAGGATCGACCGGGCGAACCGCTCGGCCTGCTCGGCCCAGTGGGCGGGCAGGTCGAAATCCGCCGCCCGGTGGAAACGCTCGGCGAGGGCGTCGACGGCCTCGAACCGGTCGATCCGGTACGTCCGGAAGGAGCCGCCGGCCACCCGCGCGCACAGGTACCAGACGCCCGCCTTCAGCACGAGCCCGTACGGCTCCAGCGTCCGCTCGACCTCGCCGTCCCCGCGCCGGTAGCGGGCCCTGAGGCAGCGGTCGTCCCACACCGCCTCGGCGATCACGGGCAGCAGCGCGGGCGTCTCGGGCTCCCGGAACCAGGCCGGGGCGTCCAGATGGAAGCGCTGCGCGGCGGTGTCCGGGGCGTCCCGCAGGGAGGGCAGCAGCGCCGCCGACACCTTCAGCCGGGCCGCCGAGGCGACGTCCTCCAGACCCATCTCCCGCAGCGCGCCCGGCACCCCGCTCAGGAACAGCGCCTCGGCCTCGCTCCGGGCCAGCCCGGTCAGCCGCGTCCGGTACCCGCCGACCAGCCGGTACCCGCCGGCCCGCCCCCGGTCGGCATACACCGGCACCCCCGCCTCCGACAGCGCCTGCGCGTCCCGTGTGACGGTCCGCTCCGACACCTCCAGTTCGCGCGCGAGTTCGGCGGCGGTCATGGCGGGCCGGGACTGGAGCAGGAGGACCATCTTGATCAGACGTGCGGCACGCATGCGTTCATGATGCCGGGGGCCACTGACAAAGAAGGGGTACGGCAGCAGCCGTACCCCTTCCAGGACCGCGGTGATTACAGCCCGTACTTCTCCCGGGCCTCCTTGACCGCCGTGGCCTTCACCTCGCCGCGCCGGGCGAGCTGGGCCAGGGCCGCGACGACGATCGACTGGGCGTCGACGCCGAAGTGGCGGCGGGCGGCCTCACGGGTGTCCGACAGACCGAAGCCGTCGGCGCCCAGCGAGGAGTAGTCCTGCTCCACCCACTGCGCGATCTGGTCCGGAACCTGGCGCATGTAGTCGGACACCGCCAGCACCGGGCCCTCGGCGCCCTGCAGCGCCTGGCGGACGTACGGCACCCGCTCCTCGCCGCGCAGCAGCGCCGCGTCGGCCTCCATCGCGTCCCTGCGCAGCTCCGACCAGGAGGTCGCGGACCACACGTCGGCGGCCACGCCCCAGTCCTCGGCGAGCAGCCGCTGCGCCTCGAGGGCCCAGTGGATCGCCGTACCGGAGCCGAGCAGCTGGATGCGCGGGGCGTCGGCCGGGGCGGACACGCCCGCGGACTCGGCCGTGTTGAAGCGGTACAGGCCCTTGACGATGCCTTCGTCGATACCGAGGCCCTGCGGCTTCGCCGGCTGCGGCAGCGGCTCGTTGTAGACCGTCAGGTAGTAGAAGACGTTCTGGTCCTCGCCCGGCTTGGCCTCGCCGTACATCCGGCGCAGACCCTCACGGACGATCACCGCGATCTCGTAGGCGAACGCGGGGTCGTACGTCAGCGCGGCCGGGTTGGTCGCGGCGATCACCGGGGAGTGGCCGTCGGCGTGCTGCAGGCCCTCACCGGTGAGGGTCGTACGCCCGGCCGTCGCGCCGACGAGGAAGCCGCGGCCGAGCTGGTCGCCGAGCTGCCACATCTGGTCGGCCGTGCGCTGCCAGCCGAACATCGAGTAGAAGATGTAAAACGGGATCATCGCCTCGCCGTGCGTCGCGTACGCGGTGGACGCGGCGATGAAGTCGGCCATCGAACCGGCCTCGGTGATCCCCTCATTGAGGATCTGGCCGTTCTTGGCCTCCTTGTAGTACATCAGCTGGTCGCGGTCGACCGGCTCGTACGTCTGGCCCTTGGGGGAGTAGATCCCGAGCGACGGGAACAGCGACTCCATGCCGAAGGTGCGCGCCTCGTCCGGGACGATCGGCACCCAGCGCCTGCCGGTCTCCTTGTCGCGGACCAGGTCCTTGACCAGGCGGACGAAGGCCATGGTGGTGGCCACGTTCTGCGAGCCGGAGCCCTTGTCGAAGGAGGCGAAGGCCTTCTCCGCCGGGGCGGGCAGCGCGGGCAGCGGGTGCGTACGGCGGGCCGGGGCCGGGCCGCCGAGGGCCGCGCGGCGCTCCTGGAGGTAGCGGACCTCGGGGGAGTCGGCGCCCGGGTGGCCGTAGGGCACCACGCCGTCGACGAAGTCGCTGTCCTTGATCGGCAGCTCCAGCAGGTCGCGCATCGCCTTGAACTCGTCCACCGAGAGCTTCTTCATCTGGTGGTTGGCGTTCTTCGACGCGAAGCCCTCGCCGAGGGTGTGGCCCTTGACCGTCTGGGCCAGGATCACGGTCGGCGCGCCCTTGTGCTCGACGGCCGCCTTGTAGGCCGCGTAGACCTTGCGGGACTCGTGGCCACCGCGGGAGAGGTGGAAGCACTCGAGGATCTTGTCGTCGCTCAGCAGCTTCGCCATCTCGGCGAGCGCCGGGTCCTTGCCGAAGAAGTCCTGGCGGATGTAGGCGGCGTCGCGGGTCTGGTACGTCTGGATCTGCGCGTCCGGTACCTCGCGCAGGCGGCGTACGAGCGCACCGGTGGTGTCGAGCTGGAACAGCTCGTCCCAGGCGGTGCCCCACAGCGTCTTGACGACGTTCCAGCCGGCGCCGCGGAACTGGGCCTCCAGCTCCTGCACGATCTTGAAGTTCGCGCGGACCGGGCCGTCGAGGCGCTGCAGGTTGCAGTTGATGACGAAGGTGAGGTTGTCCAGCTCCTCACGCGCGGCGAGCGCGAGAGCCGCCGTCGACTCCGGCTCGTCCATCTCGCCGTCGCCGAGGAAGGCCCACACGTGGGACGCCGAGACGTCCTTGATGCCGCGGTTGGTGAGGTAGCGGTTGAAGCGCGCCTGGTAGATCGCGGAGAGCGGGCCGAGGCCCATCGACACCGTCGGGAACTCCCACAGCCAGGGCAGGCGGCGCGGGTGCGGGTAGGAGGGCAGGCCGTTGCCGCCCGTTTCCTGACGGAAGTTGTCGAGGTGGTGCTCGTTCAGCCGGCCGTCGAGGAAGGCGCGGGCGTAGATGCCGGGGGAGGCGTGGCCCTGGATGTAGAGCTGGTCACCCGAGCCGTCGCCCTCCTTGCCCTTGAAGAAGTGGTTGAAGCCGGTCTCGTACAGCCAGGCCGCCGAGGCGAAGGTGGCGATGTGGCCGCCGACGCCGTACTTGCTGCCCCGGGTCACCATGGCGGCCGCGTTCCAGCGGTTCCACGCGGTGATCCGGCGCTCCATCTCCTCGTCACCGGGCACGGCCGGCTCGGCGGCGGTCGGGATGGTGTTGACGTAGTCGGTCTCGAGGAGCTTCGGCAGCGCGATGCCGCCCGCCTCGGCGCGCTCCAGCGTGCGGCGCATCAGGTACGCGGCGCGGTGCGGCCCGGCCTCCCTGGCGACGGCGTCCAGGGAGGCCTGCCACTCGGCGGTCTCCTCCGGGTCGCGGTCCGGGAGCTGGTCGAGCGCGCTCGGCTGGATGGCGTTGGGGTCGGTCATGTCGCCGCCTTCCTCAGTCGAAGGGGGTTCCCTCATCGGTAAGGGTTCGGGGGTGCCCTTGGTCTTTGGCAGGACAGGGCAGCGGACCTCGGTGGAAGTCCGTCGGCGACTGTAACTCCCTGATCGATGATCGATCAAAGGGTTGAGGGTGAAAAAGTCTTGATTCCGAGAAAGTAGGCACCCGGTGCCTTCAATGATGGCACCGGGTGACGCGAAAAAGCCTTGTTTTCGCAGGTGAGGCGGCGTTTGAGCGAGGGCGCGCTCGACTGAACCGGGCCCCGTCACGCCCGCGGCGCGCAGCCGAGGACGTGCGCCTTGACCAGCTCGGCGATGCGCGGATCCCGCCGCTGGAACGCCTGTACCAGCTCCTCGTGCTCCTCCGCGTACGACTGCTGGACCGTGCCCAGCCAGCGGATCGACAGCGCCGTGAACACCTCGATGCCCAGGCCCTCCCAGGTGTGCAGCAGCACCGAGTTGCGCGCCGCGCGGACCAGTTCCCGGTGGAAGCCGACCGTGTGGCGCACCTGGGCCGTGCCGTCCGCCTTCCGGTCGGCCTCGTACAGGGCCAGGACGTGCGGCTCCAGCGCCGAGCAGTCCTCCGCGAGGCGCTCCGCCGCCAGCTCCGCCGCGATGGCCTCCAGGCCGGCCCGCACCGGGTAGCTCTCCTCCAGGTCGGCCGCGGTCAGGTTGCGCACGCGTACGCCCTTGTTGGGGGCCGACTCGATCAGGCGCAGGGACTCCAGCTCGCGCAGGGCCTCACGGACCGGGGTCTGGCTGACCTCCAGCTCGGTGGCGATCCGGCGCTCCACGATGCGCTCGCCCGGCTGCCAGCGCCCGCTGACGATCCCCTCCACGATGTGCTCGCGGATCTGCTCGCGCAGCGAGTGGACGACGGGCGCGGTCATGAGGGCTCCTTAGGGAGGGCTGACGTTTAGACAATAAGGCCGGTCCGCTCCGCGGGTAGGGCGCGTGGGGGTGCTTTTGCGCAGGTGAGACAAGGCTTACACGCCCGGCATGCAGACAAACGCGAACACCCCGCCCGGAAGGTTCCGGGCGGGGTGCCGTACGGCCTGATCGGCGACTACGGGTCAGAGACCGAGCTCGACCTCGAACTCGCCCGCCTCCAGGATCGCCTTGACCGCCGTCAGGTAACGGGCCGCGTCGGCGCCGTCGACCAGGCGGTGGTCGTAGGAGAGGGTCAGGTAGGTCATGTCGCGGACGCCGATGACCGTGCCCTCCTCGGTCTCGATGACGGCCGGACGCTTGACCGTGGCACCGATGCCGAGGATCGCGACCTGGCCCGGCGGCACGATGATCGTGTCGAACAGCGCGCCGCGCGAACCGGTGTTGGAGATGGTGAAGGTCGCGCCGGACAGCTCGTCCGGGGTGATCTTGTTGGCCCGGACCTTGCCCGCCAGCTCGGCCGTGGCCTTGGCGATGCCCGCGATGTTGAGGTCGCCGGCGTTCTTGATGACCGGGGTCATCAGGCCCTTCTCGGAGTCCACCGCGATACCGATGTTCTCGGTGTCGAAGTAGGTGATGGTCCCCTCGGCCTCGTTGATCCTGGCGTTGATGACCGGGTGGGCCTTCAGCGCCTGCGCGGCGGCCTTGACGAAGAACGGCATCGGGGAGAGCTTGACGCCCTCGCGGGCCGCGAAGGAGTCCTTCGCCTTGGCGCGCAGCTTCATCAGGCGGGTGACGTCGACCTCGACGACCGACGACAGCTGGGCCTGCTCGTGCAGCGCCTTGACCATGTTGTCGCCGATGACCTTGCGGATGCGAGGCATCTTGACGGTCTGGCCGCGCAGCGGGGAGACCTCCAGCGCCGGGGCCTTCTTGGCGGCGGCCGGGGCGGCGGCAGCGGCCGGAGCCGGGGCGGCGGCGGCCTTCGCGGCCTCGGCGGCGGCGACGACGTCCTGCTTGCGGATACGGCCGCCGACGCCGGTGCCCTTCACGGTGGCCAGGTCGACGCCGTTCTCGGCGGCGAGCTTGCGCACCAGCGGGGTCACGTACGCGCCCTCGTCCGTCGCCTGGGTGGCGGTCGGGGAGGTGGGCGCGGTGGCCGGGGTGACCGGAGCCGGGGCGGGCGCCGGCGCGGGCGCCGGGGCAGCGGCGGCGGGCGCCGGGGCCGGGGCCGGAGCGGCGGGGGCCGGAGCCGGAGCCGGGGCGGGCGCCGGGGCAGCGGCGGCGGGCGCCGGCTCGGGGGCCGGAGCCGCGGCGGGGGCCGGGGCGGCCGGAGCCGGAGCGGCGGCCGGGGCAGCACCCGGGGCGCCGATGACGGCGAGCTTGGCGCCGACCTCGGCGGTCTCGTCCTCGCCGACCGTGATCTCCAGCAGCACACCGGAGGTGGGCGCCGGGATCTCGGTGTCGACCTTGTCCGTGGAGACCTCGAGCAGCGGCTCGTCGGCCTCGACGGAGTCGCCGACCGACTTCAGCCAGCGGGTGACGGTGCCCTCGGTGACGGACTCACCGAGCGCGGGCAGGACCACGTCCGTGCCCTCGGCGCCACCGGCCGGAGCGGCCGGAGCGGTCTCGGCGGCGGGGGCCGGAGCCGGGGCGGCCGGGGCCTCGGCGGCCGGGGCCGGAGCGGGCTCGGCGGCCGGAGCCGGGGCGGGGGCCTCGGCGGCGGCGGGGGCCGGGGCGGCAGCAGGCGCACCGGTGCCGTCGTCGATCAGCGCCAGCTCGGCGCCGACCTCGACGGTCTCGTCCTCGGCGACCTTGATGGAGGCCAGCACACCGGAGGCGGGGGCCGGGATCTCGGTGTCGACCTTGTCGGTCGATACCTCGAGCAGCGGCTCGTCGGCCTCGACGCGTTCGCCCTCGGCCTTCAGCCAGCGGGTGACAGTGCCCTCGGTGACGCTCTCACCGAGCGCCGGAAGGGTTACGGAAACCGCCATGGTTTCGGTTGCTCCTAACGAATTGCGGAAGTCTGTGTCGTCGCGCCCGTTGACCGAAGGCTCAGTCGTGGGAGTGCAGCGGCTTGCCGGCCAGGGCCAGGTGGGCCTCGCCGAGCGCCTCGTTCTGCGTCGGGTGGGCGTGGATGAGCTGGGCGACCTCGGCCGGCAGCGCCTCCCAGTTGTAGATCAGCTGGGCCTCGCCGACCTGCTCACCCATGCGGTCGCCGACCATGTGGACGCCGACCACGGCACCGTCCTTGACCTGGACGAGCTTGATCTCGCCCGCGGTCTTGAGGATCTTGCTCCTGCCGTTGCCCGCCAGGTTGTACTTCAGAGCGACGACCTTGTCCGCGCCGTAGATCTCCTTGGCCTTGGCCTCGGTGATACCGACGGAGGCGACCTCCGGGTGGCAGTACGTCACCCGCGGGACACCGTCGTAGTCGATCGGAACGACCTTCAGACCGGCCAGACGCTCCGCCACCAGGATGCCCTCGGCGAAGCCGACGTGCGCGAGCTGGAGCGTCGGGACGAGGTCACCGACGGCGGAGATGGTCGGGACGTTGGTCCGCATGTACTCGTCGACGAGGACGTAACCGCGGTCCATGGCGACCCCGGCCTCCTCGTAGCCCAGGCCCTGCGAGACCGGGCCGCGGCCGACGGCGACGAGGAGGACCTCGGCCTCGAACTCCTTGCCGTCGGCGAGGGTGACCTTCACACCGTCCTGGGTGTACTCGGCCTTCTGGAAGAAGGTGCCGAGGTTGAACTTGATGCCGCGCTTGCGGAACGCGCGCTCGAGGAGCTTCGAGGAGTTCTCGTCCTCGACCGGGACGAGGTGCTTCAGGCCCTCGATGACCGTGACGTCCGAGCCGAAGGACTTCCACGCCGAGGCGAACTCGACACCGATGACACCGCCGCCGAGGATGATCGCGGACTTGGGCACGCGGTCCAGGACGAGGGCGTGGTCGGAGGAGATGATGCGGTTGCCGTCGATCTCCAGGCCCGGCAGCGACTTCGGCACGGAGCCGGTCGCCAGCAGGACGTGGCGGCCCTGGATGCGCTGGCCGTTCACGTCCACGGAGGTGGGGGAGGACAGCCGGCCCTCACCCTCGATGTACGTCACCTTCCGGGACGCGATGAGCCCCTGCAGACCCTTGTACAGGCCCGAGATCACGTCGTCCTTGTACTTGTGGACGGCCGGGACGTCGATGCCCTCGAAGGTGGCCTTGACGCCGAACTGCTCGCTCTCGCGGGCCTGGTCGGCGATCTCGCCCGCGTGCAGCAGGGCCTTGGTGGGGATGCAACCCCGGTGCAGGCAGGTGCCGCCGACCTTGTCCTTCTCGACCAGGGCGACGTCCAGGCCCAGCTGCGCCCCGCGCAGGGCCGCGGCGTAACCACCGCTACCACCGCCGAGGATCACTAGGTCGAAAACGGTGCTGGCGTCGTTCGCCACGTCACGTCCTCCATGCATGTGCGCCGTACGCCGGTCTCCGATGACCGGCAGGCGGCTGGTGTCCGGCCGCTTGATGCTTCGGCCCTTCGGTGGGGGCCCTGTCCTGCCGGGCTCCATCTTTGCACTTGTCGGACGGGATCGAGACGCCGGGCCGGTGTGTGAGACGTCCCACGTTCACTGGAAAACGAAGGCGCGCCGGGGCAGGGGCGCGGGGAACTGCGCGAACAGCTTCCCCACGCCCCTGCAGACGCCGTACTACGGACCGGACCGAGTCGTCAGGCGACTCAGCCCAGGTCACCCGCGGCCGTCAGCTCGGCCAGCCGGACCAGCGTCCGCACCGCCGACCCCGTACCACCCTTGGGCGTGTAACCGAACGGCCCGCCCTCGTTGAACGCCGGCCCGGCGATGTCGAGGTGCGCCCACGTGATGCCCTCGCCCACGAACTCGCGGAGGAAGAGACCGGCGACCAGCCCGCCACCCATCCGCTCGCCCATGTTCGCGATGTCGGCCACGGTCGAGTCCATGCCCTTGCGCAGGTGCTCCGGCAGCGGCATCGGCCAGGCCGGCTCGCCGACCTCCTCCGCCGCCTCGTACACCGCGGAGCGGAACGCGTCGTCGTTGGCCATGACACCGAACGTCCGGCTGCCCAGCGCCAGCATCATCGCGCCGGTCAGCGTGGCCACGTCCACGATCGCGTCCGGGTCCTCCTGCGAGGCCGCCCACAGCGCGTCGGCGAGTACCAGCCGGCCCTCGGCGTCGGTGTTGAGCACCTCGACCGTCTTGCCGCTGTACATGCGCAGCACGTCACCCGGGCGCACCGCGGAGCCGGACGGCATGTTCTCGGCCAGCGCCAGCCAGCCGGTGACGTTGACCTCCAGCCCGAGGCGCGCGGCGGCGACGACCGCGGCGAACACGGCGGCGGCACCGCTCATGTCGCACTTCATCGTCTCGTTGTGCCCGGCCGGCTTCAGCGAGATGCCGCCCGAGTCGTAGGTGATGCCCTTGCCGACGAAGGCCAGGTGCTTCTCCGCCTTCGGGTGCCGGTACGACAGCTTCACCAGGCGCGGGGTGGCCGCCGAGCCGCCGCCGACGCCGAGGATGCCGCCGTAGCCGCCCTTGGCCAGGGCCTTGTCGTCGAGCACCTGCACCTTGAGGCCGTGCTCCTTGGCCGCGGTCTGCGCGATGCCGGCGAAGGCGGCGGGGGTGAGGTCGTTCGGCGGCATGTTGATCAGGTCGCGGGCGCGGTTCAGCTCCTCGGAGACCGCGACCGCGCGGGCGAGCGCGCCCTTGTGGGCGGCGTCGCGCGGCTTGCCGCCGAGCAGCGCGGCCTCGGCCAGCGCCGCCTTGCCGTTCTTGGCCTTGGCGTTCTTGGCGTCCTGGGCGCCGCCCTTGTAGGTGTCGAAGGAGTAGGCGCCGAGCAGGATGCCCTCGCTGATCGCGCCGATGGCGCCGGGGCCGTCCACGGGCAGCGCGAACGCGGCCTTCCGGGACCCGGTGAGTGCGCGGGCGGCCACGCCGGCGGCCTTGCGCAGGGCCTCGGCGTCGTAGCCGGCGTCGGCGTCCTTGTCGTCGGGCTCCGCGCCGAGGCCCACCGCCACCACGAGGGGGGCCTTGAAGCCGGCCGGTGCGGGCAGCTTCGTCAGCTCGCCCTCGGCACCCGAGGCGCCGAGGGTCTCCAGGACGCCGGCCAGCTTGCCGTCGTACGCCTTGTCCACGGCCTCGGCGCCCGGCGCGACGACGGGCCCCTGGGCGCCCTTGGCGACACCGATCACGATCGCGTCGGCCCGCAGGCCGGGCGCCGAGGCGGTGCTGAGAGTCAGAGCAGTCACGGTGGTGAAATCTCGCTTCCGATGTGAAGTTGCAGTGGCCGAAATGGGGTGGGTCGACCGGGCCCGAGAGCCGACCCTAGGTCCACGCCTGGGGACAGGTGGCAACCGGGGCCTTCACCCTGTCGGCGAACACCCGGGACGAGACTACGCGCGTGGGCGCGTTCGCTCATTGCTTCGGGTGCCCCAAGGCGCTAGCGACCAAGAGCCAGCACCACGAGGGCCATGGTCGCGGCCGTCTCGGCGACCGCGCCGAACACGTCTCCGGTGACCCCGCCGAACCTGCGGACGCACAGCCGCAACAGCACCTCGGCCCCACCGGCCCCCGCCACCACAGCCGCAGCGACCCGCGGGCCCGCCACCGCGGCCACCGCCACCACCCCCACCGCGACCCCCAGGGCGACAGCCCCCGGCACGACCCCGGCCACCGCCGCCCCCAGCCCCTCCGGGCGGGCGGGCGGCACCCCCGCGCGGGCGGCCAGGGTGAGGGCCAGCCGGGCCGTGACCGCCGAGGCCACGGCCGCCACGGCACCCCGGGCCCACGAGTCGCCGTAGAGCTGCGCCAGCACGGCGACCTGGGCCAGCAGCACCAGGACGAGGGTGAGCACCCCGAACGGCCCGATGTCCGACTGCTTCATGATCCGCAGCGCGTCCTCGGCGGGTCTGCCGCTGCCCAGCCCGTCGGCGGTGTCGGCGAGCCCGTCGAGGTGCAGGCCCCGGGTCAGCGCGGCCGGTACGGCGACCGAGGCGACGGCGGCGAGCAGCGGGCCCGCGCCGAGCAGGAGCAGCAGCACACCGAGCCCGGCCGCGCAGCCGCCGACGACCAGCCCGGCCACCGGGGCCGACAGCATGCCCCCGCGCGCGGCCACCCGGTCCCAGCGGTGCACCCGGACGGGCAGCACGGTGAGGGTGCCGAAGGCGAACCGGAGACCGTCGAGGGGGGAGGACTTCTGCATCGGCGCAGGGTACCGGGCGGCCGGAGGGCCACCGATGGGTGCCGGGGATACAGTGCGCACATGGGGCACTGGTGGGTGCGCAACATCGTCGAGCCGGGCAAACTCCCGCTGCTGCTCGCCCTCGCCGCCTTCGTGCTGACCTTCGTCGTCACCCGGGTCGTCACCCGTCTCATCCGGGCCGGCAAGGGCCCGTTCGGGAACGTCAAGGCCGGCGGGCTGCACATTCACCACGTCGTGCCCGGGGTCGTCCTGACCCTCGTCGGCGGCTTCGGCGCGGTCGCCAGCGACCGGCACGGCGCAGGCGGGACCGTCTCCTCCGTGCTGTTCGGCATGGGCGCGGGCCTGGTCCTGGACGAGTTCGCGCTGATCCTGCACCTGGACGACGTCTACTGGACCGAGGAGGGCCGCAAGAGCGTCGAGGTCGTCGTGCTCACCGCCGCCCTCGTCGGCCTGCTGCTCGGGGGCTTCTCCCCGTTCGGCGTCAACGACCTGTCGCAGGAGGAGCTCCAGGACCGCGGCGGCGCCCTCGCCACCATCTCCGGGAACTTCCTCCTCTCGCTCATCGCCCTGGGCAAGGGCAAGGCCCGCACCGCGCTCTTCGGGGTGATCGTGCCGCTGGTCGCGCTGGTCGGCGCGGTCCGGCTCGCCCGCCCCGGCTCCCCGTGGGCCCGCCGTTTCTACGTCCGCCGCCCCCGCGCCCGCGCCAAGGCCGCCCTGCGCGCCTACCGGCACGACCGCCGCTGGGCCCGGCCGCGCCGCGCCGTTCAGGACTGGATCGGCGGCAAGCCCGACCCGCGTCCGGCGCGCCTGCCCGACCACAGGTGACGGCGGGCGCGGCGCGGCCGGCCCGCCCGCTGGTGCCGCACCGCCGCCAGCAGGCACAGCAGCCCCACCGCCATCAGCGCGGCCAGGTGCTCCTTGCCCGCCAGGTTCTCCTTCACCAGCACCTCGACGACCATGGCCAGGGTCACCGCACCCGCCGTCACGTAGGCGCCGTACCGCCAGGCCACGAACACCGCGAGGCCCACGACCGCCGCCGACGGGCCGGTGTCCACCACCTGCCCGTCGGTCCACGGCAGCCCGAACGGGGCGTGCCCGCCGAGGGTGATGCCCAGGCGCGCGTACAGGGTTCCGGCGAGCGTGGCGACGTAGGCGATGGTCAGCGTCCGCCACCAGCCCAGGCACAGCTCGGCGATCCCGAACACCAGCAGGATCTGGGCCAGCGCCCCCCACACCGGCAGGTCCAGCGCGGGCACGAACAGTGACAGGGGCGTGCGCAGCAGGGCCAGCCACAGCGGGTCCTCGGCCCGCACCGCACCCAGGTTCTGCACCGGCTGGTAGCCCCACGGCTGGTTCTGCACGTACTGCAGGAACGCCGTCAGACCCACCGCGGCGACCGTCATCGGGACCGCCGCCGGCCCCCGTTTCCGCAAGGCCTCGCGTGCGGCGGCGCACAGCGGCCCCCACTCGGCACGTGCCCAGCGGGCCAGGGCCCTCATGGCACGGCCCTCATCGAACGTTCCCCCGTCAAGCGTTCCGGCCATCGAGCGTTCCCCCGTCGAGCGTGTCTCATCGGTGCGTGTCCAGGTGCCTGCGGTGCAGCCACTTCGGCAGTCCCGGCGCTTCCAGGAAGCCTTCCGCGCGGGCCGAGGCGAGGCCGATGCGCAGCAGGTCCGCGCTCTTCTCGAAGAGCAGGAACCGCGGCTCCCAGATGGGCCGGTACTTCGCGTTGGCGCGGTACAGCGATTCGATCTGCCACCAGCGTGAGAAGAAGCTGAGCAGCGACCGCCACAGCCTCAGCACCGGACCGGCACCGAGACGTGCGCCACGTTCGAAGACCGACCGGAACATCGCGAAGTTCAGTGAGACCTGCGTGATCCCGATCTCCCCGGCCCGCCGCAGCAGCTCGATGACCATGAACTCCATCAGCCCGTTGTCGGAGTCCCGGTCGCGCCGCATGAGGTCGAGGGACAGCCCGTGCGGCCCCCACGGCACGAAGGAGAGCAGCGCCCGCAGCCGGCCCTCGGCGTCCGTGCACTCCAGCATCACGCACCGGCCGTCCCCGGGGTCCCCGAGCCGGCCCAGCGCCATGCTGAAGCCGCGCTCGGTGGCACCGTCCCGCCAGTCGTCGGCCCGCTCGACGAGGGACGCCATCTCGTGGGCCGGGATGTCGGCGTGCCGCCGGATGCGCACCCGGTACCCGGCCCGCTTCACCCGGTTGTACGCCTGCCGGACGGTACGCATCGCGCGGCCCTCCAGGGTGAACTCGGCGACCTCCACGATCGCCTCGTCCCCGAGTTCGAGGGCGTCCAGGCCGTGCCGGGAGTAGACCGTCCCGGCCTCCTCGCTCGCCCCCATCACCGCCGGGATCCAGCCGTGCGCCCGCGCCTGGGCGAGCCACGGCGCAATGGCCCCCGGCCACGCCTCCGGGTCCCCGATCGGATCCCCGGACGCCAGGCTCACCCCGCCGACGACCCGGTAGGCGACGCCCGCCTTCCCCGTCGGCGACCACACGACGCTCTTCTCCCGGCGCAGCGCGAAGTAGCCGAGCGAGTCGCGGTCGCCGTGCCGCTCCAGCAGCTCGCGCAGCCGCTTCTCGTCGTCCTCGGTGAGCGGGTCCACGGCCCGCCGGGACCGGAAGGCGGCGTAGAGGACGGCGAGGACCAGGGCCGTACTGAGCACGTTGACCGCCACGTTGGCCCAGTTCGGCGGGTCGATGCCCGGGAAGTGGGACTCCTCGGCGGCCACCGACACCAGCCGCAGGGTGCCGTAGTGCCAGCGCTCCGGGAACGTCGAGCGGGCCGCGTCCGGCGCCTGGTTGGTGACCGTCACCAGCAGCCCGGCCAGCAGGCTCGCCACCAGCCCGCCGCCGACGGCCACCGTGGCCGCGAGCCGCGGGTTGGACCGGTCGCCCTTGGCGTAGAACTCCCGCCGGCCGACGAGCAGCGCGCCCACGAAGGCGGCGGTCAGCGCCAGGGAGATCCAGTTCTGCGCGTACCGCCGGATCTCCGGGAAGGCCATGGCGAACGCGAACAGGGCCAGGAAGAGCCCGCTCACCACCAGGTTGAGGATCCACGCGGCCCGCTTGCGGCGCCGCATGGTGATCGCCAGGAAGGCGGTGAACACCCCGGAGGCGAAGCCGGCCGTCAGCAGGTACGGCGTGAAGAAGTCGTCCTGGTTGTGCCGGCGCACGTCCTGGCCGAGCGAGACCCACACCGCGCTGAGGAAGTTGATGAAGGCGACGGTCCGCAGGTACCAGACGGCGAAGGCGGCGGCCCGCCGGGACGCCCCGGTGGACCGCCGCACCTGCTCACCCGTCCGCGCCGCCTCGACTCGCTGCTCCACGGCAATTCGGGCATCTCCCATGGGGCAGGATCATATGGGGCGCGGATATGGCGAACGGCACTTTTCACTCCGGCGCGGACGTCGCCCCTCCGCTTCCCCCGCCCGGCTGCTCCGCCTCCTCCGTCTCCGGCTCCTCCCCGGGCCCCGGCGTCTCCGGCAACTCCGCCGCCAGCGCGGCCGCGGCCCGCACCAGCGGCAGCGCCAGCAGCGCGCCGACCCCCTCGCCGACCTTCACGCCCTGCGCCAGCAGCGGTTCGAGGGCCATCCGGTCCAGCGCCTTCGCCTGTCCCGGCTCCCCGCTGTCGTGCCCGGCCAGCCACCAGTCCGGCGCCCGGAACGCCACCCGCTGGGCGACCAGCGCGCAGGCTGCGGCCACGACCCCGTCGAGAATCACCGGCAGTTTCCGTACCGCGCACTGGAGCAGGAACCCGGTCATCGCCGCGAGGTCCGCCCCGCCGACCGCCGCCAGCAGCTGGACCTGGTCGCCGAGCACCGGCCGGGCCCGCCGGAGCGCGTCCCGGATCGCCGCGCACTTGCGCATCCACGCCAGGTCGTCGATCGCGACCCCGCCCCGCCCGGTCACCACGGACGCGTCGGTCCCGCACAGCGCGGCGATCAGCACCGCCGCCGGCGTGGTCCCGCCCACGCTGACATCCCCGAGCACCACGAGATCGGTGCCCGAGTCGGCCTCCTCGTCGGCGACCGCGACACCCGCCAGCAGGGCGGCCTCGGCCTGCTCCGGCGTGAGCGCGTCCTCGATGTCGATACGGCCGCTGCCCCGCCGCACCCGGTGCCGTGTCACGTCCTTCGGGAAGGCGTCCGGCTCGCAGTCCAGCGCCATGTCCACGACCCGTACCGGCACCTCCAGTCGGCGCGCGAGCACGGACACCGGGCTGGCGCCCTCCAGCACCGCCCGCACCAGCTGCTCCGCACCGCCCGCGGGCCGAGCCGACACGCCCAGCTCGGCGACGCCGTGGTCACCGGCGAACAGCACCACCCGCGGCCGTTCGACCGGCCGTACCGGTACGGCGCCCCGCGCGGCCGCCAGCCATTCGCCCAGCTCGTCCAGGCGGCCCAGCGCCCCCGGCGGCACGATCTGGCGCTCCCGCCGGGCCTCGGCGTCGCGGCGCACGCCCCCGTCCGGGCGCTCGATCAGATCGGTGAAGTCGTCCAGATTAAGGCTGCTCATTCGCCGAACAGTACCGCCAGCCAACGACGGCTTCCGCGCCACATCGCCACCACACCCCCGCGACGTCTTTGCACCTCAGGTCGGTATCCCATACGTTCCGTTTTGCCGCGGAATGTCGCACAGGGAGCCGCCCATGCCGACCACGCCCCTCACCCCGCAGATCACCACCCCCTTCGACCCCTTCCAGGAGCCGCGCCGCGAGGACTGCCCCTGGTGCGGCTCCCGCAGCCTGCGCACCCGGGTACGCGCGCCCGACCCGCTGCGCCACCGGCCCGGCACGTTCGTCCTCGACCGGTGCCGGGACTGCGGCCACGCCTTCCAGAACCCGCGGCTCACCGCGGAGGGAATCGCCTTCTTCCACCGGGACTTCTACGAAAGACACCTCGACGAGCTCACCGCCCGCGTCCTCTCCCCCGGAGCGGTCCGCCGCCGGCACCGCACCACCGCCTGGCGCCTGTCGGCGCTGCGCGAGCCGGAGAGCTGGCTGGACGTCGGCACGGGCTACGGCCGCTTTCCCGAGGCGGCGAAGGAGTTCTTCCCCTACACCAGCTTCGACGGGCTCGATCCGACGGCCCGGGTGGAGCAGGCGCTGCGGGAGGGGCGGGTGGAGGAGGCGCACCAGGGCTACCTGGCCACGCCGGGGATGGCGGCGCGGCTGCGCGCCCGCTACGACGTGGTCACCCTGTTCCGTCACCTGGAGCACGCGCCCGACCCGCGCGCCGAACTCCGGGCCGCGCTGACCGTGCTCAGGCCCGGCGGCCACCTGGTCGTCGAAGTCCCGGACCCCCGCTGCCTGTTCGCCACGCTCCTCGGCAGACGGTGGCTCCCCTACGGCCAGCCGCGCCACCTGCACCTGCTGCCCCTGGCCAACCTGCGCGCGGAGCTGGAGACCCTGGGCTGCACGATCCTGGTGACGGACCGCAAGGATCCGCATGTGCCCTACGACCTCGCAGCCGCCGTCGCCCTCTCCCTGGCCCCCGCCCACCCACTGCTCCAGCTCGCGGCCGGCCCCCTCCTGGACGTGGCCGCAGCACTGGACCACGCCCTGGCCCCCCTCTTCCGCCGCACCCGCTTCTCCAACGCGTACCGGATCGTGGCGCGGAAGTAGCTCACCCCCGGAGCACCAACGCCTGCCCGGCGACGACGAGCAGCACCTGTTCGCACTCCGCGCCGAACGCCGCGTTCAGCCGCCCGAGTTCGTCCCGGTACCGCCGCCCGGAGGCCGTCGCGGGGACGATCCCGGAGCCGACCTCGTTGGACACCGCGACCACGGTCCGCCGAGTGGCGCGCACCGCGGACGCCAGTTCCCGCACCCGCTCCCGCAACGCCTTCTCGCCGCCGCCCGCCCACTCCGCGTCGTCCCACGCCCCGACGGAGTCCATGACATCGGTCAGCCACAGCGACAGACAGTCGATCAGCAGCGGCGGCCCGTCCTCGGCCAGCAGCGGCACCAGGTCCGTCGTCTCCGCCGTACGCCACGACCCCGGCCGCCGCTCCCGGTGCACGGCCACCCGCGCCGCCCACTCGGTGTCCCCGCCCCGCGTGCCGCCCGTCGCCACGTACAGCACGTCCGGGAAGGTCTCCAGCCGCCGCTCCGCCTCCACCGACTTGCCCGAGCGCGCCCCGCCCAGCACCAGCGTCCGCCGCGGCACGTCCGGCACCTCCTCGTACGCCCCGACCACCAGCGTCGTACCGTCCGGCACCGCCCGGGCCCCGGCCGCCGCGAGCCGGCGCCGCAACTCCGCGCCGGGCGGCACGTCGTGGTCCAGATGGACCGCGAGCACGTCGGTCGTGGGCCCGACCGAGCCCACCGCGCGGAGCCGGGCGAGCGCGTCGGGCCGCCCGACGACATCCGCGAGGAGCATGTCGTACGACTCCGCCGTCGCCTCCTCGAGACCGGCCGGAGCCCCGCCCGGCGGCAGGTACAGCAGCCGCTGCCCGTCCGGCCCGGTCACCGCGTACCCGGTGCCGCCCGCGTCCATCGCCACCGCCCGCACCCGATGCCCCGTCAGCAGCGCCAACTCCCGCCCGTCCGGCACCCGCCCGGGCTGCGGCAGCCCGGCCGGCACCTCCACCGCGGGACCGTCGTGCGGATGCGACAGCAGCACCTGCCGTACCCCGCCCAGCGAATGCCCGGCGCGCGCCGCCGCGAAGGCCGCACCCGGTGTCAGGTCGAGCAGCAGCGCGCCGTCCACGAGCACCGCGGTCGCGGCCCGTGCGTCCGGCCCGAGCGCGGTCGCACAGGCGGCACAGGAACAGTCGGGGCGAGGCAGTCCCGCGGGGGCGCCGGTACCGAGCAGAGTGATGTCCACGGATCGATTTTCACCTCTCTGAGCAGGTCTTGCGCTTCCGGCTAGGCTCTCGGCAGGTGTTGGATCAAAGGAGGCCCACATGACGGCATGGACGTGGCGGTTCGAGAAGGCCGACGGGACGGAGGTCCAGCCGGCCGTGCAGCCCGAGGAGTTCACCACCCAGGGCGACGCCGAGTCCTGGATCGGCGAACACTGGAAGGCGCTGCTGGAGGGCGGGGCCGACCAGGTGCGGCTGTTCGAGGAGACCACCGAGATCTACGGGCCGATGAGCCTGCAGGCCGACGCCTGAGGCCACCGGCGGGACGAGAAGGTGGGGAGGGGGCCGCGGGCTTCCCTCCTCACTGCTCGCCCAGCGTCACCTGGACCGTCTTCTCGGCGCCGTCGCGCAGGTACGTCACCGACGTCCGCCGGCCCGGCTTGTCGGCCGCCAGCGCCTCGGCGAGCGAGGTGATGGTGGTGATGGGCTCGTCACCCACCCTGGTGATGATGTCCCCGGGCCGCAGGCCCGCCCGGTCGGCCGCACCGCCGGCCCGGACGCTGACCACCGCCACCCCGACCGGCTGGTAGCGGTCGTCCACGACGGTCCGCGCGGTGATGTCGAGGGCCGCCCGCCCCGAGTCGACGACCTTGCCCTGCTTGACGATCTGGTCGGCGATCGTCCGCACCATCGACGCCGGGATCGCGAACCCGATACCGGGCGCCGCGCTGCCGCCGAGGCTGGGGTCGGCCGCCGCGAGCGTCGGGATGCCGATCACCTGCCCGTCGAGGTCGACCAGGGCGCCGCCGCTGTTGCCGGGGTTGATCGCGGCCGACGTCTGCACCATGTTCGCGATCGTCGCGCCCGTACCGCCCTCCGCGCTGCCCTCGCTGACGGTCCGTCCGGTCGCCGAGACGATGCCCTGGGTCACGCTGGACGACAGCCCCAGCGGCGACCCCATCGCCAGCACGATCTGACCGACCTCCACCTTGTCGGAGTTCCCGAGCACCGCCGGCTTCAGCCCGTCCGGCACCCGGTCCAGCCGGATCACGGCCAGGTCCTGCTCGGGGTAGGAGTAGACCAGGCTCGCGGTGAGCGGCTCCTCGTTGCTGGCCGTGGTCACCTGGAAGGTCTTCTCCGACCCGACCACGTGCGCGTTGGTGACGATGTGTCCGTTGCCGTCGTACACCACACCGGAGCCCAGGTCGTGGCTCGCCTGGATCTGCACCACCGACGGCAGGACCTCCTTGATGACCCTCTGGTACTGGTTCTGCAGGTCGCTCGCGGCCATCGGCACGGCCGCCCGGGTGCCCGCCGGAACCGTCGCCGGGGCGTCCCGCCCGGCCGGGGCGGCGGGGACGGTGCAGCCGGCGGCGAGGGCCGCGCAGCACGCCAGCGCGGCGGCGCGGACGGCCGTCCGCGGGGCACGCGCACGGGTACGGGAAGCGTCCATGCCCCGAGTCTCACCGCAAGGTGATCATCCGTCCCGCGCTGTTGCCCCGAACGGGCTCAGCCGCGTACCCCGCACAGATGCAGCAGCGCCGCCACCCCGCGATAGGGGTCCGTGCGCCCGGCCCGCTCCTCCACCGCGAGCAGCGTCGGGAGGTCGTCCGGTATCGCCGCGTCGCCCGCCGCCGTGTCCGTGAAGACCCGGACGCCGTACCAGGCGTGCAGCGGGGCGGCGATGCCGGCGAGCGTGGCGGTCAGGGAGGCCAGGCGGTCGGCGCGGACGTCCAGGCCGAGGCGGTTGCGGTACGCGGTGGTGTCGAAGGCGGCCAGGGCGCCGGCCCAGTCGCCGGTCAGGCCCGGGCGCATGGCGAGCGCGTCGCCGTTGCGCACCAGAAGAGAGAGCAGACCGCCGGGGGCCAGCATCCGGGCCAGGCCCGCCACCAGCGGGTCGGGCTCCTCGACGTACATCAGTACGGCGTGGCACAGCACCACGTCGAAGCTGCCCGGCAGGAAGTGCACGCCGGTGTCCCGCCCGTCGCCCTGCACCAGCCGGACCCGCTCCCGGATGCCCTCCGGCTCCCGGGCCACGGCCTCCCGGGCGGCGGCGATCATCGTCGCGTCCTGCTCCACCCCGGTCACCTGGTGGCCGAGCCGGGCCAGCCGCAGCGCCTGCGCGCCGCGGCCCATCCCCACGTCGAGCACCCGCAGCCGCCGCCCGACCGGGAACCGCCCGGCTATCTGCTCGTCCAGCTGCCGCGCCACCAGCTCCTGGCTCACGACATCCCGCAGGCCGCCCAGCCTGTTCGGCCGGGCCTCGGCCGCGCCCCCGGTGAAAGCGTCAGCGCTCAGGGCCGCTCTCCGCGCTTGACCTGCGGCTTCGGCAGCCGAAGCCGGCGCATCTGCAGGGACCGCATCAGGGCGTAGGCGACCGCGCCGCGCGTGTTCTCGTCCGGGAAGCGCTCCTTGAGCCGCTTCTTCAGCCGGAAGCCGCTGAACGCCGCGTCCAGCACGATCAGCACGATCACGACCAGCCACATCAGCAGCGCGATGCTCTGGATCGCCGGCACCCGCACCACGCTCAGCACCAGGATGACCACGGCGAGCGGCAGGAAGAACTCGGCCACGTTGAACCGCGAGTCCGTCCAGTCCCGGGCGAACCGCCGGACCGGGCCCTTGTCACGGGCGGGCAGGTACCGCTCGTCGCCGCCGGCCAGCGCCTGGCGCTGCCGCTCCAGCGCTCGTCGCCGCTCCTCGCGCTGGCGCTTGGCTGCCTCCTTGCGGTTGGTCGGCGTGTGGGCGACGCTGCGGCGCTGGGACTGGGCCTCACTGCGCTTGGGCGTGGGCCTGCCCTTGGGGGCCTGCGGGTCACGGGGCTGCTTGGAGTCGGTCACCGGCGCCTTGTCGGCGGGGGCCTTCTCTTCCTTGGCACGGCTACGGAACACAAAACCCAAGGGTACGGGCTGCACCGGCATGGACCCCAGTCCGGTGGGGAACGATCCGGCAACACCGGACGTCTTCAGAGGGACAGAGCGGGGACGAGACCGGGACGAGACCGGGGACGGAAGCGGTGGGATCCGGGTGGATCACCTACTCCTTACGCCGGAGCGGTGCGGTCCGCAGTCGTCCTCGGGGATGAGCGCATCACCCCGCGAACAGTGCGGTAATGGAAGCAGGGCCCGTACTGTGGGTCCTGTCGCAGGATCGGTGAGCTGGAGTCCGTCAGAAGGGGGCGCGCGAAGCCCATGAGCGGTGTCATGAAGCGTATGGGGATGATCTTCCGCGCGAAGGCGAACAAGGCCCTTGACCGGGCCGAGGACCCGCGCGAGACCCTCGATTACTCCTACCAGAAGCAGCTGGAGCTGCTGCAGAAGGTGCGGCGCGGCGTGGCCGACGTGGCGACCAGCCGCAAGCGCCTGGAGCTCCAGCTCAACCAGCTGCAGCAGCAGTCCGCCAAGCTGGAGGACCAGGGCCGCAAGGCGCTCGCGCTCGGCCGGGAGGACCTGGCCCGCGAGGCGCTGTCCCGCAAGGCCGCGCTCCAGCAGCAGGTCACGGACCTCGAGACGCAGCACGCGACCCTCCAGGGCGAGGAGGAGAAGCTCACCCTGGCGGCCCAGCGCCTCCAGGCCAAGGTGGACGCCTTCCGTACGAAGAAGGAGACCATCAAGGCCACCTACACCGCGGCCCAGGCCCAGACCCGCATCGGGGAGGCCTTCTCCGGCATCTCCGAGGAGATGGGCGACGTCGGCCTGGCCATCCAGCGCGCCGAGGACAAGACCGCCCAGCTCCAGGCCCGGGCCGGCGCCATCGACGAACTGCTCGCCTCCGGCGCCCTGGACGACCAGTCCGGCATGCACAAGGACGACATCCAGGCCGAGCTGGACCGGCTCTCCGGTGGTACGGATGTAGAGCTGGAACTGCAGCGCATGAAGGCCGAGCTGGCCGGGGGTTCCCCGCAGCAGGCCATCGAGGGCGGCACCGGTCAGGGGCAGTCCCAGCAGCAGCCGCAGGACACCCCGCGCTTCGACAAGCAGTAGGCCGGCGCCGGGGACCGAGCCGAGGAGGCCGACATGATCGTACGGATCATGGGGGAGGGCCAGGTGAGACTGGACGACACCCACCTCACCGAGCTGAACAAGCTGGACGACGAGCTGCTGGCCGAGATGGAGAGCGGCGACGAGGACGGCTTCCGCCGCACCCTCGGCGCTCTCCTGGACGCCGTCCGCGGGCTCGGCACGCCGTTGCCCGACGCCTCGCTGGAGCCGTCCGACCTGATCCTGCCGTCGGCCGACGCGACGCTGGAGGAGGTCCGGGAACTGCTGAGCGACGACGGGCTGATCCCGGGCTGAGCGCATCAGGGCCTGATCCGGCCTGTGCCGGAACCGTACTGTTCCTCCGTGAGCACTCTCGAACGCGCCCGGTGCAGTCTCAAAGCGCACCCCCTCGCCCTGGACGCGGCAGTCGCGGCGGGCGTGCTGGCCTGCATGGTCGCCGGTTCCTTCGCCGTGCCCCGGCGGGAACACGGCGTCACCTGGGAGCTGCGGATCCCGGACGCCCTCAGCCTGCTGCTGATGCTGGCCGGTGCGGCGGCGCTCGTCTTCCGCCGCCGCACCCCGCGCACGGTCCTGGCCGTCGCCGGCACGGTGTCCCTCGTCGAGTGCGTCACCGGCGACCCGCGCGCCCCGGTCGCGATGTCCGCCGTCGTCGCCCTGTACACCGTGGCCGCGACCACCGACCGCCCCACCACCTGGCGCCTCGGCCTGCTCACCATGACGGTGCTGACGGCCGCCGCCATGCTCGCCGGCCCGCTGCCCTGGTACGCCCAGGAGAACCTGGGCGTGCTCGCCTGGACCGGCATCGGGGCCACCGCGGGGGACGCCGTACGCAGCCGTCGCGCGGTCGTCCAGGCCATCCGGGACCGCGCGGAACGCGCCGAACGCACCCGGGAGGAGGAGGCGCGCCGCCGGGTCGCCGAGGAGCGGCTGCGGATCGCCCGCGATCTGCACGACGTCGTCGCCCACCACATCGCCCTGGTCAACGTGCAGGCCGGCGTCGCCGCGCATGTCATGGACAAGCGGCCCGACCAGGCCAAGGAGGCCCTCGCGCACGTCCGGGAGGCCAGCCGCAGCGCGCTGAACGAACTCCGCGCCACCGTCGGCCTGCTCCGCCAGTCCGGCGACCCGGAGGCCCCCACCGAACCGGCCCCCGGCCTGAGCCGCCTGGAGGAGCTGGCCGACACCTTCCGCAGCGCGGGCCTGCCGGTGGCCGTGGCCCGCGCCGACCAGGGCACCGAACTCCCGGCCGCCGTCGGCCTGGCCGCCTACCGGATCGTCCAGGAGGCCCTCACCAACGTGCAGAAGCACGCGGGGCCCGACGCCGAGGCCGAGGTGAGCGTCGTACGGGTCGGACCCAACGTGGAGGTCACCGTGCTGGACGACGGCTCGGGCACGGCCGGCGCGCCGGAGGCCGGCGGTGGGCACGGGCTGCTCGGCATGCGGGAGCGGGTCACCGCCCTCGGCGGCACCCTGACCACCGGGCCCCGCTACGGGGGCGGCTTCCGGGTCCATGCGATCCTGCCGGTCAAGACGACGACGGCCCAGGGGGAGTCCGTATGACCATCCGTGTCCTGCTCGCCGACGACCAGGCACTGCTGCGCAGCGCGTTCCGGGTGCTGGTCGACTCCGAGCCCGACATGGAGGTGGTGGGGGAGGCCTCCGACGGCGCGGAGGCGGTCCGTCTCGCCCAGGAGCACGGCCCCGACGTCGTCCTCATGGACATCCGGATGCCCGGCACCGACGGTCTCGCCGCGACCCGGCTGATCAGTGCCGATCCCGCCCTCGCGCAGGTCCGCGTGGTCATCCTGACCACGTTCGAGGTCGACGACTACGTCGTCCAGGCGCTGCGGGCCGGCGCCTCCGGCTTCCTCGGCAAGGGCAGCGAGCCCGAGGAGCTGCTGAGCGCCATCCGGGTCGCGGCCGGCGGCGAGGCGCTGCTGTCCCCGGCCGCCACCAAGGGCCTGATCGCCCGCTTCCTCGCCCGGGGCGACGACGGCGACGGCCGCGACCCGGCCCGCTCCGAGCGGCTCGGCGCGCTCACCGGCAGGGAGCGGGAGGTCCTCGTGCAGGTCGCCGGCGGCCACTCCAACGACGAGATCGCCGAACGCCTGGCGGTCAGCCCGCTGACGGTGAAGACGCACGTCAACCGGGCCATGGCCAAGCTGGGCGCACGGGACCGGGCGCAGCTCGTCGTGATCGCGTACGAGTCGGGGCTGGTCCGTCCGAGGATGGAGTGATCTCCACCCGTGCGTACTGCGCGCGGAGTAGGGGCGCGATAAAGGAACGGGACCTGGGGCCTACGGAACGGGCCCCCGGCATGGCTCAGGGTGGTCGAGTGGGCGCTCACCTGCGTCCTTGCCGCTTCTGCCGCTCACAGAAGAGAGACCCTGACCCATGTCCTGGCTGTCCCGATTCAGCCTTGCCCAACGGGCCCTCGTCGGGCTCGTGTCGATCATCGCGCTCGCCTTCGGGCTGATCGCGATACCCCAGATCAAGCAGCAGCTGCTGCCCACCATCGAACTGCCCATGGTGTCGGTCGTCGCGCCGTACCAGGGCGCCTCGCCCGACGTGGTCGAGAAGCAGGTCGTCGAGCCGATCGAGGACAACCTCCAGGGCGTCGACGGCGTCACCGCAGTCACCTCCACGGCGAGCGAGGGCAACGCCGTGATCATGGCGTCCTTCGACTACGGCAACGACACCGAGCGGATCGTCTCCGACGTCCAGCAGGCCGTGAACCGGGCCCGCAACCGGCTCCCGGACGACGTCGACCCGCAGGTGGTCTCCGGCTCCACGGACGACATGCCGACCGTCGTCCTCGCCGTCACCTCCGACAAGGACCAGCAGGCCCTCGCCGACCAGCTCGACACCACCGTCGTACCGGCGCTGAAGGACATCGACGGTGTCGGCCGTGTGCAGGTCATGGGCGTCCGTGACCTCCAGGTCACCGTCACCCCCAACGACGCGAAGCTCGCCCGGGCCGGTCTCACCGCCGCCGCTCTCGGCCAGGCCCTCCAGGCGGGCGGCGCGACCGTCCCGGCCGGCTCCTTCGACGAGGACGGCGCCAACCGCACCGTCCAGGTCGGCGGCGGCTTCACCTCGCTGCAGCAGATCAGGGACCTGAGGGTCACCGGCGAGGGCGTGAAGCGGCCCGTGCGGCTCGCCGACGTGGCCACCGTGAAGGAGCAGCCGGCCCCGGCCGACTCCATCACCCGCACCGACGGCCGGCCCAGCCTCGCCGTCAACGTCACGATGGACCACGACGGCAGCGCGGTCGCCATCTCCGACGCGGTCAAGGACAAGCTGCCCGGCCTGCGCGCGGACCTCGGCTCCGGTGCGCGGCTCACCGTCGTCAGCGACCAGGGCCCGGCCGTGTCCAAGTCCATCAAGGGCTTGACCACGGAGGGCGCGCTCGGCCTGCTCTTCGCGGTCCTGGTGATCCTGGTCTTCCTGGCCTCGGTCCGCTCCACCCTGGTCACGGCGGTGTCCATCCCGCTGTCCGTGGTCCTCGCGCTGCTCGTGCTGTGGATGCGCGACCTGTCGCTGAACATGCTGACGCTGGGCGCGCTGACCATCGCCATCGGCCGGGTCGTCGACGACTCGATCGTCGTCCTGGAGAACATCAAGCGGCACCTCGGCTACGGCGAGGAGCGCAAGGAGGCCATCCTCACCGCGGTGCGCGAGGTGGCCGGCGCGGTCACCTCCTCCACCCTCACCACGGTCGCCGTGTTCCTGCCGATCGGTCTGGTCGGCGGCATGGTGGGCGCCCTGTTCGGCTCGTTCAGCATCACGGTGACGGCGGCCCTGCTGGCCTCCCTGCTCGTGTCGCTCACCGTCGTACCGGTGCTGTCGTACTGGTTCCTGCGCGCCCTGAAGGGCACCCCCGACGACGCGGCCGAGGCCCGCCGCAAGGCCGAGGAGAAGGAGGCCGGCAGCCGTCTCCAGCGCGCCTACGTCCCCGTCCTGCGCTTCGCGACCCGCCGCCGCCTCACGAGCGTGCTCCTCGCGATCGTCGTCCTGGTCGTCACCTTCGGCATGTCCGGCCTGCTGAAGACGAACTTCTTCGACCAGGGCGACCAGGAGGTCCTGACCGTCAAGCAGAAGCTGAAGCCCGGCACCAGCCTGGCCGCCACCGACGCGCAGGCGAAGAAGGTCGAGAAGCTGCTCGCCTCCACCGAGGGCGTGAAGGACTACCAGGTCACCGTCGGCTCCTCCGGCTTCATGGCGGCCTTCGGCGGCGGCACCGACACCAACCAGGCGTCGTACCAGGTGATGCTGAAGGACTCCGCGTCCTACGACGACGTGCAGAAGCACCTCGAGGACGGCCTGAAGAAGCTCGAGGGCATCGGTACGACCACCGTGTCGGCCGGTGACGGCTTCGGCAACCAGGACCTGAGCGTGGTGGTCAAGGCGTCCGATCCGCAGGCGCTGCGGACGGCGGCGGAGCAGGTCCGCTCCACGGTCGCCGGCCTCGACCACGTCACGGACGTCAGCAGCGACCTGGCGCGGAGCGTGCCGCGGATCTCCGTCAAGGCCAACGCCAAGGCGGCGGCGGCCGGGTTCGACGACCAGAAGCTGGGCGCCGCGGTGGCGCAGGCCGTGCGCGGTACGACGGCGGCCAAGGCGATCCTGGACGACACCGAGCGGGACGTCGTCGTACGGTCGGCGAAGCCCGCGACCACGCTGGCCCAGCTGAAGAACCTGCGCCTCGGCCCGGTCGAGCTCGGCGACATCGCCACGGTGCGGCTGGTGGACGGCCCGGTGTCCATGACCCGCATCGACGGGCAGCGCGCGGCCACCGTCACGGCCAGGCCGACCGGTGACAACACGGGCGCGATCAGCAGCAGGCTCCAGACCAGGATCAAGGCGCTGAAGCTCCCGGCGGGCGCCACGGCCGAGATCGGTGGTGTCAGCTCCGACCAGGACGACGCGTTCAAGAACCTGGGCCTGGCCATGCTGGCGGCCATCGCGATCGTCTTCATGCTTCTGGTCGCGACGTTCCGCTCCCTCGCCCAGCCGCTGATCCTGCTGGTCTCCATCCCGTTCGCGGCGACGGGCGCGATCGGCCTGCTGGTCGCCACCGGCACCCCGATGGGCGTGCCCGCGATGATCGGCATGCTGATGCTGATCGGCATCGTGGTGACCAACGCGATCGTGCTGATCGACCTGATCAACCAGTACCGGGCGCAGGGCCACGGTGTGGTGGAGGCCGTCATCGAGGGCGGCCGGCACCGGCTCCGCCCGATCCTGATGACGGCGCTGGCGACCATCTTCGCCCTGCTCCCGATGGCCCTGGGGGTCACCGGCGAGGGCGGCTTCATCGCCCAGCCGCTGGCCGTGGTGGTCATCGGCGGCCTGATCACCTCGACCCTGCTGACCCTGCTCCTCGTCCCGACGCTCTACGCGATGCTGGAGCTGCGCAAGGAGCGCCGGGCGAAGAAGCGGGCGGCCAAGAGGGCGCCGAGCGAGCAGCGGACGCCGGAGCCGGCCGGGGTCTGACGGCATGCGAGAAGGCCGGGTCCCGTACGACGTACGGGACCCGGCCTTCTCGCATGGGCTACGGCAGCGCCAGCATCCGCTCCAGCGCCAGCTTGGCGAACGCCTCCGTCTCCTTGTCGACCTCGATGCGGTTGACCAGGTTGCCCTCGGCCAGGGACTCCAGGGCCCAGACCAGGTGGGGCAGGTCGATGCGGTTCATGGTCGAGCAGAAGCAGACGGTCTTGTCGAGGAAGACGATCTCCTTGCCCTCGGGCGCGAAACGGTTCGCCAGCCGGCGGACCAGGTTCAGCTCGGTGCCGATGGCCCACTTGGACCCGGCCGGGGCGGCTTCGAGGGCCTTGATGATGTACTCGGTCGAGCCGACGTAGTCCGCCGCGGCCACGACCTCGTGCTTGCACTCGGGGTGGACCAGGACGTTCACGCCCGGGATGCGCTCGCGGACGTCGTTGACCGAGTCCAGGCTGAAGCGGCCGTGGACCGAGCAGTGGCCGCGCCACAGGATCATCTTCGCGGCGCGCAGCTCCTCCGCGGTCAGCCCGCCGTTCGGCTTGTGCGGGTTGTAGACCACGCAGTCGTCCAGGGACATGCCCATGTCGCGGACGGCGGTGTTGCGGCCCAGGTGCTGGTCCGGCAGGAAGAGGACCTTCTCCCCCTGCTCGAAGGCCCAGTCCAGGGCGCGCTTGGCGTTGGACGAGGTGCAGATCGTGCCGCCGTGCTTGCCGGTGAACGCCTTGATGTCGGCGGAGGAGTTCATGTACGACACCGGGACCACCTGCTCGGCGATGCCCGCCTCGGTCAGCACGTCCCAGCACTCGGCGACCTGCTCGGCCGTCGCCATGTCGGCCATGGAGCAGCCGGCGGCGAGGTCGGGCAGGACGACCTTCTGGTCGTCCGAGGTCAGGATGTCCGCCGACTCGGCCATGAAGTGCACACCGCAGAAGACGATGTACTCGGCCTCCGGGCGCGCCGCCGCGTCCCGGGCCAGCTTGAAGGAGTCGCCCGTGACATCGGCGAACTGGATGACCTCGTCGCGCTGGTAGTGGTGGCCGAGCACGAAGACCTTGTCGCCGAGCTTCTCCTTGGCGGCGCGGGCACGCTCGACCAGATCGGGGTCGGACGGCGACGGCAGGTCACCGGGACACTCGACGCCCCGCTCGCTCTTCGGGTCGGCCTCGCGGCCGAGCAGCAGCAGGGCGAGCGGAGTCGGCTGCACGTCGAGCTCCTGGGTCTGGGCGGTGGTCACCACACGCACCCTTTCTACTTTTCGTCTAACTGACGCTATCTATCATAACTGGTTCACGTCACTTTGACGATGGCGATAGCGTCGATGTGACGTGAATCCCGCCGGGGTCCCTCTTCGGGCGCCTGTCCGCCTCCCCGGGCATGTGCGAGCATGAGGAAGCAAGGAAAGAACGCGACCACGCGAATGCCCGGCCCGGAATGAATCCGCGGAAGCGCCGGTTGCACTCGTCGGCAAGCAGTCTCCGTACAACCCGGGAGAGATGTAGATGTCCGTATCGGACGAGACCACCACCGTCACCGACGGCATCATCCTGACCGACGCCGCCGCGGCCAAGGTCAAGGCCCTGCTCGACCAGGAAGGCCGCGACGACCTCGCGCTGCGCGTCGCCGTCCAGCCCGGCGGCTGCTCCGGCCTGCGCTACCAGCTCTTCTTCGACGAGCGCTCGCTCGACGGCGACGTGGAGAAGGACTTCGGCGGGGTCAAGGTCGTCACGGACCGGATGAGCGCCCCGTACCTGGGCGGCGCCACCATCGACTTCGTGGACACGATCGAGAAGCAGGGCTTCACGATCGACAACCCGAACGCGACCGGCTCCTGCGCCTGCGGCGACTCCTTCAGCTGAGCCGACGCCGGCCGGCACAGGCACGGACAAGGCAGGAAAGGGCGGCGGTCCCCTTCGGGGGGCCGCCGCCCTTTCGTGTCCGGCGCCCGCGCCCGGCTAGCGCGGCTGCGCCGACGCGTCCGGCCGCAGCGAGCCCGGCTTGGCCTTCGGGACCGCCTTGCCGTCCGTGCCGACCACCGTCCGCCCGTCCAGCGGCGCCTCCAGTGTCACAGTCTTCACGTACTGCTTGGCGATCAGGACGCACACCCGGTCCGGCCAGGGCTTCTCGGTGACCGTCACCGTCACCCGGCCGCCGCTCTCCCGGGCCGACGTCTTGTAGTCGGCGCACACCCCGCCGTAGAAGCTCAGGTTCAGCGTCCGCCCGTCGGCCGTGTAGGCGTTCACCGGCACGCTCCGGCTCTTCCCGGGCGCCGTGGAGGCCGACGGCGCCAAGGAGGGCGACGAGGGCGCGGACGCCGACGCCAGGTACTTCGGGTCGACCGCCGGGTACGTCACCGTGAACGCGTCGTCCGCCGTGGACCCGCGCACCTGGAACAGCCAGGACGGCACCAGCGTCTGCCGGCCGCCGACGGAGTGCGCGGCCAGCCCGAACACCGCCTTCTCGACCGTGACCGTGCCGGCGTCCGTCTCCTTGCCGGCCGACGGCTTCGGCGCCCCCGTGGACGCACCGCACGGCTGCTCCAGCCGGTCCTTGAGCGGCACCGGGGCGGCACACCCGCCGATCCCCATCCGGTGTCCGCCCTTCGCCGTCCTGTTCATCAGCTCCACCGTCTTCTCCGCGCCCAGCACGGGATACGTGTCGCCCTTCACCGGCGCGGCCAGCAGCCCGTGACCGCCGACCAGCTCGCCCTTCCGGTCCACGGTCAGGCCGGTCGTCCAGCCGTAGGTGGGCAGCCCGCCGACCACCGGATCGGCGTTCACCACCCGCTGGGCGCCCATCACCTGGCTCGCGTCGAGCTTCGCGTCGTCCAGCCCCGCCGCCTTCAGCACCGGCGCCGCCGCCTTCTCGGCCTCCGCCACGCTCACCGGGTCGCCGGCCGGAGCACCCGGATCCTGCGTGCAGACGGTCACCTTGCGGCAGTTGTCGGTGCCGGGCGCGTACCGGTCGAAAGTCCAGCTGCCCGGCGCGTCCCGGTTCACGGTCAGGCTCGGTCCGGAGCCGTCCTGGCCGCCGATCCGCCAGATCCGGCCCTCGGCCACCGGCGCCCCGTCGATCCCGAGCGCCTTCGCCAGCCGGAGCACCCGGCCCCGGCCGACCTCGCCCCGCGGCTCGTACACCGGCGCCGCACCGGGGCCGTCGGGCAGGTCGCCCCGCACCACGTACCGGGTGCCGTACGGATCCGGCTCGCCGGGCGCGATCCCGCCCGTGCCGCTGTGCTCCCAGCCGTCCAGGGTGAGGGGCGGGGGAGTGCCGCCGGCCGAGCCGGGAGCGGTCGTGTGGCCCGTACGGCCGTCCGTGCCGCCGCCCGCGGCGAGGTAGGCGCCACCGCCGCCGATCAGCAGGACGGCCGCGGTGGCGACGGTGACGACGACGGCGGTGGGGCGTCGACTGCTCGTCCGCCCGGGGTCCGCCCCTTCGGGGGCTTCGGAGTTCTCAGGCCGCTCGGTGTTCACCGCATCGCTCCTCACTGCTCGTGTCCCGCATCCCCGGCTGCGGGGGACGGCGATGGGACGTGGGAGGGGAGCGTACGGTTCCCGGGCGTGCGCCCGCGGTCAGTCGCCGTAGTCGGACATCGCGTCCAGCAGTCTGGCCGAGCGCACCGGCACGTCCACCCCGTGGATGAGGGACGGCGGCACCGGCCGGGACTCGGCGTGCTCCGGGACCTCCCAGTGCGGAGCCATCCGGGCGCAGTCGCCGCGCAGCGCGGCGAGACCGCCGTCGAGGTCGGCCGGGGCGGTGGAGGTGACCTTGAGGTTCGTCATGACCGAACCGTAGGCACGGCTGAGGGTGCGGAGAAAGAGCTACTATCGGGTAGTTTTGCCAGCTTCAGTGGCGGCTTCCGACCGGGTAGCGTGAACTGTCAATCCAGCCTCCCGCAGGAGAACCCCGTCGTGCGCATCGCAGTCACCGGCTCCATCGCCACCGACCACCTCATGACCTTCCCCGGCCGCTTCGCCGACCAGTTCGTCGCGGACCAGCTGCACACGGTTTCGCTCTCCTTCCTGGTCGACAACCTCGACGTGCGCCGCGGCGGCGTCGGCGCCAACATCGCCTTCGGCATGGGCCAGCTCGGCACCAGCCCGATCCTGGTCGGAGCCGCCGGCTTCGATTTCGACGAGTACCGGGCCTGGCTCGACCGGCACGGCGTCGACACCGAATCCGTCCGCATCTCCGAGACCCTGCACACCGCCCGCTTCGTGTGCACCACGGACTCCGACCACAACCAGATCGGCTCCTTCTACACCGGCGCGATGAGCGAGGCCCGGCTGATCGAGCTGAAGACCGTGGCGGACCGCGTGGGCGGCCTCGACCTGGTCCTCATCGGCGCCGACGACCCCGAGGCGATGCTCCGCCACACGGAGGAGTGCCGCTCCCGCTCGATCCCCTTCGCCGCGGACTTCTCCCAGCAGATCGCCCGCATGGAGGGCGAGGAGATCCGGATACTGCTCGACGGGGCGACGTACCTGTTCTCCAACGAGTACGAGAAGGGCCTCATCGAGTCCAAGACCGGCTGGAGCGACGCGGAGATCCTCGCCAAGGTCGGCCACCGGGTCACCACGCTCGGCTCGCGCGGCGTCCGCATCGAGCGGACCGGCGAGGACCCGATCGAGGTCGGCTGCCCGGAGGAGGAGCGCAAGGCCGACCCCACGGGCGTCGGCGACGCCTTCCGCGCCGGGTTCCTGTCGGGGCTGGCCTGGGGTGTCTCCCTTCAGCGTGCGGCTCAGGTGGGCTGCATGCTGGCGACTCTCGTCATCGAGACCGTGGGGACGCAGGAGTACCGGCTGCGCCGGGGCCACTTCATGGAGCGGTTCGTGAAGGCGTACGGGGACGAGGCCGGGCAGGAGGTCCGGGCTCACCTGAACTGAGGCGGGGGGCGGGGGGCCGGGGGCGCCCCGGACCCCCTCAGCTCACCCGGCGTACCACGTACGCCGTTCCCCTCTCCGCCGGCTCCTCCCCGACGTACTCCTGGCCCCGCATCTCGCACCACGCCGGGATGTCCAGGCGGGCCGCCTCGTCGTCGGAGAGGACGCGGACGGTGCCGCCCACGGGGACCTGGGCGAAGACCTTGGCCAGCTCGATCACGGGGATCGGGCAGCGCTTGCCGAGGGAGTCGACGAGCAGCTCCTTCGGGCCCGCCTGGGTGACCGGCGCGGGCGCGCCCAGCTTCTCGCGCACCCCGGCCACCGCCCCGGGCAGCACCTCCAGGAACCGTTCCACGTCGGCCTCCGCGGTGCCGGGCGGCAGGGACACCCGCACGTTGCCCTCGCTCAGCACTCCCATCGCCTTCAGCACATGGCTGGGCGTCAGCGTGCTGCTCGTGCAGGAGGAGCCGGAGGAGACCGAGAAGCCGGCCCGGTCCAGCTCGTGCAGCAGGGCCTCGCCGTCGACGTACAGGCAGGAGAAGGTGACGATCCCGGGCAGCCGGCGCTCGGCGTCGCCGACCACCTCCACGTCCGCCACCAGCTCCGGCAGCCGCGCCCGGATCCGTTCCGTCAGCTCCCGCAGCCGTACCGCCTCCTGGGCCGCCTCGGCCCGTACCGCGCGCAGCGAGGCCACGGCCGCGATGATCGCCGGGATGTTCTCGAACCCGGGGGCCCGGCCCGACTCGCGCTCGTCCACCGGCCCTTGCGCCGCGAACCGCACCCCCTTGCGGACGACGAGCAGCCCGACCCCCGACGGGCCGCCCCACTTGTGGGCGCTGGCCGTCAGCAGCGACCAGTCGCCCTCGACCGGCCCCCAGCCGAGCGACTGCGCCGCGTCCACCAGCAACGGCACCCCGGCCGCCCGGCACGCCTCGGCCACCTCGGCCACCGGCTGCACGGTCCCCACCTCGTGGTTGGCCGACTGAAGGCAGGCCAGCGCGGTGTCGGGGCGCAGCGCGGCCGCGTACCCGGACGGCTCGACGGCCCCGGTCCGGCCGACCGCCACCCGGGTGACGGAGCCGCCCTCGGCCTCGAACACCTCCGCCGAATGGAGTACGGAGGAGTGTTCGACCGCAGACACGATCAGGTGGCGTCCGACCCGCCGCCGCCCGGCCAAGGCCCCCGCGACGCCCGCGTGTACGGCCCCCGTCCCGGACGACGTGAACACCACCTCGTCCGCCCGGCACCCGACCGCCTCCGCGGCCGCCTCCCGAGCAGCGTCCAGCAGCATCCGGGCCTTCCTGCCCTCCCGGTAGAGGCGGGCCGGATCGGCCCATCCGTCATCCAGGGAGGCCAACAGCGCCTGGCGGGCAACGGGATGCAGAGGAGCGGCGGAGGCAGCGTCAAAGTAGGCCATACGGCAACGTTAAGACCCCGGCGGAGGCAGCCGAACCGGGGGCGCGGGGCGGTGACATCAGCGACTCCGCCGCGGGGCGCGACCAGCCACAACGGACCCGCAGCCGCCAATCAAGCGAACCACCCCACCTAGTAGGCACCCCTCCCCGCGAACCCTCGGAGAGGGTGGGCTAGGGTTTGGTCCGCATAAACATCCAAACCCCTGCCCGACGCAGGGCGGCGACCGACCAGCGAGAAGGCCGCAGCCAACCGCGCGGGCGAGACTCTCGGGAAGGCGCTACGTGAGTCCCAACGGCTCCGACCGCTCGCCGCGGCGCCCGATGCGGCGGAAGCTGCTGCAGGCACTGACCGCGGGCCTGGTCCTGGCGACCGCAACCGGTTGCACATACAAGGACTTCCCCCGCCTTGGCATGCCCACCCCGACCACGGAAGAGGCTCCGCGGATCCTCTCCCTGTGGCAGGGCTCCTGGGCTGCCGCGCTCGCCGTCGGCGTGCTGGTGTGGGGCCTGATCCTGTGGAGTGCCCTCTTCCACCGGCGCAGCCGCACCAAGGTCGAGGTTCCTCCGCAGACTCGGTACAACATGCCGATCGAGGCCCTGTACACGGTGGTCCCGATCATCATCATCTCGGTGCTCTTCTACTTCACGGCCCGGGACGAGTCGAAGCTGCTCAGCCTCACCGACAAGAAGCCGGACGTCACGGTCAACGTGGTCGGCTTCCAGTGGAGCTGGGGCTTCAACTACATCGAGAACGTCCCCGGTTCCACCGGCGATGCCAAGACCGACAAGAACCTGGACGCCATTCCGGCCCGGTTCAAGAAGGACTTCCCGGCGAACGCCGGCGGTGTCTACGACGTCGGTACCCCTGGCACGCGGAACCCGCAGACGAACAACCCCGGTCCGACGCTCTGGCTCCCCAAGGGCAAGACGGTCCGCTTCGTCCTCACCTCGCGTGACGTCATCCACTCCTTCTGGGTGGTGCCGTTCCTGATGAAGCAGGACGTCATCCCGGGCCACACCAACGCGTTCCAGGTGACCCCCAACAAGGAGGGGACCTTCCTGGGCAAGTGCGCGGAGCTCTGCGGCGTCGACCACTCCCGGATGCTGTTCAACGTGAAGGTCGTCTCCCCGGCGGCTTACCAGAAGCATCTTCAGGACCTCGCCAAGAAGGGGCAGACCGGTTACATTCCCGCCGGCATCGCGCAGACGAGCCACGAGAAGAACCGGGAGTCGAACGTACTGTGAGCATCCTCAACGAACCCCAGGGTGCCGCGGCAGCTGAGGACTCGTACGAGAACGAGCTGCCGGTCCGGCGCAAGCAGCCCGGCAACGTCGTGGTGAAGTGGCTGACGACCACCGACCACAAGACGATCGGCACGCTGTATCTGGTCACCTCGTTCGCGTTCTTCCTGATCGGCGGCGTCATGGCGCTGCTGATGCGCGCCGAGCTGGCCCGCCCGGGCCTGCAGTTCATGTCGAACGAGCAGTTCAACCAGGCGTTCACGATGCACGGCACGATCATGCTGCTGATGTTCGCGACGCCGCTGTTCGCCGGCTTCACGAACTGGATCATGCCGCTGCAGATCGGCGCGCCCGACGTGGCGTTCCCGCGGCTGAACATGTTCGCCTACTGGCTCTACCTGTTCGGCTCGACCATCGCGGTGGGCGGCTTCCTCACCCCGGAGGGTGCGGCCGACTTCGGCTGGTTCGCCTACTCCCCGCTGTCGGACGCGGTCCGCTCGCCGGGCCTCGGCGCCGACATGTGGATCATGGGTCTGGCCTTCTCCGGCTTCGGCACCATCCTCGGCGCGGTCAACTTCATCACCACGATCATCTGCATGCGTGCCCCGGGCATGACCATGTTCCGCATGCCGATCTTCGTGTGGAACGTGCTGCTGACCGCCGTGCTGGTCCTGCTGGCCTTCCCGGTCCTGGCGGCCGCGCTGTTCGCCCTGGAGGCGGACCGCAAGTTCGGCGCCCACGTCTTCGACGCGGCCAACGGCGGAGCCTTGCTCTGGCAGCACCTCTTCTGGTTCTTCGGCCACCCAGAGGTGTACATCATCGCGCTGCCGTTCTTCGGCATCATTTCCGAGGTCATCCCGGTGTTCTCCCGCAAGCCGATGTTCGGCTACATGGGCCTGATCGCCGCGACCATCGCGATCGCCGGTCTGTCCGTGACGGTGTGGGCCCACCACATGTACGTCACCGGCGGTGTACTGCTGCCGTTCTTCTCCTTCATGACGTTCCTGATCGCCGTCCCGACCGGTGTGAAGTTCTTCAACTGGATCGGCACCATGTGGAAGGGCTCGCTGTCCTTCGAGACGCCGATGCTCTGGGCCGTCGGCTTCCTGATCACCTTCACCTTCGGTGGTCTGACCGGTGTCATCCTGGCCTCGCCGCCGATGGACTTCCACGTCTCCGACTCCTACTTCGTGGTGGCGCACTTCCACTACGTGGTGTTCGGTACGGTCGTCTTCGCGATGTTCTCCGGCTTCCACTTCTGGTGGCCGAAGATGACCGGCAAGATGCTGGACGAGCGCCTCGGCAAGATCACCTTCTGGACGCTGTTCGTCGGCTTCCACGGCACGTTCCTGGTCCAGCACTGGCTGGGTGCCGAGGGCATGCCGCGCCGGTACGCCGACTACCTGGCGGCCGACGGCTTCACGGCCCTGAACACGATCTCGACGATCAGTTCGTTCCTGCTCGGCCTGTCGATCCTGCCGTTCCTCTACAACGTGTGGAAGACGGCCAAGTACGGCAAGCCGGTCGGCGTGGACGACCCGTGGGGTTACGGCCGTTCGCTGGAGTGGGCGACCTCCTGCCCGCCGCCGCGGCACAACTTCCTCACCCTGCCGCGGATCCGCAGCGAATCCCCGGCGTTCGACCTGCACCACCCTGAGATCGCCGCGCTCGAGCAGCTCGAGCACGCCGGTCATGGCACCGCCGTCGCGGGCAGCAAGGAGGCCGGCAAGTGAAGATCCAGGGTCGGATGTTCATCTGGCTGAGCGTCTTCATCCTGATCATGGCCATCGTGTATGGCGTGTGGTCGAAGGAGCCGGCCGGAACCACCGCGCTCTTCCTGGCCTTCGGCCTGAGCGTCATGATCGGCTTCTACCTGGGCTTCACCGCCCGGCGGGTCGACGCGGGCGCCCAGGACGACAAGGAGGCGGACGTCGCGGACGACGCGGGCGAGCTGGGCTTCTTCAGCCCGCACAGCTGGCAGCCGCTCATGCTGGGCTTCGGCGGCGCGATCGCCTTCCTCAGCATCGCGGTCGGCTGGTGGCTGATCTACTTCTCCGCGCCGTTCATCGCGCTTGGCCTGTTCGGCTGGGTGTTCGAGTACTACCACGGTGAGAACCGCACCCAGTAGGACTCGCGGAACGCACCGGGAGCCCGGACCTTCCCTCAGGAGGGTCCGGGCTCCCGGCTTTTCCGGCGGCCCCGGCGTGTCCTTCCTTTGCCGCAGTGTCGTTCCCTCGTACGAGTTACCTGCCGCGCCGGTACGGTCTCCAGCTCATAGCGTGATCGTATGAACCACACTCCGCGGACCCGCACCGTCGTCAGCTGCACCCTGCTGGTGACCGCCCTCGGCGCGGGCGTCACCGCTTGCGGTTCGGACGGCAACCCCCTGTCGGCCAGGCCGTACGACGCAGCGGGCCTGATCTCCTTCAACGGCCCCACCGAAGCGGGGAAGCGGGCCGACCCGGACAAGCCCCTGGAGGTCACCGCCAACAGCGGCGACGGGCGCATCACGGACGTCACCGCCCAGGACTCCACGGGGCGCTACGTGGCGGGCGAACTGGCCGCCGACGGCAGCCGCTGGCACAGCACCTCCCCGCTGGCCGCCAACGCCCACTACACGGTCACGGTGAGCACCGAGGACGACGACGGCGCCCCCGGCCGCAAGGTCCTCACGTTCGACACCAGCCAGCCCGCCAGCAGGCAGCGCCTGAACGTCACGTTCGGGCCGCAGAAGGGCACCTACGGCGTCGGGCAGCCGATCACGGCCCAGCTCGACCACGAGATCAAGGACAAGGCGCAGCGCGCCGTCGTGGAACGCGCCCTGCGGGTGGACTCCACGCCGGCCGTCCAGGGCGCCTGGCACTGGGTGGACAACAAGGAACTGCACTACCGCCCCAAGGAGTACTGGCCCGTCCACGCCACCATCCAGGTGCACAGCAACCTGGACGGCGTCAGGATCGGCGACCGGCTGTGGGGCGGCAAGGCGAAGCCGGTGAAGATCACCACAGGGGACCGGGTCGAGGCCGTCACGGACGCCGCCTCGCACCAGATGACCGTCTACAAGAACGGCCAGGAGATCAACCAGATCCCGGTCACGACGGGCAAACCCGGCTTCGAGACCCGCAACGGCGTCAAGGTCGTCCTGGCCAAGCAGTACTTCGTACGCATGCGCGGCACCACGGTCGGCATCGCCGAGGGCAGCGCCGACTCCTATGACCTGCCGGTCTACTACGCCACCCGGGTCACCTGGTCAGGCGAGTACGTCCATGCCGCCCCCTGGTCCGTGGGCTCCCAGGGGTACGCCAACGTCAGCCACGGCTGCACAGGGATGAGCACGTCCAACGCCGAGTGGTTCTTCGACACCGTCCGCGAGGGCGACATCGTCAGGGTCGTCAACTCCAACGGCGACGACATGGAGCCCTTCGGCAACGGCTTCGGCGACTGGAACGTCGACTGGCAGAAGTGGCGCCAGGGCAGCGCCCTCTTCGACGGCAGACCGGACGGCCCTGCGCCGTCAGACGCTCTGAGGATCCAGCCAGCGGCCCTGTGAGCGCATCGAAGGGGCGTGGGGAACGGCGCGGGAAGAGACCACGGGCCCGCACTCGCGCACGATCCCCGCGCCCCTCCCCGCTAGGCGCCCACCAGCCGCTGCTGACGGAGCAGGGAGGCCAGGGCGGAGGCGAACTCCACCGGATCCACCGGCAGGGTCACCGCCGCGTCGGCCCGGCTCCACGTGGCCAGCCACGCGTCCTGCGGCCGCCCCATCAGCAGCAGCACCGGCGGACAGTTGAACACCTCGTCCTTGATCTGCCGGCACATCCCCATGCCGCCCATCGGCACGGCCTCGCCGTCGAGCACACAGACGTCGATGCCGCCCTTGCCCAGCTCCCTGAGGACCGCGTCGGGAGTCGCACACTCCACGAACTCGACGAGGGGCACATCGGGAGCCGGCCGACGCCCGGAGGCCAGCCGTACTTGCTCGCGGGTGGTGGAGTCGTCGCTGTAGACCAGCACCGTGGCGGTCGGCTGCATTGTTCCTCCGAGACGTCAGCGTCGTACGGACAGGACGGGCGGGGCCGTTCCGGCGGATGTTACTCCCGTCGTCGTCCCCGTGAACACCACGTCAACAGCGGTCCGGCGGGTGGCAACACTCCGAACGGCACCCCCCGGAGTGAGCGCGAGATAAGCGACCGACATAATGTCGGTCGTGGCGACAGCAACGACAGTAGAAACCGGGCACGCGCACCCGTCGGTCAACCGGCCGAACCTCACCAGCGTCGGAACCATCATCTGGCTGAGTTCCGAGCTGATGTTCTTCGCGGCCCTCTTCGCGATGTACTTCACCCTCCGGTCGGTGACCGGACCGGTCCACTGGAAGGAACAGGCGGAGGCACTCAACGTGCCCTTCTCCGCCACGAACACCACGATCCTGGTGCTCTCCTCCCTCACCTGCCAGCTCGGCGTGTTCGCGGCCGAGCGCGGCGATGTGAAGAAGCTCCGTGGCTGGTTCATCCTCACCTTCATCATGGGTGCGATCTTCATCGGCGGTCAGATCTACGAGTACACGGAGCTGGTGAAGAAGGACGGGATCTCGCTGTCCTCCGACCCGTACGGCTCGGTGTTCTACCTGACCACCGGCTTCCACGGCCTGCACGTGACGGGCGGTCTCATCGCCTTCCTGCTGGTCCTCGGCCGCACCTACATGGCCAAGAGGTTCACTCACGAGCAGGCGACCGCCGCCATCGTCGTGTCCTACTACTGGCACTTCGTCGATGTCGTCTGGATCGGCCTCTTCGCCACGATCTACCTGATCAAGTAGCCGGGACCGCTCCCGCACATCCAGAAGCACCGACGCAGAAGATCCTGACACCGGGGTAATCCGTGAAAAAGCTCTCCGCACGACGACGCCATCCGCTGGCGGCGGTCGTCGTCCTACTCCTCGCGCTGGCGGCCACTGGGGGGCTGTACGCCGCGTTCGCGCCCGCGGGCAAGGCGCAGGCCGATGAAACCTCCCAGTCCCTGACCATCAAGGAGGGCAAGAAGCTCTACCAGGTCGGCTGCGCCAGCTGCCACGGCACCGGTGGCCAGGGCTCCTCCGACGGCCCGAGCCTCGTCGGCGTGGGTGCAGCCGCGGTCGACTTCCAGGTCGGCACCGGCCGTATGCCCGCCGCGACCTCGCAGGGCGCCCAGGTCCCGCGCAAGAAGAACATCTACACGCAGGCCCAGATCGACCAGCTCGCCGCGTACGTCGCCTCGCTGGGTGCCGGCCCGAGCGTGCCCACCAAGCAGCAGTACGGCCCCGCGGGCGCGGACATCGCCAAGGGTGGCGATCTGTTCCGCACCAACTGCGCGCAGTGCCACAACTTCACCGGCAAGGGCGGTGCCTTGACGAAGGGCAAGTACGCGCCGAGCCTGGAGGGTGTCGCTCCGAAGCACATCTACGAGGCCATGCAGACGGGCCCGCAGAACATGCCGTCCTTCCCCGACACCACCATGTCGGAGAAGAACAAGAAGGACATCATCGCGTACCTGAACGCGGTCAACGGCAGCAAGACGGAGAACCCCGGCGGTCTGGAGCTGGGCGGCCTCGGGCCGGTCAGTGAGGGTCTGTTCGCCTGGATCTTCGGCCTCGGCGCGCTGATCGCGGTCGCCGTCTGGGTCGCCGCTCGGACCGCAAAGGCCAAGAAGTCATGAGTAGCCAAGACATTCCAGAAGAGAACCTGCCCGCTGAGCAGGACCACGCCCACGGCGCGGTAGGGGTCGCGGACGAGGAGAACCCGTTCGCCGACCCGGGTCTGCCGCCGCACGAGCACCGGATCCAGGACGTCGACGAGCGGGCCGCCAGGCGGTCCGAGCGCATGGTCGCCCTGCTGTTCACGGTGTCGATGCTGGCCACCATCGGCTTCATCGCCTCGTACGTGGCGATCCCGCACGACAAGTCGATCTTCGTCTTCCCGATCGGGCACATCAACGCGCTGAACTTCGCGCTGGGTCTGACCCTGGGCGTGGCGCTGTTCTGCATCGGCGCGGGCGCGGTCCACTGGGCCCGCACCCTGATGTCCGACGTGGAGGTCGCCGACGACCGGCACCCGATCGAGGCCTCCCCGGAGGTCCGGGCGAAGGTCCACGAGGACTTCCGCCAGGGCGCCAAGGAGTCGGCGCTCGGCCGTCGCAAGCTGATCCGCAACACGATGTTCGGTGCGCTGGCCATGGTGCCGCTCTCCGGCGTCATGCTGCTGCGCGACCTCGGTCCGCTGCCGCACAGCAAGCTGCGCCACACCATGTGGGCCAAGGGCATGCGCCTGGTCAACATGAACACGAACCAGCCGCTGCGTCCCGAGGACGTCGCCGTCGGCTCCCTCACCTTCGCCAAGCCGGACGGCCTGGAGGAGAACGAGGAGGAGTTCCAGACGGAGATCGCCAAGGCGGCCCTGATGATCGTCCGGCTGCAGCCGGGCAACATCAAGGACAAGCGCGAGCTCGACTGGTCGCACGAGGGCATCGTCGCCTTCTCCAAGATCTGCACCCACGTCGGCTGCCCGATCTCCCTGTACGAGCAGCAGACGCACCACGTGCTGTGCCCGTGCCACCAGTCCACCTTCGACCTCTCCGACGGTGCCCGTGTGATCTTCGGTCCCGCCGGCCACGCCCTGCCGCAGCTGCGCATCGGCGTGGACAATGAGGGTTACCTCCAGGCGCTCGGCGACTTCGAGGAGCCCGTCGGTCCTGCATTCTGGGAGCGCGGATGAGTACTGCAGCGAACGAGACGCCCCGCTCTCGCGGGAAGGCCCCGGCCGGCGAGCGTGTCGCCGACTGGGCCGACGGCCGGCTCGGGATCTACTCCCTGGCCAAGTCGAACATGCGCAAGATCTTCCCCGACCACTGGTCGTTCATGTTGGGCGAAGTGTGCATGTACAGCTTCATCATCATCATCCTGACGGGTGTGTACCTGACGCTGTTCTTCCACCCGTCGATGAACGAGGTGGAGTACCACGGCAGCTACATCCCGCTCCAGGGACAGCTGATGTCCGAGGCGTTCAGCTCGACCCTGCACATCTCCTTCGACGTGCGCGGTGGTCTGCTCATCCGGCAGATCCACCACTGGGCCGCCCTGATCTTCCTCGCCGGCATGTTCGTGCACATGATGCGCGTGTTCTTCACCGGCGCGTTCCGCAAGCCGCGTGAGATCAACTGGCTGTTCGGCTTCCTGCTGTTCGTCCTCGGCATGTTCACCGGCTTCACCGGTTACTCGCTCCCGGACGACCTGCTCTCCGGCACCGGTGTCCGCTTCATGGAGGGCGCGATCCTGTCCGTGCCGATCGTCGGTACGTACCTGTCGTTCTTCCTGTTCGGCGGAGAGTTCCCCGGCCACGACTTCGTCGCCCGGTTCTACTCGATCCACATCCTGCTGCTGCCGGGCATCATGCTCGGCCTGATGGTGGCGCACCTGATCCTGGTCTTCTACCACAAGCACACGCAGTTCGCGGGTCCCGGCAAGACGAACAACAACGTCGTCGGCATGCCGCTGCTGCCGGTGTACATGGCCAAGGCCGGAGGCTTCTTCTTCCTGGTCTTCGGTGTCATCGCGGCCATCGCCGCGGTCGCGCAGATCAACCCGATCTGGGCGATGGGCCCCTACCGTCCGGACCAGGTGTCCACCGGCGCCCAGCCCGACTGGTACATGGGCTTCGCCGAGGGTCTGATCCGCTTCATGCCGGGCTGGGAGATCAACTTCTGGGGCCACACGCTCGTCCTGGGCGTGTTCATCCCGCTGGTGCTCTTCCCGCTGGTCCTGGCGGCGATCGCGGTCTACCCGTTCATCGAGTCCTGGATCACCGGCGACAAGCGCGAGCACCACATCCTGGACCGCCCGCGCAACGCCCCGACCCGTACCGCTTTCGGTGTCGCCTGGGTGACGATCTACATGATCACCCTGGTCGGCGGTGGCAACGACCTGTGGGCCACCCACTTCCACCTGTCGATCAACGCCGTCACCTGGTTCGTCCGGATCTTCTTCTTCGCCGGACCGATCATCGCGTTCATCGTCACCAAGCGGATCTGCCTGGGTCTGCAGCGCCGCGACCGCGACAAGGTGCTGCACGGTCGCGAGACCGGCATCATCAAGCGGCTGCCGCACGGTGAGTTCATCGAGGTGCACGAGCCGCTCAGCCAGGAGCAGCTGCACACGCTCACCGCGCACGAGCAGTACAAGCCGGCCGAGATCGGTCCGACGGTCGACGGGAACGGTGTCGAGCGCAAGGTGCCGGCCACGGAGAAGCTCCGGGTGAAGCTGTCCAACGCCTACTACGGCGAGGACAACCAGATCCCGAAGCCGACCGTCGAGGAGTACAAGGAGATCACGAGCGGCCACGGCCACCACTGATCCCGCGTCGCCACGCCACGGCGAAGGGCCCCGTCCGGTTTGCGGACGGGGCCCTTCGCCGTGTGCGGGGGTCGATAGGCTGGGGCCGACCACCGATGCTGTGTACGACACCAGGAGCGGCTTATGAGCGCTGTGACCCCCGCTGGAGGCGACACCGCGGCGGGCCGTTCCTGGCCCGAGGTGCTGAACGCCCTGCTGGAAGGCCGTGACCAGAGCGCGGACGCCACGGCATGGGCGATGGACCGGATCATGCGCGGGGAGGCCACCGACGCGCAGATCGCGGGATTCGCCGTGGCCCTGCGGGCCAAGGGCGAGACGGTGGAGGAGATCACCGGGCTCGTCCGCGCGATGTACGAGCACGCGAACGTCATCGAGGTGCCGGGCCGGACCGTCGACATCGTCGGCACCGGCGGCGACGGCGCCAAGACGGTGAACATCTCCACGATGTCCTCGATCGTCGTCGCCGGCACCGGCGCCAAGGTCGTCAAGCACGGCAACCGGGCCGCGTCCTCCGCGTCGGGCGCGTCGGACGTGCTGGAGAAGCTGGGCGTCAATCTGAACCTGCCGCTGGAGCGGGTCCCGCAGGTCGCCGAGGAGGCCGGGATCACCTTCTGCTTCGCGGTCAAGTTCCACCCGGCCCTGCGTCATGTCGCCGCCGCCCGTGGCCAGTTGGGCATCCGTACGACCTTCAATGTGCTGGGTCCGCTGACCAACCCGGCGAAGGTCCGGGCCCAGGCCGTCGGCGTGGCCGACCCGCGGATGGCCCCGGTCGTGGCCGGCGTCCTCGCCGAGCGCGGCAACTCCTCCCTGGTGTTCCGCGGCGACGACGGCCTGGACGAGCTGACGACCACCGCCACCTCGCGGGTGTGGGTCGTCCGGGACGGCAAGGTCACCGAGGAGACCTTCGACCCGAGGGACGTCGGTATCGGCCTCGTCCCGGTGGAGGCCCTGCGCGGCGCTGACGCGTCGTACAACGCGGAGGTCGCCCGCCGCCTGCTCGACGGCGAGACCGGGGCCGTACGGGACGCGGTGCTGCTGAATTCCGCGGCAGCGCTGGTCGCGCTCGAGCCGACCGACGCACCGCTGGCGGAGCAGCTGCGGGCCGGTATGGCCAAGGCCGCCGAGTCCATCGACTCGGGCGCGGCCAAGCGCACTCTGGACCGCTGGGTGGCCGCCAGCAACGCCTAGGGGGCACCCCCTGGTCCCACCGGAGGTCGTCCCGCGATCCGGACACGGGTTGCGGGACGACGATCACATCACGTACGTTCCTGTACCAGGTCATGAGTGACAGTCATGAGGCCCCGGCCGACTGTCCGGCAACCCTCCGTCCGTGGCGGGGTGCCCCGGGTGAAGACCAGGCCGTGGACAGCAAGGTCCCCGGCAAGCGCGGATCCCTCACGCATCCAGGGATCCTGGTCGTCGAGGAGTCTTCCGTGAGCAAGCGAATGCGTTAGGGCCGCAGAGCCCCGCCTCCGCACACCCTTTTTCTCTTCTTCGCCTTCCTCTCACGGGAGTTCCGCCATGTCTGTCTCCACCGCTGCCGCCGACCAGTCCGTTTGCGCCCCTCTGCCCGTTCTGGGACGAGATGTCACCGTCCCGCTGGTCACCGGCGGCGAGGTCACCTACGCCGCACTGGACTACGCGGCCAGCGCCCCCGCCCTCCAGCGCGTCTGGGACGACGTCGCCGCGTACGCCCCGTACTACGGCAGCGTCCACCGCGGTGCCGGCTACCTCTCCCAGCTCTCCACGGACCTGTTCGAGAACGCCCGCAGGACGGTCGCCGAGTTCCTCGACTGCCGCCCGGCCGACCAGGTCGTCTTCACCCGCTCGACCACCGACTCCCTCAACCTCCTGGCCCGCGCGATCCCGGCCGGCTGCCAGGTCTTCGTCTTCGAGACCGAGCACCACGCCTCCCTGCTGCCCTGGCAGGACGCGCAGGTCACCTACCTCAACGCCCCGCGCACCCCGCAGCAGGCGGTCGAGACCCTGGAGCGGGCCCTCGCCGACCGCACGGGGTCCAGCGAAGGGGGTCACGGCCCGGCCCTGGTCTGCGTCACCGGCGCCTCCAACGTCACCGGCGAGCTGTGGCCGGTGCGCGAACTGGCCGCCGCCGCGCACGCCCACGGCGCCCGCATCGTCCTGGACGCCGCCCAGCTCGCCCCGCACCACCCGCTGTCCGTCACCGACCTCGACGTCGACTGGGTCGCCTTCTCCGGCCACAAGCTGTACGCGCCCTTCGGCTCCGGCGTCCTGGCCGGCCGCGCCGACTGGCTCCAGGCGGCCGAGCCGTACCTCGCGGGCGGCGGCGCCAGCCGCAAGGTCACCCGGCGCGAGGACGGCGGCGTGGCCGTCGAGTGGCACGAGACCGCGGCCCGCCACGAGGCCGGTTCCCCGAACGTCATCGGCGCCTACGCCATCGCCTCCGCCTGCAAGGCCCTCACCGAGGCCGGCTGGGACACCCTCGTCGCCCGCGAACAGCACCTCGTCCGCACCGTCCGCGAGGGCCTCGCCGAGGTGCCCGAGGTGCGGATCCTCTCCCTCTTCGGCGACGACGCCCCGCGGGTCGGCGTCCTCTCCTTCGTCGTCGAGGGCTGGAACAGCTCCCACTTCGCCGCCGCCCTCTCCGCCGAGTACGGCATCGGCGTCCGCGACGGCCTCTTCTGCGCCCACCCCCTGGTCCGCACCCTGCTCGGCAGCGACCCGCAGACCCAGGGCGAGTGCGGCGCCCCCGAGGCGGCCCCCGGCGAGAAGTCCCTCAACGCCATCCGCGTCAGCTTCGGCGCCGGCACCCCCGACGAACACGTCGAGCGCTTCGTCAACGCCGTCAGGGAACTCGTGACGGACGGCGCGAAGTGGCAGTACCGCACGGAGGACGGCCGCTGCGTACCGGCGGTCTGAGGAGCGCCGTATAACCTCCCCCTGACGACTCGTCGGACAGGGGGAGCCCGGAGTGCAGCCGCTGCGCGCAGCAGACCCGCGCCACATCGGCCCGTACACAGTCACGCACAGACTCGGCGCCGGGGGCATGGGCGAGGTGTACCTCGCCGAGTCCCGCACCGGCCTCAGACTCGCCGTGAAGGTCGTACGGGCCGAGCACGCCGAGGACCGCACCTTCCGCGCCCGCTTCCGCCACGAGGTCCGCGCCGCCCAGACCGTCGGCGGCGCGGGCACGTACACCGCACGGGTCGTGGACGCCGACACCGAGGCCGAACGGCCGTGGATGGCCACGGAGTTCGTGTCCGGGCCGAACCTGCGGGACGCCGTCCTGGACCACGGCGCGCTGCCCGGGCCCGCGGTCCGGCTCCTCGCCGCCGCGCTCGGCGAGGCGCTGGCCGCGATCCATGCCAAGGGCCTGGTCCACCGCGACCTGAAGCCGTCCAACATCCTGCTCGGCCCGGACGGGCCCCGGGTCATCGACTTCGGGATCGTACGGGCCCTGGAGGCCACCGCGCTGACCCGGACCGGCGCTGTCGTCGGCTCGGTCGGCTACGTCTCGCCGGAGCAGATCCGCAACGGCGGCCAGGTCGGCCCGCCGAGCGACGTCTTCTCCCTCGGCGCGGTCCTCGCCTACGCGGCGGCGGGCCGGGAACCGTTCGGCGAGGGCCAGGACTCGGTGGTCCTGCTGCGCATCCTGACCCGGGACTTCGACCTGTCCGGTGTCCCGCAGGACATCCGCCCGCTGGTGGTGTCCTGCCTGGCCGAGGACCCGCTGGAGCGCCCGGAGCCGGCGGAGGTGGTGGCGAGTGCCGGGTTCACCCCCGAGAGCCTGCGCGGCAGCGTCCGCCCGGGCTGGTACGGCCCGGCCGCCGCGGGGAGCGCGAACCGCGCCGACCGCCCCAGCGGCGTGGAGTACCTGGCCCCGACCCCGGAACCCGCCGCCCCGGCCACCCCCGGCAGCCCTGCCGGACCCACCGGCGCCACCGGCCTCACCGCCTCCATCCGCCGGCTGGGGCCGGTCGCGCCCGGTCGGCGTCGCCTGCTGAAGGTGTTCGCGGGCGGAGCCGTGGCCGTCGGGGCCGGTGGCTGGTTGTGGCAGCGGGGAACCGGTACCGAAAGCCTGCACGGCAGCTACCGGTCGCCCGAGGAGACGACGGTTCCCGGCACGGCGCAGCGGCCGGCCAAGGAGCTGCCCGCCGTGCTGCGCTGGCAGTACGACCTCGGCGGCATCGGCGGCCTGGACGGCGCCTGCTGCGCGCTCTCCCCGGACGGTTCCGTCGTCTACGCCGGCACCTCCGGCGGTGTGCTGCACGCGATCTCCCGGGACGGCTCCCGGCGCTGGAAGGTCCGGCTCGGCGACGACGTCTCCACCCCCGTGGCCACCCGGGACGCCGTGTACTGCGTGGTGGGCCTGCACGGCGACGGCGTGCGCAGGCTGACCGCGGTCGGCCCGTCCGGCAGCCCGCTGTGGACCCGCACCCTGGGCGACGAGGGCTACGCCGTCCCGGTCCTGCTCGGCGCGGACGTGCTCGTCTCCATCGGCGGCACGGACGCGGGCGGGCTGCGCAGCTACGCCTCCGACGGCAGTGAGAACTGGACCGCCGAAACCCCGGCCGGCCCCACCGGCACCCCCCTCGTCGCGGCCGGGGTGGTCTACACGGGCAGCTACGGCGACGAGCTGCTGGCGCTGGACGCGCGGGACGGCAAGCGGAAGTGGCAGGTGGCCGGGGGCACCGATGTCACGGTCCTGGCCCTCGCCGGCACCACCCTGGTCACGGACGCCGGCCCCGCACGCCAGGGCTTCCGCGTCTCGGACGGCCGGCGCCTGTGGCGCAGGGACGCCGACGCCGGGCCCCTGACGGCCGGTACCCGGGCGCTGGCCGTCGGCACGGAGCAGGGCACGGTGTACGCCGTACGGGCGGCCGACGGCTCCCGTGCCTGGGCGTACGACGTCAAGGGGGGCACGGCCGAACCCCGGGCGGTGGTGGCCGGCGACACCGTGTACGCCCGCGCGGGCGACCGGGTGTGGGCGCTGGACCTGAACGGCAAGCGGCGCTGGGACGCGGCCCTCGGCCGGGCCGCGGGCGACGACCAGCACACCCCGCTCGTCCGCGGCAGCCGCCTCTACGTCCCCTCGGGCACCGGTATCGCCGCGGTCGACCTGACCGCCTAGCCGTCCCTAGTTGTCGAGGCCGATCGCAAAGGCGGCCTCCAGGTCGTGCTGGGAGTATGTGCGGAAAGCGACGTGCGTGTCCGTGGCCTCCACGCCGGGGATCTTGCTGATCCGGCCCGGGATGACCTCGGCGAGGTCCTCGTGCTGCCCGACCCGGACCATGGCGATCAGGTCGTAGGTGCCGGTGACCGAGAAGACCTCGCTGACGCTGTCGAGCGCGGCGATCTGCTCCGCGATCTCGGGGATCCGGTCCACACTGGTCTTGATCAGGACGATCGCGGTGATCACGGCTGTTTCTCTCCCTCGGTGACCGGAGCTGGGGCGGCTTTCACTCTAGTCGTACGGCCATATCTGACCCACGCGTAACCGAACCCGAGCCCGAACCCCAGCAGGTGCGCCAGGTACGCCACCCCCGGCCCGTCCGAGGCCTGCCCCGCCGCCAGCCACTGCAGGGCCGCCCAGAACGGCAGCACCACCCACGCGGGGAAGCGCAGCGGCAGGAAGAACAGGAACGGAAGAAGACTGGTCACACGCGCGCGGGGGAACAGGTAGAGGAACGCGCCGAGCACTGCGGAGACCGCCCCGGAGGCGCCGACCAGCGACTGCTCGGAGGCGGCGTTGACGGCCGCGTACCCCAGCAGGGCGAGGTAGCCGCAGCCGACGTAGAAGAGGGTGAACTCCACCCGGCCCATCCGTTCCTCGGTCATCGCCCCGAAGACGAAGAGGAAGAGCATGTTGCCGAGCAGATGCACCCAGCTGCCGTGCACGAACAGCGCGGTGGCCGGGGTGAGCGCCGCCCCCGCGGGTCCGTCGAACAGCTCGGCCGGGACCACCCCCCAGTGCCGGAAGTACGTCCGCTGCGCGGAGAGCAGCGCCTCCCCGGAGCCGTACCCGGGGACCAGCCCGGAGGCCGGACCGAGCGCGAAGATCAGGGTGCACAGGGCGATCAGGCCGTACGTCGCCGGGGCCGGCGCGCCCCGGACCGCTCTGCATGTCCGGCCGGCCGCCCTGGTCCAGGTGCTGATCATGACTACAGAGCATGACGTAACGGGACGCAAGCTGACAGACCGCCTCGCCGCCGTGAACGGACGGGCGGCGAGTCCCCGCCAGGCCGTAGGGTTACGAGCCACACGCGTCGGGGGGCCGGCGCGGACCGACACGAAAAGGAAGAGAACAGTCACCATGACGGTTCCCCTGCCGACGGCCACCACGCGGTGGCGCTGCACCCTGTGCGGCAACCTCACCCGGTTCGACGTCACCCGCTCGTCGAAGGTCGTCGAGTACGTCCACCTCGATCTGGCCGGCGAGCCGACGGTGGAGGAGCGCGAGGTGGTCAGTGAGACCATCGAGTCGGTGCGCTGCCGCTGGTGCAACGCGGTGGACCAGGTGGAACTGGTGGACAGGCCGGGCGCCGGCTCCTGAGCGGAGCGGCCCCGGAGAGGCTTTTTCCGGTATTGGGGTGTGACGGATGGTGGAGACCGCAGGCGGGGGGCCGGGCGACGGCACCGCTGAGGTGCTTGACCGTCCGCTGCCCGACGGCGTGCGCCGCCGGGTCGTGCAGATCGTGTCGGACGGCTTCGGCGGACTGACCATGGCGGAACTGCCCGCCCAGCTGAGGCAGTATGCCCGGTTCGCCCCCAATCGCCGCGCCAAGTTCGCCGGCAACGCGATGGCGGCGGCGCTGGAGACCGATCCGCTGTTCCGGCAGCGCATCGGGGAGAAGTTCCGGGAGGCCCAGCCGGAGCTCGCCGGCGCCCTCGACACCGGCTCCCCGCCCCCGGCCGCGGACCCGCTCGACGTGGCGGCCGCCGCCTACGTGCTGCGCCCGGCGGGCTGGGTGAAGCTGGTCACCGCGGCCGGCGAGGAGGCCCAGCGCGCGGACGCCGAGCGCGCCGACGAGGAGAGCCGGGCGGAGCTGGAGCGGCTGCGCGCGGAGCTGGCGCAGGCCCGGGAGCACACCCGCACCGAGACCGAACGGCTGCGTGCGGAGCTGGACTCGGCCCGGAAGGAAGCGGAATCGCTTCACCGCAAGCTGCGTGCCGCGCTGAGCGACGTCAAGCGGGGCGAGGCCGCGCTGCGCAAGGCGCACGGCGAGATGGACGCCGTGCGTGCCGAGGCGCAGGCGCAGGTGTCGGCCGCGGAGAGCGAGTCCCGGCGGCTCAAGGCCCGCCTGGGCGAGGCCGAGTCCGCGCTGGAGGCCACCCGCCGGGCCGCCCGGGAGGGCCGCAGCGTGGAGGACATGCGGGTACGGCTGCTGCTGGACACCCTGCTGGACGCCACCCAGGGGCTGCGGCGCGAACTCGCGCTGCCACCGGTGTCCGTGCGCCCGGCGGAGACCGTCGACGCGGTGGAGCCGGGCCGGATGACCCCGAAGGACATCGCGGCGCGCGCCCTGTCGGAGAACGATCCGGCGATTCTCGACCAGTTGCTGGCGCTGCCCCAGGCGCACCTGGTCGTCGACGGCTACAACGTGACCAAGACCGGGTATCCGCAGATGCCGCTGGAGAAGCAGCGGCTGCGGCTGCTGGGCCAGCTGTCGGCGCTCGCCGCGCAGACCGGCGCAGAGGTGACCTGCGTCTTCGACGGCGCGGAACTGGCCGCGCCGGTGCTGCTCGCGCCGCCGCGCGGGGTGCGCGTGCTGTTCTCCAAGCCGGGCGTGACGGCCGACGAGCTGATCCGCCAGCTGGTGCGCGCGGAGCCGCCGGGGCGTCCGGTCATCGTCGCCTCCACCGACCGGGAGGTCGCCGACGGGGTCGCGAAGGCGGGTGCCCGACCGGTGGCCTCTGCGGTGCTTCTGAAGCGACTGTCCTGAAGGTCCAACGGGCAGGGGTAATGCCCGAATTGGCCGTATCGTCACGCAACGTAGTGTCAATCGTGTCTCACTGCACGTGAGTTGTGTGCAAAGAATGCATTGCGTGACGGGTTTTTTTGCTGTGGGATTTGAACTGATCACAACTGGGTCACTAGGGTCTGGGCTCGAACCTCCGAACGGGTGATCACTCACAAGAAGGAGTTCGTCCTCCGTGGCGTCCCACCGTCGACCCAAGCAGCCGAGCCGCACCCGCGTGACCGTGCTCACCACCGCTGCCGCAGCTGCCGTCGCGCTCAGCGCCAACGCCGCCAATGCCGCGCCGAGCGAGAAGCTCGGCAAGGACGAGGTCAAGGCCAAGGTCGACAAGCTCTACGAGCAGGCCGAGCAGGCGACCGAGAAGTACAACGGCGCCAAGGAGAAGCAGCAGAAGCTGCAGAAGGAAATCGCCACTATCCAGGACAACGTCGCCCGCGGCCAGGAGGAGCTCAACAAGCTGCGCGACGGCCTGGGTTCGCTGGCCACCGCGCAGTACCGGTCCGGCGGCATCGACTCCTCGGTCCAGCTCTTCCTGTCCTCGGACCCGGACGACTTCCTCGACAAGGCCTCCACGCTCGACCAGTTGAGCAGCCAGCAGGTCGACGCGCTGAAGAAGATCCAGGACAAGCAGCGCGAACTCGCCCAGGAGCGGGCAGAGGCCACCGAGAAGCTCAAGGACCTCTCGGCCACCCGCACCGAACTGGGCAACAAGAAGAAGGAAGTCCAGGGCAAGCTCGCCGAGGCGCAGAAGCTGCTGAACTCCCTGACCGCCAAGGAGAAGGCGCAGCTCGCCCAGGAGCAGCAGCGCGCCAACCGCTCCTCCAGCGAGCGCGTGGACCTCGGCGACGCCCCGCCGGCCTCCGGCCGTGCCCAGGCGGCCTTCTCCGCCGCCCAGACCAGACTCGGCTCGCCGTACGTCTACGGCGCCACCGGCCCCTCCTCCTTCGACTGCTCGGGCCTGACCTCCTGGGCCTACGCCCAGGCCGGCGTCTCCATCCCGCGCACCTCCGAGGCGCAGGCGCAGATCGGTACGAAGATCTACAACCAGAGCGACCTCAAGGTCGGCGACCTGGTCTTCTTCTTCAACGACCTGCACCACGTCGGCCTCTACGCGGGCAACGGCCAGATCCTGCACGCCCCGCGCACCGGCACGGTCGTCCGGTACGAGTCCATGACGACCATCGGTGGCCCGTTCATGTTCGGCGTCCGGGTCTGACACCCGGCGACACACGGACACGGTGGCGCCCGAACGGGCGAATCACCGGAACTCAAACTGACTTCACGCCCCGCCGTTGACCTGCGTCAGCGGCGGGGCGTCACTCTGCGTTGACTCCGAGGTCTTTGGCCCGGGCCGCTCCGCACGGCTACTGTCTGCCGCGTTTCCCCGGCGCCGGGGCCTCCCCGTCCCCAGGCGCCGGGGAAACGGTCTGTGTCCGCCAGCAGAAGGACTGCCGTGGGGTCCCATCGCCGCCTTGCTCCGTCCGGATTCGACCGGGGCGCCGTCGCCCTGTGCGTGTTCTCCGCCGCCATGGCCGCGCTCGGTGCCGTACCGGCGCACGCGGCGCCGAGTGCCGACACCCGGGCCGAGGTGGACCGCCTGTACGAGGAGGCCGAGAAGGCGACCCAGGCCTACGACAAGGCCGACGAGCAGGCCGGTCGGCTGCGCCGTCAGGTCCGGGACGCGCAGGACCGCATCGCGCGCCAGCAGGAGCGCGTCAACGACCTGCGGGAGCAGCTCGGTTCGCTGGCCGGCGCCCAGTACCGCTCCGGCGGCATCGACCCGACGGTCGCCCTGCTCTTCTCCGCCGACCCCGACGACTACCTGGACAAGGCGTCCACGCTGGACCGCATCGGCACCCGGCAGGCGGGCCGGCTCAAGGAGTTGCAGTCCGTACTGCGCGACCTCGCCCAGGAGCGCAAGGAGGCGGCCGGGACCCTCGCCGAGCTGGAACGCAGCCGCAAGGCCGTGGCCGCGTACAAGCGGACCGTGGAGCGCAAGCTCGCCCGGGCCCGGCAGCTGATCAACGCCCTGCCCACCGCCGAACGCACCGCCTACGACCGGGCCTCCCGCGGCGGCCGCACGGACCTGCCCGACCTGTCCGGCGTCCCCGCACCCGACGGCCGCGCCGCCGCGGCCCTGGCCGCCGCCCGCGCCGCCCTCGGCCGCCCCTACGTGTGGGGCGCCAACGGCCCCTCGGGATTCGACTGTTCGGGCCTGATGCAGTGGGCGTACGCGCACGCCGGCATCCATCTGCCACGCACCTCGCAGGAGCAGCGGTTCGCCGGCCGGCAGGTCCCGCTCTCCCAGGCCCGCCCCGGCGACCTGGTCGTCTACCGCTCCGACGCCAGCCACGTGGCGATGTACGCGGGCAACGGCCAGGTCATCCACGCGCCTTACCCCGGCGCCCCGGTGCGCTACGACCCGGTCGGGATGATGCCGGTCTCCTCGGTCACCCGGCCCTGACCGCGCTGCGCGCCGTACGATCGGGAAATGGCTGGTCGCAGGCGGGCGTGGAGCATCGGAGCCGCAGGGCTGGGTCTGCTGCTGCCGCTGGCCGGGTGCGGCGGGCCCACGGCGGCCGACTCCGCGCGGGCCGATGTGCAGCAGGTGCTGGACCGGCGCGCGGCCGCGCTCCTCGGCCACGACGAGACGGCGTACGGCGCGACGGGCACCCGCACCGGGTACACCCGGCTGCGCGCCCTCCCGCTGGCCTCCTGGAGCTACCGGGTCACCGCCGTGCACCGCACCGCCTCCGGCGCCACCGCCGACGCCGAGCTGCGCTACCGCGTCGCCGGCTACGACAAGGCCCCCGTCGACGCGCGCCGCACCCTCACCCTGGGCCGCACCGCCGGCGGCCGCTGGTACGTCACCGCGGACCGCCCCGCCGCGCAGGCCGGGCAGCAGCTGTGGGACCAGGGCACGGTGACCGCCGTGCGGGGCGCGCACAGTCTGGTGCTCGGCGCCGGGGGCTCCGCCGCCGACCTGAGGTCGTACGCCCGGCTGGCGGACCGGGCGGTCCCGGCCGTCTCCGGGGCCTGGGGCACCGACTGGAGCCGCCGGGTCGTCGTGCTCGTCCCGCGGTCCCTGGCGGGCATGGCGTCCCTGCTGGGCTCGCCCGCCGCCAGCTACCGGGGCATCGCCGCCGTCACCACCGGCGAGGCGGGCGGTTCGGGCCGGGCACCCGCGGACCGGGTGGTGGTCAACCCGGAGGCGTACGCCGGGCTCGGCGACCCCGGCAAGCAGGTCGTCCTCACCCACGAGACCACCCATGTCGCCACCCGGGCGCGCACCACCGCCGCCACCCCGCTGTGGCTCTCCGAGGGCTACGCCGACTGGATCGGCTACCTCGGCACCGGCCGCACCCCGGTCGAGGCCGCCCCGGAACTCGCCCGTGCCGTCCGGGACGGCGAGACGCCCCACACGCTCCCCGCCGACAAGGACTTCGCCTTCACCAGCGAACCCACCGGACTGGCCCGCGCCTACGAGGGCGGCTGGCTGGCCTGCCGGATGATCGCCGACCAGTGGGGCGCGGTCCGGCTGGGTGCCTTCTACCGGGCCGTCGGCGCCCACGGGCAGCGGGCGGGCGCGGTCGAGGAGGCCCTGGAGAAGGTGCTCGGCACGACCCCGCAGGACTTCACCGCCCGCTGGCGCGCCTACGTCACGACCCAGCTCGGCTGAGCACCTCGACGGCCTCCCGCAGCCATTCCCGCTCGGCCTGTCCGGTGGCCCGGGCGACCCGCAGCATGCCCTCCCGGAACAGGTCCCCGGCCTCCTCCGCCCGCACCGGGTCGCCCTTGCGGTAGAAGAAGCTCGCCGGGGTCTCGAGGAAGTCCAGGCGGCGGCGGAGCACGGCCGCCTGCTCGGCCGGGTCGTCCAGGTGCCGCAGGAAGGCCAGGACCGTGTTGAAGCGGACCTGGTCGGTGATCTCCGCCGGTCCGGGGTTGCGCAGCCGCTCGCGCAGCTCCGCGCGGCCCTTCTCGGTCAGGGACAGCACCCGGCGGGCCGGGTGTCAGGAGGAGACCGGGGTCTCCTGGGCGCGGGTGGCCTGAGGCGGGAAGGGGGTGGCCGCGGGCCGGGGGACGGTCGCGCGCCACAGGCGGCGGGCCGCCGTGACCGTGGCCGCGACCAGCAGGCCGTTGCGCACCGCCAGCAGCGTCACGCCGTACCAGTCGCTCATCACGACGTGCGAGAAGCCGAGCGGGAACTCCAGGACCGTCACGAAGGACGCGAGGACGACGAGCAGCGCGGGCGGTCCCATCCGGCTCGCCCGGTGCGTCAGGCACACCGCGGCCAGGCCGACCAGCCACACCAGGTACTGCGGGCTGATCACCCGGCTGGTCACCGTGAACAGCAGCACCGCCGTCAGAGCCGCGTCGGGGAGGGTGTGCAGCGCGTGGCGGGCCGCGCGCAGCCGCCACAGCAGCAGCCAGCCGAACGCGATTCCGGTCAGCGCCAGCGCCGCCGTGCTGACCTCGTCCACGTGCGGGCCCAGGAACTCGATCGACCCGTAGTTCAGCAGCACCTCGCCCCGCCAGCCGAAGTGCCGGGCCACATGGAAGACCAGGGCGCCCAGCGACTCCACCTCGGTGCCCCGGTCCCGCTGGAAGGTCAGGAACGCGAAGGCGCCCGGCATGGACACCGCGAACAGCAGCGCGATGCCCGCCGCGGTCACCGCCGCCGCCCCCCACGCCCGCCGCCGCACGGCACCGACCAGCAGCAGTGCCGGCCACACCTTGAGCAGCGCCCCGAACGCCGTCAGCGCGCCCATCACCCGCGGCCGCCGGGCCCCGGCGAGCAGCGCCGCCACGGCCACCGCGGTCACCATCACGTCGTAGCGGGCGTACACCGTCGGCCCGAGCAGCGGCACGCCCGCCACCCACACCCACGCCCCGCGCGGGGACCGCTCGGGCCGCCCGGCCGCGTACGCCAGCAGCGCCAGCACGGCGACGTCGGCCAGGCAGGCCAGCAGGTAGAAGGCGTGCGCGTACGACAGGAAGGGCAGGACGGCGGGGGAGAGGATCGCGAGGGCCGCGGCCGGCGGGTACTGCCAGGTCACATCGTCCAGCGGAAACGTTCCTTGCCGCAGGACCTCGTACCAGCCGCGGTAGATCACCGACACGTCCGAGGTGACGTCCGGGCCCGGGAAGGTGTACACCCGGAACACGAACAGCAGCAGCACCGCGCGAGTGACGGCCCAGGTCCCGAGCAGCCAGGCCAGGGACCGCCCGGCACCCTTCGTGTCCACGTGATCCCCTGCCGTTCGATTTCCGTGTCGGGCGACCATGATGTCCTGCGCGGCTGTGCACATGCCACAGACTCGGCCGGACCCGGCCCGCCGGACGGCCCATTCGGTAGGGTCGGCGGCGATGCACAAGACCCTGATCGTCACCAACGACTTCCCGCCCCGGCCGGGCGGCATCCAGGCCTTCCTGCACAACATGGCGCTCCGCCTGGACCCCGGCCGGCTGGTCGTCTACGCCTCCACCTGGAAGCGCGGCCGGGAGGGCGCCGAGGCCACCGCCGCCTTCGACGCCGAGCAGCCCTTCACCGTCGTACGCGACCGTACGACCATGCTGCTGCCCACCCCGGGGGCCACCCGGCGGGCGGTCGGGCTGCTCCGCGAGCACGGCTGCACCTCGGTGTGGTTCGGCGCGGCGGCCCCGCTCGGTCTCATGGCACCCGCGCTGCGCCGCGCCGGCGCCGAGCGGCTGGTGGCCACCACCCACGGCCACGAGGCCGGCTGGGCCCAGCTGCCCGCCGCCCGGCAGCTGCTGCGCCGGATCGGCGAGTCCACGGACACGATCACCTACCTCGGCGAGTACACCCGCTCCCGGATAGCGACCGCGCTCACCCCGGACGCGGCCGGCCGCATGGTGCAGCTGCCGCCCGGGGTCGACGAGAAGACCTTCCACCCCGGCTCCGGCGGCGACGAGGTCCGCGCGCGGCTCGGGCTCACCGACCGGCCGGTCGTGGTGTGCGTCTCCCGCCTGGTGCCGCGCAAGGGCCAGGACACCCTGATCCGGGCCCTGCCCCGCATCCTCGCCGCCGAGCCGGACACCGTCCTGCTGATCGTCGGCGGCGGCCCCTACGAGCAGGACCTGCGCCGCCTGGCCCGCGAGACGGGCGTCGCCGGCTCGGTCCGCTTCACCGGCGCCGTCCCCTGGTCGGAGCTGCCCGCCCACTACGGCGCCGGCGACGTCTTCGCCATGCCCTGCCGCACCCGCCGCGGCGGCCTCGACGTGGAGGGCCTCGGCATCGTCTACCTGGAGGCCTCCGCCACCGGCCTGCCCGTCGTCGCGGGCGACTCCGGCGGCGCCCCGGACGCGGTCCTGGAGGGCGAGACCGGCTGGGTGGTCCGGGGCGGCTCGGCGGGGCAGACCGCCGAGCGGATCGTCACCCTGCTCCAGGACCCCGAGCTGCGCCGCAGGATGGGCGCGCGCGGCCGGCAGTGGGTCGAGGAGAAGTGGCGCTGGGACCTGCTGGCGGAGAAGTTGAAAGCTCTGCTCTAGAAAGCCGTCGGGGCCCTAGGCGGAACGGGAAAATCCGCACATGCTGCGCGCATGACAGCAAAACTGATGCAGCGTCAGCTGACAAGACGTCACATCCTCGGCATGGCGGCACTGCAGACGGCGGCCGCCCTCGGATTCACCCGCGTCGGGCTCCAGTCCGCCCGCGCGGCGGAACCCGCCCCCACCGACAACTCCCCGGCCATCGTGGTCGGTTCCGGATACGGCGGCGCGGTCGCCGCCCTCCGCCTCGGCCAGGCCGGCATCCGCACCCTCGTCCTGGAGATGGGCCGGCTGTGGAACACCGCCGGCGCCGACGGCAAGGTGTTCTGCTCCACCAGCGCCCCCGACCAGCGCTCCATGTGGTTCCGCACCCGCACCGAGGCGCCGCTGTCCACCTTCCTCTGGCTGGACGTGGTCAACCAGGCCGTCAGCCCCTACCCCGGAGTCCTCGACCGCGTGCACTACGACGCCATGTCGGTCTACGTCGGCCGGGGCGTCGGCGGCGGCTCCCTCGTCAACGGCGGCATGGCCGTCACCCCGCCGCGGTCCTACTTCACCGAGCAGTTCCCGGCCGTGGACGCCGACGAGATGTACGGCACCTGGTTCCCGCGCGCCCGCGCCATGCTCGGCGTCAACTCCGTCGACCCGGCCTGGTTCGAGTCGACCGAGTGGTACCGGTTCACCCGGACCTCCCGGAAGGCCGCCGCCAACGCGGGCCTGAAGACCACCTTCGTGCCCAACGTCTACGACTTCGGCTACATGCAGCGCGAGGCCGCCGGTACGGCCGTGAAGTCCGCGCTCGCCGGCGAGGTCATCTACGGCAACAACCACGGCAAGCGCAGCCTCGACCAGACCTACCTGGCCGCCGCCCTCGGCACCGGCAACGTCACCATCCACACCCTGGAGAAGGTCACCTCGGTCAGCCGCGCGGGCGACGGATCGTACGTGCTGACCGCCGACCGGATCGACGGCACCGGCGCGGTCGTGGAGACCAGGCAGTACGGCTGCACGTACCTCTTCCTCGGCGGCGGCAGCCTCGGCACCACCGAACTCCTCGTCCGCGCCCGGGACACCGGCACCCTGCCCGGCCTCGGCGCCGCCGTGGGCGCGGGCTGGGGCACCAACGGCAACACCATGCTCGGCCGCGCCAACCACATGTGGGACACCGTCGGCGCCCACCAGGCCACCATGCCCGTGATGGGCATCGACGACTGGGCCAACCCCGACAATCCGGTCTTCGCGGAGATCGCCCCGCTGCCCATGGGCTTCGAGCACTGGGTCAGCCTGTACCTGGCGATCACCAAGAACCCCGAGCGGGCGACGTTCTCGTACGACACCTCGTCCGGGGCGGTGCGGCTCGGCTGGACCGCCGCCCAGAGCGCCGTCTCCGTGCGCATGGCCAAGAAGCTGTTCGACCGGATCAACGCGGCCAACGCCACGATCTACCGGTACGACCTGTTCGGCTCCGGCAGCAAGGTCTTCGCGGACGACTTCACCTACCACCCGCTCGGCGGCTGCGTCCTCGGCCGGGCCACCGACGCCTACGGACGCGTGAAAGGGTACCCACGGCTGTACGTCACCGACGGCTCGCTCGTCCCCGGGTCGATCGGCGTGAACCCGTTCGTCACCATCACGGCCCTCGCCGAACGCACCATGGCGCGGGTCCTCGCCGAGGACACCGCGCCATGAGGCACCGCCCGGGTCACTTGGCGTAGATCGCCTCGATCTCGTCCGCGTAGTCCTTCGCCACCACGTTCCGCTTGAGCTTCAGCGACGGGGTGAGGTGGCCCGACTCCTCCGTGAACTGGGAGGGAAGAATGCGGAACTTCCGCACCGATTCCGCCTTCGACACCGCGGCGTTGCCGTCGTCCACGGCCGCCTGGATCGCCGCGAGCAGATCCGGGTCCTCGTGCAGCGACGCCGCGGTGGAGCCCGCCGGCTTGCCGTGCTCGGCGCACCAGCGGCCCAGGAACTCCTCGTCGATGGTGACCAGCGCGCCCACGAACGGCCGCCCGTCGCCCACCACCATGCACTCCGCGACCAGCGCGTGCGCCCGGATCCGGTCCTCGATCACCGCGGGGGCCACGTTCTTGCCGCCCGCCGTGACGATGATCTCCTTCTTCCGGCCGGTGATCCGCAGATAGCCGTCCTCGTCCAGGGTGCCGATGTCACCGGTGTGGAACCAGCCGTCGGCCAGCGCCTCCGCGGTCGCACCCGGGTTGTTCCAGTACTCCTTGAACAGGTGCTCGCCGTGCAGCAGCACCTCGCCGTCGTCCGCGATCCGCACCACCGAGCCGGGCAGCGGCTGCCCGACCGTGCCGATCTTCTGCCGGTCCCACGGGTTGAACGCCGTCGCCGCACAGGACTCGGTCAGGCCGTAGCCCTCCAGCACCGTGAAGCCGATGCCCCGGAAGAAGTGCCCGAGCCGCTCGCCGAGCGGAGCACCGCCGGAGATGGCGTACTCGCCCCGGCCGCCCAGGACCGCGCGCAGCTTGCTGTAGACCAGCTTGTCGAAGACCTTGTGCTTGACCTTCAGGCCGAGCGACGGGCCCGACGGGCTGTCCAGCGCCTTGCTGTACGCGATCGCGGTGTCCGCCGCCTTGTCGAAGATCGCGCCCTTGCCGTCCGCCTGGGCCTTGGCCCGCGCCGAGTTGTAGACCTTCTCGAAGACCCGCGGCACACCCAGGATCAGCGTCGGCCGGAACGCGGCCAGCTCGTCGGTGAGGTTCTTGATGTCCGGGACACAGCCCAGCTTGATCGGCGCCATCATCGGCGCGACCTGCACCAGCCGCCCGAAGACATGGGCGAGCGGCAGGAACAGCAGCACGGAGCACTCGCCGGTGCGGAACAGCGGACGCAGCCGCTCCACCACGTTCCCGCACTCGGCGAAGAAGCTGCGGTGGGTGAGCACACAGCCCTTGGGGCGCCCGGTCGTGCCGCTCGTGTAGACGATGGTCGCCGGATCGTCGGCCCGGGCGAGCGAGCTGCGCTCCTCCACCGTCTCGTCCGACACGTCCTGCCCCAGCCGGTCCAGCTCCGCCAGGCCGCCGGCCTCGATCTGCCAGACGTGCTTGAGCGCGGGCAGCGCCTCGCGTACCGACTCCACGGACGCCGTGTGGTTGTCCAGCTCCGTGATGCAGGCGGTGGCGCCCGAGTCGGACAGGATCCACTGCACCTGCTCCGGCGAGCTGGTCTCGTACACCGGCACGGTGATCGCGCCGGCGCTCCAGATCGCGAAGTCCAGCAGCGTCCACTCGTAGCGCGTGCGGGACATCAGGCCCACCCGGTCGCCCGGCTGCACCCCGGCGGCGATGAGGCCCTTGGCGGCGGTGCGCACCTCGGTCAGGAACTCCCGGGCGGTCACGTCCTGCCAGACCCCGCCGACCTTGCGGGCGATGACGGCGACGTCGGGATGCTGCGCGGCGTTTCTGCGGACGATGTCGGTCAGATTCCCGTCCGCGGGGACCTCGTACAAAGCCGGAAGGCTGAACTCGCGCAAGACTGCTGCTCCTCATAGGGCGCCGGCGCCACGACGTTGTGCGATGCGACGGTGCGGTCCAAGGCTCGGGCAAGTGCTCCGGAACAACATGACGATTCACATGTTGAAATCCTGAGCACGACTGGACTGCCCGGACGTTACCCGCCGGTATGGCGTCTACGACAGGGGGTCCCGGCGAGATGTTCGCTGCGTCACACACGTGGGCGTTCCTTTGCGCACAGTAGTCCACGGCCGAACCGACCGGCGAGTAACCGCAGGCCGGACCGGCACTGTTCACCTCCACCGCACACGCCTACGCTTGATCACCATGGCATCCACACGCTCCGGCAACCGGCGGACCCGCGTCCATGTCGTCAGCGACGTGCACGGCAACGCCCGCGACCTGGCCCGGGCCGGCGACGGTGCCGACGCCCTGATCTGCCTGGGCGACCTCGTCCTCTTCCTCGACTACGCCGACCACTCGCGCGGCATCTTCCCGGACCTGTTCGGCAAGGAGAACGCCGACCGCATCGTCGAACTGCGCACCGCCCGCCGCTTCGCCGAGGCCCGCGAGTTCGGCGCCCGGCTGTGGGGCGGGATCGGCACCGACCGGGCCACGGCCATCGAGAAGGCCGTGCGCAAGCAGTACGCCGAACTGTTCGCCGCGTTCCCCACACCGACGTACGCCACCTACGGAAACGTCGACATGCCGCAGCTGTGGCCGGAGTACACCCGGCCCGGCACCACCGTCCTCGACGGCCAGCGGGTGGAGATCGGCGGCCGTGTCTTCGGCTTCGTCGGCGGCGGCCTGCGCACCCCGATGCGCACCCCGTACGAGATCAGCGACGAGGAGTACGCGGCGAAGATCGAGGCCGTCGGCGAGGTCGACGTGCTGTGCACCCACATCCCGCCCGAGGTGCCCGAGCTGGTGTACGACACCGTCGCGCGCCGCTTCGAGCGGGGCAGCCGGGCCCTGCTCGACGCCATCCGCCGCACCCGGCCGCGCTACGCGCTGTTCGGGCACGTGCACCAGCCGCTGGCGCGCCGGATGCGGATCGGCGCGACCGAGTGCGTGAACGTGGGGCACTTCGCCGGCACCGGCACGCCCTGGGCGCTCGAATGGTGAGGCGCGCAGGCGCGGTGAAGGCGGCAGGTCGGCGGCGCGGTAGCCTTCACGCTGCACACACGTGCGCAGCCCGGCGCACACAGACCTCTCCCACCGGCCCGCATCTGGAGGAGCCACCGCGATGGCGGAACACACCAGTTCGAGCATCACGATCGAGGCGGCTCCGGCCGACGTCATGGCGGTGATCGCCGACTTCGCGCGCTACCCGGACTGGACCGGCGAGGTGAAGGAGGCGGAGGTCCTCGCCACCGACGAGCAGGGCCGCGCCGAGCAGGTCCGCCTGGTCATGGACGCCGGCGCCATCAAGGACGACCAGACCCTCGCCTACACCTGGACCGGCGGCCACGAGGTCTCCTGGACCCTGGTCAAGTCCCAGATGCTCCGCTCCCTCGACGGCTCCTACCTGCTGAAGCCGGCCGGCGCGGGCGCCACCGAGGTCACCTACCGGCTGACCGTCGACGTCAAGATCCCCATGCTCGGCATGATCAAGCGCAAGGCGGAGAAGGTCATCATCGACCGGGCGCTGGCGGGTCTGAAGAAGCGGGTCGAGTCCGGGGAGAAGTAGTCGCTCCGGTCAGGTCCGCGCGCACGACGGTACCGTTCACCCCCATGCGCACCATCCTGATCACGGGCCCGGGCGGCAGCGGGCGTACGACCGTCGCCGCCGCCACCGCGCTCACCGCCGCCCGCGAGGGCCACCGCACCCTCCTGCTGAGCGCCGACCGCACGGACACCCCGGGCACGGCACTGGGCACCGCGACAGGACCGGCCCCCGCCGACGTCACCGAGAACCTCACCGCCTGGCGGCCCGACGCCGTCGCCCGGTTCCGCGAGGACCTCACCGCCTTCCAGACCCGCGCCGCCCATGTCCTCGACCTCCTCGGCGCGGCCCGCCTGGACGCCGAGGAGGTCACCCCGCTGCCCGGCGCCGAGGAACTGTCCTTCCTCCGCGCGCTGCGGGACGCGGCCCTGTCCGAGCGGTACGACCTGCTCGTCGTCGACCTCCCGCCCCTCCCGCAGGCCCTCGCCCTGCTCGCCCTGCCCGAGGAACTGCGCCGCTACCTGCGCCGCCTGCTGCCGCCCGAGCGGCAGGCCGCCCGCGCCCTGCGCCCGGTCCTCGGCCGGCTGGCCGGCGTCCCCATGCCCGCCGACTGGCTGTACGAGACGGCCGCCCGCTGGGACGTCGAACTGGCCGCCGTCGAGGCCGTCCTCACCGACCGGGACACCGCCGTACGCCTGGTCGCCGAGCCCGGGCCGGCCGGCGCCGACGCCGTCCGCGCCGCGTCCCTCGGCCTCGCCCTGCGGGGCGTGCCCACCGAGGCCCTGATCGCCAACCGGACGCTGCCCGAGGCCGCCTCCGACAGCTGGCTCGGCTCGCTCCTCGCCCAGCAGCGCAAGACGCTCGCCGACTGGCAGGAGACGTACGACGTCCACGCCGCCCCGCACCTGGGCCGCGACCCGCACGGCCCGGACGACCTCACCGCCCTCGCCGTACCCGCCGTCAACCCGGCGCCCTCCCCGGTCGGGTGGCCCGTCAGCGACCGGCTCGCCGAGGACGGCGTGCTGGTGTGGCACCTCCCCCTGCCCGGCGCGATACGGGACGAGCTGGACCTCATCCGGCGCGGCGACGAACTCCTGATCACCGCGGGCCCGTTCCGCCGGATCGTTCCGCTGCCCTCCGCCCTGCGCCGCTGCACCGTCGCCGGCGCCGCACTGCGCGACGGCGAGCTGCGCATCCGGTTCGCCCCGGACCCGGACCTGTGGCCCGCAGCGGGACGGTGAACGGGTACGCCCGTTCGGGTAACGTCGTAAAGGCGAACCGTAGTCAGGAGCCGCCATGAGCGAAGAGCGCCCCGCACCCCACCCTTCCGAGGACGAGCGGCCGAGGGCGACCGACGCCGACGCCTGGGCCACGGCCTGCGCCGAGGACCTCGCCGCCGAGCAGGCCCGCCGCCGCGACCGGCACGGCCCGCCGCCCGGATCCGCCGCCGAGGAACTGAAGAAGCTCGTGGACACGGTGGCCGACAAGCTGTCCGGCCTCCCGTCACCGCTCCTCGGCGGCCTCGCCGGACCCGCCGCCCAGCAGATGGTGCGGCAGGTCGTTCAGCAGGCGAAGGCCGCCGTCGAGCCCGTCATAGACCGCAACCCGGACGTGTTCGACCACCTGGCCGCGGCCGGCAGCGAGCTGCTCGCCGCCTACCGCTCCGCCGTCCAGGCCCAGGAGCACCGCTGGACCGCCCGCAGCGCCGACCCCGCGGGCGACGACCGGCCGGACCGGCGCGACCCGGGGGAGGGCACCGGCCCAGGGGAACGCATCGACCTGGACTGAAGCCCTCGCACGGCAGGGCCTCGGGTACGGTTGGCCGTAGCGGGGCTCGACCGAAACTGAGGGATTCATGGGACTCACCATCGGCGTCGACATCGGCGGCACGAAGATCGCGGCCGGCGTGGTCGACGAGGAAGGCAACATCCTCTCGACCTTCAAGGTGCCGACCCCCACCACGCCCGAGGCCATCGTGGACGCCATCGCCTCGGCGGTGGAGGGTGCGCGCGCCGGGCACGAGATCGTCGGCGTGGGTATCGGCGCGGCCGGTTACGTCAACCGCCAGCGGTCCACGGTGTACTTCGCGCCGAACATCGACTGGCGCAACGAGCCGCTCAAGGAGAAGGTCGAGGCCCGCACGGGCCTCCCGGTCGTGGTCGAGAACGACGCCAACGCCGCCGCCTGGGGCGAGTACAAGTTCGGCGCAGGCAAGGGCCACCGCAACGTCATCTGCATCACGCTCGGCACCGGCCTCGGCGGCGGCATCATCATCGGCAACAAGCTGCGCCGCGGTCACTTCGGCGTGGCCGCAGAGTTCGGCCACATCCGGATGGTCCCGGACGGCCTGCTGTGCGGCTGCGGCTCGCAGGGCTGCTGGGAGCAGTACGCCTCCGGCCGCGCCCTGGTCCGCTACGCCAAGCAGCGCGCCAACGCCACCCCCGAGCGCGCCGAGGTCCTGCTGTCGCTCGGCGACGGCACCCCCGAGGGCATCGAGGGCAAGCACATCTCCATGGCCGCCCGCCAGGGCGACCCGGTCGCCGTGGACTCCTACCGCGAGCTGGCCCGCTGGGCCGGCGCCGGCCTCGCCGACCTGGCCTCCCTCTTCGACCCGTCCGCGTTCATCGTCGGCGGCGGCCTCTCCGACGAGGGCGACCTGGTCCTCGACCCGATCCGCAAGTCGTACAAGCGCTGGCTGGTCGGCGCCAACTGGCGCCCGATGGCCGACGTGATCGCCGCCCAGCTGGGCAACAAGGCGGGCCTGGTGGGCGCGGCGGACCTGGCCCGGGAGCCCGACCCCGTCATGTGAGGTCCACTTCTCGGGATGCGGCCACTGCGCCGACCGAAGGGGCGCGGGGACTGTATTCGATGTGCGGCTGCCGCCGCGTGGCGCGACCGGCCACGACGACCCAGTCGCTCATGAACCCCGCGCCCCGAGCCGGGGGCGTACATTGATCCACATGGAGCTGCTCCCCAACTCCCGCACGGAATCCGACGGTTCCGCGGTCATCAGGGTCCTGAGCTACAACATCCGCTCGCTGCGGGACGACACGGCCGCCCTCGCCAGGGTGATCACCGCGTGCGCCCCCGACCTGGTCCTCGTCCAGGAGGCCCCGCGCTTCTTCCGCTGGCGCAAGAAGCTCGCCCGCCTGGCCGCGGCCTCCGGCCAGGTGATCCTCACCGGCGGGGCCACCGCCGCCGGCCCCGCGATCCTCTGCTCGCTCCGGGCCACCGTCGAGCGCACCGAGGACGTCCTCCTGCCGCTCACCCCCGGCCTCCACCGGCGCGGCCTCGCCACGGCGGTGGTCCGCTTCGGCGGCGCCCGCCTCGGCGTCATCAGCTGCCACCTCAGCCTCCAGCGGGCCGAGCGCAACGCCCAGGGCCACATGCTCCTCGACCGCCTCGCCGGACTGGGCGTGGAGCACGCCGTGGTGGGCGGCGACCTCAACGAACGCCCCGACGGCCGCACCTTCCGCCACCTCGCCGAGACCCTCCAGGACTGCCGTACGACCGCTCCCTGGGGCGGTGAGTTCACCTCCACCCCCGCCGACCCCCACCAGCGGATCGACGCGGTCTTCGCCACCAAGGGCGTCGAGGTGCTCGGCTGCGGGGTCCCCCTGGACCAGCCGGGCGTCACCCGGGCCGACCTGACCGCGGCCACGGACCACCTCCCGGTACTGGCCGCCCTCCGCGTCCCGGCCGACGGATTGAACTAAGTACAGGAATCTTGTGCCGAGCGGGTCCCGTCCGTCAGGCTCCCTCGGGGCGCAGCCCGGCGAGCAGGGCCCGCAGCCCCGCCGCCCGGGCCGGGGTCTCCCGGAACCGCTCCTCGCTGTCGTCCCCGGCCCGCCACTGCGCCGGCGGCGCGGTCGGCCTCCTCGGGCGGGAACCCGGCGGTCTCGAAGACGCCGAGGAGGTGGTCGTCGTAGCGGGCATTGCCGGTGCCTCCTTGTCCGTGACGTGCCAGTAAACGGCCGTCGCTGAGACCCCGAGCCGCCGGCCCTCTTCGTCCAGCAGTTCCACGGCGGTGCGGACGATGGTCTCCAGCGTGAGCGTGTCGCGCGGCACGGGCGCACGATGGATCAGCCGGGGCCGCGCCCTGCACAAAGTGCAGGTCGCGGTCCCGGTGCTCTCGTCCGGCGTCAGACGACCGCCCCGCGCCCGGGGTCGTCGTCCTCCTCGTCGTCCGTCCGCATCCGCGCCACCAGCGTCACGAAGCCGCCGAGGAAGCCGCCGATGCCGGCGGTCGCCAGCCACCAGGTCATCTCCCAGCCGAGCAGCACCGCCAGCAGGAGCAGGACGGGACCGCCGACCACCCCGAGCCAGGCGAACCTGGCGGTGGTGTCCGCGGTCGGCAGCGGCGGCGGCTCCGGCGGTACGAAGTGGCCCTCGTCGTCCTCGTCGAAGTCGTCGTCGGACGGCTCGGCCACGGTGTGGTCCCGCGGGCCGATGCCGGGCGCGAAGGAGACGGAGCCGCCGAGCGGCCGGGCGACCGGCCGGCCCGCGGAGTCCTCCGCCTCGCCCCCGGCGTCGCCGTCGGGCTCGGTCACCGGTTCCTTCGCCAATTCCGTCACCGGTTCTTTCGCCAGGTGCTTCTCCAGCAGCGCCAGGTCCTCCACCGGCTTGAACGGCCGGGCGCCGGGCGGGTCCGGCGGCTCCTCGCCGTACCCGGCGACGATGGCCCGCCAGGCGGCGTCCTCGTCGAACGGCACCTCCTGCTTGTCCGGCTCTCGGACCTCATGGCCGTCGCGGTCCTCACGGCCCTCGCGGTCCTCACGGCCCTCGCGGTCCTCACGGTCGGAGTCGTGCTCAGCCAACTGCGGCCGTCCCTTCCTTGCCGACACTGGGTGCGAGCCGGCCGATGAAGGCGAGGCTCTCCTCGAAGATCCGGTCCGCATCCTCGTCCAACGTCGCCACGTGGTAGCTGTGTTCCAGCACGGTCTCCGTGACGTCCGTGGACGACACCCGGCTCAGCACCCGCGCCGAGTCGGCCGCCGGCACGACATGGTCCCGGGCGCTGCGCAGCAGCAGCAACGGCTGGGTGACCTGGGGCAGCTCGCCGTCCAGCCGGCGCAGGAACACCCGCAGCGAGTGCGCCGCGTGCAGCGGCACCCGGTCGTAGCCCAGCTCGGCCGCGCCCTCCTTCGCGATGTCGCTGGCGATGCCCCTGGTCGTGCGCACCAGGTGCCGGGCCACCGGGAGGGCGTACGCGGACAGGCCGTGCACCCGGTTCGCCGGGTTGACGACCACCGCGCCGGCGACCCGCTCGCCGTGCCGGGCCGCGAGCCTGAGGGCCAGCGCACCGCCCATCGACAGGCCCGCGACGAAGACCCGGGAACAGCGCTCGGCGAGCAGGCGCAGCTCGCGGTCCACCTCCGCGTACCAGTCCTGCCAGGTGGTGAGCTGCATGTCCTCCCAGCGGGTGCCGTGGCCGGGCAGCAGCGGCAGCGACACGGTCAGGCCGTGGGCCGCGTGGTGCTCCGCCCAGGGACGCAGCGACTGGGGCGAGCCGGTGAAGCCGTGGCAGAGGAGGACCCCCACCTCCCCGCCCTGGTGGCGGTACGGCTCGGCTCCGGGGAGAACTGGCATGTGCTTCACCGTACGCGACCGCACTGACACCGACCAGGGTCGTCGGGCTCATTGACGGTCCCCCGGGTTAAGGTCTCTCCGACGGAAACAGGAGGCACACGGGTGTTGTACGGCACGATGAAGGTCGCCATCGGAGGGCCGCTGAAGGTCGCCTTCAGGCCTTGGGTGGAGGGCCTGGAGAACGTTCCGGCCACGGGCCCGGCCATCCTGGCCAGTAATCATCTGTCCTTCTCGGACTCGTTCTTCCTGCCGGTGGTGCTGGACCGCAAGGTCACGTTCATCGCCAAGGCCGAGTACTTCACCACCCCGGGCGTGAAGGGCCGGCTCACCGCGGCCTTCTTCAAGGGGGTGGGCCAGCTCCCGGTGGACCGCTCCGGGGCGCGCGGCGCCGGCGAGGCGGCGATCCGCAGCGGCATAGAGGTGCTGGAGCGCGGCGAGCTGTTCGGCATCTACCCGGAGGGCACCCGCTCGCCGGACGGCCGGCTGTACCGGGGCAAGCCCGGCGGCCTCGCGCGCGTGGCGCTCGCCACCGGCGCGCCGGTCATCCCGGTCGCCATGATCGACACGGAGAAGATCCAGCCGCCCGGCAAGGTGATGCCGAAGCTGATGCGGCCCGGCATCCGCATCGGCAAGCCCCTGGACTTCAGCCGCTACCAGGGCATGGAGCACGACCGGTTCGTGCTGCGCGCCGTGACCGACGAGGTCATGTACGAAATCATGAAGCTCTCCGGCCAGGAGTACGTCGACATGTACGCCACCGCCGCCAAACGGCAGATAGCCGAGGCGGCGAAGGCGGCCAAGGAAGCCGAGAAGGCCCAGAAGGCCGGGAAGAAGCAGGACGAGTCCTAGACGGGGGCACAAGGGGGAGCCGGGGGGACCGGGGGACATGCCCAAGCGCGAGCGCGTCATGCGGATGTCGGTCGAGCTGCCGTTGTGGCGCGCGCTCGCCGGCTACCGCGTGCTGACCATGCTGTACGCCATCGGCCTGTGCGCCACCGCGTACGACCACTTCGTCCGGCCCTGGGTCGCCGTCGTCTACTACGCCTTCCTGGTGGTGTGGACCCTCGCCACCCTGCCCAAGGTGGCCAACTCGGCCAGCTGCACCCGGCGTTTCCTGGCCGTGGACCTGACCGTCGCCCTCGTCGGCATCCTGCTCACGCCGGTCGCCGACAGCCACGAGCGGATCGCGGGCGGCGGCCCCACCCTGCCGTCGATATGGACCGCGGGCGCGGTGCTGACCTTCGCCATCAAGGGCGGCTGGCGCTGGGCGGCCGCCGCCTCCACGGCCGTGGCCGCCGTCAACCTGGTCGAGCGCGGCCACCCCGCCCGGGACACCGTGCACAACGTGATCCTCGTCTGGGTGGCCTCCATCGCGATCGGCTACGTCGTGGAGGTGGCCCGCGCCTCCGAGCGCACGCTCGCCCGCGCCCTGGAGATCGAGGCCGCGACCCGGGAACGGGAGCGGCTGGCCCGGGACATCCACGACAGCGTGCTGCAGGTGCTGGCCATGGTGAAGCGCCGGGGCGCGGCCCTCGGCGGCGAGGCGGCCGAGCTGGGCCGGCTGGCCGGGGAGCAGGAGGTGGCCCTGCGCACGCTGGTGTCGGGCGGTCTGGTCCCGGTGTCCCGGGTCTCGGAGGACCTGGCGGCCGGCGCCGTCGTCCGCGCGGTGGAGGAGCCGGACGGGGAGGACCCGGCCGGCCCGGTCGACCTGCGCTCCCTGCTCGCCCGCCACGCCTGCGCCCGGGTCAGCCTGGCCGAGCCCGGCGCCCCGGTGCTGCTGCCGCCGGCCGCGGCCCGCGAGGTGGCCGCCGCGGTCGGGGCCGCCCTGGACAACGTGTGCCGGCACGCCGGGGACGAGGCGCGGGCCTGGATCCTGGTGGAGGACGAGCCGGAGGAGATCGTCGTCACCGTCCGGGACGACGGCCCCGGGATTCCCGAGGGCCGGCTCGCGCAGGCCGAGGGGGAGGGCCGGCTCGGGGTGGCCCTGTCGATCCGGGGCCGGCTGCGCGACCTCGGCGGCAGCGCCGAGATCGTCTCGGTCCCCGGGCAGGGCACGGAAGTCGAACTGAAGGTACCGAAGGGCGCCGTGCGGGCGCGGGGGAAGAAGGCGGAGCAGCGATGACACAGCAGCAGGACCCGATCAGGGTCATGGTGGTGGACGACCACCCGATGTGGCGTGACGCGGTCGCCCGTGACCTGACCGAGTCCGGCTTCGAGGTGGTCGCCACCGCCGGCGACGGCGAGCAGGCGGTCCGCCGCGCCAGGGCCGCCGCCCCGGACGTCCTGGTGCTGGACCTCAACCTGCCCGCCAAGCCCGGCGTCCAGGTGTGCAAGGAACTCGTGGGCCACAACCCGGCGTTGCGGGTCCTCGTCCTCTCGGCGAGCGGTGAGCACGCGGACGTGCTGGAGGCCGTGAAGTCCGGCGCGACCGGGTACCTGCTGAAGTCGGCCTCCACCGAGGAACTGCTGGACGCGGTGCGCCGTACCGCCGTGGGCGACCCGGTGTTCACGCCGGGGCTCGCCGGACTGGTCCTCGGCGAGTACCGGCGACTGGCCGCAGAACCGGTGCCCGCCCCGGACGCCGACGAGCCGGGCGCGCCCCGGCTGACGGACCGGGAGACCGAGGTGCTGCGGCTGGTGGCGAAGGGTCTGAGCTACAAGCAGATCGCCGAACGCCTCGTCATCTCCCACCGCACGGTCCAGAACCACGTGCAGAACACCCTCGGCAAGCTGCAACTGCACAACAGGGTGGAGCTCGTGCGGTACGCGATCGAGCGCGGGCTCGACGAGGAGTAGCGCACCGGAATCACCCTTCCCGCCTCTCCCGATGTGACACAGATCACCGTTAGCGTGACTCTCTGTCAGGAAACCGCGGTGAAGGGACAATTCCATGCGGGTCGGAGTACTGACCGGAGGCGGCGACTGCCCCGGGCTCAACGCCGTCATCCGGGCCATCGTGCGCAAGGGCGTACAGGAGTACGGCTACGACTTCGTCGGCTTCCGGGACGGCTGGCGCGGACCTCTCGAAGGCGACAGCGTGCGCCTCGACATCCCCGCGGTGCGCGGCATCCTGCCCCGCGGCGGCACCGTCCTCGGCTCCTCGCGCACCAACCCCCTCAAGGTGGACAACGGCGTCCGCCGTATCAAGGAGAACCTGGCCAAGCAGGAGATCGACGCCCTCGTCACGATCGGCGGCGAGGACACCCTGGGCGTCGCCGCGCGCCTGTCCGACGAGTACGGCGTGCCGTGCGTCGGCGTGCCCAAGACGATCGACAACGACCTGTCCGCCACCGACTACACCTTCGGCTTCGACACCGCGGTCGGCATCGCCACCGAGGCCATCGACCGGCTGCACACCACCGCCGAGTCCCACATGCGGGTGCTCGTCTGCGAGGTGATGGGCCGGCACGCCGGCTGGATCGCCCTCCACTCGGGCCTCGCCGGCGGTGCCAACGTCATCCTCATCCCCGAGCAGCGCTTCGACCTCGACCAGGTGTGCGCCTGGATCACCTCCCGCTTCCGGGCGTCGTACGCGCCGATCGTGGTCGTCGCCGAGGGCGCCATGCCGAAGGACGGCGACATGGTGCTCAAGGACCAGTCGCTGGACTCCTTCGGACACGTCCGGCTCTCCGGGGTGGGCGAGTGGCTGGCCAAGGAGATCGAGAAGCGCACCGGCAAGGAGGCCCGCACCACCGTCCTCGGCCACATCCAGCGCGGCGGCACCCCCAGCGCCTTCGACCGCTGGCTCGCCACCCGCTTCGGCCTGCACGCCATCGACTGCGTCCACGACGGCGACTTCGGCACGATGGTCGCCCTGCGCGGCACCGACATCGTCCGCGTCCCGATCTCCGAGGCCACCGCCAGGCTGAAGACGGTGGACCCGAAGCTGTACGAGGAGGTCGGGGTGTTCTTCGGCTGACGGCGGCCTCCGGACGGCTACACGGTCGTGCGGCGCAGCTGACCGATCAGCTCCCGTACGACCGCGGCCCCGTTCAGGGTCAGCACCGACTCGGGGTGGAACTGCACGCCCGCGAAGCCGGGGCCGCGCAGCGCGTGCACCTCCCCGTTCTCCGCCCGGCTCACCTCCACCCCGTGCGCGGCCAGCTCCCGGGCCGTGTCCTCGTCGCAGCGCGCCACGAAGCTGTTGTAGAAACCGACGGTCTCGTTCCGCCCGAACAGGTCGATCCCGGTCTGCGCCCCCTGGTACGGCACCTCCTTCCGGACGATCTCCAGGCCCAGCTCCACCGCGAGCAGCTCGTGCCCGAGGCAGACGCCCAGCACACCGTGCGGATGGGTGCGGACCACCTCGGCGGCGAGGTCCCGCAGGAACCGCATCCTGGGGTCGGCGAGGTCGCGGGGGTCACCGGGACCGGGCCCCAGCACGACCGGCCCCCGGTGGGCGAGCACCGTCTCCCGCAGCCCGGGCTCGTCGTAGCGCCGGACGGTCACCTCGAGCCCGCCCGAGCGCAGGACGTGCGCCAGCATCGCGGTGAAGGTGTCCTCGCCGTCCACGACGAGGGCATGGCCCGACAGGGCGTCGGACCGCTCCTGCATCCGCAGCCAGAACGGCGCGAGCCCGGCCCGGCGCCCGTCCAGCGCGGCCCGCACCCGCGGGTCGTCGGCCAGCCGGGGCCGCTCCCGGTCCGGGAGCGGCCGGGCCGGCCCCACCCCGAGGGCGGCCAGCACGCCCGCCGCCTTCGCGTGGGTCTCCGCGACCTCGCCGGCCGGGTCGGAGCCGCGCACCAGGGTCGCCCCGACGGGCACGCGCAGCCGGCCGTCGGCGCAGATGTCGGCGGTGCGGATCAGGATGGGGGAGTCGAGGGTCTGCGCGCCCCCGGAGTCCCGGCCGAGCAGCGCCAGCGCACCGGCGTAGTAGCCGCGCCCGCCCGCTTCGTGCCGTTCGATCACCCGGCAGGCGTTCTGCACCGGCGACCCGGTGACGGTCGCCGCGAACATCGTCTCCCGCAGCACCTCCCGCGCGTCCAGGGAGGACTTCCCGCGCAGTTCGTACTCGGTGTGCGCGAGGTGCGCCATCTCCTTCAGCCGCGGGCCGACGACGACCCCGCCCATGTCGCCGACGGTGCACATCATCTTCAGCTCCTCGTCGACCACCATCGACAGCTCCTCCGTCTCCTTGCCGTCGGCGAGGAACTCCAGCAGCTGCTCCGGGGTGGGCCCCTCGGCGGGATAGCGGTACGTCCCGCTGATGGGGTTCATCACCACGGTTCCGCCGCTCATCCGGACGTGCACCTCCGGGCTCGCCCCGACCAGCGTGCGGTCCCCGGTGTGCACGACGAACGTCCAGTACGCGCCCCGCTCGCCCGCCAGCAGCCGCCGGAACAGGGCGAGCGCGTCCGCCCGGCCGAAGCCGGGGATCTCGCCCTGGTACGTGCGGCGGATCACGAAGTTCGCGCCCTCGCCCCGGCCGATCTCCTCGCGCAGCACCCGCCCGACGATCTCGCCGTACTCCTCGTCGCCGACGTCGAAGCCCCCGCCCTCGACCCGCACCTCGTGCGTGGGGAGCTGGGAGAGCGCCTCGTCGAGCGGGATCTCGTACGACTCCTCCGGGGTCAGCACCAGCAGCGGGGTGCCGTCGTCTCGGACGTCGAAGCCGCGCTCGCGCAGCTGCCGGAACGGGACGAGGGCGAGCCCCTCGTCGGGCAGGTCGGCGAGCCGGTCCCGGCCGGTCACCGGGCCGAGCAGCACCTCCACCGGGTGCTCGTCGCGGCCCGGGGCGCGGCGGCGCAGCAGGGCGAAGGGGCGGGGGTCGTGCAGCAGCTGTGCCAGGTCCATGGTTCCTCTTCCGTCGGTGACTCGGTGAGGAGGAACGGCCCCGGAAACGCCGAAGGCCGCCCCTCGGGCGGCCTTCGCGAAGTCGGTGGTGCGCGCGATCAGTGGGCCGCCGGAGAAGCGGTCCACCACCAGTTCTGGATCGACGGCGCGAACATGCCGGGAACCCTACCGCATGTCCGCACTCTGTATCCCGTGTCTCACAACCTGAGCACCGGCGGGAAGGCACGACCGCACCCCGTAATGTTGAGCTCGTGACCGTGAACGCTAAGACCAGCCCGAGCGCTGGCAACACCTGGCGAAACCTGCCCGCGGCGCAGCAGCCCGAGTACCCCGACGCCGAGGCTCTGCGCGCAGTGATCGCGGACCTCGAGTCGTATCCGCCGCTCGTCTTCGCAGGCGAGTGCGACCAGCTGCGCGCCCGGATGGCGGCCGTCGCCAAGGGAGAGGCGTTCCTCCTCCAGGGCGGCGACTGCGCCGAGGCTTTCGACGCGGTGTCCGCCGACCACATCCGCAACAAGCTGAAGACGCTGCTCCAGATGGGCGCCGTGCTGACCTACGCGGCCTCCGTGCCCGTGGTGAAGGTGGGCCGGATCGCCGGGCAGTACTCCAAGCCCCGCTCCAAGCCGACCGAGACCCGCGACGGCCTGACGCTCCCGGTGTACCGGGGCGACTCCGTCAACGGCTTCGACTTCACCGAGGCCAGCCGCATCCCGGACCCCGAGCGGCTGAAGCGCATGTACCACGCCTCGGCGTCCACGCTGAACCTGGTGCGCGCCTTCACCACCGGTGGCTACGCGGACCTGCGCCAGGTGCACGCCTGGAACCAGGACTTCGTGCGCACCTCGCCGTCGGGCCAGCGCTACGAGCAGCTCGCCCGCGAGATCGACAACGCGCTGAACTTCATGCGGGCCTGCGGCACCGACCCGGAGGAGTTCAAGACCGTCGAGTTCTTCTCCTCGCACGAGGCACTGCTGCTGGACTACGAGTCCGCCCTGACCCGGGTCGACTCCCGCACCGGCAAGCTGTACGACGTCTCGGCGCACATGGTGTGGATCGGTGAGCGCACCCGGCAGCTGGACCACGCGCACATCGAGTTCGCCTCGCAGATCCGCAACCCGATCGGCATCAAGCTCGGCCCGAACACCACGGCCGAGGAGGCGCTGCAGTACATCGACCGCCTCGACCCCGAGCGGGAGCCGGGCCGGCTGACCTTCATCGTCCGCATGGGCGCCGGCAAGATCCGCGACAAGCTCCCCGAGCTGGTCGAGAAGGTCACGGCGTCCGGTGCCACGGTGGCCTGGGTGACCGACCCGATGCACGGCAACACCTTCGAGGCGGCCTCCGGGCACAAGACCCGCCGCTTCGACGACGTGCTCGACGAGGTCAAGGGCTTCTTCGAGGTGCACAAGGCGCTCGGCACCCACCCGGGCGGCATCCACGTGGAGCTGACCGGCGACGACGTCACCGAGTGCGTGGGCGGCGGCGACGAGATCTTCGTCGACGACCTGCACCAGCGCTACGAGACGGCCTGCGACCCGCGGCTGAACCGCAGCCAGTCGCTGGACCTGGCGTTCCTCGTCGCGGAGATGTACCGGGACCAGTGAGCACCGGAAGGGGCGCGGATCACACCGGATCCGCGCCCCTTTCTCTTTGCGGGCCCCGGAGGGGATGGGTAAGGTTAGGTTTGCCTCACCGAGATACGGGATGGCAGGACAGACAGCGATCCCGTCGGGAGGTGGATCCGCGTGTACGTGTGCAGCTGCTTCGGCATCACCGAGGACCAGGTGAAACAGCACGCGGACAACGGCGCCTGCACCCCCCGCCAGATCGCCTCCGCCTGCAAGGCGGGCACGGACTGCGGCTCGTGCGTCCGCCGGATCCAGGCCATCCTCGGCCGGGGCGCCTGCCCGCGCCGTGAGCTGGCCGACCAGGGCAGGCCGGCGCTGGCGGACCTCCCCGACGCGGCCTAGGGCTCAGCTGCTCTCCGGCTGCTCGATCAGCTGGGCGAGGTAGAGCGCCTCGCCGAGCTTGTCCAGCAGCTCCAGCTGGGTGTCGAGGTAGTCGATGTGGTGCTCCTCGTCGGCGAGGATGTCCTCGAAGATGTTGGCGGACGTGATGTCCCCCTTCTCGCGCATCACCTTGATGCCCCGCCGCAGCCGGTCGATCGCCTCGACCTCGATCTGCCGGTCGGCCTCGAACATCTCCCGCACCGTCTGCCCGACCCGGACGTGGAAGAGCCGCTGGTAGTTGGGCAGCCCTTCCAGGAACAGGATCCGGTCGGTGAGCACCTCCGCGTGCTTCATCTCGTCGAACGACTCGTGCCGCGTGTACTTGGCGAGCTTGTACCAACCGAGGTTCTCCTGCATCTTCGCGTGCAGGAAGTACTGGTTGATCGCGGTCAGCTCGCCGGTGAGCTGCTCGTTGAGGAACTCGATGACCTCGGGGTCGCCCTGCATCGCAGCGGCTCCTTCCACACGGGATACGGGAGAGGGTGCGGCGGCATGATTGCACCGGCGGCGAAGATCGTCCAGTAAGTGCGTACTTAGTAAGTACGTGCTGAGTTGATGTAGCTTGTCCGGTTCGGGGGAGGGTGGTCAAGGGCACTGCCCGAGGTCTGTCAGGATGGATACATGGGTCATCCGGTGGAGCGAGAGTCTGGGGCAGCGGCCGGGTCCGAGCTTCCGCCGGGTCAGCGGCTCCAGCGGGGCTGGCCGGTCACGCACTACGGGCCGGTCCCGAAGTTCCGGCCCGAACGCTGGGAGTTCCGGGTCTTCGGCGCCACCGCCGACGGGGACAAGCGCACCTGGAACCACGAGGAGTTCACGGCCCTGCCGTACACCACCGTGGTGGCCGATCTGCACTGCGTGACGAAGTTCAGCATGGTCGGCGCGGAGTGGGGCGGCATCCCGGCCCGCGCGATCCTCGACCTGACCCCGCCGGCGCCGGACGTCACCCATGTCATGGTCTGGGCGGAGTACGGCTTCAGCTCGAACCTGCGCCTGTCGGACTTCGCCTCCGACCGCACCCTCTTCGCCACCCACAAGGACGGCGAGCTGCTCACCGCCGAGCACGGCTTCCCGGTCCGCCTGATCGTGCCCCACCTGTACGCCTGGAAGGGCCCGAAGTGGGTCCGGGGCGTGGAGTACATGACCGCCGACCGCCGCGGCTTCTGGGAGGAGCGCGGCTACCACAACATCGGCGACCCCTGGAAGGAACAGCGCTACTCCTACCAGGAGCAGCCCGGGGACGGCCCCGAGCTCTGACTGCCGGCCCCCGGGCGCGTCAGTGGTGGTACCGGTGCACCACCGCGTGCCCCTTGCCCCGGCCGATCATCCACTTGTTGACCGGGGTGGTCACCGCGAAGGCGATCACGAGCGAGACCGCGAGCGAGATCCAGAACAGCGCGTCGCCCAGCATGGCGTCCATCGCGGACGGCCAGACCGCGATCACCCCGTTGTCGATCAGCTCCATCACGGCGATGGACAGCGTGTCCGCGGCCAGCGCGACCCGGAAGGCCGTACGGAAGCCGACGCCGGCCCGCAGGATCCCGCGCAGGGTGAGCGAGTAGCCGAAGAAGAAGGCCAGCACGATCGCGAGCAGGGTGGTGGCCAGGTTCCCCCAGCCCAGCGCCGTGCCGACGACCATGCCGAGCACCTCGCCGATGGCGCAGCCGGTGAGGCAGTGCAGGGTGGCCTGCACGGCGGTACGCCAGCCGGCCGCGCCCGCGTGGCCGGCGTGATGTGCGGGGTGGTGGACGTGTTCGGTGTGCGCCTCGTGCTGCATGACGTACCCCCATGTCGGATGACGGCTCCTGCACAGGACAGGAACCGTATACCCCCTAGGGGTATTCCCCAAGGGGGCTATGCGTCGCGCAGTTTCTTCAGCCGCTCCACGTCCGCCGCATGTCCCTCCTTGCCGCCGGGCGTCTCGATGACCAGTGGGACGCCCTCGGTCGCGGGGTGGGTCATGAGCGCCCGGAACGGGTCCTCGCCGATGTGGCCGGCACCGATGTTCGCGTGCCGGTCCTTGTGCGCGCCCACCACGTCCTTGGAGTCGTTGGCGTGGATCAGCTTCAGCCGGCCCTCGCCCACGGTGTCCACCAGCAGGTCCAGGGTCTGGTGCATGCCGCTCGGCCCGGTCAGGTCGTGCCCGGCGGCGAAGACGTGGCAGGTGTCCAGGCACACGCCCAGCTTCGGATGGGCGTCCAGCGCCTCGAAGTACGGCCCGAAGTCCCAGGTCCGCGAGCACAGCGAGGCGCCCTGCCCGGCCGTCGACTCCAGCAGCAGGAACGGGTCGTCGTCGTGGGTCAGCTCGTCCAGCAGCGGCAGCAGGTGCGCGCGCACCTGCTTCAGGGCCACCTCCCGGGCCCGCCCCCCGGTCGCGCTCCCGGTGTGCACCACCACGCCCAGCGCGCCGATCTGCCGCCCGCGCCGCAGCGAGTGCCTGAGCGACTCCACCGACCGCTCCACCGTCGCCTCGGTGTGCGAGCCGAAGTTGATCAGGTACGGCGCGTGCACGTACGCCGGGATCGACTCCTCGGCGCACGCCGCGCGGAACGCCTCGTCCTGCCGCGAGTTGCCGGGCGGCGTGGCCCAGCCGCGCGGGTTGGCGACGAAGACCTGCACGGTCTCCGCCTTCAGATCACGGGCGTACGACAGCCCCACGGAGTGCAGGCCGCCGGCCACGGGCACATGGCTGCCGACGGGGTTGCGGGGGAGGGGGGACGGAACAGGACTCACCCGTTCAGGGTGTCATGTCCGCCCCCGCGCCCGGGCCGCGGTCCCCGGTGAGACCGGTCACCGGATGGTGATCGTGATCGTCGACCCCTTGGGCGCCTTGTCGCCGCCCGCCACCGACTGCTTCTTCACGGTGTCGCCGAACAGCCCGAGCAGCCCGCGGTCCTCGTCCACCTCGAAGCCGGCGGCCTCCAGGGTCTTGTGCGCGTCGTCCACGCTGTCACCGGTCACGTCCGGGACCTCGATCATCTCGGGACCCTTGGACAGGGTCAGCGTCACCGTGTCGCCCTCGGCGGCCCGGCTGCCCTCGTCCGGGCTCTGCGCGGCGACCTCGCCCTTGTCGTACTCGGAGTTGATCCGCCCGGCCGCGATCCTCACCTTCAGCCCGGCGTCCGTCAGCTCCTGCCGGGCGCTGTCCACGTCGTCGCCGGTGACGTCCGGCACGTCGACCGGGCTGCCCTTGCTCACGATCAGCGCGATCGCCGAGCCCGCGTGCCGCTTGGTGCCCGCCTCCGGCGTCGTACCGACCACCGAGCCCCTGGCCACGTCCTCGCTGAACTCGCGGGTGACCATGCCCGGCTCCAGGCCGTCCGCCTTCAGCCGTGCCTGCGCCTTCGCGAGCGGCTGTCCCTTCACGTTCGGCACGTTCACCGTCTCCGGGCCCAGCGAGACGGTCAGCGTCACCGCGTCGTGGTCCCGGATCCGCGCGCCGGGCGCCGGGTCGGAGCCGATCACCGCGCCGCGCTCGACGGTGTCGCTGTACGCCCGCTTGACCTGGCCCACGTCGAGGCCGGCCGCGCTCAGCCGGGCCCGCGCCTGCGCCTCGGTCTGCGCCAGCAGCGGCGGCACCTTGGTGAACTGGCCGGAGTTGATGTACCAGACCCCGGCGCCCACACCGAACACCAGCAGGACGGCCGCGATCACGGCGAGCACCGCGCGCGGGGGCCGCGCCGGACGCCGGCGGGGCGGCACGGGCGGGCTCTGGAAGCGGGCGGTGCGGTCGACGCCGTCCCCGGGGGCGTCCGCGTCCTCGTCGACGGGCAGCGGCCGGGGCACCGTGAGTGCGCGCGGGATCACGCTCGTGCGGTCCTCGGCGTTGTCGTGCTCCGCGGTCAGCGCCTGCGGCGGCACCGCGTCCAGCTGCTCGTCGGTCAGCGTCAGACGGGCCTCGCGGACCTGGGCGAGCAGCGCGACGGCGTCGTGCGGCCGGATGTCCGGGATGCGCGCGGTGGCCGACGCCACCAGCTCGTCCAGCACGTACGGCAGCCCCGGCACCAGCGCCGAGGGCGCGGGCACGTCCTCGTGGATGTGCTTGTAGAGCACCTGGGCCGGGGAGTCCCCGGAGTGCGGCTTCCCGCCCGTCAGCATCTCGTACAGGACCACACCGCACGCGTACACGTCGACGCGCGGATCGGTGGTGCCCTGCTCGATCTGCTCCGGCGCGAGATAGGAGACGGTCCCGAGCACGGCACCCGTCGTGCTGGTCACCGTGTCCACGGAGCGCACCAGCCCGAAGTCGGCGACCTTGACCCGGCCGTCGTCGCCTATCAGCACGTTCTCCGGCTTCATGTCCCGGTGCACGAACCCGGCCCGGTGCGCGGCACCGAGCGCGGCGAGCACCGGCTCCAGGATGTCCAGCGCGGCCCGCGGCTGCACCGCGCCCCGCTCGCGCAGCACGTCCCGCAGGGTGCAGCCGGCGATGTACTCCATCGCCAGGTAGACGTACGACCCGTCGGTCCCCTGGTCGAAGACCTGCACCACGTTGGGGTGGTCGAGCCGGGCGACGGACTTCGCCTCCCGGATGAACCGCTCGACGAACGTCCCGTCGGCCGCGAGTGTCGGGTGCATCACCTTCAACGCGAGCACGCGGTCCAGGCGGGTGTCCAGGGCCCGGTACACCGTGGCCATCCCGCCGGCCGCGACGCGCGCGTCGACGCGGTACCGGCCGTCGAGCAACTGCCCGACGAGGGGGTCCTGAAGGGTCGTATCCACGCGAGGGAGTCTACGAGGGAGCACCGACGGTTCCCGCGCGGAGACCGCTTTCCCACCGGCACTGCAGCCGACCTGTGACGGTCAGAACGCGGGACGCTCGGGGTCCAGGACGGCCAGGCCCTCCGCAGGAGACGACGCCGCAGCGAGATACCTCCGGGGAATCCGCCCGGCCAGCCGAGCCAGCCGCCCCCCTTCCACCGCGTGCTTCATCGCCGCAGCCATGACCTCCGGCTCCTGGGCCCGCGTCACCGCAGAGGCCAGCATCACCCCCGCACACCCCAGCTCCATCGCCAACGCCACGTCGGACGCCGTACCGGCCCCCGCATCCAGAATCACCGGCACGCGCGCGTGCTCCACGATCAGCTGGAAGTTGTGCGGGTTACGGATACCGAGGCCGGACCCGATCGGCGAGCCGAGCGGCATGACCGCCGCGCACCCCACGTCCTCCAGCTTCCGCGCGAGCACGGGGTCGTCGTTCGTGTACGGCAGCACCGTGAACCCGTCGTCGACCAGTGTCTCCGCCGCCTCCAGCAGCTCCACCGGATCCGGCAGCAGCGTCCGCTCGTCGGCGATGACCTCCAGCTTCACCAGGTCCGTACCGAGTGCCTCCCGGGCCAGCCGGGCGGTCAGCACGGCCTCACCGGCGGTGAAGCAGCCCGCCGTGTTCGGCAGTACCCGGATGCCGAGCTTCTCCAGCACCGACAGCACCGAGCCGTGCACGGAGGGGTCCACCCGGCGCATCGCGACCGTGGTCAGCTCCGTGCCGGAGGCGACCAGCGCCCGCTCCAGCACCTCGAGACTGGGCGCCCCGCCCGTGCCCATGATCAGCCGGGAGGACAGGGCCAGGTCACCGAGGACGAGGGAATCGTCGGCCATGGCTCAGCCCCCCTGCACGGCGGTGAGGACCTCGACCCGGTCGCCGTCGGCGAGGGCGGTGGCCGCCCACTGCGCGCGCGGGACGACGGTCTCGTTGACGGCGGCGGCCACCCCGCGCGGCGCCGCGGTGAGGGTCCGGACGAGGGCGTCGAGAGCGGTGCCCGGGGCGATCTCCCGGCGCTCCCCGTTGACGGAAATCAGGACCGGGCTGTTCATGCGGTCTGCTCCAGCTTCTCCGTGAGCGCGGTGCCGAAGCGCTGCGGGGCGAACGGACGGGCTTCCTCCGGCAGTTCACCGGCGACCAGGGTGTGCGCCAGCACGTCCCCGGTGACCGGCGTGAGCAGCACCCCGTTGCGGTGGTGCCCGGTGGCCAGCAGCAGCCCGGCCAGCCCGGAGGGGCCGAGCAGCGGCGCGTTGTCGGGGGAGCCGGGGCGCAGTCCGGCCCGGGTCTCGGTGAGCGGCAGTTCGGTGATGCCGGGCACCAGCTCATGGGCGTCGCGCAGCAGCTCGTACACGCCCCCGGCCGTGACCGTGGTGTCCCAGCCCAGCTCCTCGCTGGTGGCGCCGACGACCAGTTCGCCGTTCTCCCGGGGCACCAGGTAGACGTGGCTGCCGCGCACCACGGCCCGGACGGTCCGGCTCAGGAACGGCGCGTACCGGCGCGGCACGGTCAGCCGCAGCACCTGCCCCTTGACCGGCCGCACCGGCGGCAGCAGCTCGTCCGGCACGCCGGCGAGCCGCCCGCTCAGGCTGCCCGCCGCGAGCACCACCTGGTCCGCGCGCAGTGCGCTGCCGTCCGCCGTGGTGACCCCGGCGGCCCGGTCCCGCACCACGTCCAGCCGCTCCGCCCATGCGCGGTGGAACACCACACCGGCCCGCTCGCACGCGGCCGCCAGGGCCGCCGCCAGCCGGCGCGGGTCGATCTGGTGGTCGGCGTCCACCCGCAGCCCGCCGCGCACCCCCGGCGCCAGCATCGGTTCCAGACGCCGGCAGTCCCGCCCGGACAGCCACTCCGAAGCGAGCCCCGAGCGCTGCTGGAGTTCGTGCAGTTCCCGCAGGTGGGCGCGGTCGTCGGCGTCCAGCGCGACGGCGAGGGTGCCGCAGCGGCGGTAACCGAGGTCGTGGCCCGTCAGTTCGGTCAGCTCGGCCGCGAAGCCGGGGTAGCGGCGGGCCGATTCCAGGTTCAGGGCGAGCAGGGTCTCCTCGCCGTAGTGCAGTTCGGTGACCGCGGCCAGCATGCCGGCCGCGACCTGCGCGGCCCCGCCGCCGGGCTCGGGGTCCACCACGGCCGTGGCGAGCCCGCGCTGCGCCGCGCGCCAGGCCGTGACCAGGCCGATGATTCCGCCCCCGATGACGAGGACGTCGGACGTACGTGACGACATGGGCGTCCAGCCCCTCCCTTCGCCGGCATGACCCGGATCAGGTTCGTACGGTCGGAGGCCGCCAGCCTCCCTCTCAGCCCGGTGCGTCCGGGCTCCCGCGAGTGCTTGTACGGTGGCCACCCTAGCCCGCAGCCCTCCTCACCCGTAAGGGAGCCCCGTTCCATGGCCCGGTCGCTCGACGGACTGGTCCTCGCCCCCGTGGCGGACCAAGATCCAGGTCAGGTGGGTACCCGAACCCGGTTCACGTACCACGAGGAGGACGGCGGGATCTGGGCCGACTACGCGGGCGGCGACGTCGTACGCGGCCATCTGGTGGGCACCCGTGAGGGGGACCGGCTGGACTTCCGGTACGTGCAGCTGAGGACCGACGGGACGACCGCCTCCGGGCACTGCGTGTCCACGGTCGTCGAGCTGCCGGACGGGCGGGTGCGGCTGGAGGAGACCTGGGAGTGGGAGTCCCGGCCGGGCTCCGGCACGAGCGTTGTGGAACAGCTCACCGGGCAGGCCCCCTGACTGACAGATCGTCAATTGTCTATGGTGATCGGGTGAGCGAGCAGACAGCGGAAGAGGGCACGGCGGCGGGGCGGCGCGTGGTCGTCGTCGGCGCGGGCATGGCCGGGGTGCAGACCGCGGTCGCCCTGCGCGAGCAGGGCTTCCGGGGCAGTGTGACCGTCATCGGCGCCGAGCCGCACCAGCCGTACGACCGGCCGCCGCTGTCGAAGGCGGTCCTGCTCGGCAAGGCCGAGGGCTCCGCCTTCGAGGTGGACTTCGAGTCCCTCGGGGTCGAGCTGCGGCTCGGCTGCGAGGTGCTGGGCCTGCGCCCCGCCGAGCACGAGCTGGACACCGAGGCGGGCCCGGTGCCGTACGACGTCCTGGTCCTCGCCACCGGCGCCGAACCGATCCGGCTGCCCGGCGCCGAGGGCGTGCCCGGCGTGCATCTGCTGCGCACCCTGGACGACGCCGAACGGCTGCGGCCCGTCCTCGCCCGCCAGCACGACATCGTGGTCGTGGGCGCCGGCTGGATCGGCGCCGAGTTCGCCACCGCCGCCCGCGAGGCCGGCTGCGCGGTGACCGTCGTGGAGGCCGCCGAGCACCCGCTCGCCGGCGCCCTGCCCGCCGAGGTCGCCGCGCCCATGGCCGCCTGGTACGCCGACGCGGGCGCGGACCTGCGCACCCGCGCGCGCGTGGAGCGCGTCGAGCCCGGCGAGGTAGTGCTCTCCGACGGCACCCGGCTGCCCGCGGGCGCCGTCGTCGTCGGCATCGGCGCCCGCCCCGCCACCGCCTGGCTGGCCGGCTCCGGCATCGAGCTGGGCCCGCACGGCGAGGTCCTCACCGACAACCGCCTGCGCGCTTCCGTGCCGGACGTGTACGCCGTCGGGGACTGTGCCTCCTTCCCGTCGGCCCGCTACGGCGAACGGCTCCTCGTCCACCACTGGGACAACGCCCTGCAGGGCCCGCGCACGGTCGCCGCGAACATCCTCGGGGAGACCCCGGCCGTCTACGATCCGGTGCCGTACTTCTGGTCGGAGCAGTTCGGCCGGTTCGTGCAGTACGCCGGCCACCACGCCGGGGCCGACCTCCTGGTGTGGCGGGGTGACCCGGCGGGCCCGTCCTGGACGGTGTGCTGGCTGCACGAGGGCCGCCTGGTGGCCCTGCTGGCGGTGGGCCGCCCCCGGGATCTGGCCCAGGGCCGCCGGCTGATCGAGGCGGGCCGGACCATGGACCCCGCCGCCTTGTCCGACCCGGCCCGCCCTCTGAAGGACGCCACGGCTGACTGAGCGCCCGGAAGGGGCGCGGGGAACTGCGCGAGCACCCACGACGGACCCGCAGACGGCCGATGACAGATCGCGGCCGGTCCGGCGAAGCGCCTACGCTTGTCCCCGTGACCGAGATTGACGCAAAAATTGATGCTCTCGTCCCCGCCTGGCTCACTCTCCCCGACATCGCCGACATGCTCGGCGTCGAGGTGACGCGCGTCCGGCAGCTGGTCAAGGAGGGCCAGCTCATCGCCGTGCGCCGTGGTGAGAACAAGGCGCTGCACGTCCCCGCCGCCTTCATCGACGGGGACAAGGTCGTCAAGGGCCTGGCCGGGACCCTGACGCTCCTGCGGGACGACGGCTTCACGGTCGAAGAGATGATCGAGTGGCTCTTCACCCCCGACCCGACCCTGCCCGGCACCCCCGCGCAGGCCCTGAGCGAGAATCGCGGCACGGAGGTGAAGCGCCGCGCCCAGGCGCTCGCCGTCTGAGCCGACCCGCAGCAGGAGGTGGCGTGCGGGCCGGACACCCGTACGCCACCGCCCCGCACCACAGCGGACACCGACACCACGGGGGGACCCACGCATGTCCGACACCGCCCGCGCCGCGCTCGCCGACGCCCGCCTGTACCTCTGCACGGACGCCCGCAAGCGCCAGGGGGACCTGCCCGAGTTCCTGGACGCGGTCCTGGCCGGCGGTGTCGACATCGTGCAGCTGCGCGACAAGGGGATGGAGGCCGCCGAGGAGCTGGAGCACCTCGAGGTCTTCGCCGAGGCCTGCGCCCGCCACGGCAAGCTGCTCGCGGTCAACGACCGGGCGGACGTCGCCCACGCCGCCCGCGCCGCGGTGCTCCACCTCGGCCAGGGCGACCTGCCGGTCCCCGCGGCCCGCGCCGTCCTCGGCGACGACATCCTCATAGGCCGCTCCACGCACGCCGAGTCCGAGGCCGCCGCGGCCGCCGTCCAGGAGGGTGTGGACTACTTCTGCACCGGCCCATGCTGGCCCACCCCCACCAAGCCCGGCCGGCACGCCCCCGGCCTGGACCTGGTCCGCTACACGGCGGGCCTCGGCACCGACCGCCCCTGGTTCGCCATCGGCGGCATCGACCTCGGCACCCTGGACCAGGTGCTGGACGCGGGTGCCCGCCGGGTGGTCGTGGTCCGCGCGATCACCGAGGCGGACGACCCGGGCGCGGCGGCGGCGGAGCTCGCGAAGCGGCTGCGGGACGCCCGCTAGCGCCGGTTCTGTCCACCCACTGGACAGGAAGGCGACAAATCGGGCAAATTACCGACGTCCGGTTGGGGGACCGCCTACCCCTGGCTAACCTGCCGGTATGGCCCTCGGAACCGCATCCACCAGGACTGATCGCGCACGCACCGTGCGCGACATGCTCGCCGCCGGCAAGACGACGTACTCGTTCGAGTTCTCGGCGCCGAAGACCCCCAAGGGCGAGCGGAACCTGTGGAGCGCGCTCCGGCGGGTCGAGGCGGTCGCCCCCGACTTCGTCTCCGTGACCTACGGTGCCGGCGGCTCCACCCGCGCGGGCACGGTCAAGGAGACCGAGCAGATCGTCGCCGACACCACGCTCACCCCGGTCGCCCACCTCACCGCGGTCGACCACTCCATCGCCGAGCTGCGCAACATCATCGGCCAGTACGCGGACGCCGGCATCCGCAACATGCTCGCCGTGCGCGGCGACCCGCCCGGCGACCCGATGGGCGAGTGGGTGCCGCACCCGCGGGGACTGACCTACGCCGCCGAACTCGTCCGGCTCATCAAGGAGTCGGGCGACTTCTGCGTGGGCGTCGCCGCCTTCCCGGAGATGCACCCGCGCTCCGCGGACTGGGACACCGACGTCGCCCACTTCGTGGACAAGTGCCGTGCGGGCGCCGACTACGCCATCACACAGATGTTCTTCCAGCCGGAGTCGTATCTGCGGCTGCGCGACCGTGTGGTGGCCGCGGGCTGTGACACCCCGGTGATCCCGGAGGTTCTGCCGGTCACCAGCGTGAAGATGCTGGAACGGTTGCCGAAGCTCAGCAACGCCCACTTCCCGGACGCCCTCAAAGAGCGGATCCTCACAGCGAAGGACGATCCGGCGGCGGTACGCTCCATCGGTATCGAGTTCGCCACGGAGTTCTGCGCTCGGCTGCTGGCCGAGGGAGTGCCCGGACTGCACTTCATCACGCTCAACAACTCCACGGCGACCCTGGAAATCTACGAGAACCTGGGCCTGCACCACCCCCCGCAGGCCTAGACCGGCCGCACCGCGATACGACACACTGCGTAGCGGTCACTGGGAGAGGGGCGTACATGGGCTGGACGGTCCTCTACATCGCGTTCGGCGGCGTCGCGCTGTGGTTGCTGGGCGAGGTGCTGCTGCAGTACAAGGCGCGGCTGCGCTGGCGCCTCCTCGCCTTCGCCGGCTTCCTCGGCGTCGTGCTGGGCGTGCTGATGCCGTCCGTGATCGTGATCGGGCTGGGCGCGATCGCCTTCGCCGTCGGCCAGACCTACGTCACGCTGTCGTTCCGCCGCGGCTTCGCCTCCGGCTGGGCGGTCAAGCGGCCCGAAGCCGGGGCCGGCGGCGGCAGCAAGCGCCGCCGCGGCCGGGCGGACCGGACCGGGGCGGACCGGCAGGACGCGGCCGAGTCCGCCGCGACCGCCGACGGCCAGGCTCACGACCAGGGCGGATACGGCTCCGGCCGGACGCACGGCGACTACGACGACGACTACGACCGCGACGACGTCTTCACCCCGGCCGCCTCCCGCACGGCCGAGCCCACCGCCGCCGAGACCACCGCCGTCTACGAGCCGCAGCCCCTCCCCGACGACACCGGCACCTACGGCGTCTACGGCGACCCCGCCCACGCGAACCCCGCCCCCGCGGGCACCGCTCAGCAGAACTACGCCTACGACTACTCCGGCTACGGGCAGCAGGACTACGGCTACGACACCGCGGGCCAGCAGAGCTACGCCAACTATTCCGACCCGTACATCGGCAACCAGGCCTACGGCTCCTACGACCAGGGATACGGCCAGCAGTACGGGCAGCAGCAGGGGTACGCCCAGGACCCGTACGCCACGGGCGGTTACGGCGAGACCCCGGCCGGCGGGGTGTGGGTGCCACAGCAGCGCACCGACGAGACCTACGGCGGCGAACTCCCGCAGGAGCAGCCGTACCCGCACACCACGGGCGGCCAGCAGCCGCAGCCCGGGGTCGGGTACGACGAGCAGTACCGCTTCTGAGGACCCGCGCGGCGCGAGCCCGTCACTGCGAGCCGCGGAACTCCGGCCCCTCCACGATCAGTCCGGCCACCAGCGCACCCGACATGCCGGCGTGCGGAAGGCCGCCGCCGGGGTGCGCCCAGCCGCCGACCGCGAACAGGCCCGGCACCGCCGTGGTGTTGGCCGGGTGCAGCACACCCTCCGGCCCGGCCAGCGCGGGCGGCGGAACGGCACCGCCCGTGGCGCCCGTCTCCCGCTCGGTGTCCAGCGGGGTGCGGATCTCCCGCCACAGCACCCGCTCGCGCAGCCCCGGTACGGCACGCTCGGCGGCGGCCACCAGCCGGTCGGCGAATGCATCGGCGGCCCCCGGCGCGGCCCAGTCGTACTCCGCGGCGGACGGCACGGTCGCCGTCAGCACCACGGACTCGTGCTCCGCGTCGGGGCGCAGGGCCGGGTCGTCCGGCCGGTCCACGACGACCTGCGGCAGGTCGGGCAGCACCCCGTGCCGGAACAGGTCCAGGTCCCCGTCGGCGTCGGCCGCGTGCACCACCGTGCGGTGCACCGCGCCGGACTCCCGCGCCCCGCGCAGCGCCAGGCACACGACCACCCGGCCCGGGTAGCGGTCCTCGGGGTCCGGGGGCACGTCCCCCGCGCCGTACAGCTCCCGGTCCGGGAGCAGGCCGCCCAGCCGCCACGGGCCCGCGCCGACGACGAAGTCCGCCTCGGCCACCGTCCGGTCGGCCAGCTCCACCCCGGCCGCCCGGCCGTCCTTCTCCAGGACCCGGACCACTTCGGCACCGAAGACGAACTCCACCCGGCGCTTCAGGCACCGCTCGTACACCGCGCGCGCCAGCTCCCGGACTCCGCCGCGCACGTACCAGGTGCCGAAGGCGTGCTCCATGTACGGCAGCACGGCCGCGCTCGCCGGAGCGATGCCGGGGTCGACGCCGTACGCGAGCGCGTACCCCTCCAGCAGCTGGATCAGCCGGGGGTCGCGCAGCTCCCGTGTGCCGATCTCGAACAGCTTGACCACACGGTGGGTGCGCAGCAGCCGCTTGTACCGGGTGCCCGGATACGGTTCCTTGTCGACCAGCACCTCCCAGTTGGGCCACAGCGGCTCCTCCAGCAGCGGCCGGCGGGTGCGGTCCCAGGCCTCGCGGGCGCGCACCAGGAAGTCGCCCCAGCGCTCGCCCGCCCCCGCGCCCAACGCCTCGTCCAGCGCCGCGACCACGCCCGCGCGGGAGGCGTTCGGCAGCGACACCTCCGTGCCGTCCGCGAAGACGTGCCGCGACGAGGGGTCGACCTGGACCAGCTCGACGCAGTCCTCCAGCGGCTCCTTGCCGGTCTTGAGGAACAGATCGCGGTACACGGCGGGCAGCGTCAGCAGTCCCGGGCCCGTGTCGAAGCGGAATCCCTCCCGCTCGAACCGGCGCACCGCACCGCCGTACGTCTCCGTGCGCTCGTACACCACCACCCGGTGGCCCGCGACGGCCAGCCGGGCGGCAGCCGCCATCGCGCCCATCCCGGCGCCGATCACCGCAATCCGTGCCATGCCTGCGACTTTATCGACCGCCGCCGACAACGCGGCCGCCGGGCGGCCCGGGCGCGTGGGCACGGGCGCGGACGGCTGAGTACACGTACTCAGACCGCGAGATGAGTACGCGCGCGGATGGGGCGCGGGCCGCCGGAACGAGAGAGTGGAGGCACGGCAGGGGGCGTGGCCCGGCACCGCCGACACGGGGCGGCGGAACGGCGCCCGCCCGCCGGCCGCTCCTTCCGCCGATCCGTCGGCGGAAGCGAGACACGGGGGCCCTGGGGAGAGACCACCACGGGGGTCCGCACGGGGGAGCCCGTACACGGGGGAGTACGGGAAGGAAGTACGGGGGCAACGGGGGAAACACCGGGAGAACGGGGATCACGGGGGATCACGGGGGATCACGGGGGAATCCCGGTGGCACACGGGGGAAACGAAGGCGCCGGTCCGGCAGCGGACCGGCGCCTTCCTCGTGTGCCTCGTGTGCCTCGCAGGCCTTGCAGGCCTTTCGTGTGTCTTTCAGACCGTGCCGCTGACCCGTCCCTGGAGCAGCCGGGACAGGGCCGCGTGGACGTCGTCCAGGGAGCGCTCCGGCTGGAAGGACTTCCAGTCCAGCGCGGCCACCAGGACCATGCCGACCAGCGCCGCCGCCGTCAGCTGGATGTCGATCTCGTCGCTGAACTCGCCGGCCGCCACGCCCTCGCGCAGCACCCCCTCGACCACCGCGACCGCCTCCTGCCGCACCACCATCAGGGTGGACTGCCAGGCCCGGTTGGTGCGCCACAGCTCGGCGACGTACAGCTGGGTGAAGGCCGGGTAGCGGTCGATGAAGACCAGTCCCGCGCGGACCATCGCGTCCAGCGCGTCCACCTTGCTGCCGCCCTCGCGTGCCGTCTGCTCGGCCGCCTCCTTCAGGGAGGCGGTGAGCAGGCCGACGCCGTGCCTCAGCAGCTCCTCGAAGAGAACGGATTTGCTCGCGAAGTTGTAGTAGACCGTGCCCTTCGCGACCCCGGCCCGCTCGGCGATCTCGTCCACCGTGGTCGCGGAGAAGCCCTGCTCGGCGATGAGGGTGACGGCCGCCTCGTAGAGCTTCTGCCGGGTGGCCTCGCGGCGCGTGCTGCCGCCGGCCTTGGCGCTGCTGCTTTCCATGGCCCCGATTCTCACAGGTACGCGCGCGTGCGGACGCCGCCCCCGGATCACAGGCTCAGCTCCGGGTGCAGCCGGTCCGGCGTCCACACCTGGCGGCGGCGGGCCGCCAGCGCGGTCAGCGCGAGCGCGCCGGCGGTGAACGCGGCGAGCACTCCGCACGCCTGCCACACCGGGCCGAGCCCGCCGCCAGTGATCAGCCGGCGCAGCGCCTCCACGATGTAGCTCATCGGCAGGAACGGGTGGATCGCGTTGAAGAAGCCCGGGCTGGTCTGCACGGGATAGGTGCCGCCCGCAGAGGTCAGCTGGAGCATCAGCAGCGCGAGCACCAGGATCCGGCCCGCCGGGCCGAAGCGGGCGTTCAGCCACTGCACGATCGCCGCGAAACACGCCGTGACCAGGCACAGGAAGCCGATCGTGCCGGCCGCCCGCAGCATCTGCAGCCCGATCGCCCAGTGCAGTACGGCCATCAGCGCGGCCACCTGGAGCACGCCCACCGCGACCACCGGCAGCCAGCCGGCCAGCGCGATCCGCCACGCGGAGGAGCCGGCCGCGAGAGCCCGCCGGTTGAGCGGCGGGATCAGCATGTAGGCCACCATCGCGCCGACCCACAGGGACAGCGGGATGAAGTAGGGGGCGAACCCCGTGCCGTAGTTCGGTGCCTTGTGCAGGTCGTGGGAGGCCAGCTGGACCGGGTCGGCCATCACGCCGGTGCGCCGGTCGCGGTCCTGCTTGTCGTAGTCCGGGATCTTCTTCGCGCCCGAGTGCAGCCCGCCGGCCAGCTTCCCGGAACCGTCCGAGAGCTTGTACAGGCCGCCGTTCAGGGTCTCGGCGCCCGACTTCGCGGTGCCGATGCCCTGGTCCAGCGTGACCGCGCCGGTGTGGGCGGTGCCGATTCCGGTGTGCAGCTTCTCGGCGCCGGCGGCGACCTTCTGCGCGCCGGTGTTCAGCTTGTTGATCTTCTTGACGGCGTCGTCGACGTCCTCGTACAGGTGCGGGGCGCGTGCGGCGAGGGCGTCGGCCTGCTTCTGCAGCGTGCCGAGGTTGTCCCGCATCGTCTTCAGATCGCCGTTCTGGTCGGCGATCAGCGTGTTGAGGTCGTCGGCGACGGTGGCCACCTCGGCGGCGGCCGTCCTCGCCCGCTTCAGCTCCGGGCAGGCCGGGTCGGGGACGGTCACCCCCTCGCAGCGCTCCCGGTAGATCTTGTCGAGGAGGGCGGAGGACCCGTGAGCGATCTTCGCGGCGGCCGGCGCGCGCTTCACCAGCACGTCCAGGTTGTCCTTCACCGCCTTCGCCGAGTCGGAGACCAGCCGGGCGGTGTCCCCGATGGTCTTCTCGTTGGTCTTCAGGAACGGGCCCGCCTCGGCGTAGACGCCGTTGACCTTGTCGGCGAGCGCCTGGGTGCCGTCGGCGACCTGCCGCGAGCCCTGCTGGAGGTCGCCGGAGCCGGTGTCGAGCTTCTCGAGGCCCTTGGCCAGCTTGCCGCTGCCGCCCTTGGCGTCCTTCAGCCCGTCCGCGAGGTCCTTGGAGCCCTTCTCCGCCTTCCCGATGCCGCTGTTCAGCTTGTCCGCGCCCTGCGCCGCCGTGACGGTCTTGTCGTGGATGTCGGAGAAGGACACGAAGATCTTGTCCAGGAAGCCCCGGGAGGCCTTCTTGGACGCGGCCGAGCGCACCTCGCTGAAGACGGTGCGGGAGATCTGGCCGACGATGTAGTTGTTCGCGTCGTTGGTGCGCACCCGGAGGGCGCCGGTCTCGGGGGAGTCGCCCGAGCTGGAGGCGATCCGGCGGCTGAAGTCGGCCGGCATGGTCAGCGACAGGTAGTAGGTGCCGTCCTCGACGCCCCGGCGGGCCTCGTCGTCGCTCACCTCGTGCCACTCGAAGCTCCGGCTGTCACGCAGCCCGTCGACGATGTCGTCCCCGGCGGTGATCTTCTTCCCGCCCGCCGTCGCGCCCTTGTCGTCGTTCACCAGGGCCACCGGGATCCGGTCCAGACGGCCGTACGGGTCCCAGAAGGACCACAGGTACAGGGCGCCGTAGAGCAGGGGCAGCACGAGCAGCGCGACCAGGGCGGCGCGCGGCAGTTTCCCGCGCCCGAAGCGCCTCAGCTCAAGCGCGGCCAGCCTCGGTGAGCGCATCGCCGGCTTCCTCCTTCTTCGGCTCGGACTGCTCGGGCTCGTTCCCGGGATCCTTCTCCGCTTCGTCCTCCGGCCCGGGCTTCCGACGCTCGGCCCTCGTCCGCTCCGTCCGCACGGTGACGCAGTCCTCGGGGGCGGTGCGGCACACCGCGACGACCGTCGTCCCCGCGCGCGAGAGGGACCGCAACACGTCCCAGATCCCGCCGCGTTCGGCGTCCGAGAGCTTCATGTCGATGTCGTCCACGCCGAGCAGCCGGGGCCGGCCGAGCAGGGCCAGCGCGAGCGACAGCCGCACCTCCTGCGGCCGCTCCAGGTCGCGTACCGCCGTCCGGGAGCCCTTCGGGAGCGTCTCCAGGTCGAGTCCGGCGGCGGCCAGGGCCGCGTCGACCCGCAGCCGCGCCTCGTGCGCGCGCTGGGCGCGGGGCCGCAGCAGCTCGCGCAGGGAGTCGTCGAACCGGCGCTGCAGCAGGGCCCGCTCGCGCAGGTGCTCGCCGACGGTGAGGGCCGGCTCCAGGTCGGTCACGCCGCTCACGTTGGCCACCGCGCTGACCCGGCGCAGGGCCGCCATGTGCCGGGGGAGTTTGAACCCGGCGACAGCGGCCACTCCTTCGGTGGGCTTCATCCGTCCCGTGAGCGCGAGCAGCAGACTCGTGCGGCCGGAGCCGGACGGTCCCTCGATTGCGATCAGTGAGCCGGGCTCCGCGTCCAGGGTGATGCCGCGGAAGGTCCACCCCCGTGGCCCCTTGAGTCCGAGGCCCTCGGCCCTGAGGTCCGCGCCGACCGTGGCGTCCACTGGCCCCCCTGTGTGGCAAATTTGAACTGACTGGTCAGTGCAAAAATACGCCCGAACCTACGCTCGAGGCAAAGGCCCAGGTCAGAACGGATTGTCAGTGGCATACCGCACGATGGGCACATACGGCATTCGTGCCGTCACCCAGACGACAGGAGGTTCGTCATGGCCCACTCGTCCGCAGCCGCCGCCCGCCGGCGCCGCGCCACCGGCCCTGCCCCCTCACTGACCGGCCCGGCGAGCGACGTGCACCCCGTGCTCCGCCGGGCCACGGCCCCGCCCGCCGCCCTCGACCTGCTCGCCCAGGCCCGGGCCGGCCTGGAGGAGGCCACCGTCCTGGACACGCCGAACGAGCGCTATGCGACGGCCCACCTGGCCGCCCTGCGCACCGCCGCCGCCGTGCTCGCCGCCCGGGGCCGGCCCGAGACCTCCCCGCGTCGCCGGGCCCGCATCCGCAGCGCCTGGGAGGTGCTGCCCGAGATCGCGCCCGAGCTGACCGAGTGGAGCGCGCTGTTCGCCTCGGGTGCCGCGCGCCGGGCCCGCGCCGAGGCGGGCATCCAGGGCGCCGCCGGGCAGCGGGACGCCGACGACCTGATACGGGACGTGGCGATGTTCCTCCGCATCGTGGAGCGGATGCTCGTCCTCCAGCCCGTCCTGCCCCAGCCCCGCCAGGACACCGACACCGACACCGGCACCGACAGCGGCACCGGCGCCGACGGCCCGGGGAAGGGAGGCGGATTACCGGACGCGGGCTGACCGCGCACAGGTCGTACGCCGCCGCGGTGACCAGGCACGGCACGGAAGCAATAGGGTGGACCTCTCCTGACGTTCGCCCTGCCGAGGAGTCATCTCGTGTCGGACCCGACGCGCCCCCGCGCCTCTCTCCGTACCGCCGTGGTCTGGGAGGTCCTGCAGGACGCCCTCGACCGCCGGGTCAAGGCCACGGGCCGGGACTCGCTGGACGTCCTCGACACCGGCGGCGGCAGCGGCAACTTCGCCGTGCCCCTGGCCCGCCTCGGCCACCGGGTCACCGTTGTCGACCCCAGCCCCAACGCCCTGTTCGCGCTGGAGCGCCGCGCTGCCGAGGCCGGTGTCGCCGACCGGGTCGCGGGCGTCCAGGGCGACGCGCACGGCCTGTTCGACGTGGTCGAGCGCGGCGGCTACGACGCCGTCCTGTGCCACGGCGTCCTGGAGTTCGTGGACGACCCGGCCGAGGGCGTCCGCAACGCGGTCGCCGCGCTGCGCTCCGAGGGCGTGCTGAGCGTCCTCGCCGCCGGTCTCGGCGGAGCCGTGCTCGCCCGCGCCCTCGCCGGCCACTTCACCGAGGCCCGGCAGGCGCTCCGGGACCCCGCCGGCCGCTGGGGCACCGGCGACCCGGTGCCCCGCCGCTTCACCGCCGAGCAGCTCACCGCGCTCGTCGAGGGCGCCGGCCTGCGCGTCGGCGCGGTGCACGGCGTGCGCGTCTTCGCCGACCTCGTGCCCGGCGTCCTGGTGGACACCGAGCCCGGCGCCCTGGACGCGCTGCTGAAGCTGGAGGCCGCGGCGGCCGAACTGCCCGCCTTCCACTCCGTGGCCACCCAGCTGCATGTGCTCGGCGAGACGAGGGGTGCCGCCGAGGCCTGAGCGGCCCACCGGCACCGGACCGCACCACCGAGGCGAGCCGCTGATCAGCGCCTCGGCAGCGGATGGAGTACGCCACAAGCCCCCCGATCGAGGGGTTTGCGCCGTATGATCGAGGTACGCCACCCGGCATGACGGGTCGGCCGCCGGGGAATGGAAGCCTCAGCGAGCCGGGACGGCCATGGCGGTTTCCGGTTGGCCGATTGGCGTAGAGGGGCGGGTTTCACGGGGGCGATTCCCTGCCTATCCTGAAGGGACCCCCCGGGTCGCCCCCGGCGACTGCACGATGAGGAGGACTCCGTGCCGCTCTCTGAGCACGAGCAGCGAATGCTTGAGCAGATGGAGCGAGCGCTGTACGCCGAAGACCCCAAGTTCGCGTCGGCGCTTGAGGGAAACGGGCTGCGGACGTACACCCGGCGGCGGGTCTACCAGGCGGTCGCAGGCTTCCTCGCGGGTATCGCGCTCCTCATGGCCGGAATGGTCGCGCAGCTGATCTGGGTCAGCGTGGTCGGTTTCCTCGTCATGCTGGGCTGTGCCGTGCTCGCCGTCACGGGCTGGCGCAAGGCCCCGAAGCCTGGGGAGCAGCCCCCGGCCGGAATGCGCGGTCCGGCGCGTCCCAAGCGCTCCATGATGGACCGGATCGAGCAGCGCTGGCAGCGCCGCCGGGACGAACAGGGGCACTGATCCCCGGCGCTTCCCGCGCCGGCCACAGCAGACACGCGTGAAGGGGCGGCCACCATCCGGTGGCCGCCCCTTCACGCGTGCGCTCAGCCCCGCTGTCCGGACGGCCGGCGCAGCGCCGGCCGGGCCGCCGCGGCCCGGGTCCGCAGCGCCGACCAGCGGGCCGACACCGCCCACAGCACCCGGACCGAGGAGCGGGGCAGGAACAGCGCCCGCAGCCGCGTCCCGGTGCTCACCCCGGCCCGCAGCGCCTCGGTCACCCGGCGCACGTCCTCCGCCGCTCCCGCCGCCGGGCGCGGCCTGGGCGCGTACAGCACCTGCTCCACCGCGTCCGCCAGCCGGTGCACGGCGGTCCCGGCGGCCGCGTCGAGGTGCCCGAGCCGGACGATCCGGTCGGCGGCCTTGCGCGGGGTCAGCGACTCGTCCGGCGGGATGCCGTGGTCCCAGGCGCTGTCGGTCAGCTCCTGCCAGGCCGCCAGGGTGTGTACCGCCGCGCCCTCCGCGGTCCGGGCGTGCCCGCCCAGCCGCTGCGCGCGCACCCGCTGCCGCCACAGCATCGGCGACAGCGGAACCGTCAGGACCAGCAGCGCGCCCAGGGCGATCAGCAGCCAGCCCCACCAGTCCGTACCGCTGCCGCCCTGGTGCGGGGCCGCCGCCGCGGACGGGCTGCCGCAGGCCTGGAGTCTGCGCAGGTCACTGCTGCAGCTCTCGCTCGGCGAGGCCGAGGCCGACGGCGCCGACGACGCGCCCTTGGACGGCAGCGCCTCCTCCGGCAGCGAGCTGCCCGGGGTGTCCGGCTGGGTGTACGACGGCGTGGTGCCGCGGGTCGGGGTCGGCTCGAAGCGGGTCCAGCCCACGCCCTCGAAGTACAGCTCGGGCCAGGCGTGCGCGTCCTTCTGGGTCACCGCGATGGTGCCGTCGGCCTGCACGGTGCCGGGCGCGAAGCCCACCGCGACCCGGGCCGGGATGCCGAGGGTGCGGGCCATCGCCGCCATCGCGAAGGAGAAGTGGACGCAGAAGCCCTCCTTCTGCTTCAGGAAGTTCGCTATGGCGCCGGGCCCGTGGCCCACCTTCACCGAGGTGTCGTACTGGAAGCCGCCGCTGACGGCGAACCAGTCCTGAAGCTTGACGGCTTCCTCGTAGTGGCTGTCCGCGCCCGCGGTGACCTGCTTGGCGGTGCGCTCCACCACCGTCGGCAGCGAGGACGGCACCTTGGTGTACTCGCTCTGCAGCGCGGCCGGCGGCTGCGGCGCGGCGGCCAGCTGCCGCGCGGTCGGCTGCACGTCCAGGCTGGTCACCTGGTAACTCGCGCCACGCGTGGTCTGGCCGCGGTCGCCGACGAGGGTCATCCCGACCGGCTCGTACCGCCACCGGCCGCCGACCTTCACCTCGTTCGGCGGGTAGGGCATCGGCAGCCAGTTCTGGGCGTACCAGTCGGCCGCCCGGACCAGCGTCCGCACCGTGCCGCGCTTGACGTCCGGGCCCAGGCCGACGGGCGTGGGCAGCTTGTCCGGCACGCCGACGATGTGCCGCTGGGCCGGCGTCCAGGTGGTGCCGTCGAACTCGTCCAGGGAGACGATCCGCAGATACAGGTCGGAGATGTCGTTCGTGTCGGTCCGCAGGGTCAGCACCTGGCGGTCGTCGTTCGTGTTCAGGTTGTCGCGCAGCGACACCAGCGGGTTGACCGCCGAGATCGTGCCCCCGTCGCCGTGGCCCGCCCCCACGCCGGTGCCCGCCGCGTCCAGCAGACCGCCGTGCATCGCGGGCAGCGCAAGGGGCACCATCAGGGCAACGCCGAGCGCGACGGCGCCGATCCGCCGCCCGGTGCGCACCGGCGCCACCGCTCCCGTCTCCGGGGAGCCCGGGCCGCGGGGCGCGCCGCCGAAGACGCGGCCCCACTGGGCGAGCCGGTCCCGGCCCTCCGCGAGCAGCAGCATCAGATAGCCGGCCGCCGCCACCAGGAACCACAGCCAGTCGGCGCCGCCGTCGGACAGGCCCGCGGCCACCGAGTACAGCGCGAGCAGCGGCAGCCCGGCCGGGGCCGCGCTGCGGACGGTCACCGCGAGCACGTCCACCAGCAGCCCGATGACCAGCACGCCGCCGATCAGCATCAGCTTGATGCCGTCGGTGAGCGGCGCCGGTATCGCGTACCGGCCGACGTCGTCCGCGCCCTGCTGGAGCAGCTCGGCGAGGTACCGGAAGGTGTCCGGGCCGGGGACCAGACCGGCGATCGCGTGCTGCCGGGCGAAGACCAGGGTCAGCAGCACCAGCGTGACCAGGGCCTGTGCCGCCACCGTCAGCAGCCGGCCCAGCGGCACCCGCCGGGCCGCCGCGCCCACCCCGGTCTGCACGGCCACCAGCGGGACCAGCTGCAGCAGCCAGGTCGGCTCGGCGACCAGCGGCAGCAGCGCGCAGGAGGCCATCAGGGTGGCCGCCGCCGCACACAGCGCCAGTCGCGCCCGCCCGCTCATCCCCGTGCCTCCCCGCTCACGGCGGCCAGGCCGGAACGCTCCCGGTCCGCCTGCCGCCACAGTTCGTCCATCGAGGCGCCGCGCGGCACGCTCAGCGCCGTCCAGCCCGCCTCGCGCAGCATCCGCAGCCGCTCCGCGTGCCGGTCGCCCGGGCGGGGCACGTCGGTCGCCTCCCGGGTCCAGGTGTCGGGGTCCAGCACGAAGGCGACGGCGCCGCCGCTGCGCCGGCTCATCTTGGCGACCGTCGTCGCCTGCTCCTCGTCCAGGTCACCGAGGAAGGCGATCAGCAGCCCCTCGTTGCCGCCGCGGAGCACGTCGTACGCCCGGGACAGGCCCGTGCCGTCGGAGTAGTCGATCACCGCGAGGGTGTCCATCATCAGCCCGGCCGCGTCCGCGGTCTCCTGGCCGGTGCCCGCGAACCCGTCGGCGCCCTCGCCGGGCACCGCGCTGCCGCTGTCGGTCAGCAGCCGTACCGAGAAGCCGCGCTCCAGCATGTGGACCAGTACCGAGGCGGCACCGGAGACGGCCCACTCGAAGGCCGAGTCCGCGCCCGCGCCCTCGTAGGCACCGCCGCGGGTGTCCAGCAGGACGGTGCAGCGGGAGCGCCGGGGCTGCTCCTCGCGGCGCACCATCAGCTCGCCGTAGCGCGCGGTGGACCGCCAGTGCACCCGGCGCAGGTCGTCGCCGTAGCGGTAGCCGCGCGGGATCACGTCGTCCTCGCCGGCCAGGGCCAGCGAGCGCTGCCGCCCGTCGCCGTACCCCTGGGCCTCGCCGCCGAAGCGGACCGGGGCCAGCGGCTCCACGCGAGGTATCACCGTCAGCGTGTCGCACGCCGAGAAGGAGCGGGTCAGCTCGCACATGCCGAAGGGGTCCGTCAGCCGCAGCTGCAGCGGGCCCAGCGGATAGCGGCCCCGCAGGTCAGAGCGGACCCGGTAGGACACCTCGCGGCGGCCGTGCGGCTCCACCCGGTCCAGCACGAACCTGGGCCGCGGCCCGAGGACGTACGGCACCCGGTCCTGGAGCATCAGCAGGCCGGTGGGCAGCCGGGACACGTTGTCCATGCGCAGGTGCACCCGGGCCTCGCTGCCGGCCGGTACGCGCGCGGGGGCGAGACGGCGGCTGGCGGCCACCCGGTAGCGCGTGCGGTACAGCACGGTCGCGCAGATCAGGGGCAGGACGGCGAGCAGCAGGCCGACCCGCAGCAGCTCGCTCAGGCCCAGCACGAACGCGCAGATCGCGGCGGCGATCCCGGCCGCGAGGAAGGAGCGGCCCCGGGTGGTGAGACCCGCCAGGGCCGTACGGACCCCGCTCGTCTCCCCGCGGTCGGCCTCCGCCGGCGCGGTCCCCCCGGTGCTCATCACAGACTCCGCGGCGGCTGCTGGGGATAGGCCGGGATGGTGCGGCCCAGGCCGCCGAAGCCGCTCTGCCGCCCCGGCGCGGCGGGCACCGGGGTGTGCTGGAGGATGTCCAGCACCACCTGCTCGGCCGAACGGCGGTTGAGCTGGGCCTGGGCGGTGGGCAGCAGGCGGTGGGCGAGGACGGCGACGGCGAGTGCCTGGACGTCGTCCGGCAGCGCGTAGTCCCGGCCGGCGAGGGCGGCGGAGGCCTTGGCCGCGCGCAGCAGGTGCAGGGTCGCCCGCGGGGAGGCGCCGAGTCTGAGGTCGGGGTGGGTGCGGGTGGCGGCGACCAGTTCGACCACGTACCGCCGGACCGCCTCGGAGACGTGCACCCCGCGGACCGCCTCGACCAGCTTCACGATCTCGTGGGCGTGCGCCACCGGCTGGAGGTCCTCCAGCGGGCTGACCCCGCCGTGGATGTCGAGCATCTGCAACTCGGCCTCGACGCTCGGGTAACCCACGGAGACCCGGGCCATGAAGCGGTCGCGCTGGGCCTCGGGCAGCGGGTAGGTGCCCTCCATCTCGACCGGGTTCTGGGTGGCCACCACCATGAAGGGGCTGGGCAGTTCGTACGTCTGCCCGTCGATGGTGACCTGGCGCTCCTCCATGGACTCCAGCAGCGCGGACTGGGTCTTCGGCGAGGCGCGGTTGATCTCGTCGCCGATCACGATCTGCGCGAAGATGGCGCCCGGCTTGAACTCGAAGTCCCGGCGCTGCTGGTCCCAGATGGACACGCCCGTGATGTCCGAGGGCAGCAGGTCCGGCGTGAACTGGATGCGCCGCACCGAGCAGTCGATGGACCGCGCCAGCGCCTTGGCGAGCATCGTCTTGCCCACCCCGGGGACGTCCTCGATCAGCAGGTGGCCCTCGGCGAGCAGCACGGTCAGCGCGAGCCGTACGACCTCGGGCTTGCCCTCGATCACGCCCTCCACCGAACCGCGCACCCGCTCCACCGTGGCGGTCAGATCATCCCCCACCCTCGAATACGCTCGGGCGGGGGCGCCCCCATGGCTCGCTGGATCGTCATAGGTCGACACCCGGCCCTCCTCGGCCCGTTCTTTCCGGGCCGACGCTCTCTGCGCGAAACCGGCCCACCCCGAAACACGGACACCACGCGGAAAAAGTTCCGCGTGACGTCACACCCCGCATTCTTGCTGCCGTTACCGATTCGTGTCACTCGCCTGTGGACAACTGCCCGCCGGATGTCGGTCTTACGGCCTTTTCGACCGTGTTTTCGAACCGCTCGCTACGGGACGGCCGGACGACGGGATGCCGTGCGGGGTGGCCGGCCGGTACCTCGGGTCAGGCCGGGTCGACCTCGCGCAGCAGACCGGTGCGCACGTCGAAGACGAAGCCGCGGACGTCGTCGGTGTGCAGCAGGAACGGCGAGGTACGCACCCGCTGCATGGACTGGCGCACGTCCTGGTCCACGTCGCTGAAGGACTCCACCGCCCAGGCCGGCCGCTGGCCGACCTCCATCTCCAGCTCGGTGCGGAAGTCCTCGGTGAGGGACTCCAGGCCGCAGCCGGTGTGGTGGATGAGCACGACGCTGCGCGTGCCCAGCTTGCGCTGGCTGATGGTCAGGGACCGGATCACGTCGTCGGTGACCACACCGCCCGCGTTGCGGATGGTGTGGCAGTCGCCGAGCTCGAGGCCGAGGGCCTTGTGCAGGTCGAGACGTGCGTCCATGCAGGCGACGACGGCGACGTGGAGCACCGGGCGGGCGTCCATGCCGGGGTCGGTGAAGGCCTCGGCGTACCGCCGGTTGGCCTCCACGAGGCGGTTGGTCACGGTGCCGCCAGCGGTTATGGCGCCTTCGGATCCAGTGGGTACGGCTGCAGAAGTCGTCATACCGACGACGTTACTGGTCACACGGGGTTGCGGCCTCCCGTGAGAGCGGACAAAGAACATCATCGCGACGTGCTGTGAGCCAACCCACAGGGAGGGCAAAGCAGGGCCGAACGGGTGGACCGGTCGAATTGCGGTTCCCGCCGTGCCGCGGTACACGACGCGCAGGCCGGTTGATTGACCAGCGGACGGCGTGGACTAAAGTGACGCGAAAGCGGGAGACGAGTCTCTCCCCGCGGACGAAACCCCCGGAGACCCCGGCACGTGCCCGGACCCGTCTCCCCGCGCGCGCGGCGCGTTACGTACGGCTCGGGGGACCGACGGTGCGTACGGCCCGCCGGAACTGAGAGGCCCCCTTGAGCCAGAGTCGACACGTCCCGGTGATGCTCCAGCGGTGCCTGGACCTGCTGGCGCCCGCCCTGGAGCGCCCCGGAGCGGTGGTCGTCGACTGCACCCTCGGCCTCGGCGGGCACAGCGAGGCACTGCTCGCCCGGTTCCCCGACGCCCGGCTGATCGGCCTCGACCGGGACAAGGAGGCGCTGCGCCTGTCCGGTGAGCGCCTGGCTCCCTACGGCGAGCGCGCCACCCTCGTGCACGCCGTGTACGACGAGCTGCCCGACGTACTGGACCGGCTCGGCATCGCGCGCGTGCAGGGCGTGCTGTTCGACCTCGGTGTCTCCTCCATGCAGCTGGACGAGGCCGGCCGCGGGTTCGCCTACGCACAGGACGCGCCCCTGGACATGCGCATGGACCAGACGGCCGGCATCAGCGCCGCCGAGGTCCTCAACACCTACCCGGCCGGCGAACTGGTGCGCATCCTGCGCGCGTACGGCGAGGAGAAGCAGGCCAAGCGGATCGTCGCCGCGATCGTCCGGGAGCGGGAGAAGGAGCCGTTCAGCAACAGCGCGCGGCTCGTCGAACTCATCCGGGATGCGCTGCCGCAGGCCGCGAAGCGCACCGGCGGCAATCCGGCCAAGCGCACCTTCCAGGCGCTGCGCATCGAGGTCAACGGCGAACTGTCCGTCCTGGAGCGGGCGATCCCGGCCGCCGTGAAGGCCCTGGACGTCGGCGGGCGCATCGCCGTGCTGTCGTACCACTCGCTCGAAGACCGGCTCGTCAAGCAGGTGTTCGCGGCCGGGGCCGCCTCCACCGCGCCGCCCGGGCTGCCCGTCGTTCCCGAGCGCTACCAGCCGCGGCTCAAGCTGCTCACCCGCGGTGCCGAACTTCCCACCGAGGAAGAGATCGCCGAGAACCGCAGGGCCGCACCGGCCAGACTGCGGGGTGCCGAGCGCATCAGGGAGGACGTCGAGTGAGCGAGACGGGCCGGAGGGCCGGCGCCGTGAACCGAGGGAGCGGCTTGCCCCACGCACCGGGGGAGCAGTGAGCAGGAAACCCGAACCGAAGGGGAGGGCCGCCCGGCTCGCCCGGCTCCTCCCGGCCGGCCGCGCCCGGGCGGCGCGTACCCCGTTCGTCCTGCTCGTCGTCGTGCTCCTCGGCGGCGGCCTCATCGGGCTGCTGGTGCTGAACTCGGCGCTGAGCGAGGGCTCGTTCGAACTGGCCGACCTGCAGAAGCAGACGAAGAACCTCACCGACCAGGAACAGGCCCTCCAGCGGGACATCGACGCCTTCTCGGCCCCGGACGCCCTCCAGCGCCGTGCCCGCGAGCTCGGCATGGTCCCCGGCGGCGACCCGGCCTTCCTCGGCCCCGACGGCACCGTCAAGGGCGTCCCCGGCGCCGCGCCCGAGCCCGCCGCCCTCACCGTCCCGGCACCCCCCGGGGCGATGACCCCGGCCGGCGCCCTCTCCGCCGTCCCGCCGACACCCACCGCGCCGTCCCCGCCCCAGGGCACCCCCACGGCGCCCGCCCTCCCGGCGCCGCCTCCCACGCCCCAGCCCATCCCCACCCCGACGACCCCCGGCAGGTGACGGAAGTGTCCGACAGGCAAGCGGGTGTGCTCCGCTCGGCCGGCCGCAGTGGCGGTGCGCGGGCGGTCCCGGGTGCGGGGCGACGGCCGGTCGTCCGGTGCCGTGCGGCCCGTCCCGCTGTCCCGGCGGCGTCCTCGATCCCCCAGCCCATCCCCACCCCGACCCCCGGCAGGTGACGGAAGTGTCCGACAGGCAAGCGCCGCGCCGCCGGGTGCCCGGGCCCGCCAAGCCTCCGCGGCCGCGGGGTGCCGTCCGGCGGCAGGCCGGGCCCGGTGCCCGGCCGGTCCGCCGGCCCGGCGGGTCCCGGCCCCCGGTGACGCGCCCCCTCCGGCTCGGCAGCCCCCGGCCCCGGCTGCGCCTGGTCAGCCTCGCCCTGACGCTGGTGCTGCTCGCCTTCGTCGTACGGCTGCTCCAGGTCCAGGCCGTCGACGCGAGCGCCTACACGGCACGCGCCGAGCAGAACCGGTACGTGGTGCACACGCTGGCCGCCGAGCGCGGCGAGATCACCGACCGCAACGGTGTCGCGCTGGCCGTCAGCGAGGACGCGTACGACATCACGGCCGACCCGACGATGTTCAGTGCCAAGCAGCTGAAGATCGCCGACGGCCCCGAGCAGGCCGCCGCGCTGCTCGCCCCGATCCTCGGCCAGGACCAGGCCGCGCTCGTCAGGAAGCTGCGCCCGGAGAACCGGAACTCCCGCTACACCCGGCTCGCCGCCCGGCAGACCCCGCAGGTCTGGAAGCAGATCAAGGACCTGAAGACCGCGCTCGCCAACAAGGCCGAGACCGACCACACCACCGCCAACGTGCTGGCCGGCGTCTTCGCCGACCCCAGCAGCCAGCGCGTGTACCCCAACGGCGACCTGGCCGCCGGGATACTGGGCTGGGTCAACGCCGACGGCAAGGGCGGCGGCGGCATCGAGCAGGAACTGGACAAGCAGCTGTCCGGCAAGGACGGCAAGGTCCGCTACGCCCAGGCCGGCGGGCGCGAGGTGCCCACGGTCGGGTCCACCGAGACGCCCGCGGTGCCCGGCGCCGACGTCGAGCTGACCATCGACCGCGACATCCAGTGGGCCGCGCAGAACGCCATCACGGAGCAGGTGAAGCAGTCCAAGGCGGACCGCGGCTACGTCATCGTCCAGGACACCCGCACCGGCCAGATCCTCGCCATGGCCAACTCGCCCGGCTTCGACCCGAACAACCTGGCGAAGGCCGACGGCGACGCCATGGGCAACGCGGCCCTCCAGGACGCCTACGAGCCCGGCTCCACCGCCAAGGTGATGTCCATGGCGGCCGTGCTGGAGCAGAACGTGGCGACCCCGCTCACCCACGTCGTCGTACCCAACCGGCTGCACCGCGGCGACCGGCTCTTCCAGGACGACATCGACCACGCCACCTGGTACCTCACGCTCAACGGCGTGCTCGCCAAGTCCAGCAACATCGGCACCATCCTGGCCACCGGCGAACTCGGCAAGAGCCAGCCGGAGGCCAACAAGGTCCTCCACAAGTACCTGCGCAAGTTCGGCATCGGCAGCTACACCGGCCTCGGCTTCCCCGGCGAGACCCCCGGCATCCTCGCGCCGCCGCAGAAGTGGTCCACCTCGCAGCAGTACACGATCCCTTTCGGCCAGGGCTTCTCCATCAACGCCATGCAGGCCGCGTCCGTGTACTCGACCATCGCCAACGGCGGCGTCCGCGTCGTACCGACCCTGGTGCGCGGCACCAAGGGCGCCGACGGCCGCTTCACCCCGGCGCCCAAGCCCCGGCAGACACGGGTCGTCAGCGCCAGGACGGCCAAGAGCCTCGCCCAGATGCTGGAGTCCGTCGTCGACGACGAGCAGGGCACCGGCGTGAAGGCCCGCATCCCCGGGTACCGGGTCGCGGGCAAGACCGGCACGGCGAACCGCGTGGATCCGGCCACCGGCCGCTACCGCGGCTACACCTCGTCGTTCGCCGGCTTCGCGCCCGCCGACAACCCGCGGATCACCGTCTACTGCGCCATCCAGAACGCCACCGCCGGCAGCTACTTCGGTGGCCAGATCTGCGGCCCCATCTACAAGCAGGTGATGGAGTTCGCCCTGAAAACCCTCCAGATCCCGCCGACCGGGGCGAAGCCCGCCAACCTGCCCGTCGAGTACAAGCCCTGATCAGCGCCACCCTGATCAGCACGGAAACACCAGGAACGAGCTCGTGACAACGATCACCCCCGACGCCGGTAACCACGGGGCCGCAAGCCCCTCACTTCGCTCCGGAGCGGGTGCGCCCGGTACGCTCACCGCCGTGCCACACGCTGATCAGTCCGAAACCACCCAGAAGGGCCAACCCGTGACATATCCGGGACTGCCCCGGCCGACGCAGCTCCCCGCCACCCCGCTCACGGAGCTCGCCGACCAGCTGGGTGTCACCGCGCCGGAGGGCGCCGCCGAGATCACGGGTATCACCCACGACTCGCGCGCCGTCCGCCCCGGCGACCTGTACGCCGCCCTCCCGGGCGCCCGTCTGCACGGCGCGGACTTCGTCGCCCAGGCCGCGAGCCTGGGTGCCGCCGCCGTGCTCACCGACCCCACGGGGGCCGAGCGCGCCGCCGCGACCGGACTGCCCGTCCTGGTCGTGGAGGATCCGCGCGGGCGGATGGGGGAGCTGGCGGCCGCCATCTACCGCCACCCGGGCCGCGACCTGCTCCAGATCGGCATCACCGGCACCTCCGGGAAGACCACCACCGCCTATCTCGTCGAGGGCGGCCTGGGCGCGTCCCACCGCGCCGGACTCATCGGCACGGTGGAGATCCGCATCGGCGAGGAGCGGATCAAGTCCGAGCGCACCACCCCCGAAGCCACCGACCTCCAGGCCCTGTTCGCCGTCATGCGCGAAGGGGGCGTCACGGCGGTCGCCATGGAGGTCTCCAGCCACGCCCTGGTCCTCGGCCGGGTGGACGGCTGCGTCTTCGACATCGCCGTCTTCACCAACCTCAGCCCGGAACACATGGAGTTCCACTCCGACATGGAGGACTACTTCCGGGCCAAGGCGCAGCTCTTCACCCCGGAACGCAGCAGACTCGGCGTGGTCAACGCCGACGACGAGTACGGCCGCCGGCTCGCGCGGGAGGCGACCGTCCCGGTCGTCACCTTCTCCGCCGAGGGCCACCCCGACGCCGACTGGCGCGCCCAGGACGTCCAGATCGGCCCCATGGACTCGACGTTCACCGTGCTCGGCCCGAACGGCGAGCGCGTCCACGCCAAGTCGCCGCTGCCGGGCCCGTTCAACGTGGCGAACACCCTCGCCGCCATCGTCGCCCTCGCCGTGGCCGGCCTCGACCCGCAGACCGCCGCCGACGGCATCGCCGCCGTCCCGGGCGTCCCCGGGCGCCTGGAGCGCGTCGACGCCGGGCAGCCGTACCTCGCGGTCGTCGACTACGCCCACAAGACCGACGCCGTCGAGTCGGTGCTCAAGGCGCTGCGCAAGGTCACCAAGGGCCGGCTGCACATCGTCCTCGGCTGCGGCGGCGACCGCGACGAGACCAAGCGCGCCCCGATGGGTGCCGCCGCGGCCCGGCTCGCCGACACGGCCGTACTGACCTCCGACAACCCCCGCTCCGAGGACCCGCTCGCGATCCTCGCGACCATGCTCCGGGGCGCGGCCTCCGTGCCCGCGCACGAGCGCGGCGAGGTGCTCCTCTTCGAGGAGCGGGCCGCCGCCATCGCCGCCGCCGTGGGCCGCGCCCAGGCCGGCGACACCGTGCTGGTCGCGGGCAAGGGCCACGAGCAGGGCCAGGACATCGCCGGCGTGGTCCGTCCCTTCGACGACCGCCAGGTGCTTCGCGAAGCTATCCAGAAGACCCAGGGATGAACTTGTGATCGCCCTCTCCCTCGCCGAGATCGCAGCAGTCGTCGGCGGGCAGACGCACGACATACCGGATCCGTCCGTGCAGGTGACGGGACCGGTCGTCCGGGACTCCCGTGAGGTGGTGCCCGGCAGCCTGTTCGCCGCCTTCGTCGGCGAGCGCGTGGACGGCCACGACTACGCGGCGCAGGTCGTCGCGGCCGGCGCGGTCGCCGTGCTGGCGTCCCGGCCGGTCGGCGTGCCCGCGATCGTCGTGGAGGACGTGCAGACGGCCCTCGGCGCCCTCGCCCGGCACGTCGTACGCCGGCTCGGCGCGACCCTCGTCGCCCTGACCGGCTCGGCCGGCAAGACCAGCACCAAGGACCTGATCGCCCAGGTGCTCCAGCGCAAGGCGCCGACCGTCTTCACGCCCGGCTCGCTCAACAACGAGATCGGGCTGCCGCTGACCGCCCTGTCCGCCACCGAGGAGACGAAGTTCCTCGTGCTGGAGATGGGGGCCCGCGGCATCGGGCACATCCGCTACCTCACCGGCCTCACCCCGCCGAGGATCGGTCTGGTGCTCAACGTCGGCACCGCCCACATCGGCGAGTTCGGCGGGCGCGAGCAGATCGCCCAGGCGAAGGGCGAGCTGGTCGAGGCGCTGCCCCCGGCGAGCGAGGGCGGGGCCGCCGTCCTCAACGCCGACGACCCGCTGGTGAAGGCCATGGCCGCCCGTACCGAGGCGAAGGTGGTCCTTTTCGGAGAGTCGGCCGAAGCGGACGTACGGGCCGAGAACGTACGACTCACGGACAGCGGACAGCCCGCCTTCAGGCTTCACACACCCTCCGGTGCAAGCGATGTGACCATGCGCCTGTACGGTGAGCACCACGTGTCGAACGCGCTCGCCGCGGCCGCCGTCGCCCATGAGCTGGGCATGTCCGCGGAAGAGATCGCCACCGCGCTCTCCGAGGCGGGCTCCCTCTCCCGCTGGCGCATGGAGGTCACCGAGCGCCCGGACGGCGTGACCATCGTCAACGACGCCTACAACGCCAACCCCGAGTCCATGCGGGCCGCCCTCAGGGCGCTCGCGGCCATGGGCAAGGGGCGCCGCACGTGGGCGGTGCTCGGCAAGATGGCCGAGCTGGGGGACGAGGCGCTCGCCGAGCACGACGCCGTCGGACGGCTCGCCGTCCGGCTCAACGTCAGCAAGCTCGTCGCCGTCGGGGGGATTGAGGCCTCCTGGCTGCAATTGGGCGCATATAACGAGGGTTCGTGGGGTGAGGAGTCGGTGCACGTGTCCGACGCACAGGCGGCGATCGACCTGTTGCGCAGCGAGTTGCGCCCGGGGGACGTCGTACTCGTGAAGGCGTCCCGGTCGGTGGGTCTGGAGAGCGTCGCCCAGGCGCTCGTCGAGACCGGTGCCGAGGGTGAGGTTGCCGCCCGATGATGAAGCAGATCCTGTTCTCGGGAGTCATCGGCCTCTTCCTGACGCTGGTCGGCACCCCGCTGCTGATCAAGCTGCTGGCCCGCAAGGGGTACGGCCAGTACATCCGTGACGACGGCCCGCGCGAGCACGCCAGCAAGCGCGGTACGCCGACGATGGGCGGTATCGCGTTCATCCTGGCGACGATCGCCGCGTACTTCCTGAGCAAGCTCATCACCGGTTACCCGCCCACCTACTCCGGGCTGCTGGTCCTCGGCCTGATGTTCGGCATGGGACTGGTCGGCTTCCTCGACGACTACATCAAGATCGTCAAGCGGCGTTCGCTCGGTCTGCGGGCCAAGGCGAAGATGGCCGGCCAGCTGATCGTCGGCATCGCCTTCGCGGTGCTGTCGCTGCAGTTCTCCGACGCCCGCGGCAACACCCCCGCCTCCACCAAGCTGTCGTTCATCACCGACTTCGGCTGGTCGATCGGCCCGGTGCTGTTCGTGGTCTGGGCGCTGTTCATGATCCTCGCGATGTCGAACGGCGTGAACCTCACCGACGGCCTGGACGGTCTGGCCACCGGCGCCTCCGTGCTCGTCTTCGGCGCCTACACCTTCATCGGCGTCTGGCAGTTCCAGGAGTCCTGCGCCAACGCGGGCACCCTGACCAACCCGGGCGCCTGCTACGAGGTGCGCGACCCGCTGGACCTGGCCGTGGTCGCCTCCGCGCTGATGGGCGCCTGCCTGGGCTTCCTGTGGTGGAACACCTCGCCGGCGAAGATCTTCATGGGCGACACCGGTTCGCTCGCCCTCGGCGGTGTCCTCACCGGCCTGGCCATCCTCTCCCGCACGGAGCTGCTGGTGGCCATCATGGGCGGCCTGTTCGTCCTCATCACCATGTCGGTCGTCATCCAGGTCGGCTCCTTCCGGCTCACCGGGAAGCGCGTCTTCAGGATGGCACCGCTCCAGCACCACTTCGAACTCAAGGGCTGGTCCGAGGTCCTGGTCGTGGTCCGCTTCTGGATCATCCAGGGAATCTGTGTGATTGTCGGACTGGGCCTCTTCTACGCGGGATGGGCAGCGGACAAGTGACCTCCTCGGTGCCTTCTGAATTCCAGGGCAAGCACATCACCGTCGCCGGGCTCGGCGTCTCCGGCGTCCCGGCGGCGAAGGTGCTGCACGCGCGCGGGGCGATCGTCACGGTCGTCAACGACGGCGACGACGCACGCGCGCGCGAGCAGGCCGCGGAGCTGGAGGCGCTCGGCATCACCGTGCGCCTCAGCGACGGGTCGACCCTCCCGGAGGGCACCGAGCTGATCGTCACCGCGCCCGGCTGGCAGCCCGACAAGCCGCTGTTCCGCGCCGCCGAGCAGGCCGGCGTGCCGGTCTGGGGCGACGTGGAGCTGGCCTGGCGGCTGCGCGGCCCCGACGCGGCCCCCTGGCTGGCCGTGACGGGCACCAACGGCAAGACCACGACCGTCCAGATGCTCGCCTCCATCCTGAAGGCGGCGGGCCTGCGCACGGCCGCCGTCGGCAACATCGGCGTCTCCCTGCTGGACGCCGTCCTCGGCGAGGAGCAGTACGACGTCCTCGCTGTCGAGCTGTCCAGCTACCAGCTCCACTGGGCGCCCTCCCTGCGCGCCCACTCGGCGGCCGTCCTCAACCTCGCGCCGGACCACCTCGACTGGCACGGCTCCATGGAGGCCTACGCGCGCGACAAGGGCCGCATCTACGAGGGCAACAAGGTCGCCTGCGTCTACAACGTCGCCGACAAGGCAACCGAGGACCTCGTCCGCGAGGCCGATGTGGAAGAGGGCTGCCGGGCCGTCGGGTTCACCCTGGGCACGCCCGGTCCCTCCGAACTCGGCGTCGTGGAGGGCATCCTGGTCGACCGCGCCTTCGTGGCGGACCGGCAGAAGAACGCGCAGGAGCTGGCCGAGGTCTCCGACGTCAATCCGCCGGCCCCGCACAACATCGCCAACGCCCTTGCCGCCGCGGCCCTCGCCCGTGCCTTCGGGGTGCCCGCCCGGGCCGTACGGGACGGTCTGCGGGCCTTCCGCCCGGACGCCCACCGCATCGCGCACGTCGCCGACATCGACGGCGTCGCGTACGTGGACGACTCCAAGGCGACCAATACCCATGCCGCGGAAGCGTCTTTGGCGGCATATGAACCGATCGTATGGATTGCGGGCGGTCTGGCGAAGGGCGCGACCTTCGACGAGCTGGTCGCCAAGTCGGCGAAGCGGCTTCGCGGTGCGGTCCTGATCGGCGCCGACCGGGCGCTGATCCGCGAGGCCCTCGCGCGACACGCCCCGGAAGTACCCGTGGTCGACCTCGACCGGACCGACACTGGGGCGATGCTCCAGGCGGTGACGGAAGCGAAGCGGCTGGCTCAGCCCGGCGACACGGTGCTGCTGGCCCCGGCCTGCGCCTCCATGGACATGTTCACCAACTACAACCAGCGCGGTGACGCGTTCGCGGCGGCGGTCCGCGAACTCGACGCCTGACCCCGGCCGCCTGCCGGGCGGACCTTGGGAGGGACGCGTGGGACGGTCGACGTGCAACGGAGGCGCCGATGCCGAGTAGCCGTACCGGAAAGCCGCCCGTGCAGCGGGCGTCCCGGCGCCCGCGTCCCGCCGTTCCCCGGCCCCCGCGCGAGAACCCCGTCCAACGGCTCTGCACGCGCGTGCGGAGGGCCTGGGACCGGCCGCTGACCGCCTACTACCTGATCGTCGGCGGCAGTGTGCTGATCACCGTGCTCGGTCTGGTGATGGTCTACTCGGCCTCCCAGATCACCGCGCTGCAGCTGTCGCTGCCGGGGTCGTACTTCTTCCGCAAGCAGGCCCTCGCCGCGCTCATCGGCGGCGCACTGCTGTTCGTCGCCTCCCGCATGCCGGTGAAGCTGCACCGGGCGCTGGCCTACCCGATCCTCGCCGGCGCCGTCTTCCTGATGATCCTGGTGCAGATCCCCGGGATAGGGATGGCGGTCAACGGCAACCAGAACTGGATCTCCCTCGGCGGCTCCTTCCAGATCCAGCCCAGCGAGTTCGGCAAGCTGGCCCTGGTGCTGTGGGGCGCGGACCTGATCGCCCGCAAGCAGGAGAGGAAGCTGCTGAACCAGTGGAAGCACATGCTGGTGCCACTGGTGCCGGTCGCCTTCCTGCTGCTCGGGCTGATCATGCTCGGCGGTGACATGGGCACCGCGATCATTCTCACGGCGATCCTGTTCGGCCTGCTCTGGCTCGCGGGCGCGCCGACCCGGCTGTTCGCGGGGGTGCTGTCCGTCGCCGCGCTGATCGGTGTGACCCTGATCAAGACCAGCCCCAACCGGATGGCCCGCCTCGCCTGCATCGGCGCCACCGAGCCCAGGACGGGGGTCGCCGACTGCTGGCAGGCCGTGCACGGGATCTATGCCCTGGCCTCCGGCGGACTCTTCGGCTCCGGACTCGGCGCGAGTGTGGAAAAATGGGGCCAACTCCCGGAAGCCCACACCGACTTCATCTTCGCCGTCACCGGTGAGGAACTGGGCCTCGCAGGGACGCTGTCGGTGCTCGCCCTGTTCGCGGCTCTAGGCTATGCGGGTATCCGCGTGGCCGGACGCACGGAGGACCCCTTCGTGAGGTATGCCGCGGGAGGCGTGACCACCTGGATCACCGCCCAGGCGGTGATCAACATCGGTGCGGTGCTCGGCCTGCTGCCGATCGCCGGCGTCCCGCTCCCGCTGTTCTCCTACGGAGGGTCCGCCCTGCTGCCGACCATGTTCGCCATCGGGCTGCTGATCGCCTTCGCGCGCGACGAGCCCGCTGCGCGGGCAGCGCTTGCGATGCGGCAACCTCGCTTTGGTAGAAAGCGGGCGGGAGGCCCCGGTGCCGAGCGGGGGCCTCGGAGATGGAACACGATGCGACGGCGTGCCTCGGCGGCGCGTTCGTCCGGAGAGCGGTGAATTTCGGTGCATGTCGTACTCGCCGGTGGGGGGACCGCCGGCCACATCGAGCCCGCGCTCGCCCTCGCGGACGCCCTGCGCAGGCAGGACCCGACCGTGGGGATCACGGCCCTGGGCACGGAGCGCGGCCTGGAGACCCGGCTCGTCCCGGAGCGCGGCTACGAGCTCGCGCTGATCCCGGCGGTGCCGCTGCCGCGCAAGCCCACCCCCGAGCTGATCACCGTCCCGGGCCGGCTGCGCGGCACGATCAAGGCCGCCGAGCAGATCCTGGAGCGCACCAAGGCGGACTGCGTGGTCGGCTTCGGCGGCTATGTCGCCCTGCCCGGCTACCTGGCCGCCAAGCGCCTCGGCGTGCCCATCGTGATCCACGAGGCCAACGCCCGCCCGGGCCTGGCCAACAAGATCGGCTCGCGCTACGCGGCCCGGGTCGCCGTCTCCACCCCGGACAGCAAGCTGCGTGACGCCCGCTACATCGGCATCCCGCTGCGCCGCTCCATCGCCACGCTGGACCGCGCCGCCGTCCGCCCCGAGGCCCGCCACCGCTTCGGCCTCGACCCGAACCTGCCCACGCTGCTCGTCTCCGGCGGCTCGCAGGGCGCCCGGCGGCTGAACGAGGTGACGCAGGCGGTCGCCCCGTGGCTGCAGCAGGCCGGCATCCAGATCCTGCACGCGGTCGGCCCGAAGAACGAACTGCCGCAGGTGCAGCAGATGCCGGGAATGCCTCCCTACATCCCGGTAAGTTATCTGGACCGGATGGACCTCGCGTACGCCGCGGCCGACATGATGCTCTGCCGCGCGGGCGCGATGACCGTCGCCGAACTCTCCGCCGTCGGGCTCCCGGCCGCCTACGTCCCGCTGCCCATCGGCAACGGCGAACAGCGGCTCAACGCCCAGCCGGTGGTCAAGGCCGGCGGCGGACTCCTCGTCGACGACGCGGACCTGACGCCCGAGTGGGTGCAGCAGAACGTGCTGCCCGTGCTCGCCGACCCGCACCGGCTGTACGAGATGTCCCGCGCGGCAAGCGAGTTCGGCCGCCGGGACGCCGACGACCTGCTCGTCGGCATGGTGTACGAGGCGATCGCCTCACGCCGATAGGACCGTATGACGAAAGGGCAGTGAGCGTGGCCGGACCGACGACCGCCGAGCGCGGTGAACGCCAGCAGGAGTCGTCCGGCCCGCCGCTCGTCCGCAGGCTCAGAAGCCCGCGCCTTCGTACGATCGTCGTTCTGGTCGCCGTTCTCGTGCTCCTGGGGGCCGGTGGCGCCTGGGCGCTCTACGGCTCCAAATGGCTGCGCATCGAGCACGTCTCGGTGTCGGGCACGCGGGTACTGACCCCCGCCGAGGTCCGGGCGGCGGCGGCCGTGCCCGTCGGGAACCCGATGATTTCCGTCGACACGGACCGGATCGAAGCCCGACTTCGCCAGAAAATGCCCCGAATTGACACCGTAGATGTGGTTCGTTCCTGGCCCCATGGAATCGGCCTGAAAGTGGTCGAACGCACTCCGGTTGTGCTTGTCCGAAAGGGCGGGAACTTCGTCGAAGTCGACGACGAAGGTGTCCGATTCGCTACGGTTTCCCGGGCGCCGAATGGCGTTCCGATGCTGCAATTGTCCGCATCCCGCACGGGTCCGGGCGCCGCGAGCTTCCGGCGTTTCGGTACCGCCCGGCTGGTGCGCGAGGCCGTCCAGGTCGCCGGCGACCTGCCCGGATCCGTGGCGCGGGCCACCCGGACCGTCCAGGTGCGCTCCTTCGATGCCATCTCGCTGGAGTTGGGCGACGGCCGCACGGTGGCCTGGGGCAGCGGCGAGAACGGCCGCGCCAAGGCACGGGCCCTCACGGCTCTCATGAAAGCAGCTCCCGGCGCGCGGCACTTCGATGTCAGCGTTCCCACCGCCCCTGCGTCATCGGGGAGTTGACGCACATCAGCGCAGGCCAGCACCCTGGTTGGGCACTGCTACGGCTGATCACATAGGGTGAAAAGAAAAACGGGAGGTTCGGCGTGTTCGTTGAACGGGCGCCACTTGTCGACTTAGTGTCCTGTTCAGAAGACTCCAGGGAACAGACACACTGGTAACCCTAAACTTCAGGGTTAGGGTTCGGGTCGGCGCTACGGACCGTCCCATTCGGCATCCGTCGTCCCGGCGCGGGGCACCGCCCGGCGGCGACAACGTAATTCGAGGCGAGAGGCCTTCGACGTGGCAGCACCGCAGAACTACCTCGCAGTCATCAAGGTCATCGGTGTCGGCGGCGGTGGTGTCAATGCCATCAACCGGATGATCGAGGTCGGTCTCAAGGGCGTCGAGTTCATCGCCATCAACACCGACGCACAGGCGCTGTTGATGAGCGACGCCGACGTCAAGCTCGACGTCGGCCGCGAACTCACCCGCGGACTCGGCGCCGGAGCCAACCCGGCCGTCGGCCGCAAGGCCGCCGAGGACCACCGCGAGGAGATCGAGGAGGTCCTCAAGGGGGCCGACATGGTCTTCGTGACGGCCGGTGAAGGCGGCGGCACCGGCACCGGCGGGGCGCCCGTCGTGGCCAACATCGCGCGCTCGCTGGGCGCCCTGACCATCGGCGTGGTCACGCGCCCGTTCACCTTCGAGGGACGGCGCCGCGCGAACCAGGCCGAGGACGGCATCGCCGAACTGCGCGAAGAGGTCGACACCCTCATCGTGATCCCGAACGACCGGCTGCTGTCCATCTCGGACCGCCAGGTCTCGGTTCTGGACGCCTTCAAGTCCGCGGACCAGGTCCTGCTCTCCGGTGTCCAGGGCATCACCGACCTCATCACCACCCCCGGCCTGATCAACCTGGACTTCGCCGACGTCAAGTCGGTCATGTCCGAGGCCGGTTCCGCCCTCATGGGCATCGGCTCGGCCCGCGGCGACGACCGTGCGGTGGCCGCGGCCGAGATGGCGATCTCCTCCCCGCTCCTGGAGGCGTCCATCGACGGCGCCCGGGGCGTGCTGCTCTCCATCTCCGGCGGCTCCGACCTCGGCCTGTTCGAGATCAACGAGGCCGCCCAGCTGGTCAGCGAGGCCGCCCACCCCGAGGCCAACATCATCTTCGGCGCGGTCATCGACGACGCGCTCGGCGACGAGGTCCGGGTCACCGTGATCGCGGCCGGCTTCGACGGCGGCCAGCCGCCGGCCCGCCGGGACAACGTCCTCGGCTCGGCCTCCGGCTCGGCCCCCGCCCGCCGCGAGGAGCCCGCCCCGGCCCGGCCGAGCGAGCCCAGCCGTCCGTCCTTCGGCTCGCTGGGCAGCGTCAAGCCGAAGGAGGAGCCGGAGCCGGCGCCCGAGCCGGTGGCCGACATCCCGGTCCCCCCGCCGGTCACGCCGGCGCCGCGGCCCGCCTACTCGGACAGCGCGGCCGAGGAACTGGACGTTCCGGACTTCCTCAAGTGATAGGACGGCGCGAGAGCGTGAGCGGCGCGCACTTCGCCTTCACCGACCGGTGGGGCGGGGTGAGCGCCGCTCCGTATGAGGAGCTCAACCTCGGCGGCGCGGTCGGCGACGCGCCCGAGGCGGTACGGGGCAACAGGGAGCTGGCGGCCAAGTCGCTCGGCCTGGACCCCGAACTGGTCGTCTGGATGAACCAGGTGCACGGCGCCGACGTCGCCGTGGTGGACGAGCCGTGGGGCGAGCTGCCGGTGCCGGAGGTCGACGCGGTCGTCACCGCCCGACGCGGACTCGCCCTCGCCGTCCTCACCGCCGACTGCGTGCCGGTGCTGCTGGCCGACCCCGTCGCCGGGATCGCGGCCGCGGCCCACGCGGGCCGGCCCGGCATGGTCAAGGGCGTCGTCCCCGCAGCCGTACGGGCCATGGTCTCGCTCGGCGCCGCACCGGAGCGGATCGTCGCCCGCACCGGACCGGCCGTCTGTGGCCGGTGCTACGAGGTGCCGGAGGCGATGCGCGCCGAGGTGGCCGCCGTCGAGCCGGCGGCGCACGCCGAGACGAGCTGGGGCACGCCGGCGCTCGACGTGAGCGCCGGGGTGCACGCGCAGCTCGACCGGCTCGGGGTGTGCGACCGGGCGCAGGCGCCGGTGTGCACGCTGGAGTCGGACGACCACTTCTCGTACCGCCGCGACCGCACCACCGGGCGGCTCGCGAGCTATGTCTGGCTGGACTGATGGGGCATGACGGACCGTAAGACGGAACTCGCCGCGAACCTGGCGAAGGTGGAGGAACGCATCACCGCCGCGTGCACGGCGGCCGGGCGTGCCCGGGAGGAGGTGACCCTGATCGTGGTCACCAAGACCTACCCGGCGAGCGATGTGCGGATCCTGTCCGGACTCGGTGTGCGCCATGTCGCCGAGAACCGCGACCAGGACGCGGCCCCGAAGGCCGCCGCGTGCGCGGATCTGCCCCTCACGTGGCACTTCGTCGGTCAGCTGCAGACCAACAAGGTGCGCTCCGTGGTCGGTTACGCCGATGTCGTGCAGTCCGTCGACCGTTCCCGGCTCGTCACCGCCCTGTCGAAGGAGGCGGTGCGCGCCGGACGCGAGGTGGGCTGCCTCGTCCAGGTGGCGCTCGACGCCGGAGCGAGCGGGCGGGGCGAGCGCGGCGGCGTGGCCCCGGCCGGAATCGAAGAGTTGGCCGACCTCGTCGCCGGTGCGCCCGGACTGCGGCTCGACGGACTGATGACCGTCGCTCCGCTCACCGGGGAGTACGCGGGGCGCGAACAGGCGGCGTTCGAGCGCCTCATGGATTTGTCGACTGACCTGCGCCGAGCTCATCCGGCTGCAACCATGGTGTCGGCAGGGATGAGCGCGGACCTCGAACAGGCCGTGGCCGCCGGGGCGACACATGTGCGCGTCGGCACCGCGGTACTCGGAGTCCGCCCCAGGCTCGGGTAACGTCGCCAGGAAGTCGGACCACAGCAGAAAATATGGTCAATGCGCGCCAAGGCGGGCGCAAGGACCACGTGGATCGCGGGCACTTGGCAGTCGTCAGTCGATCCACCACAGAGCGGAGGACTCAGAGCATGGCCGGCGCGATGCGCAAGATGGCGGTCTACCTCGGCCTCGTGGAGGACGATGGGTACGACGGCCGCGGATTCGACCCCGACGACGACTTCGAGCCCGAGTTGGACCCGGAGCCGGAGCGGGACCACCGACGGCACGAAGCGTCACACCAGTCGCACAGCGCACATCAGTCCCAAAGGGACGAAGAGGTGCGAATCGTGCAACCGCCCGCGCCTCGCGAACCGGTGGCCCGTGCGGCTTCGCTCGCCGCGGAATCCGGACGTCCGGCGCGCATCGCGCCCGTGGCATCCATCACACAAGAACGTCAGTCCCTGGAGAAGAACGCGCCGGTGATCATGCCCAAGGTCGTGTCCGAACGAGAGCCTTACCGGATCACCACGCTGCACCCGCGGACCTACAACGAGGCCCGTACCATCGGGGAACACTTCCGTGAGGGCACCCCGGTGATCATGAATCTCACTGAGATGGATGACACAGACGCGAAGCGACTTGTCGACTTTGCGGCCGGTTTGGTGTTTGGTCTTCACGGCAGCATCGAGCGGGTGACGCAGAAGGTGTTCCTGTTGTCTCCTGCTAACGTCGATGTCACGGCGGAGGACAAGGCCCGCATCGCAGAGGGCGGGTTCTTCAACCAGAGCTGAGACGTACGACCGGATGAAGCACGGAAAAGCACGGAACAGGGGAGAGGGAACCACAGGCCATGAGCGTGTTCGCGCAGGTGATCTACATCGCGCTGATGGTGTTCCTCGTCGTGCTGATCTTCCGGCTGGTCATGGACTACGTCTTCCAGTTCGCCCGCTCATGGCAACCCGGCAAGGCGATGGTGGTCGTACTGGAGGCCACCTACACTGTCACCGATCCACCGCTGAAGCTTCTGCGGCGGTTCATTCCGCCGCTGCGTCTCGGGGGCGTGGCGCTCGACCTGTCCTTCTTCGTACTGATGATCATCGTCTACATTCTCATCTCCGTCGCGGGGAGTTTCGTGAGATGAGGGTGGGGACGATCCGGTCTTGCCGACTGCCGATGACTACGTTGAGGTGAAGAGATGCCGTTGACCCCCGAGGACGTGCGGAACAAGCAGTTCACGACCGTCCGCCTCCGAGAAGGCTATGACGAGGACGAGGTCGATGCCTTCCTCGACGAGGTCGAAGCCGAACTGACCCGTCTGCTCCGCGAGAACGAGGACCTGCGCGCCAAGCTGGCCGCCGCGACGCGTGCCGCCGCGCAGAACCAGCAGAACATGCGCAAACCCCCGGAGCAGGACCAGCAGCATCCTCAGCAGCAGGGCATGCGAGGTCCCGGCCAGCCGGTGCCCGCCGGCATATCGGGCCCGCCGCAGCAGCAGATGGGCGGCCCCATGGGTGGCCCGCCCCAGCTGCCGAGCGGTGCCCCGCAGCTGCCCGCCGGTCCCGGCGGTCAGGGCGGCCCGCAGGGTCCCGGCCCGATGGGCCAGGGTCCGATGGGTCAGGGCCCGATGGGCGGTCAGCCGCCCATGCAGCAGCAGATGGGTGGTCCGATGGGCGGCCCCATGGGCGGTCCGATGGGCGGCCCCGGTCAGGGCCCCGGTGGCGACAGCGCCGCCCGTGTCCTCTCGCTGGCCCAGCAGACCGCCGACCAGGCGATCGCCGAGGCCCGCTCCGAGGCCAACAAGATCGTCGGCGAGGCCCGCAGCCGCGCCGAGGGTCTGGAGCGTGACGCCCGTGCCAAGGCCGACGCCCTGGAGCGGGACGCGCAGGAGAAGCACCGCGTCGCCATGGGCTCCCTGGAGTCCGCGCGCGCCACGCTGGAGCGCAAGGTCGAGGACCTGCGCGGTTTCGAGCGCGAGTACCGCACGCGGCTGAAGTCGTACCTCGAGTCCCAGCTGCGTCAGCTGGAGACCCAGGCCGACGACTCCCTGGCCCCGCCGCGCACCCCGGCCACCGCGTCCCTGCCGCCGTCCCCGGCGCCCTCCATGGCCCCGGCCGGCGCGAGCGCCCCGTCCTACGGCGGCAACCAGACGATGGGCGGCTCGCCCGCTCCGTCCGCCCCGTCCTACGGCGGTCAGCAGCAGATGACCCCGGCCATGACCCAGCCCATGGCTCCGGTCCGCCCGCAGGGTCCGTCCCCGATGGGCCAGGCTCCCTCGCCGATGCGTGGGTTCCTGATCGACGAGGACGACAACTGACGGGTCTGTGAGACCAGTACGACAACGGCGTCGGCAGCGTCCCTAGGGCGGGCCCCCCGGACTTCGGTCACGGGGGGCCCGCCCTTTTTACGCGGGTTGCACGCACGCGGTCGCACGCACGGCAAGGGCCCGGCCTCCGCAGGGGAGACCGGGCCCTTGCCGAACCGTTCGGCGCTTACGCCTTGCGCAGCCGGAAGGTGAGGGACAGCCCCTCGTCGGTGAACGGCTCACCGAAGCCGTCGTCGCCCTCGCCCTGCCCGAAGTCCGTGGCGAGAACCTCGTCGGCGATCAGCTCGCTATGCTCGGCCAGCGCGGCGAGCACCGCGGGATCGGTCGACGTCCAGCGCAGGGCGATCCGGTCGGCCACGTCCAGGCCGCTGTTCTTGCGGGCCTCCTGGATCAGCCGGATCGCGTCACGGGCCAGGCCCGCCTGCCGCAGCTCCTCGGTGATCTCCAGGTCCAGGGCGACCGTGGCACCGGAGTCGGAGGCCACCGACCAGCCCTCGCGCGGGGTTTCCGTGATGATCACCTCGTCCGGGGCGAGGGTGACCGTCTCACCGTCGAGCTCCACGGACGCCGTGCCCTCGCGCAGGGCGAGCGACAGGGCGGCCGCGTCGGCACCAGCGATGGCCTTCGCCACGTCCTGGACGCGCTTGCCGAACCGCTTGCCCAGCGCCCGGAAGTTGGCCTTGGCCGTCGTGTCGACCAGGCTGCCGCCGACCTCGCTGAGGGACGCCAGCGCCTCGACGTTCAGCTCCTCGGTGATCTGCGTGTGCAGCTCCGGGTCCAGGGAGTCGAACCCGGTCGCCGCGATCAGCGCCCGGGACAGCGGCTGACGGGTCTTGACGCCCGACTCCGCGCGTGTGGCCCGGCCCAGCTCCACCAGCCGGCGGACCAGGACCATCTGCCGGGACAGCTCCGGGTCGATCGCCGACAGGTCCGCCTCCGGCCAGGCGGCCAGGTGCACGGACTCCGGCGCCCCCGGGCTGACCGGAACGACCAGGTCCTGCCACACCCGCTCGGTGATGAACGGGGTGATCGGCGCCATCAGCTTGGTGACCGTCTCCAGCACCTCGTGCAGCGTGCGCAGCGCGGCCTTGTCGCCCTGCCAGAAGCGGCGGCGCGAACGGCGGACGTACCAGTTCGACAGGTCGTCCACGAACGCGGACAGCAGCTTGCCGGCGCGCTGGGTGTCGTACGCCTCCAGCGCCTGGGTCACCTGGTCGGTGAGCGCGTGCAGCTCGGACAGCAGCCAGCGGTCCAGCACCGGGCGGTCGGCCGGCGCCGGGTCCGCCGCGGACGGCGCCCACGCGGACGTACGGGCGTACAGGGCCTGGAAGGCGACCGTGTTCCAGTACGTCAGCAGGGTCTTGCGGACGACCTCCTGGATGGTGCCGTGGCCGACCCGGCGCGCGGCCCACGGGGAGCCGCCGGCCGCCATGAACCAGCGCACCGCGTCCGCGCCGTGCTGGTCCATGAGCGGGATCGGGTCCAGGGTGTTGCCGAGGTGCTTGGACATCTTGCGGCCGTCCTCGGCGAGGATGTGGCCGAGGCAGACGACGTTCTCGTACGAGGACTTGTCGAAGACGAGCGTGCCGACGGCCATCAGCGTGTAGAACCAGCCGCGGGTCTGGTCGATCGCCTCGGAGATGAACTGCGCCGGGTACCGGCTCTCGAACAGCTCCTTGTTCTTGTGCGGGTAGCCCCACTGCGCGAACGGCATCGAACCCGAGTCGTACCAGGCGTCGATGACCTCCGGCACGCGCGTGGCCGTCTTCCCGCAGCCCTCGTGCGGGCAGGCGAAGGTGACGTCGTCGATGTAGGGGCGGTGCGGGTCCAGGGCCGACTGGTCGGTGCCGGTCAGCCCGGTCAGCTCCGCACGGGAGCCGACACAGGTGAGGTGGTCGTCCTCGCAGCGCCAGATCGGCAGCGGGGTGCCCCAGTAGCGGTTGCGGGACAGCGCCCAGTCGATGTTGTTGTTCAGCCAGTCGCCGAAGCGGCCGTGCTTGACCGTCTCCGGGAACCAGTTGGTCTTCTCGTTCTCCTGGATGAGACGGTCCTTGATCGCCGTCGTGCGGATGTACCAGGAGGGCTGCGCGTAGTAGAGCAGCGCGGTGTGGCAGCGCCAGCAGTGCGGGTAGCTGTGTTCGTACGGCAGGTGCTTGAAGAGGAGGCCGCGCTGCTGGAGGTCCGCGGTGAGCTTTTCGTCCGCCTTCTTGAAGAAGACGCCGCCGATCAGCGGGACGTCCTCCTCGAAGGTGCCGTCCGGGCGGACCGGGTTCACCACGGGCAGGCCGTAGGACCGGCAGACCTTGAGGTCGTCCTCACCGAAGGCGGGGGACTGGTGGACCAGACCCGTGCCGTCCTCGGTGGTGACGTACTCGGCGTTCACCACGAAGTGGGCCGGCTCGGGGAAGTCGACCAGCTCGAACGGGCGCTGGTACGTCCAGCGCTCCATCTCGGCGCCGGTGAAGGTCTGGCCCGTGGTCTCCCAGCCCTCGCCGAGCGCCTTGGCGACGAGCGGCTCGGCGACGACGAGCTTCTCCTCGCCGTCGGTCGCGACGACGTAGGTGACCTCGGGGTGCGCGGCGACCGCGGTGTTGGACACCAGGGTCCAGGGGGTCGTCGTCCACACCAGGAGCGCGGCCTGGCCGGCGAGCGGACCGGAGGTGAGCGGGAAGCGGACGTACACGGACGGGTCGACGACCGTCTCGTAGCCCTGCGCCAGCTCGTGGTCGGACAGGCCGGTGCCGCAGCGCGGGCACCAGGGGGCGACGCGGTGGTCCTGGACCAGCAGGCCCTTGTTGAAGATCTCCTTCAGGGACCACCAGACCGACTCGATGTACTCGGGGTCCATCGTGACGTACGCGTCGTTGAGGTCGACCCAGTAGCCCATGCGGTTCGTGAGCGCTTCGAACGCGTCGGTGTGGCGGAGCACGGACTCGCGGCACTTGGCGTTGAACTCGGCGATGCCGTACGCCTCGATGTCCTGCTTGCCGGAGAAGCCCAGCTCCTTCTCGACCGTCAGCTCCACCGGGAGGCCGTGGCAGTCCCAGCCGGCCTTGCGGGCCACGTGGTGGCCGCGCATGGTGCGGAAGCGGGGGAAGACGTCCTTGAAGACGCGCGCCTCGATGTGGTGGGCGCCGGGCATGCCGTTGGCGGTGGGCGGGCCCTCGTAGAACACCCACTCGGGGCGGCCCTCGGACTGCTCCAGGCTCTTGGCGAAGATTTTCTGCTCGCGCCAGAAGTCGAGCACGGCGTGCTCAAGAGCGGGCAGGTCGACCTGTGCGGGCACCTGGCGGTACGTCGGCGCTGTCATCTGCGAGCATCCTCCAACGGACTTGCTGCCTTCCGTCGGAGGGACGAGAGCCTTCGTTCCTGTCTACGCCGTGTGCGGCGTGCTCCCGCGGTACCACCCTCCTTGGCCCTCCGCCGCGCCGTACGCGCCGGTGAGCCCCCTCATTGGGGTCGCGAAGCCGGTTCTACTCGCCGCCGCCCTTCGGCTGCGGCTTTCTTCCGGCGGCTCCGGGGTGATCTTCACGTCGCGCTCGCCCCCGGGCTCACACCGTCCCCGGGTCGCTCTGGGCTGCGTACGCCGCTACTCGTCCCCATCCACGCTTTTTCGCTCCGCCCAGTGTACGGCGCCGCGCGGACAGCGGCCGACCGGATTTCCGCGCGGTGGGGCGGACGCGGTGCGACCGGGTCGGATGACCCGAATGGCGAGGGGGCGGGCGCGCGGGTCCGGGCGGGCGGGGAACGGCGGATTACCCGGCGGGGAGCTGGGCACAACGGATGCAGGCCCGTGGCTCGGGGGGTGCGGGCGGGCGAATCGGGCGGTGTGCCCCGTTGCCGCGGGACTCAAGTCGATTTATCGTCCCAGCACGATTCGCGAGCAAGATCACAATATGTGAAGGGGCCGCGGCCATGGTGGCGAAGAAGACCGCCGTACAGCAGCCGGCGACCGGGAAGACCGGCGCGAGGCCTGCCACCAAGAAGGCGGCTCCGAGCACGACGGCCGCCACGAAGACGGCTGCCGGGAAGACGGCCGTCACGAAGACGACGACTGCCGGGGCGGTCGCCGCGAAGCATGTGGCCGGGAAGCCGGTGGCCACGAGGACGGCTGCCCAGGAGACGGCTGCGGCCAAGGCGGTCACCAAGAAGGCGGTCACCAAGAAGGCGGTCACCAAGAAGGCGGCCGGCGAGAAGGCAGTGGTCAGGAAGGCGGTCGCGAAGAAGCCGGCCGCCGAGCAGACGGCCGTGGAGGAGGCGGCCGTGAAGGACGCGGCGGTGAAGGACGCGGCGATGCGGAAGAAGACCGCCGCCGCGAAGGCCGGGGTGAAGAAGACGGCGACGAAGAAGGCGGCCGCCCGGGAGGCGGCCGTGGAGGACGCGGCCGTGAAGGACGCGGCGGTGCGGAAGAAGACCGCCGCCGCGAAGGCCGGGGTGAAGAAGACGGCGACGAAGAAGGCGGTCGTCACGACGACGGCCGCGAAGAAGGCGGCCGCCCGGGAGACGGCCGCCGAGGAGACCGGCGCCAAGAAGGCCGCCGCCCACAAGGCCGCCGCCCACAAGGCCGCGGTGACGGCGGCGGCCGAGAAGAGCACGAGCACGGCCAAGAAAGCGGGCGCGGCGCGGGCCGCCAAGCAGACGGGAGCCACGACAGTGGTTGCGAAGAAGACTCCTGGCACGGCCACGGCGGCACAGACCGCCGTCCCCAAGGCACGCGTCGCCGCGGCGGAGCCAGGCGAGCTGGCGGTGCGCCCCGGAGAGGACCCCTGGACCCCGGAGGAGGTCGCCGAGGCCCGCGCGGAGCTGGAGTCCGAGATGGCGCGGCTGCAGGAGGAGATCAGCAACTCCGAGGCGTCCCTGGTCGGCCTGATGCGGGACTCCGGGGACGGCGCCGGCGACGACCAGGCCGACACCGGCACCAAGAACATCACGCGCGAGCACGAACTGGCGCTGGCCGCCAACGCGCGCGAGATGCTGATCCAGACCGAGCGCGCCCTGGAACGGCTGGACGCGGGCACCTACGGCCTGTGCGAGAACTGCGGCAACCCCATCGGCAAGGCCCGTATGCAGGCGTTCCCGCGGGCCACCCTGTGCGTGGAGTGCAAGCAGAAGCAGGAACGCCGCTCCTGAGCGTGGGGGGCCTGCGGGGCGTGCCGTAGTCTCGTCCCCAGTCAGGCACCTAGGTTGAGGGACTCACGTGGCAGAGGCGGAGCGCATCATCGGTACGCCGGACACCCCGGACGACGGCGGCGAGCGGACGGCGGCGGACGGGGCCCCCGCCGGCTCCGGTGTGTCCGGGGAGGCCGGCGCGTCCCGCGCGGGCGAGCAGGAGACCCCGGCGCGGCGGACCGGCCGCGGGCGCCGGATCGCCGTGCTGTTCGCGGTGGCCGCGTTCGCGTACGCCCTCGACCTGGTCAGCAAGATGCTCGTCGTCTCCCGGCTGGAGGGCCACGCGCCGATCCAGGTGGTCGGGGACCTGCTGGAGCTGCACGCCATCCGCAACCCCGGCGCCGCCTTCGGGTTCGGCGCGGCCTTCACGGTGATCTTCACGCTGATCGCCGCGGCCGTGATCGTGGTGATCATCCGTCTGGCCCGCAAGCTGTACAGCTTCCCCTGGGCGGTCGCGCTCGGGCTGCTGCTCGGCGGCGCGCTCGGCAACCTCACCGACCGGATCTTCCGGGCGCCGGGCGTCTTCGAGGGCGAGGTCGTGGACTTCATCGCGCCCAAGGGCTTCGCGGTGTTCAACCTCGCCGACTCGGCGATCGTGTGCGGCGGCATCCTGATCGTGCTGCTGTCCTTCCGCGGTCTGGACCCCGACGGCACGGTCCACAAGGACTGAAGGTCCGGCCGGGTTTTCCACAGGCTCGTTCGGTGCCGTCTCACCCGTCCGGCATACTCGACGGGTGAGCACGCTTCCCGAGATCCGTACCCTGCCCGTGCCCGACGGCCTGGAGGGCGAGCGCGTCGACGCCGCCATCTCCCGCATGTTCGGCTTCTCCCGCACGAAGGCGGCGGAGCTGGCCGCGGCCGGCAAGGTCCAGGTCGACGGCGCGGTGGTCGGCAAGTCCGAGCGGGTGCGCGGCGGCGCCTGGCTCGAGGTCGAGATGCCGCAGGCGCCCGCGCCGGTGCAGGTGGTCGCCGAACCGGTCGAGGGCATGGAGATCGTGCACGACGACGATGACGTGGTCGTGATCGTCAAGCCGGTCGGCGTGGCCGCGCACCCGTCGCCGGGCTGGTCCGGCCCCACCGTCATCGGCGGCCTCGCCGCCGCCGGGTACCGGATCTCCACCTCCGGTGCCGCCGAGCGCCAGGGCATCGTGCACCGCCTGGACGTCGGCACCTCCGGCCTGATGGTGGTCGCCAAGTCGGAGCGGGCGTACACGTCGCTCAAGCGCCAGTTCAAGGAGCGCACGGTCGACAAGCGCTACCACACGCTGGTCCAGGGCCACCCGGACCCGACGAGCGGCACCATCGACGCCCCGATCGGCCGCCACCCCCAGCACGACTACAAGTGGGCGGTCACGGCCGAGGGCAAGCCCTCGGTGACCCACTACGACCTCATCGAGGCCTTCCGCGCCGCCTCCCTGCTGGACGTGAAGCTGGAGACGGGCCGCACCCACCAGATCCGCGTCCACATGGCCGCCCACCGCCACCCGTGCGTCGGCGACCTCACCTACGGCGCCGACCCGACCCTCGCCAAGCGGCTGGGCCTGACCCGCCAGTGGCTGCACGCCGTCCGCCTCGGTTTCGAGCACCCCGGCGACGGCAACTGGGCCGAGTTCGAGAGCGACTACCCGGAGGACCTGCGGAAGGCGCTCGACCAGGTCCGCGAGGAGACGTGGGCGTGAGCGGGGCCTACACCGTCCGGGTCGCCGAGGACCCCGCCGACCGCGAGGCCTGCTTCGCGGTCCGCAAGGAGGTGTTCGTGGCCGAGCAGGGCGTCCCCGAGGACATCGAGTACGACGCCTGGGACGCCGTGGCCGTGCATGTTCTGGCGGTCCGCGAGGACGGGGTGCCGCTGGGCACCGGGCGGCTGCTGCACGGCGAGGCGGCGGCCGCGAAGACCGGCGGGGATCCGGCGGTGGGTTCCCTGGGACGGCTCGCCGTCTCGCGCGCGGCGCGCGGGCTCGGCGTCGGCGCCGCCCTGGTGCGCGCCATCGAGGACGCGGCACGCGCGCGTGGCCTCACGGCGGTGGACCTGCACGCCCAGACCCACGCCCTGGGGTTCTACGAACGGCTCGGCTACGAGGCGTACGGCCCGGAGTTCCCGGATGCCGGCCTACCGCACCGGGCGATGCGCCGGGCCCTGTAGCGGCGGCGCCCGCCGCGAGCGCGCGGGCCGGGGGGAGCCGGGACGGCCGGGGTGCGGGCGGCATGGCAGGCTTGAGGTCTGCCGTGTGATCGTCGACCCCCGGAGTGCCGTCCGTGGATCAGCTGGCTCTGTTGTTCGCCCTGCTGCTAGGGGCCCTGGTGAGCGTCCCGCTGGGGGACCGGTTCGGGGTGCCGGCGCCGGTGCTGATGACGCTGTTCGGCGGGGCCCTGGCGGTGGCCGACTACGTGCCCAACGTGAACATCCCGCCCGATCTGATCCTGCCCGGGCTGCTGCCGCCGCTGCTCTACGCCGCCGTGCGCCGCACGTCCTGGCGGCAGTTCGCGGCCAACATCCGGCCGATCTTCCTGCTGGCCGTGGCCCTGGTGTTCGTCACGACGGTGTGCGTGGCGTTCATGGCCAACGCGATCGTGCCCGGGCTGCCGATCGCGGCCGCCGTCGCGCTGGGCGCCCTGGTCGCGCCGCCCGACCCGGTCGCCGCGACCAGCGTCGCCGGACAGCTGGGGCTGCCGCGGCGCCTGGTGTCGATCCTGGAGGGCGAGGGCCTCTTCAACGACGTGACCGCGATCGTGCTGTACCACGTGGCGATCGCCGCGGCCGTGAGCGGCACGTTCTCGCCCTGGCGGGCCGGTCTCGACCTGGTGCTGTCCGCGGTCGTCGCGGTGGCCGTCGGCCTGGTGCTGGGCTGGGGCGCGAACAAGCTGATGGACCTGCTGGGCGACCCGACCCTGCAGATCGGCATGACCCTGCTGGTGCCCTACGCCTCCTACGTGCTCGCGGAGAAGCTGCACGGCTCCGGGGTGCTCGCCGTGCTCACCACGGCGCTCTTCCTCGCCGAGTACGCCTCCGACGCCGACGACGTGATGACCCGGCTCGCCGGGCACACCTTCTGGGACATCATCGACACCCTCGTCACGGGCGTCGCCTTCGGACTCATCGGCCTGGAGCTGCACAACGCCATCCGCACGGCCCAGGGGCGGTGGGGCGAGATGCTCGGCTGGGCGGCCGCCGTCGTGGGCGTGGTGGTCGTCGTACGGCTGCTGTGGCTGATGCCGGCGACCTGGCTGACCAAACGGCTGCACGCCCGCCGGAACTACGACGAGGAGATCCCGGTGAGCTGGCGGGAGACCGTCGTGATGTGGTGGTCCGGGATGCGCGGGGTGGCCTCGGTGGCGCTGGCCCTGGCCGTGCCGCTCCGCACCGAGGACGGCTCCCCGTTCCCCGACCGGGACGAGATCGTCTTCATCGCCTTCGGGGTGATCATCGTCACGCTGGTGCTGCAGGGGCTGACCCTGCCGTGGCTGGTGCGGCGGCTCGGGGTGCGGGCCGACTCCGAGCGGGAGAAGGAGTTCGAGAAGGAGCTGGCGGTGCGGGCCGCCAAGGCAGCCAAGCGCCGGCTGCGGGAGATCGAGCAGGTGGAGGAGCTGCCCGAGGAGCTGTCCGAGCAGATGCTGCGGCGCGCCTTCGACATCGGGATCCGGATCAGCCCGGACATGGGAGAGGAGGAGCGGCGGGAGGCGCAGCACCAGCGGGCCAGGCGGCTCAAGCGGGTGCGGCGCATCCAGAACGAGATGCTGAGCGCCGCCCGGCACGAGGTCCTGGCGGCGCGCAGCGAGCCCGGGGCGGATCCGGAGATCGTGGACCGGGTGCTGCGTCACCTCGACGTACGGAGTCTGCGCTGAGCACCCGGTCCCGGGCGGGGGCGGCGAGTGGTGCGGCCGGTCAGCCGCGGCCGGTGCGCGGGAACTCGTAGGCCTTGCGCAGCGAGGGGCCGTCGGGGGACGGGATGCGGTATGGCGGGAGCACCGCGTCGGCGGTGTTCACCCGGGGCAGCGCGTAGGGGTGCTCCGCGGACAGCCAGGCGATCATCTGCTCGCGGACCGTGACCCGCACCGTCCAGATGTCGTCCGCGTCCTTCGCGGTCACCAGGGCGCGCACCTGGATGGTGCTCGGAGTGGTGTCCGTCACCTGCAGGCCGTAGGCGCGGCCGTCCCAGGCCGGGCAGTGGCGCAGGATGTCGCGGAGCTTCTCGCGCATCGCCTCGACCGGCGCGCTGTGGTCGAGGTGCCAGTAGACGATCCCGGTCATCTGCGGGGTGCCGCGGGACCAGTTCTCGAAGGGCCTGGAGGTGAAGTACGACACCGGCATGGTGATCCGGCGCTCGTCCCAGGTCCGGACCGTCAGGAAGGTGAGGGTGATCTCCTCGACGGTGCCCCATTCGCCGTCGACCACGACGGTGTCGCCTATGCGCACCATGTCGCCGAAGGCGATCTGCAGCCCGGCGAACATGTTCGAGAGCGTCGACTGGGCGGCGACACCGGCGATGGCGGCGATGATGCCCGCCGAGGCCAGCAGGGAGGCGCCCGCCGCGCGCATCGCCGGGAACGTCAGGAGCATCGACGAGGCGGCCACGACGATGACGATCGCGGACACCACCCGCATGATCAGCTCGACCTGCGTGCGCACCCGGCGCACCCGGGCCGCGTCGCGGTGGGCGCGGGCATAGCGGGTGTAGGTGGTCTCGACGATCGCCGCGGCGATCCTGATCACCAGCCAGGCGGCCGAGCCGATCAGTACCAGCGTCAGCGTCCGGCCGATGCCGACCTGGTGCCGCTCCAGCAGCTTCGCCTGGTCGTACGACCCGCGCAGCATGGCGGAGCACAGCACGAGCTGGTAGGGGATGCGGGCACGGCGCAGCAGTCCCCACAGGGGTGTGTCGTGATTGCGTTCGTCGGCCTTGCACAGCAGCCGGTCGGTGCCCCAGCCGATGGCCAGGGTCAGCAGCACCGTGCCGCCGAGCACGATCAGGGGCCGGAGTACGTTCTCCATGCCTCCGCTCCTAACCGGCGCGCGGAGGGCATGAACATGTGAGTTCGGCGGGTTCCTGGGTACGGCAGCCCCGGCACTGTCGTACCCGGCTGGCACCATAGCCTCATGAACATCATGCTCTTTCACTCGACCTACGGGCTCAGGCCCGCGGTGCGCGAGGCCGCGGACCGGCTGCGCGCGGCGGGCCACGAGGTGTGGACGCCGGACCTCTTCGAGGGGCGCACGTTCGACACCGTCGAGGAGGGCATGGAGTTCAAGGAGCGGACCGGCAAGGAGGAACTCCTCAAGCGGGCCGTGCTGGCGGCGGCGCCCTACTCCGACCGCGGGCTGGTGTACGCCGGGTTCTCGCTCGGTGCCTCCGTCGCGCAGACCCTGGCGCTCGGCGACGCCCATGCGCGCGGGCTGCTGCTCCTGCACGGCACGTCGGACATCGCGCCGAACGCGCAGGTGGACGAGCTGCCGGTGCAGCTGCACGTGGCCGAGCCGGACCCGTTCGAGACGGACGACTGGCTGAGCGCCTGGTATCTGCAGATGGGCCGGGCGGGCGCCGATGTGGAGGTCTACCGGTACGCCGGGGCCGGGCACCTCTACACCGACCCCGGACTGCCGGACTACGACGCGGAGGCCGCCGAGGCCACCTGGCGGGTGGCGCTCGGCTTCCTCGAGTCGCTCGACTGAGCGGTTGCGCCCGGGCGGTTACACCGGGTCGTAGGTCCGCTCGATCTTCTGCGTGCCGCTGCGGGTGCGGTAGGAGCGCACCCAGCTGGAGGTGGCGTTCGCGTCGGCGCGGTCGGACAGGACGTAGTAGTCCATCTGCGCGCGCTCGGCCGTGATGTCCAGCACACCGTAGCCGTGCCGGTCGGTGTCCACCCAGTGGACGTGCCGGTTGGCGGCCTTGATGACCGGCGCGGCGACCGCGGAGACCGTGCCCTCGGGCACCTTCACGATGTCGTCCAGGTTGTCGGAGGTCACCGAGGTCACCACGAACTCGGTGGCCGCCGACGCCGACAGCGGGTAGGTGCCGGCGTCCACCGGCACGTCGTTGGCCCACGCCATGTGGATGTCGCCGGTCAGGAAGACGGTGTTGCCGATGGCGTTGGAGCGCAGGTGGGCCAGGAGCTCGCGCCGGTCGTCGGTGTAGCCGTCCCACTGGTCGGTGTTGGCGGCGATGCCCTCCTGCGGCAGCCCGAGCAGCTTGGCGAGCGGTTTGAACAGGTCTGCGGAGAGCGAGCCGAAGGAGAACGGCGAGATCATCACCGAGTTGCCGACCAGCCGCCACCGGGTGTCGGAGGCCTTCAGACCGGCCTTCAGCCAGTCGAGCTGGGCGCGCCCGGTCAGCGTGCGGTCCGGGTCGTCCACCGAGCCGCTCGCCGTGGACGCCTGCTGGGAGCGGAACGAGCGCAGGTCCAGCAGGGACAGGTCGGCGAGCTTGCCGAAGCGCAGCCGTCGGTAGGTGGTGCCGGCGAGGGCCGGGCGGACCGGCATCCACTCGAAGTAGGCCTGTTTGGCGGCGGCCTGACGGGCGGTCCAGGTGCCCTCGGCGCCCTCGGTGTGGTTGACCGCGCCGCCCGACCAGGCGTTGTCGGCGAACTCGTGGTCGTCCCAGATCGCGATGACCGGCGCCTTCAGGTGCAGGGCCTGGAGGTCGGGGTCGGTCTTGTACTTCGCGTGCCGGATCCGGTAGTCGGCGAGGGTGAGGATCTCGTTGGCCGGTGCGTGCGGACGGACGACCTTGCCGCGGTTGGCGTACTCGCCGGACTTGTACTCGTAGATGTAGTCGCCGAGGTGCAGCCAGGCGTCCAGGTCGTTGCGCGCGGCCAGGTGGCGGTAGGCGGAGAACCAGCCCGCCTCCCAGTTGGCGCAGGAGACCACGCCGAAGCGCAAGGAGGAGACGTCCGCGTCCGCCGCCGGCGCGGTGCGGGTGCGCGCCACCGGGGAGTCGGTGCCGCCGGCCGAGAAGCGGAACCAGTAGTCGGTGGCCGGCTCCAGGCCGCGGATGTCGGCCTTCACGGTGTGGTCGGAGGCGGCCGTCGCGGTGGTGGAGCCCTTGGCGACGACGGTCGTGAACGCCTTGTCCCTGGCGACGGTCCAGCTGACCTCGGTGTCCGGGCCGAGTCCGGAGCCGGGTATCGCCTCCGGGGTGGGGGTCACCCGGGTCCACAGCAGGACGCCGTCGGGCAGCGGGTCGCCGGAGGCGACGCCGTGCAGGAAGGCGGGGGTGTCCGTGGCGGCGCGGGCCGGCAGTGCGGCGGCCAGCGGTCCGGCCAGGACAGCGGTCGCCGCCGCGGCCTTGACGACCGTACGGCGGCGGGGCGAAAAGGAGCCGAGGCCCTGAGAGGCCTCGGACGATCTGTATCGACTGGTCACGGACGATCAGGTTACTGATCGGTACGCGCGAGGGCGGGCGAACCGGCAAAAGTTCGCCCGCCCTTTGACGGAATGTCGGCTCAGCCCTTGAGGGCCGCCTCCAGCGCGGTGTTGAACGCGGCGACCGTCATGGGCGCGGTCTTGCCGTCAGGGCCCGTCAGCGTCTTGCCGTCCATCTTCAGCGTCGGGGTGGCCGAGATGCCGTCCCTGTCGAAGATCTTCGACTCCTCCAGCGCCCACCGGTCGTAGGTGCCGTCCTTCACGGCCTTCTGGAACGCCGTGTTGCCCTTCAGGGCGGGGACCGTGTCGGCGATCCGGATCAGGTAGGCGTCGTCCTTGAACTCGTCGGTGGTCTCGTCGGGGTGCCACTTCTTCGAGTACAGCGCGGACTTGTAGTCGAGGAACGCCTCGGGGCTGACGTTGAGCGCGGCTCCCAGGGCGCTGAGCGCGTTCCTGGAGCCCTCACCGGTCAGGTTCTTGTCCAGGAAGGTGGCACCGACGTACTGGATCCTGAACTTGCCGGCGTCCAGGTCCTTCCGGACGGTCGGGCCGACCGCCTGCTCGAAGTCGGCGCAGACCGGGCAGCGCGGGTCCTCGTACATCACCAGGGTCTTCTTGGCGCTGCTCTTGCCGAGGACGATCGTCGTGCCGTCCGTGCCCGTGGTGTTGGCCGGCTTGACGAGCCTGTCCTTCTTGGCGGCCTCCCAGTGGGCGGGCTTGTTCGCCTGGACGACGGCCCAGCCGATGCCGCCGGCCGCGGCCAGGACACCGACCACCGAGGCGGCCACGATCAGCTGGCGCCTGACCTTGGCGCGCTTGGCCTGCCGCTCGCGCTCCTGGCGCAGCCGCTCCCTGGCCGCCGTCTTCGCCGCCTGGCTGTTCCGCTTGCTCATGTTGTGATCTCCATCAGGGGACGCGCACAGGTCGTACGCGGGATACGTGTGGGGGACTGGTCGTGCTCAGGCGGATGCCGGTGAGCACGGCGGTCCACGCCGTCCCAGGGAGTGCACGAGGAGCCGGTCGCGGGCGGCGGCGCGGCGCGGGGCCGGGCGGGGCAGCCGGCGGTCCGGCAGCGGCCGTGCGGCGACCGCGGCCACCGCCAGCAGCAGCGGCCGGAAGGTGGTGGCGGTGACCGCGCGCAGCAGCTGGGTCAGCGCCCGCTCGCCCCGGCGCAGCCAGGCGGCGGCGAGCAGGCCCACGCCGATGTGCGCGGCGAGCAGCAGCCAGGCCGCGGCCGGGCTGGCGTGGGCGAGCAGCGCGCCCGCGCCGTCGGTGCCGCCGGTCATCTGGGCCAGCGGGGTCCCCACCCGGCCCTCGCACAGCACGTCCAGGCCGACCGCCCGCAGCGGACCGGCGACCGGGCCGCCCGCCCGGCCGTAGCAGGTGTGCTGGCCGGTGGTGAACACCGTGTCGGCGGCCAGCTCCAGCGGGATCAGCAGGGCCGCGATCCGGCCGAAGCCGCGCTCCCGGCCCGCCAGCGCGTACGCCGTGACGAACACCGCGGCGGCGACCGCGCCCACGGTCGCCAGCGGCAGCGGAGCACGGGACAGCAGGACGTGCGACGCGGTGCTGAGCGTCACGACGAAGGCCGTGAACAGCGCCGCGCGCACGGCTTTGAGCTGGGTCCCGGAGATGTCCATAGCGAGAGGAGAGTCTGTCACGTATGCGGTTAAGGGACCCCTAAAGGGTGCCTGTGAATCCGCGAGGGTTACAGCCCCGGAATCCGGCCGTTGCGGAACAGGTCGAGGAAGATCTGGTGGTCCGCACGCGCGCGTGCGCCGTAGCGGTGCGCGAAGTCCACCAGCAGGGGCGCGAAGCCCTCCTCGTCGGCCGCGAGCGCCGCGTCGATGGCCCGCTCGGTGGAGAACGGCACCAGCGACTCCCCGGAGGTGTCGTCCGCCGCCGCGTGCATCGTGGCGGTGGCCCGGCCCAGGTCGGCGACGACGGCCGCGATCTCCTCCGGATCGTCGATGTCGTCCCAGTCCAGGTCCACGGCGTACGGCGAGACCTCGGCGACCAGCTGGCCCGTGCCGTCCAGCTCGGTCCAGCCGAGCCACGGGTCGGCGTGCGCCTGCAGGGCGCGCTGGGAGATCACCGTGCGGTGGCCCTCGTGCTGGAAGTACTCCGCGATGGCCGGATCCGTGATGTGCCGGGACACAGCCGGGGTCTGGGCCTGCTTGATGTAGATCACGACATCGTTCTCCAGGGCGTCGCTGTGGCCCTCAAGGAGGATGTTGTACGACGGCAGGCCCGCCGAGCCGATGCCGATGCCGCGGCGGCCCACGACGTCCTTCACCCGGTACGAGTCCGGGCGGGCCAGGGAGGAGTCCGGCAGGGTCTCCAGATAGCCGTCGAAGGCCGCCAGGACCTTGTACCGGGTGGCCGCGTCCAGCTCGATGGAGCCGCCGCCCGGGGCGAAGCGGCGTTCGAAGTCGCGGATCTCGGTCATCGAGTCCAGCAGTCCGAACCGGGTCAGCGAGCGGGCGTCACGCAGCGCGTCCAGCAGCGGACCCTGCGCGGTGTCCAGCGTGAACGGCGGCACCTCGTCCCGCTTGGCGCCCGTGGCCAGGGCGCGGATGCGCTCGCGGTAGGCGGCGGCGTAGACCGTCACCAGCTCGGTGATCTGCGCGTCGCTCAGCGCCTTCGCGTACCCGATGAGCGCGACGGACGCCGAGAGGCGCTTGAGGTCCCAGGTGAAGGGGCCGACGTAGGCCTCGTCGAAGTCGTTCACGTTGAAGACCAGGCGGCCGTTCGAATCCATGTACGTGCCGAAGTTCTCCGCGTGCAGATCGCCGTGGATCCACACGCGCGAGGTGCGGTCGTCCAGGTACGGTCCGCCGCGCTTCTCCGCGTCCAGGTCGTGGTAGAAGAGGCACGCCGTGCCCCGGTAGAACGCGAAGGCCGAGGCCGCCATCTTGCGGAACTTCACCCGGAACGCGGCCGGGTCGGCGGCCAGGAGCCGGCCGAAGGCGGTGTCGAAGACGGCGAGGATCTCCTCGCCGCGCTGCTCCTCGTCGAGCTGGGGGACCGACATCGCGGGGTGCCTCCTGGTGCATTGCCTGTACGACAGCGTTTCTGCCGTACCCAACGCACGAAGGTACGCGCAGGTGCCCGACCTGTGTCAGTGGCGAGGCATAGACTTCGACGCTGACCCCAGAACTGTCCGCCAGCCGTCGCCGAGTGTTTCCCCCGGAGGCCTCACCGTGTCAAAGCCGCCCTTCACGCACCTGCACGTCCACACCCAGTACTCGCTGCTGGACGGTGCCGCGCGGCTGAAGGACATGTTCAACGCGTGCAACGAGATGGGCATGACGCACATCGCCATGTCCGACCACGGCAACCTCCACGGCGCGTACGACTTCTTCCATTCTGCGAAGAAGGCCGGAATCACCCCGATCATCGGGATCGAGGCCTATGTCGCCCCCGAGTCCCGGCGCAACAAGCGCAAGATCCAGTGGGGCCAGCCGCACCAGAAGAAGGACGACGTCTCCGGTTCCGGTGGTTACACCCACAAGACGATGTGGGCCGTGAACAAGACCGGCCTGCACAACCTCTTCCGGCTCTCCTCCGACGCCTACGCCGAGGGCTGGCTGCAGAAGTGGCCCCGGATGGACAAGGAGACCATCGCCCGGTGGTCCGAGGGCATCGTCGCCTCCACCGGCTGCCCCTCCGGCGAGGTGCAGACCCGGCTGCGCCTCGGCCACTTCGACGAGGCCCTCAAGGCCGCCGCCGAGTACCAGGACATCTTCGGCAAGGACAAGTACTTCCTGGAGCTGATGGACCACGGCATCGAGATCGAGCGCCGGGTCCGCGACGGCCTGCTGGAGATCGGCAGGAAGCTCGGCATCCCGCCGCTGGTCACCAACGACTCCCACTACACGTACGCGCACGAGGCCGGCGCCCACGACGCACTGCTGTGCATCCAGACCGGCAAGAACCTCTCCGACCCCGACCGCTTCAAGTTCGACGGCACCGGCTACTACCTGAAGTCCACCGACGAGATGTACGCCATCGACTCCTCGGACGCCTGGCAGGAGGGCTGCGCCAACACGCTCCTCATCGCCGAGATGGTGGACACCGCCGGCATGTTCGAGAAGCGCGACCTCATGCCCAAGTTCGACATCCCCGAGGGCTACACCGAGGTCACCTGGTTCAAGGAGGAGGTCCGCCGCGGCATGGAGCGCCGCTTCCCCGGCGGCATCCCCGAGGACCGGCAGAAGCAGGCCGAGTACGAGATGGACACGATCATCTCGATGGGCTTCCCCGGCTACTTCCTCGTGGTCGCCGACTTCATCATGTGGGCCAAGAAGCAGGGCATCGCGGTCGGCCCCGGCCGAGGCTCCGCGGCCGGCTCGATCGTCGCCTACGCGCTCGGCATCACCGACCTCGACCCGATCCCGCACGGCCTGATCTTCGAGCGGTTCCTGAACCCCGAGCGCATCTCGATGCCCGATGTCGACATCGACTTCGACGAGCGCCGGCGCGTCGAGGTGATCCGGTACGTCACCGAGAAGTACGGCGCCGACAAGGTCGCCATGATCGGCACGTACGGCACCATCAAGGCCAAGAACGCGATCAAGGACTCCGCGCGCGTGCTGGGCTACCCGTACGCGATGGGCGACCGCATCACCAAGGCCATGCCCGCCGACGTCCTCGGCAAGGGCATCCCGCTGTCCGGCATCACCGACCCCAGCCACCCCCGCTACTCGGAGGCCGGCGAGGTCCGCTCGATGTACGAGAACGAGCCGGACGTGAAGAAGGTCATCGACACCGCGCGCGGCGTGGAGGGCCTGGTCCGGCAGATGGGTGTGCACGCCGCCGGCGTGATCATGTCCAGCGAGACGATCACGGAGCACGTCCCCGTCTGGGTGAGGCACACCGACGGCGTGACCATCACCCAGTGGGACTACCCGAGCTGTGAGTCGCTCGGCCTGCTGAAGATGGACTTCCTGGGCCTGCGCAACCTGACGATCATGGACGACGCGGTCAAGATGGTGAAGGCCAACAAGGGCCTCGACATCGACCTGCTGTCGCTCCCGCTCGACGACCCCACGACCTTCGAGCTGCTCCAGCGCGGCGACACCCTCGGCGTCTTCCAGTTCGACGGCGGCCCCATGCGGTCCCTGCTCCGGCTGATGAAGCCGGACAACTTCGAAGACATCTCCGCCGTGTCGGCCCTGTACCGGCCGGGCCCGATGGGCATGAACTCCCACACGAACTACGCGCTGCGCAAGAACGGGCAGCAGGAGATCACGCCGATCCACCCCGAGCTGGAGGAGCCGCTCAAGGAGGTCCTGGACGTCACCTACGGCCTGATCGTCTACCAGGAGCAGGTGCAGAAGGCCGCCCAGATCATCGCCGGCTACTCGCTCGGCGAGGCCGACATCCTCCGCCGCGTGATGGGCAAGAAGAAGCCGGAGGAGCTGGAGAAGAACTTCGTCATCTTCCAGGCCGGCGCCCGCAAGAACGGCTACAGCGACGAGGCCATCCAGGCGCTGTGGGACGTGCTGGTCCCGTTCGCCGGCTACGCCTTCAACAAGGCGCACTCGGCCGCGTACGGCCTGGTGTCGTACTGGACCGCCTACCTGAAGGCCAACCACCCCGCCGAGTACATGGCCGCCCTGCTCACCTCCGTGAAGGACGACAAGGACAAGTCGGCGGTCTACCTCAACGAGTGCCGCCGCATGGGCATCCGGGTGCTCCCGCCGAACGTGAACGAGTCGGAGTCGAACTTCGCCGCCCAGGGCGACGACGTGATCCTCTTCGGCCTGTCCGCCGTCCGCAACGTCGGCACCAACGTCGTGGAATCGATCATCAAGTGCCGCAAGGCGAAGGGGAAGTACACCTCCTTCCCCGACTACCTCGACAAGGTCGAGGCGGTGGTCTGCAACAAGCGCACCACCGAATCGCTGATCAAGGCCGGCGCCTTCGACTCGATGGGCCACACCCGCAAGGGCCTCATGGCGCAGTACGAGCCGATGATCGACAACGTGGTCGCGGTCAAGCGCAAGGAGGCCGAGGGCCAGTTCGACCTCTTCGGCGGGATGGGCGAGGAGACCAGCAGCGAGCCCGGCTTCGGCCTCGACGTGCAGTTCACCGACGACGAGTGGGACAAGACCTATCTGCTCGCCCAGGAGCGGGAGATGCTCGGTCTGTACGTCTCCGACCACCCGCTCTTCGGCCTGGAGCACGTGCTGTCCGACAAGGCGGACGCCGGCATCGCCCAGCTCACCGGCGGCGAGCACGCCGACGGCGCGGTCGTCACCATCGGCGGCATCATCTCGGGCCTGCAGCGCAAGATGACCAAGCAGGGCAACGCCTGGGCGATCGCCACCGTGGAGGACCTCGCGGGCTCCATCGAGTGCATGTTCTTCCCGGCCACCTACCAGCTGGTGTCGACCCAACTGGTCGAGGACGCGGTGGTGTTCGTCAAGGGCCGGCTCGACAAGCGCGAGGACGTGCCCCGGCTCGTCGCCATGGAGCTGATGGTCCCGGACCTGTCCAACGCGGGCACCAACGCGCCCGTGGTGCTCACCATCCCGGCCGTGAAGGTGACCCCGCCGATGGTCAGCCGCCTCGGTGAGATCCTCAGCCACCACAAGGGCGACAGCGAGGTCCGGATCAAGCTCCAGGGCCCGCGCAAGACCACCGTGCTGCGCCTGGACCGGCACCGGGTCAAGCCCGACCCGGCCCTCTTCGGCGACCTGAAGGTACTGCTCGGCCCGTCCTGCCTGGCCGGCTGAGACCCGCGGCATGAAGCAGCGGGAAGGGGCGCACCCGCGACGGGTGCGCCCCTTCCGTGTGCCTGGGCTTCAACTGCCCTTTAGTTGTGGCCGAAGCTCTTCTGCTTCTTCCGAGCACCATCCGCGGGGCCGCCCTGGATGTGCGACACCGGCGACTCGTGTTCCTCCGCCGGGGGACGCTGCGCGTGCTCGCTCTGCTGCGCGCGGTTCTGCGGGCCGGCCTGCTTGCGGTTCTTGTTCTTGGCCATGGTGATCTGCCTCCTGTGGGGGATCTAGGGGCCAGGGCCGGGACCAGATTCACATACGCTGACAACAGGCGCATGTCGGATAATTACCGTGTGTGACAGGGCAGCTGGGCGGACGGGAACCCGAAACGCCACGCCGATGATCGAGTTCGGGCCGTTAACCCCCGCGCGGTCGGGCAGACTCGAAGGAAGTCCGAAGCAAAACCTCCCGGGAAGAGGGTGAGTCGCGTGGACCGATGCATCGTCCTGGTGGACGCCGGGTATCTGCTGGGAGCCGCCGCCAGCCTCCTCGCCGGTGAGCCCTCGCGGTCCCGGATCACCGTCGACCACGCCGCGCTCATCCAGGCCCTGCGGGAGCGCGCGGAGTCCGACACCGAGCGCCCCCTGCTGCGCATCTACTGGTTCGACGGCGCCCCCGACCGGGTCCCCCAGCCGGAGCACCGCCGGCTGCGCGTGATGCCCCGGGTGACCGTCCGGCTGGGCGCTCTCACCCGCAGCGACGGCCGCTGGGCCCAGAAGGGCGTCGACGCCGCCATGCACGCCGAGCTGACCGAGCTGGCCCGCAACCGGGCCTGCTCCGACGTCGTGCTGGTCACCGGCGACGGCGATCTGCTGCCCGGCATGATGGCCGCGAAGGAGCACGGCGTCGCCGTCCACCTGTGGGCCGTCCAGGCCGCCGACGGCGACTACAACCAGTCCGAGGACCTGGTCGCCGAGGCCGACGAGCGGCGCGTGCTGGACCGGGCCTGGATCACCCAGGCCGTCCGCGCCAAGGAGCTGACCGGCGTCTGTGCCCCGCCGCCCGCGCCCCGCCCCGAGATCGCCGCGATCCTCTCCGCGCCGCTGCCCGAGTCCGCGCTGTCGGCGGCCGAGCGGCCCGCCGAACAGCCCGCCCACCCCCCGGCCGCCACGGCCACGGGGAACGGCACCGCGGAGCGGGGCCCCGCCGTCAAGGGCGTCCCCACCCCCAAGGACCTGGCCGCGCTGCGCGCGCCCGGAGCCCAGCCCGTGCAGCACCCGGCGACCGCGACCCTGCGCTGGTCCTCCGACAAGGGCTGGGTCGACCGGCCGGGCGTGGTCGCCGAGCCCCCCGAGGCCGCCTCCATGCCGACGCTGGCCCAGCTCACCACCGCCGAGCAGCGGTGGGCCGACCGGGAGGAGGACATCACCACCGTCGGCGGCGACCCCTACGAGGTGGGGCAGGTCTTCGCCCGGCGCTGGATGTCCCGGCTCGGCGACCAGAGCCATCTGCAGCGGCTGTCGCAGATGTATCCGCGCATCCCGCACCGGATCGACGGCGAGCTGCTGCGCTACGCGGCACGGTTCGGGCTGCTCGCGCACAAGGACGACCAGATCGACGAGCACGACCGTTACGCCATTCGGGCGGGGTTCTGGCGGGAGATCGACGTACCGGCGGCGGCCGAGCAGCAGGCGCCCGCCGCCGACTGAAGCCCCCCGGCCGCCCCCAAAGGCGAGTAAAGGCCCCCGACCCCGTACCCTCGTCCCTTGTGAGCACGCGCGCGGGACAGGCACTTCGGTACGACGAGGTCGTACGCGTGCGCGGGCTCGGCAAGACCTATCCGGCCGTCAGGGGCCGCCGGGGCACCCCGGGCACCCCGGAGGTGCGGGCCACCGACGGCGTCGAGCTGGACGTGCGGCGCGGTGAGATCTTCGGGCTGCTCGGCCCGAACGGCGCGGGCAAGTCCACGCTCGTACGGCAGGTCACCGGCCTGCTGCGGCCGGACACCGGCAGCGTCGAGATCCTCGGCCACGACATCGTGCGGCACCCCGAGCGGGCCGCCCGGATCCTCGCCTACCTGGGCCAGCAGTCCACCGCCCTGGACGAGCTGACCGTCTCCCTCGCCGCCGAGACCACCGGACGCCTGCGCGGCCTGGACGTACGGCGGGCGCGCGCCGAGCGGGACGCCGTCCTGGAGGAGCTGGGGCTGACGCCGATCGCCGGGCGGGCCCTGAAAAAGCTGTCCGGCGGACAGCGGCGGCTCGCCTGCTTCGCCGCCGCCCTGGTCGGCGAGCGACCGCTGCTGGTGCTGGACGAGCCGACCACCGGCATGGACCCGGTGGCCCGGCGGGCGGTCTGGGCGGCCGTGGACCGGCGGCGGGCCGAGCACGGGACGACCGTGCTGCTGGTCACCCACAACGTCATCGAGGCCGAGACGGTGCTGGACCGTGTCGCCGTGCTCGATCAGGGCCGGGTCATCGCCTGCGACACCCCGGCCGGACTCAAGGCGCAGGTCGCCGGCGAGGTGCGGGTGGAGCTGGTGTGGCGGGAACGGGCGCCGCTGGAGGTGCCCGAGGTCGCCGTGCTGCGCGAGCGGGCCGCGGAGTCCGGCCGGCGCTGGACGCTCCGGCTCGCGCCCGAGGAGGCCCGCGCCGTCGTCGCCACCGTGACCGGCGGGGCCGCCTTCGCCGCCCTGGACGACTTCACGCTCGCCACGCCCAGCCTGGAGGACGTCTACCTGGCGCTGGGCGGCGCGGCCCGGCAGGGGCTGGTGAAGGCGTGAGCGCACCGGCCGCGGAATGCGTATGGATCTGCGCGACTGCCGCAGGGAACGCGACTGCCGTAGGGAAGAGGAGCAGCTCGTCGTGAGTGTCGTACCCGCCGAGGTTCTGCCGGGCGGCGCCCGGGCCGTGCCGGAGACGGCGCCCGGCGCGGCCGAGCTGGGGCCGCCCGCGCGGTTGTGGCCGTCGCTGGTGGCCGTCTACCGGGCGCAGCTGTCCCGGGCCCGGGTGGCGCGGATCCCGCTGCTGTTCGTGGCGACCTTCCAGTCCGTCGGCATCACCGTAATGATGCGCGGTGTCGTCGACAGCGGCCACGAGGCGCAGTCCGTGGTGGCCGGCTCCTCCGTGCTGGTCGTCGCCTACGTCGCGCTGAACCTGCTGTCGCAGTACTTCGGGCAGCTGCGGGCCAGCGGCGGACTCGACCACTACGCCACGCTGCCGGTGCCGCCGGCGGCCGTGGTGCTGGGCGCGGCGGCGGCGTACGCCTCCTTCACCGTGCCGGGGACCCTGGTGACCGCCGTCTTCGGATGCGCGCTCTTCGGGCTGCCGCTGACCAACCTGTGGATCCTGGTGGCCGTCATCCCGCTCGCCGGGGCCGCGCTGGCCGGGCTCGGCGCCGCGTGCGGACTGCTCGCGCCCCGGCCGGAGCTGGCCACGCTGCTCGGGCAGCTGGGCATGTCGGCGGCGCTGCTGCTGGGCGTGCTGCCGGCCGACCGGATGCCGGAGGCGGTACGGCTGGCCCGTGATCTGCTGCCGTCGACCTACGGCGTCGAGGCGTACGCGCGGACGTTCGGGGCCCACCCCGACTGGGCCGTGGTCCTTGCTGACCTGGGAGTGTGCGCGGGTGTCGGAGTGGTCTCGCTGGCGGCGGCGACCCGGGCGTACCGCAGGGCCGCCGTCCGGTGACGCGGCGCACAGCACGACCTGGCACGATATTCAGGTGACCGCACCGCTGACTCCGCCGCCGCACGACAACTCCGCGCACCAGGTCCGGCAGGCGCCGCCGCCCGCCGGAGGACCGGGCGCGGGCGCGTACGAACAGGACGGCCCCGGGATGAAGACGGAACTGCGGGAGGCCGCCGTGACCACGGTCGTGGTGGCGCTGGGCGGGGTGCTGCTGGGGCTGCTGTGGTGGTGGCTGGCCCCGCACGTGCCGCTGGTCGCGGACGAGATCGGCAAGAACTGGGTCGTCTACCTCAAGGACACCGAGGGGGAGCAGGCGGTCGGGGTGGACGGAACGTTCACCCTGCTGGGGCTCGCCTTCGGGCTGGTCAGCGCGGTCGTGGTGTTTCTGCTGCGGCGGCGCGGGGGTGTGCCGCTGGTGGTGGCTCTGGGGCTTGGCGGGCTGCTGGGGTCCCTGCTGGCCTGGCGGCTCGGGATGTGGCTGGGCCCCGAGTCCGACGTGCTCGCGCATGCGCGGGCCGTGGGCAAGGGCGTGACGTTCTCGGCGCCGCTGAAGCTGTCGGCCAAGGGGGCTCTGCTCGCGTGGCCGTTGGCCGGACTGCTGGTGCACCTCGGACTGACCGCCCTGTTCGGGCCCCGGGACCCCGAGGCGCCGGTCGACTGACCGGCGAAGACGCCCGCGTCAGCCCCGCCCGATCGGTGCCAGCACCGCCTCCGTCAGCTTCACCAGATCCCCCGGTGCCAGTTCCACCTCGAGACCCCGCCGGCCCGCCGAGACGCAGATCGTCGGGTGGGCCTCGGCCGAGTCGTCCAGGACCGTGCGGAGCTTCTTGCGCTGGCCGAGGGGGGAGATGCCGCCGCGGACGTAGCCCGTGGTGCGTTCGGCGAGGGTCGGGTCGGCCATGGTCGCCCGCTTGCCGCCCACCGCCGCGGCCAGGGCCTTCAGGTCCAGGGAGCCGGCCACCGGGACCACGCCGACCACCAGGGAGCCGTCCACGTCGGCCACCAGGGTCTTGAAGACGCGCTCGGGGGAGACGCCCATCGCCTCCGCCGCCTCCTCGCCGTAGGAGGGGTGGGACGGGTCGTGGTCGTAGGCGTGGACCGTGAAGTCCACGCCCGCCGCCGTCAGGGCGACCGTCGCGGGCGTGCCCCCGGACTGCTGCTGTTTCTTCGGCTTCTTCGCCATCAGGGTGTCGTGCTTCCCTCAGTTCAGGCTGGTCGGCGTCCGCGTCAGCTCGAACGCGGGCAACGACGGCAGGTTACGGATGATGGCCGTCTCCGCGCGAAGGAGTTTCAGCTCGTCCCGCAGCCGGGACGCGGTGTCCGGGGCCTGGAGCAGGCGCTGCTTGGTCGGCGTGTCGTGCACCATCGCCGCGGCCACCAGGTACGACACCACGCTCGGGTCGTCCGGCAGGTCGGCGCCGGTGGACAGCGAGCGCTCGCGGGCGCCCGCCAGGCGCTTCTGGTACTGGCGGAAGGAGCGCAGGACGCCCTCGGCCAGCGCGCCGGCCTCGTCCCCGGGCTCCTCGGGCAGCTCCTCCAGCTCCGCGGTCAGGAACGGCCCCGACGCGTCCACGGACAGCAGGCGCACCCGGGTCGTGCCCGTGGCCAGCACCTCGAACGTGCCGTCGGACCGCTCCCGGACGGTGGCCGCGTCCGCCACACAGCCCACCCCGTGGAAGGCCTTGAGCGGGTCGGGACCGAAGCCGGCGGCCGGGCCCCGTTCGGGCTCGGCCGTGGGATCCGGCATGCCCGGGGAGCTCGGCGCGACCTCGTGGCCGTCGCGGATGGCGACGACGGCGAACCGGCGCGGTTCTTCCTCGGGGGTCTTCAGCAGCTCGCGCATCATGGCGCGATAACGCTCCTCGAAGACGTTCAGCGGCAGCACGAGCCCCGGGAACAGCACCGAGTTCAGCGGAAAGAGCGGGAGACGGACGGTGGTCACGGCGCCCCAGCCTAGTGGTCCCCGGCGCAGGCGTGTCCGCCCCGGCCGTCGAGGGAGCCCGGGGGCGCCGCCAGCAGCCCGGCCGGGGCGGGCCGCGGGCCCGCCGTCTCCAGGTGCTCGCGCAGGCGCAGGAAGTGGCCGAGCGGGTCGTCCGAGAACCGGTCCCAGGGGAAGGACGTGGCGTACGGGCCGATCAGGCGCAGCTGGGTGCGGGCGTCCTCCCAGCGGTCCAGCCGCAGCAGGACGTACAGCAGTTTGTTGCGGACCTCGGCGGGCCACGGGTCGGCCGCCGGGAAGCGGTCGGAGAGCGCGATCGCGCGGTCGGCCGCCGCGTCCAGCCGGGCCCGCGGCACCTCGGGGCCGCAGCCGTCGGTGAGGTAGCCGAAGGCGGCCCGGGCGGGCAGCGCCTGGACGAGCGAGTCGGGCGGGGCGTCCTGCGCGGCCCGGTCGGCGAAGTCGAAGCACTCGCGGTGCGAGCCGTGCCAGGAGGTGGCCAGGTAGCGCAGGGCGGCCACATGGCAGCCGTAGTGGTGCGGGGCACGCCGTACGGCGGCCTCCCACAGCTCCTCGAAGTAGCGGTGCCCTGCCCGCGAGCCGCGCGCGTGGTCCAGCGCGATCCGCCAGGGCACCGGGTCGCGGTCGTCGGCGCGGGCGGCGGCGGTGATCAGCGGGCTCGCCTCGCGCAGCAGCTCGGCGCGGGCCGGCGAGGGCCAGACGCGGTCCACCGCCAGCTGGGTCCCGACCAGCAGCACGCCGGGGTCGTCCGGGGCGGCGGCACGCCACTGCTCGTACCACTCGGGGCGGCAGCGGGCGAAGGCGGCCAGGCGCCGTACGTACCGGTCCCGGTTCTCCCACTCGGCCGCGGAGCGGGTGGCGGCGAGCAGGCCGGCCGCGGCGGCGTACTCGCCCCGGGCGGCCGCGACCAGCGCGGGCGAGAGGCGGTCGTCGGGCGCGTCGAGCACGGCCTCGTCCCCGGCCGGCGGTCGGGCGGCCGGGCGCGCAGATTTGGTCATCCGGGTGGGGCGGATGAACGAGGGCAGCAGAGCCATGGTGCCGACCATTGAAAGTCCGCAGCTCGGGGCGGCGCCAGAGGCACTGGTCAAGTCATGGAAAGTTGTACGCCGGAAAGTCAAGGACCGGTAAAGGGTGAATGTGCACATTGTGTGCGGTCCGGCACCTCGTGAGGACGAGATGCACCTCGTGGGAACCCGGTGCCCCCTGTGCCCGGTGTGCGCTCAGCTCCGGCGCAGCAGCCGGGTCGCGCCCGCCGCCACCGTCGTCGCCAGGATCCAGCCGAGCAGGATCATCACCGCCGCCAGCCACTGCCAGCCGCCGCGCAGCTGCCACTGGCCGGCCTGGCCCAGGTCGATCACCGGCAGCAGCAGGTCCAGCGTGAACAGCGCCGGGCTCCACGCCGGATGGCCGCCGGAGTTCACCGGCGGATGGTCGGCGTGCGCGAACGCGAGCGTGCCCGCCGCCCACAGCACCGCCATCCACACCGCGGCCCGGCCCGGCCGGTAGCCGTAGGCCACCACCCAGTCCTGCACGAACCCCCAGACCTTGGCGGCCGGCGGCAGCGTCTCGCGCCGCCGGCGCTGCTTGGCCAGCAGCACCTCGCGCGCGTCCTCGTCCTCCCCGGCGGCGCGCAGCACCGCGGCCAGCCGCTCGTACGGCTCCGGCGCGTACTCGGCGGTGGCCGCCGCCACCCAGTCCAGGCGCTGGGTCAGCGGGAACGGACCCTGCGGCACCAGGTTCTCGTAGGCGAACCCGCCCATGTGCAGACTGCCCGCCTCCGGCCAGCTGCTCGCGCGGTCGACCAGGTTCACGATCCGCGCGCCGGACAGCACCACCTTGCCCCGCTGCGGCTTGTCTCCGAGGAAGCGCAGCTCCGGCGTCTGCACCCGGCGCAGGGACAGCTCCTGGTCGTCGGTGAAGGCGAACCGGGCCCGCTCCAGGTCGACGGCGTCCCCGAACCGCCCGTCGTCCAGGCGCACCCCGCCCCGGCACTCGAACCGCTGGATGCGTGTCCCGCGCGCGGGTGTCGTGCCGCTCAGCAGCGGGCTGCCCACGCCGGCCGGGGTCAGGTACAGGGTGCGCTCGACCGTCAGCTGGGGGGCGTTCAGGGCGAAGCGGGCGTAGGGGTTGGCGAGCTTCGCGCCGCGCAGGCTGAGCGAGACGCCGATCTGGGCGCCGCGCAGGCTGAACTCGCCGTACGACTCCAGCATCTCCGCCTGCAGGTCCTGGCCCACGGTCATCCCGTCCGCCGCGATGGACCGGCCGCTGCGGTCGCGGTGCACGATCGCCTGGTTGAGCAGCAGATCGGTGCCGATGTGCGCGTCCGTCAGCCGGACCCCGCTGCGGAACCGGCAGCGCGGCAGGTGCAGATCGCCCTCGGTGTGCACGCGGGCCGCCTCCAGGCGCGGCACCGAGCAGTCCACCAGGCGCACGGTCGTGAACCGGGCCTCCGGCAGCCGGACCTCCTCGTCGAAGCGGCAGCCGGTCAGCTCCACGTACGGCGTGACCTGGCCGCCCGCCAGGTCCAGCGCGCCGGTGATGCGCACGCCGACGAGCTTGAGCGAGGGCACCCGGCCCGCGAGCGCCGGCGGGCCGTCCAGCAGCAGCCAGCACACGATGCGGGCGCGCACGGTCCGTTCGGGGCCCCACGGATGGCCGCCGTGCGGATCGTCCACGGTGGCGTCCCCGCTGCTCAGGTCGTACACGCTGCCGTTGCGGAAGGCCTGCCACATGCCCGCCTCGGTCGCGGTCAGGTCGTCCGGCAGGTCCCCGGTGCGGATGCCGGCCCCCTCGGTCACCGCTCTCCTCTCCCTCTTCAGTGGTTTTCAGCGGTTTTCGTACAGCCGTTCATGCCCGCTGGGTGACCCCCGGAACACCACACGTGAAGGTGATCTTCCGGGTTCCGGCCAGCCTATGTACCAACCATTGGCCCATGTTCTGTATCAGCCATTGATACGCACGGACGGCTGCCGACGGCGGTCTGAGAGAATTGGGACTGTGATTTCCCGAATCGATCTGCGCGGCGACGCCCTTCCCGAGGGCCCCGCCCTGCGCGACCTGCTGCCCCGAGCCGACTTCGACGTTCAGGCCGCCCTGGAGAAGGTGCGTCCGATCTGCGAGGCCGTGCATCATCGTGGCGACGCGGCGCTGATCGACTTCGCCGAGAAATTCGACGGAGTACGGCTGGAAACCGTCCGTGTGCCGGCCCGGGCGCTGGCCGACGCGCTCACGCAGCTCGACCCGGCGGTGCGCGCGGCCCTGGAGGAGTCCATCCGCCGCGCCCGGCTGGTCCACCGCGAGCAGCGCCGTACGGCGCACACCACCCAGGTGGTGCCCGGCGGCTCGGTGACCGAGAAGTGGGTGCCGGTCGAGCGCGTCGGTCTGTACGCGCCCGGCGGCCGCTCGGTCTACCCGTCCTCCGTGGTCATGAACGTCGTCCCGGCCCAGGAGGCCGGCGTCGCGTCCATCGCGCTCGCCTCCCCGGCCCAGGCCGAGTTCGGCGGCCTGCCGCACCCGACGATCCTGGCCGCCTGCGCCCTGCTCGGCGTGGACGAGGTGTACGCGGCGGGCGGCGCCACCGCCGTCGCGATGTTCGCCTACGGCACCGAGTCCTGCCCGCCCGCCAACATGGTCACCGGCCCCGGCAACATCTGGGTCGCCGCCGCCAAGCGCTACTTCACCGGCAAGATCGGCATCGACGCCGAGGCCGGCCCGACCGAGATCGCGATCCTCGCCGACGCCGGCGCCGACCCGGTGCACGTCGCCTCGGACCTGATCAGCCAGGCCGAGCACGACCCGCTCGCGGCGGCCGTCCTGGTCACCGACTCCGTCGAGCTGGCGGAGGCGGTCGAGAAGGAGCTGGAGCCGCAGGTCGCGGCCACCAAGCACATCGACGACCGGATCGTGCCGGCGCTCAAGGGCAAGCAGTCCGCGATCGTCCTCGTGGACGGCATCGAGGAGGGCCTGCGGGTGGTCGACGCCTACGGCGCCGAGCACCTGGAGATCCAGACCGCCGACGCGGCCGCCGTGGCCGACCGGGTGAAGAACGCGGGCGCGATCTTCATCGGCCCCTGGGCCCCCGTCTCGCTCGGCGACTACGCGGCGGGCTCCAACCACGTCCTGCCCACCGGCGGCTGCGCCTGCCACTCCTCGGGCCTGTCGGTCCAGTCCTTCCTGCGCGGCATCCACATCGTGGACTACACCAGGGACGCGCTCGCCGAGGTCGCCCACCACGTGGTGACGCTGGCGGAGGCGGAGGACCTGCCCGCGCACGGCGCGGCGGTCAAGGCGAGGTTCGGCTGGAAGGTACCCGAGAGCAAGTGAGCGACGTGCGGATCGACGATCTCCCCGTACGGGACGAGCTGCGAGGCAAGTCCCCCTACGGCGCGCCCCAGCTGGACGTCCCCGTACGGCTGAACACCAACGAGAACCCCTACCCGCTGCCCGAGCCGCTGGTGGAGCGGATCACGGAGCGGGTGCGGGAGGCCGCCCGGAATCTGAACCGCTACCCGGACCGGGACGCGGTCCAGCTGCGCACCGAGCTGGCCAAGTACCTGACGAAGACCGGCAACCACCCGCTCGGCATCGAGAACGTGTGGGCCGCCAACGGCTCCAACGAGGTCATCCAGCAGCTGCTGCAGACCTTCGGCGGACCGGGCCGTACGGCGATCGGCTTCGAGCCGTCGTACTCGATGCACGCGCTCATCGCGCGCGGCACCGGCACCGGCTGGATCTCCGGTCCCCGCAACGAGGACTTCACGATCGACCTCGACGCGGCCCGGCGGGCCATCGCCGAGCACAAGCCGGACGTCGTCTTCATCACCACCCCCAACAACCCCACCGGCAACGCGGTGCCCCCGGAGACGGTGCTCGCGCTGTACGAGGCGGCGCAGGCGGCCAGGCCGTCCATGGTGGTCGTGGACGAGGCGTACATCGAGTTCAGCCACGGCGACTCGCTGCTGCCCCTCATCGAGGGCCGTCCGCACCTGGTGATCTCCCGGACGATGTCCAAGGCGTTCGGCGCCGCCGGCCTGCGCCTCGGCTACCTGGCCGCGCACCCGGCCGTCGTGGACGCCGTCCAGCTGGTCCGGCTGCCGTACCACCTGTCGGCGATCACCCAGGCCACCGCCCTGGCCGCCCTGGAGCACACCGACACGCTGCTGGGGTACGTACAGCAGCTGAAGGCCGAGCGGGACCGGCTGGTCGCCGAGCTGCGCGCGACGGGCTACGAGGTCACCGAGTCCGACGCGAACTTCGTGCAGTTCGGCCGGTTCGAGAACTCCCACGAGGCCTGGCGGAAGATCCTCGACCGGGGCGTGCTGGTCCGGGACAACGGCGTACCGGGATGGCTGCGGGTGACCGCCGGCACCCCGGAGGAGAACGACGCGTTCCTCGACGCGGTCCGTGAGTTGAAGAAGGAGCTGTAACGCATGAGCCGCGTAGGACGCGTGGAGCGCACCACCAAGGAGACGTCGGTGCTGGTCGAGATAGACCTCGACGGCACCGGGAAGACCGACATCGCCACCGGCGTCGGCTTCTACGACCACATGCTCGACCAGCTCGGCCGGCACGGTCTGTTCGACCTCACCGTGAAGACCGACGGCGACCTGCACATCGACTCCCACCACACCATCGAGGACACCGCCCTCGCGCTCGGCGCCGCCTTCAAGCAGGCGCTCGGCGACAAGGTGGGCATCTACCGCTTCGGCAACTGCACGGTCCCGCTGGACGAGTCCCTCGCCCAGGTCACCGTCGACCTGTCCGGCCGCCCCTACCTCGTGCACACCGAGCCCGAGAAGATGGCGCCGATGATCGGCGAGTACGACACGACGATGACCCGGCACATCCTGGAGTCCTTCGTCGCCCAGGCGCAGATCGCCCTGCACGTGCACGTGCCGTACGGGCGCAACGCGCACCACATCGTGGAGTGCCAGTTCAAGGCGCTGGCCCGGGCCCTCAGGTACGCCTCCGAGCGCGACCCGCGCGCGGCCGGCATCCTCCCGTCGACGAAGGGCGCGCTGTAACCCATGACCGGTCTGTCGACCCTCCTGATCGTCGTCGGCCTCTTCCTGGTCGGCGGCATCGTCTCCTTCGTCAAGCAGAAGATGCCCACCAGCCTGATCGTGCTGCTCTCGATCGGCGCGGGCCTGTGCCTGGTGGCGGGCGTCATGCGGCTGGAGGTGTGGAATTGAGCACCAAGAAGGTCGTCGTCTTCGACTACGGCTTCGGCAACGTCCGGTCCGCCGAGCGGGCCCTCGCGCGCGTGGGCGCCGACGTCGAGATCACGCGCGACTTCGACAAGGCGATGAACGCCGACGGCCTGCTGGTGCCGGGTGTCGGCGCGTTCGCCGCCTGCATGCAGGGCCTGCGCGCCGCCCGCGGCGACTGGGTCGTGGACCGCCGGCTGTCCGGCGGCCGCCCGGTCATGGGCATCTGCGTCGGCATGCAGATCCTCTTCGCCCGCGGCATCGAGCACGGCGTGGAGGCCGAGGGCCTGGACGAGTGGCCCGGCACGGTCGAGCCGCTCCAGGCCGACGTCGTGCCCCACATGGGCTGGAACACCGTCGACGCCCCCGCCGGCTCGCAGCTGTTCGCCGGACTGGACGCCGATGCCCGCTTCTACTTCGTGCATTCCTACGCCGTCCACGAGTGGCGCCTGGAGTCGAACAACCCGGTGATCGAGGCCCCCAAGGTCACCTGGACGACGCACGGCAAGCCGTTCGTGGCCGCCGTGGAGAACGGCGCCCTGTGGGCCACCCAGTTCCACCCCGAGAAGTCCGGCGACGCCGGTGCCCAGCTCCTCACCAACTGGATCGGAACCCTGTAGACCATGGCCAAGCTCGAACTCCTCCCCGCCGTCGACGTCCGCGACGGCCAGGCCGTCCGCCTCGTGCACGGCGAGTCCGGGACCGAGACCTCCTACGGCTCCCCGCTGGAGGCCGCCCTCGCCTGGCAGCGCTCCGGCGCCGAGTGGCTGCACCTGGTCGACCTGGACGCCGCGTTCGGCACCGGCGACAACCGCGCGCTGATCGCCGAGGTCGCCAAGGCGATGGACATCAAGGTGGAGCTGTCCGGCGGCATCCGCGACGACGACACCCTCGCTGCGGCCCTCGCCACCGGCTGCACCCGGGTGAACCTCGGCACGGCCGCCCTGGAGACCCCCGAGTGGGTCGCCAAGGTCATCGCCGAGCACGGCGACAAGATCGCTGTCGGCCTGGACGTACGCGGCACGACCCTGCGCGGCCGCGGCTGGACCCGCGACGGCGGCGACCTGTACGAGACGCTGGAGCGCCTCAACCAGGAGGGCTGCGCCCGCTACGTCGTCACCGACATCGCCAAGGACGGCACCCTGCAGGGCCCGAACCTGGAGCTGCTGAAGAACGTGTGCGCGGCGACGGACCGCCCGGTCGTGGCGTCGGGCGGCGTGTCGTCGCTCGACGACCTGCGCGCCATCGCCGACCTGGTCCCCCTCGGTGTCGAGGGCGCCATCGTCGGGAAGGCCCTGTACGCGAAGGCGTTCACCCTGGAAGAGGCCTTGGAGGCTGTGTCGTCATGACCGATGCCGTGCGGCGCGTGCAGAGCGGAAGTCCCTGGGAAGAGAGTTTCGGGTTCGCACGCGCCGTCGCGGCGGGTGACCGGGTGCTGGTGGCGGGCACGACGGCCTTCCGGGGCGATGTGCTGTACGGGGAGGGCGACCCGTACGAGCAGGCCAAGGTGGCCTTCACCAGCGCCGTCGAGGCGATCGGTGAGTTCGGCCTCGGTATCGAGTCCGTGATCCGGACGCGGATGTACCTGACCCATGTGCGGGACGTGGACGCGGTGGGCCGGGCGCACAAGGAGATGTTCGATTCCGTGCGCCCCATCTCGACCCTGCTGGTCGTGGAGGGGTTCGTCGATCCGCGGATCCTTGTCGAAGTAGAACTAGAAGCATTCAGAGGAGCCTGAGCAGTCATGACCCTGGCGGTCCGAGTCATCCCCTGCCTGGACGTGGACAACGGCCGGGTCGTCAAGGGCGTCAACTTCCAGAACCTGCGCGACGCGGGCGACCCCGTCGAGATGGCCAAGGTGTACGACGCCGAGGGCGCCGACGAGCTGACGTTCCTGGACATCACCGCGTCCTCCGGCAACCGGGAGACGACGTACGACGTGGTGCGCCGCACCGCCGAGCAGGTGTTCATCCCGCTGACCGTGGGCGGCGGCGTCCGCACGGCCGAGGACGTGGACAAGCTGCTGCGGGCGGGCGCCGACAAGGTGGGCGTGAACACCGCCGCGATCGCCCGCCCCGACCTGATCCGCGAGATCGCCGAGCGCTTCGGCCGCCAGGTCCTGGTCCTGTCGGTCGACGCCCGCCGCACCCCGGAAGGCACCTTCGAGGTCACCACCCACGGCGGCCGGCGCGGCACCGGCATCGACGCGGTGGAGTGGGCGCACCGGGCGGCCGAGCTGGGCGCGGGGGAGATCCTGCTGAACTCCATGGACGCGGACGGCACGAAGGACGGCTACGACCTGGAGATGATCGCCGCGGTCCGCAAGCACGTCACCGTCCCGGTGATCGCCTCCGGCGGCGCCGGCAAGCTCACCGACTTCCCCCCGGCCATCGAGGCGGGCGCGGACGCGGTCCTGGCCGCGTCGGTCTTCCACTTCGGCGACCTGAGGATCGGCGAGGTGAAGCAGACCCTGCGGGGGGCGGGCCACCCCGTCAGGTAGAGCCCTTCCCGAGGCCCCGGCCGGCCGGCCGGGGCAGCGCGGACGCGCGTGAGCGGTGGTGGCGGGCGTCGTCCGAGGGTGTCTCCATCCGGGACGAGGACTTTCCAGGACGCACCGGAGAAGGTGGCGGCGCGTCTGGCCGCCTCGCGGCTCTTCCTGGAGCAGCGCGTGGGCCCGCGAGGCGGCCGGGGGCGCCGATGGGCGTGAGCATGTCGCACTGCATGTGTACGGCTTCCCGTTCCGCGTCCGACTCCCGCGTCTGACTCCCGCGTCTGAGAGGACCCCCTTCCGTGACCGCCACGCTGGCGCCGCCGGTGGCCGCGCAGGCCCACCGCGATCCGAACGTCCTGCGCTGGCTCGGTGCCTACACCGCCTCGATGCTGGGCGACAGCGTCTACTACCTCGCCCTGTCCTGGGCCGCCGTCCAGGCCGGCACCCCCGCGCAGGCCGGGCTCGTGATGTCGGCGAGCGCCCTGCCCAGGGCCCTGCTGATGCTCGGCGGGGGAGTGATCGCCGACCGGCTGGGACCGAGACGCGTCGTGATCGGCAGTGACGCCGTACGGTGCGGTGCCGTCCTCGCCGTGGCCGCCCTGCTGTTTTTCACCAGCCCCGGCCTGTGGCCGCTCGCCCTGCTGGCGGTGGTCTTCGGCGCCGTCGACGCCGTGTTCATGCCCGCCGTGGGCGCCCTGCCGGCCCGGATCACCGGCAAGGACCAGCTCGCCCGCGTCCAGGGCATGCGCGGCCTCGCCATCCGTTGCGCGAGCGTCGTGGGCGCCCCGCTCGGCGGTCTCGGCGTGGCCCTCGGCGGCGCCCCGGCCGCCTTCGCCGTCGCCGGGGCGCTCATCGCCGTCTCGGTGCCGCTGCTGGTTTCCGTACGCGTACGGGAACTGCCGGAGGACGACACCCCCCGCGCGGCACGGAGCGCCCGGAGCGACCTCGCGGCCGGCCTGCGGTACGTCCGGCGGCACCGGGTCCTCGGCCCGCTGATGCTCGCCATCGCCCTCGGCGACCTGGGTTTCGTCGGCCCCCTGAACGTCGGTCTGACCCTGCTCGCCGACCGGCGCGGCTGGGGCGCCTCCGGGATGGGCTGGGTGCTGGCCGGGTTCGGCGCCGGCGCGGGAGCCGCCTCGCTGCTGCTCACCGTCCGGGGCCGGCTGCCCCGGGCGGGACTGGTCGCGGGGTACGCCATCATCACCGGCTCGGTGGCCGTCGGCGCCCTCGCCTACGTCCCGGCCCTCCCGGCCGCCGTCGGTACGGCGGTACTCGTCGGCCTGCTCACCGGCCTGAGCGGCGCGATGTGCGGCGCCCTGCTGCAGACCCAGGCCGACCCCGCCTACCTCGGCCGGGTCACCTCCGTCTCCAGCCTGGTCAGCCTCGGCCTCACCCCGCTCAGCATGCCGCTCGCCGCCGCCGCGATCGGCACCTGGGGACTCGGCCCGGTCTACGTCGTCAGCGCCGCCGTCTGCGGCCTCGGCGGGGTCGTCGCCCTCGCCGTACCGGGCCTGCGCCGCGCCGAACTCCCCGGCTGACCGCGCCTCACCCGTGGGGCTGGACCAGCTGCACCAGATTGCCCACCGAGTCGTCGAACACCGCCGCCAGCATCGGGCCCTGCTCCTGGGGCGGATGCGTGAAGCGGACGCCGAGGCCGCTCAGCCGCTCGTACTCGGCCCGGATGTCGTCCACGGAGAAGACGATGCACGGCAGCCCCGCCTCGTACAGCGCCCGGCGGTACGGCTCCGCGATCGGGCCCTGGCCGGGCTCCAGCAGCAGCTGGAGATCCGGCTGGGCCCCGTCCGGCGCGCCGACCGTCACGAACAGGGTGCCGTCGCCGAGGTCCATGTGGGTGCGGGTCTCGAAGCCCAGGACGTCGGTGTAGAAGGCGTGCGCCGTCGCCACGTCGTCCACGAACACGCCGGTCATCGCGACCTTGATCATGGGCCGGTCCCTCAGATGCCCAGCTGCCGGGACTCGTGCAGCCGGTCGATCGCCTCCGCGTCGCCGTCCAGATCCACCCTGGCCGCGTTCTGCCGGCCGTACGCGAACAACAGCAGCTCCGACGGCTCACCGGTCACCGTGACCACCGGGGTGCCCCGGTGCGCCACCGCCGTCTGCCCGTCCGGCCGGCGCAGCACCAGACCCGTCGGCACGCCCCGGCCCATCAGCCGCGCCATCCGCTCCAGCCGGGACCACAGCGCGTCCTGGAAGACGGGGTCCAGCTCGCGGGGCGCCCAGTCCGGCTGGGCGCGGCGGACGTCCTCCGTGTGGACGTAGAACTCCACGATGTTGGCCGCCTCGTCGACCTGCTTGAGCTGGAAGGGCGAGAACCGCGGCGGGCCGGTACGGATCAGCTGGATCAGCTCCTCGTACGGCTTCGCGGTGTACTCGGCCATCACCTTCTCCAGGCGCGGCGCGAGCTGCTTGATCAGCGTGCCCCCGGCCGCGTCCGGGCGGCGCTCGCGGACGATCACGTGGGCGGCCAGGTCCCGGGTCCGCCAGCCCTCGCAGAGGGTCCCGGCGTCGGGACCGACGGTTTCCAAGAGGTCGGCGAGAAGAAGCCGTTCACGCTTGGCAAAGGTCGACATGCTGTCAGCCTACGACGAGGGTCCGCACAATGGACGCCACGGCCGCGCTGTCGGTGCCGCGCGGCACAATGGCACCCATGACCAGTACGACCGGCAGCCCCCGGCCCAGCAGCCTCGACCCGGAGATCGCCGCGCGGCTCAAGCGCAGCGCCGACGGGCTCGTCCCCGCCATCGCCCAGCAGTACGACACCGGCGAGGTGCTCATGCTCGGCTGGATGGACGACGAGGCGCTGCACCGGACCCTGACCACCGGCCGCTGCACCTACTGGTCCCGCAGCCGCCGGGAGTACTGGGTCAAGGGCGACACCTCCGGCCACGTCCAGTGGGTGAAGTCGGTCGCGCTGGACTGTGACGCCGACACCCTGCTGGTCAAGGTCGACCAGGTGGGTGCCGCCTGCCACACCGGCGCGCGCACCTGCTTCGACGCGGACGTGCTGATCGAGGGCGCCGGTTCCGGCGCACCCGGCTCCGGTCAGTAAGGTCAGCGGCCATGGAACTGGAGACTTTCCGCAAGCTGGCCACCGACCGGCGTGTCATCCCGGTCACGCGCAAGCTCCTCGCCGACGGCGACACCCCGGTCGCGCTCTACCGCAAGCTGGCCGCCGAGCGACCCGGCACCTTCTTGCTGGAGTCCGCGGAGAACGGCCGTTCCTGGTCCCGCTACTCCTTCGTCGGCGTCCGCAGCGCCGCCACGCTCACCGCCCGGGACGGGCAGGCCCACTGGCTGGGCACCCCGCCCGTCGGCGTCCCCACCGACGGCGACCCCCTCGCGGCCCTGCGCGCCACCCTCCAGACACTGCACACCCCGCACCAGGGGGGCCTGCCGCCCTTCACCGGCGGCATGGTCGGCTACCTGGGCTACGACATCGTCCGCCGCCTGGAGAAGATCGGCCCCGGCGAGCGCGACGACCTGCGGCTGCCCGAGCTGACCATGCTGCTCACCAGCGACCTCGCGGTGATGGACCACTGGGAGGGCTCGGTCCTGCTGATCGCCAACGCGATCAACCACAACGACCTGGACACCGGCGTCGACGAGGCGTACGCGGACGCCGTGGCCCGCCTGGACGCCATGGAGGCGGACCTGTCCCGCCCGGTCGCCCAGCCCCCGGTCCACCTGCCGCCCTCCGAGCTGCCCGAGTACACCGCCCTGTGGGGCGGCCCCGACTTCCAGCGGGCCGTCGAGGACGTCAAGGAACGCATCCGCGCGGGCGAGGCCTTCCAGGTCGTGCCCTCCCAGCGCTTCGAGACCCCGTGCACGGCGAGCGCCCTGGACGTCTACCGGGTGCTGCGGGCGACCAACCCCTCGCCGTACATGTACCTCTTCCGCTTCGACGGGTTCGACGTCGTCGGCTCCTCCCCGGAAGCGCTGGTGAAGGTCGAGGACGGGCGCGCGATGGTGCACCCCATCGCCGGCACCCGGCACCGCGGGGCCACCCCGCAGGAGGACCAGGCCCTCGCCGAGGAACTGCTCGCCGACCCCAAGGAGCGCGCCGAGCACCTGATGCTGGTCGACCTCGGGCGCAACGACCTCGGCCGGGTCTGCGAGCCCGGCTCGGTCGAGGTGGTCGACTTCATGTCCGTCGAGCGCTACTCGCACGTGATGCACATCGTCTCCACCGTCACCGGCACGGTGGCGCCCGGCCGCACCGCCTTCGACGTGCTCACCGCGTGCTTCCCGGCGGGCACCCTGTCCGGCGCCCCCAAGCCCCGCGCGATGCAGATCATCGACGAGCTGGAGCCCTCCCGGCGCGGCCTGTACGGCGGCTGCGTCGGCTACCTGGACTTCGCCGGCGACTCCGACACCGCCATCGCCATCCGTACGGCCCTGCTCCGCGACGGCACCGCCTACGTCCAGGCGGGCGCCGGCATCGTCGCCGACTCCGACCCGGTCGCGGAGGACCAGGAGTGCCGCAACAAGGCGGCCGCGGTGCTGCGGGCGGTGCACACCGCGAACCGCCTCGGGCGATAGGGCGCTTCTCATACGAACCCCGGGTGACGGTTCACCCGGCGTTCAGGCGATAGTGGAGTACGTGACTGCCGTACCTCACCCCCGTTCCGAAGCCGCCGCGTCCGCCCGGTCCGGCCGGCGGAGCCTCGCCGTGGCCCTCCTGTGCGGCGCGCTCGGCGCGGCCGTGGCGCTGCTCGCGACCCGGCAGCGCTGGGCGGAGGGCACCGCGACGGTGGCCGGCGGCGCGTTCCCGCTGACCGCCAAGGGCAGCGACGTCACGGGCGTCCCCGCGGCCCTCGCCATAGTGGGCCTCGCCGCCCTCGTCGCCGTCTTCGCCGTCCGCAGGGCCGGCCGGGTCCTCGTCTCCGGGCTGCTCGCGCTGTCCGGCGCCGGGATCGTCACCGCGGCCCTGGTGGCCGCCTCCGACGGCTCCGCCCTGGACGAGGAGGCAGCCAAGGCGAGCGGCGACACCTCCGCCACGGTCGCCGCGCTCACCCACACCGGCTGGCCCTACGTCGCGGCCGCCGGCGGCGTGCTGATCCTGTTCGCCGGACTGCTCGCCCTGCGCTACGGCAGCCTGTGGCCCGCGATGTCCGGGCGCTACGAACGCGGCACCGCCCGGCCGCGGCGCACGGCCCGGCCGGCCGACCCCGACCGGCCCGAGGAGATCTGGAAGGCCCTGGACCGCGGCGAGGACCCGACGGGCGCCTGACCGATCCGGTGGGACCGATGTGGTGAACCAGACGCCACCCCCGCGTCCGGCACGCGTGCGCGTACGGGACAATGGACGGCGAGCGTCCGGCTCGTACGACACACAGACAGCAACGAGGAGCAAGTCATGGCGGGCAGCAGCCACGGTCACACCCCGGCCGCCTGGACCGGTGTCATCATCGCCTTCATCGGTTTCTGCGTCGCGGGTGCCTTCATGGTGATGGCCCAGCCCGTCGGCTTCTGGGCCGGCATGGTCATCACGGTCCTCGGTGGTGTGGTCGGTGCCATCATGCGCGCCATGGGTCTCGGCCAGCCGAAGCAGTCACGGGCCCTGCCGCACGCTGCGCCCGCGGCCACCCGCGAGCCGGTGGCCGCGGAGAGCTGAGCCACGGGTTTTCCGCGCGGGCGGTCCGGCATCCCTGGGATGCGGACCGCCTTTTCGCGTGGGCCGTAACCCGTGCCGGTGGTGCGGCCGGGCGGGGTTGGGCCGCTTGCCGCGGCCGGGCGGGCAGGCCTGCGTCCGCCGGGGCAGAATGCCCGCGTGAACGCCTACAGCCGTCCGGTTCCGTCCCTCGTGCCCGTCTGGCGGCGGGTCGCCGTCCCGGCGGGCGTGCTCGGGGCCGTCGCCGGGGCCTTCGGGTACGTCGGTGCCGTCGACCCGGGCGAACCCGGTCACTACCCCGTCTGCCCGCTCTACCGGCTCACCGGGCTGTACTGCCCGGGCTGCGGCGGGCTGCGCAGCGCGCACGCCTTCGTGCACGGTGATCTGCTCGCCGCCCTGCGCGACAACGCGCTCGGCGTGGCCGCCTACCTGGGCTTCGCCGTGCTGTGGACCGTCTGGGTGGTCCGCGCGGCACGCGGCCGGCCGCTGCGGATCGACCTCGGACCGGCCCGGCTGTGGGCCCTCGGCGCGGTCCTGCTGGTCTTCACCGTCGTCCGGAACCTGCCGTTCGGTGGCTGGCTCCGACCTTGATCGAATGACGAATGTCCAGGTAGTGGGACCGCTCTCGGCCGGATGCGAAGCCTCGGCCCTCCTGCGGATACCATCGCATTGACCACAGGTTTTCAAAACCTCGAAGGAACCACCGTCTGGAAGGGGGCCGCTCGCGTGAGTGTGCTCGACGAGATCATCGACGGAGTCCGTGCCGACCTCGCGGAGCGGCAGGCACGCGTCACCCTCGACGAGCTCAAGGAGCGCGCGGCCAAGGCCCACGCCGCCAAGGACGGGGTGGCCGCGCTCAAGGGCGACGGCGTCAAGGTGATCTGCGAGGTCAAGCGCTCGAGCCCCTCCAAGGGCGCGTTGGCGGCGATCGCCGACCCGGCCGGACTCGCCGCGGACTACGAGGCGGGCGGTGCGGCCGTCATCTCCGTCCTCACCGAAGAGCGCCGCTTCGGCGGCTCGCTCGCCGACCTGGAGGCCGTGCGCTCCCGGGTCGACATCCCCGTCCTGCGCAAGGACTTCATCGTCACGTCGTACCAGCTGTGGGAGGCCCGCGCGTACGGCGCCGACCTCGCGCTGCTGATCGTGGCCGCCCTGGACCAGCCGGCCCTGGAGTCGCTGATCGAGCGGGCGGTGTCCATCGGCCTGACCCCGCTCGTCGAGGTGCACGACGAGGACGAGGTCGAGCGTGCGGTGGACGCGGGCGCCAAGGTCATCGGCGTCAACGCGCGCAACCTGAAGACGCTGGAGGTCGACCGCGGCACGTTCGAGCGGCTCGCCCCGGAGATCCCCGACGGCATCGTCAAGGTCGCCGAGTCCGGCGTCCGCGGCCCGCACGACCTCATCGCCTACGCCAACGCCGGCGCCGACGCCGTGCTGGTCGGCGAGTCCCTGGTGACCGGCCGTGACCCCAAGGCGGCGGTGGCCGACCTGGTGGCGGCGGGCGAACACCCGGCACTGCGGCACGGTCGCGGCTGATCCCGCTAAGCTTGGCGCCGATGACTCTCCTCGTGACGACCGTGGACCGGCACGCGCGCCTGGCGCGCGGTTGCCGCCCGCGCGGCTGCCGTGCACCCGCGCGCCGCGTACACGGCCGTCGCGTGCGGTACGTCATCGGCGACGAACCGGGACAGGTGAACGGGCGTCGATGGCAGCGCCCCGTCAGGGGCGCGGGGAACTGCGCGACGGGCCACTGACGGCCCGCAGCCGCCCAAGGAATTCCCGCCCCCACGGCGAACAGTGTCTTTGCACCCACTCACCGTGAGGTTTTCCGCATGCCCAGCGATTTCTTCATCCCCGACCCGGAGGGTCAGATCCCCAGCGCCGAGGGCTACTTCGGCGCGTTCGGCGGCAAGTTCATCCCGGAGGCCCTCGTCGCCGCCGTGGACGAGGTCGCCGTCGAGTACGACAAGGCCAAGCACGACCCCGAGTTCGCCCGCGAGCTCGACGACCTGCTGGTCAACTACACCGGCCGTCCGTCGGCGCTCACCGAGGTGCCCCGTTTCGCCGAACACGCCGGTGGCGCACGGGTGTTCCTCAAGCGCGAGGACCTCAACCACACCGGCTCCCACAAGATCAACAACGTGCTCGGCCAGGCCCTGCTCACCAAGCGGATGGGCAAGACCCGGGTCATCGCCGAGACCGGCGCCGGCCAGCACGGTGTCGCCACGGCCACCGCCTGCGCGCTGTTCGGCCTCGACTGCACCATCTACATGGGCGAGATCGACACCGAGCGCCAGGCCCTCAACGTGGCCCGGATGCGCATGCTCGGCGCCGAGGTCGTCGCCGTGAAGTCCGGCAGCCGCACCCTCAAGGACGCCATCAACGAGGCGTTCCGGGACTGGGTCGCCAACGTCGACCACACCCACTACCTGTTCGGTACGGTCGCCGGCCCGCACCCCTTCCCGGCCATGGTCCGCGACTTCCACCGGGTCATCGGCGTCGAGGCCCGCCGCCAGCTCCTGGAGCGGGCCGGCCGTCTCCCGGACGCGGCCGTCGCCTGCGTCGGCGGCGGCTCCAACGCCATCGGCCTCTTCCACGCCTTCATCCCCGACGAGGGCGTCCGCCTCATCGGCTGCGAGCCCGCCGGACACGGCATCGAGACCGGCGAGCACGCGGCCACCCTCACCGCCGGCGAGCCCGGCATCCTGCACGGCTCCCGGTCCTACGTCCTGCAGGACGAGGAGGGCCAGATCACCGAGCCGTACTCGATCTCCGCCGGTCTGGACTACCCGGGCATCGGCCCCGAGCACTCCTACCTGAAGGACTCCGGCCGCGGCGAGTACCGCGCGATCACCGACGACGCCGCCATGCAGGCGCTGCGCCTGCTGTCGCGGACCGAGGGCATCATCCCGGCCATCGAGAGCGCCCACGCGCTGGCCGGCGCCCTGGAGGTCGGCAGGGAGCTGGGCAAGGACGGCCTGATCGTCGTCAACCTGTCCGGCCGCGGCGACAAGGACATGGACACCGCCGCCCGCTACTTCGGCCTCTACGACACCGACGCCGAGGTGGCCGCCAACGAAGCCGACACCGCCGAGATCGAGGGGGACGCCAAGTGAGCGGAAACGTCCAGCTGCTGACCGACACCCTCGCGGCCGCCAAGGCCGAGGGCCGCTCCGCGCTCATCGCCTACCTCCCGGCCGGCTTCCCGACCGTGGACGGCGGCATCGACGCGGTCAAGGCCGCCTTCGACGGCGGCGCCGACATCGTCGAGGTCGGCCTGCCGCACAGCGACCCGGTCCTCGACGGCCCGGTCATCCAGACCGCCGACGACATCGCCCTGCGGGGCGGGGTGAAGATCGCCGACGTGATGCGCACGGTTCGGGAGGCCCACGAGGCCACGGGCAAGCCGGTGCTCGTCATGACGTACTGGAACCCCATCGACCGCTACGGCGTGGAGCGCTTCACCGCAGAGCTGGCCGAGGCGGGCGGTGCGGGGTGCATCCTGCCCGACCTGCCGGTCCAGGAGTCCGCGCTGTGGCGGGAGCACGCCGAGAAGCACGGCCTGGCGACGGTCTTCGTGGTGGCGCCGAGCAGCAAGGACGAGCGGCTCGCCCAGATCACCGCGGCGGGCAGCGGCTTCGTCTACGCCGCCTCCCTCATGGGTGTCACCGGCACCCGTGAGTCGGTCGGCGCGCAGGCCCAGGACCTGGTCCGGCGCACCCGCGGCACCGGCACCGACCTGCCCGTCTGCGTCGGACTCGGCGTCTCCAGCCGGGCCCAGGCCGCCGAGGTCGCCGGCTTCGCCGACGGGGTGATCGTCGGTTCGGCGTTCGTGAAGCGGATGCTGGACGCGCCGGACCACGCCTGCGGTGTCGCGGCGGTCCGTGAGCTGGCCGGGGAGCTGGCCAAGGGCGTGCGCGGACTGGCGTAAGCGCAGGTCACTTTCCCTATCAGAACATTCGGTCACTCGAACGAGTGGACCTCGGTCCGGGGAGGCGCGTTGCGCCTCCCCGGTTCGTTCTGGGGGTGTGAGCGAGAAGAACCGTGACGGAAAGCGCACCGCCCGGGAGCGGCTGGCGGTCGAGCGCGAGAAGCAGAGGGCCGCGGAGAAGCGGCGGCGCACGCTGATCGTGGGCGCGAGCGTCGTCTGCGTCCTGGGCCTCGCGGCGGTGATCGGCGTGCTCGCCGCGAACGCCGGCAAGGAGGAGAAGAGCAGCGCGGGCCCGGCCGTGGCCCCCTCGGGTGCGCAGGGCAAGGACGGCCTTGCGATCCCGGTCGGCAAGGACGGCGCCAAGTCGACGCTCACCGTCTGGGAGGACTTCCGCTGCCCGGCCTGCCAGGCCTTCGAGGCGGCGTACCGGCCGGTGCTCCACGAACTGGCCGACGCCGGCAAGCTCAGAGTCGACTACCACCTGGTCCGGCTGATCGACGGCAACCTCGGCGGCAGCGGCTCGCTGCGCGCCGCCAACGCCGCGGCCTGCGCCCAGGACGCGGGCAAGTTCCGCGACTACCACGACGTGTTGTACGCGAACCAGCCCAAGGAGACCGACGACGCGTTCGCGAACAACGGCAAGCTCATCGAGCTGGCGGGCAAGGTGAGCGGCCTGGACACGCCCGCCTTCCGCAAGTGCGTCGACGACGGCACGCACGACGCCTGGGTGAACAAGTCCCAGCAGGCCTTCCGCACCGGCGGCTTCACGGGTACGCCCACCGTCCTGCTCGGCGGCAAGAACATCTACCAGGACCAGACGATGACCCCGGCCAAGCTCAAGCAGATGGTGGAGGCCGCCGACCGCGGGTAAGCGTTTCTCACGCCCCCGTTATGGACCCGTAGCCGGGCTGCTTGCCGTCCCCACGGCCCGGCACGGTAGCGTCGGACTTGCCATGAACCTTGCCTACATCCCCAGCCCGTCGCACGGGGTGCTGTACCTCGGCCCCATCCCGCTGCGCGGCTACGCCTTCTGCATCATCATCGGCGTCTTCGTTGCCGTCTGGTTCGGCAACAAGCGCTGGATCGCCCGCGGCGGGCAGTCCGGCACGGTCGCCGACATCGCCGTCTGGGCCGTACCGTTCGGCCTGGTCGGCGGCCGGCTCTACCACGTGATCACGGACTACGAGCTGTACTTCAGCGAGGGCCGTGACTGGGTGGACGCCTTCAAGGTGTGGGAGGGCGGCCTGGGCATCTGGGGCGCGATCGCGCTCGGCGCGCTCGGCGCGTGGATCGGCGCGCGCCGCCGGGGCGTCCCGATGCCCGCCTACGCCGACGCCGTCGCGCCCGGTATCGCCTTCGCGCAGGCCATCGGCCGCTGGGGCAACTGGTTCAACCAGGAGCTGTACGGCCACGAGACGCACCTCCCCTGGGCGCTGCACATCACCTCCGCCGAGGGCGGCCGGGTCCCGGGCTACTACCACCCGACCTTCCTCTACGAGTCCCTGTGGTGCATCGGCGTGGGTCTGCTGGTCATCTGGGCGGACCGCCGCTTCAGGCTGGGCCATGGCCGGGCGTTCGCCCTGTACGTCGCCGCGTACTGCGCGGGCCGCGGCTGGATCGAGTACCTGCGGGTGGACGACGCCCACCACATCCTGGGCATCCGGCTCAACGTCTGGACCGCGCTGGTCGTCTTCGTGCTGGCCGTGGTGTACATGGTGGTGTCGGCGAAGAAGAGGCCGGGGCGGGAAGCCGTCGTCGAGCCGGGGGTCTCCGCCGGTTCGGCCGAGGGTACGGAAGCCGCCGCCGAGGGCGAGGGGAAGGCCGGCGCCTCCGAGAAGTCTCCGAAGGACGAGGCGGACGACGAGGCGGAGGACGAGGCGGAGTCGGCCAAGAAGAGCTGACCACCGGTCCTGCGACACCGAGGGCGCCCGGAGCTTTCCGGGCGCCCTCCGTGCGTGCCGGAGGTCAGGTGCGGTCCGCCAGCGACAGCGTGCGCCGGGCCGTCGCGACCACCGCCGCGTCGATGAAGCGGCCGTCGGGCAGGGCCTGCGCGCCCGCGTTCGCCGCCGCCGCCTTGATGACCGTCTCCGCGTGTTCGATCTCGGCCTCCGTGGGCAGGTAGGCCCGCTCGATCACCGGCAGTTGACGGGGGTGGATCGCGGCGCGCCCCAGGAACCCGAGGGCGCGGCCGTGGGCGCAGGAGGCGGCCAGCCCGTCGAGGTCGCGGATGTCCGGATGGACGGTCTGCGACGGCGGGGCCAGGCCCGCCGCCCGCGCGGCGACGATCACCCGGGAGCGCGGCCAGTCCAGGCCCGCCTCCGCCCGTACCCCCAGGTCGGCCCGGAGATCGGCCTCGCCCAGGGCGATGCCCCGCAGGGCGGGGTGGGCGGTGGCGATGGCGTAGGCGTGCTCGACGCCGAGGGCCGACTCCAGGAGCGCGTAGAGGGGGACCGGGGTGGCCACGGCGACCTGCCGTACCTCGCCCGGGGTCGTCACCTTCGGCAGCCGCAGCCCGGACAGGCCCGGCAGGCCGGCCAGGGCGGTGAGGTCGGCGGCGGCCCAGGGGCCGTCCAGGGCGTTGACGCGGACGTGCACCGGGACCGGCTGCGGCTGCGTGAGGAGTTCCGCGGTGGCCGCGCGGGCGTACTCCTTGCGCTCCGGGGCGACCGCGTCCTCCAGGTCGACGACGACCACGTCGGCGCCCGCCGCGAGGGCCTTGGCCACCACGTGCGGACGGTCGCCGGGGGCGTAGAGCCAGGTGAGCGGGGTGCGGGTCACAGGGCGCCCTCCGCGCGCAGGGCCGCGATGTCGGCCGGGGCGAGGCCCAGTTCGGTGAGGACGGCGTCCGTGTCGGCGCCGTGCGGGCGACCGGCCCAGCGGATCGCGCCGGGCGTGGCGGAGAGCCGGAAGAGGACGTTCTGCATGCGCAGCGGGCCCAGCTCCGGGTCGTCGACGGTGGTGACCGTGCCCAGGGCCTGGTACTGGGGGTCCGCGAGGACGTCCCGCACGTCCTGGACGGGTGCCGCCGCGGCCTCCGCCTTCTCGAAGGCCGCGAGCACCTCGGCACGGGTGCGGGTGGCGATCCAGGAGCCGACCGCCTCGTCCAGGACGTCGGCGTGGGCGGCCCGGTCCGTGCCGGTGGCGAACCACGGCTCCTCGATCAGCTCCGGGCGGCCCACCAGGCGCAGCACGCGTTCGGCGACCGACTGCGCGGAGGTGGAGACGGCGACCCAGGTGCCGTCGGCGGTGCGGTAGGTGTTGCGCGGGGCGTTGTTCGCGGACCGGTTCCCGGTGCGTTCCTGGACGTAGCCGAGCTGGTCGTACCAGGTGGGATGGGGTCCGAGGACGGACAGGATCGGTTCGATGATCGCCATGTCGACCAGCTGGCCCGCGCCGGTGCGCTCGCGCGCGGCCAGCGCCGTCAGCACGGCGTAGGCGGTCGCCAGGCCCGCGACCGAGTCGGCGAGACCGAACGGCGGCAGGGTCGGGGGCGCGTCGGGTTCGCCGGTGACCGCGGCGAAGCCGCTCATCGCCTCGGCGAGAGTGCCGAAGCCGGGGCGGCGCGCGTACGGGCCGAACTGGCCGAAGGCGGTGACCCGGGCGAGCACCAGCCGGGGGTTGGCCGCCGACAGCTCGGGCCAGCCCAGGTCCCATTTCTCCAGCGTGCCGGGGCGGAAGTTCTCGATCACCACGTCGGCGGTGGCGGCGAGCCGCAGCAGGGTCGTCCGGCCGCCGGGGGCGGACAGGTCGAGGGTGATGGTCCGCTTGTTGCGGCCGAGCACCTTCCACCACAGGCCGACGCCGTCCTTGGCGGGGCCGTGGCCCCGGGAGGGGTCGGGCCGCCCGGGATGCTCGACCTTGATGACCTCGGCGCCGAAGTCCCCGAGCAGGGTGGCGGCCATCGGTCCGGCGAAGAGGGTCGCCAGGTCCAGCACCCGCAGGCCGTCCAGGGCCGGGGTCGTGCGAGTCGTCGTACTCGGTGTGCTCGTCGTACTCATGCGCTGTACTGGGCCTCGATCTCCGGGCGGTACGGCATCGACGCCGACGCCCCTTCCCGCTGGACGGAGATCGCCGCCGCGGCGGCCGCCCAGGACAGGGCCTCGCGTACCGGTTTCTCCTCGGCGAGGGCCACCGCGAGCGTGCCGACGAAGGTGTCGCCGGCGCCGGTGGAGTCGACGGCGGTCACGTGCGGCGCGGGGATCACCAGCGGTTCGGCGCCCCGGGCCAGGTACAGGCAGCCCGTGGCCCCCAGCGTGACGACGACCTCCGGTACCAGGTCCAGCAGGGCGGCCGCGGCCTCGCGCGGGTCGGTGCGGCCGGTGAGGGTGACGGCCTCGTACTCGTTCGGCACCAACAGGTCGGTGGCCCGCAGGAGTTCGGCGGGCAGCGTGCGGACCGGGGACGGGGTGAGGACCGTACGGACGCCGTGCCGGCGGGCCGCCTCCGCGCCGGCGACGACGGCCGCCGGCGGGATCTCCAGTTGCAGCAGCAGGGCGTCGGCGGTGGCGATCAGGCCCTCGTCGCCGGGGGAGAGGTGGTCGACCGTGCCGTTGGCGCCGGGGATGACGACGATCGCGTTGCCGCCCTCGTCGTCGACCACGATGTGCGCGGTACCGGACGGACCCTCCACCGTGCGCAGGAAGTCGGTGTCCACACCGGAGTGTTCGAGGGTGTCGCGCAGCCGCACGCCGTAGGCGTCGTTGCCGACCGCGCCGATCATCGAGACGGTGGCGCCGGCGCGGGCCGCGGCGATCGCCTGGTTGGCGCCCTTGCCGCCGGGGATCGTACGGAACTCCCGCCCCGTCACGGTCTCCCCGCGTTGCGGGGCCTTGCCGACATAGGTGACGAGGTCCATGTTCGTGCTGCCGAGGACGACGATATGGGTCATGGGCGGGTCGCCTCCAGGTGGGTGAGGTGGGCGAGGGTGTCGAAGCCGGTGCCGTCGAAGTCGGCGACGGTGGTGGCGAGCCGGTTCTTCAGCGGGGCCCGCCAGCGGTCGGGGAGCGCGTCGGGACTGCCGGCGAGGAGCCCGGCGATGCTGCCGGCTGTCGCACCGTTGGAGTCGGTGTCCCAGCCGCCCGACACGGCACGGCAGACCGAGCCGCTGAAGTCGCCGTCGGCGTGCGTGAGGGCGGCGGCGATCAGAGCGGTGTTGGGGATGGCGTGCACCCAGTGGTGGTCGGGGGCGTAGCGGGCGTGCAGCCGGTCCACGACCTCGTCGAAGTCACGGGTGTCCCCGGCCAGTTGGACGGCGTGGTCGATCGCCCGCGCCAGGCGGGAGCGGGCCGGGACCACCGCGCGGCCGGCGCGCAGGCAGGCGTGCACGTCGTGGCTGCCGGTGGCGGCCGTGGCGATGGCGGCGGCGGCGAACATCGCCGCGTAGACGCCGTTGGCGGTGTGGGTGAGGACCGCGTCCCGGTGCGCCTGTCCGGCGGCGGCCGCCGGGTCGCCGGGGTTGCTCCAGCCGTGCACGTCGGCACGGATCAGGGCGCCGATCCACTCGCGGAACGGGTTGCGGTGGCGGGCCGTGTGCGGCGGTTCGATGCCGGCGAGGAGGTTGCGGTGGGCGAGGCGCTCGGCGGTGAAGGTACGGCCGGGCGGGAGTTCCTCCAGCCAGAGCCGGGCCACGTCGTCGGTGGTGAAGTCCCTGCCGTGGCGCTGGAGCAGCAGGAGGTTGAGCAGCGGGTAGTCGAGGTCGTCGTCCTGGGGCATGCCGTCGATGTTCTCGGCGAGCGAGGTGGCGGCCGAGCGGCGGTTCCAGGGGTGGGCGCGCAGGAGGTCCTCCGGGACTCCGCGGGCGGTGAAGTAGCCGGTGAGGGGCCAGTTCCCGGTCGCCTCGGCGAGGGCGCGGATGCCGTCGAGGGGCAGTTTCTCGACGGGTTTGCCGAGGAGGCAGCCGATGGCCCGGCCGAGCCAGGCGGCCTCCAGGGCGCGGGGGTCCGGTGCGGTGGCGGACCGTCCGGCGGGCCAGTCGGGGCACTGGGACGTGATCCGTTCCAGTTCCGTCGGCTCGTCCTCGGCGAACCGGCTGGGCAGATCGGCGAGTTCGTCCAGCAGGTCCTCGGCCAGCAGCCGCAGGTAGCGGGACGCCCGGCAGGCGGACGCGCCCGCCCGCTCCGGGGCGTCCGGGCCGCCCGCCGCCCGCCAGCGCGCCTCGATCGCCGCCGGCTCGCGCCCGTCCAGCCGGGCCTGGCGCAGCTCGTGGCCCAGCAGGTCCTCCGGCTGGACCCAGGTCAGTCGGAGCACGGCCGGCCTCCGAGCGCGGTGAACGCCTCCTCGTGGGCGCGCCGGCGGCGCACGTCCCGGTCGAAGACCTCCCGCGCGACCTCGGTGAGCGTCCGGGCCGGCGCCCACAGGTCCAGACGGCTGGCGTCCGCGACCGTCTTCGCCCACTCCTCCGGCGCCGGCGAGCCGAGCGCGCCCGCGAGGGCACCGGCCATCGTGGCGATCGAGTCGCAGTCCCGGCCGTAGTTGACCGAGCCGAGCACGGCCTGCCGGTAGTCGCCGCCGGACACGACCAACATGCCCAGGGCGACGGGGAGTTCCTCGATGGAGTGCAGCCGGGAGGGGCGGCGGGCGGCCAGGGAGGGGGCGCGGTAGTCCGGGCCGACGGTGTCGTACGGCGCCACCGCCGCGCGCAGCGGACCGAGCGCCGACTCGAAGTCCCGGTGCCGGGCGGCGACTTCGCAGACCTTCTCGATGGCCGTGCGGGTGCCGTCCTTCGCCAGCGACAGGCAGGCGCCCACCACCGAGTCCGGGGTCGCGCCCGGGGCGGCCGCGGCGGCCACCGCGGCGGCGAGGACCCCGGCCGCCTCACGGCCGTACGACGACTGGTGCGCGCCCGCGATGTCCAGGGCCTCGGCGTAGGCGGCGGCCGGGTTGGCCGCGTTGACCAGGCCGACCGGGGCCATGTACATCGCCGCGCCGCAGTTGACGATGTTGCCGGCGCCCGCCTCCCGGGGGTCGGCGTGACCGTAGGCCAGCCGGGCCACCAGCCACTTCTCGGCGAGGAAGAGGCGGTGCAGCGGCAGGGCCTCGGCCTCCAGCTCCGGGATCCAGCGGGGGGTGGTCATCAGGTCCGGGACCAGGTGCTCGGCGATCGCGTACGCGTCGAGGTGGTCGCGGACGCGGTCGTAGACCCGGATCAGCGCGTGCGTCATCAGGGTGTCGTCGGTGACGTGGCCATCGCCCTTGTGGTACGGGGCGATGGGGCGGGCGGTGCGCCAGGCGTCGCCGTGCCAGGGGCCGACCACGCCGCGGACGCGGCCGCCGTGCCGCTCGGCGATCTGCTCGGGGGAGTAGCCCTCGACCGGGCCGCCGAGGGCGTCGCCGACGGCGGCACCGACCAGGGCGGCGGTGATGCGGTCGGCGAGCGGGAGCGGGCTTCCGCCGCCCCGTCGCGTGCCTTCTGCGGGTTCTTCTGCGGGTACTGCGGTTTCTGTGGGTTGTGTGGGGTGTGTTGGATATTCGGGCGTCATGCCCCGAATCATCCTCCTGGGCGGGCCGGTTGTGCGGCTTCCAGGAGTCCGGCGAGTTCCACCAGGTCGGTGCCGGTGAGGCGGGGCAGGGTGCAGCCGGGCAGGGTACGGCAGGCGTCCCGCCAGGTCTCCGGGATGGCCGCGCCGCCGCCGAGGGCACCGGTGAGGGCGCCCGCCAGGGCGGGGGCGGAGTCGGCGACCCGGGACAGGCAGACGGCGGCCGGCACGGCCTCGGCGATCCGGCCCCGGGCGGCGGTGGCCAGGGCGAGCGCGACGGGGACGGTCTCGGCGGCGGCGATGCCGTAGCTGTAGACGTGGTCGACGATCTGGTGCTCCAGGAGGGGGACGAGGGCGAACGCGGAGTCGCTGTCCTCGGCCAGGGCGAGGGCGTGGCGGGTGTTGCGGCCGATCTCCGTGTCCGCGGGCAGCTCGGCGAGCGCGGCGGTCACGCAGGTGTCCGGTGCAGCGCCGGTGAGGGCGAGGGAGAGGGCCGCCGCCATGGCCCGGGCGCCGTGCACGCCGTCGCCGTCCTGGGTGTAGCGGGCGTCGAACTCGGCGAGCGCGGCGGCCTGTTGCGGGTCGCCGGGGTGGGCCACGGCGAGGACGCAGGCACGGACGCAGGCCGCGTCGTCGAAGTAGTGCGGGTTGTCGTGGCCGGTGGCGGGCGGGCGCAGGCCGGTGGCGAGGTTGCCGAGGCCGGCGCGGACGGAGATGCGGGCGCGCAGCGGCAGTACGGCGGACTCGATCTCCGGGGCGCGGTCCGCGGCGGCGGCGACCTCGGAGGCCACGGCGGTCCAGGTGAGATCGATGGCGGCGCGCATACGGCGGGCCCGGCTGAGGTCGCCGAGGACGTCGTCGTCGCCGGCCCGCAGGACCGCCTCCGCGGCGAACACCGCCCACTCGGCGTCGTCGGAGGGGCCGAGGCGGAGGGGTTCGGGGGGTTGGTTGAGGGCGATCGGCACGGGGAGGGTGGTGGTGGCGTTCTGCTCGGCGAAGGTGTCCAGTTCGCGGGTGAGGCGGCGGGTCCACTCGGGCATCCGGGCGGCGCGGTGCCGGGCCGCGGGCCAGCCGGCGGCGTCTCCTGCGGCCAGGCCGAGGAGGAGCCCCTCGATACGGCGCGCTGTCATGCCCGCCCCTCGCTGTCCCCTTGCCCGGCATTCCCGGCCCCCACCAGGGGGCTCCGCCCCCTGGACCCCCGCTCCCCTGCCCACCCACCACCCGACTCGGTCGGCTGGGAGGCGGAGGGGGAGGGCGGGAGGGGCTCGGTCAACTGGCTGGTGGCCGGAGGGAGCAACCGTTCCCCATCCGGCCCCGGCCCCGGCAGCCCGGCCCGCGCCGGCCCGTCCGGCACCGGCCCCGGCAGCACCCCGGCCGGTGTCACGTCATCCGGCGCCGCCTTCGGTGGCAGCGCCGTCAGTGTCACCTCGTCCGTCGCTGCCTTCGGCGGTAGCCCCGTCAGTGTCACGTCGTCCGTCGCTGCCTTCGGCAGTGCGTCGGCTGGGGTGCTGTTGTGCGTCGCCGCCACGGGTGGAACTCGCGGCATCGCCCCGTCCGGCACTGCCCCGGCCGGTGTCACGTCATCCGGCGCCGCCTTCGGTGGCGGCCCCGTTAGTGTCACGTCGTCCGTCGCTGCCTTCGGCGGTGCGTCGGCTGGGGTGCTGTTGTGCGTCGCCGCCACGGGTGGAACTCGCGGCATCGCTCCGTCCGGCACTGCCCCGGCCGGTGTCACGCCGTCCGGCGCCGCCTTCGATGGCGGCCCCGTTAGTGTCACGTCGTCCGTCGCTGCCTTCGGCAGTGCGTCGGCTGGGGTGCTGTTGTGCGTCGCCGCCACGGGTGGAACTCGCGGCATCGCCCCGTCCGGCACTGCCCCGGCCGGTGTCACGCCGTCCGGCGCCGCCTTCGATGGCGGCCCCGTCAGTGTCACCTCGGCCGGGGCCGACCCGGGCGGTAGTTCCGTCAGTGTCGCCTCGGTCGGCGTCGTCCCGGGCGGTAGTTCCGTCAGTGTCGCCTCGGTCGGCGTCGTCCCGGGCGGTAGCTCCGTCAGTGTCGCCTCGGCCAGCGTCGACCCGGGCGGTAGCCCCGTTAGTGCCGCCTCGGCCGGCGCCGCCCCGGGCGGTAGCCCCGTCAGTGTCACCCCGGTCGGCGTCGCCCCGGGCGGTAGCCCCGTCGGTGTCGCCTCGGCCGGCGCCGCCCCCGGCGGCAGCCCCGGTGGCGTCGCCTCGTTCGGCATGGCTACCGGCGCCACCACGGCCGGCAGGACCGTCGGCGGAACTCCTGTCGCCTCGACCCCCGCCCCCGCACCCCCGACCACCAGCAACTCCGCGACCTCCAGTACGTGATGTCCCGCCACCGACGGCAAGCAGTGGCCGCGGGCCGGGGTGATGGCGGTCGCCCAGGGGGAGGGGATGGCGGAGAGGCCCTGGGTGGCGCCGGAGAGGGCGCCTGCGACCGCTGCCGTGGTGTCGGCGTCGCGGCCCATGTTGACGGCCGTCAGGACCGCCTCCCGGAAGTCGCCGTCGGCCGCCGCGTACGCGCCGAAGGCGAGGGCTACCGCTTCGGGGGCCAGGTCGGTCCAGGGGTAGCCGCCGATGACGACCGCGGAGCGGACCGCGCGTTCGCCGCGGTGGGCGACGGCCACCGCGCGGCGCAGGGAACGCGCGGTCCAGGAGTCGTCGGGGACCACCGCCAAGGCCGCGGCGATCACCACCGGGACGGACGCGCCGGTCATCGCCGCCGCCACCCCCGCCGCGACCGCCTGGCCGCCGTAGATCCCCTCGCCCTCGTGGCTGACCGAGCCGTCGATGGCCACCAGCCGGGCCGCCTCGGAGGGCCGCCCGGCGGCGAACACCCCGAACGGCGCCGCACGCATCGCCAGGCCGTCGCTCCAGGCGTGCCGGTGCTGGGCCGAGATGGGGGCGACGAGACCGCGGCGCAGGTTCTCCAGCGTGCCCCGCTCGCTGAAGCCCGCGCCGCGGAAGGGGCCCTCGGCCCGGTCGGCGATCCACTCGTGCCAGGCCGCCTCCACATGCGCCGGGGTGAGCGCCGAGCCGTGCCGGGCCAGCAGCAGCCCGGAGAAGATCGCGTACTCGGTGTCGTCCGTGCCGCACGGCTGCTCGCTGACGTACCCGGTGATGCGTCCCCAGCGGGCCCGGATCTCGGAGGGCCTGAGGTTCTCCGCGGGTGCCCCCAGCGCGTCCCCGACGGCCAGGCCGAGCAGTGCACCGCGGGCCCGCTCGCGCAGTCCGGCGGCCTCCCCGGGCGCCGGAACCGGGGGAGTGCAGGCGATCGATGCCATGGGCGGCCTCCTTCGGCGGGGTCGCACGGGACCCTTTGCCGATGTGTCCCACGGGAGGGGTCCGGCCGAGCGCGGGGTGGGCCTCTGTCACCCGCTCGGCATCTGAGCGATCAATCGCACATGTGAGCGCTCGCAAGTGAACGTGCAGGTTAGCCCAGCCTTTCCTTGCTGGCGGAGGCGGAATGATGAGCGTAAGTTCAGTGTTGTCGAAAAGTAGATGTCGTCCAAAGTTAGCTTTGGCTAAGCTTCCCTGGGGGGCCCGCATGGCCATCATCGAAACCGAGGCCGCGCTGCACGTGGCGCACCGCGACAACCACACGCACCGCGATGTGAACGGGGGCTGGCTGCGGCCCGCCGTCTTCGGCGCCATGGACGGGCTCGTCTCCAACCTCGCCCTGATGACGGGCGTGGCCGGCGGAGCCGTGAGCCAGCACACCATCGTCCTCACCGGTCTCGCGGGGCTCGCCGCCGGCGCCTTCTCCATGGCGGCCGGGGAGTACACCTCCGTCGCCTCCCAGCGGGAACTCGTCGAGGCCGAACTCGACGTCGAGCGCCGCGAGCTGCGCAAGCACCCGCAGGACGAGGAGGACGAGCTGGCCGCGCTGTACGTGGCGCGCGGGGTCGAGCCGGAGCTGGCCCGGCAGGTCGCCCGGCAGCTGTCCAAGGACCCCGAGCAGGCCCTGGAGATCCACGCCCGCGAGGAGCTGGGCATCGACCCGGGCGACCTGCCCTCGCCGCTGGTCGCCGCCGTGTCGTCCTTCGGCTCGTTCGCCCTCGGCGCCCTGCTGCCCCTCCTGCCGTACCTGCTCGGCGCCACCGCGCTGTGGCCCGCCGTGCTGCTCGCCCTCGCCGGGCTCTTCGGCTGCGGTGCCGTCGTGGCCAAGGTGACGGCGCGGTCCTGGTGGTTCAGCGGCCTGCGGCAGCTCGCGCTCGGCGGTGCGGCGGCCGGTGTGACGTACGCCCTGGGCACCCTGTTCGGAACGGCCGTAGGATAGCCCGGCCGGTACGTATGCGATGGGCCGCATAAGTACCCGTTACTCGCTGGTTTCGAGCGCTTGACGAATGGGCATGAGCCGTAAGCGCTGCGGGCAATGACGCCCGCCGCACCCCTGCGGGTGGGCGAAGACGCTCGCCCCGCCCCCTCCCGGGCCGCCGGACGCCGATCCGACCGATCTCGTCCGTAACGGTCCCCCCGAAAACCTGGGCCGCCACCGCGCGGCAACCGCCGTCACCGCACGGCACGCGCCGCCTCCGCGCGGCACCTCCGCCGCGACCGCGGCGTCCGCATGCTGGAACGGTGTATCCGGTTCCCGAGAACCGCTCCATCATGTAACCTGCACGAAATTTTGATCTCATCGCAGATCTCACGCAGAGGGCCAACGTCGTCCCTCGGCACCTGCCACATGCCACATGACGACGACGGGAGAGCCGATGCGTACGCCGCGCCAGCCGTCCCAGCATTCCGAGAACGGCCAGAACTGGTCGTTCATGGATGCTCGCCCTGCTGCGCAGGGTATGTACGACCCCCGCAACGAACACGACGCGTGCGGCGTCGGTTTCGTCGCCACTCTCACCGGCGAGGCGTCCCACACCCTGGTCGAGCAGGCCCTCACCGTCCTGCGCAACCTGGAGCACCGGGGTGCCACCGGCTCCGAGCCCGACTCCGGCGACGGCGCGGGCATCCTCTCCCAGGTGCCGGACGCCTTCTTCCGTGAAGTGGCCGGATTCGACCTTCCCGCGGCCGGTGCCTACGCGGTAGGCATCGCGTTCCTGCCGGAGGTGGGGACCGAGGACGCCGTCTCACGTATCGAGACGATCGCCGGCGAAGAGGGCCTCACCGTCCTCGGCTGGCGCGAGGTCCCGGTCGCTCCCGAGCTGCTGGGTGCCACCGCCCGCTCCACCATGCCGGTGTTCCGGCAGGTCTTCGTCACCGACGGGTCCAGCGAGGGCATCGCGCTGGACCGCAGGGCCTTCGTGCTGCGCAAGCGCGCCGAGCGCGAGGCCGGGGTGTACTTCCCCTCCCTGTCGGCGCGGACGATCGTCTACAAGGGCATGCTGACCACCGGCCAGCTGGAGCCCTTCTTCCCGGACCTGTCCGACCGCCGCTTCGCCTCCGCGATCGCGCTCGTGCACTCCCGGTTCTCCACGAACACCTTCCCGTCGTGGCCCCTGGCACACCCGTACCGCTTCGTCGCGCACAACGGTGAGATCAACACCGTCAAGGGCAACCGCAACTGGATGGTCGCCCGCGAGTCGCAGCTGGTCTCCGACCTGTTCGGCCCGCAGGAGAAGCTGGACCGCATCTTCCCGGTCTGTACGCCGGACGCCTCCGACTCCGCCTCCTTCGACGAGGTCCTGGAGCTGCTGCACCTGGGCGGCCGTTCGCTGCCGCACTCCGTGCTGATGATGATCCCCGAGGCGTGGGAGAACCACGCCTCCATGGACCCGGCCCGGCGCGCCTTCTACCAGTTCCACTCCACGATGATGGAGCCCTGGGACGGCCCCGCCTGCGTCACCTTCACCGACGGCACCCAGGTCGGCGCCGTGCTCGACCGCAACGGCCTGCGCCCCGGCCGCTACTGGGTCACCGACGAGGGCCTCGTCGTCCTCGGCTCCGAGGTCGGCGTCCTCGACATCGACCCGGCCAAGGTCGTCCGCAAGGGCCGCCTGCAGCCCGGCCGCATGTTCCTCGTCGACACCGCCGAGCACCGCATCGTCGAGGACGACGAGATCAAGGCGTCCCTGGCCGCCGAGAAGCCGTACGCCGAGTGGCTGGAGGCCGGCGAGATCGAGCTGGGCGACCTGCCCGAGCGCGAGCACATCGTCCACACCCATGCCTCGGTCACCCGCCGCCAGCAGACCTTCGGGTACACCGAGGAGGAGCTGCGCGTCATCCTCGCCCCGATGGCCCGCACCGGCGCCGAGCCGATCGGCTCCATGGGCACGGACTCGCCGATCGCGGCCCTGTCCGAGCGCCCGCGGCTGCTCTTCGACTACTTCACCCAGCTGTTCGCGCAGGTCACCAACCCGCCGCTGGACGCGATCCGCGAGGAGCTGGTCACCTCCCTGCGCTCGTCGCTGGGCCCGGAGGGCAACCTGCTGGACCCGACGGCCGCCTCCTGCCGCTCGGTCACCCTGCCCTTCCCGGTGATCGACAACGACGAGCTGGCCAAGCTCATCCACATCAACGCCGACGGCGACATGCCCGGCTTCAAGGCCGCGACCCTGTCCGGCCTGTACCGGGTCTCCGGCGGCGGTGACGCGCTCGCCGCGCGCATCGAGGAGATCTACGCCGAGGCCGACGCGGCGATCGAGAACGGCGCCCGCCTGATCGTCCTGTCGGACCGCCACTCCGACGCCGAGCACGCGCCGATCCCGTCGCTGCTGCTCACCGCGGCCGTCCACCACCACCTCATCCGCACCAAGCAGCGCACCCAGGTGGGCCTGCTGGTCGAGGCCGGCGACGTCCGCGAGGTCCACCACGTCGCCCTGCTCATCGGCTACGGCGCCGCCGCCGTCAACCCGTACCTGGCGATGGAGTCCGTCGAGGACCTGCTGCGCGCGGGCACCTTCCTGAACGGGCTCGAGCCCGAGAAGGCCATCAAGAACCTGATCTACGCCCTCGGCAAGGGCGTTCTGAAGGTCATGTCCAAGATGGGCATCTCCACCGTCGCCTCCTACCGCGGCGCCCAGGTCTTCGAGGCCGTCGGCCTGGACGAGGCCTTCGTGGAGAAGTACTTCAACGGCACCGCCACCAAGATCGGCGGCGTCGGCATCGACGTCATCGCCAAGGAGGTCGCCGCCCGCCACGCCAAGGCCTACCCGGCCTCCGGCATCGCTCCTGCGCACCGCGCGCTGGAGATCGGCGGCGAGTACCAGTGGCGCCGCGAGGGCGAGCCGCACCTGTTCGACCCGGAGACGGTCTTCCGTCTCCAGCACTCCACGCGCACGGGCCGCTACGACATCTTCAAGAAGTACACGTCCCGGGTGAACGAGCAGTCCGAGCGCCTGATGACGCTGCGCGGCCTGTTCGGCTTCAAGTCCGACCGCGGTCCCATCCCGGTCGACGAGGTCGAGCCGGTCTCCGAGATCGTCAAGCGCTTCTCCACGGGCGCCATGTCGTACGGCTCCATCTCCAAGGAGGCGCACGAGACCCTCGCGATCGCCATGAACCAGCTGGGCGGCAAGTCCAACACCGGTGAGGGCGGCGAGGACCCGGAGCGCCTGTACGACCCGGCGCGCCGCTCGGCGATCAAGCAGGTGGCCTCCGGCCGCTTCGGCGTGACCTCCGAGTACCTGGTCAACGCGGACGACATCCAGATCAAGATGGCCCAGGGCGCCAAGCCCGGCGAGGGCGGCCAGCTGCCCGGCCACAAGGTCTACCCGTGGGTCGCCAAGACGCGTCACTCGACGCCGGGCGTGGGCCTGATCTCCCCGCCGCCGCACCACGACATCTACTCCATCGAGGACCTGGCCCAGCTGATCCACGACCTGAAGAACGCGAACCCGCAGGCGCGGATCCACGTGAAGCTGGTCTCCGAGGTCGGCGTCGGCACGGTCGCCGCGGGTGTCTCCAAGGCGCACGCGGACGTGGTGCTCATCTCCGGCCACGACGGCGGTACGGGCGCCTCCCCGCTGACCTCGCTGAAGCACGCGGGCGGCCCCTGGGAGCTGGGCCTCGCCGAGACCCAGCAGACCCTGCTGCTCAACGGCCTGCGCGACCGGATCGTCGTGCAGACCGACGGCCAGCTGAAGACCGGCCGTGACGTGGTCATCGCCGCGCTGCTCGGCGCCGAGGAGTTCGGTTTCGCGACCGCTCCGCTGGTCGTCTCCGGCTGCGTGATGATGCGCGTCTGCCACCTGGACACCTGCCCGGTCGGCATCGCCACCCAGAACCCGGCCCTGCGCGACCGCTTCGCCGGCAAGGCCGAGCACGTGGTGAACTTCTTCCGGTTCATCGCCGAGGAGGTCCGCGAGCTGCTCGCGGAGCTGGGCTTCCGCTCCATCGAGGAGGCCGTCGGCCACGCCGAGGTGCTGGACGTCGAGCGTGCGGTCGACCACTGGAAGGCGCAGGGCCTGGACCTGGAGCCGCTGTTCCACGTGCCGGACCTGCCCGAGGGCGCCGTCCGCCACCAGATCGCCGCCCAGGACCACGGCCTGGAGAAGGCCCTGGACAACGAGCTGATCAAGCTCGCCGCCGACGCCCTGGCCGCGAACGACGCGACCGAGGCCCAGCCGGTGCGCGCCCAGGTCGCCATCCGCAACATCAACCGCACGGTCGGCACCATGCTCGGCCACGAGGTGACGAAGAAGTTCGGTGGCGCGGGTCTGCCCGACGACACCATCGACATCACCTTCACGGGCTCGGCCGGCCAGTCCTTCGGTGCGTTCCTGCCGCGCGGTGTCACGCTGCGCCTGGAGGGCGACGCCAACGACTACGTCGGCAAGGGCCTGTCCGGCGGCCGGATCGTCGTCCGCCCGGACCGGGCCGCCGACCACCTCGCCGAGTACTCGACCATCGCGGGCAACACCATCGCCTACGGCGCCACCGGCGGCGAGCTGTTCCTGCGCGGCCGTACCGGTGAGCGGTTCTGCGTCCGCAACTCCGGCGCGCTGGTCGTCTCCGAGGGCGTGGGCGACCACGGCTGCGAGTACATGACCGGCGGTCACGCGGTCGTCCTCGGCCCGACCGGCCGCAACTTCGCGGCGGGCATGTCCGGCGGTATCGCCTACGTCATCGACCTCGACCGCGACAACGTCAACATCGGCAACGTCGAGTCGGTCGAGGCGCTGGACGACACGGACAAGCAGTGGCTGCACGACGTGGTGCGCCGCCACGCCGAGGAGACCGGCTCGACGGTCGCCGAGAAGCTGCTCGCCGACTGGGACGCGGCCGTGGAGCGGTTCAGCAAGATCATCCCCAGCACGTACAAGGCAGTGCTCGCCGCCAAGGACGCCGCCGAGCGAGCCGGTCTGTCCCAGACCGAGATCACCGAGAAGATGATGGAGGCGGCGATCAATGGCTGACCCGAAGGGCTTCCTGAACCACGGCCGTGAGGTCGCCAAGACCCGTCCCGTCGCCGAGCGCGTCAAGGACTGGAACGAGGTCTACGTCCCCGGCTCCCTGCTGCCGATCATCAGCAAGCAGGCCAGCCGCTGCATGGACTGCGGCATCCCGTTCTGCCACAACGGCTGTCCGCTGGGGAACCTGATCCCCGAGTGGAACGACTACGCCTACCGCGAGGACTGGGCCGCGGCCCAGGAGCGCCTGCACGCGACCAACAACTTCCCGGAGTTCACCGGTCGCCTCTGCCCGGCCCCCTGCGAGTCGGCGTGCGTGCTCGGCATCAACCAGCCGCCGGTGACCATCAAGAACGTCGAGGTCTCGATCATCGACAAGGCGTGGGAGACCGGGGACGTCGCCCCGCAGATCCCGGAGCGACTGTCCGGCAAGACGGTCGCGGTCATCGGCTCGGGTCCGGCGGGTCTCGCCGCCGCCCAGCAGCTGACCCGGGCCGGCCACACGGTCGCCGTCTACGAGCGCGCGGACCGCATCGGAGGCCTCCTCCGGTACGGCATCCCCGAGTTCAAGATGGAGAAGCGGCACATCAACCGCCGTATCGAGCAGATGCGCGCGGAGGGCACCCGCTTCCGCACCGGTGTGGAGGTCGGCCGCGACGTCAACGCGCGCGACCTGAAGAAGCGGTACGACGCGATCGTGATCGCCGCCGGTTCCACGACCGCGCGTGACCTGCCGGTGCCGGGCCGCGAGCTCAAGGGCATCTACCAGGCGATGGAGTACCTGCCGCTGGCCAACAAGGTCCAGGAGGGTGACTACGTCACCGCGCCGATCTCGGCCGAGGGCAAGCACGTCGTCGTCATCGGCGGCGGCGACACCGGCGCGGACTGCGTGGGCACCGCCCACCGCCAGGGCGCGGCCTCCGTCACCCAGCTGGAGATCATGCCCCGCCCGAACGACGAGCGGCACCCGACGAACCAGCCCTGGCCGACCTTCCCGATGCTCTACAAGGTCACCAGCGCGCACGAGGAGGGCGGCGAGCGGGTCTACTCCGTCTCCACCACCCACTTCGAGGGCGACGAGGACGGCAACGTCCAGTGGCTGCACCTGTCCGAGGTGGAGTTCATCGACGGCAAGCTGACCCCGAAGCCGGGCACGGAGCGCAAGATCCCCGCCCAGCTGGTCACCCTCGCCATGGGCTTCACCGGCACCGACCGGGAGAACGGCCTGGTGGAGCAGTTCGGCCTGGACCTCGACGAACGCGGTAACATCGCCCGCGACGCCGACTTCCAGACCAACGTGCCGGGTGTGTTCGTCGCCGGTGACGCCGGCCGCGGCCAGTCCCTCATCGTGTGGGCGATCGCGGAGGGCCGCTCGGCCGCCCGCGGAGTCGACCGCTTCCTGACCGGAGCCAGCGACCTGCCAGCCCCGATCCGCCCGACGGACCGCGCCCTGGCGGTCTGACGCGCGCACAACGGACCCCAGGTCCCTTACAGACGTCCCGTACAACGGCGTACGGAACATGAACGGCGCCTGCCCGCCTGTCCCCGACCGGACGACTGGGCAGGCGTCGTCGCATATCCGTCGTACCGGTACGCTCGGGCGTCCGACCAGCCCAGGGGGGAGACCATGGCCGCGCTCAGCCTGCGCAAGGTGGAGGAGACCGCGCCCGCGCTCGTCGGCGCCTACCGGTCGGCGGGGGTGTCCCTGCGCAAGCACGGCCTGGACGGGCTGCGGGCCGCCGTCTATCTCGTGGTCGACTACTCGGGCTCGATGAGGCCGTACTACCAGGACGGCAGCGTGCAGGCCCTCGCCGACCGGGTGCTGGGCCTGTCGGCGCACCTGGACGACGACGGACGGGTGCCCGTGGTGTTCTTCTCCACCGACGTCGACGCGGTCACCGACATCGCTCTCGCCGAGCACGAGGGCCGCATCGAGCGGATCGTGGCCGGGCTCGGGCACATGGGGAGAACGAGCTACCACCTGGCGATGGACGCCGTCATCGACCACTACCTGGACAGCGGCGCGACCGCCCCCGCCCTCGTCGTCTTCCAGACCGACGGCGGCCCGGTCAACAAGCTCGCCGCCGAACGCTATCTCTGCAAGGCGGCCAGGCTCCCCCTCTTCTGGCAGTTCGTCGGCTTCGGCGACCCGGGCAGCCGGCAGTTCGAGTTCCTGCGGAAGCTGGACGACCTGGCGGTCCCCGGCAAGCGGATCGTGGACAACGCCGGCTTCTTCCACGCCGGCCAGGACCCGCGCCGGGTCTCCGACGCCGAGCTGTACGACCGGCTCGTCGGCGAGTTCCCGGCGTGGCTGTCGGCCGCGCGCGCCGCGGGCGTCGTACCCGGTGCGCCGACGGTGCCGGCCGCCTCCTAGAGCCCCGCCGCGAGCACCAGGTCCCGGCACTCCTGCGGCGTCCCCCACGCCGAGCGCAGGGCCCGCGCCTTGGTGAGCCACAGCGACAGGTCGTACTCCGCCGTGTAGCCGATCGCGCCGTGCAGGTGCAGCGCCGTACGGGCCGTCCCGTACGCCGCCTCGCACGCGGTGAGCTTGGCGGCGGCCACCTCGGCCGGGCGCAGCGACAGTGCCGCGCCGAAGACCAGCGGGCGGGCGAACTCCAGGGCCGTCTTCGCGTCGGCCAGGCGGTGCCTGACGGCCTGGAAGGAGCCGATGGAGACCCCGAACTGCGTGCGCTGCCTGACATGGGCGACGGTCCGGTCGAGCAGGGCGAGGCCGACACCGAGGGCCTGGGCGGCGGTGGCCAGGCGGGTCCAGGTGAGCGCCCGGTCGTGGGGTGCGTCCCGGCTGAGGAGTTCACCGGCGGGCGTGAGCCGGGTCAGCCGGCGGGCCGGGTCCAGTGAGCGGCGCACCGGGCCGGGGTCCGCCGTGGTGAGGTACAGGCCGTCGGGGGCCGGGCACAGCCGCAGCGAGGCCGCGTCGCCGTCGACGGCGTAACCGCCGGGCGCCGCCACGGTCGCCAGGTCCGCCCCGGCCGCGAGCCCGGGCAGGAACCGCCGGGCCAGCGGGGGCTGTTCGAGCAGTACGGCGGCCCCGACCGTCTCCGCGAGCGGGCCGGGCACCGCGTGCCGGCCCAACTCGACGAAGGCCACGGCCAGTTCCACCGGAAGCGGGCCCAGTCCGCCGTACTTCTCCGGTACCGCGAGTCCGAAGACCCCCGCCTCGGCGAGCCGCGCCCACAGCGCGCGCCCGCGTGTGTGGTCGCCGCGGCTCCAGGCACGGATCACCGCCGGGGTGTCCGCGGCGGTGAGCATTCCGCGCAGCGCGTCGGCGAAGGCGCGCTGCTCGGCGTCGAGGAGGAAGCGCATCAGCGGCGTCCCTTCGGCAGACCGAGCAGCCGCTCGGCGACGATGTCCCGCTGGATCTCGTTCGTGCCCGCGTAGATGGGGCCGGCCAGGGAGAAGACGTACCCCTCGGACCAGGCGCCGTCGGCGAGCTCGCCCTCCGCGCCCAGCAGGTCGAGTGCCGTCTCGTGCAGCGCGAGGTCCAGTTCGGACCAGAACACCTTGTTCATGCTGGACTCGGGGCCGAGCCGGGCGCCGTCCAGGACCCGGGAGGCGGCGGCGTAGGCGAACAGCTGGTAGGCGCGGGCCGCGATCAGGGCGTCGGCCACTCGGGTCCGGGCGTGCTCGGGCGAGCCCTGGGCCCGCCACAGCTCGTGCAGCCGCGCGGCGGAGGCCAGGAAGCGGCCGGGGGAGCGCAGGGTGAGCCCGCGTTCGTCGGCCGTCGCGGACATCGCGATCCGCCAGCCCTGGCCCGGCTCGCCGATCACGTCCTCGTCCGGGACGAACACGTCGTCCAGGAACAGCTCGGCGAAGGCCGGCTTGCCGTCCAGGCGGCCGATCGGGCGGACGGTGACGCCGGGGGCCCGCAGGTCGAACATCAGATACGTCAGCCCCTGGTGCGGTTTCGGTGCCGCGGGGTCGCTGCGGAACAGGCCGAAGGCCCGGTCGGCGAACGCGGCGCGGGAGGACCACGTCTTCTGCCCGCTGATCAGCCAGCCGCCGTCCGTCCGCACCGCCCGGGAGGTGAGCGCGGCGAGGTCCGAGCCCGCTTCCGGCTCGGACCAGGCCTGCGCCCAGACCACTTCGCCGGTGGCCGTCGGCGGCAGCACGCGCGCGCGTTGCTCCTGCGTGCCGTAGGCGAACAGGGTGGGCGCGAGCAGGCCGATGCCGTTCTGGCCGACCCGGCCCGGTGCGCCCGCCGCCCAGTACTCCTCCTCGAACACCAGCCAGCGCAGCAGTCCGGCGTCCCGCCCGCCGTACCGCTCCGGCCACGACACCACCGACCAGCGGTCCGCGGCCAGTCGGGCCTCCCATGCGCGGTGGGCCGCGAAGCCCTCCTGCGTCTCCAGGGACGGCAGCGGCGTGCGCGGGACGTGCGCGCGCAGCCAGGCCCGGGCCTCGGCGCGGAACTCCTCGTCGGCCGGGGAGTGGGTCAGGTCCACGGGTGCCGCCTTCCTTCCGTGCCGGTCACCTTCCCTAACAAGTGTTTGGTAGGTTAGCGTGGCCCTATGACAGGCGTCGAGAGCCCGGCCTACGTCCCCGGGCACGGACTGCTGCACGGGCGCACCGCCGTCGTCACCGCGGCGGCCGGCACCGGCATCGGCGGAGCCACCGCCCGCCGGTTCCTGGAAGAGGGCGCACGGGTGCTGATCAGCGACGCCCACTCGCGCCGGCTGAAGGAGCACGAGGCGGAACTGGGCCGCCAGTTCCCCGGCGCGGTCACCGCACTGCCGTGCGACGTCACCGACGAGGCCCAGGTGCGGGCCCTGTTCGACGCGGCCGTGGCCGCGCACGGCCGGCTGGACGTCGTCGTCAACAACGCCGGTCTCGGCGGCACTTCGGACCTCGTCGACATGACCGACGAACAGTGGTCCCGGGTGCTGGACGTCACCCTGAACGGCACCTTCCGCTGCACCCGGGCCGCCTTGCGCGCCATGCGCGGCACCGGCGGCGGGGTCATCGTCAACAACGCCTCCGTCGTCGGCTGGCGCGCCCAGGCCGGACAGGCCCACTACGCCGCAGCCAAGGCCGGCGTGATGGCGCTGACCCGGTGCGCGGCCGTCGAGGCCGCCGCCTACGGCGTGCGCGTCAACGCGGTCGCCCCCAGCCTCGCCCTGCACCCGCACCTGGCGAAGGTCACCTCCGCCGAACTCCTCGCCGAACTGGCCGAACGGGAGGCCTACGGGCGGTACGCACAGCCCTGGGAGGTGGCCAACGTGATCGTCTTCCTCGCCTCCGGCTACTCCTCCTACATGACCGGCGAGGTCGTCGCCGTCAGCAGCCAGCACCCCTGAGCAGCGGAGCAGACCACAATGGGTGCGTGCCGACCAAGAAGAAGCCCCAGGTGACCGCGGCAGCGGCCCGGCGCGGAGAACTCCTCAACACCGCCGCCGAGGTCTTCGCCGAGCACGGCTACAACGCCACCACCGTCCGCCGGATCGCCGACCACGCCGGGATGCTCGCGGGCAGCCTCTACTACCACTTCGATTCCAAGGAGTCGATGCTCGAGGAGATCCTGCGGACCTTCCTCGACGAACTCTGGGACGGCTACGACACCGTCCTCGCCTCCGGACTCGGACCCCGCGAGACGCTGGAGGCGCTGGTCACCGAGTCCTTCCGGGAGATCGACCGGCACCGCGCCGCCGTCGCGATCTACCAGAAGGAGAGCAAACAGCTCGTCGCCCAGGACCGGTTCGCCTTTCTCGCCGAGTCCCAGCGCCGGTTCGAGAAGGCATGGCTGAGCACGCTGGAACGCGGGGTCGCCGAGCGGGTCTTCCGCGCGGACCTGGACGTCCGGCTCACCTACCGGTTCGTGCGCGACACCGTGTGGGTCGCCGCCTCCTGGTACCGGCCCGGCGGCCGGCACAGCCCCGAGGAGATCGCCCGCCAGTACCTGTCGATGGTGCTGGACGGGATCGCCGTACGCGAATAGCCCCTTTCCTTCAGAGGGAGTTGCCATGGCCGAGGCCTACATCGTCGAAGCGGTCCGCACACCGGTCGGGCGGCGCGGGGGAGGACTGAGCGCGGTCCACCCGGCCGACCTGGGCGCGCGGGTGCTCACCGCGCTGGTGGAGCGCTCCGGGATCGACCCGGCCGCCGTGGACGACGTGGTCTTCGGCTGTCTGGACGCCGTGGGGCCGCAGGCCGGCGACATCGCCCGCACCAGCTGGCTGGCCGCCGGCCTCCCCGCGGAGGTGCCCGGCGTCACCGTCGACCGGCAGTGCGGCTCCTCCCAGCAGGCCGTGCACTTCGCCGCGCAGGCCGTGCTCTCCGGCACCCAGGACCTGGTGGTCGCCGGCGGGGTGCAGAACATGTCGCAGGTCCCCATCGCCTTCGCCTCCCGGCAGGCCGCCGTCCCCCTCGGCCTGACCGACGGCCCCTTCCTCGGCAGCACCGGCTGGCGCGCCCGCTACGGCGACCGGCCCGTCGACCAGTTCGCCGGCGCCGAGATGATCGCCGCCCAGTGGGGCATCGGCCGCGTGGAGCAGGAGGAGTTCGCTCTGCGCTCGCACCGGCGCGCGATCTGGGCGATCGACACCGGCCGCTTCGACCGCGAGACCGTCCCCTGCGGCCAGGTCACCGTGGACGAGGGCCCGCGCCGGGACACCTCCCTGGAGAAGATGGCCACGCTGCGGCCCGTCCTCGACGGCGGCACCGTCACCGCGGCCTGCTCCTCCCAGGTCTCCGACGGGGCCGCGGCCCTGCTGCTCGCCTCCGAACGGGCGGTACGGGACCACGGACTGCGCCCGCGCGCCCGCGTCCACCACCTCTCCGCTCGCGGCGAGGACCCCATCCGCATGCTCACCGCGCCCATACCGGCCACCGCGCACGCCCTGAAGAAGACCGGCCTGACCCTCGACGCCATCGACCTCGTGGAGATCAACGAGGCCTTCGCGCCGGTCGTCCTCGCCTGGCTGAAGGAGACCGGCGCCGACCCCGCCAAAGTCAACGTCAACGGCGGCGCGATCGCCCTCGGCCACCCCCTCGGCGCCACCGGCGCCCGGCTGATGACGACCCTCCTGCACGAACTGGAACGCACCGGCGGCCGCTACGGCCTCCAGACCATGTGCGAAGGCGGCGGCCAGGCCAACGTGACGATCATCGAACGGCTCTGAGCCCCGACAGTGCGGTCAGCACCTCCTCCGCCTCCCGCATGGTCCGCTCCACCAGCTCCGCGCACGACGGCAGGTCGTCGATCACCCCGGCGACCTGCCCGGCCGCCATCACCCCCAGATCCGTCCGGCCGTCCACCATCGCCGCCTTCAGCAGCATCGGCGTGTTGGCGGCGAGCAGCACCTGACTCCAGGACAACTCCCTGCCGTGCCTGACGGCGAGGCCGTCGCGGACCAACTGCCGCCAGGTGAGCCCCGACAGCCGCCGGAAGCCGGCCGCCCGCCGCACCGCGTGCGCCAAGGCACGCATCCGGCCCGACCGCTCCAGCGCCGCCACCAGGTCGGTGCGCAGCATCCGGTGCGGCAGGCCGTCCACCGCCCGGGTCACCGTGACGTCCCGGGCCGTCGCCGCCAGATACCGGGCCTTCACCGCGTCCGGCACCGTCGAGTCGGAGGTGAGCAGGAACCGCGTGCCCATCGCCACCCCGGCCGCCCCGTACGAAAGCGCCGCCACCAGGCCCCGCCCGTCGAAGAAACCGCCCGCCGCCACCACCGGTATCCGCACCGCGTCGACCACCTGCGGCAGCAGCACACTCGTCGCCACCTCGCCGGTGTGCCCGCCGCCCTCGCCGCCCTGCACGAGCACCGCGTCCGCGCCCCAGGCCGCCACCTTCTCGGCGTGCCGCCGGGCCCCGACGGACGGGATCACCACCACGCCCGCCGCCTTCAGCTCGGCGATCAGCGCGGGGGAGGGGGCCAGGGCGAAGGAGGCCACCCGCACGCCCTCCTCCAGCAGGATCCGCACCCGGTCCGGTGCGTCGCCCGCGTCGGCCCGGAGGTTCACCCCGAACGGCGCGCCGGTCCGCGACCGTACCTCCCTGATCGCGTCCCGCAGCTGATCGAGCGTCATCGTCGCGGAGGCCAGGATGCCGAGTGCGCCGGCGTTCGCCGCCGCCGAGACCAGACGGGGCCCGGCCACCCAGCCCATCCCGGTCTGCACGATCGGATGGCGGACCCCGACCAGCCGGGTCAGCGCGGTCTCCATCAGCCCCCCGCCCCCTCCGGCACCTCGCGCGTGCGCGCCCCCTCCGGGTCCAGCACCTCGCGGATCAGCCGCAGTTCCGCCGCCTCCGGCTCCCGGGTGCACGGCACCTCGTCCGGCACGGCCAGCGGGAACCCCGTCGCCTCCCGCACCTGCTCCACGCTCGCCCCCGGATGCACCGAGACCAGCCGCATCGAGTGGTCGGGGGTCGCGAAGTCGAGCACCGCGAGGTCGGTGACGACCCGGGCGATGCGGTGGAACCGGGCCGCGTCACCCAGGCCTGCCGCCCGGTCGTACCCCACCCCGCACACCATGTCCACCCGCTCCACGAACACCCGCCGGGAGTGTCTCGGGACCCAGTAACTCGTCGGGTTGTTCAGGGTGTTCAGCGGTGCCCCGCGCACGCCCAGGAGCTGCCTGCGGGGCTGCGACCAGTCGCCGATGCAGGAGATGTTCTGGTTGCCGAACCGGTCGAGCTGGCTCGCGCCCATCATCACGTGCCGCCGGCCGCCCGCCACCAGCTCCAGGTGCTGCCGGTAGGGCAGCCAGCCCTCCGGGGTGCCGTCCGGGCGGACCAGCAGGGCCTCGCCGTCGGTCAGCAGCAGGTCCGGCGCGAAGGTCAGCCGGGCCAGCCGCGCACCCAGCGACGGGATCAGCCCCATCGGGCTCGCCAGGACCTCCCCGGCGCCGCGCCAGGCCTCGGCGCAGGCGATCACGCAGTACTCGGCGCGGGTGGCGCTCATCGCTCCTGCTCCGTCCGCCAGCCCTGGACCGCCGCCCGGTAGGCCGCCTCGTCCGCGCCGAGGAAGCGTGCGGCGAACTGCGGCCAGGGCGTGGCCGCGTACCGCCGCTGGAACTCCTCGTCCCTGCCGTACTCGGGGGCGCACGAGGTGAAGTGCGCGCCGTTCGGCGCCTCCACCACTCCCGTCACCGCGAGCCGCTTGAGCAGCAGCGACTGCGGGACGGCCGCCTTGGTGAGCTCGGCCGTGTCCACGATCCGTTCGCAGGAGACGTAGGCCGCGTCCGCCGCCTCGCAGAACAGGTCGTCGAAGTACGGGTCCGGGCCCAGGCACTGGCCGTTGCCCAGCCGGTCGGCGCGGTGGACGTGCACCAGGGCCGCGTCCAGCCGCAGCGCGGGCATCGCCACCAGCGTCTCCCCGTCCGCGTACGGCGACGTCACCGTTCTCAGGCCGGGGTTGACCCGCATGACGTCCGAACCGATCCCCGCCCGCACCGGCAGGAACGGCAGGCGCTGCGCCGCCGCGCGCAACCCGCACTGGAACATCCCCTCGTCGACCTCCGTCAGCGCGAAGCCGCCGCGCTCGCGCGCCGCCCGGTAGTGCGGTTCCAGCGGGACGGAGTCCAGGGTGACGAACGCGGTGACCAGCCTGCGGATCCGGCCGGCGGCGGCCAGCATGCCGACGTCCGGGCCGCCGTACGCCACGACCGTCAGATCACCGATGTCGGACCGCAGCAGCGCCCGGACCAGCGCCATCGGCTTGCGGCGCGAACCCCAGCCGCCGATACCGAGGGTCATCCCGCTCGCCAGCCGGGACACCACCTCCTCGGCGGTCATCGTCTTGTCGGCCATCTACACCCCCTCCTTCTCCTGCTTTCCGAACGTGTCGCGGACCCGGCCGGCCACGCCGCCGAGGTTGGCCTCGAAGGTGAAGCCCTGCTCGAAGCGGTAGCTGCGGCGCACGTCGACCGGATCGATGCCGTTGATGGCGGCCTTGGCCATGCGCAGCAGCCGCCCGTCCTTCGCGGCGATCTGCCGGGCCAGCTCCAGCGCCGCCCCCGGCAGCTCCGCGCGCGGCACCACCCGCCACACCGAGCCGTGCGCGTGCAGTTCGGCGGCGCTCGCCGTGCGCCCGGTGTAGTACAGCGCGCGCATCAGGTGCTGCGGGACCAGCCGGGCCAGATGGGTCGCCGCGCCCAGCGCGCCCCGGTCCAGCTCGGGCAGTCCGAAGGCCGCGTCCTCGCTCGCCACCACCGCGTCCGCGTTGCCCACCAGGCCGATCCCGCCGCCCAGGCAGAAGCCCTGCACCGCCGCGACCACCGGTGTCTCGCACTCGTAGACCGCCGCGAAGGCCTCCGCGCAGCCCCGGTTGGCGCCGATCAGGGCCTCCTGGCCGGCCGTCTGTATCTCCTTGATGTCCACGCCCGCGTTGAACCCGCGCCCTTCGGCGGCCAGGACCACGCAGCGGATCCCCGGGTCCCGGCCCGCCGCGCGCACGGCGTCGGCCAGGGCGAACCAGCCGCGCACCGGCAGCGCGTTGACCGGCGGATAGTCGACGGTGACTACGGAAATCCCCTTTTCCGGGGACGAACAGGAGACACCCATGGCCACATCAGCTACCTTTCCACCAAACATTTGTTAGGTGCGAGGCTTCGAAGCTAGCAGTCGGCGCAGACATGCGGGAGGCCCTGTGGACAACGCGCCTGTGGAGAGCTCACTGCGCGGCAGCACCGTCGTGGTCACCGGCGGCACGCGAGGGGTCGGCGCGGGGATCGCCCGGTCCTTCGCGGACGCGGGCGCCCGGGTCCTGGCCTGCGCCCGCCGGCCTCCCGAGCAGCCGTCGCCCGGCGTCGAGTTCGCTCCGCTGGACCTGCGCGACCCGCCCGCCGTCCGGGCCTTCTTCGCCGCGCTGCCCCGGCTGGACGTGCTCGTCAACAACGCGGGCGGCACCCCGTACCGGCGCCTCACCGACGCCGGCGCCGAACGGCACGCCAAGGTCGTCGAGCTGAACCTGATCACCCCGCTCACCGCGTCCCTCGCCGCCTACGACCACCTCCGGCGCAGCAAGGGCTCGATCGTGATGGTCGGCAGCGTCAGCGGGGGCCGGCCCTCGCCCGGCTCGGCCGCCTACGGCGCGGCCAAGGCGGGGCTGGCGAACCTGGCCGCCTCCATGGCCGTGGAGTGGGCGCCGGAGGTCCGGGTCAACACGCTCGTCGTCGGCATGGTCCGCACCGGCCTGGCCCACCAGCACTACGGCGGTCCCGACGGCATCGCCGCCGTCTCCCGCACCGTCCCGCTGGGCCGCCTGGCCCTTCCCGCCGACGTCGGCGCCGCCGCCGTCTTCCTCGCCTCCGACGCCGCCGCCTACATCAGCGGGGCGAGCCTGCAGGTGCACGGAGGCGGGGAGAGACCGGCGTTCCTGGACGCGGCCACCCCCGGACCCGACACCCCCGAAGCCCCGACTGCAGGCAGGGAGAGCTGACATGAGCGTGCCCGCAAGGACGAACGGAATCTGTTCGGGCCGGGTCGTGGTCGTCACCGGTGCCGGTCGTGGGCTCGGCCGGGCGCACGCGCTTGCCTTCGCGGCCGAGGGCGCCCGGGTGGTCGTCAACGACCTGGGCGTCGCGCTGGACGGCGCGCCCGACGCCGAGCGGCCGGCGGACGCCGTCGTGGCGGAGATCCGGGCGGCGGGCGGTGACGCGGTCGCCCACCACGCCGACATCGCCACCGGCGCGGGCGCGGCCGGCCTGGTCCGCACCGCCCTGGAGACCTACGGCCGGCTCGACACCCTCGTCAGCAACGCCGGTTTCCTGCGCGACCGGATGCTGGTGAATCTGGGCGAGGACGACTGGGACGCCGTGATCCGGGTCCACCTCAAGGGCCACTTCCTGCCGCTGAAGCACGCCGCCGCGTACTGGCGGGCCGAGGCCAAGGCCGGCCGCACCCCCGTGGCCCGGGTCGTCCACACCAGCAGCGGGGCCGGCCTGCTCGGCTCGGTCGGGCAGGGCAACTACAGCGCCGCCAAGGCCGGGATCATCGGCCTCACCCTGGTCGCGGCGGCCGAACTGGCCCGCTACGGCGTCCAGGTCAACGCCGTCGCACCGGCCGCCCGCACCCGCATGACGGAACGTACCTTCGCCGCGGCCATGACCGCACCGGCCGCCGGTTTCGACGCCATGGCACCCGAGAACGTCTCCCCGCTCGTGGTCTGGCTCGGCTCGGCCGGCAGCGCGGGGGTGACCGGCCGGGTGTTCGAGGCGGAGGGCGGCCGGATCACCGTCATGGAGGGCTGGCGCCGCGGCCCCACCGCCGACAGGGGAGCCCGCCGGACGCCGGCCGAGGCGGGGGAGGCGGCCCGGCGACTGCTGGCGCAGGCGGAACCGCCGGGCCGGGTGTACGGGGCGTAGGGAACCCGCGGGTGCCCCCGCGGGTTCCCGCTCGGCATGCCTAGCGCCGGGCCAGCGCCAGCACGCTCAGCCCGAACATCAGGACGCCCAGGGGCAGATGCACCGACGGGACGTGCGCGATGCCGAGCACGACCTGCACCGAGGCGAGTACGAGGAAACCCGAGGCGTGCCGGACGGGCCGGGGCGAGCCGCCGCCCGGCTTCCACGCCAGCACCGCCGCGAGCAGGTACAGCATCGACGCCCCGTACATCACCCGGGCGCCGACGCTGTGCAGCGTCTGTCCGTAGGACGAGGTCAGCAGCAGTCCGGCGGAGACCGCCTGGAGAAAGATGGTCAGGGTCTGCAGGGCGATCGCGATCCGCAGGAACGAGGAGCCGCGCCGTGCGTTCACCGTCGCCGTCACCTGAGTGGCCATGTCACAGTCCCCTTGTCCGCCCTCGGGCAGTGGATCGATAAGGTCTCACCCGTCCGACGACGCGGGCCTGCGAAAGGTAAGGCGAGGGGGCGGCCGGAAGTATGGGGACTGCCGGGACAGGCACGGACGGGATAGCCGGCGAGCGACGCCAACTGATCAACGTCGCTTACCGGTTGCTCGGTTCGGTGACCGAGGCGGAGGACGCCGTACAGGACGCCTACGCACGCTGGTACGGGCTCCCGCGAAGCCGGCAGGAGGAGATCCTGTCCCCCGGCGCCTGGCTGACGACGGTGACCAGCCGCATCTGCCTGGACCTGCTCGGCTCGGCGCGGGCCCGCCGTGAACGCTATGTCGGCGTGTGGCTGCCCGAGCCGCTGCCCGACCGCGCCGAAGAGGACCACGCGGGCGGCGCCGACGCGACCGGCCCGGCGGATCCCGCCGACCAGATCGTCCTGGACGAGTCGGTGACCATGGCCTTCCTCGTCGTCCTGGAGTCGATGACGCCCGCCGAGCGGGTGGCGTTCGTTCTGCACGACGTCTTCCGGTACCCGTTCGCCGAGATCGCCGCCGTGCTCGGCCGGACCCCTGCTGCCTGCAAGCAGCTGGCGGCCTCCGCCCGGCGGCGGGTGGGCGTCGCGCGCGCTCCGGTGCCGGCCGCCGGCCGGGCCGACGTGGTGCGGCACGTCAAAGAGGCGTGGCAGACCAAGGACATCGCAGCCCTCGTCGGTCTCCTCGACCCGGCCGCCGTGATGACCGCCGACGGCGGCGGCATGGTGGGCGCCGTCCTGCGCCCGGTCGAGGGCGGTACGCGCATCGCCCAGTACATGGCCGCGATCGCCGACAAGGCCCCGGGGCTCGAACTCGTGGAGCGGTCGGTCAACGGGCTGCCGGGCCTGGTGGCCCAGCGGGCCGGCGCCGTCCTGACCGTGGCCTCGTTCGACGTCTCCGACGGACGCGTCACCAGGATCTGGGCGGTCCGCAACCCGGAGAAACTGCGGCCGTGGATCCGGGAGGGCTAGCGAGCCCCCGGCGAGCCCCCGGTCCCCTCACCGGGAGGTGAGCCGGGCGGCGGCCTCGCGCTGCCGCTCCGCCATCACGCTCAGGAAGCGGACCACGTCTCCAGCTCCTCGGTGCTGAACTCCTCGCACGCCGCCACGATGTCGCGGGCGCTGGGCGCGGCGGTGATCGGCACGGTGTTCTTCGGGGCCGCGGGGGAGGGGCTGGGCGAGGCGCTCTCCGACGCGATGTCCTGGGTCGTGGGCGTGTTCGCGGTGTGCGCGGTGCTGTGCGCGGCACTGCCCCGCCGGGCGGTGACGGACCACGAGGGCTGACACCGCGCCGCTCGGCCGGCCGAGCCGGACGGGCAAGGGGCGGCACGGCTACGTGTCGCACTCCAGCACCGTCCGGCACAGCCCGCACCGCGCCCGCACCCGCCCCTGTACCGGCACCCTGATCCGCTGGTGGCAGGTCGGGCACGGAAAGCTCACCCGGAGGCGGCCGCCGCTGTCGGGGCTGAAGGAGTAGCCGGCCGTCGGCGCAGCGGCGTCCGCGTGCCGGCGGTCGTGGGCGTAGCGGCGGCGGCCCGCCCAGCCGGCCCCGGTCAGCGGGGGCTGCTGCCCGTCCCGGCGGGCCAGGTCCATGCCCTTGACGTAGGCGGTGTGGGCCTGCGGGCTGGTGAACCACAGGGACGGGTCCTCGCCGAACAGCAGCGCCCGCTTGGCCAGGACGTACCCGAACTCCTCCGGGGTGAGATAGCCGAGCTTCTGCGACGACACCCCGTCCTCCCGGTAGGCGTCCAGCAGCAGCCAGCCCGCGCCCAGATAGGTCGTCGCCGTGTCCGTCAGGATCTCGTTCTCCGCCGTGGTGGGGAAGGCGAGGTCCAGGCGGTGCAGGTAGACGTGGGCCACCTCGTGGGCGAGGGCCGCGCCGATGTCCCTGCGGTGGGTGCGGAACCGGTCGTTCAACTCGACGAAGTACTCCGGGCCCGCCGCCAGTTCCACGTTCGCCGCGTGGGTCATCTCCCGGAAGCCGACGATCAGCCGCGCGTCCGGCAGCCGGAAGTGCCGCACGATCTCCCGCGCCACCCGCTGCGCGCCCAGATACAGGTCGTCGATGTCGCAGAAGGCCACGTCGGCGGGGGCCACGCTCACGGAGAACGTCTCGACGGTGTCGCGGGACAGCCGCCGGTACAGCGCGGTGACGGCGGCCCGCACCGTCTCCAGGTGCGGGTAGCCGTGCTGGACCGGTCCGCCGTTCGCCACGTCGGCACCCCCAAAGACGCCGGAACTTCCCTCCACTGTAGGCGGGAGGGCCCCGGCGCAGACGGGAACGACCCGGGCGGGCGGCCGGTCGCACGGGCCGCAGGCGCGGCGCCGACGGGCCCGGTCCGCCCCCGTCCGGCTCCAGCAGCCACACCTCGTTCGCGCCTCCCGCAGCACCGGCCCGGGCAGGCACAGCAACCGCTGGCCCCGCCGACCAGTAACCCAGGCCCGCGCGTCAGGCCCGGCAGCTCAAAGCCGGGCTTCCCCGGCCCCGCGGACCGTGACCGAGCCCCGGTACAGCCCCGGCGCCCCCTCGCCGGGCGGCGCACCGAAGGACACCGCGGCCACCCCGTCGGCGAACGCGTCCAGATCCAGCCCCCGCGCATACCCCGTGCAGATACTTCCGCTCGTGCAGGAGGCCGCCGGTGACGCCCTTCGCCTCGCCGAGCCGCGGCCCGTGGTTCACCCGCCCCAGGGACTCCCCCAGCTCCACGCGCGGGGCCCGCGACAGGCTCCTCCAGCCGCGGCTCCTCCTCGGCGAGCACTCCGGCCCGCTCCCCGTCGACGTACACCACAGCCAGATCCCGCAGCCCGCGCACGGGTCCGCCCAGCGCATCCAGCACCCCGGCCAGGGGCGCCCAGCCGGTGAGCGCGGCCCCGGCCGGGGCACCCGGCACGGCGGGCCCCGGCGGCAGGTCCCGCGTGGCCGTGGTGATCAGCTCGGGCCGCGGCTGGTACCGCAGCGCCGGCGGCCGCCGTACGACCGTCACCGCGCCCGCCCCGCCGTGGCTCACCCCCGGCGTACCCCACCCCTGCGCGCCCGACCCCGACACCGGCTGGGACGAGGGCTTCGTCGACTTCGCCGGACCCGCCACCGCCGCCTACCGCGACCTCGGCTGCATCGAACCCGACCGGTCCGCCGTCCCGCTCTCCGGCGCCGCCGGGCCCCGCGCGGTCATCGCCCGCATCGCCCGGGCCGCCCGCCCGGGCAACCCCCTGCTGGAGGTGGAGACCGGCGCCGCCGTCCACGGACTCCTCGTCGCCCTGCGCCGCGCCCGCGCCGACCCGGCCCCCGACGGCGACCGGGTGCCGGCCGCCCTCGCCCGGGACGCCGGCACACTGCTGAGCGTCGCCGACCACGCCGCCCGGCACGGGATGAGCACCGCCGAGCTGCGCGACCCGGTCCGCCGGGCGGCCGGCTGCACCCCGAAGGACCACCTGCTCGGCATCCGGCTCGCCCGGGCCGGGGACCTCCTCACCGCCACCGAACTGCCCGTCGCGGCCGTCGCCCGCCGCGTCGGCTGCGACGACCCGCCTGCTTCTCCGGCTGTTCACCCGGCGCGTCGGCCTCCCCCCGTCCGGTTCCGCGCCCGGCAGGGCCGTGCCGTCCCCGGCGGCTGGAGCGACCGCGTCCCCGACCCCGCCGATCCGCCGCTGATCCACTCCCCGGACACCCCGTGGGACCAGGCCCCCGCAGCGCATAGGGTGGGCCCCCATGACCACCAGCAACACCGGCAACGGTGCCGTCGACCCCGAGGTCCGCCAGGAACTGGACCGGCTGCGCGACAGCATCGACAACATCGACGCGGCCGTCGTCCACATGCTCGCCGAGCGCTTCAAGTGCACCCAGCAGGTCGGCCGGCTCAAGGCGCTGCACCAGCTGCCGCCCGCCGACCCGGGCCGCGAGGCCCGGCAGATCGAACGGCTGCGCAGCCTCGCCGAGAACGCCAAGCTCGACCCGGCGTTCGCCGAGAAGTTCCTGAACTTCATCATCGCCGAGGTGATCCGGCACCACGAGCGGATCGCCGAGGACACCCACAACGGGCAACCGGCGCACGACGCCTGAACACGCGACTGACCAGGGCCCGGCCGGGGCCCGGCACGGCAGCGGGACAGGGGCGCGCACAGGGGACAAAAGCCGTGTACCGATCCGCCCCTGTGCGCTGTGGGTCCCATCAGGCAGCATGTCCTGCATGTCCGTACTCACGCGCGACGAAGCGCAGCTCCGAGCACAGCTCCTCGACGTCCACCACTACACGGTCGACCTGGACCTCACCACCGGTGCCGAGACCTTCGACTCCCGTACCGCGATCCGGTTCACCGCGCGGTCCGACGGGGACACGTTCGTCGAGCTGAAGCCCGCCGAGCTGCGCAGCGTCACGCTCGACGGACAGCCGCTCGACCCGGAGTCGCTGTGCGAGGGCCGGCTCCCGCTGAAGAACCTCACCGCCGGCGCGCACGAACTGCGCCTCGACGCGGTCATGCGCTACTCCCGCACCGGCGAGGGCATGCACCGCTTCACCGACCCCAGCGACGGCGAGACGTACGTCTACACGCAGATGTTCATGGACGACGTCCAGCGCGTCTTCGCCGCCTTCGACCAGCCCGACCTCAAGGCCGTCTTCGAGGTCTCGGTCAAGGCGCCCGAGGGCTGGACCGTCCTCGCCAACGGCATCACCGAGCACCGCGGCGACGGCGTCTGGCGGGCCGCGCCCACCCCGCCGGTCTCCACCTACCTGGTCGCCGTCGCCGCCGGCCCCTGGCACTCGGTGCGCACCGAACACCGCGGACTGCCCTTCGGCATCCACTGCCGCCGCTCGCTCGCACCCCACCTCGACGCCGACGCCGAGGAGATCCTCGACATCACGCGCGCGTGCTTCGACCGCTACCACGAGAAGTTCGAGGAGCCCTACCCCTTCGACTCCTACGACCAGGCGTTCGTCCCCGAGTTCAACGCGGGCGCCATGGAGAACCCCGGCCTGGTCACCTTCCGCGACGACTTCGTCTACCGCTCCGCCGTCACCGACACCGAGCGGCAGACCCGCGCCATGGTCATCGCACACGAGATGGCCCACATGTGGTTCGGCGACCTCGTCACCCTCAAGTGGTGGGACGACATCTGGCTGAACGAGTCCTTCGCCGAGTACATGGGCTACCAGACCACCGCCGAGGCCACCCGGTTCACCGACCCCTGGACCGAGTTCGGCGTCACCCGCAAGGCCTGGGGCTACGACGCCGACCAGCGGCCCACCACCCACCCGGTCGCCCCCGAGAACGTCGACGACACCGCCTCCGCCCTGCTCAACTTCGACGGCATCTCCTACGCCAAGGGCGCCTCCGCGCTGCGCCAGCTGGCCGCCTGGCTCGGCGAGAAGGACTTCCTCGCCGGCATCAACACCCACTTCAAGCGGCACAGGTTCGGCAACGCCACGCTCGCCGACTTCATCGACTCCCTCGCCTCGGCCACCGACCGCGACGTGCCCGCCTGGGCCGACAGCTGGCTGCGCACCACCGGCGTCGACACACTCACCCCGGCGATCGCCCCCGCCGGCAGCACCTGCACCCTGACCGCCGACCGCACGGGCAGCCGCCCGCACCGCCTGAGCGCCGGCCTGTACGACCACGACGTCGCCGGCGAAGGCCGGCTGGTGCTGCGCGAGCGCATCGACCTCGACGTCCCTCAGGCCGCCCCGCAGCCCATCGGCAAGCGCCCCGCACTGATCCTCCTCAACGACGGCGACATCACCTACGCCAAGCTCCGCTTCGACGCCACGTCCTTCGAGACCGTCCGCACCGCCCTGTCCGGCCTGCCCGACCCGCTCACCCGCGCGGTCGTCTGGAACGCCCTCAGGGACGCCGTCCGCGACGGCGAACTCCCGCCCGCCGCCTACCTGGAGACGGCCCGCGCCCACCTGCCCCACGAGACCGACCTGGCCGTCGCCCAGGGCGTCCTCGCCTTCGCCGCCGGCCAGCTCGCCGACCAGTACCTGACACCCGAGGACCGCCCGGCCGCCCTGGCCACCCTCACCTCGCTCTGCCGCGACCTGCTGCGGCGCACCGAGGACGGCGACCACCCCGGCCTGCGGCTGATCGCCGTACGGCACCTGATCTCCGTGGCCGCCCACCCCGAGACCATCGCCGCCTGGCTCGCCGACGGCACGGTGCCCGGCGGCCCGGAACTCGACCCCGAGCTGCGCTGGCGCATCCTCGCCCGGCTCGCCGTGCTCGGCGCCACCGACGAGGACACCATCGCCGCCGAGCTGGCGCACGACCCGAGCGCCACCGGCCAGGAGGGCGCCGCCCGCTGCCGCGCCGCCCTGCCCGACCCGGCGGCCAAGCGCACCGCATGGGAGGCGATGTTCGCCGGCGACGACCTGTCCAACTACCTTTTCACGGCCACCGCCCAGGGCTTCTGGCAGCCCGAACAGGCCGAGCTGGTACGGGAGTACGTGCCGCGCTTCTACGCGGACGCGGTCGCCGTCGCCGCCCGCCGCGGCCCCGCCATCGCCGTCGCCGCCGGCCGCTGGGCCTTCCCGGCCCACGCCGTCGACACCGAGAACCTGGCACTCGGCGAAGCCTGCCTGCGCGACGCCGACCTCACCCCGGCCCTGCGCCGCACCCTCGCCGACCGCCTGGACGACCTGTCCCGCGCACTGAACGTGCGCGACGGACAGCGGACGGAGGAGGGGGAGTAGGACGGCGTAGGTCCTGCGACGTAGGACGCGGCTGGTCCCTGCCGACGATGCGGCGGACCGGCCGCCGTTCCTAGGCTCGGGAGGTCAGCGATCAACCGAGCACCGGAGGCAGCACCGTGATCGTAGTGACCGGCGCGACCGGCAACGTCGGCCGTGCCCTAGTCGACCGTCTCCTCGCAGCGGGACAGCCCGTCCGGGCGCTGACCCGCGACCCGCAGCGGGCCGCACTGCCCGAGCGGGCCGAGGTGGTGCGGTTCCGGCCGGACGACCCCGCCGCCCTGTTCACCGGCGCCACGAAGCTCTTCCTGTACGCCCAGACCGGCACGGCCCCGCTGCTGGCGGCGGCCCGCGAGCACGGCGTGCGGCACGTCGTGCTGCTCTCCAGCGGCATCGTCCAGGAGGGCGCCGACGAGACCCACCCCATCCACGTCATGCACGCCACCGCTGAGCAGCAGATCCGCGACAGCGGGCTCGACTGGACGTTCCTGCGCCCCAACGCCTTCGCCACCAACGCACTCCAGTACGCCCCGCAGATCCGCGCCGGCGACACCGTCCGCGGCGCCTTCGCGGAAGGCCTGTCCGCCCCCATCCACGAGGACGACATCGCGGCCGTCGCCGAACGCGTCCTGCTCGACCCCGGCCACGAAGGCGCCGTGCACCGGCTCACCGGACCCGAAGCGACCAGCAACGCCGACCAGGTCGCGGCGATCGGCGAGGCCCTCGGCCGGAAGCTGACCTTCGTCGAGATCGACCCGGCCGAAGCGGGCCGGGAGCTGTTCCCGCACGTGCCGCCGCAGATGCTCGAACGGCTGCTGCAGACCTTCGCCGAGACCGTCGGCGTCCCCCCGGAGATCACCGGCACCGTGCAGGAACTCACCGGCGCCCCCGCCCGCACCTTCGCCCAGTGGGCCCGCGACCACGCCGACGACTTCCGCGCGTAGCCCCGGGCAGGCCCCCAACACCTCCACCGGGGACGGCAGTACACACTTTCGGGTTCCGTTCTCCGGGCTTTCGGGACACAGGGCTCCCTTCCGGTACAAGCTGGAACTCCACCCCCGAGCCGGAAGCCCCCGGACCCGAGGCGGGGTGCGCGAGCGGAGGAGGGTTCATGAGCACGCCACCCCTGGCCTCGGGTCCCGGCGGCCCCGACGCCCTGCGGCCCCTCCTCGACACCGTGCTCGCCGCACTCGCGGCCGGCGGCCGCGAGCGCGGCGGACCCCTGCCCGCCGGCGGACCGGACGCCGTCGCCGCCCGCGTCGCCGACGCCCTCGGGGACGTCCTGCCGGACACCGGCGACCCGGACGCCCTGCACACCCTCGTACAGGTGCTCGCCGCGGGCGCCGCCGACCCCGCCGACCCGCTGTGCGCGGCCCATCTGCACTGCCCGCCGCTCGCCGTGGCCGCCGCCGCCGACCTCGCCGCCAGCGCCCTCAACCCCTCCCTGGACTCCTGGGACCAGGCCCCCTCCGCCTCCGCCCTGGAAGCCGCGGTCGCCCGCACCCTCGCCCGCACCGCCGGCCTCGCCGACGCCCTCGTCACCACCGGCGGCACCGAATCCAACCAGCTCGCCCTGCTGCTCGCCCGCGAGGCGCACGGCGGGGGCGTGCGCCTCGTGTGCGGCGCCAACGCCCACCACTCCCTGCCCCGCGCCGCCTGGCTGCTCGGCCTGCCCGACCCCGTCGTGATCCCCACCCCGAACGGCACCCTGGACCCCGCCGCCGTCGACGAGGCCCTCACCGCCCTCCCCGGCCCACTGCTCGTCGCCGCCACCGCCGGCACCACCGACGCCGGCCTCATCGACCCGCTGCCCGAGATCGCCGGTCTGTGCACCGCCCACGGCGCCCGGCTGCACATCGACGCGGCCTACGGCGGCGGCCTCCTCTTCAGCGACCGGCACCGCGACAAACTCGCCGGCCTCGAAGCCGCCCACACCCTCACCCTCGACCTGCACAAGCTCGGCTGGCAGCCGGTCGCCGCCGGGCTCCTCGCCCTCGCCCGCCCCCACGAACTCGCCACCCTCCACCAGCGCGCCGACTACCTGAACGCCGACGACGACACCGAGGCCGGACTCCCCGACCTGCTCGGCCGCTCCCTGCGCACCACCCGCCGCCCCGACATCCTGAAGATCGCCGTCACCCTCAAGACGCTGGGCCGCAGCGGGCTCGGCGCACTGACCGACCAGGTCTGCACCCGGGCCCGCGCATTCGCCGCGCTCGTCCGGGAACACCCCGGCTTCGAGCTGTACGACCGGCCCGTCATCAGCACCGTCCTGTTCCGCCCCGCCGGCGCCGACGACGACGCCGTGGCCGCCGTCCGCCGCAGACTGCTGCACGACGGCCGAGCCGTCCTCGGCCGCGCCCGGGCCGACGGCCGGCTCTGGCTCAAGGCCACCGTCCTCAACCCCCACACCCAGCCGGACGACCTGGCCCAGCTGCTCAAACTCGCCGAACTCGCCGAAGGAAACACCCCCGCATGACCCACCCCCCACGCCACGACCCCGCCGCCCCCCGCGACCTGGTCGGCATCGGCATCGGCCCGTGCAACCTCTCCCTCGCCGCCCTCGCCCACCCGCTCGCCGAACTCGACGCCGTCTTCTACGAACAGCGCCCCCGCTTCGACTGGCACCCCGGACTGCTCATCGAGGGCGCCACCGTCCAAGTCCCCTTCCTCGCCGACCTGGTGACCCTCGCCGACCCCACCAGCCCCTGGAGCTTCCTCAACTACCTCAGGACCCGCGAGCGGCTCTTCCCCTTCTACTTCGCCGAGCACTTCCACATCCAGCGCGCCGAGTACGACGCCTACTGCCGCTGGGTCGCACAGTCCCTCCCCGGGCTGCGCTTCCGCCACCAGGTCGACGCCGTCCGCTGGAACCCCGAACGGGACGTCTTCGAGGTCGACTTCACCCAGCTCGACGCCGAGGGCGAGGCCGAGGCCCTCGGCCGTACCCACACCCGCAACATCGTCCTCGGCATCGGCACCGCCCCCTACGTCCCCGACCCTCTCCAGCCCCTGGTGGACGCGCCCGGCGTGCCCGTCGTCCACGCCGCCGACTACCTCGACCACCGCGACAGCATCCTCGCCGCCGGGCACGTCACCGTCGTCGGCTCCGGACAGTCCGGCGCCGAAGTCTTCCTGGACCTGCTCCGGCACCGCCCGGCCGGCCGGGAGAAGCTGCACTGGATCGGCCGGACCGAGGCGTTCGCGCCCATGGAGTACTCCAAGCTCGGCCTGGAACACTTCACGCCCGACTACACGCGCTACTTCCACGCCCTCGCCGAACCCGTCCGCGACCGGCTCACCGCCGCCCAGTGGCAGCTGTACAAGGGCATCGACACCGGCACCCTCGCCGCCATCCACGACGAGCTGTACCGGCGCACCCTGGACGGCGGCTGGCCCGACACCGTCCTCACCCCCGGTGTCCGCGTCCGCACCGCCGGCCGCATCGCCACCGCCAGGATCGAGCTGCACCTGGAGCACCTCCAGCAGGGCAGCCGCTCCCGGCTCACCACCGACGCCGTCGTCCTCGCCACCGGCTACCGGGAACGCCCCCTCGGCCGCCTCCTCGCCGGACTCGACCCCTACATCCGCCGCGACAGCAGCGAACGCCCCCGCATCGACGCGGAGTTCCGCCTCGCCCTCGACCCCTCGGTCACCGGCTCCGTCTACGTCCAGAACGCCGAACTGCACACGCACGGCGTCGGCGCCCCCGACCTCGGCCTGGCCGCCTGGCGCAGCGCCACCATCCTCAACGCGCTCACCAGTAAAGAGCCGTACCCGCTCCCGCAGCGCACCGCCTTCACCTCCTTCGGACTGGAGCAGCCGGCCGCCCGGGTGCCCCAGGCCAGGCAACCGCAACGGCTCACTCCGCTCGTCGAAGGAAGGTGAGCCGCCGGGAACGGACCAAGCCCGCCACGGCGGCGTTGGTGCTGACCATGATCACGACACCTTCACGGGTGCCCCGACCGCCGAGATCCCAGCCGGCGGAGAACTCGTCAGCGACCCCGCCGAACAACCCGTCACCGCAGGCCAGGAACTCACCGTCACCCTGTACCTGCCCGGCGACACCGGTTCGACCACCTACTCGGGCGTGCCCTACGACCTCGGCCACGCCGCGCCCGGCGACCAACTGTCCGCCGAGAACCTGCGCGACGCCGAGGAGGTGCCGACCGGCCACTTCGGGATCGGCGCCGACGTCCGCGCCCCCGAGGGCACCAGGATCGCCGTCGCCTTCGGTGACTCCTGGACCGAGGGCGCCGCCACCACACCGGGCCGCGACCACAGCTTCCCCGCCCAGCTCAGCCGCCGCCTGCCCCGAGGCTGGATCGTCAACCAGGGCATCTCCGGCAACCGGCTGCTCACCGACGAGATCGGCGAACACCTGCTCGGCCTGAACGACCTCGGCATGCCCGGCTTCCGCGCCCACCCGGAACCGGCCGACGGCCCCACCGCGGCCGACCTCGTCGCCGGGCTCACCACCTCGCCGAGCGGCTGCGCGCCGCCGGCCTCACCGTCATCGGCGCCACCCTCGGCCCCTGCCGGGGCACGGTCTACGAGGGCTACGACACCGCGTCCGGCCAGGCCGCGCGGCGCGAGGTCAACGCCTGGCTGCTCGGCGGCACGCACCCCTTCCACGCGGTCGTGGACGTCGCCGCCGCCGTCGCCGACCCGACCGAACCCGAACGCATCCGCGCCGAGTTCGACAGCGGCGACGGCCTGCACGTCAACGACGCCGGCGCCAAGGCGATCACCGACGCCGTCGACCCGTCACTCCTGCGGCTCTAGAAGACCGGCTTGCCGTCGCGCACCAGCTTCCAGTCCACCGACGCGAAGTCCTTCGGGTCCAGGACACCCTTCGCGGTCACCCACTCCGCGATCCGGGTACGGATCTCCGTCGACTCCGACCACAGCTCCTTGGCGGTGGCGACGTGCGGGAAGGCACCGCCGCCGTTGGCCCGATAGTTGTTCACCGCGAACACGAACTGCCGGTCGTCGTCCAGCGCGGCCCCGCCGAAGGTCAGGTTCTTGATCCGCGACCCGGCCGGCTGCGCGATGTCGATGTCGTACGACAGACCCGACACGTAGTCGTAGTTGTAGTCCGGACGGCCGCCGGCGTTGGTCAGCTTCTCCACGTCGACCGTGGCATCGGCGGCCGTCCGGACGTAGTACTCCGCCGAATACTCCAGGTACGCCCGCACCTGGGCACCCGTCAGCAGCTTGGCGACCAGCGTGTTGTCGTAGACGTACAGGCTCGACAGGTCCCGGATGGTGACGTTGCCGGCCGGGATCTCGGAGGTCCGGGAGAACGGCGAGGCCTGGGCGATCACCGGCAGCGAGGCGTACTCGGTGCCCGCGAGCGCCGCCTTGACCACGTCCTCCTGCACCCTGGTGATCAGGTCGATGATCGGGGCGTCCTTGTAGCGGGCCTCGACGGTCGTCAGGGTCTCGGTGGCCCGGCCCACGACCTGGTTGACGTACGCGACGACCTTCCGGTGCTCGTCGGTGAGCAGCTTGGTGATCTTCGGGTCGTCGGCGACGGAGTTGGAGTTGCGCAGCGACGCGGAGACCGACTCGACCTCCCAGCGGCCCTTGCCGAACACCAGCTCGATGTCGAAGAGGGTGAGCCGCTCGGCGTAGCACAGCGGCTCCGACAGTACGACCGTCCTGCCGGTCTGCTCGTTGACGACCTTCAGCTCCGGGATCTCCACGTGCGCGTGGCCGACCAGGATCGCGTCGATCCCGGGCACCTGCCTGGCCACGTTGGCCGCCGCGTTCTCCACGTACGGCACCTGGTCGCCGTACGACGACGTCCCCGAGGTGCCCGAGTGCGCCGAGACGACGACCACGTCCGCGCCCATCGACCTCAGCTTCGGCACCCACTTGGCGGCCTGCTCCTCCAGGCCCGGGAACGCCAGCTTGCCCTGGACGTAGGCCTTGTCCCAGATCGCGATGCCCGGGTTGGTCAGGCCGAGCACGGCGACCTTCACCGGCTTGGCGCCCGGCACGTGGAACGTCTTCATGAAGTACGGCGGGAAGGCGGGCTTCAGCGTCTTCGCGTCCACCGCGTTGGCGCCGAGCAGCGGGAAGTCGAGCTGGTCCTCGAACTTCCGCAGCGTCTCGATGCCGTAGTTGAACTCGTGGTTGCCGAGGGCCGCCGCGTCGTACCCGATCGCGTTCATCGCCTGCGCCATCGGGTGCACCGGGCCGCCCTTGGCGGTGATCGGGTCCACCTTGGCGTAGTAGTAGGTCAGCGGGGTGCCCTGGATGGTGTCACCGGCGTCCAGCAGCAGGGTGTTGCAGCGGCCCTTCTCCTTGCGCACCTGCTCGACCAGGGTGGAGATCCGGGCGAGGCCCATCGCGTTGCCCGCCTTGTCGGCGTACTCCGCGTCCTTGAAGTAGTCCCAGTTGAAGACGTGCCCGTGCAGGTCGGTCGTGCCCATCACGGTCAGGGAGTACCGCTTCACGGGGTGCCCGGGCTTCGTGAGTTCCGCCGCCTCGGCCGCCGGGGCCGCCGCCGCACCGGCGATCGCCACTCCCGCTCCGGTGGCGGCGGACTTCTTCAGGAACTTCCGGCGGTTCAACGGCATGTCTCGGTTCTCCTTGGCGGTGATCGAACAACGCGCGTAGATTCTGACCTGAGCATGACTTCCGACAACAGGTCCGGAAGGTTGCGATCTGGTGACCATCGCTCATAGGAGCGGACCGCCGCACAATTCAACAGTTGTCAATAAGGCTTTGCCGAAAGTCCCTTGAGTAGTCATACGGCGCCAATTCTCTACCCGCGGGTAAGCCCTAGGCTCGACCCATGCGCCGAGCAAAAATCGTCTGTACATTGGGGCCCGCCACCGACTCGTACGACCAGATCAAGGCACTGGTCGAGGCCGGAATGGACGTCGCCCGCTTCAACCTCAGCCACGGCACGCACGCCGAGCACGAGGAGCGCTACCGACGCGTGCGGAAGGCAGCCGACGAAACCGGCCGCAGCGTCGGAATCCTCGCCGACCTTCAGGGCCCGAAGATCCGGCTCGGCCGCTTCACCGAAGGCCCCGTACTCCTTGAACGCGGCGACACCTTCACCATCACCGTGGAGGACGGCGCCGAAGGCGACCGCCACCAGTGCGGCACCACCTACGCCGGCCTCGCCGCCGACGTCACCCCCGGTGAGCGCATCCTCGTGGACGACGGCAAGGTCTGCCTGGAAGTCACCGCCGTCGACGGCCCCCGCGTGCGCACCCGGGTCCTCGAAGGCGGCGTCGTCTCCGACCACAAGGGCCTGAACCTGCCCGGCGTCGCCGTCTCCGTCCCCGCCCTGTCCGAGAAGGACCGGGACGACCTGCGCTGGGCCCTGCGCACCGGCTTCGACGTGATCGCCCTCTCCTTCGTCCGCAGCGGCGACGACGCCGCCGACGTGCACCGGATCATGGCCGACGAAGGCCGCCGCCTCCCGGTGATCGCCAAGATCGAGAAACCGCAGGCGGTGCAGAACCTCGACGGCATCGTCGCCGCCTTCGACGGCCTGATGGTCGCCCGCGGCGACCTCGGCGTCGAGATGCCGCTGGAACAGGTGCCGATCGTCCAGAAGCGCGCCGTCAAACTCGCCAAGCGCAACGCCAAGCCGGTGATCGTCGCCACCCAGATGCTCGACTCGATGATCGAGAACTCCCGGCCCACCCGCGCCGAGGCCTCCGACGTCGCCAACGCGGTCCTCGACGGCACCGACGCCGTGATGCTCTCCGGCGAGACCAGCGTCGGCAAGTACCCGGTCGAGACCGTACGCACCATGGCGAAGATCGTCGCAGCGGCCGAGGAGGACATGCTGGCCAAGGGCCTGCCTCCGCTGACCGAGCGGAACAAGCCGCGCACCCAGGGCGGCGCGGTCGCCCGGGCCGCCGCCGAGATGGGCGACTTCCTCGGCGCCAGGTTCCTGGTCGCGTTCACCCAGTCCGGAGACACCGCCCGCCGCCTCTCCCGCTACCGCTCCCCGATCCCCCTCCTCGCCTTCACCCCGGAACCGGCCACCCGCTCCCAGCTCAGCCTCACCTGGGGCACGGAAACCTTCCTCGGCCCGCACGTCGACTCCACCGACGCCATGGTCGACCAGGTGGACGAACTGCTCCTGAAGTACGGCCGTTGCCGGAAGGGCGACGTGGTGGTCATCACGGCAGGCTCACCGCCCGGCGTCTCCGGCTCGACCAACATGGTCCGCGTCCACCACATCGGCGAGGACGACAGCCCGAAGTGACGGGAGCCCCCCGTCAGTACTTGGGGCCGACGTGGGTGTCGAGCAGTGCCACGGAGGCCTTCTTGGCGACAGAGACGTTGTAGGGGTCTCCGTTGCGGGCACAGTGCGTCCACTCGACGCCCACCTTGTCGAGGGTGCCGGTGTACAGGCCCCGGATGTCGTCCGACTTGTTGGTGAAGAAGTAGCGCGGATACTCGTACCGCTTGCGCTCACCGCCGACCATCCGGGTCGTCCAGTTGGTGATACGGCAGCCGTCCGAGTGGATGAGACCCCGGATGAACTCCCAGGGGTGGGCGTCGACGATGGCTTGCTGCCAGGGTTCGAGGACGATGGGGCGCTCGTGCTTCTTGCCGGGGCCGTGCTGGGGCAGCAGACACGCCCAGTGCTTCGTGTAGGACTTGACGTCGATACAGCCTGTCCGTTCGAGACGGCTGATGCTGGGCTCGGGCTGGACCCTACGCATGGCGTCCTCGGCCGCATCGACCAGTCCGGGCCACGAGGCGGTGCACGTGACCATGAGGTAGTGGTGCCTCGGCTTGGAGATGATGTAGCCGTCGCCCAGGTAGAGACCCAGCAGGTAAGCGTATGCCGGGCGATCTTCCGGGACTCCTGGTGTGACCCGGCATCGGACGCAGGGCGGTGTCCGGGACAGCGGTTCCAGCCGGGTCAGCCAGCAGGTGATCGCATGGCGGGAGATACCCGTTTCCTTGCTGACGGAGTTCAGGCTGCGCCCCTGAGCCACCAGCGCAAGGGCTCGCATACGTGTACTGATGTCGTACATGGGAAAACCCTGCGAGGCCGTTCGCGGCGACACGCGGCAAAAAGCGGAGGTTCACGAGAACGTGAACGTCCGCTTTTTGAGGGAACCTTCATTTCTTAGGAAAAGTACCCCGGGTCGGATTCGAACCGACGCTGGATGGTGTTTGAGACCATTGCCTCTACCGCTGGGCTACCGGGGCTCCCTTGAAAAGCAAGGTCGACGGGCACCCGCCGTGCCCCCACCTTACCGTAGCTAGGTAGGCTCTTGTCAGCAGTACCCCTGCCCTGAACGAGGAGCCCCCGTGACCGCCGAGTCGCCCCAGCCCGTAGACGTGCCCGACGACGACAAGTCGCACGTGCCTCCGCTGACGACCCGTGTCGTCATCGCCGAGGACGAGGCACTGATCCGGCTCGACCTCAAGGAAATGCTGGAGGAGGAGGGGTACACCGTCGTCGGCGAGGCCGGGGACGGTGAGCAGGCCGTCGAGCTGGCCCGCGAGCACAGGCCGGACCTGGTCATCCTGGACGTGAAGATGCCCAAGCTGGACGGCATCTCCGCGGCCGAGAAGATCGCCGAGGAGTCCATCGCGCCGGTCCTGATGCTCACCGCCTTCTCGCAGCGCGACCTCGTCGAGCGCGCCCGGGACGCCGGTGCCATGGCGTACCTGGTCAAGCCGTTCAGCAAGAGCGACGTCGTCCCGGCGATCGAGATGGCCGTCTCCCGGTTCACCGAGCTGAAGCAGCTGGAGAAGGAGGTCGCCGACCTCAGCCAGCGGCTGGAGACCCGCAAGCTGGTCGACCGCGCGAAGTCCATCCTGCAGACGGAGTACGGCCTGACCGAGCCGGCCGCCTTCCGCTGGATCCAGAAGACGTCCATGGACCGCCGCATGTCGATGCAGCAGGTCGCGGAGGCGGTCATCGCGGACAGCGAGGAGAAGAAGGCGGCCAAGAAGAGCTGAGCGGCCCCTGCGTACGACGAGGCCCGCGCCCCGGAGAAGAGGGCGCGGGCCTCGTCGTCGTATACGGACGGATCCGTGCGGACGGATCAGTCCTCGCCGAGGTAGGCCTTGCGGACGGACTCGTCGTGCAGCAGGTCCTGTCCCGTGCCGGAGAGGACGATGTTGCCGACCTCCATGACATGACCCTGGTCGGCGAGGGAGAGCGCGGCCTGGGCGTTCTGCTCGACCAGCAGGATCGTGGTGCCCTGCGCCTTCAGCTCGGCGATCGTCGCCATGATCTTCTGCATCATGATCGGCGACAGACCCATCGACGGCTCGTCCAGCATCAGCAGCTTCGGCTGGGACATCAGCGCCCTGCCCATCGCCAGCATCTGCTGCTCACCGCCCGAGAGGGTGCCCGCGGCCTGCTTGCGCCGCTCCCCGAGGATGGGGAAGAGGTCGTAGGCGCGCTGGATGTCCTTCTCGATGCCGGGCTTGTCGTTGCGCAGGAACGCGCCGAGGCGCAGGTTGTCCTCGATGCTCATGCGCGGGAAGATGTGCCGCCCCTCGGGGGAGTGGGCGAGGCCCAGCGAGACCACCTGGTGGGCCGGGACCTTCTTCAGTGACCTGCCGTTGAACTTGATCTGTCCGCCGACCGGCTTGAGCAGTCCGGACAGCGTGCGCAGGGTGGTGGTCTTGCCGGCGCCGTTGGTGCCGATGAGGGTGACGACCTGACCGGCCTCGACCTTGAAGGAGATGCCCTTGACGGCCTCGATCTTGCCGTAGGCGACTCTGAGGTCCTCGACTTCCAGCAGTGTGGTCATCGGTCGTTCTCCTTGCCGGGCGCGGCGTCCGTGGTGGTCTCGGCGTGGGCCTCGGCGGCTTCCACCTCGGCCACCTCCTCGGCGCCGGGCGCGTTCTCGAAGGGTTCGCCGAGGTAGGCCGCGACCACCCGTTCGTCGCCCTGGACGGTCGCGCTGTCGCCCTCGATGAGCTTCTCGCCCTGGACGAGTACGGCCACGCGGTCGCACAGGTTGAAGATGAAGCGCATGTCGTGCTCGATGACGAGGACGGCGATGCCCATGTCCCGGATGGCGAAGACCAGTTCCTCGGTGGTCCGGGTCTCCTGCGGGTTCATGCCGGCCGTCGGCTCGTCGAGGAGCAGCAGTCCGGGTTCGCTGGCCAGGGCGCGGGCGATCTCGAGTTTGCGCTGTTCGCCGTAGGGCAGGTTGCGGGCGAGGTGTTCGGCCTTGTGGTCGAGGCCGACGAAGGCCAGCAGTTCCATGGCGCGGTCCCTGGAGGCCTTTTCGGCCTTGTGGAAGCCGGGGCCGCGCAGTACGGCGGACCAGAAGCCTTCTTTGGTGCGGGTGTGCCGGCCGACGAGCACGTTCTCCAGGACGGTCATGTTGGCGAAGAGCCGGATGTTCTGGAAGGTGCGTGCGATGCCGGCCGCGGTGACCTTGAAGGACTTGGGCGGCAGGACGTTGCCCTTGTACCGGACTTCGCCCTCGGTGGGGACGTAGAGGCCGGTCAGGCAGTTGAAGAAGGTGGTCTTGCCGGCGCCGTTGGGGCCGATGAGGCCGACGATCTCGCCGGCGCCGACGGTGAGGTCGACGCCGCGTACGGCGGTGAGGCCGCCGAAGCGCATGGTCACGCCGCGGGCGTCGAGGACGGTCTCGCCGGGCGCGGCGGCGCCGGGGGTGGTGTCCTTGGTGGTGGTGTCGGTGGTCATGGTGGTCAGGCCCCCGCCTTCGTCAGGAGGGTGGGTGCTTCCGCGTCTTCGTGGAACTCGAGCTGGCGGCGCCGGTTGGGGATGAGGCCCTCGGGGCGGAACCGCATCAGGAGGATGAGCGCGAGACCGAAGGCGAAGAGCTGGTAGTTGCCGAGGAACTGGAGCTTGTTGGGGATGAGGAAGAGCAGGGCGGCGCCGATCAGCGGACCGCTGATGGTGCCCATGCCGCCGAGGACGACCGCGGCGAGCAGGAACGCGGAGTTGGGCGGGATGGGGCCGGCGAACAGGTACTGCTCGGGGGTCACGGTGTAGGTGACGTGGGCCTGGACGGTGCCGGCGAGGCCGGCGAGCGAGGCGCCGACGGCGAAGGCGATCAGCTTGACCCGGAAGCCGTTGATGCCCATGGCGAGCGCGGCGGTCTCGTCCTCGCGGATGGCCACCCAGGCGCGTCCGATGCGGGAGTTGCCGCTGCGGCGGAACACCAGCACCACGACCGCGGTGATGAGCAGCATCAGGAAGAAGTAGTTCGCGAACCGGCCGATGGTGAAGCCGCCCATGGCGTGCTGGGCGCCGAAGTCGAAGCCGAGGACGTCGAGGTTCGGGATAGAGGAGACACCGTTGGAGCCGTTGGTGAGGTCGGGTCCGGAGGTGCCGTCGAGGTTGTTCGCCGTGATGCGGAAGATCTCACCGAAGCCGAGGGTGACGATGGCGAGGTAGTCGCCGCGCAGCCGGAGCGTCGGGGCGCCGATCAGCACACCGAAGACCAGCGAGGCGGCGGCGCCGACCAGGACGGCGGCCCAGAACGGGAAGTGCACGTCGAACGGCGAGCTGGGGGAGCCGGAGACCAGGGCCGCCGCGTAGGCGCCGACGCCGAGGAAGGCGACGTAGCCGAGGTCGAGGAGGCCGGCGAGGCCGACGACGATGTTCAGGCCGAGGGCGACGGTGGCGAAGATCAGGATGTAGACGCCGAGGGTGGCGTACTGGTCGTCGGTCTGGGTGAAGGGGAACAGTGCCGCCGCGACGAAGGCGCCGCAGATGGTGATGTTCGTGTGCCGGGAGGCGATCTGTGAGGCGTGGGCGATGACACCGGCCTTGTTGAGGGCGGCGAAGCCGAGGCCGGCGGTGATGAGGAAGCCGATGAACAGTTCGTCGTACTCGGTGCCGATGCCGTAGGTGAAGACGACGAGGCCGAGTGCGAGCATCCCGACGATGATCAGGATTTCGGCGTACGACGGGAGTGTGGCCACGGGCCGGGGGGAGCCGCCGGCGAAGACCGCCTTGGTGATCTCCCACTTGTGTGCGGCGCCGTGCTTGAACTTCTCCCAGCCGGTGTCGTCGGGGTCGATCGGGTCGGGCTCGGGCCGCTGGAAGGGCAGGGCGAGGGCGCCGGCGAGGGCGGCGAGGCTGGCGACGGCGACGAGGTAGCCGCCGGGTTCGAGGTTGACGACTCCGCCGAGGTCGGTGCTGATGGCGATGACCGTGTACCAGGCGGTGGCGAAGGTGGCCAGGGTGGCGAACTTCAGGGCGGGGGCGGGGCCGGCGGGCACCAGCCAGGCCAGGCCCCGGAGGCCGTAGGAGGCCAGTGCGATGAGGGTGGCGAGGGCCGCGCCGATGAGGACGAGGACCTGCAGGCCGCCGGGGTAGCCGTAGACGGTGAGGTCGCCGGGGAAGGCGGAGGTCCAGGTCCAGGCGAGGAAGGTGGAGGCGATCGTCAGGACGCTGCCGCCGAGGGCGAGGGCGCGGGCGGCCTTCTCCGGCAGGGGCAGCAGGCCGGAGGGGGTGTCGGCCTTGGGGGCGCCGGGGGTGTCGGGTGCGGTGGTCTGTGTGGTCATCGGTGTCACGCCCTGTCCGCGACGCGCTCGCCGAGCAGGCCCTGTGGCCTGAACAGCAGTACGAGGATGAGGAGTACGAAGGCCCAGACGTCGGCCCAGGACTGGCTGCCGAACTTGTCCATGCCGGGGATGTCGGCGATGTAGGCGGTGGCCAGGGTCTCGGCCACGCCGAGGACCACGCCGCCGATCATGGCGCCGTAGATGTTGCCGATGCCGCCGAGGACGGCTGCGGTGAACGCCTTCAGACCGAGGATGAAGCCCATGCGGAAGTTGATCTCGCCGTACTTCAGGCCGTAGGCGACGGCTCCGACGGCGGCGAACGCGGCGCCGAGCGCGAACGCGATCACGATGATGCGGTCGGTGTTGACGCCCATCAGCTTGGCGGTGTCCGGATCCTGCGCGGTGGCCTGCATGCCGCGGCCGGTGCGGGTCTTCATCACGAACCAGGCGAGGACGGCCATGCTGATGGGGGCCGCGACGACGAGGAAGATGTCGCCGGTCTGGATGGTGACGCTGCCGATCTCGAAGGGGCCGCCGGCGATCTGCGGGAAGGTGCGCGCGGACTTCGCCTCCGGGTACCAGGCCCACACCGCCTGCTGGAGCGCCAGGGAGAGGCCGATGGCGGTGATCAGGGGGGCGAGGCGGGGGGCGTTGCGGAGGGGCCGGTAGGCGAACCGTTCCGCTCCGACGGCGATGGCGACCGCGACGATCACGGCGCCGACGATCATCAGCGGCAGCGCGATCCACATGCTGGTGCCGCCGGGAAGCCAGAGCCAGACCGTGAGAGCGCCGAACGCGCCCGTCATGAATATCTCGCCGTGGGCGAAGTTGATGAGCTGGACAATGCCGTAGACCATTGTGTAGCCGATGGCGACCAGCCCGTACATGGATCCTAGTAGCAGGCCGTTGACCAGCTGCTGCGGCAGTTCGTTCACCGCATGTCCTCCGAGCGTTCGGAAAGTGCGAGGGATGTGGCCGGATGCGAGTCCGCGCGGGGCGCCAGTGGAACAGCGCCCCGCGCGGCTCTTGAGTGGGTCGGGCGTGGATCAGCCGGTGTAGGTACCGGACTTGACGGGCACCCAGGCACCGTTCTTCACGGCGTACACGGTCAGCTGCTTGTTGGTGGCGTCGCCGTACTCGTCGAAGGAGACCTTGCCGGTCACGCCGTCGAAGGCCACGCCCTGCATCGCCTCGGTGATCTTGGCGCGGGCGTCGGAGGGGAGCTTGCCGCCGTTGGCGTCGACGACCTTCTTCACGGCCTCGATGACCGCCCAGGCGGAGTCGTAGGCGTAGCCGCCGTAGGCGGAGTACTCCTCCTTGTAGCCCGCGGCCTTGTAGTCGGCCACGAACTGCTTGGCGGAGGGCAGGTCCTCGACCGGGGCGCCGACGGAGGTGGCCAGGTCGCCGGTGGCCTCGGAGCCCGCCAGCTTCATGTACGTGTCGTCCTTGATGCCGTCGCCGCCGACCAGCGAGATCTTGGCACCGGCGGCCTTGATCTGCTTGCTGAGCGGGCCGGCCTGGGGGTACTCGCCGCCGTAGTAGACGACCTCGGCACCGGAGTTCTTGACCTTGGTGGCGACCGCGGAGAAGTCCTTGGCGTCGGGGTTGATGTGCTCGGTGCCGACCACCTTGCCGCCGAGCTTCTTGAACTCCGTGGTGAAGGTCGCGGCGAGGCCGGAGCCGTAGGTCTTCTTGTCGTCGATGACGAAGACCTTCTTCTTCTTGGCCGTGTTGTAGACGTACTGGGCGGCGAACGGGCCCTGGATGGCGTCCGTGGTCGCGGTGCGGAAGTACGCCTTGTACGGGCGGACCTTCTTGTTCTGCCAGTCCTGGCCCTGGGTCAGGGCCGGGCCGGTGTTGGCCGGGGAGACCTGCACCAGCTTGGCGTCGTCGAAGACCTTCTGCATCGACTCGGCGACCGAGGAGTTCAGCGGGCCGACGACGCCGAGGACGCTCTTGTCCGAGACGAACGTGGAGGCGTTCTGCTGGCCGGCGGACGGCTGGGCCTGGTCGTCGCGGGCGTCGATCTTGAAGGTGATGCCCTTGACCAGGTTCTGCTTGTTGGCGTTCTTGGCGGCGAGGTCCGCCGAGTTCTTGATGCCGAGGCCCATGGCGGACAGGTCGCCGGTCAGGGGGGCGTCGACACCGATGACGACGGTGGTGCCGCCGTTGCCCGAGTCGGAACCCTTGTCGCCGCTGTCGCGCGAGCCGCAGGCGGTGAGGGTGAGCGCTCCCGCCGCCAGCGCGGCGGTGATGGCGATAAGCGAACGTTGACGCACGATCAGTCCTTTCCCCAGGCACAACCGCCTCCCCGTGGAAGCGGTCGAGTCGCGCGCCGCGCAAATTTTGGACAATCCGAAGGCGCGGTGACTGGCCGTGACTCTAAGCGTGTGTGGGGAACGTGGAGGAGTGTCTGACCGAGGCTGTGACGCTCTTGTTATGACACGACGTAATGCAGAGCGGTACTGGGTGGGGTGGAAGGTGGAATTCAGGTGGATTCGCGCCGTCCACATTTTGAGAACCCGCAGGACTCGCCGTGATCGTTCCAGGTGTCTCAGCTGTTTTGGTGATTACCTGGATCTGTTGCTGCAGGCTACTTCCAGGGCGTGGGAGAGGTCCTGTGCGTAGCGCGCCCCCGGGATGAAGCTCTGCGTCTGTATTGCACGTGTATTACGCAGAGTTACGTCGAGGAAAGGGAGCCCGGCGTCCCTGGGGGCTTTTTCGCAGTCCGTCACGTGCATGGTTATTGTGATCTTGCGGGCCGAATCCGCCCGGGTTCGGAACGGAGCGGGTGGTGTCGTGGTCAGGGTCAGCCCCGCGTACGGCTGGCTCACCCGGGTCACGGTGACCGGCGGCCCCGACGCCACGCTCACCAGGACGGCGAAGCTGAAGCTGCGCGGCGGGGCGCCCGCCGGAGGGGTCCGGGCGTCGAGGTAGGTCACGTCCACCACTTGGGCGGGGTACGGCACCTGCGCGGGCCTGCGTGGCGGGTGCGGGGGCGGCTGCTGCGGCCGCGTGGCGTAGAGGTAGCCGCCGCCCAGGAGGACGGCCGCGGCGGCGAGGGCGAAGGCGATCCGCCGGTGGCGGGCGTACCAGGAGACCAGGGCGGTGCGCGTCCGGCCGGCCGGGAACGCCTCCTCCGGCTGCCGGTCGTCCCGCGCGCGGGTGCCCTCACCGGGCTCCGGGGGACCGATGCCGCTCATGTCCACGGGCCTCCGCTCGGGGTCCCGTGGCGGTAGCGCTCGGTGCACGCCGTACGCGCCTGACGGACGATCAACTTGTCGGCCAATGCGGAACCTTGACGGTGTTTCACGGGCCGCGCGGCGTCCACGACGTCCCGCAGGATCTCGTACTGCCCGTGGGACAGCCCCATCGACTGGTAGTCGCCGTAGGAGTCACCGTCGAGAACCTCGCGCGACCAGTAGGTGATGAGCCGCGCGCACAGATCGGCGTCGGAGGCCGGCTGTCCGGGGGCCGGGGAGGAGGCGGCTGCCGAACCCGGGGAGGACGTGGGGGCGGCCGGGGACTGCGGGGGATGCGGGGAGCCGCTCGGCCCGGCGCAGCCCGTCGCGCACAGCACCGCCGGCGCCGCCAGCCCGAGCACCAGGAACCTCACCCCCGGCCGGGGGCCTCCTCGCCGTCCCATGTGCCGAAGCTAAGGGGAGGGAGGGCGAGGGGCAACGCTCCGGCGGAGCCGGACTCAGCTTCCGGCGGGTTCCGTGGGCCCGTCGCCCGGCCGCACGTCCCGCAGCAGGCAGGTCAGCCGGGCGGTGCAGACCCGGCGGCCCGCCTCGTCGCTGATCACGATCTCGTACGTCGCCGTCGACCGGCCCCGGTGCACCGGCGTGGCCACGCCCGTCACCAGGCCCGAGCGGACCCCGCGGTGGTGCGTGCAGTTCAGGTCCACCCCGACCGCGATCTTTGAGGCGCCGCCGTGCAGCATCGAGCCGACCGAGCCCAGGGTCTCGGCGAGCACCGCGGAGGCACCGCCGTGCAGCAGGCCGTAGGGCTGGGTGTTGCCCTCCACCGGCATGGTCCCGACGACCTTGTCCGCCGAGGCCTCCAGGATCTGCACCCCCATGCGCGTGCCCAGGTGCCCGGCCGAGAACAGGGCGGGCAGGTCCACGCCGAGCGCCGCGTACTCGTCGATGACCTCCTGCGGGAACTTCACTCGCTGCTGCTCACCCATGGGCCCGGCTCCGTTCGTCGTCCAGCTGGCTGCTCGCTGAGCAAACGCTCAGTCGGTCGCCGATTGTTCCAGACGGCTCTGCGCGTCCTCGGTGTGGTCCTCCAGGCGTACGACGACGGACTTGCTGGCCGGGGTGTTGCTGGTGTCGGCGGTGGCGTCCAGCGGCACCAGTACGTTCGTCTCGGGGTAGTACGCCGCCGCACACCCCCGGGCCGTCGGATACAGCACCACCCGGAAGCCGGGCGCCCGCCGCTCCACCCCGTCCTGCCACTCGCTCACCAGGTCGACGTACGACCCCTCGGCGACCCCGAGCGCGCGGGCGTCCTCGGGGTGCACCAGCACCACCCGGCGTCCGCCGGTGATGCCCCGGTACCGGTCGTCCAGGCCGTAGATCGTGGTGTTGTACTGGTCGTGCGAGCGCAGGGTCTGCAGCAGCAGCCGGCCCTCGGGCAGCGCCGGGTACTCCACCGGCGCCGCCGTGAAGTTCGCCCTGCCCGTGGCGGTCGGGAAGCGGCGCTCGTCGCGCGGGGCGTGCGGCAGCGCGAAGCCGCCGGGCCGCGCCACGCGGGCGTTGAAGTCCTCGAAGCCGGGGATCACGCGCGCGATGCGGTCACGGATCGTCGCGTAGTCCTTCGCGAACTCCTCCCACGGCACGACACTGCGCTCGCCGAGCACCCGGCGCGCGAGCCCGCAGACGATGGCCGGCTCGGACCGCAGCTGCGGGCTCGCGGGCTTCAGGCGTCCGCGCGAGGCGTGCACCATGCCCATGGAGTCCTCGACCGTCACGAACTGCTCGCCGCCGTCCTGCACATCGCGCTCCGTCCGGCCCAGGGTGGGCAGGATCAGCGCCCGCGCGCCCGTGACCACGTGCGAGCGGTTCAGCTTGGTCGACACGTGCACCGTCAGCCGTGCGCGGCGCATCGCGGCCTCGGTGACCTCGGTGTCGGGCGAGGCGGAGACGAAGTTGCCGCCCATGGCGAAGAACACCTTCGCCTCGCCGTCGCGCAGCGCGCGGATCGCCCGTACGACGTCGAAGCCGTGCTCGCGCGGCGGCGCGAACCCGAACTCCTTCTCCAGGGCGTCCAGGAAGGCCGGGGCGGGCCGCTCGAAGATGCCCATGGTGCGGTCGCCCTGGACATTGCTGTGCCCGCGCACCGGGCACACACCCGCGCCCGGGCGCCCGATGTTGCCGCGCAGCAGCAGGAAGTTGACCACCTCGCGGATGGTCGGGACGGCGTGCTTGTGCTGGGTGAGGCCCATGGCCCAGCAGACGATCGTCCGCTTCGAGGCGAGGACCATGCCGAGGGCCCGCTCGATCTCCGCGCGCGTGAGGCCGGTCGCGGTCAGCGTCTCGTCCCAGTCGGCGGCACGCGCGGCCGCCGCGAACTCCTCGAAGCCGTGGGTGTGCTCGCGCACGAACTCCTCGTCGACCGCGCCGTCGGTCTCCAGGATCAGCTTGTTGAGGAGCCGGAAGAGAGCCTGGTCGCCGCCGATGCGGATCTGCAGGAACAGGTCGGTGAGGGCGGCGCCCTTGAGGAGGCCCTGCGGGGTCTGGGGGTTCTTGAAGCGCTCCAGGCCCGCCTCGGGCAGCGGGTTGACGCTGATGACCTGTGCGCCGTTCGCCTTGGCCTTCTCCAGCGCGGAGAGCATCCGCGGATGGTTCGTGCCCGGGTTCTGGCCCGCGACGATGATCAGGTCGGCCTGGTACAGGTCCTCCAGCAGGACGCTGCCCTTGCCGATGCCGATGGTCTCGTTCAGCGCCGAACCGGACGACTCGTGGCACATGTTCGAGCAGTCCGGCAGGTTGTTCGTGCCCAGCTCGCGCGCGAAGAGCTGGTACAGGAACGCGGCCTCGTTGCTGGTGCGGCCCGAGGTGTAGAAGACGGCCTCGTCCGGGGAGCCGAGGGCGGCGATCTCCTCGGCGACGATGCCGAAGGCCCGCTCCCAGGAGACCGGCTCGTAGTGCGTGCCGCCCTCGGGGAGGTACATGGGGTGCGTGAGCCGGCCCTGCTGGCCCAGCCAGTAGCCGCTGCGGCCGGAGAGGTCGGCGACGGAGTGCGCGGCGAAGAACTCGGGCGTGACCCGGCGCAGGGTGGCCTCCTCGGCCACCGCCTTGGCGCCGTTCTCGCAGAACTCCGCCGCGTGCCGGCGGTCCGGCTCCGGCCAGGCGCAGCCCGGGCAGTCGAAGCCGTCCTTCTGGTTCACGCGCAGCAGCGTCAGCGCCGTGCGCCTCACCCCCATCTGCTGCTGGGCGATGCGCAGCGTGTGCCCGATGGCCGGCAGCCCGGCCGCCGCGTGCTTCGGCTCCGCGACCTGCGGCGCGTCCTGAACCGGATCACCCTTGGGCGGCTTCGTCGCCATCGCACGGTCCCCTTCGACTGCGTGTGAGAAGTACGCGGACGATCCTCCCACGGCCCGCCGACAAGGGGACCGGGCGGTAGCGGCCGCCTTGCTTGCACAGAGTCACCGTCACACCAGGTGACCGAAACGCGTCCGCGCGTACCCGGGGAGGAACCGCCCGGACCGGAGTGTCGGTGCGGCGTGGCAGGATCGGGGACGTGGCAGAGACAGCACCGAAGCAGACCGACAAGACCCCCGGCGGTACCCGTCCCCGGCTGATGCTCATGGACGGGCACTCGCTGGCCTACCGCGCGTTCTTCGCGCTGCCGGCGGAGAACTTCACGACCGCGACCGGCCAGCCGACGAACGCGATCTACGGCTTCGCGTCGATGCTGGCCAACACCCTGCGTGACGAGGCGCCCACGCACTTCGCGGTGGCCTTCGACGTCTCCCGCAAGACCTGGCGCTCCGAGCGGTTCACCGAGTACAAGGCGAACCGCTCCAAGACCCCGGACGAGTTCAAGGGCCAGGTCGAGCTGATCGGCGAGCTGCTCGACGCGATGCACGCCCCGCGCTTCGCCGTCGAGGGGTACGAGGCGGACGACGTCATCGCCACCCTCGCCACCCAGGCCGAGGCCGAGGGCTTCGAGGTGCTGATCGTCACCGGTGACCGCGACTCCTTCCAGCTGGTCACCGAGCACACCACCGTGCTCTACCCGACGAAGGGCGTCTCGGAGCTGACCCGGTTCACCCCGGAGAAGGTTTTCGAGAAGTACGGCTTGACGCCCGCCCAGTACCCCGACTTCGCGGCCCTGCGCGGCGACCCGTCCGACAACCTCCCCGGCATCCCCGGCGTCGGCGAGAAGACCGCCGCGAAGTGGATCAACCAGTTCGGCTCGTTCGCCGAGCTGGTCGAGCGGGTCGAGGAGGTCAAGGGCAAGGCCGGGCAGAACCTCCGCGACCACCTGGAGTCCGTCAAGCTCAACCGCGTCCTCACCGAGCTGGAGCGCGCGGTCGAGCTGCCGAAGACGGTCGCCGACCTGGAGCGGGCCCCGTACGACCGCAAGGCCGTCGCGATGGTCCTGGACACCCTGGAGATCCGCAACCCGTCCCTGCGCGAGCGCCTCTTCGCCGTCGACCCCGGCACCGAGGAGGCCGAGACCACCCCGGTCACCACCGACGGCGTGGAGATCGACGGCCGCATCCTGCGCACCGGCGAGCTGGCCCCCTGGCTCGCCGAGCACGGCGCCGGGACCCTGGGCGTGGCCACCGTCGACACCTGGGCGCTGGGCACCGGCTCGGTCGCCGAGGTCGCCCTCGCCGCGGCCGGGGGAGCGGCGGGCTGGTTCGACCCGGCCGAGCTGGACGAGGCCGACGAGAACGCGTTCGCGGCCTGGCTGGCCGACGCCGACCGCCCCAAGGTGTTCCACAACGCCAAGGGCGCCATGCGCGTCTTCGCCGAGCACGGCTGGAGCGTCGAGGGCGTGACCATGGACACCGCGCTCGCCGCCTACCTGGTCAAGCCCGGCCGCCGCTCCTTCGACCTGGACGCGCTGTCCCTGGAGTACCTGCACCGCGAGCTGGCCCCCGCCGCCGCGGCCGACGGCCAGCTGGCCTTCGGCGCGGACGAGGGCGCCGAGGCCGAGGCCCTGATGGTCCAGGCCCGCGCCGTCCTGGACCTCGGCACGGCCTTCGGGACGCGACTGGAGGAGGTGGGCGCCGCCGATCTGCTCCGTGACATGGAGCTGCCCACCTCCGCGCTGCTCGCCCGCATGGAGCGCCACGGCATCGCGGCGGACCGCCCGCACCTCGAAGCGATGGAACAGATGTTCGCTGGTGCGGTGCAGCAGGCCGTGAAGGAGGCGCACGCCGCGGCCGGCCACGAGTTCAACCTGGGCTCGCCCAAGCAGCTCCAGGAGGTCCTCTTCGGCGAGCTCGCGCTGCCGAAGACGAAGAAGACCAAGACCGGCTACACCACCGACGCGGACGCGCTGGCCTGGCTCGCCGCCCAGACCGACAACGAACTGCCGGTGATCATGCTCCGGCACCGGGAGCAGGCGAAGCTCCGCGTCACCGTCGAGGGCCTGATCAAGACCATCGCGGGCGACGGCCGTATCCACACCACCTTCAACCAGACGGTGGCCGCGACCGGACGCCTCTCCTCCACGGACCCCAACCTCCAGAACATCCCGGTCCGCACGGACGAAGGCCGGGCGATCCGCCGGGGCTTCGTGGTCGGCGAGGGCTTCGAGTCCCTGATGACCGCGGACTACAGCCAGATCGAACTGCGCGTGATGGCCCACCTCTCCGAGGACGCCGGCCTGATCCAGGCGTTCACCTCCGGCGAGGACCTGCACACCACCGCCGCCTCCCAGGTGTTCGGCGTCGAGCCCGGCGCGGTGGACGCCGAGATGCGGCGCAAGATCAAGGCGATGTCGTACGGCCTGGCCTACGGCCTGTCCGCGTTCGGCCTCTCCCAGCAGCTGAACATCGAGGCGGCCGAGGCGCGGGCGCTGATGGACGCGTACTTCGAGCGCTTCGGCGGGGTCCGGGACTATCTGCGCCGAGCGGTCGACGAGGCCCGGGCGACGGGTTACACGGCGACGCTCTTCGGGCGCCGCCGCTACCTCCCCGACCTCAACAGCGACAACCGCCAGCGCCGCGAGGCGGCCGAGCGCATGGCTCTGAACGCGCCCATCCAGGGCACGGCGGCGGACATCGTGAAGATCGCCATGCTCAAGGTGGACAGCGCGCTGCGGGCGGCGGACCTGAAGTCCCGCATGCTCCTGCAGGTCCACGACGAAATCGTCCTGGAGATCGCCCCCGGCGAGCGCGCGGCCGCCGAGGAACTCGTCCGCCGCGAAATGTCCAGCGCAGTCCACCTCAGGGCCCCCCTGGACGTCTCGGTGGGCGTGGGCCCGGACTGGGAATCGGCAGCCCACTAGCAGCCTGCGGCGCTCGGACGGAGGGGATGGGGCGCACGGGGGCGCGCTGCAACGAAGCGGGGGGCACTGCGACCGAGCGGCGGTGGCGGCGCGAACGAGGGAGCGCGGGGGCGTTGTGGCCAGGACACGGCCGACGCCCCCTCCATCCCCCCACTCGCGCCGCCGCTCCTCCGCCGTCCTCGCCCGCTGCCGGCGCGCCCCCGGCCCGCCGCAACCGCCGCTCCTGGTTCCGCCGCCCCCTTCCCCACCCCGGCCGACCCGTCCCCGCCGCAAAAACGATCACCCCCGACGGCGCACCCCGGCGGTGCCGAACCCACCCCGACCAGCACGGCACCGCTCCACCCGCCCGGCTCCACCCGCCGAAGCCCCGGAGGGCCCGTCACTCTCGTGGCCCCCGTCAAAACGCCCCTCACCGCCCGCAGCCGCAACACTGCGGGCATGGGTATACGCATGCTTCACCGCCGGACGCCCGAGGCAGCCACCGGGGCCTGGGCGGACACCGTCTCGGCGCAGGCCGTGCCCGCAGCGCCGGTCCCGGCCCTCGCGGCGGACGCAAGCACCGCCCGCATCCCGGCCGACCTGGCCACGACCGTCCGCCACGTCACCCAGCGCCTCCGGCGCGGACTCGCCGGCCGCCCGGCCCGCACCCCCGACTGGCGCCAGTGGACCGACCTGGCCCGCGGCTATCTCGCCCTCGTCCTCACCCTGATCCCGAGATCCCGCCCCCGGCCCACGCTCACGGTCTTCGTCGCGTCCCTCACCGAGCGACCGGCTGCTCCGGACTCGCACCGACCACCTCACCGGGACCCCCAGGGCCCCCAGGACCCACGGCCGGACGCCGGACCCTGACCCCGACGGCGTACAGCAGCAGCCCCAGGACCACCCCGGCGCCCGCGCCGAAGCACAGGGTGGGCACCAGCTCCCACGGCCTCGCGGCCGTAGCCCGCTGCTCCCACCACCGCGCCGCCCGCTGCGCCGCCCCCGCCAGCGCGCAGCCGCCGATCACCGCGAACGCGCACCACCGGTCCCGCGCGGACAGCACCGGCACCCCCGCCGGCGCCCCGCCCGGCGCCCGCCGCAGCGCGCGGACCACGAACACCGCGATCACCACGGCACCCGCCACCGAGGACCCGTACTGCAGCCACGTGAACAGCGGCATGCCGGCCGGACGGTCCCGGCCGATGGCCGGAATCAGTCGTGTACCCCACCGGTCGTGATGCGTGAACGCGTCCCACACCACATGGGTGAGCGCGCCGAGCACCGCGGAGCCGTACCACCGGCCCGCCGACGCGGCCCGCACGCGCGCGCGTGGCGCACCGCAGCGCAGCAGGGCGGCCGGCCTCCCCTGCCAGGCCCGTGGCAGCAGCGCCGGCAACGGCTCCCGGACCAGCAGCCACAGCCCCGCGAGGGCCCAGGCGATGAGCACGTCGACCGTGAAGACCCCGGCGAAGGCGTGCGTGACCGTGCCGAACTCCATGCCGCCCGGCAGGACACCGGCCGCGTAATAGGGCATGTCGGGCGCGCAGGAACCCGCGACGAGCACAGCCGGCACCAGCCGGCCCCGGCCGCTGCCGTCCCCGCGGATCGCGGGCAGCACGGCCGCCGCATGGCTGAGCGTGAACGGCAACGGAAACCCCCAGGGCGTTCGACGGCCCGTACTTCGGCGCCGGTGATCGGCTGCGCCCAGTATGCGTGACCACCGTCCGGGTCCACGCAGGACGACGACAGTTGGCCAACCGGTGAAAACGGGGCGCGAACGGGTGCCCGCTCAAAGCAAGTTGTCATAGGGTCACCTGCGTCGCCGTGCAGGGCGCACGGCCGCACACACATCACACAGAGGGAACGGCGGCACAGGGGCAACCAGATCACGGGGTCAACCGTCACACCAGAGCGAGGCAGACAGACGGAGACGGACGCACGGACGTCCATGGGAGGGGTTCACTCTATGGCGGCGCATTTCGGCAGGCGGCTGCGCAAGGGAGCGGCGACCACCGCCGTGGCCGCGGCAGCGGTCGCGGCTCTCTCCGCGTCCCAGGCTCCGGGAGTGACCGGCGAGGACCCCGGCAGACAGGCGGCGACCGGCGCCACCGCCCCGGTACCGGACGGGCCCGCCGCCGGCAACGCCACCGGCAACTCGCCCTACTACACGGACCTCCCGCCGCTGAAGAGCCCCAACCCCAGCCCCTCGTCGAGCGCCGGCACCCCCGTCTCCCGGGGCGAGGCCGAGGCAGGCATCCCGGCGACGGTCCTCGACGCCTACAAGAAGGCCGAGGCCGAACTCCGCTCCGCCAAGCCCGGCTGCAACCTGCCCTGGCAACTGCTCGCCGCCATCGGCAAGGTCGAGTCGGGGCACGCCCGCGGCGGCCGGGTCGACGCCGACGGCACCACCGTCGGCCGGATCCTCGGCCCGCAGCTCGACGGCAACGGCTTCGCGCTCATCCCGGACACCGACGACGGCGCGTACGACGGCAACAGCACCTACGACCAGGCCGTCGGCCCCATGCAGTTCATCCCGTCCACCTGGGCCTGGGCCGGCCGCGACGGCAACGGTGACGGCAAGAAGGACCCCAACAACGTCTACGACGCCGCCCTCGCCGCGGGCCACTACCTGTGCCGCAACGGCTGGGACCTGTCCACCGACGGCGGTCTGCGCAGCGCGATCCTCAGCTACAACAACTCACAGGACTACCTCAACCTGGTCCTGAACTGGCTGGAGTACTACCGCAAGGGCAGCCACACCATCCCCGACGGCACCGGCGGTGTGCCCGAGCACCGCAGCGACGACGGCTCCCACCGCACCACGTCCCCGAGCCCCTCGCACCCGCCCACGCCCAAGCCCAAGCCGCACCCCAAGCCCCACAAGCCCGGCGGCGACGGCAACGGCAACGGCGGCCACGAGACGCCCGGCCCCAAGCCCCCGCAGCCGCCCACTCCGCAGCCGCCCACCCCGCAGCCGCCCGTCCCGCCCTCGCCCCCGCAGACGCCCACCGACCTCGTGGACCACCTGCAGGGCGTGGGCACCGGAAAGCTCACCGCGATGGCCGGCGACGTCTTCGCCGACCCGGTCGGCGTCCGCGCCGAGACCAAGGTCGGCAAGTCCGTCGCCAAGGTCAGGATCAGGTTCACCCTCACCGGGGACACGGACGCCACCTTCGCCGGCGGCGAGACCGTGGCCACGGTCGCCACCGACGCCAAGGGCCTCGCGGTCGCCCCGGCGCTCCAGGCCGGTGAGAAGACCGGTGACTTCAAGGTCACCGCGGCCGTCGTGGGCCGCTCGGTCAAGGGCGTCGACTTCACCGCCACGGTCAGCGCGCGCGCCGCCGACACCCTGGCCCGCACCAGCGACACCCCGCCGGCCTGCACCCCCGGCGGCGAGTTCGCCGACCAGGTCCAGGTGAAGGCGACGTACAAGGGCGCCGTCGCGGACAAGGTCGCGGCCACCGCCACGCTGATCAAGTCCGGCACGGACGCCACGGAGAACGACAAGGGCCCCTACTTCAAGGACGCCGGCGGCAAGCCCGTACGCACCCTCACCGGCCTCCGGACGGACGCGAAGGGCCTGCTCACCCTCCCGAAGCTGTACGCGGACGACACCACCGGCACCTTCCTGCTCCGCATCACCACCACGGGCGGCGCCACGCTCACCGTGGAACTGAAGGTCGCGGCCGACACCGCGGCGAGCCCGGCCCCGAGCGAGTCCGCCTCCTGACGCACGGCGGCACACAGGGCGCCCCTCCGCTCCGGCGGGGAGGGCGCCCTCGTTCGTGCGTGCACCGCTGTTCTCATCTCGCCCGCCCGTTGCTACGGTGCCGGACCTGACGAACCATCAGGAAGCCGTCGGGACACCGACCGTCCGCCGGGAGGCCTCGCATGCGCGCCCTGATCGCCGCCGCGACCGGTCTCGCCCTCGCGTTCGCCCTGGTCCTCGCCATCAGCGCGCTGGGCGCTCCGTCGGGCCGGACGTCCCCCAAGCCGCTGCTGACGACGGTGCCCGCACACCCGTAGCCGCGCCCGTCCGGGAGGGAGGCCGCAATGCGCCGCAAGGCCAGTCTGCTCCTGCTCGCCTGCGCCGTGTTCTGCGCGGCGCTGTCCCCGCTGCTGCGCTGGTACGCCTTCCCGCGCCTGGCCCGGATCCCGGCCAACCAGTACCAGGACATGGTCCTGGAGGCCCGGAACGCCACCCTCCTCGACTACGGCACCATGCGCGCCAAGAAGGTCCCGAAGGTCACCATCGTGCAGACCCTCAAGGGCGACGCGGAGGCCGCGAAGAAGATCGGGAAGACGGCCGGACGGCCCGTCGTCGTCTGGGACAGCCTGTCCTACGTCCAGGGCCCCGACGGCAAGATGGTCTCCAAGGTGCCCGAACGCTACATCTTCGACGCCCACAGCCAGGACCCCGTCCACGCCACCGGCGAGATGGTCGACGGCGACCCGGTCACCCGCGAGGGCATCGAGTTCAAGTGGCCCTTCCTCACCCGGAAACGGGACTACGAGTACTTCGACGCCCAGACCCGCACCACCAACCCCATCCACTACCAGGGCACCCGCACCTTCCGCGGCCTGACCGTCTACTACTTCGAGCAGACCATCCCCTGGACCAAGGTCCCGATGCCGAAGACCATGCCCGTGCAGGGCATCACCCCCGAGTCGGTCGCCAGGACCGGCACCACCCGCTGGTACTCCACGGTCCGCAGGTTCTGGGTCGAACCCGTCACCGGGGCACCCGTCTACGGCGAGGAGATCCACCGGGAGGAACTGCGCGGCGGCACCCTGCTCGGCGGCCGCGCCAAGGTCACCGCGTTCGCCGGGCACGTCAAGATGCGCGAGGACTACACCGACCACACGGTCGCCCTGGTCAAGCACAACCGCACCCTCGTCCTGGCCCTCACCTCCTACGTCCCCTGGGGCTCCCTCGGCGTCGGCCTGCTGCTCCTGGCCCTCTCCCTCTGGCTGGAGGCCCGCGCCCGCCGCCCCCACGGCCCCGCGCCGGCCCGGACGGACGAGCCCGAACCGGTCAGCGCCTGAGCCGTGCGTTGGTGTGCCGCGTGGGCTCTGCGGCCGCCGGGTCCTCCGGCCACGGATGCTTGGGGTACCGGCCGCGCAGCTCCGCCCGCACGGCCCGGTACCCGTCCCGCCAGAACGAGGCGAGGTCGGCCGTGACGGCGGCGGGCCGCCCGGCGGGCGAGAGCAGATGCACGAGCAGCGGCACACCCGCGACGGCCGGCGTCTCCCGCAGCCCGAACATCTCCTGCAGCTTGACGGCCAGGACCGGCCGCTCCGGATCCCGGTAGTCGATCCGGACCCTGGACCCGCTCGGTACGGTGATCCGCTCGGGCGCCAGCTCGTCCAGCCGGCCCGCCTCCCCGCCCGCCCAGGGCAGCAGCCGCGCGAGCGCCTGCCCGGCGTCGATCCGGCCCAGATCGGCCCGCCGCCGGGCCCTGCTCAGTTCCGGCTCCAGCCACTCCTCCACGCGCGCGTGCAGCGCCGCGTCCGACACGTCCGGCCAGGGCTCCCCGAGGTGCGCGCGCAGGAACGCCAGCCGCTGCCGCAGCACCTCCGCCTCCGGCGACCAGCGCAGCAGCCCGAGCCCGTCCTGCCGGAGCCCGTCGAGCAGGGCGGCCCGCACGAGGGCGGGGCCGGGGTCCTTCAGCGGGCGTACGGCCAGCTCGATCGCCCCGAGCCGCTCGACATGCCGGGCCACCACGTCCCCGTCGGCCCAGTGCACCTCGTCCCCTTCCGCCAGAAGCGGGCGGGCGGCGGCGAGTGCCACGCCCTCGCTCACGGCGGCCCCGAGCCGCACGCGCGCGTGTCCCTTCCCGGCGGGCCGGTCGGCAACGGCGACGACGATCCAGGGCACCCCACGCAGCCCCGAGCCCTCCGGCAGCTCGACCCGGGTACCGGACGCCATGAGATACGACCCACCGTCGAACCTGGCGACCCGCTCGGGGAAGGCGAGCGCGGCAACGAGACCGGCGAGACGGTCGTCACCGCCCGATCCGGCCGGGACGGTGCCTTCTTGCCGACCGTCACGGGCGGACGGGTGGGAAGACTCCCCCGAGACGCCCCGCAGCCGCCGCACCTCCGCAGCCCACCGCGCGGCGTAGGCGTCACCCCCACGCCGGACACGACCCAACGCACCGGCCAGATCATCCCCGTAGTCCCGGGGCACTTCCTCGGAAAGCAGAGCGACGACCTCGGCCCCTTCACCTCGCGTATCCAGCAAGGCCCGCCCCAGCCGGGGGTGCACCCCGAGCCGAGCCATCCGCACACCGACCTCCGTGGCCCGCCCCGCGGAGTCCACCGCTCCCACCGCTGTCAGCGCGGAGCGCGCCGCCGCCATCGCCCCGCCCGGCGGCGGATCCAGCAACGCCAGCCCGGAGGCGTCCGGATCGCCCCAGCAGGCCGTCTGAAGGGCGAACGCGGTCAGGTCGGCCACCTTGATCTCCGGCGCCGGGAAAGCCGGCAGACGGCCGTCCTCGGCCTCCGCCCAGCACCGGTACACCGCCCCCGGAGCCTCACGCCCGGCCCGCCCCGCCCGCTGCCGCCCGGCCGCCCGCGACGCCCGCACGGTCGTCAGCCCGCTCAGCCCGCGCGCATGGTCCACCCGCGGCTCCCGCGCCAGCCCCGAGTCGACCACCACCCGCACCCCGGGCACGGTCAGCGACGACTCGGCCACGGACGTCGCCAGCACCACCCGGCGCCCAGCCCCGGGCGCCAGCACTGCGTCCTGCACCGCGGCCGGCGCCCGCCCGTGCACCTGGAGCACCTCGACGTCACCCAGATCCCCGAGCAGACCGGCCACCCGCGCGATCTCGCCCACACCGGGCAGGAAGCACAGCACGTCCCCGGCCCGCTCGGCCAGCGCCCGCCGCACCACGGACGCCACATGCGCCAGCAGCGCGGGATCCACCCGCATCCCGTGCGGCGGCCGCACCGGACGCGCCGGCGGCGCCCACACCACCTCCACCGGATGCGCCGTACCGGCCGCCTCGACCACCGGCGCCCCGCCGAGCAGCCGCGCCCAGCCCTCGGCGTCCGTGGTCGCCGACGCGGCCACCAGCCGCAGCTCCGGCCGCAGCGCCTGCCGGACGTCCCACAGGAACGCGGCCACCGTGTCGGCGTCCAGATGCCGCTCGTGGCACTCGTCGAGGACGACGACGTCCACCCCGGCCAGCTCCTGGTCGCGCTGGAGCCGCTGCAGCAGGACACCGGTCGTCACGACCTCCACACGCGTGTGCAGCCCCACCGTCCGCTCGCCGCGCACCGTGAAGCCGACGCTCTGCCCGGGCCGCTCGCCCAGCAGCCACGCCATGCGCCGGGCCGCCGCCCGCGCCGCGATCCGCCGCGGCTCGGCCACCACGACCCGCCGCGCGCGACCGCCTCCGACCAGCCCCGCCAGCACCAGCGGCACCAGCGTCGTCTTGCCGGTGCCGGGCGGCGCCACGAGCACGGCGGTGCCGTCACCCTCCAGGGCGTCGGTCAGGGCGGGCAGGGCGGAGCGCACGGGCAGCGCGTCCAGAGCGTCGTAACGGATCACGCCCCCAGTGTCGTACGACCCGGAAAACGGCCCTCACGCGCGCGTGCACGTACGCGGGTGGGTTACGAGGGCCCAGTGCTCAGTCCCGCTCGCACACGAAGATCGCCGTGCCCGGGATGAGGCTGCCGCGCAGGGGCGACCAGCCGCCCCACTCGGCCGTGTTCCAGGCCGGCCACTCCGGCTCCACCAGGTCCACCAGCCGGAAACCGGAGGCCACGACGTCCCGCACCCGGTCGCCGAGCGTCCTGTGGTGCTCCACGTACACCGCGCGGCCCTGCTCGTCCTGCTCCACATAGGGCGTGCGGTCGAAGTACGACGAGGACACCGTCAGGCCCTCCGGGCCCGGCTCGTCCGGGAACGCCCAGCGGATCGGATGCGTCACCGAGAACACGAACCGGCCGCCCGGCCGCAGCACCCGGCGCACCTCGCGCAGCACCAGCCGCGGGTCGGCCACGAACGGCAGCGCCCCGTACGCGGAGCACGCCAGGTCGAAGGAGCCGTCCGCGAAGGGCAGCGCGCCGGCGTCGGCACAGACCAGCGGGAACGATCCGCCGATCCGCAGCGCGTGCTGCAACTGGCGGTGCGAGAGGTCCAGGGCCACCGGACGCGCGCCCTGGGCGGCCAGCCAGCGCGCGCACTGCGCCGCGCCCGCGCCGATCTCCAGGACCTCCTTGCCCTTCAGCTCCTCCGGCGGGCCCAGCAGCTCGGCGTCCACCTCGTCCAGCCCCTCCGGGCCCCACACGAAGCGGTCGTCGCCGAGGAACGTGCCGTGCTCGGTCTGGTACTCGTCCGCGTTGCGGTCCCACCACCCCCGGTTGGCCCGCGCGCTCTCCGTGACATCTGCGTCACGCCGGGTGGCCTCGGGCTCGAAACCCTCCGAACCCTCCGGGTCGTGCGCTTCCGGCTCTTGGATGATCGGCTCCCTCGTCGTACTCTTCCGTCCAACCCGCGGGGGACCCGTACGAAGGGATCCCATGGGCCCGCGTGGCCTGTTGGGACGATTCTTCTGCCGGGAATGCGGCGATCCGCCCCGGGTGTGCGCCTTCGCGCATTGACCATGTCCGGCCGCCCCCGTATGCTACAAGTTGCGCTGCGGGCCTGCGCACCTCAGACGTAGCAGGCTGCGCTCGCATCTGTTGTATGTCCCCTCGGTTGTCGAGGCGCCATCACCAGTTCTGGTGAGGCGCTTCCTTGGCTGTCCGGCTTCTGCAGAGCGAAACGGGCTCCCGGCGTAAGCAGTACCTACGACTTCAATGTCCGTACCGGAGCCCTTTCCCACATGACGAGCAGCACCGAGACCACCGCCACCACCCCGCAGGTAGCGGTCAACGACATCGGTAACGAGGAAGCCTTCCTCGCCGCGATCGACGAGACGATCAAGTACTTCAACGACGGCGACATCGTCGACGGCGTCATCGTGAAGGTCGACCGGGACGAGGTCCTGCTCGACATCGGTTACAAGACCGAAGGCGTTATCCCGAGCCGCGAGCTCTCGATCAAGCACGACGTCGACCCCAACGAGGTCGTCGCCGTGGGTGACGAGATCGAGGCCCTGGTCCTCCAGAAGGAGGACAAGGAAGGCCGCCTGATCCTCTCGAAGAAGCGCGCCCAGTACGAGCGTGCCTGGGGCACCATCGAGAAGATCAAGGAAGAGGACGGGATCGTCACCGGTACCGTCATCGAGGTCGTCAAGGGTGGTCTCATCCTCGACATCGGCCTCCGTGGCTTCCTCCCGGCCTCGCTGGTCGAGATGCGCCGCGTCCGCGACCTCCAGCCCTACGTGGGCAAGGAGCTCGAGGCCAAGATCATCGAGCTGGACAAGAACCGCAACAACGTGGTCCTGTCCCGCCGTGCCTGGCTGGAGCAGACCCAGTCCGAGGTCCGCCAGACGTTCCTCACGACCCTGCAGAAGGGTCAGGTCCGCTCCGGCGTGGTCTCCTCGATCGTCAACTTCGGTGCCTTCGTGGACCTGGGTGGCGTCGACGGTCTGGTCCACGTCTCCGAGCTGTCCTGGAAGCACATCGACCACCCGTCCGAGGTCGTCGAGGTCGGCCAGGAGGTCACCGTCGAGGTCCTCGACGTCGACATGGACCGCGAGCGCGTCTCCCTGTCGCTGAAGGCGACCCAGGAAGACCCGTGGCAGCAGTTCGCCCGCACCCACCAGATCGGCCAGGTCGTGCCCGGCAAGGTCACGAAGCTGGTTCCGTTCGGTGCGTTCGTCCGCGTGGACGAGGGCATCGAGGGTCTGGTCCACATCTCCGAGCTGGCCGAGCGCCACGTGGAGATCCCGGAGCAGGTCGTCCAGGTCAACGACGAGATCTTCGTCAAGGTCATCGACATCGACCTCGAGCGTCGCCGCATCAGCCTCTCGCTGAAGCAGGCCAACGAGTCCTTCGGTGCCGACCCGTCCGCGGTCGAGTTCGACCCGACCCTGTACGGCATGGCCGCGTCCTACGACGACCAGGGCAACTACATCTACCCCGAGGGCTTCGACCCGGAGACCAACGACTGGCTGCCGGGCTACGAGAAGCAGCGCGAGGAGTGGGAGCGCCAGTACGCCGAGGCGCAGTCCCGCTTCGAGCAGCACCAGCAGCAGGTCATCAAGTCCCGCGAGGCGGACGCCCAGGCCGCTGCCGAGGGTGGCGACGCTGCGGGTGCGGCTCCGGCCGCGGGTGGCGGTTCGTACTCCTCCGAGGGTGCGGACACCTCCGGTGCGCTGGCCTCGGACGAGGCGCTGGCCGCACTGCGCGAGAAGCTGGCCGGCGGCCAGAGCTGACCGCTGCAGCTGAGGCGTAGCCGATAGTCGGCTGAGGGGCCGTACCTTTCGAGGTACGGCCCCTCAGGCGTTTCCGGTTGGCCAAGCCGTGACCCCCGCCGCCGTGTCGGCAGGGAAGTGACGCGCTGCAGCGGATCGTCGCTCAGCGGCGTGTCGCGGGAATTCCCCTGTTCCAGGGCACGTTGTCCATGAGGAACACGAGGAGGAGCGGTCACAGTGCTTGATCCGCAGGGTTTGTACGCATGGGAGCCGAAGGGCCTCGCCGTGGTCGACATGGCGCTCGCCCAGGAATCGGCCGGCCTTGTCATGCTCTACCACTTCGACGGATACATCGACGCGGGCGAGACCGGCGACCAGATCGTCGACCGGCTGCTCGACTCACTGCCCCACCAGGTCGTGGCCCGGTTCGACCACGACCGGCTCGTGGACTACCGGGCCCGGCGGCCCCTGCTGACCTTCAAGCGGGACCGCTGGACCGGGTACGAGGTCCCGGCCATCGAGGTCCGCCTCGTCCAGGACGCCACCGGCGCCCCGTTCCTGCTGCTGTCCGGTCCCGAACCGGACGTGGAGTGGGAGCGGTTCGCGGCGGCCGTGCGCCAGATAGTGGAACGGCTCGGCGTGCGCCTGTCCGTGAACTTCCACGGCATCCCCATGGGCGTCCCGCACACCCGCCCGGTGGGCCTGACCCCGCACGGCAACCGCAGCGACCTCGTCCCCGGCCACCGCAGCCCCTTCGAGGAGGCCCAGGTGCCCGGCAGCGCCGAGGCGCTGGTCGAGTACCGCCTCATGGAGGCCGGACACGACGTCCTGGGCCTCGCCGCCCACGTCCCGCACTACATCGCCCGTTCCGCGTACCCGGACGCCGCCCTGACCGTCCTGGAGGCCATCACGGCCGCCACCGGCCTGGTCCTGCCCGGCGTCGCCCACTCCCTGCGGACGGACGCGCACCGCACGCAGACCGAGATCGACCGGCAGATCCAGGAGGGCGACGAGGAACTGACCTCGCTCGTCCAGGGCCTCGAGCACCAGTACGACGCCGCGGCCGGCGCCGAGACGCGGGGCAACATGCTCGCCGAGCCCGTGGAGATCCCGTCGGCCGACGAGATCGGGCGCGAGTTCGAGCGCTTCCTGGCGGAACGCGAGGGCGACAACTGACCCGCGCCCAGTGCGGCTCCGCCGCGCGGGCGCGGCCGGTCCCACCGGCTCGCACCTGCCGTACGGGCGCCGGAGCGGAGCGTCTAGGCTTCCGCCCATGCTGACAGTGGGCCTGACCGGCGGGATCGGCGCCGGCAAGAGCGAGGTGTCGCGGCTGCTCGTGCAGCACGGGGCCGTGCTGATCGACGCGGACCGCATCGCGCGCGAGGTCGTGGCGCCCGGCACGCCCGGGCTCGCGGCCGTGGTCGACGCCTTCGGCGCGGACATCCTCGCCGCCGACGGCAGCCTGGACCGGCCCCGGCTCGGCTCGATCGTCTTCGCCGACCCCGAGAAGCTCGCCGTCCTGAACGCGATCGTGCACCCCCTGGTGGGCGCCCGCTCCCGCGAGCTGGAGAGCGCCGCGGCGGGGGACGCCGTGGTGGTCCACGACGTGCCCCTGCTCACGGAGAACGGTCTCGCACCCCTCTACGACGTCGTGGTCGTCGTGGACGCGAGCCCCGAGACCCAGCTCGACCGGCTGGTCCGGCTGCGCGGGATGACCGAGGAGGACGCACGCGCGCGCATGGCCGCGCAGGCGACCCGCGCACAGCGCCGGGAGATCGCGGACATCGTGATCGACAACGACGTACCCCTGGACGCGCTGAAGAAGCGCGTCGCCGAGGTGTGGGACGACCTCGCCCGCCGGGCCCGGCAGCGCCGCGCGGGCGCGGAGGGCGCGGAATAGCGGTCCGGACCGGCGCGTTGAAGCGCAGGAGTGAGGGAAGGACTCTGTCGTGCCCGAGACCAGCGGTTCCACCGGACGTACGCCGGAAACGCATGTCATCGACTTCCGTGCCGCCGAGCAGCTGCTCAACGCGCGGGACCCGCGAGGCGCGGTGAAGCTGCTCGACGGAGTCATCGCCGCGCACCCCGAGAACACCGCCGCCCGGCTGCTCCGCGCGCGTGCCTTCTTCGCCGCGGCGCAACTGCGGCCCGCCGAACTGGAATTCACCATCGTGCTGGAGCGCGAGCCGGACAACGCGTTCGCGCACTTCGCCCTGGCCCGAACCTATGAGCGTCAGGGCCGCCCCGACCAGGCCAAGCGCCACTTCCGGCTGGCCGCGGCGCTCGACCCCAACCCGGACTATCTGAGGGCGGCACGCTTCGACGACTGACGGGCGTGCCCGATGCGGCGCGGCCGTCGCGGCCGGTCACGGATGCCGGTGCCTCGGCGGGTCCGGGTACGGCGGTCCGTCGTCCGGCGGCTGGTACGGCGGGATGCCACGGCCCGGCTGGTAGTGCGGGCCCTGCCGGATGTGCCGGAGGATCATGACCATGTCGAGGGTGACCAGCAGCAACAGCACCCCGCAGGCAGCCGCCCAGCCCGGCCGCCCCACCACCGCGAACGCCGCCGTGCCGAAGAGCGCCCAGGCCAGCCCCCACGCGCTCAGCCAGAACCGCGCCCGCAGTGCACTGCGCGCAGTCACCGGTTCACTGCCCGTACGCATCGGATCACCACTCCTGCTTTGCAACGTACTCTCCGCCGACGGCCTGCATCAACACTCGATGCGGCGGCGCGGCCGCTCGCTGAGACGGCGCGCGGGGTGACGCCGTCCGTCGACACCGAAGGGGGACCGCCCGTGCTGCCGGACGCCGACGACCTGCCCGACCTGCTCCTCGACCTGGCCGTGCCGCACGAGGACATCAACGAACTCGTCGCCCGGTGGCACACGGTGGCCGGAGACCCGGACACATGCCGACTCCTCGCGGAATGCGTCGAGGAGGTCTTCCGCGACCCGGAGGACACCGGCCGCACCCCCGAACTCGACGGACCGCTCGCCTCGGTCCCGGCCGAACTGGCCGACATCTTCCCCGTGTACCTCTTCCTCGCCGCGCTCCCGCACACCCAGGCGTACCACCGGACGCTCGGAGTCCCGGCCGAGATCTCCCGGCGCACCCTGGCCGACCTGGGCCGGAACGTCGCGCTGCACCGCAGACGGCACGGCAGGCCCGGGCTGCGGGCGTGCCGCTGGCTGATCCGGCACTTCCGCGGCGAGCTGTACCAGCTGGGGCGGCTGCAGTTCGAGCGCGCACGGCTCGGCGATCGCGACGCGCGGGTGACGGCGACGGCCGGACTGGACGCGGCACCCGGAACGTTCTGCCTGAACCTGCACATCCCCGACTGCCACGGCCCGCTGACCCCGACCGCCTGCGACCGCTCCCTGGCGCTGGCCCGGGAGTTCTTCGCCCTGTACTTCCCCGAGGAGCGGCCCGCGGCGGTGCTGTGCCACTCCTGGCTGCTGGATCCGCAGTTGCGGCGGTACCTGCCCGCCGACTCCCACATCCTCCGCTTCCAGGAACGGTTCCGCATCGCCTGCGAGACCGAGCCGGCCGACACCGAACCCGTCCGGTTCGTCTTCTCGGACCCGGACCTGCCGGTGGCCGGCCTGCCCCGCCGCACGTCCGTGGAGCGGGCCGTCGGGGACCACCTGCGGGCGGGCGGCCACTGGTACATCGGGCACGGGTGGTTCCCGTTCCGGGCGGAATAACTCGAAGGAGTGAACCGGGGGAGGAGGGGAACGGGCGTGCGGTCGCGGGCCGTTGTACGGGCATGAGGATCGAGATGCGTGAGGGCTACGAGGGCACGGGACCCGGTGCGATCACCCCGGACGGCTGCGCGGTCGAGCTGTACGCGCGGCTGCCGGTGGGCGACGAGCCGGACATCATCGCCGCGGCGGTTCCGGCCGGGGCGCACATCCTGGAACTGGGCAGCGGGGTGGGCCGGATGACCCACCCCCTGCTGGAACGCGGCTTCACGGTCACGGCGGTGGACGAGTCCGCCGACATGCTGGCCCGGGTCCGCGGAGCGCGCACGATACACAGCTCCATCGAAGACCTCGACCTGGGCGAGACGTTCGACGTGGTGATGCTGGCGTCGTTCCTGGTGCACGCCGGCGACGAGGAGGTGCGCAGGGGCCTGCTGCGCACCTGCGTCCGGCATGTGGCGCAGGGCGGCTGTGTGCTGATCCAGAGGGAAGGCGCGAACCACCACACCGACGTGCCCAGGGAGCGGGTCGACCCGAGCGGCTTCACCGTGCGGATCGCCTCGGTGGAGCCGGCCGGGGAGGGGGTGAACTCGGTCCACGCGGAGTATGTCTTCCCGGACGCGGTCTGGACCCAGACCTTCCTGTCCAGACCGCTGACGAAGGAGCAGTTCGAGTCGGCGCTGGCGGAAGCGGGACTGGAGGTGGACGCCTATCTGACACCGGACGGGATGTGGGTGCGGGCAGTGCCCACGGCGTAGGCGGTCCCGCTCGTGCGATGAGTTCTCGGCTCCCGGCCGGTCTACCTCGTTGCAAGCATCCGGCACCGCTGCACCAGGAGACCCCATGTCCGAGACCACCGCCCCCACCGGCTCCCCGACGACGTCCACGGCCCACGCCGGCCCGCGCACCGGCCGGGCGCGTGCAGCCCGGGTCGCCCTGCGCACGGTCCAGGTGCTGCTCGCCCTGTTCTACGGCCTCGCGAGCGCCCTGCCCAAGCTGATCGGGCACCCGACGGCCGTCGAGTCCTTCGACCGGATCGGCTGGGGCAGCGGGGCCATGTACACCATAGGCGCGCTCGAACTCGCCGGGGCCATCGCCCTGTTGGTGCCGGTGCTGCAGTCCGTGGCGGCGATCGCCCTGAGCGCGCTCATGGTGGGGGCGTTCATCGTCCAGCTCGCCGCGTTCGACGGGCAGAACGCGGCGACCCCGCTGATCCTGCTCGTCCCTCTCACCCTGATCGCCTGGACCCGCCGGAGCCACAACGCCGACTTGGTACGACTGCTGCGCCGACGGTGACACCGCCTCCCACGGGCCTCCGGGACGGCCCTCCTCGGCTCACCGCCCGCGGGATCGCCCACCGGAGCCGCCGGAGGTACCGCGTCCGCCGGTGGGGCCGGGGTTGCCGAAGCCGGGGGCGCGCGGGAAGGCTGCGGGGGTGCCGGGGGTGCCGGCGGCGAGGCCGCGGAGGCGTTCGAGTTCGCGGCGGTCCCGCTTGGTGGGGCGGCCGGCGCCGCGGTCGCGCAGGCCCGCGGGGGCGACGGCCTCGCGGGGCGGGGGCGGAGGGGAGTTGTCGACGTAGCACTGGACGGCCACGGGCGCGCCGACCCGCTTGCGGATCAGGCGCTTGACGATCACGATCCGTTCCCGGCCCTCGTTCCGGAGCCGCACCTCGTCGCCGACGCGCAGGGAGTAGGCGGGCTTGACCCGCTCGCCGTTCACGTGCACATGCCCGCCCCGGCAGGCGGCGGCGCCGAGGGAGCGGGTCTTGATCAGGCGGACGGCCCAGATCCAGCTGTCGATGCGGACGCTCTCGCCGTTGCCGGGCCCGGCGGCCTCGGCGGCGGCCACCGCGGCGGCGATCTTGGGATCGAGCGGCTGGTCGGAGGGAGAGGGGGTGGGGGAGGGGGCGGGGCTCGCTCCGCCCGGCGCGCCTGTTTTCTCGCCGGTCCCACGGTCCACGTTCTCGTCCGCATCCTCGGAAGCCATGCCTCGACCTTAACGCCCAGGGGCCGCGACACAGGAAGCCTTTTCCCGGCGCCGCGCAGGGCACGCTGGGCACCTTGCGTCCCTTGGCTCGCCCGTGGGACCGGTTCGGTGTCGGCCGGCTTGTCCCGGCGTCCGCGCGGGGCACCCGGCAACCCCTGGCCCGCCCGTGGGACCCGACTGGTGTCGGCCGGCCCGTCCGGCGTCCGCGCAGGGCACCCCGCACCCGCTGGCGCACCCGCGGAGCCGGACCGGTACCGACCGCCCTCCCCCCCCGCAGGCCCCACCACAAGGGGTCGGTCCCCGGGGCATACGGTGTCGGTATGGACGACAGCAGTGCGCTCGCCCGGCTCGACCGGCGCGTCGCCGACTGCCGGGCCTGTCCCCGGCTGGTCGACTGGCGTGAGGAGGTGGCCCGTACGAAACGGGCCGCGTTCGCCGACTGGACGTACTGGGGGCGGCCGGTGCCCGGTTTCGGGCCGGCCGACGCCCGGCTGGTGATCATCGGCCTGGCTCCGGCCGCGCACGGTGGCAACCGCACCGGCCGCATGTTCACCGGCGACCGTTCGGGAGACGTGCTGTACCAGGCGCTGTACGACGTGGGGCTGGCCTCGCAGCCCACCTCCGTCCGCGCCGACGACGGACTGGAGCTGCACGGCGTGCGGGTCACGGCGCCCGTGCACTGCGCCCCGCCCGCCAACAAGCCGACCCCCGGTGAGCGGGACACCTGCCGGCCCTGGCTGGTCCAGGAGCTGACGCTGCTCCGGCCGACGCTGCGGGCCGCGGTCGTCCTCGGTGCCTTCGGCTGGCAGGCCGCGCTGCCCGCGTTCGCGGAGGCGGGCTGGACCGTGCCCCGCCCCCGTCCGGCCTTCGCCCACGGCGCCCGGGTCGCGCTCGACGGCCTGGACCTCTTCGGCTGCTTCCACGTCAGTCAGCGCAACACCTTCACCGGCCGGCTCACCACCGACATGCTCCGCGAGGTGCTGCGCACGGCGGCGGACGCGGCCGGGCTGCCGTAGAGCCTGCGGACACAGGCGTTCCTCAGCCGGTGTCCGTCCCGGCACCGGCGGCGTGCGCCGGGTCCGAGCCGCCCGGCTGCTCGGGCACCACCGCGGTGGCCGTGATCTCCACCAGCTGACCGGTGCAGCCGGGGCAGGCCACGCCGAGCAGCGTGGAGGAATGCGGACCGTGTTCAGCCCCAGGACTCCACGACCTTCCACACCGCGGACAGCCCCGGGGGCTCGCGGCTCACGACGTACACGTCCGTCAACACCACGTGCGCCAGATCGCTGCCGATCACCCGCAGTCGGGCGGCGGGAAGAGAGCGGGGCTGTGACGCGCCGGAGCATGGCTGCGGCCCCTGCACGGATGGGTGAACAGCCTTCCGATCAGGGGACTCTTCCCGCGGTGCGGCGCATCCCGATTACCGGGCCGACGCTCTCGCCACCACCTGGCCGACGGCCCGGCGCAATGTCAGGGGCGGACCTCGGCGTGGCTGCGCCAGGCTGGACGCATGCCTCCCTCCTCCGACGCCGACTTCCTGGCCACCACCGCCGACCGGCTGGCCGCCCTCCCCGCGGTCCGGGCCGTGGCCCTCGGCGGCTCCCGTGCCGAGGGCACCCACCGCCCGGACAGCGACTGGGACCTGGCCGTCTACTACCGCGGCCCCTTCGACCCGGACGACCTGCGCGCCCTCGGCTGGCCCGGCGAGGTCTCCGGCATCGGCGGCTGGGGCGGCGGTGTCTTCAACGGCGGCGCCTGGCTGACGATCGACGGGCGCCGGGTCGACGTGCACTACCGGGACCTGGATGTCGTCGAGCACGAGCTGGCCGAGGCGGAGGAGGGCCGTTTCCGGGTGGAGCCGCTGCTGTTCCACCTGGCCGGGATCCCCAGCTACCTGGTCGTCGCCGAACTGGCACTCAACCGGGTGCTGCGCGGCGGCCTCCCGCGCCCCGCCGGCTACCCGCGGAAACTGCGCCACACCGCCTTCGACCGCTGGTCCGGCACCGCCCAGGCCACCCTCACCTATGCCCAGGCGAACCACGCCCCGCACGGCCGCCTCACCGAAACCGCCGGAGCCCTCGCCACGGCCGCCACCCAGGCCGCCCACGCCGTGCTCGCGGCCCGCGGCGAGTGGGTGACGAACGAGAAGCGACTGCTGGAGCGAGCCGGGTTGCGGAGCGTCGACGCGGTCGTGGGCGCCCTGCGGGCCGAGCCCGCCGTCCTCGCCGCCGCCGTGACCGACGCCGGGAAGATCATCGCCGGGGCGCTGCGCGCGTCCGGGGCATTGCGTTCATAAAGAAAACAGCTGTACCGGCAGCTTTCACATGGGCGAAACGTCATCGTCCCGTTTGCCGGGGGAACGCGATCTACCGTGGAAGTACTCCACCGGCCACCGTCGTCCGAAGGCCCACCCCCGCCCTCGAATGAACAGGAGCCCCGTGTCCCGGCCCGCCGTACCCCTCTGGCTCGCCCACGCCTTCCGTGCCCAGCGCGGACCCGTTCCCTGGAGCGCGGTCTGCCGGGGCGCGCTCGCCGCCGGGCCGCTGCTGGCCGTGGGGGTGCTCGCCGGGCAGACGGCGCTCGGTGTGATCGCCGCCATCGCCGCGATGCTCGCCGGCATCAACGACCGGCCCGGCAGCCGGCGGGCGTCGGTGAAGCGGCTCGGGGTGCCCGCGCTGGCCGGGGCGCTGGGGCTGCTCCTGGGGACGTACGCCGGGCAGGGACTGGCCGCCGTACCGCTGACCCTGGCGCTCACCGCGCTGGGCCTGGTCGCCGGCGGCATCAGCGCCGTCGGACCCGTCGCCTCCGCCGCCGGCACGCAGCTGCTCGTCGCCGCGGCCGTCGGCGCCGGGATGCCGGCCGCCGAGAGCGGATGGCTGCGGGCCGTGGCCTTCCTGGCCGGCGCCGGCTGGCTGCTGGTGCTGCGGCTCGCCCTGCCCACCCCCGGCTCGCTCGCCGGGGACTTCCGCTTCGACGGGGAGCGGCAGGCGGTCGCCGACGTGTACGACGCGATCGCCGCGCTCGTCGCCGCCGTGGGCGGGGAGCACGCCACCGCCCGGCGGGCCGCGCTCACCGCCGCGCTCGACCACGCCCAGGACGCCCTCGCCGGACCCCGGCTGCGCCGGTACGCCGGCTCGGCCGCCGAGCGCCGGCTGCACGCCCGGTTCGCGGCGGCCCTGCCCCTCGCCGAGGCCGCGACCGCCCTGTACTGGGCGGGGGAGCCCGTGCCGGCGCGGGCGGCGGAGGGGCCCCGGCAGCTCGCCGCCGCCGTCCGCGGCAGCACCGGTACCGGTCCGCTGCCCGCCCCGCACCGGTCGGCGCCCGCCCTGCGCGCCCTGGACGACGCCCTGCTGCGCGCCGCCGATGCCTTCGACCGGGGCGAGGGCGCCCACCGCGGACTGCTCGGCCGGCGCCGGGGCGTCCGGCACGCCCTGCGGGCCGCGCTCGGCGCCGGCGGGCGCGAGTACGGGCTGCGCGTCGCGCTCTGCTTCGGCGCGAGCGCGGCCATCGCCCAGGCCCTGCACCACAGCCGCTGGTACGGGCCGCACACGCACTGGTACTGGCTGCCCGCCACCGCCGTCTTCCTCGTCAAGCCCGACCTCGGCCCGCTCGCCTCCCGCGTGCTGTGCCGGGCGGCCGGAACCGTGCTCGGCGCCGTGGTGTTCGCCGGCTTCGCCGCGGTGCTGCCGCGCCCGGTCGGGCTGATCGCCCTGGTGGCGGTGTGCGGAGCCGTCATACCGGTCGCCACCCGCAACTTCGCGGCGCTCACCGCCGTCGTCACCGTCCTGGTCCTTGCCCTGGTCATGGCCGGCGGGGAGCCGCAGGCCTCGGTCAGCCGGATCGGCGAGACCCTGCTGGCCTGCGCGCTCGTGCTGGTCGTCGGGCATCTGCCGATGCCGGGGGAGCGGGGCGGCGGGGTACGGGCCCGGCTCGCGGCGGCCGGCGGCGCCGCGCACGCCTATCTCCTGCACGTCCTCGGCGAGTCCGGCGACCGCGCCGAGCGGTGGGCGCTGCGCCGGGAGGCCTACCGGACCCTCGCCGAGGCCCGCACCGCCATCGCGCTCGCCGCCGCGGAACTGCCCGCCCTCGCCCGGCACACCGAGGGCACGGACGCCGTCGCCGAGGTGCTGGAACGGCTCGTGGACACCACCACCGCCTGCGCCGTCCACCTCGACGACACCGGACGGCTCACCCCCCGGCACCTGCGCCAACTGCGCGAGGCGATCGGGGAGCTGGAGCAGCGGGGCATGCGGGTACCGCTGCCCGCCGCCGCGTAGCCGCGACCGGATGCACGGTTCGGCTCACCTCACGGGACCGGGGGGCCGTACGTTGGGCTCATGAGTGCTGTGGGGTCCGCGCGCGTCTCTCCCGCCGACCTGGTCGTCACCGGCTGCACGCTCCTCGTGCACGAGGAGCACGAGGAGCACGAGGAGCACGAGGAGCACGAGGAGCACGAGGAGCACGAACAGGGCGGACAGGGGGGACAGGGCGATCGGATCGGGTTCCGCGAGGAGGCCGCGCTCGTCGTGCGCGGCGGTCTGATCGACGCGGTCACCACGGCCGCCGCCGCGCGGGAGATCCCGGCCGTGGAGCGGATCGAGGCGCGCGGACAGGTCGCGCTGCCGGGGCTGATCAACTGCCACACGCACGCGCCGATGGTGGCGCTGCGCGGTCTCGCCGAGGACCTGCCGACCGAGGAGTGGTTCAACGACGTCGTCTGGCCCGTCGAGACCAACCTGACCGAGCGGGACGTGGAGCTGGGGGCGCGGCTCGCCTGCGCCGAGATGATCCGCGGCGGCGTGACCTGCTTCGCCGACCACTACTTCCACATGGACACCGTCGCCGTCGTCGTCGCCGAGTGCGGGCTGCGCGCCCACCTCGGCGAGACCTACTTCTCCAGCCAGGGCCCCGAAGGGCGGGAGAGGTCACTGGCGTTCGCGCTCCGCCGGCGCGGTGCCGCCGACGGCCGTATCACCACCGCCCTCGCCCCGCACGCCCCCTACACCGTCACCGACGCCGACCTCACCGCCACGGCCGAGCTCGCCCGCGCGCACGGCCTGCCCGTCCACATCCACGCCGCCGAGAACCGCGACCAGACCGACACCAGCCTCGCCCGGCACGGCCGCACCCCCGTCGAGGTCCTGCACCGCACCGGGCTCCTCGACACCGACCTGCTCATCGCGCACGGCACCGGCATCGTGGAGCGGGACCTTCCGCTGCTGGCGCGCACGGGCGGCCGCACGGCGGTGGCCACCGCGCCCCGCGACTACCTCAAGTTCGCCTGGCCGACGACCACCCCGGTACGGGCCCTGCGCGCGGCCGGCGTCCCCGTCGGTCTCGCCACCGACGGCGCCGCCTCCAACAACTCCCTCGACGTCTGGGAGGCGATGGCGCTGACCTCCCTGATCCAGAAGTCCACCGAGGGCGACCCGCGCTGGCTCACCTCCCGCCAGGCCCTGCACCACGCCACCCTGCAGAGCGCCCGCGCGGTCGGCCTTGGGGACCGGGTCGGCACCCTCGCGCCCGGCCGCCGCGCCGACATCGTCCTGGTCGACCTCACCGGGCCGCACACCCAGCCGGTCCACGACCTCGCCGCCACCCTCGTGCACAGCGCACGCGCCGCCGACGTCCGCACCACCATCGTCGACGGCCGCGTGCTGATGCGGGACCGCGAACTCCTCACCCTGGACGTGCCCGCGGTCGTACGGGAGCTGACGGCCCGGCTGCCCGCGCTGACCGCGCGCGGCCACGGGCGGCGCATCCAGGCGTACGATACCTGAGCCAACGGCCCGGCCGAGGCGCCTGGCCGAAAGACGCCTCTCCGCCGGGCCGGCCGGAAAATGTTCCGTGCCCTGCGATGAGTTCCGCTCCCAGCGGCGGTCACCACCCCGAACCGACCGTCGGACAGGAGGGCACATGTCGCTTCCCCGGATCGTCTCGCGCGAGCAGTGGCGTGCGGCGCGCGAGGAGTTGCTGCGCAAGGAGGAGGCGGTCAGACGAGCGCGTGAGGTCCTGGGCGCCGAGCGCCGGCGGCTGCCCATGGTGGAGGTGGACCCGGAGTACGTCTTCGAGGGCGGCGACGGCAAGGCCACCCTGCTCGACCTCTTCGAGGAGCGGGCCCAGCTCGTCGTCCATCACTTCATGTTCGCCCCGGAGTGGGACTCCGGCTGCCCCTGCTGCGCCGCCTTCCTGGACCAGGTCGGCCACCTGGCCCACCTGCGCGCCCGGAACACCGCCTTCGCGGCCGTCTCCCGGGCACCGTTCACCCGGATCCTGCCGTTCAAGGCGCGGATGGGCTGGGCGGTGCCCTGGTACTCCTCGGCGCACAGCGACTTCAACCGGGACTTCGAGGCCACCGTCGACTCGGGCGGCGACCTGGTCGAACGGCCCGGCCTCAGCTGCTTCCTGCGCGACCACGACCGGGTCTTCCACACCTACTCGGTGTACGACGACGGGCTGGACGGACTGGGCACCACCGCGGCCCTGCTCGACCTGACCGCGCTCGGCCGCAGCCCCGCCGGCAGCGAACGGCTCCGCCTCCACGACGAGTACGACGACTGAGTGGTGCTGTCACCGATACGGAGGGTCCGCTTCGTGTCACAAGGTGAACGGATCCTCACGGTCCGCGCCGACCCGGTGTCGCCATTGTCTCAGTAGCGTCACTGAGCGAGCCGTTTCCCCTCTCCAGGGCGTTAACTCCTACACGTACGACGCTTTCTGGAGGTGCGAGATGGTGAACGGGCGAACGGTGCTCGAACGCTTTCCCGCCGGAGGTCCGCGGGGATCCCGGCCCGCGGAGGAGTTCGCGCACGCGCGGCGTCTGGAAGGCCTGCCCGCCGAGGTCGTCATGGACCTCGCGACGGACACGTTCCTGGTGATCGTCCGCGGCGTCGATACCGCCGACTGAGCCCGTCCGGGGACTCAGCCCGGCCTCGGCGCCGGCACGCGCGCCGTGAACTGCTGCGCCTGCAGCGTGTACAGGTCCGCGTAGACACCACCCCTGGCCAGCAGTTCCTCCGGAGTGCCGGACTCGACCAGGCGCCCGTGCTCCAGCACGTGCACCAGGTCCGCGTGCCGGACCGAGGCCAGCCGGTGGGTGATCAGGACCACCGTCTGCCCGCCCCGCGCCAGCGCCCGGATCTTCTCGAACACCTCCAGCTCGGCCCGTGCGTCCAGCGCCGCCGTCGGCTCGTCCACGATCAGGATGCTCCCGCGCCGGTAGGCCGCCCGGGCGATGCCGAGCCGCTGCCACTGGCCGCCGGACAGCTCGTGCCCGCCGCTGAAGTTCCGGGCCAGCAGCGTGTCCAGGCCGCGCGGCAGATCCGCGACCACCTCCTCGGCCCCCGCGTCGGCGATCGACGCGGCCAGCCGCTCCTCGGTCATCGGGGCGGCGGAACGTCCGACGGCCACGTTCACCCGGGCGGTGAACGGCCAGCGCTTGAAGTCCTGTGCCACCATCGCGATGCGCTCGGCGAGCAGCCGCCGGTCGGCCCGAGCGGCGTCGACGCCGTCCCACAGGATCCGGCCCCGGTCGGGTGTGTACAGCCCCGCGAGCAGCTTGACCAGCGTGGTCTTGCCCGAGCCGTTCTCCCCGACGAGCGCGATGATCCGGCCGAGGGGCAGGGTGAGGCTGACGTCGTCGAGGGCGGGGCGGGGCGGAGTGCCCGGACAGCCGTCGGCGGGGGCCGCCTCATGCGGGTAACTGAAGGTGACGTTCTCGAAGCGGACCTCCTTCGGGTCCTCCGGCAGCGGCTCCCCGCCCGCCGGGATGGCCCGCTCGGCCGCCGCGACGTACATCCGCTGCAGATCGCCCACGAACAGGGCCTCCTCGTGCAGCTGGTTGATCTCCAGCACCAGCGTGTCCAGGCTCGCCGCGCCCGTGCGGATCGCGATCACCGCCGTACCGGCCACCGACAGCGCCATCGCGCCGGCCAGCAGCAGCGCGCCGAGCGTCGCATAGGTGGCGAGGGTCGCGAGGCCCGTCCAGGCCGCGGCGATCAGACCGGTGCGTGCGGCCAGCCGGGACAGCCGGGCCTGCTCCGCCTCCGCGGTCTCCGACATGGCCCGGAAGTGGTGCAGCAGGAACGGGCCCACCCCGTGCACCCTGATCTCGGGAGCGGCGGTCGGCTCCGTGAGCAGGCTGCTGATCAGTTGGCCGGCCCGGGCGTGCTGCACCCAGGTGTGGAAGGACTCGTAGCGGCGCCGGGCGTTGGTCAGCGCGCTCCAGGCGCTGGGCAGGGTCATGGTGACCAGCAGGGGCAGCAGCGCGGGATGCAGCACGGTGAGCACGCCCGCCGCGGCGACCAGCGAGATCATCGCGTTGATCACCTGTGCGCCGTATCCCATCATGTGCCGGGCGGACCGGGCGCCGTACTGGGCGGTGTCCAGCAACTTGTGGAAGGCATGGTCCTCGATCGCGGCCAGCTCCACGTTCGCCGCCCGCTCCAGGTACAGCTCGGTCGCCACCCGCTCCACCTTGGGCTCCAGCCGTCCGGTGGCGTAGGTGGAGGCGGCCCGCAGCAGCGCGGCGACCAGCATCACGGCGGCCATCACCACGAGGGCCGGGGCGGCCGAGCGCAGCCGCTGCCCGATGTCGGGGCCGGTGAGCAGCTCGCCGAGCGCGCTGTTCACCGCCAGCAGGCTCACCGCCTGGGCCACGCCCCGGCCCAGCTCGGCGGCCAGTACCACCCGGGCGGCCCGCGCGTCGGCCTGCCGGGCCAGCCGGAGACTGGACGCCAGCATGCCGGGCAGCCGGGTCAGCATCGCCCGGAAACCGAGCGCCAGGAAGGCGTCCGCGTGCTGGTTCCAGCCCATGTCGTAGCGCAGCGGCCCGCCGAACAGCAGCCGCTCCGACGCCGACACCACGGGCTCGGCCGCCTCCCGCCTCTTTCTCACCCTTACCTCCCGGACCCCGACGGAACGGCCACTATCCCGGCCGGAGCCGCCGCCCGGCAGGGCGCGAGGGGACGTACGCAGGGGCGCGGAAGGAGCGCGCCGGGTGCGGGGCGCGCGACCTGCGGGGGAAGGCCTGCCGGCGGGCGGGGTCGGTAGATCGGCGGGGTGTACGGGCCGGTGCCCTGCGGGCGTTGGGCGGGGTGGTTGTGCCGAGACGGCTGGAACCCTGCGGCGGGGTGTACGGGGGCGTGCCGTGCGGGCGGTGGGAGGGGGTGTGCGGGGCCGTGTCCTGCGGGCGGTGGGCGAGGGGTACGCCGAGACGGCCCGGGACGAGTCCGGGCGGCCCCTGTCCCGCGGCAGGGCCTGAGGAAGGGCGGCGGGCCCGGGACCGTACCTTCCGGGCGGTGGGCGGGGTGGTTACGCCGAGACGGCCCGGGACCAGTCCGGGGAGGTTCCCGTCACCCGGCACAGGGCCAGGTAAAGAGGGATCGGCGGGGTGTACGGGACCGTGCCCTCCGGGCGGTGGATCAGGCGGGCGAGGCCGGTGATCAGGGCGCCGGTGGCGTAGTGGGCCGGGGACGGCCAGGGCAGGGCGTAGTCGGAGTCCGCCGGAACGATCCACCACCAGCGGGAACCGTCGGCGTACACGCATCCCACCCGCGGCAGCCGGGGTACGACGAGCGGACCGAGGTGATCGGGCACGGCCACCGCGTCGAAGCCGAGCGGGGCCGTCATGCCGTCCGGCAACGACAGGCGGCGGTCCGGTTCCGGGGCCGGCCGCCGGCGCTGCAGCCGTACTAGGGTGTTCAGGCCGACGGCCTGCGCCTGACCGGCCCCGGCGCCCCCGCCCCGACCGGTGCCGGTCACGGCCGCTCTCCGGGAAGAGGGCGCTCGGGGCTGCGGTCCAGGGGTGCGGTGGGCCGGTGCGATACCGGATGTGTGGCGTGCCCGTGCTGGTCCATGGCCCCGTGCCGGTGCTGCTCGGGCATCCGACGCGGTGGCTGACCGGCGGATACGTGCCGGTGGTACTCCGCGCCCCCCTGTCCGTGCGGCCCCGATCCCCCCTGCTGCTCCGTCTCCCGGCGTCCGCCCTGCTCCGGCGCCCGTCCGCTCGCCTCGGCCGGCCGCTCCTCGTCGGAGTCGTCCGGGCGGCCCGGCTTGGGCCGGGCACCCCAGCCCAGGTCGCCGCGCGGTGCCGCGATGTCCTGGGCGGCGTCGGCCTGGCGGGGCAGCTCCGCCCAGACCGACAGCCCGGGACCGTGCTCCTGGGCACCCCAGGCCCGGCACAGCGCGTCCACGAGAAGCAACCCCCTCCCGTGCTCCTCATCGGCTCGCTGCGGGGACGGGTGGGGTTCGCCAGGAGCACAGCCCTGATCGTGTACGGCTATGCGCACCATGTCGTCGTGGTCGAGCAACTCGCACACGACCCGGCTGCTCGCGGTGTGCACGATCGCGTTGGTGACCAACTCGGATATGACCAGAGCCGCGTTGTCGCAGGTGTCCGCGCAGACGGACCAGCGGGCCAGCCGGGCGTGCGTCAGGCGTCGGGCCTGGGCGACGGAACCCGGATGTGCGGCCAGCTCGAAGCGGAACCTGCGCTCGGCAGCGCCCCGCTGGGGGGATGCTCCCGCCGCGGCGCCCAGACCGGAAGGGTCTGCGGCCGCGTCTGTTCCTAAGGGCGCGGACGGAATCACGCCTGCCACTATCTCCCCGCCGCGGACACTTGGCAAGGGTCACTCTGAAAATTGCAGAGTGCTGTGTGACTCGGTCAGAGGCCGTGGCACACTGCTCGCAACAGCACCTCGCGCGGCGCCAATTGAAGTCATCGGAGATCCCGCCCGGTCTTCGAATGAAACTTCGAATGGCGCCGCAGGGCTGTCAGGAATCTTCAGGGCAAGAGGCTTCGGCACCGGGCTTCGACGAGAGGATCCGGCCAGAAGCGCAGTCAGAAGTCGCGGCCAGAAGCCGTGGCAAGAAGTTTCGGCAAGAAGCCTCGGCGAGAGGCGTTCGGTGGAGGTGGGAGCGTGAGCGAACCGCGGTCCGCGCCGACGGTGGGCCAGGTGGTCCTCGGCCGGCGCCTGCTGGACCTGCGGGAACGCGCCGGACTGAAGCGCGAGGAGGCCGCCCGCGTGCTCCGCGTCGCCCCCGCCACCGTCCGCCGCATGGAGATGGCCGAGGTCTCCCTCAAAATCCCGTACCTGCAACTGCTGCTGAAGGCCTACGGCGTGCCCGACGACGAGGCCGAGGTCTTCGTCCAGCTGGCCGAGGAGGCGAACAGGCCCGGCTGGTGGCAGCGGTTCCACGACATCCTGCCGGGCTGGTTCTCGATGTACGTCAGCCTGGAGGGTGCGGCCGCCCTCATCCGCTCCTACGAGCCGCACTTCGTCCCCGGCCTGCTGCAGACCGAGGACTACGCGCGCGCCGTGCTGAAGTCCGGCGCCATCGGCCAGACCAGCCCGGACGACATCGAGCGGCACGTCGCGTTGCGCATGCAACGCCAGCAACTGCTCACCCGTCCCGACGCGCCCCGCTTCTGGGCGGTGATGGACGAGACCGCCCTGCGCCGCCCGGTCGGCGGACCGGAGGTGATGCGCGCGCAGATCGACAGGTTGCTCGAGGCCACGAAGCTGCCCCATGTGACCCTCCAGGTCGCCCCGTTCGCCAACGGGCCGCACCCGGGCACGTACGGGCCCTTCGTGCTGTTCCGATTTGCCATGTCAGAACTGCCGGACATGGTCTACAGCGAGTACCTGACCGGCGCCGTCTACCTGGACGCACGCACCGAGGTGGCGACCCACCTGGAGGTCATGGACCGCATGGCGGCGCAGGCCGCTACGGCACAACGCACGAAGGAGATCCTCCGGGATCTCCGCAAGGAGCTGTGAATGGATCGCATCAAGCCGCGCGGACGCGTCTACAACGGCATGCCCGCGCGGGAGTTGGGCAGCGAGGGGTGGCACAAGCCCTGGAGCGGCGGCAACGGCGGAAACTGCCTGGAGGCGATGAAGCTGGCCGACGGCCGGATCGCGGTACGCCAGTCGACCGATCCGGACGGGCCGGCGCTGATCTACACCATGGACGAGATGACCGCGTTCATCGAGGGCGCCAAGGCGGGGGAGGCCGACTTCCTGCTGTCCTGACCTTGGCGTGTGTTGTTCTTTTATGCAACTTCCTTATGGTGCTGAACAGTTGATCGCAGTCAGTGGCCCGTAAACCGTAGACCGGGAAGCCGGGCCGTAGTTCGGGGAGCCGGCGGCACGGGCCAGGGAGCTGTGGCCCGGGGATTCCGCCGGCTCTCCGCATCGGCCGCCGCCCGGTGTCCCGGCACGTGTCACTCCGGCGGCAGCACCTCGCACAGGGCCTCCAGCGCCGCCCCGTAGGCGTGTTCGGCCGGGGCCGCGTACCCCACCACCAGTCCGTCGCCGGCCGCCGTCGGACTCTGCGGATGCCGGAACCCGGCGAGTCCGTCGAGGGCGATGCCCTGCCACGCGGCGGCCTTCACCGTCGACCGCTCCGTGCCGGGCGGCAGCCGCAGCACCGCGTGCAGCCCGGCCGCGATGCCCGTCACCTCGATGTGCGGCGCCTGCGCGGCGAGCGCGGCGACGAGCCGGTCACGCCGGCGCCGGTACCGCTGCCGCATACGCCGCACATGACGGTCGTACGACCCACCGTCCACGAAGTCCGCGAGCGCGAGCTGGTCCAGCACGCTCGCCCACCCCTCCCGCTCGCCCTTCACCGCCAGCACCGGCTCGACATACCGCTCGGGCAGGACCATCCAGCCCAGCCGCAGCGCCGGCGACAGACTCTTGCTGACCGACCCGATGTGGATCACCCGCTCGGGATCGAGACCCTGGAGCGCGCCGACGGGCCGGCGGTCGTACCGGAACTCGCCGTCGTAGTCGTCCTCCAGCACCACCGCCTCCCGCGCGCGGGCCCAGTCGATCACCGCCGCCCGTCGCTCCGGGTGCAGCGGACCGCCGGTCGGGAACTGGTGCGCGGGCGTCAGCAGCACGGCCCGCTCCCGCCCCAGCGCGTCCACCCGCGCGCCGTGCTCGTCCAGCGGCAGCGGTACGGTGCGCACTCCGGCCGCCGCGAGCAGCTCCCGGTGGAAGCCGAGACCGTACGCCTCCACGCCCAGCGGACCGCGCAGCACCCCGCCCGCCGCCGGTCCCTCCCGGGTGCCGCGGCCGAAGAGGAGCCGCAGGGCGTGCGCGAAGCCCGAGCAGATCACGATCCGGTCCGGCTCGGTACGCACCCCGCGCGCTCGTGCCAGGTACTCCGTCAGCGTCTCCCGCAGCTCGCGGCGCCCGGCGGGATCGCCCGGCCCGAACGCCTCGCTCGGCGCCGCCTGCACCGCCCGGCGGTACGAGGCCGCCCAGGCCGCGCGCGGAAAGGCCGACGCGTCCGGCGTGCCCTGCCGCAGATCGTGCCGGGGCCCACGCGCGCGCGGAGGTGCCTTCACCGGCGTGCGCACGGCGGGGCGCAGCGGCTCGGTCCGCTCGGCGACCCGGGTCCCGGACCCCTGCCGGGCGGTCAGCCAGCCCTCCGCGACCAGCTCCGCGTACGCGTCGGCCACCGTGTTGCGGGCCACGCCCAGGTCCGCGGCGAGCGACCGGTACGGCGGCAGCCGGGTACCCGGCCCCAGCCGGCCGCTGCGCACCGCCTCCCGCAGTGCCCGGGTCAGTGCCGCCCGCCGGCCGCCCGGTCCCGACAGCTCCAGATGCAGGTCCGCACCGATCCGCTCCGCGGAATTGACCCACGAATCCGTCATGGAAATGCACCCTACAGCCGGTCTTTCGGGCCCCTAGGTTGAAGCACATGACGACGCACACGCCTGCCACCACCGCCACCGTCGACCTCACCACGGGGATCGCCGCCGCCGACGCCTCCCGCACCCGCCTGGACTTCGCGAAGGCCGCGCCGAAGGTCTTCCGCGCGATCGTCGGCTTCGACGCCGCCGCCCGCGAGGGCCTCGACCCCGCCCTGGTCGAACTGATCCAGATCCGCGCCTCCCATCTCAACCACTGCGCCTACTGCCTGCACATGCACACCAACGACGCCCGCAAGGCCGGCGAGAACGAGGACCGGCTCCACATGGTCGCCGTCTGGCGCGAGGCCCGGCACTTCTTCACCCCGAAGGAACAGGCCGCCCTCGCCCTCACGGAGGCGGTGACCCTGGTCGCCGACGGCGGCGTCCCCGACGCCGTCTACGCGGAGGCCGCCGCCCACTTCGACGACCGGGAACTGGCCCACGTCCTCTCGCTGATCCTCACGATCAACACGTGGAACCGCGTGGCCCTGGCCACGGGGAAGGTCGCGGGCACGGACGAACGCACCCGCTGACGCGCCGCCCGTCGCCGGGCGGGAGCCGACCGGACCGTGCCGGTGGTGCCGCCGCTCAGACCACCATCGGCCGGTCCGTCGGCGCTATCGGGGCCGGGAGCCGGGAACTCCCCGTCAGATAGCGGTCGACGGCCGCCGCGACCGCCCGCCCCTCCGCTATCGCCCACACGATGAGCGACTGCCCGCGCGCCGCGTCTCCGGCGGCGAACACCCCGGGCACGTTGGTCGCGAAGCCGTCGTCCCGGGCGATCGTGCCGCGCGGCTGCAGCGCCAGCCCCAACTGCTCGATCATCCCGTCCTCCTGGTCGGGTCCGGAGAACCCGAGGGCGAGCAGCACCAGGTCGGCGGGGAGCGTCCGTTCGGTGCCCGGCACCGGAAGCCGCCGCTCGTCGACCTCCACCAGATGCAGTGACCGCACATTCCCCCTCTCGTCTCCGGTGAAGCGGAGCGTGGACGCCGCGAACAGCCGCGCGTCCGCGTCCGCCGCCGGTGCCGTACGCAGGTCCCGCGCCTCCTCGTGCGCGGCCGACAGCCGGTAGGTCTTCGGGTACGTCGGCCACGGCTCGGTGTCCTCGTCGCGCTCGGCACCCGGCTGTGCGTAGATGTCCAGCTGGGATACGGACGCGGCCCCTTCGCGCACCGCGGTGCCCAGACAGTCCGCGCCGGTGTCCCCGCCGCCGACGATCACGACGTGCTTGCCTGCGGCCGACAGCGGCGAAACCTCCAGATCCCCCTCGCACACCCGGTTGGCCAGCGGCAGATATTCCATCGCCTGGTGTATCCCGTTCAACGTCCGGCCCGGCACCGGAAGTTCCCGCCACGCCGTCGCTCCCGTGGCGATCACCACCGCGTCGTACCGGGTGCGCAGCTCGTCCGCCGGAACGTCCCGGCCGACCGCCGTCGACGTGCGGAACTTCGTCCCCTCGGCGCGCATCTGCTCGATCCGCCGCTCCAGATGCCGCTTCTCCATCTTGAACTCGGGGATGCCGTACCGCATCAGCCCGCCGATCCGGTCGTCCTTCTCGTACACCGCGACCGTGTGCCCGGCCCGGGTCAGCTGCTGTGCGGCGGCGAGCCCGGTGGGCCCCGAGCCGATGACGGCGACCGTCTTCCCGGACAGCCGCTCGGGCGGCCGGGGCGGGGTGAAACCCTCCTCCCACGCCCGGTCGGCGATCGCGCACTCGACGTTCTTGATGGTGACGGCCGGCTGGTTGATCGCCAGCACGCACCCCGCCTCGCACGGCGCCGGACACAGCCGGCCGGTGAATTCCGGGAAGTTGTTCGTGGCGTGCAGCCGGTCGCTCGCGGCCCGCCAGTCCTCCCGCGACACCAGGTCGTTCCACTCGGGGATGAGATTGCCCAGCGGGCAGGCCTGGTGGCAGAACGGGATGCCGCAGTCCATACAGCGGTCGGCCTGCTTGCTGATGATGGGCAGCAGCGCGCCCGGGACGTACACCTCGTCCCAGTCCCGCACCCGCTGCTCGACGGGCCGCCGCGGCCACTCCTGGCGCGGCGTGGTCATGAACCCCTTGGGATCGGCCATGGGCGTCTTCCTCGCGTACGGGTACCGGAGGCACCGGGTGTACGAAGGGCCGTGCGTCATCGGGCGGCACTCTTTCGGCCACGATACGTCCCGTTCGACGCCCGCGCAGAGTGGCGGACAGCGCTTTCTGCCGTGGGAATCAGGAGGGGCCGGATCAGGCGGGGGCCACTACCCGGATCAGGTGAGGGCCACTGTGTAGAGCAGGGCCGCCGCGGCCGAGGCGACGGTCCGGACGTGGTTCCAGAAGGTCCACTCGCGCACATACGCCGGCCAGTACGCGGCGGCCTCCGGCGCGCCCGGGGTGAGCTTGGCCAGCCGGTCGTTGCGGGGCACGTTCGCCACGATCGTCAGCCCGAACGAACCGGCCAGGTACAGCGCGCTGCCCAGCAGCAGTTCCCCCTTCCCCTCGTCCGGCCACACCACGAACGTCACCACCGCTATCAGCCCGCTCAGCGCCGCCGAGCCGAGGAACACGGCCATGAAGGCCGGCCGCACCGCGGCGACGTTGATCGCGTTCATCGCCGCGACACCCTGCGCGGGCGGCAGCGCCGCGAGCCCCCGCATCACGAAGGTCGAGAACCCACAGAAGACACCGGCCACCAGCCCGGTCCCGAGGATCCCCACCACGACCAGTACGAAGAACGGCCCGTCGATCATCTCCACGCCCCCATTCCGCTCCATTCGGTCAGGCCCCTCACCCCGGTGAAAGCCCGGCCCGGAACCCGGCCGGGGCGGAGCGAGCCCCGCGACCACACATGCCCCGAAACCGCACCCCTCACCTCAGCGCCCTGAGCACCTCCTTGCTTCCCGCACCCCTCAGCCCGCGTCCTCCTCCCCGGCCCCTTGCCACGCCCGCAGCACCCGCTCCACCGCCGGGGCGATCCGACGTCGAGCCTCGTTCCACGGCACCCCGCGCATCAGCAGCTGGTCGTACGGCGTGTCCACATGCCGCACGCCCGCCACGACCGCCGAGGTCACCGCCCCCTCGGTCAGCGCCCGCCCCGCCGCGCTGCGCCCGACGCGGCCGCTGCCCCGAACCGACGCGTGGGCCGCGATCGCCCGGGCCCGCTCGGCCGGACAACCGGGGAACAGCCGCAGGATCTCGGCCGCGAACGCCGCCACGAACCGCTCGTCCTCCGCTGCCCTGCGCCGCGCGTCCCGCGCCCGCCGCCGACGCCGCGCCTCGGCGTCCGCCAGACACCGGGCCTCCGCCCGGGCCAGCGCGGCCTCCTCCACGAGCAGGCCCTGGCGTTCGTAGCGGCTCTTGCGCCGGTTGAACCGCACCACCACCGCCGACAGTGAGCTTTCCTCCCGCGACCTGCGGGTCAGGGCCGTGTCGCCGCGCGGCAGGAACACCAGGTGCCCTAGATCGGCACAGACCAGGCACCACGGTGCCCCGTCCGCCAGCACCAGCAGCGACAGCGGGCCCCGTCGGCAGCGGGCACACCGCTTGCGCTTCAGCGCCTGGACGACGACAAGCCGACCGGGGAAGCGGGGAGTTGCGGGAAGCACCATACGCGGTACTTTCCCCGCCCTCGCCCCCGCCTCCCACGCCCGCCCGTGCTTGTCCTCGCCCGGGTGTCACCCACCCTCCTCCCTCTGGAAGCTGAACACCGACACCCGCGTTCGGTGCCCTACCGGTTGCTCTGTCTCGTCGACCACCGCCGCCGCTCCGGCGAGCTGCGGGCCCCGCGCGAGACCGTCACGCCCAAGGTCAGCGAGACCTGCGCGCTATGGAGCGCGACGGCCTGGTGACCCGTACCGCCTACGACGAGAATCCGCCCCGCGTCGAATACGCCCTCACTCCGCTCGGCTGCACTCCGATCCCCTTCTCGATGCGGCCCGCGCCGGGAGCGAAACCCGCCTCCCCGCGCTGCTCGCGGCCCGCCGCACAGCCGAGCGCCTCACCTGACCCACCTCGCCGCCTGGCCCGGGACCGTCCCAGCCTCCCTCACGCCCCCCACATCACCGTCTCCAGCGCGGACACCCCCGCCGCTCTCCCCGGCCACCCGGCATCATGGGGCCTGTGCGACTCGAAGCGATCACCTGGGACCGGCTGGCCGAGCGGCTTGCCGACCGGCTGGCCGGTGCGGCGCCGGCCGACGGAGGGGCCTGGCCGCGCGTCGCTTTCGACGGTGCCCCGGCCGCCCAGCCGGCAGACCTCGCCGGGCGCGTCGCGGAGGCCCTGCGGGTGCGCGGCCGGCCCTCCCTCGTGATCGGCACCGAGGGCTTCCTGCGCCCCGCCTCTCTCCGTCTGGAGCACGGGCGGCGGGACGCGGAGTCGTACTACAGCGGCTGGTTCGACACGGGCGCCCTGTGGCGCGAGGTCTTCGGCCCGCTCGACCCCGGAGGCAACGGACGGGTCCTGCCCGACCTGTGGGATCCGGCCACGGACCGGGCCACCCGCAGCCCCTACGTTCACCTCCCGCCGGGCGGGATTCTGTTGCTCCACGGCCCCCTCCTGCTGCGCCACTGGTTCCCCTTCGACCTGACCGTGCACCTCCTTCTCTCCCCGGGCGCCCTGCGCCGCCGCACCCCCGAGGCCGACCACTGGACCCTGCCCGCCTTCGAGCGCTACGAGGCCGAGGCCGACCCGGCCGGAACGGCGGACGTCCTGGTACGCGCCGACGACCCGCGCCACCCCGCCTGGAGCGGCTGATCCGCGTGTGCCGTCCGGATGTCCGGCCAGGCGTTTCAGCCAAACCCCTTTACATGCGCCTGCATGTAACTAGTGTGAGTGGCATGACTACCTCACCGGCCTCCTCTGTCACATTCGACGACTCCCTGCGTGCCCTGCTGGACGGCAAGAACTTCGCCGGCGTCGCCACGCTCGGCCCCGACGGCGCTCCGCAGAACTCCGTGGTCTGGATCAAACGCGAGGGCGACAGCGTGCTCTTCTCGTCCGTCGAGCACCGCCAGAAGGTCCGCAACCTCCGCCGCGACCCGCGTATCAGCCTCTCGGTGTTCGACCTGGCGAACCCCTATCACTCGGCCGAGATCCGGGGTGTCGCCGAGATCCTGCCGGACGAGGGCAAGCGGCTCCCGCACGAGCTATCCCACAAGTACCTCGGCATCGACCCGCCGGCCGAGAACGACGACGAGGTCCGCGTGATCGTCAGGATCGTCCCGCAGAAGGTCGTGTCCTTCTCGGCCTGACCGAGGCGTACCGCCGAGCCCGCGCGGCTGCCGGGAACCGGCGCCCCATAGCCCCCGGCCCCGCCGCTCAGAGCCAGCCGTTGCGCCGGAAGCCCCGGTACAACACCAGGCACGCTGTTGCCATCACCGCCATGACCAGCGGGTACCCGAACGACCAGTGCAACTCCGGCATGTGGTCGAAGTTCATGCCGTACACCCCGCACACCATCGTCGGCACGGCGATCACCGCGGCCCAGGCCGTGATCTTCCGCATGTCCTCGTTCTGCGCCACGGTCACCTGCGCGAGATGTGCCTGCAGGATGGAGTTGAGCAGCTCGTCGAACGCGGCGATCTGTTCCTTGACCCGGGTCAGATGGTCGAGCACATCCCGGAAGTACGCCTGGATTTCCGGTGCGACGACCCGTATCGGCCGGGTGGCCAGGTCCTCCACCGGGCGGCCCAGCGGCACCACCGCCCGTTTCAGCTCCAGCAGTTCACGCTTCATCTGGTAGATGCGGCCCGGGTCCAGACGCGCGCCGTTCTCCGAGAACACCTCCGTCTCCACCTGGTCGATGTCGGCCTGCACCGCGTCCGTGACGCTCAAGTAGTCGTCGACCACATGGTCCGCGATCGCGTGCAGCACCGCGGCCGGTCCCTTGGCGAGCTGCTGCGGGTCCGCCTCCAGTTCCTCGCGCAGCGGGCCCAGCGAGCCGTGCCGGCCGTGCCGCACCGTGATCACGAAGTCCGTGCCGACGAACACCATGATCTCGCCGGTGTCCACCACCTCGCTGGTCGCCGTCAACTGCTCGTGCTCCACATAGCAGACGGTCTTGAACACCGCGAAGAGCGTGTCCCCGTAGTGCTCCAGCTTCGGCCGCTGATGTGCCTCGACCGCGTCCTCCACCGCCAGCGGGTGCAGGTCGAACAGCTCGGCGATGCCCGCGAACTCACGGTCCGTCGGCTCGTGCAACCCGAGCCAGACGAAGCCCTCGCCGGTCTTGCGCACCAGCCGCACCGCATCCACCAGATCGGCGCACCCGGGCACGCGCACGCCGTCCTGATACGTCACGCAGTTCACCACCGACGAGCCCAGCGGCGACCTGGCGGGATGGCTCAGGTCCACGCGCGGCCGACGCCGGGCCAGCCGTGCCACCTTGCGCAGGCCGCCGACCCTGCCCAGCCCCGTGACCTTGCGCAGATTCCCTGCCATGGACATCTGGATCTCCTCGCGTGGATCCCCTCGCTCAACGCTTTCGCGCCTTGCCCGGCAAGTCTGCCAGTCTCCGGCAAAGCGCGGGCAAGCCTGTGTGAACAGGGAGTTCCGCTTGGTTCCCGCCTGTGGACGACGGGGCGACCGGGTCGCGAGAGCCGACTGACCGGGATGATCGGGGCATGACGCGATCGGACGGGTACCTCCTGGACAACCGGCAGAACGAGGCGGGCGAACGCTTCGACGCCTTCACCGCGCTCTTCGACCCCACGACCTTCCGGCACCTCGAAGGACTCGGCATCGGTCCCGGCTGGCGCTGCTGGGAAGTCGGGGCCGGCGGAGCCTCCGTCGTGTCCTGGCTCGCCGAGAAGGTGGGGCCCTCCGGTCAGGTCGTCGCCACCGACATCGACACCTCCCGGCTCACCGCCGCAGACCGCCCGCCGGTGGAGGTCCGCGTCCACGACGTGGGCGCCGAGGAGCCGCCGGGTGAAGACTTCGACCTGGTCCACGCACGGCTGGTCCTCGTCCACGTACCCGACCGGGAACGGGCGTTGCGGTCCATGATCAAGGCTCTGCGTCCGGGCGGCCGACTGCTGATCGAGGATGCAGACCCCGCCCTCCAGCCCCTGACCTGCCCCGACGAGTTCGGCCCCGAGCAGCGGCTCGCCAACCGGCTGCGCCAGGGCTTCCGCAAGCTCCTCGCCGACCGCGGCGCCGACCTCTCCTACGGCCGTAAACTCCCGCGGCTGCTCCGCGAGGCAGGCCTGCACGAGGTCCAGGCGGACGCGTACTTCCCCGTGGCCTCGCCCGCCTGCACGGCGCTGGAGCTCGCGACGGTCCGTCAGATCCGTGACCGGCTCGTCGCCGCCGGCCTGGCCACCGACGCGGAGATCGAGCAGCACCTGGCCAATGTGGAGGCGGGCACGATGGACCTGACCACCGCACCGATGATCTCGGCATGGGGTCGCAAGGAGTAGCCGGCGGTGCGGGTGGCCCGCAGGGGCGCCGGATCGTTTCAGCTGTCGGCGGCGAGTGGCGAGTGACGAGTGGCGAGTCGCGAGCAGCAGCGACTGCTGCTGACCGGGACCGCACGAGCCGCCGTCGGCCGAGCACTTCAGCGGTGGGGCGCCACCCGCGCTCGGGGCGCCCCCTACCCCCCGCTCCCCAGATGCGGCGGTCTGCCCCCCACCCGCCGTACCGCCTCCGCGCCCGCCCGGCACCCCTGTGCCGCCGCCTCCTCCGGGCCCGCACCCGCCAGCAGGGCGGCGAGGAACGCGCCGGTGAAGGCGTCACCCGCGCCTGTGGTGTCCCGGGGCGCCGCCGGTACGGCCGGGACCCGGGCCACCACGGCTCCGGAACGGGCCACCAGTGCCCCCTCCGCACCCGCCTTGGCCACCACCAGCGGCACGACCCGGCTCAACTTGGCCGCCGCGTCCGCCGGATCCGGCAGTCCGGTCAGCAGACAGGCCTCGTCACGGCTGGGCAGCAGCAGGTCCAGCCTTTCCGCGAACGTTAGGAAACGGTCCACCCCCAGCTCCACCAGGAAGCCGGCCGACGCCGGGTCCAGGCTGACCGGCACACCCCGCGCGCATGCCGCCGTGAGCGCCGTCTCGGCGAGCGCCCGGCTTGGCTCCGTGAACAGCAGATAGCCCGACAGATGCAGCCGGGCCACCCCGTCGAGCAGCGTGTCCGACCAGTCGGCGGGGCTCAACCGCAAGGAGGCCCCACTGTCCGTCAGGAACGTCCGCTCGGCCGCCGCACGGGTGTCGACGAGGCAGATCACCATCCCGGTCGCCGCCTCCGCGTCCACCACGAGCGAGGGCCGCACCCCGGCCGCGACCAGCTCCCGCTCGTGCCACACTGCGGCGTCCGCGCCCACCCGCCCCAGCAGCCGTACGTCCGCGCAGCCCGCGTGAGCGGCCCAGCAGGCCACGTTGGCGCCCGCGCCGCCCGGCAGCGTCCGGATCACGGCGGCCGTGTCGGTGCCGCCCGCGAGCGGCCCCCGGTGCCGGGCGACCACGTCCGTGACCACGTCCCCGACGACCAGCAGCGCTCCGTTCCGGCCCGCGGTCACCCCCGGGTCCACGCCGTGGCGATCCGCGCCGCCAGCCGTACGTTGCCGCGCACCGCCGCCAGGTTGGCGCTCAGCGAGGCACCGTCCGTGTGCCGGACCAGGTAGTCCAGCAGGAACGGAGTCACCGCCTGCCCGGTGACCCCCTGCTCCCCGCAGGCGCGCAGCGCGTCCGCGAGCACACGCGCGTGCAGCTCCGGATCGAGTTGTTCCGCCTCCGGGACGGGATGGGCGACGATCAGCGCCGACTCCGGCGCGTCCAGCCCGTCCTGGGCGCGCATGGCGGCGGCGACCTGCTCCGGGCTGTCCAGCCGCCAGTCGACCGGATGCCCCGAGTCCGACAGATAGAAGCCGGGGAACCGGTCCGTGCCGTATCCGGCGACGGCCACACCCAGCGTCTCCAGCCGCTGCAGCGTCGCCGGAACGTCCAGGATCGACTTCACGCCGGCGCACACCACCGTGATCCGGGTGCGCGCCAGCAGCCCCAGGTCCGCCGACTCGTCCTGGGTCACCGTCCACTCGCGGTGCACACCGCCCAGGCCGCCGGTGGCGAACACCCGGACGCCGGCCAGCGCCGCCAGCTGCGCCGTCGCCGACACGGTGGTCGCCCCGCTCGCCCCCGCCGCCACCGCGAGCGGCAGATCACGATGGCCCAGCTTGCGGATGCCGTCCTCGTTCGCGACCCGCTCCAGCTGCTGCTTGTCCAGACCGACCCGGGGCCGCCCGTCGAGCACGGCGATGGTCGCCGGTACGGCACCCTCGCGCCGGACCGCCTCCTCCAGCTCCAGCGCCACCTGCAGGTTGCGCGGGCGGGGCAGGCCGTGCGCGATGATCGTGGACTCCAGGGCCACCACCGGCCGTTGCGCGTCGATCGCCTCGCGGACTTCTTCCGACACCACCAGCACCACGTGCCCGCCTCCTGTCCGTCGGTCCTTCCTCATCTCTGGCGGGCGCCGGCCGTGGCTAAACGCTTGTGGCCTGTGGGGGTGGCCACCAGCCTGGGTCACATGACGAACAACACCACGCGCCTCGACCACGTCGTCCTGTGGGTGGCCGACCCGGTGGCAGCGGCCGTCTTCTACCAGACGGCCGTCGGACTGGAACCGATGAAGGTCGCCGAGTTCGTGCAGGGGAAGGTGTCGTTCCCCTCCGTACGCGTCAACGAGGAGACCATCCTCGACCTCGCCCCGCACACCTTCGTGGAACGGATGAGGATGCTGCCCGGCTCCGCCGACAGCGCGGGCCACCCGGTCAATCACGTCTGCCTGTCCCTGCCGGCCGACGCCTTCGACGCCCTGCGCGCCCGCCTGGAGAAGCACGGCGTCCCGGTCTCGGACATCGACCACGGGCTGTCCGGCGCCCGCGGCGACGCCACGCGCAGCTTCTACTTCCGCGACCCCGACGGCAACGTCTTCGAGGCCCGGCACTACGACGACTAGCCGCCCCGGGCCGGTCAGAACAGCGGCTCGGGCAGCACACCCTCCAGGGCGAGCAGCTTCCGCTTGGTCTCCAGCCCGCCCCCGAAACCGCCGATGCCGCCGTCGCTCTCCACCACCCGATGGCACGGCACGACCACCGGCAGCGGATTCGCCCCCATCGCCGCCCCGACCGCCTGCGCACCGCCGGGCTGCCCGACCCGCCCGGCCAGATCGCCGTACCCCACCACGGTGCCGTACGGCACACCGGAAGCCAGTTCGCGCAGGACCTGCCGGTTGAACCCGGAGATCAGCGACCAGTCCAGCGGCAGGTCGAAGTCGTGCCGCTCGCCCGCGAAGTACGCCCGCAGCTGGCGTATCGGCTCCGTCAGCAACGGCGAGTCCGGATCCTCCACGGGCCGGCCGCCCAGCCGGGCGGCCAGCCGCTCCAGTGCCCGGTCGCGCACCGCGTCCGAGGCGTGGAAGACGACGTTGACCAGGCCGTCGCGGGTCGCGGCCAGCATCAGCGGGCCGATGTCCGTGCCCACGACGGCCCACGCGACCCGCTGCTCATCCTGCCCATGGCTGTCCATGCGCCCACGGTACGACCCGCCACTGACAACGCCCGCCGGACTCAGTGCGAACCCAGCGCCGCCCGCACCACGTCGGGCTTGTTGGTGATGATCCCGTCGATCCCGTAGCCGGCTGCTTTGCGGGCGGTGGCCGCGTCGTCCACCGTCCAGGCGAACATTCGAAGCGGCCTGCCGTGCGGCCCCTCGAAGGCGTGCACGGCCGCGACGTACCAGCGGGACAGCGACCCGTACGAGGGGTTGACCAGATCGGTGAAGCGCGCGAACCGGTGCAGCTGCGCCACGGTGGGGGTGCCGAGATAAGCGGTGATCACCGCGGGCTTCAGCTCGTGCACGGTCCGCACGCTGTCGGCGCTGAAGCTCTGCACGACCAGCCGCCCCAGGTGCCGGCGGTCCAGCCAGCCCTCGTTGCCGAGGACCTTCAGCGTCTGCTGCTCGATGCCCGGGTACAGCTCGGGGTTCTTGATCTCCAGGAGCAGCTTCTCGTGATTGTGCTCGACCCGGCGCACGTACTGCTCCAGCGTCGGCACGCGCACGCCCGCGTAGGCGGGGGAGAACCAGCTGCCCGCGTCCAGCCGGGCGATCTCGGCGGCGGTGAAGTCCCGCACCCTCCAGGGAGCCCGGCCGGGGAAGACCTGCTCGACGTCCGTGGTGCGCTGCAGACTGTCGTCGTGCAGGACGACCAGTTCGCCGTCCTTGGTGCGCTGGACGTCGTTCTCGACCCAGGAGAAGCCCAGCTGGGCGGCCTTGTCGATGGCGGCCAGCGTGTTCTCGGGCGCGTAGGCGGAGGCGCCCCGGTGGGCGATCACCGTCGGCACGCAAATCTCGCGCGCCCGGGCATCGGAGGTGGGGCTCAGCAGAGCCGCCGCCGTCCCCAGGGCCGCGGCGACGGTGGCGGCGACTACGCGCGCGTACATGCGTCCTCCTCGCATCGAGCGAACACCGACAGCACCAGACTGACAGCAGACGGTCAACGGCACCGGGCGCACGATGACCACAGATTGAATGGTGCTGTCCAAGTCCGCTCACCGGTACCGCACAACTGCGGCAAGGCCGTGTTTCTTTGCCGGAAAATCGTTCGACCATTCCGGTAGGGGTCATACTCTCTGCGACAACCCTGACCGCCCGCGCGGTCCTGGGACGGGGGCATATTCAGGTATTCCGGGACGCAAGAAGGCGGAAGGGCAGCCGCGGATGCAAGGCACGGTCGACGGATTCAGTTACGGGGCCGTCACCCCGTTGGTGGCCTACCTGATGGCGTGCCTGGGCGGCGCCCTCGGCCTGCGCTGCACCACACGGTCCCTGCTGGTCACGCACTCCTGGCGGCCCGCCTGGCTGGCCCTCGGCTCGGCGGCCATCGGCTCCGGCATCTGGACCATGCACTTCGTCGCCATGATGGGCTTCACCATCGAGGAGACGCCGATCCACTACGACAAGCCGATCACCTACGCGAGCCTCGGCCTTGCCATCGTCATGGTCGGCGCCGGGATCTTCATCGTCGGCTACCGGGGCGCCACCGGCACACCCCTGTTCACCGGCGGCACGATCACCGGTCTGGGCGTCGCCTCCATGCACTACCTGGGGATGGCCGGCGTCCGCTTCCACGGGCGGTTCACCTACAACACGCTCACCGTCGCGGCCTCCGTCGTCATAGCGGTCGTGGCCGCCACCGCCGCCCTGTGGGCCGCCGGCCAGGTGCGGGGCTTCCTGTGGAGCGTGGGAGCGAGTCTCGTCATGGGGCTCGCGGTCAGCGGCATGCACTACACCGGCATGGCCGCCCTCGGCGTCCACCTCGACGGTGGCGCCCACACCAGCGGAGGCGCGCCCGCGGCGTCCGTGCTCGCGCCGATGCTGATCGGCCCGCTCGCCTTCCTGCTCCTCGCCGGCGTCGTCGTGATCGTCGACCCGCTCATGATCATGGGCCGGCCCCAGCGGACGCCCGTCGAGCACAAACCGGGCGTCCCGGCCGCCGCCGTCGCCTCGCACACCGACCGCCGCCCCGCCCTCCACGAGGGCCGCGGGCCGGCCCGCCGGCCCGAGCACCACCACTCCCGCACCCCGCAGAACCGCTGATCGGAACCCGTTGTCAGTGCGGGGTCGTACGGTGGATGTCATGCGGCCCGTTTCCCACATCGAACGCACGGTGGCGCCCTTCGAGGTCGTCAGCTCCTACCAGCCCAGCGGCGACCAGCCGGCGGCCATCGCCGAGCTGGCCAAACGCATCGAGGCCGGTGAGAAGGACGTCGTCCTCCTGGGCGCGACCGGCACCGGCAAGTCCGCCACCACCGCGTGGATGATCGAGAAGCTCCAGCGCCCCACCCTCGTGATGGCGCCGAACAAGACGCTGGCCGCGCAGCTGGCCAACGAGTTCCGCGAGCTGCTGCCGAACAACGCGGTCGAGTACTTCGTCTCGTACTACGACTACTACCAGCCCGAGGCCTACGTCCCGCAGTCGGACACCTACATCGAGAAGGACTCCTCGATCAACGAGGAGGTCGAGCGCCTGCGCCACTCGGCGACGAACTCGCTGCTCACCCGCCGCGACGTCATCGTGGTGGCCTCGGTGTCCTGCATCTACGGCCTCGGTACCCCGCAGGAGTACGTGGACCGGATGGTCCCCCTGAGAGTCGGCGACGAGATCGACCGGGACGAGCTGCTGCGCCGCTTCGTCGACATCCAGTACACGCGCAACGACATGGCCTTCAGCCGCGGCACCTTCCGGGTCCGCGGCGACACCATCGAGATCTTCCCGGTCTACGAGGAGCTGGCCGTCCGCATCGAGATGTTCGGCGACGAGATCGAGGCGCTCTCCACGCTTCACCCGCTCACCGGCGAGATCATCAGCGACGACCAGCAGCTCTACGTCTTCCCCGCCTCCCATTACGTCGCCGGCCCCGAGCGCATGGAGCGGGCCGTCAACGACATCGAGAAGGAGCTGGGGGAGCGGCTGGCCGAGCTGGAGAAGCAGGGCAAGCTCCTGGAGGCCCAGCGGCTGCGGATGCGCACCACGTACGACATCGAGATGCTCCGCCAGATCGGCACCTGCTCGGGTGTCGAGAACTACTCGATGCACTTCGACGGCCGTCTGCCCGGCTCCCCGCCCAACACCCTGCTGGACTACTTCCCGGACGACTTCCTGCTCGTCATCGACGAGTCGCACGTCACCGTCCCGCAGATCGGCGCGATGTACGAGGGCGACGCCTCCCGCAAGCGCACCCTCGTGGACCACGGCTTCCGCCTGCCCTCCGCCCTGGACAACCGCCCCCTGAAGTGGGAGGAGTTCCAGGAGCGCATCGGGCAGACCGTCTACCTGTCGGCCACCCCGGGCACCTACGAGCTGTCCCGCTCGGACGGCGTCGTCGAGCAGATCATCCGCCCGACCGGCCTGGTCGACCCGGAGGTCGTGGTCAAGCCCACCGAGGGGCAGATCGACGACCTGGTGCACGAGATCCGCAAGCGCACCGAGAAGGACGAGCGGGTCCTCGTCACCACGCTGACCAAGAAGATGGCCGAGGACCTCACCGACTACTTCCTGGAACTCGGCATCCAGGTGCGCTATCTGCACAGCGACGTCGACACTCTGCGCCGCGTGGAGCTGCTGCGCGAGCTGCGCTCCGGTGAGTACGACGTCCTGGTCGGCATCAACCTCCTCCGTGAGGGCCTCGACCTGCCCGAGGTGTCCCTGGTGGCGATCCTCGACGCCGACAAGGAGGGCTTCCTCCGCTCGGGCACCTCGTTGATCCAGACCATCGGCCGCGCGGCGCGCAACGTCTCCGGCCAGGTCCACATGTACGCCGACAAGATCACCCCGGCGATGGAGAAGGCCATCGAGGAGACCAACCGCCGCCGGGAGAAGCAGGTCGCCTACAACAAGGCGAACGGCATCGACCCCCAGCCCCTGCGCAAGAAGATCAACGACATCGTCGCGCAGATCGCCCGCGAGGAGATCGACACCGAACAGCTTCTCGGCTCCGGTTACCGCAAGACGAAGGACGGCAAGGCCGCGAAGGCGCCCGTCCCGGCGCTCGGCGACAAGGCGGCCAAGGGCGCGAAGGCCGGCAAGGCCGCCAAGGGCAAGGCGGTGCCCACGGACCGTCCGGCGGCCGAACTGGCCGAGCAGATCGAGGAGATGACCGAACGCATGCGCGCCGCCGCCGCGGAGCTGCAGTTCGAGATCGCGGCCCGGCTGCGCGACGAGGTCTCCGAGATGAAGAAGGAGCTGCGCCAGATGCGGGAGGCGGGCCTCGCCTGAGCCTCCGCTCCGGTGCCGGACCTCGGCATAAGCGCCAAGTGTTGCAACACCGACACAAAGCGCGAGCCGAGGGTCGGCACTGTCGGCGGCCGTGCGTAGGGTGCTGAGCAACCGCGCGGTGCGCAGCGACAGCCCGGTGCGGCAACAGGGGAGCGTCGAGAGGGGATTCAGTCGTGTCCGTCAACTTGTCCAAGGGTCAGGCCATCAGCCTGGAGAAGAAGGACGGGGCCACCCTGACCGCGGTCCGCATGGGGCTCGGCTGGCAGGCGGCGAAGCGGCGCGGCCTGTTCGGCTCGCGCACCCGCGAGATCGACCTGGACGCCTCGGCGGTCCTGTTCGCCGGCACGGAGCCCAAGGACGTCGTCTTCTTCCGTCACCTGGTGAGCGACGACGGTTCCGTGCGCCACACCGGTGACAACCTCATCGGCGGCGCCGGCCAGGGCGGGGACGACGAGGCGATCCTGGTGGATCTGCAGCGCGTCCCGGTCCACATCGATCAGATCGTCTTCACGGTGAACTCCTTCACCGGACAGACCTTCCACGAGGTGCAGAACGCGTTCTGCCGGCTCGTCGACGAGACCAACGGCCAGGAGCTCGCCCGCTACACCCTGGCCGGCGGCGGCGAGTACACCGCCCAGATCATGGCCAAGGTGCACCGGGCGGGCTCCGGCTGGACGATGACCGCCATCGGTGCCCCGGCCAACGGACGCACCTTCCAGGACCTGATGCCGACGATCGTGTCGCACCTCTAGGACCGGACCGTCCGCTCGCACCTGGCGCGGCACGCACGGCAGAACGACACAGGGGGGCGGCGGCGATGGCGGCTGAGCTGGTGCGGGGGCAGAACCACCCTCTGGCCCAGGTCCGGCTGGAGATCCGGATCTCGGCCGGGGTGCCGGTCCTGGCCGGAGCCACACTCGGCGACGAGCACGGCACGATCCACGGCCGCCAGTGGGTGGCCCGCCCCGGCGCCCCCGCACCGCCCGGGGTCGAGGCGCCCCGGCAGGCCGCCGCCGAGCACCGCCTGGCCGTCGACCTGGCCGCCCTGCCCGAGGCCGTACACCGTGTCGACGTGTTCCTGGCCCTGCCCGCCGACACCGCGGTCGCACCCCGCTTCGGAGCCGCCCCGGCCCCGCACACCACGGTCAACGGCATGGACGGCACCGAACTCGCCTCCTACACCGTCACCGGCCTGGACGCCGAGACGGCCGTCATCGCCCTGGAGCTGTACCGCAGACAGGGCGCCTGGAAAGTGCGGGCGCTGGGCCAGGGCTACGCGGGCGGTCTTCCCGCACTCCTCGCCGACAAGGGTCTGAGCGACGCCGCCGACCTGGCGACGGTCATCCAGGAGGCGGCGACCCCCGGCCCGCCCGGCGCGACAACCATGCCGGCGGCCGGTCCCGACCCGCGGACCACCGCGTCCGCTTCCCGGGCCACCGCCACCGCCGGGCCGGTGCAGCGGCCCCGACCGTACGGCCCGGAGAACCGTGGCGACGGCGGCCCCGGTCCCCAGCGTCCCGGCGGGCCGGTCGACTACACGCATCCCCACCGCACCCACGGCATCCCCTCCCCGCCCCCGTCGGCCGCCGACGGTCAGCCCGCGCAGCCCATTGCCGGAGACGCCGCGGGCTGGTCGATGGAGGAGCGGCTGTACAACCAGGTCTGGGGCATGTTCGAGGACCTGGCCCGCACCACGGCCGCCTACCGCAGTGCCGTCGACTTCGCCGACTCCCGCCTGGAGAAGGAGCTGGACCAGGCACTCGCCGATCCACGGCAGCGGCTCGGCTCGGCGGGCGACGCCGCCCGGGAGGCGGCCCACGCTCGCCGCGCCCTCCTGGCCGACCAGGCGCGCGCGGCCCTCGACCGCGACCTGGCCCAGCTCACCGCCGAGGCCGAGGTGGTCGAACCGGCGCTCCCGCCCGCCTACGCCCGCTGGGACAGCCCCGTCTGGCACAGGTACCGGCTCCCTGCCGAACCGCCGATGGCCCTCCGGCTCGGCGACCTCCACCTCCCCGAGAGCGCGGCACTGCGCATCCCCCTGCTGGTCAGGATGCCGCTGGAACGAGGTCTGTGGATCGACAGCGGTCCGGCACCGGCGGCCGACGAGCGTGTACCGGACCCCGCCGGGCTACGGCAGCCGGCCATGGCGGTGGCGGTCGCCCTCGCGGCGCGCCTGCTCGCCGTACACCCGCCCGGGGCGTTCGCCGTGCAGGTCATCGACCCGGCCGGTGCCGGCACCCAGGCACTGCTGCCGCTGACGGAGGCCGGAGTCCTCGCGGCGCCGCCCGCGACGGGGGCAGCGGGGGTCTCGCAGACGCTGGAACGGCTCACCCGGCGGGTCGACCTGGTGCAGATGGCAGTGCGCGGCGGCGCGGCCGAGTCGCTGCCGGCCGACGTGGACACCGCTCGGCAGCTCCTGATCGTCAACGACTTCCCGCACGGCTTCGACGACCGGTCGGTGGCCCGGCTCCGCTTTCTCGCCGACGACGGCCCGGCCGTCGGCGTACACCTGCTGCTGGTCGCCGACCGTGAGGACGCCGCCGCCCACGGCCCCTTGCTCGATCCGTTGTGGCGTTCGCTGCTGCGACTCACCCCGCTGCCCGACGACCACCTCGCCGATCCGTGGATCGGGCACGCCTGGACGTACGAACCCTCGCTCCCCCCGCACGGGAGCCGGATCCTGCAGGAGGTGCTCACCGAGGTGGCCAGGGCTGGTGCCAAGCGTTGGTAAAGCCGCTCTGACCAGCAAATTTGGTGCTTCTTTTGCTTTTTGCTTTACCTTTCCTTGGTGATTGGAGTACTGTTTTCCGTACGGAGGGGAGTACTCCCTGACTGCGGCGCACTCGTCAGTACGGACCGGTTCCGGTCCCGGGGCGTCGGCCCATCCCGGGTGGAAGAGACCTCCGGCAGCGACAACGCTGATGTGTTTGCCGTCTCGTCATGCCGGAGGGTGCAGTGGAAGTCTCCATGGGCCTGTGGGTCCTCACCATCGTGGGCCTCGCCGCCCTGATCGCAATCGACTTCTTCATCGGTCGTAAGCCGCATGAGGTGTCGATCAAGGAAGCGGGTATCTGGACGGTCGTCTGGGTCGCCCTGGCCGGCCTCTTCGGCCTCGGCCTTCTCGTCTTCGGCGGCGGACAGCCGGCCGGCGAGTTCTTCGCGGGCTTCATCACCGAGAAGTCACTGAGCGTCGACAACCTCTTCGTCTTCGTCCTGATCATGGCGAAGTTCGCTGTGCCCACCCAGTACCAGCAGCGCGTCCTGCTCGTCGGCGTCCTCATAGCCCTGGTCCTGCGGGCCGTCTTCATCGCCGCCGGGGCCGCCATCATCGCCAGCTTCTCCTGGGTGTTCTACCTCTTCGGCGCCTTCCTGATCTGGACCGCCTGGAAGCTCGTACAGGACGCCCGCGCGGACGAGGATGACGAGGAGTACGAGGAGAACAAGCTGCTGAAGGCCGCGGAGCGCAAGTTCGGCGTGGCGGACCGTTACCACGGCACCAAGCTGTGGATCCAGCAGAACGGCAAGCGCGTCATGACCCCGATGCTGGTCGTGATGCTCGCCATCGGCACCACGGACGTGCTGTTCGCCCTGGACTCCATCCCCGCGATCTTCGGACTGACCCAGGACCCGTACATCGTCTTCACCGCCAACGCCTTCGCCCTGATGGGTCTGCGCCAGCTGTACTTCCTCATCGGCGGGCTGCTCAAGAAGCTGGTCCACCTCTCGTACGGGCTGTCGATCATCCTCGGCTTCATCGGCGTGAAACTGGTGCTGCACGCCCTGCACGAGTCCGGTGTCCACGTGCCCGAGATCAGCATCCCGGTCTCGCTCGGGGTGATCTGCGCGGTCCTCGCCATCACCACGGTCACCAGCCTGCTGGCCTCCCGGAAGCAGGCCGCCGCCGAGGCGGAGCGCGCCGGCGGCGGGGGCGCCCGGAAGGACAGCGTCGATGCCTGAGGCTGCGTCGTGGGAGCCCGCGATCTCACGTAGCCCCTAGCGGGTGCTCGTCCCGACGCGGGGCCCGGTCCCACCGGCACCGGGCCCCGCACCGGAAAGGACGAGAGGTATCCGAAAAGAACGGAATGCGAACCCTGTAGGCCTCTGCGACCATCGCCGCATGATCACTCGGCTCCGGTCGCTCACCCGTTCATGGACGATCCTCGTGCCGGTGTTCGCGGTCGTCCTGCTGGCCCTCACCTGGGGCCGGGACCTGCCCGGCGTGATCGTCGCCCTGGTGACCGTCGTACTCGCAGGGTCCGTCCTGGCGGCGGTGCACCACGCCGAGGTGGTCGCCCACCGGGTCGGCGAGCCCTTCGGCTCACTGGTGCTCGCCATCGCCGTCACGATCATCGAAGTGGCCCTCATCGTCACCCTCATGGCCGACGGCGGCGCCAAGAGTTCCACCCTGGCCCGGGACACCGTCTTCGCCGCTGTGATGATCACCTGCAACGGTGTCGTCGGGATCAGCCTGCTGGTCGCCTCCCTGCGGCACGGCACGGCGGTCTTCAACCCCGAGGGCACCGGCGCGGCGCTGGCGACCGTGGCGACGCTGGCCACTCTCAGCCTGGTGCTGCCGACGTTCACCACGAGCAAGCCCGGACCGGAGTTCTCCACCGTCCAGCTGACCTTCGCCGCGCTGTCCTCACTGGTCCTGTACGCGCTGTTCGTGGCCACCCAGACCGTGCGCCACCGCGACTACTTCCTGCCCATCACCCGGCAGGGCGAAGTCATCACCGTCGACGACCACGCCCGGCCCCCCTCCGCGCGCACCGCCTGGACCAGCCTCGCTCTGCTCGCACTGGCCCTGATCGGCGTGGTCGGCCTGGCCAAGGGGGTGTCACCCACGATCGAGTCGGGCGTGGCCGCGGCGGGTCTGCACCATGCCGTCGTCGGTGTGATCATCGCCTTGCTCGTCCTGCTGCCCGAGACCATCGCCGCGCTGCGCTCCGCCCGCCGCGACCGGGTGCAGACCAGCCTCAACCTCGCCCTCGGCTCCGCGATGGCCAGCATCGGCCTGACCATCCCGGCCGTGGCGCTCGCCTCCGTGTGGCTGTCCGGGCCGCTCGTCCTCGGCCTCGGCTCCACCCACATGCTGCTGCTCGCGCTGACCGTGGTGGTCAGTTCCCTGACCGTGGTGCCGGGCCGGGCCACACCGCTGCAGGGCGGTGTCCACCTGGTGCTGTTCGCGGCCTACCTGGAACTGGCGATCAACCCCTAGTCGGCGGTCCTGGCCGGCGCGTGAGGTCAGCTCCCGACCGGCTCCACGGCCGGCACGGGCACCGGCCGCGTCTCCGGCAGCAGCGCGAAACACACCAGGCTGATCAGCGCGATGCACGTCAGATACACGCCGACGCCCCACGGGACCCGTCCGCCCTGCTCGGCGAGTGCCGTGGCCACGATCGGGGTGAGGGCGCCGCCGAGGACACCGCCGAGGTTGTAGCCCACGGCGGCGCCCGTGCAACGCACCCGGGGCTCGTACAGCTCGGGCAGATAGGCGGCGATCACCGCGAACATGATGACGAAGGCGAGCAGGGCACCCAGGATGGCGAGGAACATCAGCAGCGGCTCGCCGGTCGACAGCAGCGCCACCATCGGCAGCATCCACAGCACGCAGGCCGCGCACCCCGTCAGACACATCGGCCGACGCCCGTAGCGGTCGCCCAACAGTGCCGCGAGAGGAGTCAGCGCGCCCTTCACGACCACCGCGCCCATGACGCACACCAGCATGACCGTACGGCTCACGCCGAGCCGTTCCGTCGCATACGCCAGCGACCAGGTCGTCACCGCGTAGAACACCGCGTAGCCGACCGCCAGCGCCCCCGCCGTCAGCAGCACCAGCCGCCCGTGGTGCCGTACGACCTCGACGAGCGGCACGCGCGCGTGGTCGTCGATCTCCAGGAACCGGGGGCTCTCCGCGAGGGACGAACGCAGCCACAGGCCTGCCAGCGCCAGCGCGCCGGCCGCCCAGAACGGCACGCGCCAGCCCCAGCGCGCGAACTCCGCGTCGGACAGGGCCGCCGACAGCGCGAGCATCACCCCGTTGGCCAGGACGAAGCCGAGCGCCGGCCCCACCTGGGGGAAGCTCGCCCACAGGGCACGCCGATGGGCGGGAGCGTGTTCGGCGGTCAGCAGCACCGCCCCGCCCCACTCCCCGCCGAGCCCCAGCCCCTGCAGGAAGCGCAGCACGAGCAGCAACACGGGCGCGGCCGTGCCGAGGGTGCCGTAGGACGGCACACAGCCGACCGCGACCGTCGAGGCGCCGGTCAGCAGCAGGGAGACGACGAGCACCGGCCGTCGGCCGCGCCGGTCCCCGAGGTGGCCGAACAGCACCGAGCCCAGCGGCCGGGCCACGAACCCCACCCCGAACGTCGCGAACGCCGCCAGCGTCCCGGCGAGCGGCGAGAACGTCGGGAAGAACAGCGGCCCCAGAACCAGGGCCGCCGCGGTCCCGTACACGAAGAAGTCGTAGAACTCGATCGCTGTGCCGACCAGGGAGGCGGCGGCGAGCCGCGGCATGGAGGGGGTGCTTACGGTGCGTACACGGTGCATGCCGCGTCAACTACCCCTGGTGATCACGGGTTACGGGGGCGTGCGGAGGTGATCACGGGACCGGAGCGCGCGCCCGGGCGACCGGCTCGCACGGCCCGCTGTCCGCCCTGGTCGGCGTGATAGACCGGGTGCGAGCAGCGGTCGTAGCCGCACCGCCCCGAACCGACCGGAGGAACCGTGCCCCGCACCCTGGCCAACGCCCCGATCATGATCCTCAACGGGCCCAACCTGAATCTGCTCGGCCAGCGCCAGCCCGAGATCTACGGCAAGGACACGCTGGCCGACGTGGAGGCGCTGTGTGCCGAGGCGGCGGCCGCGCACGGCGGCACGGTGGACTTCCGGCAGTCCAACCACGAGGGCGAACTGGTCGACTGGATCCACGAGGCGCGGCTGAACCACTGCGGGATCGTCATCAACCCGGGCGCCTACTCGCACACGTCGGTCGCCATCCTGGACGCCCTCAACACCTGTGACGGCTTGCCCGTGCTGGAGGTGCACATCTCCAACATCCACCAGCGTGAACCGTTCCGGCACCACTCCTACGTCTCGCTGCGCGCCGACGGCGTGATCGCCGGGTGCGGCGTGCAGGGCTACGTCTTCGGCGTGCAGCGGGTCGCGGCCTTGGCCGGGGCGACATCGACGGAAGCCTGACCTCCCGCGTGCGGGACTACAGCCGGCCCGCCTCCACGATCCGCCGCAGAAAGCGCCGGGTGCGCTCCTGCCGCGGTTCGCCGAAGACCTGCTCGGCGCTGCCGCGCTCCAGCACGACCCCGCCGTCCAGGAAGCACACCTGGTCGGCGACGTCCCGTGCGAAGCCCATCTCGTGCGTCGCCAGCACCATGGTCATGCCCTCGTCCTTCAGGCCGCGGACCACGTCCAGCACCTCGCCCACGAGTTCCGGGTCGAGCGCGGCCGTGATCTCGTCCAGCAGCAACAGCCGGGGCCGCACCGCAAGGGCCCGCACGATCGCCACACGCTGCTGCTGTCCGCCGCTGAGCCGGTCCGGGTAGGCATCCGCCTTGCCCGCCAGTCCGAGGCGCTCCAGCAGCTCCCTGGCCCGCTCCTCGGCCTCCGCGCGGGAGACGCCGTGCACCCGGCGTGGCGCGAGCGTGATGTTGTCGAGCACGGTCATGTGCGGGAAGAGGTTGTACGCCTGGAAGACGACGCCGATCCGGCGCCGTACCGCGTCCTGGTCCGTACGCGGGTCGGTGATCTCCTCGCCGTCCAGCCAGATGGCGCCGTCGTCGATGTCCTCCAGGAGGTTGGCACAGCGCAGCAGCGTCGACTTGCCCGACCCGGAGGCGCCGATCAGCGCGGTCACCGTGTGCGGGGCGACCTCCAGATCGACGTCCCGCAGGACGACCGAGCCGCCGAAGGTCTTGCGGACCGACTCCATCCGCAGGACGGGCGCATTGCTCACGGGCGTGCTCTCCGTCGTGCTCACAGGGCTCCTCCCCGGGCGCTCACAGGGACCCTCCCTGGGCCCGCCGCCGGTCCATCCGGGCCGTCACCCAGTCGGTGAACCGGGTCATCGGGATGGTCAGCGCGACGAACACCAGCCCCGCGACGATGTACGGCGTGTAGTTCAGACTGCGGCCCACGATGATGTCGGCCGCCCGTACGGCGTCCACCGCACCCCCGATGGACACCAGACCGGTGTCCTTCTGCAGCGACACCAGGTCGTTGAGCAGCGGCGGCACCTGGCGGCGCACCGCCTGCGGCAGGACGACGTAGCGCAGGGCCTGCCGGTTGGTCAGGCCCAGCGAGCGGGCCGCCGCGCGCTGCGAGGGATGGATGGACTCGATGCCGGCACGGAACACCTCCGCCACGTACGCCGAGTACGTCAGCGTCAGCGCCGTACCGCCGAGCAGCACCGGATCGACCGTGACGCCTTGCAGCCGCAGCGCCGGCACACCGAGGACCACGATCATCAGGTTGATGATCAGCGGCAGACCACGGAAGAAGTCGGTGTACGCCGCCGCCAGCACCCGGAGCGGGAAGAAGACCGGGCCGCGCAGGGTCCGCGCGACGGCGATCAGCATGCCGAGGACCAGGACGGCGGCACCGCAGATCAGCAGCAGGCGGACGTTCAGCCACAGCCCTTCGAGGACCTTCGGGAACGCCTCGCGCGCGTAGTGCGCGCTGAAGAAGGTCTCCTTGGTGCGCGGCCAGCCCGGTGCGTGGACGACGACGAGGTAGAGCACGGCGGCCGTGACGAGGGTCGACAGGGCCGCGATCGCCGTGGCGCGGCGGGCCCGCGCGCGTCGGTAGCGCTCGCGCGCCAGCCGCCGTTCGGACGGTACGTAGCCGTCGGCGGAGAGGCCGGCGCCCTGGGACACGTCGTCTTCGTCGTCCGCCCCCTCCCGGGCCGACTCGCCCTTGGTGACGGTCACTTGAGCACCGGGGCGTCGACGGCGTCCGAGAGCCACTGCTTCTCGATGCCGGCCAGCGTGCCGTCCTTGCGCAGGGCGTCGACGGCCGTGGTCACGCACGAGGTCAGCGCGCTGCCCTTGTCCAGCACGAGCCCGAACTGCTCGGGCGTGCCGCCCTGGTTCTCGAACTGGCCGACGATCTTCGCGTCCGTCACCTCGGCCGCGGTGATGTAGAACGCGGTCGGCAGGTCGGTGACGATGGCGTCGACCTGCCCGTTCTTCAGGGCGGACTTGGCCTGGTCGTTCTTGGCGTAGACGGCTGCCTGACGGGCCGGCTTCACCACGTCGCTGATGTAGTCGAGGCTTGTGGTGCCGACCTGGGCGCCCAGCTTCAGCTTCTTCAGATCCGCGATGCTCGTCGCCTCGGCGGCCTTGCTGCCCTTCAGCGCGATGACGGCCTGGCGCACGTCGTAGTAGCCGGAGGAGAAGTCCACGGCCTTCTTGCGCTCGGCGCTGATCGACACCTGGTTGATGTCGAAGTCGAAGTCCTTGACCCCCGGCGCGAACGCCTTGTTGAACGGCACGCTCTGCCAGACGACCGCACTCTTGTCGTATCCCAGCTGCTTGGCCACGGCGTAGGCGACGGCCGACTCGAAGCCCTTGCCGTTGGCGGGCTTGTCGTCCTCGAACCAGGGCTCGTACGCCGGTTCGTCCGTCGCGACCGTCAGCTTCCCGGACGTCTTGGTGGCGAGCTTGCCCTTGGCGCAGCTCCTCGCGGCCGAACCGGACGGGGCGGCCGACGCGTTCTCCTCGGGCTGCGGAGCACAGCCGACAGCGGTGGCGAGCAGGGCTACGGTGACCGCGGCGAGGGCGCGGCGCAGGGCGCGAGGGGCAGCATGCATGGCGGGAGAGTGGCAGCGAACTCCGCGTTTGTCCAGGTCACAGCGGTAGTTGTCCGCATACTGGGAACGGGTGTTGCGGCCGTGTGAACGCGGCTGCGTGCGGCCCGCGCGCGTGTGTGCTCGGGCCTGGGCCGCCGGCCGAGGGCGGGGTTGGAGACCGGCGGCCCCTACCGCTCAGGAGCCGTCGTCCTGTGCGGGGCTGCTACCAGTTGACTGCGCGCGACAGCTCTCCGGGAGTGCGCACGGGGGCCCGGTGCGTGCGAAAGGTTCACACGGGGCGCGCGCGGGGTGGTGCACGCCGGGCGGGCGGACGAGGAGTGCGCCCGGCGCGTGCAACTTCCCTGCGCGGGGCGCGCGTACGGCCTGTGCGCCGGAGCGCGGGGCGCTTCCTGGGGTGCCGGGTGCGTGCACGAAAGCCGCGCGTCCGCCTGCGGCACACCCGTGAGCGCCCACGGACGCTCCCGGCCCGGCAGCCGCCCGCTCACCACCCGCGCGCGTGCCACTCCGGCAGATGCGGCCGTTCCGCGCCCAGCGTGGTGTCGTTGCCGTGCCCCGGGTAGATCCACGTCTCGTCCGGCAGCACGTCGAAGATCTTCGTCTCCACGTCGTGGATCAGCCTGGCGAACGCCTTCGGGTCCTTGCGCGTGTTGCCGACACCGCCGGGGAAGAGGCAGTCGCCGGTGAAGACGTGCGGGTGGCCGTGCGGGTCGTCGTAGACCAGCGCGATCGAACCGGGCGTGTGCCCGACCAGATGCCGGGCGGTGAGCTCCACGCGCCCCACCCGGATGACGTCGCCGTCGTCGACGAGGACGTCGGTGGGCACCGGGATGCCGGGGGCGTCGTCCCGGCCGGCGTACGTACGCGCGCCCGTGGCAGCGACCACCTGGGCGAGCGCCTGCCAGTGGTCGCCGTGCTGATGCGTGGTGACGACGGACGCGATGCCGTCGTCACCGATCATGCCGAGGAGCGTCTCCGCCTGGTTGGCGGCGTCGATCAGGAGCTGCTCGTCGGTGGCCCGGCAGCGCAGCAGATAGGCGTTGTTGTCCATCGGGCCGACCGCGATCTTGGTGATCATCAGGTCTTTCAGCTCGTGCACATCCGCCGGTCCGCCGACCTTGACCTCTCCGGAGTACGTCATGGCGGCCAGCCTATAGCGGAAGCCCCGGTGGGCGGCCGTCCGCACGGGCCCGCGGACGGTCGTCGTCCGGCACGGGAGGCGGCAGCGGAGGCGGCCCGGACGATCTACAGCGGAGGCAGCTTCGGCAGGGTCCCGCCCCGCACCTCCAGCGCCGCCCCGTCGCGGCGCCCGGCGAGCCAGCCCACCAGGTCCGCCGGCCGGCCGGTGACCGCGATCTCGGGCTTGTCCGCCGCGCGCCCCGTGCTCCACCCGCGCGTGCCGTCCGTGAGGCGGGTCGCCGGGACGTCGGAGTGCCCGGAGAACCGGTCCGCGAGGAAGCCGGTCTCCCGCTCCAGGAACTCGGCCGGGAGATCCTCGAGCTCGTACCCGACCCCGAGGTCGACGTGGTGCAGCTCCACCTCCACCCACCGGCGGAACGGCACCCGGGACGCGGAGTCGGTGACCCCGTTGCGCAGCTCCACCGTCCGCGTCCAGTCCGCGGGCTCGTCCCCGGCCGCCTGGAAGCGGGCCGCGCTCTCCCGGAGGTCGGCGGCCTGGACCTCCACGGACCGCGCGGCGTCCCGCTCGATGTCGGCGTCCCGCGCCTCGGCGCTGACGTACATGGGACGGCCCTGGAGGACGTTCACGAGCGCGTCCGCGTTCCGGGCGAGGTGGGCGAGGACGTGTCCGCGGCTCCAGCCCGGGAGCCGTGACGGCTCGGCGAGCGAGGCGTTGTCCATTTTCGCGACCGCGGTGAGCAGCCGCTCGGTCGCTTGCCGTACACAGGCCAGGTCATGAGCGTGATCAATCATGCTGCTGACCCTAGCCGGGTCACACCTTTGGGTGAAGGTGGTGAACCTCGACCGCAAATCGAATGCACGTGCTATATGGTCGAGGGCGGCGTCGGGCATGCTGGATGGCCGGGGGTTGTTATGCAACCGGGCAATCCGACCGGCGTTGTCAGTGGCTCCCCCTAGTCTGAAGAAGCACGGGGGCCCCGCCCCTGTCACTTCTCTCAAGAAAGGTGCGGACCGGCGTGGCCGACCGTCTCATCGTCCGTGGCGCGCGCGAGCACAACCTGAAGAATGTCTCGCTCGACCTGCCTCGTGACTCGCTCATCGTCTTCACGGGCCTGTCCGGGTCGGGCAAGTCCTCCCTGGCCTTCGACACGATCTTCGCGGAGGGCCAGCGCCGCTACGTGGAGTCGCTCTCCTCGTACGCACGGCAGTTCCTCGGCCAGATGGACAAGCCCGACGTCGACTTCATCGAGGGCCTCTCCCCGGCGGTCTCCATCGACCAGAAGTCGACCTCGCGCAACCCGCGCTCGACGGTCGGCACGATCACCGAGGTCTACGACTACCTGCGTCTGCTCTTCGCGCGCATCGGCAAGCCGCACTGCCCCGAGTGCGGCCGTCCGATCTCGCGCCAGTCGCCGCAGGCCATCGTGGACAGGGTCCTGGAGCTGCCGGAGGGGAGCCGCTTCCAGGTGCTGTCCCCGCTGGTGCGCGAGCGCAAGGGCGAGTTCGTCGACCTCTTCGCCGACCTCCAGACCAAGGGCTACTCCCGCGCGCGCGTGGACGGTCAGACCGTCCAGCTGTCCGAACCGCCGGTCCTGAAGAAGCAGGAGAAGCACACCATCGAGGTGGTCGTGGACCGCCTCACGGTGAAGGACTCCGCCAAGCGCCGCCTCACCGACTCCGTGGAGACCGCCCTCGGCCTGTCCGGCGGCATGGTCGTGCTCGACTTCGTCGACCTCCCCGAGGACGACCCCGAGCGCGAGCGCATGTACTCGGAGCACCTGTACTGCCCGTACGACGACCTGTCCTTCGAGGAGCTGGAGCCGCGCTCCTTCTCCTTCAACTCGCCCTTCGGCGCCTGCCCCGAATGCACCGGCATCGGCACGCGCATGGAGGTCGACCCGGAGCTGATCGTCCCGGACGAGGACAAGTCCCTGGACGAGGGCGCCATCCACCCCTGGTCCCACGGGCACACCAAGGACTACTTCGGCCGCCTGATCGGCGCCCTCGCGGACGCCCTCGGCTTCCGCACGGACATCCCCTTCGCAGGGCTGCCGCAGCGCGCCAAGAAGGCCCTGCTCCACGGCCACAGGACCCAGATCGAGGTGCGCTACCGCAACCGGTACGGCCGCGAACGCGTCTACACCACCCCGTTCGAGGGCGCGGTGCCCTTCGTCAAGCGCCGGCACAGCGAGGCCGAGAGCGACGCCAGCCGGGAGCGCTTCGAGGGCTACATGCGCGAGGTGCCCTGCCCCTCCTGCGAGGGCACGCGCCTGAAGCCGATCGTCCTCGCGGTGACGATCATGGACAAGTCGATCGCCGAGGTCGCCGCGATGTCGATCAGCGACTGCGCGGACTTCCTGGGCGAACTGAAGCTGAACGCCCGCGACAAGAAGATCGCCGAGCGGGTCCTGAAGGAGGTCAACGAGCGGCTGCGGTTCCTGGTCGACGTCGGCCTGGACTACCTCTCGCTCAACCGCGCGGCCGGCACCCTCTCCGGCGGCGAGGCCCAGCGCATCCGCCTGGCCACCCAGATCGGCTCCGGCCTCGTCGGCGTCCTGTACGTCCTGGACGAGCCGTCCATCGGCCTGCACCAGCGGGACAACCACCGCCTGATCGAGACCCTGGTCCGCCTGCGCGACATGGGCAACACGCTCATCGTCGTGGAGCACGACGAGGACACCATCAAGGTCGCCGACTGGATCGTGGACATCGGCCCCGGCGCCGGCGAGCACGGCGGCAAGGTCGTGCACAGCGGCTCCCTGAAGGAGCTGCTGGCCAACACCGAGTCGCAGACCGGCGCCTACCTCGCGGGCCGCAAGTCGATCCCGCTCCCGGACGTGCGCCGCCCCCGTGACCCGTCCCGGCAGCTCACCGTGCACGGCGCCCGGGAGAACAACCTGCAGGACATCGACGTGTCCTTCCCGCTGGGCGTGTTCACGGCCGTCACCGGTGTCTCCGGCTCCGGCAAGTCGACCCTGGTCAACGACATCCTGTACACGCACCTGGCCCGCGAGCTGAACGGCGCCCGGGCCGTCCCCGGACGGCACACGCGCGTGGACGGCGACGACCTGGTCGACAAGGTCGTGCACGTCGACCAGTCGCCGATCGGCCGCACCCCGCGGTCCAACCCGGCCACGTACACCGGTGTCTTCGACCACATCCGCAAGCTGTTCGCCGAGACCACCGAGGCGAAGGTCCGGGGCTACCTGCCCGGTCGCTTCTCCTTCAACGTCAAGGGCGGTCGCTGCGAGAACTGCGCGGGCGACGGCACGATCAAGATCGAGATGAACTTCCTCCCGGACGTCTACGTCCCGTGCGAGGTCTGCCACGGCGCCCGGTACAACCGGGAGACCCTGGAGGTCCACTACAAGGGCAAGTCCATCGCCGAGGTCCTGAACATGCCGATCGAGGAGGCCATGCACTTCTTCGAGGCGGTGCCGGCGATCTCCCGCCACCTGAGGACGCTGCACGACGTCGGCCTCGGGTACGTCCGCCTCGGCCAGTCCGCCACCACCCTCTCCGGTGGTGAGGCGCAGCGCGTCAAGCTCGCCAGCGAACTGCAGAAGCGGTCCACCGGACGCACGGTCTACGTCCTGGACGAGCCGACCACCGGTCTGCACTTCGAGGACATCAGCAAGCTGCTCAAGGTCCTCGGCGGGCTCGTCGAGAAGGGCAACACGGTCATCGTCATCGAGCACAACCTCGACGTGATCAAGACCGCCGACTGGATCGTGGACATGGGCCCCGAGGGCGGCGCCGGCGGTGGCCTGGTGGTCGCGGAGGGCACGCCGGAGGAGGTCGCCGGGGTTCCGGCGAGCCACACGGGCAAGTTCCTGCGCGAGATCCTCGGCGCCGACCGCATCAGCGACGCCGAGCCGGTCCCGGCACAGCGTGGCGGTACGGCCCGGAAGACGGCCGCGGCCAAGTCGCCGGCGAGGAAGACGGTGACGGCCAAGGCCAACAGCACGCCGACCAAGAAGGCCGCAACGGCCACGAAGAAGGCGACGCCCGCGAAGAAGACGACGCGGGCCCGCAAGGCCTGACATCGCTTCGGAGCAGTCCTGACGACACATCAAAAATCCGGCGCCCCGCGGGAACTCCCTGCGGGGCGCCGCTCGTTCCACTATCAGCCAGCCCGGTCCAGCGGTCCGACAGGCCCCCGTACACCGCAGGCCCGGCCGTACCTTGTCAACAGCACAGGGAAAACAGCCGCTCAGAGAGCGGTCGCCGCACCCAGCTCCGCCGCGTACGGCGGCTCGGCCCCCGCCCGCGAGCAGGTGATCGCCGCCGCCCGGGCCGCGAAGCGCAGCAGCCGTGTCCAGCCCTCCGTCCCGAGGGCGGCGAGCGCTTCCGGAGACAGCGCTTCCCGGACGGCCAGTCCGTGCAGCAGAGCCGCGTTCACCGTGTCACCGGCTCCGATGGTGTCCACGACATCGACCTTCTCACCCGGCACGGAAATTTCCCCGCCGTCCCGGGTGAACACGGTCAGACCGTCGCCGCCCCGCGTGACCACCACGGCCGCCGGTCCCGCGGCCAGCCACTCGCGCGGGCTGCCACCGAGCCACGCCGCATCCTCCGCGGACAGCTTCAGCAGCGTCACCGAAGGCAGCCAGCTCTTGAAACGCGCCCGGTAGGCGTCCGCGTCCGGGATCAGCCCCGCCCGGATGTTGGGGTCCAGCGCGGTGAAGAGCCCCTGCCCGGCAGCGGCACGCATCAGCTCCTCGTAGGCGCTCGCCCCCGGTTCCAGGACGAGCGAGCAGGTGCCGAAGGACACCGCGCGCGTACCGGCGGGGAGCGCGGCGGGGGCTGTGAACAGACGGTCGGCGGTGCCGTCGACATAGAAGGAGTAGGCGGCCGAGCCGGCGGCGTCGATCGTGGCGACGGCGAGGGTGGTCGGCTCCGGCCCCCGCTGCACCCCGGACACGTCGACGCCGGCCCGCCGCAGCCCGTCGAGCAGGGCCTCGCCGAAGGCGTCGTCCGACGTCCGGGAGCAGAAGGCGGTGGGGGAGCCGAGCCGGCCGAGGGCCACGGCGGTGTTGTACGGGCCGCCGCCGAGCGCCGGCTTCAGGCCCGCGAGGGCCCCGGGGCCCTGCGGTACCAGGTCGATCAGTGCCTCACCGGCGACGACGATCACGTGGCGGTTCCCCTCTCGGACAGCGTGGATGACGCGGTGTGCCCGTCCGCCCCGGCGGGGCCCGGCTCCTCCGGGCAGCCGCAGGACGTGCGGTGGACGAATGTGCACGGCAGCCGGAGCGTGCGGGCCGGACGGTCCGGCTCGGCCAGCCGGTCCAGGAGCACCCGGACGGCATGGGCGCCCAGCTCCCGGCTGGGCTGGGCGATGGCGGTCAGCCGGGGCGAGAACAGGTCGGCCCAGGCGAAGTCGTCGAAGCAGCACAGGGCGAGGTCGTCCGGCACGGACCGGCCGTGCCGGCGCAGCGCGCGCAGGGCCCCGATGGTCATCGCGTTGTTGGCGGTGACGAGGGCGGTGGGCGGATCGGGCAGGCCGAGCAGGGCGGCCGTGGCCCGCTCGGCACCGGCGGACTCGGAGTTGCCGGAGACGAGGAGGCGTTCGTCGTACGCCAGACCAGCGGCGGCGAGGCCCTCCTGGTAGCCGGAGACGCGCTCACTGGTGGTGCTGAGCCCGGGCAGGCCGGCGACCAGGGCGATCCGGCGGTGCCCCAGTTCGGCGAGGTGGGTGACGAGCAGGGCCGTCGGCGCGGCGCTTTCCGCACAGACCTGGTCGAAACCCGGTGCGCCGAGGGCGGCGGCGCCACCCGCACCGTCGCCCGGCGGGACATCCTCCGGCACGCTGGCGTCGACCAGCCGGTCCAGGAACACCGTCGGTACCGCGTGGCGGCGCAGATAGCCGACGAGGTCACCGGGGTCCGCGGACGGGGCGATGATCATGCCGTCCACCCGGCGCTCATGGAGGAGCTGGACGACCTTGCGCTCGTGCCGGGGGTCGTCGTGCGGGTCGGCGATGAGCAGGCTGTAGCCCGCCTCCAGGGCAGCGGCCTCGACACCCTGCAGGATCTCGGTGAAGTACGGATTGCTGATGGCGGACACCGCGAGGCCGATGGAGCGGGTGCGCGAGGTCACCAGGGAGCGGGCCAGGGTGTTGGGGGTGTAGCCCAGGGAGTCGACGGCGTCGAGCACCGCCTGGCGGGTGTGGGGGAGTACCGGACGCGTGCCGTTGAGGACGTGGGAGACGGTGGCCACGGAGACTCCGGCGCTCCGGGCGACATCCGCCATGGTGGCCATCGCGCTCCCTTTCCTGAGTCGACAAGCCGACAAGTCGATAAGCCGGCGAGTGCGAACCGCCTGCGTCTTGCGGTCTTCCAGCCCTCCGGCCGGGACGCTATCCCATCCCCCCGGCTCGCGTAAACGCTTACGCAAGCGTTTACGTCGACTTCCTGTTCTGCCGGCCCACACGACGCCGACAAACACCGCCCGGCCGACTTCGACTACGCCCAGAGGACTTCGTCCCACCCGGCGCTCCAGTCCCGCCGGCGCCTCGAACTCCACCTCCCCTGGCACCCAGCCCGACCCCTCTGTCCGGGTATCGTCGCCCTGCACACCCCTTGACCAGTGGAGTAGCAGATGCCCGCCCGATCCTCCGCGAGCCGCCGTACCGTCCTTCGAGGGGCCGCTGCCGCCCCGGTCGCCGGGCTCGGCCTGGCCGCGTGTTCGGGCCCGGGCGGGAGGGGTGCGGCCGCGGCCGCCCCGACCGCGCCGGTCGACCTCGGCGCCGAGAGCGAGGTCGCCAAGGGTGGGGCCAAGCTCTACCGGGACCACAACGTCGTGGTCAGCCGCGATGAGGACGGCAGGCTGAAGGCGTACAGCACCATCTGCACGCACGCGGGGTGCCCCATCAACAAGCTGCAGGGAACGACCCTGATCTGCCCCTGCCACGGCAGCGAGTTCGATGCCGTGTCGGGCAAGGTGGTCCAGGCGCCGGCCACCGTGCCCCTGAACGAACTGTCGGTGAAGGCCGCGAACGGCAGGATCGTCGCCGGTCCGGCGGACTGACCGGAGAGCCGCGGGGCCGGGGGCTACGGTCTCAGCGCCAGGGGCTGCGCCTCGGCGGGCGGGGGCGCGAGGGACCGCTTACTCCCAGTCCCAGGCGATCCCCACGATGCCCGGCCGGATCCGCGGCTCGACCACGTGGGCTGAGTGGTGAGGGCCGGTCACGGGCAGTTCCTGCCGGCCGCTGCGAGGGGCCGCCGCCGAGTGCTGGGTGAAGCGGTGGCAGCGCACCGGCAGGGCGGCCGTGTCGAAGCGCACCTGGAGCGCGTACTGGCCACCGGGGCAGCCGAACCGCTGGAGATACTCGGGGGAGGGCCCGGCCGTGCCGTCCTCGATGGCGTACCGGAAGAGGAAGGTGTCGCCGGAGCCCAGCCGGGTGCCGAAGAGCAGCTCGGCGACCAGGACCCCGGTGTCCTGGTCCCAGTGGAGACGGCCGGTGCGGCAGTTCTCCAGGGCGTGCACGGTGATGCGGCGCGGGTCGCAGCCAGGGTCGCCGTGGTGCACGGCGACGAAGCGGTCGACGCCGTCGCGGTGGGCGCGCACGATGTGGTGGGCCTCGCGGCTCGCCAGTTCGCGCCGGGCGCCGATCCGGACGCACTCGTGGTGGCCCAGGGTGTGCAGTCCGCCGTCCAGGGGCCGGCCGAGGTCGGTGGTGAGCCGGTCCACGACATCGGAGGCCTCGATCAGGGAGCGGTAGGAGCGGCCCGCCGGACGGCCGGCCGTCGTGTGCTCGTCGGACTCGGCGAGCAGCCGGATCAGGGACTCGTCCGGCAGCTGGAGGATCTCCTCCAGTGCCCGTACGGCGCGCAGCGACTCGGGGCGCTGGGGGCGGCGGGCGCCCTGTTGCCAGTAACTCAGGCTGGTGACGCCCACTTTGACCCCGTGGCGCGACAGATGGTGCTGCACGCGCTGGAGCGGCAGCCCGCGTGCGGCGATCGCGGCGCGCAGCGCCACGTGGAAGGGGCCGCCGCGCAGGGCCGTGTCCAGTTCCGCGGTGGGGACGTCCGCGTGCTCTGTGGCATGCCGCATGCCGAGGGGCCTTTCTGTGAAGTGTCGCTACGGCTGGTCAGACCGCCTGTGCGGGTGTGCGGGGCCACCCCCGTGGGCGCCGCGGACGCCCGTGGCCGGGCACGCCGCGCGCCCGTACGCATGTGTGTACGGGCCCCGAGTTCCCCCGCATTGAAGCGTGTTGACCAGAACCCGACAACACCTCGGACCCGCCTGTTCCGGACGACTGGCCGGACCCTGCCGTTCGACGGACGGGGGAGGTGCCCCGCGCGGGACGCCGTGGGCCTGATCAAGGGCCTCGACCGGGAGACGGTGACAAGCGACACGTTCCCGGCATGGCCGGAACGCGACCGTCGGGTGTGCCGACGGCGCGGCTCGGGGCGCCGAGGAGGGGTGTGCCGCCCGCCCCGGGGGCTGCCTGCCCGGGGGATGCCCGGGAGAGGGGAATACCTCCGGCCCGGCGACTGGGGCCCCGTCCGCCCGGGACTGTCCACAGGCCCGACGCGGTGTCGGTGCTCGTTAGTAGGGTGTGAGACATGGCCGACCCCTCCAGCTACCGCCCCAGGCCGGGAGACATCCCGGACTCTCCCGGGGTGTACAGGTTCCGCGACGAGCACCGCCGGGTGATCTACGTCGGAAAGGCGAAAAGCCTGCGCCAGCGCCTGGCGAACTACTTCCAGGACCTGGCGAACCTGCACCCGCGCACCCGGAGCATGGTGACCACCGCCGCGTCCGTGGAGTGGACCGTGGTGTCCACGGAGGTGGAGGCGCTGCAGCTGGAGTACTCCTGGATCAAGGAGTACGACCCCCGGTTCAACGTCAAGTACCGCGACGACAAGAGCTACCCGTACCTCGCGGTCACGATGAGCGAGCAGTTCCCGCGCGTGCAGGTGATGCGGGGTCACAAGAAGAAGGGCGTGCGGTATTTCGGGCCGTACGCGCACGCGTGGGCCATCCGGGACACCGTCGACCTGCTGCTGCGCGTGTTCCCGGTGCGCACCTGCTCGGCGGGCGTCTTCAAGAACGCCGCCCGCACCGGCCGCCCCTGCCTGCTCGGCTACATCGGCAAGTGCTCCGCCCCCTGCGTCGGCCGGATCACTCCCGAGGACCACCAGGAGCTGGCCGAGGACTTCTGCGACTTCATGGCCGGCCGCACCGGCACCTACCTCCGCCGTCTGGAGAAGCAGATGATGGAGGCGGCCGAGGAGATGGAGTACGAGCGGGCGGCCCGTCTGCGCGACGACATCGGGGCCCTGAAGAAGGCCATGGAGAAGAACGCGGTCGTGCTCGCCGACGCGACCGACGCCGACCTCATCGCCGTCGCCGAGGACGAGCTGGAGGCGGCCCTGCAGATCTTCCACGTGCGCGGCGGCCGGGTACGCGGTCAGCGCGGCTGGGTGACCGACAAGGTCGAGGAGGTCACCACCGGCGCCCTCGTCGAGCACGCGCTGCAGCAGCTCTACGGCGAGGAGAGCGGGGACGCGGTCCCCAAGGAGGTGCTGGTCCCGGCGCTGCCCGAGCCGGTCGAGCCGGTCCAGGAGTGGCTGACCGGCCGCCGCGGGTCGAACGTGTCGCTGCGCATCCCGCAGCGCGGCGACAAGAAGGCGCTGATGGAGACCGTGCAGCGCAACGCCCAGCAGGCCCTCGCGCTGCACAAGACCAAGCGTGCCTCCGACCTGACCACGCGCTCGCGCGCCCTGGAGGAGATCGCCGAGGCCCTCGACCTGGACAGCGCCCCGCTGCGCATCGAGTGCTACGACATCTCGCACCTCCAGGGCGACGACGTGGTGGCCTCCATGGTCGTCTTCGAGGACGGTCTGCAGCGCAAGAGCGAGTACCGCCGCTTCCAGATCAAGGGCTTCGCCGGCCAGGACGACGTCCGCTCCATGCACGAGGTGATCACCCGGCGCTTCCGGCGCTACCTCGCCGAGAAGGAGCGGACCGGGGAGTGGGCCGACGGCACCTCCGCCGACGCCTCCGGCACCGACGTCGCCTCCGGCGCCGGTGGCACCGCAACCCACGGCTCTGACACAGCGGCCCCCTCCGCCGACGGCCTTGGCAACCCGGTCTCCCTCGCCGACGGCGACGCCGCGCTCACCGGTACGGAGGTGCTCACCGACTCCCTCAAGGACGACGACGGCCGCCCCAGGAAGTTCGCCTACCCGCCCCAGCTCGTGGTGGTCGACGGTGGTCAGCCGCAGGTCGCGGCGGCCCGGCGCGCCCTGGACGAGCTGGGCATCGACGACATCGCCGTCTGCGGCCTCGCCAAGCGCCTGGAGGAGGTCTGGGTGCCCGGCGAGGACGACCCGGTGGTTCTGCCCCGCACCAGCGAGGGTCTCTACCTGCTCCAGCGCGTCCGCGACGAGGCCCACCGGTTCGCGATCACCTACCAGCGCACCAAGCGGGCCAAGCGCTTCCGGGCCGGCCCGCTGGACGACGTCCCCGGCCTCGGCGAGACCCGCAAACAGGCGCTCATCAAGTATTTCGGCTCGGTGAAGAAGCTGCGGTCCGCCACAATCGAGCAGATCCAGGAAGTGCCCGGGATAGGCCGGAAGACGGCCGAGACCATCGCGGTGGCCCTCGCCCAGGCGGCCCCGGCCGCACCCGCCGTGAACACGGCGACCGGAGAGATCATTGAGGACGAGGAACCCGACACGACGGGGGATCCCTCGGGGGAGCCCGTGACCGCGGGCGCCCCGGACGAACGACGGGGGCAGGAGACATGACCGAGCACGACGCACAGCCGACAGCACAACGAGATCAGGCGCACGGCGCCACGGGCGACGATGTCGTCCGGCACGACACCGGCCAGGACACCAGCCGGCAGGACACCGGCCGGCCCACGGGCCAGGACAACGGAGCACAGGTGAGTACGGGCAGCGAGACAGCCGGGGCCCCCGAGGCGGCCATCCCCGAGCTGGTGATCATCTCCGGCATGTCCGGGGCCGGCCGGTCCACGGCCGCGAAGTGTCTGGAGGACCTCGGCTGGTTCGTCGTGGACAACCTGCCGCCCGCCCTCATCCCCACCATGGTGGAGCTGGGAGCCCGCTCGCAGGGCAACGTGGCGCGGATCGCGGTCGTCGTCGACGTGCGCGGCCGGCGCTTCTTCGACAACCTGCGCGAGTCCCTCGCCGACCTGGACACCCGGGGCGTCACCCGGCGGATCGTCTTCCTGGAGTCCTCCGACGAGGCCCTGGTCCGCCGCTTCGAGTCGGTGCGCCGCCCGCACCCGCTCCAGGGCGACGGGCGCATCGTGGACGGCATCGCCGCCGAGCGGGAGCTGCTGCGCGAGCTGCGCGGCGACGCCGACCTGGTGATCGACACCTCCAGCCTCAACGTGCACGAGCTGCGCGCCAAGATGGACGCCCAGTTCGCCGGCGAGGAGGAGCCCGAGCTGCGGGCCACCGTGATGTCCTTCGGCTTCAAGTACGGCCTCCCGGTCGACGCCGACCTGGTCGCGGACATGCGGTTCCTGCCCAACCCGCACTGGGTTCCGGAGCTGCGCCCCTACACCGGCCTCAACGAGGAGGTCGCCGCCTATGTCTTCAACCAGCCCGGCGCGAAGGAGTTCCTCGACCGGTACGCCGAACTGCTGCGGCTCATCGCGGCCGGCTACCGGCGCGAGGGCAAGCGCTACGTGACCATCGCCATCGGCTGTACGGGCGGCAAGCACCGCTCGGTCGCGATGTCGGAGAAGCTCGCCGCGCGCCTCGCGGCCGAGGGCGTGGAGACGGTGGTCGTGCACCGGGACATGGGACGGGAATGACGGGACGTACACCGCGGCTGGGCAGGCTGCGCCGGATGGTGCCCGACGCGCGTGCCGGCCGCCCGGCCGAGGCCCGCGGGGGCCGGCCGCGCCGGCGTGGCGCCCAGCCCAAGGTGGTCGCGCTCGGCGGCGGCATGGGCCTGTCCGCGTCGCTCGCCGCGCTGCGCCGGATCACCGGCGATCTCACCGCCGTCGTCACCGTCGCCGACGACGGCGGATCCAGCGGGCGCCTGCGCGACGAGCTGGGCGTGCTGCCGCCCGGCGACCTGCGCAAGGCGCTGGCCGCGCTGTGCGGCGACGACGACTGGGGCCAGACCTGGGCCCGGGTCATCCAGCACCGCTTCCAGTCCCAGGGCGACCTGCACGACCACGCGGTCGGCAACCTGCTGATCGTCGCCCTGTGGGAGCAGCTCGGCGACCATGTGCAGGCCCTGGACCTGGTCGGCAAGCTGCTCGGCGCACACGGGCGGGTGCTGCCCATGTCGGCCGTACCGCTGGAGCTGCAGGCCCTGGTCAAGGGGCACGACCCGGAGCGCCCCGAGGACGTGGACACGGTGCGCGGGCAGGCGACCGTGGCCCTGACGCCCGGCGAGGTGCAGTCGGTCCATCTCGTGCCGCACGACCCGCCCGCCGTCCCCGAGGCGGTGGCCGCGGTGCTGGACGCGGACTGGGTGGTGCTCGGTCCCGGCTCCTGGTTCTCCTCGGTCATCCCACACCTGCTGGTCCCGGAGCTGCTGGACGCCCTCACCGAGACCAAGGCACGCCGTGTGCTCTCCCTCAACCTGGCGCCGCAGCCGGGAGAAACCGAGGGCTTCTCCCCGCAGCGTCATTTGGAGGTTTTGGGGCGACACGCCCCTAAACTCGCCCTGGACGTGGTGCTGGCCGACGAGGCCGCCGTGCCCGACCGCGACTCGCTCACCGAGGCCGCCAAGCGGCTGGGAGCCGCGGTCGAGCTGGCGCCGGTGGCCAGGCCCGACGGTTCCCCCCGGCACGACCCGGAGCTGTTGGCCGCCGCGTACGACCGTATTTTTCGGATGCATGGAAGGATCGGCCCATGGCGATGACGGCAGCGGTGAAGGACGAGATCTCCCGGCTCCCCGTCACCCGGACCTGCTGCAGGAAGGCGGAGGTCTCCGCCATCCTGCGGTTCGCCGGCGGCCTCCACCTGGTGAGCGGGCGCATCGTGATCGAGGCGGAGCTGGACACCGCGATGGCGGCGCGCCGGCTCAAGCGGGACATCCTGGAGATCTTCGGGCACAGCTCCGAGCTGATCGTGATGGCGCCCGGCGGACTGCGCCGCGGCTCGCGGTACGTCGTACGGGTCGTCGCGGGCGGTGACCAGCTGGCCCGGCAGACCGGTCTGGTCGACGGGCGGGGCCGGCCGATCCGCGGGCTGCCCCCGCAGGTGGTCTCCGGGGCCACCTGTGACGCGGAGGCGGCCTGGCGCGGAGCCTTCCTGGCGCACGGCTCGCTCACCGAGCCCGGCCGCTCCTCCTCTCTGGAGGTGACCTGCCCGGGCCCGGAGGCGGCGCTCGCGCTGGTCGGGGCGGCCCGCAGACTGTCGATCGCCGCGAAGGCCCGCGAGGTGCGCGGGGTGGACCGGGTGGTCGTCCGTGACGGTGACGCGATCGGCGCCCTGCTCACCCGGCTGGGCGCCCACGAGTCGGTGCTGGCCTGGGAGGAGCGCCGGATGCGCCGCGAGGTGCGGGCCACGGCCAACCGGCTCGCCAACTTCGACGACGCCAACCTGCGCCGTTCGGCCCGTGCCGCCGTGGCCGCCGGGGCGCGGGTTCAGCGCGCCCTGGAGATCCTGGGCGACGAGGTGCCCGAGCACCTCGCGGCCGCCGGCCGGCTGCGCATGGAGCACAAGCAGGCCTCCCTGGAGGAGCTGGGCGCGCTCGCCGACCCGCCGCTGACGAAGGACGCGGTCGCGGGCCGTATCCGCCGGCTGCTGGCGATGGCCGACAAGCGCGCCGCCGACCTGGGCATCCCGGGCACGGAGGCGAACCTCTCCGAGGAGCTCGCGGACAACCTCGCCGGCTGACCGGACGGGGCGTCAACTCGCCGGTGCCGTCCTCCGATCGGGTGGTCGGCACCGGCGTTCGCGTGTCCGTGAGGCGCTCTTGACTCGATCATGAAGTGACATGAGCCTGGCAACCTGTTCGCCGCTGTGGCGGACCACCGCTAGGGGGGTTCATGAGACACAGAGCGAGATCGATCCTCGCTGTCGGCGCGCTTCTGATCGGCGGAGCGAGCCTTGCACCCACAGCCCAGGCACAGAGCGCGAGCCCGGCACCCTCCGGACCGGACGAGGTCAAGGTCTTCCGCGCCGAGGTCACCAAGCAGCAGGTACCCCTGCTGCTCAAGGCCGGCCAGGACGGACACGAACTCGGTGAGCAGGCCGCCGCGGGCGGCAGGACCCGGGTGGAGGTCTACCTCACCGACAAGCAGGCCGCGCAGCTGCGCAAGCAGGGCGTCACCCTCACCGAGCACTCCCTGTCCGCCCGGGCGGAGGCCCGGGTCGAGGACGCCGCGCAGGGCGTGTTCCGCCCGTACAGCGGCAGCGGCGGGCTCAAGCAGGAGATCCTCCGCACCGCCCGGGCCCACCCCGGCCTCACGAAGGTCGAGTCCATCGGCAGGACCGTCAAGGGCCAGGACATCCTCGCGCTCAAACTGACCAGGAACGCGAAGAAGTCGAAGGACGGCTCCAAGCCCTCCGTGCTGTACATGTCCAACCAGCACGCGCGCGAGTGGATCACGCCGGAGATGACCCGGCGACTGATGCACTACTACCTGGACCACTACAGGACCGACAAGCGCGTCAAGAAGATCGTCGACTCGACGGAGCTGTGGTTCGTCCTCTCGGCCAACCCCGACGGCTACGACTACACCTTCAAGGACTCCGGCACCCGTCTGTGGCGCAAGAACCTGCGGGACGTCAACGGCGACGGCGTCATCAGCACGGGTGACGGCGTCGACCTGAACCGCAACTTCCGCTACAAGTGGGGCTACGACGACGAGGGTTCGTCCCCCAACCCCACCAGCCAGACCTACCGCGGCGCGAGCCCCGGGTCCGAGCCCGAGACCAAGGCACTGGACGGCTTCGAGAAGCGCATCGGCTTCCGCTACGGCATCAACTACCACTCCGCCGCCGAACTCCTCCTCTACGGCGTCGGCTGGCAGGTGGCTACGCCCACCCCCGACGACGTCCTCTACAAGGCGCTGGCCGGCACGCCCGGCAACTCCGCCGTCCCGGGCTACCACCCGCAGGTCTCCTCGGAGCTGTACACCACCAACGGCGAGGCGGACGGCCACGCGTCGAACGTCAACGGGATGGCGATGTTCACCCCAGAGATGTCGACCTGCCAGACCGCCTCCGACCTCGACCCGGGGGACGCCTGGAAGAGCCAGGACTGCCAGTCGGTCTTCAACTTCCCCGACGACGAGAAGCTGATCCAACAGGAGTTCGCCAAGAACGTCCCGTTCGCGCTCTCCGTCGCCGAGACCGCCGTACACCCCGACAAGCCGGCCTCCTCGGTCGGGCTGAGCGCCGCCGACTTCACTCCGGCCGCGTTCTCGACGTCGTACTCCCGGGGCGCGGACCAGGAGGTCTCGGTCGTCGTCCGCAAGGCGGTCCGGGACAAGGAACTCAAGTACCGCGTCAACGGCGGCCGTACGCGCGGCCAGGCGTTGAGGCACTGGCGGGGCGGGGAGACCTACGGCGGTGCGGACGACCTCTACTTCGACGAGTACCGCGCCAAGGTGAAGGACGGCGAGCCGGGCGACAAGGTCGAGGTGTGGTTCACCGGCAGGACCAGGGGCGGGAAGAAGGCCTCCAGCGCCCACTTCACCTACACGGTCGCGAAGCGGCCCGCGGCCGACACCCTCGTGGTCGCCGAGGAGGGCACGGCCGCCACACAGGCCCAGACGTACGTGGGCGCGCTGAAGGCCGCGGGGCACCGGGCCCTCGTGTGGGACGTGGCCACGCAGGGCGCCCCGGACGCGCTCGGCGTGCTGAAGCACTTCCGGACGGTCGTGCACTACTCCGGCGCGAACGGCCCCGCCAACGCCACCCAGCTCCAGCTGCGCGCCTACCTCAACGAGGGCGGCAGGCTGGTCGAGGCCGGCGAGTTGGCCGGCGGCAGCGTCGACCTCGGCGACGGCACCCTGTCCGACGACTTCAGCCAGTACTACCTGGGCGCCTACAGCCGGACGTCGACCAAGGGGGCCACCGGCTTCACCGGCTCCGGTGCGCTCGGCGGCTTCACCGGCGCCCTCGGCGACGCGCCCGGCAACCCGCTGGACAAGGCCGGTACCTACGGCGTCACCTCCGAGGAGCTGCCGGTCGCCGCGTACCCGCAGTTCAAGAGCGCGGGTGCGGGCACCTTCGCCGGGACCGTCAACCCGTACGGGCCGTACGCGGGCTCCGCCATGGCGGCCGCCGTGCACACCGACGACGCCTACAAGCGCCTCACCCGCACCATCAACCTCACCGGTGTGACCGCGGCCGACAGGCCGGCCCTGAGCACCCGCCTGCTGTGGGACACGGAGCCCGGCTACGACCACGCGGTGGTCGAGGCGCACACCGTGGGCGCCGACGACTGGACGACCCTGCCGGAGGCCGGTGGGGCCACGGCGACGACCGTGCCGGAGGACTGCGGGGCCGGCTTCCTGATCGGCGAGCACCCGTGGCTGAAGCACTACCTGACGCTGACGGGCAACGCCTGCACCGCCACCGGCACCACCGGTTCCTGGCACAGCCTCACCGGCAGCTCCGCCGGCTGGCAGCAGGTGAGCTTCGACCTGAGCGCGTACGCCGGCAAGTCCGTCGAGGTCTCGATCGGCTACATCACCGACCCCGGCACCGGCGGGCACGGTGTCCTCGCCGACGACGCCTCGCTGGTCGTGAGCGGCGCGGCGCGGGAGACCGAGGGCTTCGAGTCGTCCCTGGGCGCCTGGAAGGCGGCCGGACCGCCCGTCGGCAGCCCGGCGGTGCTGAAGGACTGGACGCGCACCGGAACCCTGTTCCAGACCTACGGAGCGGTCACCACGGACGACACCGTGCTGCTCGGATTCGGCCTGGAGCAGGTGCCGTCGGCGGCCGACCGGGCGGCTCTGCTGCGGAAGGCGTACGACGCGCTCGACAGGTGAGCGGAACCCCCTCTCAACGGTGCGCGAACGGGGTACTCGACAAGTGAGCCGACCCGCTCACGAACGAGTGAAAGAAGCGTCAGAAGTGCCCCGCATTCCGTAATGAATAGGGATGAAACCGCTGCCGATCCGAGGCGGTCCGTACCCCTACTGGCGGGTACGGACCGCCTGCCCGTGTATGGGACATCTCGATGTCACCTCGGGGCTCTCAGAGAGGTAGGGTCGGTGGTGGTCGGGGACATCCCAAACAGAGCTCGCCGGCACCGCATGGCCGGCGTACCAACGAGGAGATCGGTTCGTGACGATCCGCGTAGGCATCAACGGCTTCGGCCGCATCGGGCGTAACTACTTCCGCGCGCTGCTGGAGCAGGGGGCGGACATCGAGGTTGTGGCTGTCAACGACCTGGGTGACACCGCGACCACCGCTCACCTGCTCAAGTACGACACGATCCTGGGTCGCCTCAAGCAGGAGGTCTCCCACACCGCCGACACCATCACGGTCGACGGTCACACCATCAAGGTGCTGTCCGAGCGCAACCCGGCGGACATCCCCTGGGGCGAACTGGGCGTCGACATCGTCATCGAGTCCACCGGCATCTTCACCAAGAAGGAAGACGCCGCGAAGCACATCGCCGGCGGCGCCAAGAAGGTCCTCATCTCGGCTCCGGCCAAGGACGAGGACATCACCATCGTGATGGGCGTCAACCAGGACAAGTACGACCCGGCGAACCACCACGTCATCTCCAACGCCTCCTGCACCACCAACTGTGTGGCGCCGATGGCGAAGGTCCTCGACGAGAACTTCGGCATCGTCAAGGGTCTGATGACCACGGTGCACGCGTACACGAACGACCAGCGCATCCTGGACTTCCCGCACAAGGACCTGCGCCGCGCCCGTGCCGCCGCCGAGAACATCATCCCGACCACCACCGGTGCCGCCAAGGCCACCGCCCTGGTCCTGCCGCAGCTCAAGGGCAAGCTGGACGGCATCGCCATGCGCGTCCCGGTCCCGACCGGCTCGGTCACCGACCTGGTCGTGGAGCTCGGCCGCGAGGTCACCAAGGAAGAGGTCAACGCCGCCTTCCAGAAGGCCGCCGAGGGTGAGCTGAAGGGCCTCCTCGACTACACCGAGGACCAGATCGTCTCCTCCGACATCGTCAACGCCCCGGCCTCCTGCACCTTCGACTCCTCCCTGACCATGGTCCAGGAGGGCAAGAACGTGAAGGTCATCGGCTGGTACGACAACGAGTGGGGCTACTCCAACCGCCTCGTCGACCTCACGGTCTTCGTCGGCAACCAGCTCTGATCGCCAGCAGGACCCCGAAGTGAGAGCAGGGCCCGTGCAGCGCACCGCCGCGCTGTCCGGGCCCTGTCCCACGTACTGACCACGTCCTTTTACGATCAGGTGCACCACGAGCCCTCCTGTAGGAGTCCACTCAATGAAGACGATCGACGAACTTCTCGCCGACGGCGTGAGCGGCAAGCGGGTCTTCGTCCGCGCCGACCTCAACGTGCCGCTGGCCGACGGGACGATCACCGACGACGGCCGCATCCGCGCCGTCCTGCCGACCATCAAGGCCCTCGCCGACGCCGGCGCCAAGGTGGTCGTCGCCTCGCACCTGGGCCGCCCCAAGGGCGCCCCGGACCCCGCCTTCTCGCTGCTGCCCGCCGCCGAGCGCCTCGGTGAACTCCTCGGTGCCCCGGTCGCCTTCGCCCAGGACACCGTCGGCCCGGCCGCCCACGACGCCGTCGACGGCCTCCAGCCCGGGCAGGTCGCGGTCCTCGAGAACCTGCGCTTCAACCCCGGCGAGACCGCCAAGGACGACGCCGAGCGCGGCGAGTTCGCCGACCGGCTGGCCGCCCTCGCCGACGTCTACGTCGGCGACGGCTTCGGCGCGGTCCACCGGGGGCACGCCTCCGTCTACGACCTCCCGGCCCGGCTGCCGCACTACGCCGGCTACCTGATCGCCACCGAGGTCGGCGTCCTGAAGAAGCTCACCGAGGACGTCAAGCGCCCCTACGTCGTCGCGCTCGGCGGCGCCAAGGTCTCCGACAAGCTCGCCGTCATCGACCAGCTGCTCGGCAAGGCCGACCGGCTGCTCATCGGCGGTGGCATGGCCTACACCTTCCTCAAGGCCAAGGGCTACGAGGTCGGCATCTCCCTCCTGCAGGAGGACCAGATCCCGGCCGTCACCGAGTACCTGGAGCGCGCCGAGAAGCAGGGCGTGGAGCTGGTACTGCCCGTCGACGTCGTGGTCTCCCGGGAGTTCCCGGACCTGAAGACCAAGGCGCCCACCGAGAACACCGTGGTCGACGCGGACAAGATCCCCGCCGACCAGGAGGGCCTGGACATCGGCCCGAAGACCCGAGAGCTCTACGCCTCGAAGCTCGCCGACGCCGCGACCGTCTTCTGGAACGGTCCCATGGGCGTCTTCGAGCACCCCGACTACGCCGAGGGCACCAAGGCGGTCGCCCAGGCGCTCGTCGACTCGGACGGCTTCAGCGTCGTCGGTGGCGGCGACTCCGCCGCGGCCGTGCGTACGCTCGGCTTCGACGAGAACGCGTTCGGCCACATCTCGACCGGTGGCGGCGCCTCCCTCGAATACCTCGAGGGCAAGACGCTCCCCGGCCTTGCCGCACTGGAGGACTGACCCCGCATGACGACCCGCACGCCGCTGATGGCGGGCAACTGGAAGATGAACCTCAACCACCTCGAGGCCATCGCACACGTCCAGAAGCTCGCCTTCGCCCTGGCCGACAAGGACTACGAGGCCGTCGAGGTCGCCGTCCTGCCCCCCTTCACCGACCTGCGCTCGGTGCAGACCCTGGTCGACGGCGACAAGCTCAAGATCAAGTACGGCGCCCAGGACATCTCCCGGCACGACTCCGGCGCCTACACGGGCGAGATCTCCGGCCCGATGCTGGCCAAGCTCAAGTGCACCTACGTGGTCATCGGCCACTCCGAGCGCCGCCAGTACCACCAGGAGACCGACGAGATCGTCAACGCCAAGGTCAAGGCGGCCTACAAGCACGGCCTGACCCCGATCCTGTGCGTCGGCGAGGAACTGGACGTCCGCCAGGCCGGCAACCACGTCACCCACACCCTCGCCCAGATCGAGGGCGGGCTGAAGGACCTGCCCGCCGAGCAGGCCGAGACGATCGTGATCGCCTACGAGCCCGTCTGGGCCATCGGCACCGGCCAGGTCTGCGGCGCCGACGACGCCCAGGAGGTCTGCGCCGCCATCCGCGCCAAGCTCGCCGAGCTGTACTCGCAGGACGTGGCCGACAAGATCCGCATCCAGTACGGCGGCTCCGTGAAGTCCGGCAACGTCGCCGAGATCATGGCCAAGGCCGACATCGACGGCGCCCTGATCGGCGGTGCCTCGCTGGACGCCGACGAGTTCGTCAAGATCGTGCGCTTCCGCGACCAGTGATCCTGGTGGTGAGTAGGCGGTAGCCGCGATACGTCGTACTCTTGCGGGGGCACAGCCGAGGTGCTGTGCCCCCGTCGTCCATCCGAATCCGAGGAAGTTGGTCCAGCCGTGGTTTTGGGGTTCTCGATCGCCCTGATCATCTTCAGCCTGCTGCTGATGCTGCTGGTGCTGATGCACAAGGGGAAGGGCGGCGGCCTCTCCGACATGTTCGGCGGCGGCATGCAGTCCTCCGTCGGCGGCTCCTCGGTCGCCGAGCGCAACCTCGACCGGATCACCATCGTGGTGGGCCTGCTGTGGTTCGCGTGCATCATCGTCCTCGGCATGCTGATGAAGACGACCAGCTGACACGCGAACAGCACATTCCGCTCGTAAAGCCCCATGTTCGGTACGCGCCCCTGAGCGCGGCCTATCATGGGGCTTGCGTCTGGATATGGGGGGCCGGTAACTCCAATCACTGGACGCGCGTTGGGCCTTACGTAGACTGAGGCGCTCGCAGCGAAGCGAAACGCCGACTCGCTTCGCGGCACCATCACGCAGGGAGTTACGACCGTGGCAAGTGGCAACGCGATCCGAGGAAGCCGGGTCGGGGCGGGGCCGATGGGCGAGGCCGAGCGCGGCGAGTCCGCGCCGCGTCTGCGCATCTCCTTCTGGTGCTCCAACGGGCACGAGACGCAGCCCAGCTTCGCCAGCGACGCGCAGGTTCCCGAGACCTGGGACTGCCCGCGCTGCGGCTTCCCGGCCGGCCAGGACCGGGACAACCCGCCGGACCCGCCGCGCACCGAGCCGTACAAGACGCACCTCGCGTACGTGCGGGAGCGGCGCAGCGACGCGGACGGCGAGGCGATCCTCGCCGAAGCGCTCGCCAAACTGCGCGGCGAGATCTAGGACTTTCACCGGCCGGGTGCCCGCGGGCGCCTGGCCGGAGCCGTATCCGCCGCTCGGCGCCGACTGATTGTCAGTGGTGCCCTCTACGGTTTTCGTGAAGGCGGGAACCGTGAGGGGGAGTTGTGACAACGGTCGGGACAGCCGGGGTGGGGGAGAGGTGTGCGCCCGCGTGGCGCGGAGGTTTCGGGCGGCTGTGGAGCGCCGCCGTGCTCTCCAGCTTCGGTGACGCGCTGCGTACGGCCGCGCTGCCGTTGCTCGCCGCCTCGCTGACCGACCGGCCCCTGCTCATCGCCGCCGTGACCGCCTGCGGCTACCTGCCGTGGATCGTCTTCGGACTGCTCGGCGGGGCGGTCGCCGACCGCGTGGACCAGAGGCGGGCGATGTGGACGGTGGACGCGGTACGCGGACTCCTCGTCGCCTCCTTCGCGGTGGTCGTCGCCCTGGGGCACGCCTCGGTCGCCCTGCTCATCGTGCTCGCCTTCACGCTGACCACCCTTCAGACACTCTTCGACAACGCCGCCACCGCCCTGCTGCCGGCGCTGGTGGACCGGGAGGCACTGGGCGGTGCCAACGCCCGGCTGCTGACCGGGCAGAAGATCACCGGCGGTCTGCTCGGGGCGCCCGCCCTGCCGGTCCTGATCGCCGCGGGGGCGGCCGTGCCCTTCGCGGCCGACGCGGCCACCTTCCTCGTGGCCGCCGCGCTGGTCGCGTCCCTGCGCACCGGCGCAGCCGAGCGCGCGCCGAGACCGGCGGGCGGCACCCTGCGCCGGGACATTGCCGAGGGACTGCGCACCCTGTGGCACGACCGGCCCCTGCGCGGGCTGTGCGCCTCCACGGCCCTGTGCAACGTCGGCATGGGTGCCCTGATCGCCACCCTGGTGGTCCTCGTGACCGGCTGGCTGGACGCGGGCAGCGGCGGATACGCGGCGGCGGCCACCGCCTACACCGTCGGCGGCCTGGCCGGGGGAGTCGCGAACCGGCGGATCACGGCCCGGATCGGCGCCCTGCGCACCGTGCTGCTCGCCGGCACCGTGCAGATCGGCGCCCTCGTCGTCATGGGCGCCGTGCGCAGCCTGGCCGTCCTGATGGCCGCTCTCGCGGTCTTCGGGTTCATGGGCATGCTGTGGAACGTCAACTCCACCACCCTGATGCAGCAACGCACCCCCTCCGAGCTGCTCGGCCGGGTCGGCTCGGCCTTCCGCACCCTGGCCGTCGCGGGGGCCCCGGTGGGCGCGCTCCTCGGCGGTGCCGTGGCCACGGCCTGGGGGCCCAACACACCGGCCCTGCTCACGGCCGCGTTCTTCGTCCTGTCCGTCGTCTCGCTGATACCGGTCCGCACGGCGGACGTACCTGTTGTCGCGCCGGAAGACGGCGTCACCACGGCTCACACCGTGCGGTGATCAATTAGGTTGGAACAGCTGGGACAGGCACGAAAGAAGGCTGAAGTCGGATATGAACGCAGACGGCCGTACCAGGCTCAACCAGACGCCCGAATGGACCGCGCTCGCCAAGCACCGGGAGGAGCTGGCGGACACCCATCTGAGGGACCTGTTCGCCGCCGATCCCGCGCGCGGCACCGGGTACACGCTCCAGGTCGGCGACCTGTACATCGACTACTCGAAGCACCTGGTCACCGACGAGACGCTGCGGCTGCTGCGCGAGCTGGCCGCGGCGACGGACGTCTTCGGCCTCAGGGACGCCATGTTCCGCGGCGAGAAGATCAACGTCACCGAGAACCGGGCCGTGCTGCACACCGCGCTGCGCGCCCCGCGCGACGCCGTCATCGAGGTCGACGGTGAGAACGTGGTCCCGGCCGTGCACGCCGTGCTCGACAGGATGAGCGACTTCGCCGAGCGGGTCCGCTCCGGCGAGTGGACCGGCCACACCGGCAAGCGCATCAAGAACGTCGTCAACGTCGGCATCGGCGGTTCCGACCTCGGCCCCGCGATGGCCTACGAGGTGCTGCGCAGCTTCACCGACCGCGACCTCACCGTCCGCTTCGTGTCCAACGTGGACGGCGCCGACCTGCACGAGGCCACCCGGGACCTGGACCCGGCGGAGACGCTGTTCATCATCGCCTCCAAGACCTTCACCACCATCGAGACCATCACCAACGCGACCTCCGCGCGCAAGTGGCTGCTGGCCGCGCTCGGCGACAAGGCGGCGGTGGCCAGGCACTTCGTCGCGCTGTCCACGAACGCCGAGAAGGTCGCCGAGTTCGGTATCGACACGGCCAACATGTTCGAGTTCTGGGACTGGGTCGGCGGCCGGTACTCGTACGACTCCGCGATCGGCCTGTCCCTGATGATCGCCATCGGCCCGGACCGCTTCCGCGAGATGCTCGACGGTTTCCGGATCGTCGACGACCACTTCCGCACCGCGCCCGCCGAGGCCAACGTCCCTCTGCTGCTGGGCCTGCTGGGCATCTGGTACGACAACTTCCACGACGCCCAGTCGCACGCCGTGCTGCCGTACAGCCACTACCTCTCCAGGTTCACCGCCTACCTCCAGCAGCTGGACATGGAGTCCAACGGCAAGCACGTCGCCCGTGACGGCAGGCAGGTCGAGTGGCAGACCGGGCCGGTGGTGTGGGGCACGCCCGGCACCAACGGGCAGCACGCCTACTACCAGTTGATCCACCAGGGCACCAGGCTGATCCCGGCGGACTTCATCGGCTTCGCCGAGCCGGTCGCCGAGCTGAGCGGTGAACTCAAGGCGCAGCACGACCTGTTGATGGCCAACTTCTTCGCCCAGACCCAGGCGCTCGCCTTCGGCAAGACGGCGGAGGAGGTCCGCGCGGAGGGCGTGCCCGAGGAGCTGGTCGCGCACAAGACCTTCCAGGGCAACCGGCCGACCACCACGATCCTCGCCCGCGAGCTGACCCCGTCCGTGCTCGGCCAGCTCGTCGCCCTCTACGAGCACAAGGTGTTCGTGCAGGGCGCGGTGTGGAACATCGACTCCTTCGACCAGTGGGGCGTGGAGCTGGGCAAGGTCCTCGCCAAGCGGGTCGAGCCCGCGCTCACCGAGGGCGCCGAGGTCCCCGGCCTGGACGCGTCGACCAGGGCGCTGGTCGCCACGTACCGGGAGCTGCGCGGCCGGAGCTGAACCGGATACGGGCCACCCTCACCGGCACAGCCACCGCTCCCGGCTCGGTCCGCCCGCTCGAGCCCCCGCTCAGCCCACGGCGCTCAACGTGTCCGCGAGGCGGCGGCGGGCCGAGCGGGTCGCCGGCAGCGTGGCCAGGGCCGCCGCGCCCAGTACGGCGGACGTGCCCAGCAGGAGCAGCAGGCCGGGGGAGGGGGACTGGGCGATTCCGGCGCCGATGCCGCTGGAGCCGCCCTGGGCGTCGATCAGCCGGCGGGCCAGCGGCAGCCCCAGCGCCGTGCCGGCGACGACCGCCGCCAGGGCCGTACAGCTCGTCGCCGTCACCGTGATCGCGGTGATCTGCCGGGGGGACATGCCGATCGCCCGGAGCGCCAGCACGTCCCGCTCGCCCTCGCGGACGCTGCCGCCGATCGCGGTGAGCAGCTCGACCAGACCGATGAGGGCCAGGACGGCGATCAGTCCGGCGACGACACCGCGCAGCGGGGACAGCCCGTCGGCGGGGTTCGTCACGGGGTGCACCTCCAGGTGGCCGCGGCCGGCCGAGGCGAGCGCGGCGGCCACGCGGTGCGGGTCGGCGCCGGGGCGCAGCCGCAGTTCGTAGAAGGCGGGGGCCAGCCCGGGGTCGTTCTCGCGGAGGGTGTCCAGGGAGGTGGTCACGACCCGGCCGGCGTTGCGCGGTTCGAGGGTGCGGCCCACGATGTGCAGGATCTGCGGCCGGTCGCCCACCGTCATCCGCACCCAGTCGCCGACCCGCGCGTGCAGCAGGTCGAGCAGGCCCTGGCCGGCCACCGCCTCGTCCGGTCCGCGGGCGGCGCGGCCCTCGGCGAGGGCGTAGGGGTAGGGCTCGGCGCGGGTGCCGACGCCCCGCAGGGCGATGGTGCCGGTCTGGCCGGGGACCAGCGCGGCCACCTCGACGCCCGGGTAGGCGGCGCGGACCCGGGACTCGCGGGTGAGCACCGACCGTACGCCGGACGCGTCCAGGGCGCCGTCCGAGCGGACCGTGAGCGTCGTCGGCAGCCCCACCCGCTCGGGGCTGCTGTGGAAGCGGTCGAGCGTGGTCCAGGCGCTGAGCGCCACGACGATCAGCAGCAGCGGCAGGGTCAGCCGGGCCACGGTGGCCAGTGACCGGCCGCGCCCGGCGAACGCCTTGTGGCAGCCGAGGACCAGCGCGGCCGGCAGCCGCAGGCCGAGCGCCCGCCGGGCCGGACCGGTCAGTCCTCCGCCCTTCGGCGCGGCCGGGCGCGGCACCGGAACCGGCGGCACCCGGCCCGCCCGCCAGGCCGCGAGCCCGGTGGTCAGGCCGATGAACAGCACCGCGCCGGCCGGCACCGCGCACAGCGCCAGGCTGTGCCCGGGCAGCCCCTGCCACACCCCCACCGCGTCCCCGAGCCGTCCCGGGACCCGGCTGCCCAGCCCCTCGGTGAGCGCCGCCGCGGCCACGGCCCCGAGCAGGGCGTACGCCAGGTGCTGGAGCAGGAAGATCCGTACGACCTGGCCGGGCGTGAAGCCGATCGCCTTGAGTACCGACAGGTCGCGCAGGTGCCCGCGGATGCGGGTGGCGATCGCGCCGTGCACCGCGAACCCGGCGGCGATCAGAGCGCCCAGGCCGAACAGTCCGAGCACCTGGCCGAGCAGCCGGCCCGTGCCTTGGGCCTCGGCGCGGGCCTGCTGCCAGGTGGAGACCTCGCCGACCGCGCCGGCACCCAGCACGGTGACGGCGCGCTGGACGGCGTAGTCGGTGTCGGCGGGATTGTCGAGTCGCAGCCCGATGACCTGGCCGGCCGGGGCGCGCACCGCGGAGGGCAGTGCCCACACCAGGCCCGGCTGCTCGCCGGGGCGGTACGGGGGTTCGGCGCTGTCCGCGATGCCCTCGACGGTGAGGGTGCGGGCGGTGCCGGGCAGGGTCAGGGTGTCGCCGGGCTCGGCCAGCAGGGCGCGGGCGAGGCTGCTCTCCAGCACCACCCCGTCCGGTGCGGCCGGATCCAGCCAGCGTCCGGTGGTGAGCAGGGGCCGGCCGACGGCGGGCGGGCGCGGGGTGCCGCGCAGTTCCACAAAGGCGCGGGTGCCACGGGCTGCGACGGTGGCGGACTCGGTGCGGTAGGGCCCGGCGACGGAGGTGACGCCGTCGAGCCGGGCCAGCTTCCGGGCGTCGGCGGACGGCGCGGTGTGCAGCCACACGTGGGCCCCGCGTGCCTCTGCGAAGGTCCGCTGCCAGGGGTTGGTGGCGTAGCCGAACAGGGCGGTGGCGAGCAGCAGGGAGGCGACTATGCCGGCGGTGGCCAGCACCAGGAAGAGCGCCTCGCCGCGGTGCGTCCGCAGATCGGAGTGCGCCCAGCGCAACGTGGCCCGCATGTCCCTCAGGTCCGGCACGGTCAGTCCCTCAGCTCCAGCACCCCGGAGATACCGCCCCGCCGGGGCGACGGCGTCGCGTCCAGGGTCGCGTCGTCGGCTATGCGGCCGTCGAAGAAGCTGATCACCCGGTCCGCGGCGCTGGCCAGCCGGGCGTCGTGGGTGACCAGGACGATGCTCTGGCCGCGTGCGTGGAAGCGGGACAGCAGCCGCGTCACCTCGCGGGTGCCCTTGCTGTCCAGGCTGCCGGCCGGCTCGTCGGCGAGCAGCAGCGGCGGATGGTTGACCAGCGCCCGGGCCAGCGCGACCCGCTGCTGCTCGCCGCCGGACAGCTCGCCCGGCATGCTGCGCTCCTTGCCCTCCAGGCCCAGCTCGGCCAGGAGCGCCTCCCGCTCGGCGCGGGCCTTCTTCGGCGGGACGCCGGCCAGCAGCGCGGGCAGCTCGACGTTGTCGGCGACGGACAGGTTCGACACCAGGTTGAAGAACTGGAAGACGATCCCGATGGCCTTGCGGCGCTCCACGGCCCAGCGGGCCTCGCTGAAGGAGTCCGTGCACCGGCCGTCGAGCCAGACGCTGCCCGCGTCCGGCCGCTGCAGCCCGCCGAGCAGGTGCAGCAGCGTGGACTTGCCGGCTCCGGACGGCCCGGTGATCGCCACGAACTCGCCGCGGGCCACGCTCAGGTCCACCCCGCGCACGGCGTGCGCGGGCGCGCCCTCGCCGTGGTGGGTCTTCACCAGACCCTCGGCGCGCAGCACCGGAGCGGGGTGCTCGGTCATTCCAGTTCCTCCTGGCACCGCTCCAGCCAGTCGAGGTCGGCCTGCAGGTGCAGCATCGCGCCCTCGATCAGCAGCTGGGCGATTCGGTTGTCCCGGTTCTCGGCCGCGGCCAGTTTCGACAGGTCGCGCATGGTGTTGAGGTACTGGCGCCGCTGCCGGTTGATGAGGGCGATCTGGTCGGCGAGACCGGTCTGCGGGGCCAGGGCGAGCTTCATGAAGAACTCGTCCCGCACCCGCGGCTCGTCCTCGGTCTCCTCGAACCAGACGCGCAGCGCCTCACGCCCGGCCTCGGTGAGGTGGTAGACCTTCTTGTTGGGCCGGCTGGACTGCTCGACGTCCTCGCCCGCGATCAGCCCGGTTTTCTCCAGGCGGCCGAGGGTGACGTAGATCTGGCCGACGTTCGGCTGAGGGTACGCGGCGCCCAGCAGTTGCTCAAGGTCCTGCTTCAGCTCGTAGCCGTGGGCCGGGCCGCGGGCCAGGAGTGCCAGGAGGGGCAGGCGCACTCGTGCTGTCCTCCTGTCTGCTCCATGTGCTCCAGGCCCTAGTATCGCGCATACCTAACGGGTATACATGGCCTCGGTCCTCGGACGAGGGTGGGCAAGGGTGCCCGTGGTGCCGGTGTACAGGGAGGAACCTATGCGGTGGATACGCGCCGCCGGTAGGGGCCTTCTGGTTCTCGTGGTGATCCTGACCGGGTACGTCACCTCCGGCGCCCGCGCCGACGAGGCGGCCGGTGTCGGCCGCGGGCCGCTCACCCTGGCCACCGCCGGTGACCTCACCGGCTATCTCGGCCCGCTGCTCCAGGGCTGGAACCGCACGCATCCCGGCGAGAAGGTCACCCTGGTCGAGCTGCCGGACTCGGCCGACGAGACGCACGCGCAGATGACGACCGACCTGCGCGGCGGCGACCGGGGCCGGTTCGACGTGCTGAACATCGACGTCGACTGGACCTCGGAGTTCGCAGCCGCCGGCTGGATCCGCCCGCTGCCCCGCGACCGCTTCCCGCTGGACAGCTTCCTGCCGCCGGTCGTGGACACGGCCACGTACGACGGCCGGCTGTATGCCGTCCCGTACGTCACGAATGCCGGACTTCTCCTGTATCGCAAGGACATTCTCGCCAAGGAAGGCGTGTCCCCGCCGCACACCTGGGCCGAGCTGGAGCGCGACGCGAAGACCCTCGCGCCGAAGTACGGGCTCGACGGCTACGCGGGCCAGTTCCTGCCCTACGAGGGTCTGACCGTGAACGCGGCCGAGGCGGTGTACTCGGCGGGCGGCACCATCCTCGGCGGCGAGGGCACCCGGGTCACCGTCGACTCGGCCGCCGCCCGCGAGGGCATCGGCTTCCTCGCCCGCGGCCTGCGCGAGGGCTGGATCCCGAAACGGGCGCTGACCTACAAGGAGGAGGAGTCCAAACAGGCCTTCCAGGACGGCAGGCTGCTCTTCCTGCGCAACTGGCCCTACGCCTACGCCGTCGCCTCGGAACGGGGCTCGAAGGTCGCCGGCCGGATCGGCGCGGTACCGCTGCCCGGCCCCCACGGCCCGGGGACGAGCGTCCTCGGCGGCTCCAACCTCGCGGTCAACTCCCACGCCCGGCACCCGGACTCCGCCGCGCGCCTGATCGCCTACCTCACCAGCGCGCCCGTGCAGCGCCAGGTGCTCACGCGGGGCGCACTGCCGCCCGTACGCGCCGGGCTCTACGAGGACCCCGCGCTCATCAAGCGGTTCCCCTATCTGCCGACCCTGCGCACCGCCGTGCTCACCGCCCGGCCGCGCCCCAAGAGCCCGCACTACGACCAGGTCAGCCTGGTCGTGCAGGCGGTCGTGCAGGACGCGCTCACCGGGCGCCAGACGCCCGGGCAGGCCGTGCGCCGGCTGGCACGCGAACTCGACGCCATCGCCCGCCGCTAGTTACTTGTTAAGTAACGCCACCATCACGACTGTCGCCGTCTTGGGGTGATTTGTCGGCGTTTGCGAGCCCAACCCGCCAGTATCTTCTGTTCACTTCGTTGACACCTGTGCGCGCCGCCTACCTAACATGCATGCATAACAGCCCCCTTTCAGAGACAGGTTCCACAGGGTTGAACAGGCATCATTGGTGGCGGGACGCCGTGATCTACCAGGTCTACGTCCGCAGCTTCCTGGACAGCACCGGCGACGGCATCGGCGACCTCGCGGGCGTCCGGGCCGGGCTGCCGTACCTGAAGAAGCTCGGCGTCGACGGGATCTGGCTGAGCCCGTTCTACCCCTCGCCGCAGCACGACCACGGCTACGACGTCGCCGACTACCGCGGCGTCGACCCGGTCTTCGGCGACCTCGCCGAGTTCGACCTGCTGATGGCGGCGGCCCGGCGGCTCGGCATCAAGGTGCTCCTCGACATCGTCCCGAACCACTGCTCCAGCGAGCACCCCTGGTTCCGCGAGGCCCTCGACAGCGCCCCCGGCAGCCCGGCCCGCGCCCGTTTCCACTTCGCCGACGGCCGCGGCCCCGACGGCAGCGAGCCGCCCAACAACTGGCACGCCATGTTCGGCGGCCCGGCCTGGACCCGCGTCGCCGACGGCCAGTGGTACCTGCACATGTTCACGCCCGAGCAGCCCGACTGGAACTGGCGCAACCCCGAGATCCCCGACGAGTTCGACCGCATCCTGCGGTTCTGGCTCGACCGGGGCGTGGACGGCTTCCGCATCGACGTAGCCGCCGGCCTGTTCAAGCACCCGGACCTGCCCGACTCCGACGACCCGGAGGCCGACGCCCGCACCCGCGACTCGGTCAACCCGCTCGCCTGGAACCAGCCCGAGGTGCACGAGGTGTGGCGCCGCTGGCGCGCCATCTGCGAGGAGTACGGCGCCCGGGACGGCCGCGAACGCCTGCTCGTCGGCGAGGTCTCCGTCCCCACCGCCCGCGAACACGCCCTGTACGTGCGCCCCGACGAGCTCCACCAGGCCTTCTTCTTCGACCTGCTCGGCGCCGCCTGGGACGCCGACGCCTTCCGCAAGGTCATCTCCGAGGCCATGCAGGACATCGCCGGCACCGGCTCCACGGTCACCTGGGTCCTCAACAACCACGACCAGGTCCGCACCGTCACCCGCTACGGCGAACCCGCCCCCGAGGGCAGCGGACTCGGCCCCGCCCGCGCCCGCGCCGCCGCACTGCTGATGCTGGCGCTGCCCGGAGCCGCGTACATCTACCAGGGCGAGGAACTGGGGCTTCCCGAGGTCGTCGACCTGCCCGACGACGTGCTCACCGACCCGATCTTCCGGCGCACCGGCAGCCGCGCCCGGATCCGGGACGGGTGCCGGGTGCCGCTGCCCTGGTCCGGGCAGGCCTCCCCGTTCGGCTTCACCTCCGGGGCCGAGGGCGCCAAGCCCTGGCTGCCGCAGCCCGAGTACTTCGCCGAGTACGCCACCGACCGCGCCCTCGCCGACACCCGCTCGTTCTGGCACCTGTACCGGGAGGGCCTGCACCTGCGCAAGACCCTGCCCCAGCTGGGCGAGGGCCCGCTGGAGTGGCTGGACACCCCGCCGGGCGTCCTCGCCTTCGTCCGCGGTGACGGCCTGGTCTGCGCCGTCAACTTCGGTACGGCCCCCACGCCCGCGCCGGTCTCCGGAACCCCCCTGCTGTCCAGCGGCTCCTGCCCGCCCGGCGTCCTGCCCGGCGCCACGGCGGCCTGGTGGCTGAACGACCTCTGATCCACCGCCTCTTGAAGGGACATCAACGATGATGCGACGACGCACGACCCTGCTCACCAGCTGCATCGCCCTCACGCTCGCCCTCGGCGCCACCGCCTGCGGCGGAGGGGACGTCTCCGCCGGCGGCGGCGACAAGGCCCTGAGCGGCCAGACCGTCACCGTCGCCGGCGTCTGGTCCGGCAGCGAGCAGAAGAACTTCCAGAAGGTCCTGGACGCGTTCACGGAGAAGACCGGCGCCAAGACCCAGTTCGTGTCGACCGGCGACAACGTCTCCACCGTCGTCGGCAGCAAGATCGAGGGCGGCAACGCTCCCGACGTCGTGATGGTCCCGCAGGTCGGCGTCCTGCAGCAGTTCGCCGAGAAGGGCTGGCTGAAGCCGCTCTCGCCGACCGCGCAGCAGACCATCGACGCCGACTACGCGCCGGTGTGGAAGAAGTACGGCAGCGTCGACGGCACCCTGTACGGCCTCTACTTCAAGGCCGCCCACAAGTCGACGGTCTGGTACAGCCCCGACGCCCTCACCCAGGCCGGTGTCCAGCCCCCTAAGACGTACGCCGACCTGCTCAAGGCCGGGCACACCGTCTCCGACTCCGGACTCGCCGCCTTCGCCGTCGCCGGACAGGACGGCTGGACCCTCACCGACTGGTTCGAGAACGTCTACCTCTCCCAGGCCGGCCCCGAGAAGTACGACGCCCTCGCCGCCCACAAGCTCAAGTGGACCGACCCGACCGTGGTGAAGGCGCTCACCACCCTCGGCAAGCTGTTCAAGGACAAGCAGCTGATCGCGGGCGGCCAGAAGGGGGCCCTGAACACCGACTTCCCCGGCTCCGTGGAGAAGGTCTTCGGGCCCAAGCCCGAGGCCGGCATGGTCTACGAGGGCGACTTCGTCGCCGGCGTCGCCCACGACCAGTACGGCAGGAGCATCGGCAAGGACGCCGACTTCTTCCCCTTCCCCGCGGTCGACGGCGGCACCGCCCCGGTGGTCAGCGGCGGTGACGCGGCCGTCGTCCTCAAGGACGCCAAGAACGCCAAGGCCGGCATGAAGCTCCTGGAGTACCTCGCCACCCCGGAGGCCGCGGCCGTCTGGGCGAAGGCCGGCGGCTTCCTGTCCCCGAACAAGAAGCTGGACCTCTCCGCGTACGGCGACGACGTCACCCGTGCCACCGCCAAGTCCCTGGTCGGTGCCGGGGCCTCGGTCCGCTTCGACATGTCCGACCAGGCGCCGGCGGCCTTCGGCGGCACCAAGGGGGCCGGCGAGTGGAAGCTGCTCCAGGACTTCCTGCGCGACCCGTCGGACCCGAAGGGCACCGCGGCGAAGCTGGAAGCCGCGGCGGCCAAGGCCTACCAGGACTGAGCGGCAGCACCATGACCGCCACCACTGTCGAGAAGCAGCAGGCGGGCCCGCGGGCCGCCGGCCCGGCGCCCGCGCGCCGCGGCCGGCGGCGCGGCCGGCTCATCGCCCTGCTCTTCGTCTTCCCCGCGCTGCTCCTGCTCGGAGCCCTCGTCGTCTACCCGGTGCTGTTCTCCGTCGGCCGCAGCTTCTTCGACGCCTCCGGCACCCGGTTCGTCGGCGGCGCCAACTACGCCGAGATGTTCCGGGACCCGGCCACCCTGAAGGCCATCCGCAACACCACCATCTGGGTCGTCGTCGCCCCCGCCCTGCTCACCGGCCTCGGCCTGATCCTGGCCGTCCTGGTGGAGAAGGTCCGCTGGGCGACCGCCTTCAAACTGCTGCTGTTCATGCCGATGGCGGTGTCCTTCCTCGCCGCCGGCATCATCTTCCGGCTCGCCTACGACGAGGACCCGGACAAGGGCGTGCTGAACGCGGCCGTCGTCTCGGTCCACGACGCCTTCCAGGGCACGTCGACCTACCCGACCGCCCGCGGCCGCACCGGCCTGCTCACCCAGGACCGGGACGGCTCCTACCGGGCGACGGCCGCGGCGGGCGACTCGGTGGCGCTCCCGATGGTCGGTGTCCTGCCCAAGGACCTGCCCGGCAACGCCTCACCCGCCCGCACGGCGGCCGGCCGGAAGGCCGCGCCCGGCGAACTGCGCGGTGTCGTCTACCTGGACTTCACCCCCGGCGGCGGCGGAAAACAGGGCGCGGTCGACCCCAAGGAGAGCGGCCTGCCCGGCATGACGGTCCAGGCGGTGCGCGACGGGAAGACGGTCGCGAGCACCACGACCGCCGCCGACGGCTCCTTCCGCTTCTCCGGGCTGGAGCGCGGCGCGTACACGGTGAAACTGCCCGAGTCGAACTTCGCCCCGCCCTACCAGGGCATCTCCTGGCTCGGCCCGACCCTGGTGACCCCGGCGATCATCGGCGCCTACCTGTGGATCTGGACCGGCTTCGCGATGGTCCTGATCGGCGCCGGCCTCTCCACACTGCCCCGGGACGCGCTGGAGGCGGCCCGGATGGACGGCGCGAACGAGTGGCAGATCTTCCGCCGGATCACCGTGCCGCTGCTCGCGCCCGTGCTCACGGTCGTCTTCGTGACCCTCGTGATCAACGTGATGAAGGTCTTCGACCTCGTCTACATCATCGCGCCCGGCCCGGTGCAGGAGGACGCCACCGTCCTCGCCACCCAGATGTGGCTGGTCTCCTTCGGCGGCGGCAACGACCAGGGCCTCGGCAGCGCCCTCGGTGTGCTGCTCCTGCTCCTGGTGATCCCCGCGATGGTCTTCAACGTCCGCCGTTTCCGACAGAGCCAACGATGAGGAGTCAGCGATGAGGAGTCAGCGATGAACGCGATCAGGCGCGGCCTGGGCAGCGGCCTGGTGCAGGCCTTCCTGGTGGTCATCGGGCTGGTCTGGCTGACCCCGCTGGCCGGACTGTTCGTGTCCTCCCTGCGCTCGGCCCAGGACACCGCGAAGGGCGGCTGGTGGACGACGCTGGCGAGCCCCGGCCAGCTGTCCTTCGACAACTACGCGGCGCTGCTGAAGAACTCCGGCATGACGCAGGCCTTCTGGAACACGGTGCTGATCTCGGTGCCGGCCACCACCCTGGTCGTCGTCATCGCCGCCCTCGCCGGATACGCCTTCGCCTGGCTGGACTTCCCGCTGCGGGAGCCCCTGTTCCTGCTGGTGGTGGCCCTGTTGGTGGTGCCGGTGCAGATCGGCCTGCTGCCCGTCGCCAAACTCTTCGGCGCGCTGGGCCTGTTCGGCACGATCCCCGGGGTCGTCCTCTTCCACGTCGCCTACGGTCTGCCCTTCGCCGTCTTCCTGCTCCGCAACTACTTCGCGGACATCCCGAAGGAGATGCTGGAGGCGGCCCGGATGGACGGCGGCAGCGAGTGGCGCATCTTCACCCGGCTCGTCCTGCCGGTGGGCCGCCCGGCGCTCGCCTCGCTCGCCATCTTCCAGTTCCTGTGGGTCTGGAACGACATGCTGGTCGCCCTGCTCTTCGCGGACAGCTCCGCCCAGCCGCTGACCGTGGAACTGCAGTCCCAGATCCGCCAGTTCGGCAGCAACATCGACGTCCTCGCCCCGGGCGCGTTCCTGTCCCTGATCGTGCCGGTCGTGGTGTTCTTCGCCTTCCAGCGGCACTTCGTGCAGGGCGTGATGGCAGGGTCGGTGAAATGACCGCGGCGGGGGCCGAAGCCCCCGCCGCGGTGACACCGCTCCGAGCGTCACGGAGACGCCGGCGGATACAGCGACCTCGGCAGCTGCGAGGCCGCCGCCGAGTCCAGGAGCCACAGGGTGCGCGAGCGGCCGTACGCGCCCGCCGCCGGCGCCTGGATCTCGCCCGCGCCCGACAGGGCGATGGCCGCGGCCTCCGCCTTGTCCTCGCCGGCCGCGAGGAGCCAGACCTCGCGGGCCGCGCGGATCGCCGGGAGGGTCAGGGAGATCCGGGTGGGCGGCGGCTTCGGGGCGCCGTGGACGCCGACCACCGTGCGCTCCGTCTCCCGGACCGCGGGCAGCTCGGGGAAGAGCGAGGCCACATGGGTGTCCGGGCCGACGCCCAGCATCAGGACGTCGAAGGTGGGCACCGCGCCGTGGTTCTCCGGGCCTGCCGCCTTCGCCAGCTCCGCGGCGTACGCCTCGGCCGCCGCGTCGACGTCCGTACCGTACGGGCCGTCGGAGGCGGGCATGGCGTGCACGCGCTCCGGGTCCAGCGGCACCGAGTCCAGCAGGACCTCGCGGGCCTGCGTGACATTGCGTTCGGGGTCGCCCTCGGGGAGGTAGCGCTCGTCGCCCCACCACAGGTCGAGCCGGCCCCAGTCGATGGCGTCCCGGGCGGGAGCCGCCGCCAGCGCTGCCAGCAGGCCGTTGCCGTTGCGGCCGCCCGTGAGGACCACGGACGCGGTGCCCCGGGAGGCCTGCGCGTCCACGATCTTCGTGATCAGGCGGGCCGCGGCGGCCTGCGCCATCAGCTCCTTGTCGTGGTGGACGACCAGCTGCGGAGTGCTCACTTCGCCGCCGCCTTCCTCGCCGGTGCCTTCTTCGCGGTCTTGGCCGCCGCCTTCTTCGCGGGGGCCTTGGCCGCTTCCTCGACCGGTTCCGGTTCCGCGACCGGCTCGGCCGGGGCCCCGGACGCCTGCTGCGGAACCGTGTTCAGCCGCTCCACGCCGTAGCGCAGCGCCGACGCGTAGGTGTCGTCCGGGTCCAGCCGGCGCAGCTCCTCCGCGATCAGCTCGGCGGTGTCCCGCCGCTTCAGCGCCACCGCGCGGGCCGGCTGGCCCTCGATGGAGAGCGTGGCCAGCGAGCCGTCGGCCCGGTCCAGCACGATCGGGCCCTGGCTGGTGTCCATGCGGACCGCCGTCAGACCGGGTCCGGAGGACAGCGAACGCTTCACGGGGACGTCCAGCCGGTCCGCGAGCCACATCGCCAGCAGCTCACAGCTCGGGTTGAACTCCTCGCCCTCCACCTCGACGGCCTGCACCTCACAGGTGACCTGGTCCAGGGCCGCCGCCAGCATCGAGCGCCACGGCGTGATCCGGGTCCAGGACAGGTCGGTGTCGCCGGGCGTGTAGGCCGAGGCACGGGCGGACAGCTCCCGCACCGGCTCCTCGGCGGCGTAGGTGTCGGTGACCCGGCGCTGGGCGAGCGCGCCCAGCGGGTCCTTCGCCGGGTCGAGTGGGGCGTTCACCGGCCACCACACGACCACCGGGGCGTCCGGCAGGAGCAGCGGCAGGACCACCGAGTCGGCGTGATCGGCGGCCTCGCCGTACAGACGCAGGACGACCGTCTCGCCGGTGCCCGCGTCCGCGCCCACCCGCACCTCGGCGTCGAGACGCGAGGACGTACGGTCGCGCGGCGAACGCGAGACCCGCTTGATGACCACCAGCGTGCGCGAGGGGTGCTCGCGCGAGGCGTCGTTGGAGGCCTTCAGGGAGTCGTAGGCATTCTCCTCGTCGGTGACGATGACGAGGGTGAGGACCATGCCGACGGCGGGCGTGCCGATGGCGCGGCGGCCCTGCACGAGCGCCTTGTTGATCTCTCCGGCGGTGGTGTCGGTCAGGTCTATCTTCATGGCCGCCGCCAGCTCCGTCCGTCTCGTGCGAGCATCTCGTCCGCCTCCACGGGACCCCAGGTGCCCGACTTGTACTGCGCGGGCCTGCCGTGCTTGTCCCAGTACTCCTCGATCGGGTCGAGGATCTTCCAGGACAGCTCGACCTCCTCCGTGCGCGGGAAGAGGTTGGCGTCGCCCAGCAGCACGTCCAGGATCAGCCGCTCGTACGCCTCCGGGCTGGACTCCGTGAACGACTCGCCGTAGGCGAAGTCCATGGAGACGTCCCGGATCTCCATCGAGGTGCCCGGCACCTTGGAGCCGAAGCGGACCGTGACGCCCTCGTCCGGCTGGACGCGGATGACGATCGCGTTCTGGCCCAGCTCCTCCGTCGCCGTCGTGTCGAACGGGGAGTGCGGGGCCCGCTGGAAGACGACCGCGATCTCCGTCACCCGGCGGCCGAGGCGCTTGCCGGTGCGCAGGTAGAAGGGGACGCCCGCCCAGCGGCGGTTGTCGACCTCCAGCTTGACCGCGGCGTAGGTGTCGGTCTTCGACTTCGGGTCGATGCCCTCCTCTTCGAGGTAGCCGATGACCTTCTGGCCGCCCTGCCAGCCCGCCGCGTACTGACCGCGCACGGTGTTGGCGCCCAGGTCCTTCGGCAGCCGGACGGCGCCGAGCACCTTCTCCTTCTCCGCGGCCAGCGCGTCCGCGTCGAAGGAGGCGGGCTCCTCCATGGCGGTGAGGGCCATGAGCTGGAGCAGGTGGTTCTGGATGACGTCCCGGGCGGCGCCGATGCCGTCGTAGTAGCCGGCCCGGCCGCCGATGCCGATGTCCTCGGCCATCGTGATCTGCACGTGGTCCACGAAGGACCGGTTCCAGATCGGCTCGAACATCGTGTTGGCGAAGCGCAGGGCCAGGATGTTCTGGACGGTCTCCTTGCCGAGGTAGTGGTCGATCCGGAACACCTGGTCCGGCTCGAACACCTCGTGCACGACCTTGTTCAGCTCCTCGGCCGACGCCAGGTCGTGCCCGAACGGCTTCTCGATGACCGCGCGCCGCCAGGACCCGCCGGTCTGGTCGGCCAGACCGTGCTTCTTCAGCTGCTGGATGACCACCGGGAAGGAGCGCGGCGGCACCGACAGGTAGAAGGCGAAGTTCCCGCCCGTGCCCTGGGCCTTGTCCAGCTCCTCGATGGTGGCACGCAGCCGGTCGAACGCCTCGTCGTCGTCGAAGGTGCCCTGCACGAAGCGCATCCCCTGGATGAGCTGCTGCCAGACCTCCTCACGGAAGGGAGTGCGCGAGTGCTCCTTGACCGCGTCGTGGACGACCTCGGCGAAGTCCTCGTGCTCCCAGTCGCGGCGGGCGAAGCCCACCAGCGAGAAGCCCGGCGGCAGCAGGCCCCGGTTGGCGAGGTCGTACACCGCGGGCATCAGCTTCTTGCGCGACAGGTCGCCCGTGACCCCGAAGATGACCAGGCCCGACGGCCCCGCGATACGCGGGAGCCGTCGGTCGGCCGGGTCACGAAGCGGGTTCGCTCCGGAACCGGAAACGGGTGACAACTCAGCCCTCCGAAGGGGCGAGGCGCTCGAGCTCCGCCTGGGTCGACTTGAGCAGGTCGTTCCAGGACGCCTCGAACTTCTCGACGCCCTCGTCCTCCAGCACCTGCACGACGTCGTCGTACGCGATGCCGAGCTTCTCCAGCGCGTCGAGGTCGGCGCGCGCCTGCTCGTAGGTGCCGGCGATGGTGTCGCCGGTGATCTCACCGTGGTCCTCGGTGGCCTCCAGCGTGGCCTCCGGCATGGTGTTGACCGTGTTCGGGGCGACCAGCTCGGTGACGTACAGGGTGTCCGGGTACGCCGGGTCCTTCACGCCGGTCGAGGCCCACAGCGGACGCTGCTTGTTCGCGCCCGCGTTCTCCAGCGCGCTCCAGCGGTCCGAGGAGAAGACCTCCTCGTACGCCTGGTACGCCAGCCGCGCGTTGGCGACGGCGGCCTTGCCGCGCAGCGCCTTGGCCTCGTCGGTGCCGATCGAGTCCAGCCGCTTGTCGATCTCGGTGTCCACGCGGGACACGAAGAAGGACGCCACCGAGTGGATCTTGGACAGGTCCAGGCCGCGCTCCTTGGCCTTCTCCAGGCCGCTCAGGTAGGCGTCCATGACCGCCCGGTAGCGCTCCAGCGAGAAGATCAGCGTGACGTTGACGCTGATACCGAGGCCGATGACCTCGGTGATCGCCGGGATGCCCGCCATGGTGGCCGGGATCTTGATGAGGGTGTTCGGGCGGTCCACCAGCCAGGCCAGCTGCTTGGCCTCGGCGACCGTGGCGTGCTCGTTGTGCGCGAGACGGGGGTCGACCTCGATGGAGACCCGGCCGTCCTGGCCGTTCGTGGCGTCGAAGACCGGGCGCAGGATGTCGGCGGCGTCGCGGACGTCCGCCGTCGTGATCATGCGGATGGCCTCTTCGACCGTGACCTTGCGGGCGGCGAGATCCGACAGCTGCTGGTCGTAGCCGTCGCCCTGCGCGATCGCCTTCTGGAAGATCGTCGGGTTGGTGGTGACGCCCACGACGTGCTGCTGGTCGATCAGCTCGGCGAGGTTGCCGGACGTGATCCGCTTGCGCGACAGGTCGTCCAGCCAGATCGCGACGCCTTCCTCGGAGAGGCGCTTGAGTGCGTCTGTCATGGAATTACATCTCCTACGTGTCGTATGTGAGCGTCAGCGCTGGGCGTCGGCGAGGGATTCCCGCGCCTTCGCGGCCACGTTCTCCGCGGTGAAGCCGAACTCCTTGAAGAGCACCTTGGCATCGGCGGAAGCACCGAAGTGCTCCAGGGAAACGATGCGGCCGGCGTCCCCCACGTACTTGTGCCAGGTCAGGCCGACGCCCGCCTCCACGGCGACCCGGGCCTTCACGGACGGCGGCAGCACGGAGTCCCGGTACCCCTGGTCCTGCTGCTCGAACCACTCCACGCACGGCATCGAGACGACCCGCGTGGGCACGCCGTCGGCCTGGAGCCGCTCACGCGCCTCGACGGCCACGTGCACCTCGGAACCGGTGGCGATCAGGACGACCTGCGCCTCGCCGCCGTCGGCCTCGAACAGGACGTAACCGCCACGAGCGGCGTCCTCGTTCGGCTCGTACGCCGGCACGCCCTGGCGGGTGAGCGCCAGGCCGTGCGGCTGGCCCTTGCCGAACTCCTTGGTCCAGCGCTTGAGGATCTCGCGCCAGGCGATGGCCGTCTCGTTGGCGTCCGCCGGACGCACGATGTTCAGACCCGGGATCGCGCGCAGCGAGGCCAGGTGCTCGACCGGCTGGTGAGTCGGGCCGTCCTCGCCCAGACCGATGGAGTCGTGCGTCCACACGTACGTCACCGGCAGGTGCATCAGGGCCGACAGGCGCACGGCGTTGCGCATGTAGTCGGAGAAGACGAGGAAGGTGCCGCCGTAGACACGGGTGTTGCCGTGCAGGGTGATGCCGTTCAGCTCCGCGCCCATGGAGTGCTCGCGGATACCGAAGTGGATCGTGCGGCCGTACGGGTTGGCCTCCGGCAGCGGGTTGCCCTCGGGCAGGAACGAGCTGTCCTTGTCGATCGTGGTGTTGTTCGAGCCGGCGAGGTCGGCGGAGCCGCCCCACAGCTCGGGGATGACCGCGCCGAGCGCCTGCAGCACCTTGCCGGACGCGGCACGCGTTGCGATGCCCTTGCCGGGCTCGAAGACCGGGATCTTCTCCTCCCAGCCGGTGGGGAGCTCGCCCTTGCTGATCCGGTCGAACTCGGCGGCCCGCTCCGGGTTGGCCTCGCGCCACACCTGGAGGGACTTCTCCCACTCCGCCTTCGCCTCGGCACCCCGCTCCAGCGCCTTGCGGGTGTGCGCGATGACCTCGTCGGCGACCTCGAAGCTCTGCTCCGGGTCGAAGCCGAGGACGCGCTTGGTGGCCGCGACCTCCTCCTCGCCCAGCGCCGAGCCGTGCGCGGCCTCGGTGTTCTGCGCGTTCGGGGCCGGCCAGGCGATGATCGAGCGCATCGCGATGAAGGACGGCCTGTCCGTGACCTTCTTCGCCTCCTGGATCGCGGCGAAGATCGCCTGCGGGTCCAGGTCGCCGTCGGCCTTGGCCTCCACCCGCTGCACGTGCCAGCCGTAGGCCTCGTACCGCTTGACGGTGTCCTCGGAGACGGCCGTCTCCGTGTCGCCCTCGATCGAGATGTGGTTGTCGTCCCACAGCAGGATCAGGTTGCCCAGCTTCTGGTGGCCGGCCAGCGAGGACGCCTCGGCGGAGATGCCCTCCTGGAGACAGCCGTCACCGGCGATGCAGTAGACGAAGTGGTCGAACGGGGACTCGCCCTGCGGGGCCTCGGGGTCGAACAGGCCGCGCTCGTAGCGGGCCGCCATCGCCATGCCCACCGCGTTGGCCACACCCTGGCCCAGCGGGCCCGTGGTGGTCTCGACACCCTTGGTGTGCCCGTACTCCGGGTGACCCGGGGTCTTCGAACCCCACGTGCGGAACGCCTTCAGGTCGTCCAGCTCCAGGCCGAAGCCGGCCAGGTAGAGCTGGGTGTAGAGGGTCAGGGACGAGTGGCCGGCGGACAGCACGAAACGGTCGCGCCCCACCCACTCGGGGTCGGACGGGTCGTGCCGCATCACCTTCTGGAAGAGGGTGTAGGCGGCCGGGGCCAGGCTCATCGCCGTACCGGGATGGCCGTTGCCGACCTTCTGTACGGCGTCTGCGGCCAGGACACGGGCGGTGTCCACGGCCCGCTGGTCCAGCTCGGTCCACTCAAGGTCTGTGGTGGTCGGCTTGGTGCTCACCCTGGGTCAGGGCTCCTCTCCACATGTCGGTCGCCGGTCGTCGGGGCATGCGCCCACCCGGCCGCCGGCGGGCTTGGCGCCCACCGGCCGCTGTCGAGCCTACCCCCGTAAGGACGTGCGTTTTTTCGAGTGTTTCCAGACTGCCGGGACTCGGTGCGATCCGCCTCCCGACTGGCCGACGAGCCGTTCGGCACATGAATACGGAGGCGGTCATCTGAGCGCTCAATCGAGTGCCCGCTCCCCTCTTATGGGGCGCGCTCCAACACGACCCCACCCCCGCGAAGGCCGGGGTATGGGCAACGTCTAAAGTGGCGTGGTACGCGCGAGCCCTTACCGGGACCTCACACCGGGAGGCTCGCTGGGATGTCTCTGTCAGGGGTGTGCGTGACGGCCGTCGAATCCCGTCCAGCGGGTGCGCTCGGTGCGAGCCAAAGCCCGGTTCACCGGCCGTTCGGGGCCCGTGTCAAGGCGTTCGTGGCGCTGACCAAGCCGCGGATCATCGAGCTGCTGCTCATCACCACCGTTCCGGTGATGTTCCTGGCGCAGCAGGGCGTGCCCGACCTCGGGCTGGTCCTGCTCACCTGCGTCGGCGGCTATCTGTCCGCGGGCGGCGCCAACGCGCTCAACATGTACATCGACCGGGACATCGACGCCCTGATGGACCGCACCTCGCAGCGGCCCCTGGTGACCGGCATGGTCAGCCCGCGCGAGTGCCTGGCCTTCGGCATCACCCTGGCCGTCGTCTCGACGCTGCTGTTCGGCCTCACCGTCAACTGGCTGAGCGCCTGGCTCTCGCTCGGGGCCCTCCTCTTCTACGTCGTCGTCTACACGATGATCCTCAAGCGGCGTACGTCGCAGAACATCGTGTGGGGTGGCATCGCGGGCTGCATGCCGGTACTGATCGGCTGGTCGGCCGTGACGAACTCGCTCTCCTGGGCGCCGCTCGTCCTCTTCCTGGTGATCTTCTTCTGGACGCCGCCGCACTACTGGCCGCTGTCCATGAAGGTCAGGGAGGACTACGCGCGCGTGGGCGTGCCGATGCTGCCGGTCATCGCGTCCAACAAGGTCGTCGCCCGGCAGATCGTCATCTACAGCTGGGTGATGGTCGCCGTCTCCCTGCTGCTCACCCCGCTCGGCTACACCGGCTGGTTCTACACGGCCGTCGCCCTGGCCTCGGGCGGCTGGTGGCTGTGGGAGGCGCACTCCCTGCAGAACCGGGCCAAGGCCGAGGTCACGGGCGCCAAGCTGAAGGAGATGCGGCTCTTCCACTGGTCCATCACCTATGTGTCCCTGCTGTTCGTGGCGATCGCGGTGGACCCGTTCCTGCGCTGACGCGCGGCGGGCGTATGTCACAGAGCCCCGATCTCGCCAGCTGATCTACCCGTCGGTAGCATCCTGGGCATGGCAGACACGCAGCAGGTTGACGCGCGGGCCGAGCGCAAGGTGTCCCGGCTCGCCCACCGGATCAGCGCCTTCGCGAAGGCGCACGGCGGCGCGGAGGGCCAGGTGGCCCACATCGGCGAACGCGGCGCCCGCATCGTCCTCGTCGGCGAGGACGGCGGCTGGGGCGACCTGGTGGCGCCCAGCACCGAGATCGCCCGGCAGGCGGTGGAGAAGGCCGGCATCACCGTCCACGAGTCCTTCGACGGCGAGTTCGCGGCCAAGGTGCAGACGGGCCCGTACGAGTGGAAGCGGATGGCCGGTATCCAGGTCGGCGGCTGACCACGCGTCAACCGGGCGCGACCCGGGCCGGCCCGCAGCCGGCCGACTGCGAACAGTCCCGCTCTCATCCGCGACCTCACACCCCGTTCACCCGTTAGGCCGGTCAAAGCCAGCGGACGTGGGGAGGCCGGGATGATCGAGACGCCGTCCCTCGTGGACCAGTACTGCCACGGCGTACTGCGGACGGAACTGGGCCTCGGCACCTTCGAGGCCCAGCTGGCCCGCACCGAGGGACCACCGGCCCCGGGCACCACCCTCTTCGACACCCAGACCGGCTTCGCCGTACGGCGCTGGTGCCCGCCCCTGCTCGGCCTGGAACCGCACTGCCCGCCCGCCCGCTATCTGGCCCGGCGCCGGGAACTGGGCGCCGTGGAGGCGGGCCGCCGGCTGCTGCGCGGCAGCGGCATCACGACGTACCTGGTCGACTCGGGCCTGCCGGGCGACCTCACCGGTCCCGCCGAACTGGCCTCCGCGGCGGCGGCCCGGGCCCACGAGATCATCCGGCTGGAGCCGCTCGCCGAGCAGGTCGCCGACACCTCCGGCACCGTCGAGTCCTTCCTGGCCAACCTCGCCGAGTCGGTGCACGGGGCCGCGGCGACCGCCGTCGCCTTCACCTCCGTCGCGGGGCTGCGGCACGGCCTGGCCCTCGCGCCCGAGCCGCCGGGGCCCGGGGAGGTGCGGGGCGCGGCGGGCCGCTGGCTGGCCGGGCGGCGGGTCGGCGGCCCGCTCACGGACGCCGTGCTGCTGCGCCACCTGCTGTGGATCGCGGTCGCCTCGGGCCTGCCCCTGCAACTGCACGCCGGCCTCGGCGAGCCCGGCTCCCGCATCGACCGCACGGACCCGGTGCTGCTCACCGACTTCGTCCGGGCCACCGCCGGCCTCGGCACCGACCTGATCCTGCTGCACGGCTACCCGTACCACCGCCACGCCGCCCACCTGGCCGGGGTCTTCCCGCACGTCTACGTCGACTCGGGCGCCGCGCTGGTGCGCACCGGCGCCCGGGCGGCCACGGTCCTCGCCGAGACCCTGGAACTGGCCCCCTTCGGCAAGATCCTCTTCTCCACCGGCGCCCAGGGCCTGCCCGAGCTGCACGTCGTCGGCGCCCGCCTCTTCCGGGAGGCCCTGGGCCGGGTGCTGGGCGGCTGGGCAGCGGAGGGCGCCTGGTCCCTGGAGGACGCCCAGCGGGTGGCCCGGCTGATCGCGGCGGACAACGCGCGCCGGGTGTACGGGCTGGAGTAAGGGGTGTACGGGGCGTGCCGCACTGTACAGACTGGTGCGATGCCGACCGACACGCTGCTCGACGCCTTCCTGCGCGGCCTCGTGCCCTTACGTCCCCTCGCCCTCTGGGCCCACGGCTCCCTGGCCGGCGGCGACTACCAGGAGGGGCGCAGCGACCTCGACCTCATCGCCGTCCTGCCCGGGCCGCTCGGGCCGGGACGGGCCTGGCAGGTGGCGGCCCTGCACCACCGGCTGCGCGCCGCCGGGCCGCTCGCCGCGAAGCTCCACTGCAGCTATCCGACACCGGCCACGCTGGCCGACCCCGGGCGGCGGCACCTGACCTGGGCGCACAACGGTCTGCGGCGCCGCAGCGTCACCCCCGTCACCCGGCGCGAGCTGCACGACTTCGGGCGTGTGCTGCACGGAGCGGCGCCGGACGCGCTGCTGCCGCCGGTACCGGACCGCCAGCTCGTCGACTTCGTCGTACGCGACCAGCGCGACTTCTGGCGGCCCGCGGTGGACAGGGCCCGGCTGTGGCGACAGGACATCTGGGTCGACCTCGGTCTGCTGACCTTCGCCCGGGCCACCGTGACCCTCCGCGACGGCCGGCTGATCACCAAGCGGGAGGCCCTCGCCGAACTCCCGTCCCTCGGCGCTCCCGCCGAGGTCGTCGACGACATCGCCCGACGCCGCTACGACGCCCCGGCCCCGCCCACCGACGACTGGCTCACCCACCGGGCCGGCACGACCCGAGCGTTTCTGGGGCCCGCGATCGACGCGTTGATCACCGCGTACGGGTGACTCACGCGCGCGTGCCGACCGCCACCTCGGCCGGGGGGCCCGGCAGGTCCAGGCCGGCCCCCGGGCGTTCGCGCAACGACAGCAGCACCCGCAGCACCCAGATCCACATCACGGTGGAGCCGAGCATGTGCGCGGCCACCAGCGCCTCCGGCAGGTGGGTGAAGTACTGGACGTAGCCCACGGCTCCCTGGCACAGCAGGATCACGAACAGCTCCCGCGTCCGCGCCAGGGGGCCGGGCGGGGCGTCGACCGCCTTCAGGACGAACCACAGGGCGAACGTCAGCGTCACGACGATCCAGGCGAGCACCGCGTGCAGCTTGGAGACCGTCTCCCAGTCGATCGGGATGCGCTCGACCTCGCTGGAGTCGCCGGCGTGCGGACCGGCCCCGGTCACCACCGTGCCGACCGCGATGAGCAGCACGGACGCGGCCACCAGGAACCACACCAGCTGCTGCACCGCCGTGCCGACCAGCGGACGCGGCGCCCCGTCGCCCTCCCGGGTGCGCTGCCACATCACGGTCGCGATGGCGATCAGCGCCGTGGAGAGCAGGAAGTGCGCGGCGACCGTGTACGGGTTGAGGCCGACCAGGACGACGATGCCACCGAGCACCGCGTTGCCCATGACCACCCAGAACTGGGCCCAGCCCAGCCGGGTCAGGCTGCGCCGCCACGGCTTCTCGGACCGGACCGCGATGATCGCCCAGCCGACGGCCGCGCACAGCACGTACGTCAGCATGCGGTTGCCGAACTCGATGACCCCGTGAAAGCCCATGGCCCGGGTGGTGGTCAGCGAGTCGTCGGTGCAGGTGGGCCAGGTCGGGCAGCCGAGGCCCGAGCCGGTGAGGCGGACGGCGCCGCCGGTGACGACGATGACGACCGACATCACGAGCGCGGCGAGCGCAGCCCGCCGGACGGTCCGGGGGTCCGGGGTCCAGCGGTCGGCGATGAAGGCGAGCGGGTTGCGCAGGGCGGCTTGGGCGTCGGCGCGGTTCAGCTGGGGCACGCGCACCATGGTAGGCCGCCGCTTGTGCACGCGTTCACGAGGGTCGCCCTCCGGGGGTGCGGCGCTGGTCACTCCCAGCGGAAGAACTTCCCGGCAGCGGCCAGTCCGGCCACCGCCCAGACGGCGAGGATCCCCAGGTCGGCCCAGGGCGTGCCGGCACCGTGCTGAAGCACGTCCCGCAGGCCGTCCGACAGGGCGGAGATCGGCAGCAGACCGAGCACGTGCTGCCCCGTCGAGCCGAACTTCTCCAGCGGCACGATGACCCCGCCGCCCACGAGGAGCAGCAGGAAGACCAGATTGGCCGCGGCCAGCGTGGCCTCGGCCTTGAGCGTGCCCGCCATCAGCAGGCCGAGCCCGGAGAAGGCGGCCGTGCCCAGGAGCAGCAGGAGCAGGACGGCCGCCGGGTTGCCGTGCGGCGACCAGCCCAGCGCGAAGGCGATGACGGTCAGCAGGGCGACCTGGAGGATCTCCGTGACCAGGACGGACACCGTCTTGGCGGTCATCAGGCCCCAGCGGGGCAGTGGCGAGGAGGCCAGCCGCTTCAGCACGCCGTAGCGGCGCTCGAAGCCGGTGGCGATGGCCTGGCCGGTGAACGCCGTCGACATCACGGCCAGCGCCAGGATGCCGGGGGCGAGGAAGTCGACGGCCGCACCCTTGCCGGTGTCCACGATGTCGACCGAGCTGAAGAGGACCAGCAGCAGGGTCGGGATGACCACCGTCAGCAGCAGCTGCTCGCCGTTGCGCAGCAGCATTCTGGTCTCCAGGGCCGCCTGCGCCGCGATCATGCGGGGCAGCGGCGCGGCACCCGGCTTCGGGGTGTACGTACCAACGGTCACGAGCGCAGCTCCTTGCCGGTCAGCTCCAGAAAGACGTCCTCCAGGGTGTGCCGCTCCACCGAGATCCGGTCCGGCATCACCCCGTGCTGGGCGCACCAGGAGGTGACCGTGGCCAGCAGCTGGGGGTCGATCTTGCCGACGACCCGGTAGGAGCCCGGGGTCAGCTCGGCGGCCGTGCAGTCGGCGGGGAGCGCCTTGAGCAGGGAGCCGACGTCGAGGCCGGGGCGGCCGGAGAAGCGCAGGGTGTTCTCGGCGCCGCCCTTGCACAGCTCCTCCGGGGAACCCTGGGCGATGACCCGGCCGCCGTCGATGATCGCGACGTCGTCGGCGAGCTGCTCGGCCTCGTCCATGTGGTGCGTGGTGAGGATCACCGAGACGCCGTCGGCCCGCAGGTCCCTGACCAGGTCCCAGGTGGCGCGGCGGGCCTGCGGGTCGAGGCCGGCGGTCGGCTCGTCCAGGAAGACCAGTTCCGGGCGGCCCACGACGGCCATGGCGAGCGCGAGCCGCTGCTGCTGGCCGCCGGAGAGTCGCCGGTAGCTGGTCCGGCCGCAGGAGCCGAGGCCGAGGCGTTCGACGAGGGCGTCGACGTCCAGCGGGTGCGCGTGCAGCTTCGCGACGTGCCGCAGCATCTCGCCGGCGCGGGCGCCCGAGTAGACACCGCCGGACTGGAGCATCACGCCGATGCGGGGCCGCAGCTCGGCGGAGTCGCGGACGGGGTCGAGGCCCAGGACGCGCACCGTGCCGGAGTCCGGCTTCCGGTACCCCTCGCAGGTCTCGACCGTGGTCGTCTTCCCCGCTCCGTTGGGGCCGAGTACGGCGGTCACGCCCGCTTCGGCCACCAGGTCGAGGCCGTCCACCGCGGTCTTCGGGCCGTACCGCTTCACCAGGGCCTGGATTTGGACCACGGGCTCACTTCGCATGGCACCAGAGTCTAGGGAGACCGCTTGCCCCTCAGGCGTGGGGGTGGCCGAAGTCCTCCGCACGGGGCCGGTGCAGCGGCAGCCACCGTTCGGCGTAGGCCACGGCGTCCGCCAGCGGGAACAGCCGGACGTCCGCCGCGCCCACCGTGCCGCGTACGACGGGCCGGTCCCGTTCGTAGTCGTGCCCCAGCTCGTCGAACCGGTCGGAGGTGATCGAGACCTCGACTACGGTCTCCCAGCCGCCGCCCGGAGCGGGCCGGCCGACCTCCACGCGGGGCGCGGGTATCCGGTACTCGGCGAGGTGGAAGGCGGTGCAGGCCGCGTAGCCCGCGCCGAGCAGCAGCACCCGGGCGCCCAGCTTCTCCAGCCGGGCCAGGGGGCTCTGCTCCCCGAGCCGGCAGTCGGGGGCGTGGCCCTCGGTGATCTCCCCAGCGCGCGGGCCGAGCGCGGCGAAGGAGGTCTGCGGGTGCGCGCTGCGCAGGGCGCCGGGCCAGGTGCGCACGGTCTCGGGAATGACGCCGACCCCGCGCGAAGGGGTGATCAGGGGGTCGTACGGGGGCATGGTGGCGCGGATCCGGTCCCACCATTGCGCGGGCACCGGCGGATTCCCCCAAACGGCCGGATCGGACTGGTCGCCGGTCTGGGTGGGGACGACGAGCGTGCCGGAGGGGCCCAGCGCGTCGAGGAGGGCCTGGACGACGGCGACCGCGCCGCCGTTCACCCAGCCGAGGGAGCTGAGCGAGGAATGCACGAGGAGGGTCTCGCCAGTCTCGACACCGAGCAGACGCAAGCCGGCCGCGAGGGTGTCGCGGGTGACAAGAGGGCCGGTCGGAGGGGGTGCGGACATGGTTCGGAGTCTTCCCGACGGGGCGGCGGGGCGCTACCGAAATCGGCTGCGGAGAGACCGGGAAACGATCGATCAAAAGATCGTTTCCCCAGGTCGGATTAGGTATGCCTAAGTGACGCAGGGCACCGTCCGGTGATCCGGACGGCGCTTGTCAGGCTTCGCGGAATTACGCAACAATGGCGTTGTGAAAAACGTCGGCGAGGCTCGGGAGACCCCCACGGGTGCCCCCCAGGAGGAGCTAGCGACCGGTGAGCGCTCCACGCGCAACCGGGTCGCGCGGTCCATCCTGGACCACGGTCCGTCGACCGTCGCCGAACTCGCCGGCCGGCTGGGACTCACCCAGGCGGCCGTCCGGCGTCACCTGGACGCGCTGGTCGCCGACGACGTCGTGGAGGCCCGCGAACAGCGGGTGTACGGCACGCGCACGCGCGGCCGCCCCGCCAAGGTCTTCGCGCTCACGGACTGCGGCCGGGACGCCTTCGACCAGTCGTACGACAAGCTCGCCGCGGACGCGCTGCGCTGGATCGCCGAGCGGGAGGGCGGCCCCGAGGCGGTCGCCGCCTTCGCCCGCGCCCGGATCGCCGCCCAGGCGAGCGCGTACCGCAAGGCGATCGAGACCGTGACGCCCGACAAACGCGCCGAAGCGCTGGCCAAGGCCTTGAGTGTCGACGGGTACGCTGCTACGGCGCGCAGCGCACCGGTCGGCGAGCAGCTCTGCCAGCACCACTGCCCGGTCGCCCACGTCGCGGAACAGTTCCCGCAGCTGTGCGAGGCGGAGACGGAGATCTTCGCCGAGCTGCTGGGAACCCACGTTCAGCGACTGGCGACCATCGCGCACGGCGACGGCGTCTGCACGACGTTCATCCCCAAGATTTCCACTGACGCACCTGCAAGCACGGCCGGGAGGAACCCCGCATGACTCTCCCCACGGAGACTGCCCACCCCGAACTCGAGGGCCTGGGCAAGTACGAATACGGCTGGGCCGACTCCGACGTGGCCGGTGCCTCTGCCAGGCGCGGCCTCAACGAGGACGTCGTCCGCGACATCTCGGGCAAGAAGTCCGAGCCGGAGTGGATGACCAAGCTGCGCCTGAAGGGCCTGAAGCTCTTCGAGAAGAAGCCGATGCCGAACTGGGGATCCGACCTCTCGGGCATCGACTTCGACAACATCAAGTACTTCGTGCGCTCCACGGAGAAGCAGGCGGAGTCCTGGGAGGACCTGCCCGAGGACATCAAGAACACCTACGACAAGCTGGGCATCCCGGAGGCCGAGAAGCAGCGCCTCGTCGCCGGTGTCGCCGCCCAGTACGAGTCGGAGGTCGTCTACCACCAGATCCGCGAGGACCTGGAGGAGCAGGGCGTCATCTTCCTCGACACCGACACCGCGCTGAAGGAGCACCCGGAGCTCTTCAAGGAGTACTTCGGCACGGTCATCCCGGCCGGTGACAACAAGTTCGCCGCGCTGAACACCGCCGTGTGGTCCGGCGGCTCCTTCATCTACGTCCCGCCGGGCGTGCACGTCGAGATCCCGCTCCAGGCCTACTTCCGCATCAACACGGAGAACATGGGCCAGTTCGAGCGGACCCTGATCATCGTCGACGAGGGTGCCTACGTGCACTACGTCGAGGGTTGTACGGCCCCGATCTACAAGTCGGACTCGCTGCACTCGGCGGTCGTCGAGATCATCGTCAAGAAGAACGCCCGCTGCCGCTACACGACCATCCAGAACTGGTCGAACAACGTCTACAACCTGGTCACCAAGCGCGCCGTGGCCTACGAGGGCGCGACCATGGAGTGGATCGACGGCAACATCGGCTCCAAGGTGACGATGAAGTACCCGGCCGTCTACCTGATGGGCGAGCACGCCAAGGGCGAGACCCTGTCCATCGCCTTCGCGGGCGAGGGGCAGCACCAGGACGCCGGTTCCAAGATGGTCCACATGGCGCCGAACACGTCCTCCAACATCGTCTCGAAGTCCGTGGCGCGTGGTGGCGGCCGTACCTCCTACCGTGGTCTGGTGGAGATCGGCGAGGGCGCCCACGGCTCGAAGTCGAACGTGCTGTGCGACGCGCTGCTCGTCGACACCATCTCCCGCTCCGACACGTACCCCTACGTGGACGTCCGTGAGGACGACGTGTCCATGGGCCACGAGGCGACCGTCTCCAAGGTCTCCGAGGACCAGCTCTTCTACCTGATGAGCCGCGGTCTGAGCGAGTTCGAGGCGATGGCGATGATCGTGCGCGGCTTCGTCGAGCCGATCGCCAAGGAGCTGCCCATGGAGTACGCCCTCGAACTCAACCGGCTGATCGAGCTGCAGATGGAAGGCGCGGTCGGCTAACCCGCCCCATCGGTCAGCACACGTCTTACTCACAGAGAGAGCACTACGACAGCCATGGCTGAGGCTCAGAACATCCCGGTGGGCTCCACCACCGCCGGCCAGATCGCGGTGGCCGCCGAGTCGACCGTCGCCACGCGCATGAGCGCGCCCCCGTCCTTCGACGTGGCGGACTTCCCCGTCCCCCACGGCCGCGAGGAGGAGTGGCGGTTCACGCCGCTGGAGCGGCTGCGCGGGCTGCACGACGGCACGGCGGTCGCGACCGGCGACGGTGTGAAGGTGGACGTCCAGGCCCCCGAGGGCGTGACCGTCGAGACCGTGGGCCGCGACGACGCGCGGCTGGGCAAGGCGGGCACCCCGGTGGACCGCGTCGCCGCCCAGGCGTACTCGGCGTTCGAGAAGGCCGGCGTGGTCACCGTCCCCAAGGAGACGGTGCTCACCGAGCCGATCCGCATCGCCGTGCACGGCGAGGGCGGGGTCGCCTACGGCCACCAGGTCGTCGAGCTCGGAGCCTTCGCCGAGGCCGTCGTCGTCATCGACCACACCGGTGACGCCGTCCTCGCCGCCAACGTCGACTACATCCTGGGCGACGGCGCCAAGCTGACCGTCGTCTCCGTCCAGGACTGGGACGACAAGGCCGTCCACGTCGGCCAGCACAACGCGCTGATCGGCCGGGACGCCACCCTCAAGTCGTTCGTGGTCACCTTCGGTGGCGACCTCGTACGCCTCCACCCGCGCGTCGCCTACGCCGGCACCGGCGGCGAGGCCGAGCTCTTCGGCCTGTACTTCACCGACGCCGGCCAGCACCAGGAGCACCGCCTGCTGGTCGACCACAACACCCCGCACTGCAAGTCGAACGTGGCCTACAAGGGCGCGCTCCAGGGCGACAACGCCCACGCGGTGTGGATCGGCGACGTGCTCATCGAGGCCAAGGCCGAGGGCACCGACACGTACGAGATGAACCGCAACCTGGTCCTCACCGACGGCGCCCGGGTCGACTCGGTGCCGAACCTGGAGATCGAGACCGGCGAGATCGTCGGCGCCGGCCACGCCTCCGCCACCGGCCGCTTCGACGACGAGCAGCTCTTCTACCTGATGGCCCGAGGCATCCCGGAGTACGAGGCCCGCCGCCTCGTCGTCCGCGGCTTCTTCGCGGAACTGGTCCAGCAGATCGGCGTCGCGGACATCGAGGAGCGTCTGATCGCCAGGATCGACGAAGAGCTGGAGGCGTCGGTCGCATGAGCGGCGCATTCGTACGCGCCTGTGGGCTGAGCGAGCTGGAGGAGGACACCCCGAAGCGGGTGGAACTCGACGGCACGCCGGTCTCGGTCGTGAAGACCGAGGGCGAGGTGTTCGCGATCCACGACATCTGCTCGCACGCGAACGTCTCCCTCTCCGAGGGCGAGGTGGAGGACTGCCAGATCGAGTGCTGGCTGCACGGCTCCAGCTTCGACCTGCGCACCGGTAAGCCGTCCGGCCTCCCCGCGACGCGCCCCGTCCCCGTATACCCCGTAAAGATCGAAGGGGACGACGTTCTCGTCTCCCTCACCCAGGAGTCCTGAGGCACCCATGGCAACGCTTGAAATCCGAGACCTGCACGTCACCGTCGAGGCCGACAACGCCACGAAGGAGATCCTCAAGGGCGTCGACCTCACCGTGAAGCAGGGGGAGACGCACGCCATCATGGGCCCCAACGGCTCCGGCAAGTCGACCCTCGCCTACTCGCTCGCGGGTCACCCGAAGTACACGATCACGGGCGGCACCGTGCTGCTCGACGGCGAGGACGTCCTGGAGATGTCCGTCGACGAGCGCGCCCGCGCGGGCCTGTTCCTGGCGATGCAGTACCCGGTCGAGGTCCCCGGCGTCTCGGTCTCCAACTTCCTGCGCACCTCCGCCACCGCCATCCGCGGCGAGGCCCCCAAGCTGCGCACCTGGGTGAAGGAGGTCAAGGAGGCCATGGAGCGCCTCAACATGGACCCGTCCTTCGCCGAGCGCAACGTGAACGAGGGCTTCTCCGGCGGTGAGAAGAAGCGCCACGAGATCCTCCAGCTGGAGCTGCTCAGGCCGAAGGTCGCGATCCTGGACGAGACCGACTCCGGCCTGGACGTCGACGCGCTCCGCATCGTCTCCGAGGGCGTCAACCGCGTCCGTGAGACCGGCGAGGTCGGCACCCTGCTGATCACGCACTACACGCGCATCCTGCGCTACATCAAGCCCGACTTCGTCCACGTCTTCTCCGCCGGCCGGATCGTTGAGTCCGGCGGTGCCGAGCTCGCCGACAAGCTGGAGGACGAGGGCTACGAGGCATACACGAAGGGTGGCGCATCCGCGTGACACAGCTGCCGGGCCTCCTCGACACCGAGGCGATCCGCAAGGACTTCCCCGTCCTGGACCGGCTGGTCCACGACGGCAAGAAGCTCGTGTACCTGGACAACGCGGCGACCTCCCAGAAGCCGCGCCAGGTGCTGGACGCCCTGAGCGAGTACTACGAGCGCTACAACGCCAACGTCCACCGCGGTGTGCATGTGCTCGCCGAGGAGGCCACGGCGCTGTACGAGGGCGCGCGCGACAAGGTCGCCGCGTTCATCAACGCGCCGAGCCGCGACGAGGTGATCTTCACCAAGAACGCCTCCGAGTCGCTGAACCTCGTGGCGAACATGCTGGGCTGGGCCGACGAGCCCTACCGGGTGGACCATGAGACCGAGATCGTCATCACGGAGATGGAGCACCACTCCAACATCGTGCCGTGGCAGCTGCTGGCGCAGCGCACGGGTGCGAAGCTGAAGTGGTTCGGTCTCACCGACGACGGCCGGCTGGACCTGTCCAACATCGACGAGGTCATCACCGAGAAGACGAAGATCGTCTCCTTCGTGCTGGTGTCGAACATCCTGGGCACGGTCAACCCGGTCGAGACGATCATCCGCCGCGCCCAGGAGGTCGGCGCCCTCGTCTGCATCGACGCCTCCCAGGCCGCCCCGCACATGCCGCTGGACGTGCAGGCCCTGCAGGCCGACTTCGTGGCCTTCACCGGTCACAAGATGTGCGGCCCGACCGGCATCGGCGTCCTGTGGGGCCGCCAGGAGCTGCTGGAGGACCTGCCGCCGTTCCTCGGCGGCGGCGAGATGATCGAGACGGTCTCGATGCACTCGTCCACCTATGCGCCGGCGCCGCACAAGTTCGAGGCGGGCACGCCTCCGATCGCCCAGGCGGTCGGCCTCGGCGCGGCGATCGACTACCTCCAGTCGATCGGCATGGACAGGATCCTCGCCCATGAGCACGCGCTGACGGAGTACGCGGTGCAGCGCCTGGCCGAGGTCCCGGACCTGCGGATCATCGGTCCGACGACGGCCGAGGACCGCGGGGCGGCGATCTCCTTCACCCTCGGGGACATCCACCCGCACGACGTGGGCCAGGTCCTCGACGAGCAGGGCATCGCGGTCCGCGTCGGCCACCACTGCGCCCGTCCGGTCTGCCTCCGCTACGGAATTCCTGCGACCACGCGAGCGTCGTTCTATCTGTACTCCACGCCGGCCGAGATCGACGCACTGGTCGAGGGGCTGGAGCACGTACGGAACTTCTTCGGCTGAGAGGCGTGAGCTGAAACCGTGAAGCTGGACTCGATGTACCAGGACGTCATCCTGGACCACTACAAGAACCCGCACGGGCGGGGCTTGCGGGATGGCGACGCCGAGGTGCACCACGTGAACCCGACGTGCGGCGACGAGATCACCCTGCGCGTGAAGTACGACGGCACGACGATCGAGGACGTCTCCTACGAGGGCCAGGGCTGCTCCATCAGCCAGGCCTCCGCCTCCGTGCTGAACGAGCTGCTGGTCGGCAAGGACCTCGCCGAGGCGCGGAAGATCCAGGAGACCTTCCTGGAGCTGATGCAGTCCAAGGGCAAGATCGAGCCCGACGACGCGATGGAGGAGGTCCTGGAGGACGCGGTCGCGTTCGCCGGTGTCTCCAAGTACCCCGCGCGGGTCAAGTGCGCCCTCCTGAGCTGGATGGCGTGGAAGGACGCGACGGCCCAGGCGCTGGGTGGCGCCGAAGCCGAAAGGAAGACCGCATGAGCGACACCGTCGAGATGAAGCCGGCCTCGGAGGAGGAGCTCCGCGAGGCCCTGATGGACGTCGTCGACCCCGAGCTGGGCATCGACGTCGTCAACCTCGGCCTGATCTACGGCATCCACATCGACGACTCCAACGTCGCGACCGTGGACATGACCCTGACCTCGGCGGCCTGCCCGCTGACGGACGTCATCGAGGACCAGGCCAAGTCCGCCACCGACGGCCTGGTCAACGAGCTGCGCATCAACTGGGTCTGGATGCCGCCGTGGGGCCCGGACAAGATCACGGACGACGGCCGCGAACAGCTGCGGGCGCTCGGGTTCAACGTCTGATCCCACCGTGTGCGGAAAGCGGCGGCACCTGCCGGGTGCCGCCGCTTCCGTGTGTTCAGGCCAGCCCGTCCACCAGCAGGAAGGCCGAGTCGGACCGGTAGAGACCGGTGTTCTGGTACGGGTCCAGTTTCAGCTGGAAGTTCCGGTGGCGCAGGAAGCGGCCGGGGTAGTTGACCGACTCCAGCATCACGGCGCCGGGGGAGGCGGAGGGGCGGGGGCAGAACGTGGCGTCCTGCTGGAACAGGGGCGTGCCGTCCGCGGGTTCGGCGCGGAGCAGGAAGCTGCGGTGGCGCAGGTAGCCGCCGTCGGCCGTGGTGAAGGAGTAACAGCGGGCGTCGGCAAGGCCCTTGACGCGCGTGAAGGTGGCGGCGCGGCGGTCCGCGGCCGAGCTGACGGGGTCGAGCTTCACCAGGCCGTCGCTGATGTGCCAGTAGCGGTCGGGGTAGTTGAGGGAGCGGACGGACGTCCCGCGCTCCGCCGCACGGGGCGAACTGGTCCTGGGTGACGGCGACTTGGCCGGCGTGTGCTTCGGGTGGGCGGGGGACTCGGGGGCGGAGGGCGGGGGCGGGGCCGTGCGGTTCCTCGCGGGAGCCGGTGTGTTCGCCGGCGGGGTGGACGGGGAGGCGAAGGAGAGCAGACCGGGGCCGTTGTCGGGCGGCGTCGCCGGGGCGGTGGCCTTCGTCTCCGTGGGCCGGTCGTTCAGGGCGGTCACGGTCACGCAGGCGGCGGCGACTGCCAGGGCCAGTGCGGCGGCCAGCCCGAGTCTTCGGGTGCGGGGGGTGGTTTCGGACACGGGCCCGCACAGTAGTGGAGCCGGGGCCGCCTGCGAGCGGTTTCTATGAAAGTGAAACTTTCTCGTTGTGTACGGCCGTACGCAGCCGTTGTGTACGCTCGTACACATGGGATACCTGCTGCTCGCCGGCGCCAGTCCGGTGTGGGCACCGCGACCATCGCCGTCCTCGGCCTGCTGCTGTTCGGCGAGGGGCTGAACCCGGCGAAGGCCGCCGGGATCCTGCTGATCATCGGGGGAGTCGTGGTGCTGGACCTGGGCGGAGCGGCGCACTGATGCCCCGCCGGTACGACCCCGAGCGCCGGCAGCGGATCATCGACGCGGCGATCCGCGTGGTCGGCCGGGACGGCATCGCCGGGCTGAGCCACCGCACGGTCGCCGCCGAGGCGGACGTACCGCTCGGCTCCACGACGTACCACTTCGCCACCCTGGAGGAACTGCTGGTGGCAGCGCTGCGGCAGTCGAACGAGGGGTTCGGCGGGGTGCTGGCCGAGCTGCTGCCGGAGGGCGGCGGCGGGGGCGACCTCGCCGCCGACCTCGCCCGGGCGCTCGGGGAGTGGCTGGCGGGCGAGCGCACCGGCGTGGAGCTGGAGTACGAGCTGTACCTGGCGGCGCTGCGCCGCCCCGCGCTGCGTCCCGTCGCCGCCGAGTGGACCGAGCGGGCGGCGGCGCTGCTGGCCCGCCGCACGGACCCGGTCACCGCGCGCGCCCTGCTCGCGCTGATGGACGGCATCTGCCTCCAGGTGCTGCTGACGGGCGGTTCCTACGACGAGGAGTACGCGCGCGCCGCACTGGCTCGGCTGATCCCCTGAACCGGCGCCCGGCACGTGAGACGCGGTTCGCCCTCACCACCCCGCCCACGTTAGGTTTTCTTCCATGACCGACTCTGCAACCCGTACCACCGGCGCCGTCGCCGCCGGCCTCGCCACGATCGCCTCCGACGGCACCGTTCTCGACACCTGGTTCCCGGCCCCCGAGCTGGTCGAGGCGCCGGGCCCGGCCGGCACCGAGCGGCTGACCGCCGAGCAGGCGGCCCAGCTGCTGGGCGGCGGCGCGACCGCGGCGATCGGCCCGGACGCCCGCCGGGGCGTCGAGGTGGTCGCGGTCCGCACGGTCATCGCCTCGCTGGACGAGAAGCCGATCGACGCGCACGACGTCTACCTGCGCCTGCACCTGCTCTCGCACCGCCTGGTCAAGCCGCACGGCCAGAACCTGGACGGCATCTTCGGCCACCTCGCCAACGTCGCCTGGACCTCGCTCGGCCCGGTCGCCGTGGACGACATCGAAAAGGTGCGCCTGAACGCCCGCGCCGAGGGCCTGCACCTCCAGGTGACCTCGATCGACAAGTTCCCGCGCATGACGGACTACGTCGCCCCCAAGGGCGTGCGCATCGCCGACGCCGACCGGGTCCGCCTCGGCGCGCACCTCGCGGCCGGCACCACGGTCATGCACGAGGGCTTCGTCAACTTCAACGCCGGCACGCTCGGCACCTCCATGGTCGAGGGCCGGATCTCCGCGGGTGTCGTCGTCGGCGACGGCTCCGACATCGGCGGCGGCGCCTCCACCATGGGCACCCTGTCCGGCGGCGGCAACGTGATCATCTCCATCGGGGAGCGCTGCCTGGTCGGCGCCGAGGCGGGCGTCGGCATCGCGCTCGGCGACGAGTGCGTGGTCGAGGCGGGCCTGTACATCACCGCGGGCACCCGCGTCACCATGCCCGACGGCCAGATCGTCAAGGCCCGCGAGCTGAACGGCGCCTCGAACATCCTCTTCCGCCGCAACTCGGTCACCGGCACGGTCGAGGCCCGCCCGAACAACGCGGTCTGGGGCGGCCTGAACGACATCCTGCACAGCCACAACTGACGTATCCGGCACGTCCGAAGCGCCCTTCACCTCACGGTGAAGGGCGCTTCTTCGTCGGTCGCACGGTCGGCGGCCCGGATTTCTTTCCGGGGGCAGGCATAGCGACGCTCCGGTGGGCGCGTCAGGAGGGGTGCGGGGGCCGGAGGTTCGGGTGCGGCCCGGGGAAAAGAGAAGGTGACGATGGATGCCGAAGCGCAGGAGAGTTTCCGGGAGTTCGTGGCCGGGAGGTCGACCGCGCTGCTGAGGACCGCCGTGCTGCTGTCCGGCGGCGACCGGCACGCCGCCGAGGACCTGTTGCAGAACGCGCTGGTCAAGGCGGCCGGCCGGTGGCAGCGGATCGACGAGCCCGAGGCGTACGTCCGGCAGGTCCTGTACCGGCAGCAGATCAGCCGCTGGCGGCTGAAGTGGCGGCGGCGCGAGGTCACCGTGGCCGAGCCGCCGGAGCCCGGCCGGGTCCCGGACGCCGCGGGCGCCGCCGAGCTGCGGCTGGTGCTGCGCACGGCCCTGTCCCGGCTCACCGCCCGCCAGCGGACCATGCTGGTGCTGCGCTACTTCGAGGACCTGCCGGAGGCCGAGGTGGCCCGCATCCTGGGCTGCTCCGTGGGCACCGTACGGTCCACCACCCACCGCTCGCTGGCCAGGCTCCGCGAGCTGGCGCCCGAGCTGGCGGCGGTGGATCCCCGGCCGCAGCAGCCGTCCCGTGACTTCTCGCCCGTGGAGGTGCGTCCGTGAACGTGGAGGAACTCGTGCGCGAGGCGCTGCGGGAGCAGGCCGACCGGGAGCCGCCGGTGCCGGCGGGGTTCGCCGACCGGGTGCTCGGGGTGCGCCGGCGCCGCCGTACCCGCAGGCTGGCCTCGGTCGCCGCGGCCACCGCCGCCGTGGTCGCGATCGCCGTCGGGGTGCCGCTGCTGGACTTTGGCCACAAGGCCGATGTACGGCCGTCCGGGGTGCTGGACTCCGGCGGTGTCCGGGCCCACCCGGACCAGTCGCCGCCGCGCGAGCTGATCGGAGCCGGGGACGCGGTGCTGGCCGCCTACTACACCGCGGAGGCGAAGCGGCTGACCGGGAACCGGGCCGTCTGGGCGCGCACCTACTGGCTGCTCGACCCGGGGAGCGGAAAGTACGAGAAGGACTCCCGCTGGTCCTTCGTCGCCGTCGCTCCCGGCCTGAAGACCGCCGCCGTGCTGGAGCGGGACCTGCCCGCGCACCGGATCGGCCTGCTCGACCTCGCGACGGGGGAGGTCGAGCGGTGGATCCCGGTCCGGCACGGCGTCGGCGGGCTCGCGTTCTCGTCCGACGGCACGAGGCTCGTCGCGACGACGTACGACGAGAACCCCGATCTGCGGACCAGGGAAAAGGTGCACACCACCGACGGCAGGGCCGCGTGGATGTGGGCGGCCCGGTTCGGACAGTCCAGCCGGTCGGGGTTCTACGACCTCGACGTGGCCTCCGGCACGGGCTCCTGGAGCCGGGTGGCACCCGACCGCGACAGCGCCTCGCGCGCGGACTTCGCCTTCAGCCGCACCGGCGGGCTCGTGTACGCGCAGTACATCGGCGGCCGGGACGGCCTGCAGCAGTTCTACGACCTCCAGGGCAACAAGGTCGCCGCGCCCGCGGACGAGCAGCACCTGCGGTCGGACGTCCCCGCGCGGCTGTCCCCGAGCGGCAGGCTCGCCGCCCTCGGCCTGACGAAGGAGGTCGCCGGCTCGCCCGGCAGGTCCTACTCCTCCGTCCGTGATCCCCGTACGGGCAAGGAGATCACCAAGGTCCGCGGAGGCCACCTGCTCGTCTGGGCCGACGACAGGCACCTGATCGCCTGGGAACGGGTGACGAGCCTGGAGGAGGAGTACCGCCCCCGGCTCGTGCTGGTCACGCTCGGCAGCGACAAGGTCGTACCGCTCAGCGGCGTCCAGGAGCCGGCCGGGGCCGCCGAGCCGCGGCAGCCGTGGGAGCCCGTCTTCACCCGCCGCTGACGCCGGTCCCGGTCCGCCGCGGATCAGCCCGCGGCGAGCGCCTCGTACACCGTCACCAGCCCGTCGGCCGTCTCCCGGCCGGCGGGCAGCAGCGGTGCGCGGACCGGTCCCGCGGGCAGACCGAGGCGGGCCAGCAGGGCCTTCGCGGTGACCGTGCCGGGCAGGCCCGCGTCCATCATCGCCTCGGTCAACGGCGTGAGGGCCAGCTGGAGTGCGGCCGCCCGGTCGGTGTCGCCGGCGTCGAACGCGGCCAGGATCGCGGCGACCCGGTCCGGCACGGCGTTCGCGACCGTGCTCACACAGCCCGCCGCGCCGACCGCGTACAGCGCCAGTATGTGCTCGTCGCAGCCCGCGTAGTACGCCAACTCCGTCCGTGCAAGCACCTTCTGCGTGCCGAGGAAGTCGTAGGAGCAGTCCTTGACGGCCACGATCCGTGGGTGCCGGGCGAGCCGGATCATCGTGTCCGGTGCGATCCGGGTGCCGGTGCGGCCCGGGATGTCGTAGAGCATCACCGGCAGCTCGCTCGCGTCGGCGATCTCCAGGAAGTGGGCGGCCACCGCCTCCTGCGGGGGCCGGCTGTAGTACGGCGTCACCACCAGGACGCCGTCGGCGCCCGCCTTCGCGGCCGCGAGCGCCAGCTCCACCGTGTGCCGGGTGTCGGACGTGCCCACGCCCGCGACCAGCGCGGCCCGGTCGCCGACCGCCTCCCGTACGGCCGCGACCAGCCGGGCCTTCTCCTCGTCGGTGGTGGTGGGCGACTCGCCCGTGGTGCCGCTGAGGACCAGGCCGTCGCAGCCCTGCGCCACCAGGTGCGCGGCCAGCCGCCGGGCGCCGTCCAGGTCGAGGGCGCCCGCCTCGGTGAACGGCGTGATCATGGCGCAGAGCGTGCGGCCGAAGGGAGCGGCCTTGCGGGTATTCGTCATGGGAGTAGTCTCGGCGCGCCCCTTGGTGAAGCTCCACTTAATTTTCCTACGAGACATCACTAAGATTCACTAATCTTTTGTAGGGGATGCGGCCGGAGGCCCTATGTCCAACTCGGCACCCGATGGGTCACTATGGCCGGAGGGTCACCGACGTCAGGTCATGGGAGGCGCCATGAAGCTGGGCAAGGCACTGGCCACCGGGGTCGCCGAGGAGCGACCGCTCGCCCACCTCGTGCCCGAGGAGGAGCCGCGAAGCACCGAGGAGACCCTCCGCACGCAGGCGGCGGAGCCGGCCCGCGAAGAGGTCCCGGCCGCCCGATGAGGCTGCGGCTCCCGGCGGAACGCCCGACGGAGCCGCCGACCGGCTACAAGATCGCCCACCCGGTGGTGTCCCAGGACGGCACCCGGGCCGGGTTCACCGGTGTGTCGCTCGGCGGCGCGCTGCCGTACGCCGTCCTCGACGACGCCTCCTGCGTCTACGGCCTGCGGCACCGCCCGCCCGCGCGCCGGTGCGACTGCGGCTTCCACTGCGTGCACGACCGGGCCGCCGCCGAGGCGCTGCTGTGCACCGCCGAACACCGCGCGGCCGTCCTGCTGGAGGTCTCCGTCCTCGGCGCCTACATCCGCTTCGAACGCGGCTACCGCTACGCCCGGCAGCGGGTGCGCACGGTCACGGCCGGCCCCTGCGGCTGCGGCGCCGGCGCCGTCGCCCTGGCCGACGCCGGCTGGGGCCGGCCCGGCTGGCGGGCACTGGCCCCCGCCTGCGCGGGCTGCCTGCGCGGGCGTCCGTCCGTCTCGCTCGCCGGGTTCGCCCGGCTGGCCGGGCAGGGCCTGCGCGTGCTCGCGGGTGCCGTGGGTACGGGCGGTCCGCCGGGCCCTGACACCGAGTTGACGCCCGCCGCCGAGCTGGGCGTCCCCGAACTCGTCGCCGAGGCAGCCCTGTTGCAGGCGCGCCTCGACTGGTTCCAGTCCCAACTCGCGCGCCTCGGCGACCGCGGGACCGGAGGCGCCGGACAGGGGTGAGGACCCTCGGTCCGGGTACCCGGACGTTCCGCACAGAGAGGAGGCGGAACGCCGTGACCGTGACCTCGCACACCCGGCCCGCGGCCGACGGGCACCCCTCCACGGGTGAACTCGTCAGCCGGGCCACAGAACAGCTCACCCGGCTGCTGCGGCAGGAGATCGCCCTCGCCAAGGAGGAGCTGGCCGAGAAGGGCCGCCGGGCCGGACGCGGCGGCGGACTGCTGGGCGCCGCCGGCGCCGTCGGCTACGTCGGGTTGATCATCCTGGCCGGAGCGGCCACCGCCGCACTCTCCCTGGCGCTGCCCGTATGGGCGGCGGCACTGGTCGTGGCCGCGGTGTTCTTCGCCGTGGCCGGCCTCCTGGCCGCGACCGGACGCGCCCAGCTGCGCCGCGCCGCTCCGCCCACACCCGAGGAGACGCTCGGCAGCGTCAGGGCGGACGTCGACGCCATCAGGGAAAGGGCACACCGATGACGCAAAGGAAGCCGCACGGCACGGGCGCCAAGGGCCCCGACGAGCTGCGGCAGCAGATCGAACACACCCGGAGCCAGCTCGGCGACACCGTCGCCCAGCTGGTCGGCCGGGCCGATGTGAAGGGCCGGGCCCGCGCCCGGGCCGCCGACCTGCGGGACAAGGCCGGTGCCATGACCGTCCAGCTGCGCGCCGGAGCCGCCCAGGCGGGGCACGGCGTGCAGGACCGGGCGACCAAGGCGGGGCACCTGGTGCAGGACCGCGCCACGCGGGCCGGTCACACCGCCCAGGAACGGATGGCGAAGGCCGGCCAGCTGGTGCAGGAGCGGGCCGGACACGGCCGGCACACCCTGCAGGACCGGGCCGTGCACGCCGGGCACGCCATGGAGCACGACGCGCGGGTGCCGCGGCCGGTGCGGTCCGCCGTGGGTGCCGCACTGCGGCATCCGCGGCCGGCGCTCGTCCTGGGCGCGGCGGCCGCCGCCGTCGTCGGTGCCGCCGTTGTCTGGCGCCGGATCGACCGCGGGCAGTGACACCGCAACGGCGGGACCGGCCGGACGGCGCGTCCGGCCGGTCCCGCCGCCGGGTCACGGACGGAACCGCAGCACCTGCGGGTCGTGGTCGCTGATCTGGTCGTGGAACTCCGCGTTGATGTGCACGCTGTCGTAGTCGACGTCGCACCCGCGGCGGATCGCCGGGCTGATCAGGATCTGGTCCAGGACCTGCTGGTTGCCCTGGTAGTCGTAGCTGTACCGCTCGCTCTTCGGCAGCGACTTGATCGCCGACCACAGCTCGCCGTCACCCTCGAGGATCTTCGTGGTACCGGAGAACTCGAAGTCGTTCATGTCGCCGAGCGCGATGACGTTCGCGTTCTTCTGCACGGACAGGATGTCCTTGACGAACGCGTTCACCTCGGTCGCCTGGGCGTGCCGCTGGATCTCCGAGCTGCGCACCGGCGGCTGGTACTGCGCGGTCAGCCCCTGGTCGCCGCCCTTGGAGTTGAGGTGGTTGGCGATCACGAAGACGGTCTTGCCGCGGAAGACGAACTCGCCCGCGAGCGGCTTGCGGCTGTTGTTCCAGGCCGCGTTCGCCGGGTCGATCCGGCCCGGGGAGACCGTCAGCTGCGCCTTGCCGTGCACCTTGGCGACGCCGACCGCGGTGGTCGAGTCGCCGCCCGCGCGGTCCACGAAGGACACCCGCTCGGGGTTGAACAGGAACACCTGGCGGATGTTGCCGCCGGGCTCGCCGCCGTCCTGGTCGTTGACCGGGTTGACCGAGCGCCAGTCGTACTTCGGGCCGCCCGCCGCGACGATCGCGTCGATCAGCTTGGTCACGGTCTCGTTCGCGTCGACCGTGCCGTCGTCCTTGGCGCCGTTGTTGTCCTGGATCTCCTCCAGGGACACGATGTCGGGCGACTGGAGGTTGTGCACGATCGCGGAGGCGTGCTTGTCGAAGGTGGCGTCCGACGGGTCGAGGTTCTCGACGTTGTACGTCGCCACCGCCAGCTCGCGGCTCGACTGCTTCTGCGTCGTCTCGCGCTCCAGGCCCCCGCTGGCCAGCGTGCCGAGCTTGGCGGCGACGAGGGTGTAGCCGCCGAACTGGTTGAAGTCCAGCGGGCCGGTGGTGGTGCCCTCCAGGGTGTCGCCGACGTCCGCCTTCGGGAAGTCGGCGGTGGCGCCCAGCGACTGGATCTGGAGCCGGCCGGTGTTCTGGGAGTCGTAGGAGCCGTAGACCGTGCCGCCGCGGCGGCTGCGGTGCTCCCACGGCTTCACGGTGACCCACAGCTCGCTGTACGGGTCGGTCGCCGTGACCACGCGGACGTCGGCGACCTGGACGTTCATGCCCTCCAGGGACTCGTAGTAGTCCAGGGCGTACGCCGACGGGTCCAGGGTGAGGCCGTTGACCGAGTTGGCCGCGGCGGAGTCGCCCTGGGGGGCGTACGCGTCCGGCACCGCGTCCTCGTCGACGACGACCGGCGCCGGGACCGGGTTGCCGGTGGAAACGGTGGTGACGGCCGGCTTGGTGATCTCCGTGACCGACTGGTTGCCGGAGGAGGTGCCGCCCGGGACGTACTCCGAGACCGTTCCGGTGACCGTCACCGCGTCGCCGACCGCGACCTTGGGGGTGGAGCTGGTGAAGACGAAGACGCCCTCACTGGTGGCCGGGTTGGCGTCCGGGGTCGGGTCCTGGAGCCAGAAGCCCTTGGACGAGCCGTACGTGCGCGTGGCCGTGACGATGCCGGGCACGTCCGTCACCTTCTGCCCGGCGAACGGGGATATCCGGGTCGTGCCCTGGATGTCGTGGACGCGCACCGAGTCGGCGTGCGCGGGCGAGGTGAGGGCGATGGTGGACGCCGCGCTGCAGACGGCGGCGACGGTGAGCGCGGCGAGGCGCGCGGAAGACCTGCTCGGCAAGGGATCCCTCCGGGGACGTGACGATGCGCCGGGACGAGGGTGGAACGGGAGCGTGCGGGACTCGTAGCCCTCTGTGACACGCGTAGAGCCGAGTGAACAGTTGTCCCCCCAACTTCTACGCGCGTCAATCTCCTGCCTGGCCCGGGGAGTTGTCAAGGTTTCGGCCAGGTACGGATGCTTACGGGGAGATGAACCGGGCGGCATGGGTGGAAATCCGTCTAGGCTGAGCGGCTGAGCCCGTTCACGGTCCGAGGAGAACCAGCCGATGTCAGACAGCTCCCCCCTGCCGCCCGTACGGCTGCACCCCGAAGCGGAGCTGGCGCGCGCCGCGCTGTCCACGCCGTTGCTGTCCCGGGCCGCCCGCCTCGCCCGCTGGGCCGGGCCCGACACCCGCGTGGACGCCGGCGGCGGGCTGGCCGAGGAGCAGCTGCCGGCCGCCGCCGAGCTGCTCGGACTGGCCGGCGACGACGCCGCCGCGTACGCCAGTGAGGCCTGGCGGGTCGCGGTGGACACCGGCCTGGTGGAGATCGTGGACGAGGAGGCCGGCACCGTCCGGACGGGGGAGGAGCTGAAGCTGCTCACCGGCGGCTCCCCGCGGGACGTGCTCACCGTGTGGCTGGCCGCCCTGGAGACCGTCCTCGCCGACGCGGCCGTCCCCGATCTGGACGACCTGGTCGACGCGCTCGACGACGGCGGAGAGGTCGATTTCTCGTCACTCGACTGGGACCCGGAGGCCGAGGCGGAGTTCCTCGACGGCGTCCTCGGCAACCTCTACCTGCTGACCGTCAGTGAGGACGGCGCCGGCGACGGACCCGTCCCGCTGCCCGCCCTCGCCGCCTCCATGCTCGTGCCCGACGACATGGGCGAGCCCACCAACGACGTCCTGGAGCAGGTCTCCGATGCCATGATGCGGCTGGACGACCAGTTCCGGGTGCTGGAGCCGGTCGGGCTCGTGGCCTACCAGCCGGTGGACGAGGCGCTGATGGCCGACCCCGACGAGGAGCCCGCGGCGCCGGCGGACGACACCGACGTCTCCCGCTACGGCATGGTCCGGCTCACCCCGCTCGGCGTGTACGGGATGCGGGCGCGGCTGCTGGAGGCCGGGTTCGAGGCGCCGGTCGTCGGGGACCTCGCCGACAAGGGCGCGGACGTGCTGCTCGACGGCACCGCCCGGTTCGGCCAGTCCGCCGCGCGGGCCGAGACCGAGCAGTGGCTCGCCCGCCGCGAACCGCTAGCCGCGGCACGGGAGTTGCTGGCGGCGGCCCGCGGCGCGGACGCCGGGGCCCCGCTGCGCCGGCTGCGCTGCCAGCAGGCGCTGTCGCTGGTGGGCGCCGAGGCCGAACCCGCGCTGCGGGAGGTGCTGGACGACCCCGAACTCGGCGGGCTCGCCCGGGTGTGGCTGAGCGAGCGGGGCGCCGCCGGGGTGCCGGCACCGTCCCAGGAGATGGTGTTCTGGCTGACCGTCGACACGCTCGCCGCCCAGCTGGCCGCCGAGGGCAACTCCGAGGAACTCCAGGCCCTGGTGGAGGGGCTGGCCGCCCAGCACAGCGGCTTCTTCGCGGCGGCCTGGCGGGTGGAGCACCCCGCCACCGCCGAGGTGCTGGACGCGATGGGCCGGCTGCACCCGGACAAGAAGGTCGCCAAGGAGGCCCGCAAGGCCGCGTTCAAGGCACGGTCCCAGCAGGGCGGGTGAGCGCTTGGGGGTGAGCGGGGCCGGGGCAGCGAGGGGCCGTGGTGGGCGGTTCCGGTGCGCGGCCTGTGCCTCCGCACCCTGCCCACGGCCCTCCGTGAGGAGCTGCGCGCCGGGCAGGCCGGGCGGTGGTGTTCGGTGCGGTAGGTGACCGGTGCGGCGCGTGGCCGGTGCTTGGGACGGTCATGGGGCGGTGCATACGGGTTCATGGAACGGGCGCCCTGGTAGTGGTCCGGCGTTCAACTCGCGTTCACGGGCGGGCGGGAGCGTGTGCGCCGAACCGAGGCCCCCCACCCTCCACGGACTGCAACCGTCGTCACAGGAGACACCATGTCGCTCACCCGCAGGGACTTCGCCACGAAATCCGCGATCACCGGTGCCGGGGTCGCCCTGGCGGGCAGCGTCGGCGCTCTCGCCACCGCGCCGAACGCCCTTGCCGCCACGGACACCGAGAACGCCGAGGCCGCGTCCGCGCACGGGGGCCACCGCGGCGTCGGCTACGGCCCGCTGATCCCCGACCCGGCCGGCATCCTCGCCCTGCCCGCAGGCTTCTCGTACAAGATCATCACCTACAGCGGCAGGACCAAGCTGGAGTCCGGCGAGTTCACCCCGTCCAACCACGACGGCACCGCCACCTTCGCCGGCCCGCGCGGCACCACCCTGCTCGTCAACAACCACGAGCTGGCCGGCGCCCGCGCCCAGTGGCCGCACCCGGTGCCGCTCACCGAGGGCCTCGTCTACGACCCCGCGGCGGCCGGCGGCTGCACGGTGGTCGAGGTCCGCCGCGGCGGCGAGGTCGCCGAGTGGGTGGGCATCGCCGGCACCGCCACCAACTGCGCCGGTGGCAGCACCCCGTGGGGCACCTGGCTGACTTGCGAGGAGACCGAGGACAAGGCCGGCAGGAACGGCTTCACCAAGGACCACGGCTACGTCTTCGAGGTCGACCCCGAGGACCGCCGCGCCAACCGCGACCCCAAGCCCGTCAAGGCCCTGGGCCGCTACGCCCACGAGGCCGTCGTCGTCGACCCCAAGCGCGGCCACCTCTACCTCACCGAGGACGCCTCAGGACCCAACGGCCTGTTCTACCGCTGGACCCCGCCGGAGGGCTTCCGCCACGGCCGCGGCAAGCTGCGCACCCTCGCCGACGACGCGGGCGTGCTCCAGGCGTTCAAGTGCTTCGACTCCGGCGGCCAGTTCGTGGACGACCTCTCCCGCGCCACCAAGGCCGGCACCGTGTACGGCGTCGACTGGGTGGACGTCCCCGACCGTGACGCCAAGACCGTCTCGGTGCGCAAGCAGTTCACCGACGGCCAGGTCACCCGGGCCCGCAAGCTGGAGGGCATGTGGTGGGGCGACGGCGGCGTCTACGTCGTCTCCTCCTACGCCCGCCAGGAGAGCCCGGTCCAGCACGACGGCCAGGTCTGGTTCTACGACCCCAAGCGCCGCACCCTGACCCTGAAGGTGCTGCTCGGCGTCAACCCGGAGCCCGCCAAGGACGGCACCTTCGACGGCCCGGACAACATCACCGTCTCCCCGTACGGCGGCCTGGTCATCGCCGAGGACGGCGAGGGCGTCCAGCACCTGTTCGGCGCCACCGAGAGCGGCCGGACGTACCCCATCGCCCGCAACGAGCTGAACATCGGCACCGCGGAGGAGCCCGAATACAGCGAGTTCACCGGCGTCACCTTCTCGCCCGACGGCAGGACCCTGTTCGCCAACATCCAGACGCCCGGCATCATGCTCGCCATCACCGGCCCCTGGAAGCGCCAGAAGTGCGACTGAACTCCGTGCGGTGATTAATTCGCTCGCCCGTCCCGCGGCTCCCCTCCTAGAGTGATCCTCGTCCAGGTGCGACAGGCAGGACCTACTTCCGCTCATAACGGGGAGGCCGCGGGTTCGAGTCCCGCCACCGGCTCCGACATGCCGGTGTAGCTCAGAGGCAGAGCACCATACGTCGGTTCCGCCGACCTCGATCTCTGGACACCGAAAACTTCATGCACCTCCCGGTGCGCAGGCTGCGGTTACTTCTTTCCCAGAGAATCCACAACCGCCGCCGACGTGATCTCGGGAGGCGTGGCACATGGTGGGTGTCCGGTGCGCAGGCAGCGGTTACTTCATTGGATCGGGCGGTTGCGGGTTCGAGTCCCGTCATCGACTTCGGGTCGGTGTAGCTCAATCGGCAGAGCACCTGGGTAAAGTCCGCCGCCGACTCCTGACCTCGGACACCCTCCATTTGCCGCGCCTCCCTCCGAAACCCAAGCGAATTCGGGGGAATTCACCATGGCGCGATTCAACACGCGTACCGCGAAGGCGCGGCCGACGTCGGCCGTGACCTCCACGGGCCGCACCCTGCGGACCCACGAGGGCGGCCGGGGCCACGAGCGCGACGCGCGCTCGGAGCTGTTCCTGCTGGCCGTGTCCCACTTCCTGGCGGACACCTTCTACGAGAGCGCCGAGGCCCGCGACGACCGGTTCACCCGCCTCGTCCGCCACCTCGCCGTCAGCGACCCGGAGTGGACGGCCGGCCTGCTCGGCTGGCTGCGCGGCGAGGGCAACATGCGGACGGCCGCGCTCGTCGGCGCCGCCGAGTACGTGCACGCGCGGCTGGCCGCCGGCGCGACCGACGGCCCGTCCAACCGGCAGGTCGTGGCCTCCGTGCTGCAGCGCCCGGACGAGCCCGGCGAACTGCTCGCCTACTGGACGTCGACGCACGGGCGCGCGGTCCCCAAGCCCGTCAAGCGCGGCATCGCCGACGCCGTACGACGGCTCTACCACGTCCGGTCGCTGCTCAAGTACGACACCGCGTCCAAGGGCTACCGCTTCGGCGACGTCCTCAACCTGGTGCACGCCTCGCCGGACCCGGACAAGCCGTGGCAGGGCGACCTGTTCGGTTACGCGCTCGACCGGCGGCACCACCCGGACACCGCCGTGCCGCCCGCGTCGCTCTCCGCCCTCACCCTGCACCGCGAGCTGATGGCGCTGCCCGTCGAGCAGCGGCGGGCGGTCGTCACCTCGCCCGACGGTGCCGAGCGGCTGGCGGCGGCCGGCATCACCTGGGAGGCGCTGGCCGGCTGGCTCCAGGGGCCGATGGACAAGGCGGCCTGGGAGGCCGTGATCCCGTCCATGGGCGCGATGGCCCTGGTCCGCAACCTGCGCAACTTCGACGAGGCCGGGGTGTCGGACGAGGTAGCCGCCCGGGTCGCGGCGCGGATCAGCGATCCGCAGGAGGTGCGCCGCTCGCGGCAGTTCCCCTTCCGCTACCTGGCCGCGTACCAGCACGCGCCCTCGCTGCGCTGGTCCTACCCGCTGGAGCAGGCGCTCGGCCACTCGCTGGCCAACGTGCCCGCGCTGCCGGGCCGTACCCTCGTGCTGGTCGACCGTTCCGGTTCGATGTTCTGGTCGCGGGTGTCCGAGCGGTCCCGGCTCAGCCGCGCCGACGCGGCGGCGGTCTTCGGCACCGCCCTCGCGCTGCGGGCGGCGGACGCCGATCTCGTGCAGTTCGGCTCCACCAGCGAGAAGGTCACGTTCCGCAAGGGCGAGTCGGTGCTGAAGGTCCTGGAGCGCTTCGGCGACCTGGGCGGCACCGACACCACGGAGGCGGTGCGCCGGCACTACGAGCGGCACGACCGGGTGCTGATCGTCACCGACGAGCAGTACGCCCCGAACCGGCACGGCGACCCGACCTCCCGGATCCCGGCCGACGTCCCGGTCTACACCTGGAACCTGGAGGGCTACCGGGCGGGCCACGGTCCGTCGGGCACCGGGAACCGGCACACCTTCGGCGGACTGTCCGACAGCGCGTTCCGCATGATCCCGCTGCTGGAGAGCGGCCGGAACGGGAACTGGCCCTGGCTCGCCTGAGCGTTGTCCCCTCCTCCTCGGCCCGTAGGATGCGGAGAGGGTCCCCGGTCGGTCGAGGAGTGGGTGGATGACGCAGGGCAGGCCCATGCGCGCGGACGCTCGGCGCAACTACGAGCGGTTGCTGAAGGTGGCGGCGGAGGCCTTCGCCGAGCGTGGGGAGAACGCGTCACTCGACGACATCGCCAAGCGGGCGGGCGTCGGCTCCGGCACGCTGTACCGGCACTTCCCGACCCGGCGGGCGCTGCTGGAGGCGGCGTACGTGGACCGGATCGAGGCGCTCGGGGTGCGTGCCGACGAGCTGGCCGCTCAGCTGCCGCCGGGCGAGGCGCTCATGGAGTGGCTGTACGAGCTGGCGGTCCGCACGCTTCAGGCGCGGGGGATGAAGGCGCTGCTCAGCTCGGCGGTGACGGAGGACGGCGGGACGGCGGCGCTGACGGTGTGCGGGACCGTGGTGAAGGGGGCGGTGGAGCGGCTGGTGGTGGCGGCGCAGGCGGAGGGGACGCTGCGTCGGGATCTGGAGCCGGTCGAGGTGCTGCGGTTGGCGCACGGGGTGGCGACGGCGGCGGAGTCGGCGGGGGCGGGGGACCGGGAGATCCGGCGCTATCTGGCACTGCTGGCGGAGGGACTGCGCTCCGCCTGAGGCGCGGCCGGCTGGGGCCGGGCGGGGGCCCACGCCGACGTGGTGCCGCCGCGCCCACCCGCGCCGCCCCAGCAGCACGACTGCCCGCAGCGAGGGCCGCCGGCCGGCACCGGCATGGCTGCCCGCAGCGCCGGCCGCGGGCCGGCCAGCGGCGCGGTGTTGCCGGCGGCGGTGCGTTGGCCTGTTGCCCCGCGCAGGCCTGCCCGCTGTGGCGGCGCGGTGTTGGCGGTGGCCGTCGGTCGACGGGAGCGCGGCGCGGTGTCTGCGGCGGCGGTGCGTTGGTCGGCAGCCTCCCCGCAGGACTGCCCGCCCAAGCGGCATGGCTGCCCGCAGCGAGGGCCGCCGGCCGGCACCGGCATGGCTGCCCGCAGCGCCGGCCGCGGGCAGGCCAGCGGCGCGGTGTTGCCGGCGGCGGTGCGTTGGCCGGGAGCCCCGCGTAGGAGTGCCCGCGGCGACGGCGCGTTGATGGCAGCCCCTCGGCAGGACTGCCCGCTGGCCGGCAGCGGCGCGGTGTTGGCGGCGGGGCGCGTTGGCCTGTTGCCCCGCGCAGGCCTGCCCGCTGTGGCGGCGCGGTGTTGGCGGTGGCCGTCGGTCGACGGGAGCGCGGCGCGGTGTCTGCGGCGGCGGTGCGTTGGTCGGCAGGCCCCCGGAGGGTGCTCGCGGCCCCCGTTACAGGGCTCGGGCGCCCGGGTCGGTCATGTTGCGGACTGTGCGGGCCTTGACGAAGGTGCCCAGGGCTGTCATGTCCCACTCGCCGGAGAACTGGCGGATGAGCTTGGCCATCAGGACGCCGGTCTGGGGCTCGGCGCCGGTGAGGTCGAAGCGGGCCAGTTCCTCGTCGGTGGCCGCGTCGACCAGGCGGCAGTAGGCCTTGGCGACCTCCGTGAACTTCTGGCCGGAGAAGGAGTTGACCGTGAAGACCAGGCCGGTGACCTCCTGGGGGAGCCGGCCGAGGTCGACCGTGATGACCTCGTCGTCGCCCCCGCCCTCGCCGGTCAGGTTGTCCCCGGAGTGCCGGACCGCGCCGTTCAGGATCGTCAGCTTGCCGAAGTAGCAGCTGTCGATGTGGTTGCGCTGCGGGCCGTAGGCGATGACCGAGGCGTCGAGGTCGATGTCCTTGCCCCGGAACGCCGGCTCCCAGCCGAGCCCCATCCGCACCTGGGACAGCAGCGGCCGGCCGCCCTTGACGAGGGACACGGTCTGGTTCTTCTGCAGGCTGACCCGGCCCTTGTCCAGGTTGATCTTCCCGGCGCCCGGCGCCGGAGGGGGCGGCGGCGCCACCGGCTGCGGCGGGGCCGCGGGGGCCACGGGGACCGGCGGGGCCACCGGGACGGCCGGGGCCGGGGCCGCGGCCGGCTCCTCCACCGTCACGCCGAAGTCGGTCGCGATACCCGCGAGTCCGTTGGCGTACCCCTGCCCGACGGCCCGGGCCTTCCACTGGCCGGCCCGGCGGTAGATCTCCACGACCACCAGCGCGGTCTCCGTACCGAGCTGCGGCGGGGTGAACGTCGCCAGCACGGCCCCGCCGTCCGCGTCCCGGATCGTGGCCGTCGGCTCGATGCCCTGGAAGGTCTGGCCGGCCGCGTCCGGGCTGGCCGTGACGACGATCTTCTCGATCTCCGGCGGTACGGCGGCGGTGTCCACCGTGACCGCGTCCGGAGCCGTACCGCCACCCGACCGGTAGGTCACGCCGGGGCCGCTCGGCTGGTTGTAGAAGATGAAATCGTCGTCGGAGCGCACCTTGCCGTCGCCGGTGAGCAGCAGGCCCGACACGTCGAGCCGCACCGGGGCGGAGACGTCCACCGTCACACGCGCGGTCGAGAGAGGGATGTTCGAGCCAGGGGTCATAGCTGTCATGCCGGGTGAACGAACGACACCGCTTTACCGTTCCCTTACCGGCCGAACGGGTTCCCCTCACCCGCCGAACGGCCTACGGCACGACCACGATCTTCCGCCCCACCCCCGCCGCGAACTGCTCCAGCGCCTGCGGGTACCGCTCCAGCGGAAGCCGGTCGCTGATGAAGACGCCCGGGTCCAGCACCCCGTTCGCGAACAGCTCCGCCGCCCGCTCGAAGCTGTGCAGCACCGCCATTGAACCGGTGATCGTGATCTCCTGGTTGTAGATCCGGTACGGGTCGATCATCACCCGCGTCGCGTAGTCGGCCACCCCGAACTGAAGGAACGTACCCGCCTTGGCCACCCGGTCCAGGCCGTCCTGGATCGCCGCCGCGTTGCCGGTGGCGTCCACCACCACGTCCCAGCCCTGCGGCCGGTCCAGCTCGTCCGCGCTGCCCGCCGCGCCCGACACGCCGAGCTGCCGGGCCGTCTCCAGCCGGGCCGGGTTCACGTCGACCACGTCCACGCTCGCCGCGCCGGTCCGCTTGGCCAGCTCCAGCATCATCAGGCCCATGGTCCCGGAGCCGTAGATCAGCACGTGCGCGCCGAGGCGGGCGCGCAGGACGTCGTAGCCGCGCACCGCACAGGACAGCGGCTCCACCAGGGCCGCGTCCTCGGTGCGCACGTGCTCGGGCAGCTTCACGCAGTTGGCGACCGGGGCGAGCGCGTACCGCGCCGCGCCGCCCGCCGTCGTCACACCGATCGCGGCCCACCGCTCGCACAGGTTGTTGTGGCCGGTGCGGCAGTACCGGCACTCGTGGCAGTACAGGGACGGGTCGACGGCCACCCGGTCGCCGACGGACACCTCGGTGACCCGGGTGCCGACCCCGACGACCTCGCCCGCGAACTCGTGCCCGGGCACGATCGGCAGCTTGGGCGCGAACTCGCCCTGGAGGATGTGCAGATCCGTGCCGCACAGCCCGCAGGCCGCCACTTCGACGACGACCTCGCGCGGGCCCGGCGTCGGGTCCGGGACCTCGGTGACGACGGCACGGCCCACGGACTCGATGACGGCGGCCTTCATTTCACGGCTCCCAACGACAGGCCCTGGACCAGCTTGTCCTGGGCGGCGAACCCCGCGGCGAGCACCGGCAGGGAGATGACGAGCGACGCGGCGCACACCTTGGCCAGGAACAGGCCCTGGCTGGTGATGAAGCCGGTCAGGAAGACGGGGGCGGTCTCGGCGACCACGCCCGTCAGGACCCGGGCGAAGAGCAGTTCGTTCCAGCTGAAGATGAAGCAGATCAGGGCGGTGGCGGCGATGCCGGGCAGGGCGATCGGGGCGACCACGCGTGCGAGGACCGTCGGCAGCCGGGCGCCGTCCACCCGCGCCGCCTCGATGACGGCGACCGGCACCTCGGCGAGGAACGACTGCATCATCCACACCGCGATCGGCAGGTTCATGGAGGTGTAGAGGACGACCAGCAGCCAGATGTCGTCGAGCATCCCGGCGTTCTTGGCGAACAGGTAGATCGGCAGCAGGCCCGCCACGGCCGGCAGCATCTTCGTCGAGAGGAAGAAGAACAGGACGTCCGTCCACTTCTTCACCGGCCGGATCGACAGCGCGTAGGCGGCCGGCAGGGCCAGCACGAGGACGAGCAGGGTCGAGGCGACCGACGCCACCGCGGAGTTGACCAGCGCGGGCCAGGGGCTCGCCCCGCCGCCGGTGCCGAAGAACTCGCGGTAGCCGTCGAGGGTCAGGGAGGCGGCGAAGGACGGCGGGTTCGTCGCCGCGTCCGCCTCGGAGTGGAAGGACGTCAGGGCCATCCAGGCGATGGGCAGGAAGAAGACGATTCCGGCCAGCCAGGCCACCAGGCCGGGCCCGCCCCGGCGCAGCGCGTTCATGCGCGGGACACCTCCTCGCGGAACAGGGACGACACCACGCGCAGGGCGAAGGTCGCGATGACGATCGAGCCGATGACCACCAGGACGCCGGCGGCCGAGGCCAGGCCGTTCTCGTGGGCCTGGTAGAAGCTCTGGTAGACGGTGTACGGCAGGTTGGCGGTGCCCAGGCCGCCGGACGTGATCGTGAAGACCGCGTCGAAGTTCTGGACGATGTAGATCGAGCCCAGCAGCGCGCCCAGTTCCAGGTAGCGGCGCAGGTGGGGCAGGGTCAGATGGCGGAAGATCTGCCAGTCGCCGGCGCCGTCGACCCGGGCGGCCTCGATCTGCTGCTGGTCCCGGCTCTGCAGCCCCGCCAGCAGGATCAGCATCATGAACGGCGTCCACTGCCACACCAGGGAGGCCTCGACCGCGAGCAGCGGGGTGCGCGAGACCCAGTCCGGCTGTGGGCCGCCCACCGAGTGCAGCAAGCCGTTCAACAAGCCGTATTCAGGGTTGTAGAGCACATGCTTCCAGAGCAGGGCCGCGGCCACCGGCACCACCAGGAAGGGCGCGATGAGCAGGGTGCGGACGATGCCCCGGCCGCGGAACCTCCGGTCCAGCAGCAGCGCCAGCGCGAGGCCCAGGACCAGGCTGGCGAGCACCACCGCCGCCGTGAGCAGCACGGTCGTCCACACCGAGTGGCGCAGGTCCGCGTCGGTCAGCACCTGGCGGTAGTTGTCCAGGCCGGTGAAGTGGCGCGCCTTGGGGTAGAGGGCGTTCCAGTCGAAGAAGGAGATCACCAGCGTGGCCACGAACGGCAGCTGGGTCACCACGATCATGAAGACGAGGGCGGGCAGCAGCGGGGCCCGGGTGGCCCAGGCGCGCAGCCGGGCCGAGGGCTGCCTGACCGTCCGTGCGGGAGTGACCGTGCGGGGGGCCGTGGTCGTCGCTGTCATCGTCCCTCGTACTCCTTGGAGATCTTCTCGGCGAGCGCCTGCGATTTCTTCAGGGCCGAGTCGACGGACTGGCGTCCGGCGATGGCCGCGCTGATCTCCTGGGAGACCCTGGTGCCGAGGTCGGTGAACTCGGGGATGCCGACGAACTGGATGCCGGGTGCGGGGCGCGGCTGCACCCCGGGGTCGTTCGGCCGGGCGCTCTCGATGGCCTCCTTGGTCATCTCCTGGAACGCGGCGGCCGACGCTCGGTAGTCGGCGTTGGTGTAGGTCGACGCGCGCTTGCCCGCGGGGACGTTCGACCAGCCGCTCGTCTCGCCGACCAGCTGCTCGTAGCCCTTGCCCGACGCCCAGGAGACGAACTTCCAGGCCTTGCCGGGGTTGCGGGAGGCCTGCTGGATGCCCCAGGCCCAGGTGTAGAGCCAGCCGGAGGACTCGGTGCGCTCGACGGGAGCCGGGGCGTAGCCGAGCTTGCCCTTGACCGGGGAGCCGGCCGCCTCCAGCAGTCCGGCCGCGGAGGTGGCGTCGTACCACATGGCGACCTTGCCCTGGGTCATGTTGTTCAGGCACTCGGCGAAGCCGGACTGGGCGGCGCCGGACTCGCCGTGCTCGCGGACCAGGCCGACGTAGAACTTCGTCGCCTCCTCGAAGGCCGGGGAGTCCAGCCGCGCCTTCCAGCCCTTGTCGAACCAGGTGCCGCCGAAGGTGTTCACGACCGTCGTGAGCGGTGCCATCAGCTCGCCCCAGCCGGGCAGACCGCGCAGGCAGATGCCCCGCATGCCGGGCCGGGCGCCGTCCGCCCGCGCGGCCAGGTCGGCGACCTGCTGCCAGGTGGGACGGTCGGGCATGGTCAGGCCCTTCGCCGCGAACACGTCCTTGCGGTACATGAGGAAGGACGACTCGCCGTAGAACGGCTGCCCGTAGAGCTTGCCGTCGTCGCCGGTGAGGGACTGGCGCATCGGTTTCAGCACGTCCTGCTCGTCGTACGACGGGTCCTTCGCCACGTACGAGTTCATCTCGTGCAGCCAGCCGTTGCGGGCGTAGATCGGTATCTCGTAGTTGGACAGGGTGGCCACGTCGTACTGGCCGGCCTGGTTGGCGAAGTCCTGGCTGATCTTGTCGCGGACGTCGTTCTCGGGCAGCACCGTGAAGTTGACCTTGATGCCGGTGTCCTTGGTGAAGTGGGCGGCGGTCAGCTTCTGCAGCTCGGTCATCTGGGGGTTGTTGACCATCAGCACGTTGATGGAGTCGCCGCCGGAACCGGTCCCGCCGGCGCCGGCCCAGCAGCCGGAGAGCAGCGGGGCGAGCAGCGTCCCTGCGGCGGCCAGGACGAGCGTGGCTCGCGGCCTCCGTCGGCTCGGGGTGCGCATGGATCGCTCCTGGAGGTATGGGGAGTACGGGGACATAAGGGGCGCCCGGAGGTGTGGAACGCCCAGCAAAGGTGGAGGAGTTGACGATCAGACCCGGATGACCTGCGGGCCCAGCAGGGAGTAGCGGTGGGCCTCGGCGGCCGGGAACAGGGTGCTGGTCACGATCGCCTCCAGCGCGCCGACCTCGGCGAACCGGCAGAAGCTGACCGCGCCGAACTTGGTGTGCACCCCCGCGAAGACCGTACGGCGGGCGGCCCGGACGGCCTGCGCCTTGACCTCGCTGACGGCCGGGTCGGGGGTGGTCAGGCCGTGCTCGCGGGAGATGCCGTTGGCGCCGATGTAGGCCAGGTCGATCACGAAGCCGGCCAGCATCCTGGTCGTCCAGTGGTCGACGGTGGCCAGGGTGCCCGGGCGGACCCGGCCGCCGAGCAGCAGGACGCAGACGTGGTCCGCCTCCGCCAGGGCGCCCGCGACCGGCAGGGACGCGGTGACCACGGTCAGCGGCCGGTCCCTGGGCAGTGCCTCGGCGATGAGCTGCGGGGTGAAGCCCTCGTCGACGAAGACGGTCTCGGCGTCCCCGAGCAGCCCGGCCGCCGCGGCGGCGATCCGGCGCTTCTCGGGCACATGGCTGGTGGCGCGGAAGGCGAGCGTCGTCTCGAAGCCGGCGCTCTCCACCGGGTACGCGCCGCCGTGGGTGCGGCGGACCAGGCCGTGGTCCTCCAGGGCGCGCAGGTCGCGCCGGATGGTCTCCTTGGCCACGCCCAGTGCGGCGGCGAGCGCGGTGACGTCGACCGAGCCGGTGGCGCGGGCGGCCCGCACGATCTCGCGCTGGCGTTCTTCCGCCGTCCTGGTGGTCATGTCGTCACCCACTTCCCTGTGGCACTGCCCGATCGGGCCCATGGGGGAAGTTCTACCGCCGGTGCGCGCCGCTGACCAGGCCTGTTGCGGGCCCGCTTGTGCCCGCTTGCGCCCGCTTCGCAGGAGCCGTGCCCGGCGCGGACCTGCGCGGCTGTCCGGGGCCGGGTGGGATCGGGCACCGCGGATGCCCGGACACGGCGGCGGGCGGGCCCGTTCGGTGCCCGCCCGCGCGCGTGGACGATCGTTTCCGGCCGCCGGGAGCCACCCGGCGGCCGGAGGAAGCTCAGTACGGCCAGATGGGCGGGTCGTTCACGAAGTGCCCGCCCAGGTGGCTGTGGGCCGGGTTCTCCGGGTCCAGCTCGCCCTGCTCGGCGATCAGCTTCTCGGCGTACGGCTCGGAGTCGTCCTGCGGCTCGTAGCCCAGCGCCCGCGCGCTGCTCAGGTCCCACCACAGGCGGGTGTTGGCGGAGGAGCCGTAGACGACCGTGTGGCCGACCTCCCGGGCGGTCAGGGCCGCGTGGAAGAGGCGGGCGCCGTCCGCCGGGCTCATCCACACCGAGAGCATCCGGACGCTGGTGGGCTCCGGGAAGCAGGAGCCGATGCGCACGGAGACGGTCTCCAGGCCGTGCTTGTCCCAGTAGAGCTGGGCCAGGTCCTCGCCGAAGGACTTCGACAGGCCGTAGAAGGTGTCCGGGCGGCGCGGGGTGTCGACGGGGATCGGCGGCTCGCCCGCGCGCGGGGCCGGGGTGAAGCCCACGGCGTGGTTGGAGGAGGCGAAGACGATCCGCGGCACGCCCTCCTGGCGGGCGGCCTCGTACAGGTTGTAGGTGCCCTCGATGTTCGACTTCAGGATCTTCTCGAAGGGTGCCTCCAGGGAGATCCCCGCCAGGTGCAGGACCGCGTCCACGCCCCGCACGGCCTGGCGCACCGCCTCCGGGTCGGTGAGGTCCGCGGTGATCGCGTCGGGCTCGCCCTTGACGGGCCGCACGTCGAACAGGCGCAGCGTGTAGCCGTACTCCGGCAGCAGGGACCGCATCAGGGTGCCGAGCCCGCCGGCGGCGCCGGTGAGCAGGATCGTGCGGGGAGCGGGCATCCTTCGATCTCCTTGAGGTCCTCGGCGGCCGCATGCGTGGACGGTATTCACATGCGTGGACACGCTAGGGAGCCGTCGCATGCCTCGTCAAGTGTGCCCTGACACGCGGAAATCCGCTGCTGTGTTGCCCGTTCGTGCGCTTGACCCGCTCCGATCGCGGCCCGTAGCGTGAGGTCGTTCAGAAATATGGACGCCGATCAGAAGCATGCACCGACAGGGAGCGCCCGTGACGCCAGCCCCTCTCGCCGCCCGGCTCCGCGACCCGAGCGGGCCGCTCTTCTTCCCCGTCACGGCCTACGGCCCCGACGGCTCACTCGACCTGGACGTCTACCGCACCCACGTGCGCCGCGGTGTCGCGGCCGGTGCCGCCGCCGTCTTCGCCTGCTGCGGCACCGGGGAGTTCCACGCGCTGCTGCCGGAGGAGTTCGAGGCCTCGGTCCGGGCGGCCGTCGAGGCGGCCGAGGGGCGCGTCCCGGTCGTCGCGGGCGCCGGCTACGGTACCGCGCTCGCCGTCCGCTACGCGCGCCTCGCCGCGGACGCGGGCGCCGACGGCCTCCTCGCCATGCCGCCGTACCTCGTGCTCGCCGGCCAGGAGGGCCTGCTGCGGCACTACCGGGAGGTCGCCGCGGCCACCGGCCTGCCGGTGATCGTCTACCAGCGCGACAACGCCGTCTTCACCCCGCCGACCGTGGTCGAACTGGCCCGCAGCGAGGGCATCATCGGCCTCAAGGACGGCCTCGGCGACCTCGACCTCATGCAGCGCGTCGTCAGCGCCGTCCGCACCGAGGCCCCCGGCGACTTCCTGTACTTCAACGGGCTGCCCACCGCCGAGCAGACCCAGCTCGCCTACCGCGCCCTCGGCATCACCCTGTACTCCTCGGCGGTGTTCTGCTTCGTGCCGGAGATCGCGCTCGCCTTCCACCGCGCCCTGGAGAGCGGCGACCTGCCCGTCGCGCACCGCCTCCTGGACGGCTTCTACCGCCCGTTCGTGGAACTGCGCGCCCAGGGCCGCGGATACGCCGTCTCCCTCGTCAAGGCCGGGGTGCGGCTGCGCGGCCTGGACGTCGGCGAGGTCCGGCCCCCGCTGCACGAGCCGGCCGAGGAGCACGTCAAACAGCTCGCCCAGCTGATCGAGCGCGGCCACGCCCTGCTGGAGGAGGACGCGTGAAGGCATCGGCGTTCGTCTACCCCTGGGACGTCAACGGCGACCCCGAGGCCCCCGCCCGCATCGCCGGACTCGGCGTCGAACAGATCACCCTCGCCGCCGCCTACCACTCCACCCGCGCGCTGACCCCGCGCCACCCCCGCCACCGCATCGTCACCGCCGAGTACGCGGCCGTGCTCTACCCGCCGGGCGACCGCTGGGCGGGCCGCGGCCTGCGGCCCTACCCCGCCGGCCGCTGGGCCCCCGGCAACGCCTACGGCGAGGCCGCCGAAGCGCTCGCCGCGGCCGGCCTGGAGGTGCACACCTGGGTCGTCCTCGCCCACAACTCCCGCCTGGGCGCCGAACACCCGGACACCTCGGTCGTCAACGCCTACGGCGACCGCTACCCGTGGGCGCCCTGCATCGCCCAGCCCGCCACCCGCGCGTACCTCATCGACCTGGCCGCCGAGGCCGCCGTACGCCCCGGCGCGCACGGCACGGAACTGGAGTCCCTCGGCTGGTACGGGCTCCAGCACCTGCACGCCCACGACAAGACGGCCGGCGTCGGTCTCGGGGACGCCGGGCAGTACCTGATGTCCCTGTGCTTCTGCCCGTCCTGCCGGGCCGGCTACGGCGCGCAGGGCCTGGACGCCGACGCGCTGGCCGCGGCCGTGCGCGAGGCGCTGGAACCGCTGTGGCGGGGCGCGGGCGGCGACGAGGGCTGGCCGACGGTGGAGAAGCTCCTCGGGCAGGACACGGCGGCCGCCACGCGCGCGTGGCGCGACACCACCGCCCGCAGCCTCCAGGAGGAGGCCGTCGCCGCCGTACGCGCCGCCGCCCCGGACGGATTCCAGGTCCTGCTGCACGCCGACCCCGTCTCCTACCACTGCGGCCCCAACCCGGGCGTCGACCCCGCCCACATCCTGTCCGTGGCCGACGGCGTGGTGGTGCCCTGCACCGGCGGTACGGCCCTGCTGGCGCCGTTCGCCGGGCACACCCGGGAAGGGACGGTGCTGGCCGCCAACCTCACGGTCGTCTCCGGCATGGGCGGCAGCCCCGGCACGCTCGCGGCGGACGCGGCACGCGCGCGTGCCGACGGCGCGACGGAACTGCGGCTGTATCACGCCGGGCTGGCGTCGGACGGGGACGTCGCGGCGGTACGGGAGGCGCTCGCCGCGCGCTGAAGCAGCGCCAGCGCCGTCAGCAGCAGCGCCCCGCCGCAGAGCGGCAGCAGCAGCCCGGGGCCGGCCAGCTCGACCAGGCCGGCCCCGACGGCGAGGCCGAGCACGGTCGGGGCGAAGACCAGGGTGTTCGCGGTGGCCGTCACCCGGCCGAGCAGCGGGCCGGGGGTCTCCTGCTGCACCGCGGTGAACGCGGCGATCAGCACACAGGGCAGGCCGAGGCCGCACGCCACGCCGGTGGCCAGCGCCACCGGGTCCCACGGCACCGCCCGCGCCACCACCGCGGCCCCGGTCAGCGCGATCCCGGCCGCCGCGAACCGCCGGGCGCCCAGCCGCCGCAGCGCCGGTCCGGCGAGCAGCCCGGCGGTCACCGAGCCGGCACCCTGGGCGGCGTACAGCACGCCCGCGTAGGCGGGGGAGTGGCCGAGGCGGTCGGCCACGGCGTACACCGTCGTGCCGGCCAGCGCGGTCAGCAGCATGGCCGTACCGCCCGCCCCGACCAGCGGGCGCAGCACGGGGTGGCCCCACAGGTGCCGGATGCCCTCCGCGGTCTGCTGCCGCCGGCTCCCGGCCGGCCGGGCGGGCCGCTCCTCACGCACCCGCAGCAGGCCGCACAGCCCGGCCGCGAGCAGGAAGGTGACGGCGTCCAGGCAGGCCACGGCCGGGCCGCCGTACATCGTGTAGAGGCCCGCGCCGGTCAGCGGGGCGACGAGCTTCATGCCCTCCGTCAGGGCCATCCGCAGCCCGTTGACGTCCCCGAGGAGGTCCGGGCCGACCACGGCGGTGACCAGCGCCGACTCGGCGGCGTCGGAGACGGCACCGGCGGTGCCGTACAGGAACAGCACGGCGAACAGCAGCCACAGACGGCCGGGGGAGTCGACGGTGAAGAGGGTGGGGAGCAGCGCGGCGAGGCCCAGGTTCAGGGCGATGAGCAGGGGCTTTCGGCGGTACCGGTCGGCGAGTGTGCCCAGGGCGGGGCCGGCCAGGGTGGGCGCGCACATCGCCAGCATGGACACCGCGGCCAGGCCGTCGGACCCCGTGAGGTCCTTGACCCACACGCCCGACGCCAGCCACAGCGAGGAGGTGCCGAAGCCGGACACCGCCAGGGCGGTGAGGTACAGCCCCGCGTTGCGGTCCCGCAGCACGCGGGACACGGTCAGGGAAGTCGTCATGCCCGGTCATCGTGCGCCTAAGGCAGGGGCCCCGGTATCGGGAAGATGCCCAGCTTTCCGGCGCGGCACCGATGAGTTTCCGGGCGCCGGCCGGTCACCCCTTCGAACGGGAAACGCGACCGTGAAGGAGTACGTCATGACCATGGTGGACCTCGGTCCCCAGACCCGGATCGTGGCGCGGCTCGCCGCGTCCGTGACCGACGAGGAGCTGACCGCCGCCACACCGTGCCCGGACCTCGGGGTGCGCAACCTGCTGGGCCATCTGCTGGTGCTCTCCGTGGCCTTCCGGGACGCCGCCCGCAAGCACCTCGGTACGACGACCGACACCAGCCCGACCGCCGCCCTGCCGGACATCGGCCCCGGCTGGCGCGAGCGGCTGCCCGAGGCGCTGGAGGAGCTGGCCGAGGCCTGGCGCGACCCGGCCGCCTGGACCGGCGACACCCGCGCCGGCGGGGTGGACCTGCCGGGCGCGGTCGCCGGTGCCGTCGTCGCCGACGAGCTGGTCATCCACGCCTGGGACCTCGCCCGCGCCACCGGCCAGGCCTACACCCCCGACCCGGCCGCCCTCGACTCGGCCTTCGCCTTCCTGCGGGCCGTGGCGGACGACCCCACCCGCGGCGGCGGCATCTTCGGCCCCGCCGTCCCGGTCCCCGCGGACGCGCCGCTGCTGGACCGCGCGGTGGGCCTGAGCGGCCGGGACCCGGCGTGGCCGCACCGGGCCCGGTCCCGGGCGGCGGGGGCCTGAGCCGGCCGGCGGTCGCCGGGCGGCGGAAGCGGCGCGTCGGGCCTACGGTGACCCTGAGAGGGGGCACGCCGAACGGGTACGGAGGAAGCCGCCATGCAGGAGCACTACGTGTGGGTGACGACGCGCCGCCTTCAGCCGGGCACGCTGGAGGACTTCGAGAGGGCGTGGCGCCCGGAGCCCGCACCGCAGGGCCTGCACCGGGCCTACGCGTACTGGTCCGAGGACGGACAGGAGGTCACCGGGGTGTCGTTCTGGGACTCCCGGGAGTCGTGCGACGCGTGGCGGGGCTCCGAATCGGAGGCGCAGCGGCGGGAGGCCATGGCCCCGTACGTCGCCGAGGAGCGCGAGGGCTTCTACCGCGGCCGCGAACTCACCCTGCCCAGCACCACCCGCGGCTGACCGCGGCTGGTCCGGGCCGCCGCGCCTACGGTGGAGACATGAGCGGGATCGTCGTCGTGTACGAGCCGGAGCAGCCCGCGGCCGGGCCGCCCGACGCCGAACGGCTCCCCCGCAGGGTGCACGCGGCGCCCGCGGCCCCGGGCCGCCCGGACGCGGCCGGCCCGCGGACCCTGTGCGGCAAGGACACCTTCGCCATGGCCAGAGCGCGTCCGACGCCGCCCGGGGCCCCGGGGGAGCCCTGGTACCCCGACGAGTACGCCTCCGTGGTGTGCCCGGACTGCGACGCGGTGATGGAGATCTGACCCGTGCCGTGGCCGGGCGGCCCGAACGGGGCGGCGTACCCTCTGGCCCATGCCGCTCACCCTCACCGTCCTCGGTACCGCCTCGCCCCACCCGGGACCCGACCGGCCCTGCTCCGGGTATCTGCTGTCCGGCGCGGGCGCGGAGGTGTGGGTGGACGCGGGGCCCGGCACGTTCGCCGCGTTGCAGCGGCACACGGATCCGGCGCGCCTCGCCGCGATCTGGATCTCCCATCTGCACGCCGACCACAGCGCCGACCTCCTCGCCGCCGCCTACGCCTTCGCCTTCGGCGGGATGACCCCGCCCGCGCCGGTCCCGGTGTACGCGCCGCCGGGCTGCGCCCGCCGGCTGGCCGGCTTCTTCGGGCGGCCGGACGTCGACTTCCTGAAGAGCGTCTTCGACTTCCGCGACCTGTACGACGGCCATGAGGCCCGGCACTGGAACCTCCGCCTGAGCGCCCGCGCCGTCGCCCACGGCACCGAGGCGTACGGGCTGCGCGCGGAGTGCCAGGGCAGTGTGGTCGCGTACTCGGGAGACAGCGGCCCCTGCCCCGCACTCACCGAACTCGCCGCCCGCGCCGACCTGTTCCTGTGCGAGGCCGACATCGACGTCCGTCGCGAAGGCGAACAGGTCCATCTGACACCGGAGGACGCCGGCGGTATCGCCCGTGAGGCGCGGGTGCGGGAGCTGCTCGTCACCCATGTCGGCCCCACGCTCACCCGCGAGTCGGCCACCGCCCGGGCCGCCGCCGCATCCGGCCGGCCCACGTTCACCGCCGTCGAGGGCGACATCCACAGCGTCTGAGGGCACCTCATGTTGCCTTGTCGCAAGCATTGACGAAACACGGGTCCCCTCCTACCGTCAACGCGTCGTACTTCGTACGTCATATATGAGACGCGATATGTGAGATCCGAGAGGGCCGCATGACCTCTGTGCCCACCCCGATCCCGTCCCGCACGCAGTACGTGCTCGACGCGATCAAACACCGCATCCTCACCGGGCAGCTGACGCCCGGTCAGCCCCTGGTCGAGACGGAACTGGCCGCGCAGTTCGGGGTGTCCAAGACCCCGGTGCGGGAGGCGCTGAAGACGCTCGCCGGGACCGGGCTGGTCGTGATGAGCCAGTACAAGGGCGTCACGGTGCGCATGGTGGACGCGGACATGGCGCGCGAGGTCTACGACGTGCGGCTGCTGCTCGAACCCGAGGCGCTGCGCCGGGCCGTCGCCCGAGGCGCCTCCCTCGACGCCGCCCGGGACGCGCTCACCCGCGCCGACACCGCCACCGACACCGCCGAACGCTCCCTCGCCAACCGGGAGTTCCACCGCGCCCTCTACCTGCCGTGCGGCAACCCGCTGCTCGGCCGGATGCTGGACGAGGTCCGCGACCAGGCCGCCCTCGTCTCCGCCGTCGCCTGGTCCGCCGACCCCTCCTGGGACCGGGAGGCCGCCGAGCACCGTGAGATCCTGCGGCTCGCGCTGGACGGCGACGCGGACGGCGCCGCACACGCCCTGCGCGCCCACATCGCGTCCTTCGTACGCCGTGCGTTCCCCGAGCCCCTCCCTGAGGAAGGTCAGAAATGAGCAGCGTGACGTTCGAGACCCAACGGGCGGCCCTGGCCGACGTGGTGGCCATCCCGGTGACCCCCTTCGCCGAGGACGGCTCCGTCGACCAGGACGCCCACCGGGCCCTGCTGCGTCGCGTGCTCGACGGCGGGATCACCACCCTCACCCCCAACGGCAACACCGGCGAGTTCTACGCCCTCACCCCCGAAGAGCGCCGCCTCGTCACCGAGCTGACCGTCGAGGAGGCCGGCGACCGCGCCACCCTGCTGGTCGGCGTCGGGCACGACCTGCCCACCGCGATCGCCTCCGCCCGGCACGCCCGTGACCTCGGCGCCGCCATGGTCATGGTCCACCAGCCGGTGCACCCGTACGTGTCGGCGGCCGGCTGGGTCGACTACCACCGCGCCATCGCCGAGGCCGTCCCCGACCTGGGCGTGGTGCCCTACCTGCGCAACGCCCAGCTGCCCGGGGCCCGGCTCGCCGAACTCGCCGACCACTGCCCGAACGTCATCGGCGTCAAGTACGCCGTCCCGGACGCCGCCCGGTTCGCCGCCTTCGCCCGGGACGCGGGCCTGGAGCGCTTCGTCTGGGTCGCCGGCCTCGCCGAACCGTACGCCCCCTCCTACTTCTCCGCCGGCGCCAGCGGCTTCACCTCCGGACTGGTGAACGTCGCCCCGGCCGTCTCGCTCAACATGATCGAAGCGCTGCGCGCCGGCGACTACCCGGCCGCCATGAAGGTGTGGGAGCAGATCCGCCGCTTCGAGGACCTGCGCGCCGCGCACGGCAACGCCAACAACGTCACCGTCGTCAAGGAGGCCCTCGCCGCACTCGGCCTGTGCCGCCGGGACGTCCGCCCGCCGAGCAGGCCGCTGCCCGAGGACGAGCGCGCCGAGGTCGCCGCCATCGCCGCCGGGTGGTCCATATGAACGCACCCCGCAAGAAGCCCGAGGACCTGCGCAGCCACCAGTGGTACGGCACCGACGGGCTCCGCTCCTTCAGCCACCGCGCCCGCACCCGCCAGCTCGGCTACCTGCCCGAGGAGCACCTCGGCAAGCCGGTCATCGCGATCCTCAACACCTGGTCCGACATCAACCCCTGCCACGTCCACCTCCGCGACCGCGCCCAGGCCGTCAAGCGCGGGGTGTGGCAGGCGGGCGGCTTCCCGCTGGAGTTCCCGGTCTCCACCCTGAGCGAGACCTTCCAGAAGCCGACCCCCATGCTCTACCGCAACCTGCTCGCCATGGAGACCGAGGAGCTGCTGCGCTCCTACCCGGTCGACGGCGCGGTGCTGATGGGAGGCTGCGACAAGTCCACGCCCGCGCTGCTGATGGGCGCCGCCTCCGTCGGCCTGCCCGCCGTCTTCGTACCGGCCGGCCCCATGCTGCCGGGCCACTGGCGCGGCGAGGTCCTCGGCTCCGGCACCGACATGTGGAAGTACTGGGACGACAAGCGGGCCGGCCTCATCGGCGACTGCGAGATGGCCGAGCTGGAGAGCGGCCTGGCCCGCTCGCCGGGCCACTGCATGACGATGGGCACGGCCTCCACGCTCACCGCCGCGGCCGAGGCGCTCGGGGTGACCGTGCCGGGGGCGTCCAGCATCCCGGCGGTGGACTCCGGGCACGACCGGATGGCGGCGCGGGCGGGCCTGACCGCCGTCGAACTGGTCCACCGGGACCGCACGCTGTCCGACATCCTCAACCCCGAGGCCTTCGAGGACGCGGTCACCACCGTGCTCGGGCTCGGCGGCTCCACCAACGCCGTGATCCACCTGATCGCCATGGCCGGCCGGGCGGGCGTCCGGCTCACCCTGGACGACTTCGACCGCATCGCCCGCACGGTCCCGGTCCTCGCCAACGTCCGCCCCGGCGGCCGGACGTACCTGATGGAGGACTTCCACTTCGCCGGCGGCCTGCCCGGCTTCCTCTCCCGGATCACCGACCTGCTCCACCTGGACCGGCCGACGGTGTCGCACGACACCCTGCGCGAGCAGCTCCAGGGCGCCCGGGTGCACCACGACGACGTCATCCGCACCCGGGAGAACCCGGTCGCGAGCGAGGGCGGGGTCGCCGTACTGCGCGGCAACCTGTGCCCGGACGGCGCGGTCATCAAGCACATCGCCGCCGAGCCCCACCTGCTCAAGCACACCGGTCCGGCCGTCGTCTTCGACGACTACCGGACCATGCAGCGCACCATCAACGACCCGGCGCTCGGCATCACCGCCGACCACGTCCTGGTGCTGCGCAACGCCGGCCCCAAGGGCGGCCCGGGCATGCCCGAGTACGGCATGCTGCCGATCCCGGACCACCTGCTCAAGCAGGGCGTGCGGGACATGGTCCGGATCTCCGACGCCCGCATGAGCGGCACGAGTTACGGCGCCTGCGTCCTGCACGTCGCCCCGGAGTCGTACGTCGGCGGCCCGCTGGCCCTGGTGCGCACCGGGGACCTCATCACCCTGGACGTCGAGGCCCGCAGCCTCCATCTCCACGTGGACGACGCGGAGCTGGACCGCAGGCGGGCCGGGTGGACCCCGCCGCCGGCCCGGTACGAGCGCGGCTACGGCGCCCTCTACAACGAGCAGATCACCCAGGCCGACACCGGCTGCGACTTCGAGTTCCTGGCCCGCCCGGGCACGGTGCCGGACCCGTACGCCGGCTGACGCCCCCCGCAGTACCGAAACTCACGCATGTCCATGCAGCAAGCGCTTCCTGCGCCCGTTGTGACCGCCCCACTGCGAAACGGAGAACAGTCATGGCCCAAGCCGCAGCCGTGGCGAAACCGCCCGCGCCACCCCGGCGGCGCCGTGCCTCCGCGACCCCGCGCAGGCTGCCGTACCTGCTGATCGCCCCGGCGGGCCTGCTGATGCTGGGCTTCATCGCCTACCCGGTGCTCAGCGTCTTCTACTACAGCCTGCAGAACTACAACCCCACCAAGCCGTGGCGGAACGGTTTCGCGGGCCTCGACAACTTCACCCAGGCCTTCGCCCACGACCCCCAGTTCTGGGACACGCTGACCTTCAGCGCCAAGTGGGTCGTGGTGGAGGTCGGGCTGCAGCTGCTCTTCGGCCTGGCGCTGGCGCTCATCGTCAACCAGACCTTCGTCGGGCGGGCACTGGGCCGCGCGCTCGTCTTCTCGCCCTGGGCCGTCTCGGGCGTGCTGACCTCCGCGATCTGGGTGCTGCTGTACAACTCCCAGACGGGCATCACCCGTTACCTGGCGGACGCGGGCATCGGCTCCTACGGCGCCAGCTGGCTGTCGGACACCTCCACCGTGTTCCCGGCCGCGGTGGCCGCCGACCTGTGGCGCGGGGTGCCGTTCTTCGCGATCCTCATCCTCGCCGACCTCCAGTCCGTCTCCCGGGACCTGTACGAGGCCGCCGAGGTCGACGGGGCGAGCCGGCTCAAGCAGTTCTGGCACATCACCCTGCCCCACCTGAAGGACGCCATCGTCCTGTCCACGCTGCTGCGCGCGGTGTGGGAGTTCAACAACGTCGACCTGCTGTACACGCTGACGGGCGGCGGGCCCGCCGGGGAGACCACGACCCTGCCCCTCTACATCGCCAACACCAGCGTCGACGCCCACAACTTCGGCTACGCCTCCGCACTGACCACGGTGGCGTTCGTGATCCTGCTCTTCTGCTCGATCGTCTATCTGCGGCTGAGCAAGTTCGGAGGCGACTCCAAGTGATCACCGAGATCGCTCCCGCACCCGAGCGGGTCGCGGACGAGCCCGTCCGGCCCGGCGGGAAGCGCCGCGCCTGGGACGAGGTCCCGCGCTGGCAGATCTACGTCCCCTTGACCGTCTACCTCCTCTTCACCCTGATCCCGTTCTACTGGATCCTGCTCTTCGCGCTCCGCCCGGCCGGCTCCACCTCGCTGGTGCCCTGGCCGATGACCTTCGAGCACTTCGAGAAGGTGTGGACCGAGCGCACCTTCGGCACCTACTTCGCCAACAGCGTCTACGTCGGCCTCGCCACCCTGGTGCTGACCACCGTGGTCGCCCTGGCCGGCGGCTACGCGCTCGCCCGCTTCGACTTCCGGCTCAAGCGCGGCTTCATGCTGGCCCTGCTGTGCTCCCAGTTCGTGCCGGGCGCGCTGCTGCTGGTGCCGCTGTTCCAGATCTTCGCCAAGCTGTCGATGATCAACTCCCTGGGCAGTGTCATCATCGCCGAGACCGTCTTCCAGCTGCCGCTGTCGATGATCCTGATCAGCGGGTTCATCCGGAACGTGCCGTACTCCCTGGAGGAGGCCGCCTGGGTGGACGGCTGCAACCGGTTCACCGCCTTCCGGATCGTCGTGCTGCCGCTGCTGCGGCCCGGGCTGATCGCCGTCGGCTCCTTCGCCTTCGTGCACGCCTGGAACCACTTCCTGTTCGCCCTGATGTTCCTGTCCGACCAGAGCAAGCAGACCATCCCGGTCGGCCTGAACACCCTGATGAGCTCGGACAGCGTCGACCTGGGCGCCCTGGCGGCCGGCGGCATCATCGCGGCCGTACCGGTGGTGATCGTGTTCGCCTTCATCCAGAAGTGGCTGATCACCGGGTTCAGCGCGGGGGCGGTGAAGGGATGAGACTGCGTGCAACCCTCACGGCAGCGCTGCCGGGCCGGCGCGACCTGACGGCCGGCGTCGGCTGGACGCCCACCCCGCAAGGGAAGACCGACAGCGCCGCGGTGGCCGACCGCGGGGTGGCGCGCGGCGTGGGCGCGGGGAGGCTCCCGTGAGCGTACCCGTCGTCCTCGCGGGCGCCCGCGGCCACGGCCGCTGGCACCTGGCCAACATCCGCCGGCTCCAGGCCGCGGGACTCGTACGGCTGGCCGGGATCTGCGAACTGACCCCGCTGACCGAGGCGGAGATCCCCGACGGACTCGGCACGCCCGAGCAGTCCGCCGACCTCGGCGCGCTCCTGGACGCCACCGGCGCCCGGATCGCCCTCGTCTGCACCCCGATCCCCACCCACACCGACCTGGCCCTCACCGCCGCCGCGCGCGGGGTGCACCTGCTGCTGGAGAAGCCGCCCGCGCCCTCCTACGCCGAGTTCCGCCGCATGGCCGACGGGGTCGCGCAGGCCGGGGTGGCCTGCCAGATCGGCTTCCAGTCACTCGGCTCGCACGCGCTGCCCGCCATCCGGCGGCTCGTCGCCGAGGGCGCGATCGGCGAGGTGGTCGGGGTCGGCGGGGCCGGGGCCTGGGCCCGGGGCGAGGCCTACTACCGGCGGGCGCCCTGGGCGGGCCGGCGCCGGCTGAACGGCGCCGACGTGGTCGACGGGGTCCTCACCAACCCCCTCGCACACGCCGTCGCCACCGGTCTCGCGCTGCTCGGTGCCACCCGCGCCGAGGACGTCACCGGCATCGAGACCGAGCTGCTGCGCGCCAACGCCATCGAGTCCGACGACACCTCCTGCGTCCGCGTCCGCACCCCGCACGGACCGGTCACGGTCGCGGCGACCCTGTGCGCCGAACACCCCGGGGAGCCCTACCTGGTGGTGCACGGCAGCAGCGGCCGGATCACCTTCTGGTACAAGCAGGACCGGGTGCTGCTCCAGCGCACCGGCCACGGCCCGGAGGAGACCGAGTACGGCCGCACGGACCTGCTGGAGAACCTCGTCGACCACCTGGACGGCGGCACCGCGCTGCTGGTCCCGCCGGACGAGACCGGCGCCTTCATGCGGGTCGTCGAGGCCGTTCGGACCGCCCCCGACCCGGCGCCGCTGCCCGAGCACGCCTGGCGGCTGCTGCCCGCCGAACACCGCCGGATCGTGCCCGGCGTCGACGGCCTGGTCGCCGCGGCCGCCGACACCCTCGCCCTCTACTCCGAACTGGGCGCCTCCTGGGCCCTGCCGAACGAGGTGAGCACCCGATGACCTCCTCCGACAGCCTGGTGCTGCGGGTCGCGGGCCGCCCGGTCGGCCGCTACGTCACCCGGCCGGAACTGCCCGCCCGGCTCGCCCCGCGCCCCTTCCTGCACCCCGTCACCACCCTGGCCGGCACGGCGGTCACCGAAGTGAGCCCCGCCGACCACGCACACCACCTCGGCGTCGGTGTCGCCGTTCCCGACGTCGAGGGGCACAACTTCTGGGGCGGCCGGACCTTCGTCCGCGACCGGGGTCCGACCGAACTCGACAACCACGGCGCCCAGCGGCACACCGGTTTCCAGCTCCGCGACCCCGACGGCTTCGTGGAGGAGTTGCGCTGGGTCGCCGCCGGCGCAGAGCTGCTGCGCGAGCGCCGTACCGTCGCGGCCACCGGACTCACCGACCGGGCGTGGGCGCTGGACTTCACCTTCTCCCTCACCAACGTCACCGCAGCGCCACTGTCGATCGGCAGCCCCGCCACCAACGGCCGGCCCGGCGCGGCCTACGGCGGCTTCTTCTGGCGGGCCCGCAAGGAGGCGGCCGCACCGGAGGTGTTCACCGCCGACCGGGACGGCGAGGCCGGGGTGCACGGCACCCGCGCCGACTGGCTGGCGCTGGCCGGACGGGGGTCCCCGCACTCGAGCGGAGCCGAGGGCGGGGGAGGCTGGACGCTGGTCTTCGCCGGGGCCACCGAGGACACCCGCCGGGACCCGTGGTTCGTCCGGGCCGCCGAGTACCCGGGAGTGGGGTCCTCCCTGGCGCACTCCGGGCGGCTGACCGTCGCGCCCGGCGGGACCGTCGTACGCCGGATCGTCACGGTCGTCGCCGACGGCGCCCTGGCCCGGAACGAGGCGGCGGCCCTGGTCCGCAAGGCGGTGGCCCAGTGAGCACCTACACCAACCCGGTTCTGAACGCCGACTGGTCCGACCCGGACGTCGTCCGCGTCGGCGACGACTTCTACCTCACCGCCTCCAGCTTCGGCCGCGCCCCCGGACTGCCCCTGCTGCACTCGCGGAACCTGGTCGACTGGACGCTCGTCGGCCACGCCCTGGAACGCCTGGAACCGGCGGAGGAGTTCGCCCGGCCCCGGCACGACTGCGGGGTCTGGGCGCCGTCCATCCGCCACCACGACGACCGCTTCTGGATCTTCTGGGGCGACCCGGACCACGGGATCCTCCAGGTCAACGCGCCCGAGGTCAGGGGCCCCTGGACCCGCCCGCACCTGGTCAAGGCGGGCAAGGGCCTGATCGACCCGTGCCCGCTGTGGGACGACGAGACCGGCGAGGCCTACCTCGTGCACGCCTGGGCCAGGTCCCGCTCCGGCGTCAAGAACCGCCTCACCGGCCACCGGATGCACCCCGACGGCACCTCGCTGCTCGACGAGGGCAAGGTGATCGTCGACGGGGACCGCATCCCCGGCTGGTTCACTCTGGAAGGGCCCAAGCTCTACCGGCACGACGGCTGGTTCTGGATCCTCGCGCCCGCCGGGGGAGTGGAGACCGGCTGGCAGGGCGCGTTCCGCTCGCGCGGCTTCTTCGGCCCGTACGAGGAACGGATCGTCCTGGAGCAGGGGGACACCGACGTCAACGGGCCGCACCAGGGCGGCTGGGTGCGCACCGCGGCCGGCGAGGACTGGTTCCTGCACTTCCAGCAGCGCGGCGCCCACGGCCGGGTCGTCCACCTCCAGCCGATGCGCTGGGGCCCGGACGGCTGGCCGGTCCTCGGCGACGAGGGCGCCCCCGTCGCCGTACACCGGCGGCCGGACCTCCCGCCGCAGCCGCCCGCCGCGCCCGCCACCGACGACGACTTCCCCGGCGGCCGGTACGGCCGGCAGTGGCAGTGGACCGCCAACCCGGGCGACGGCTGGGCCACCCAGCACTCCGGCGACGGGCTGCGGCTGACCTGCGTCCGCTCGGCCGACGCCCACGACCCGCGGAAACTGCCGAACGTCCTCACCCAGCGGCTGCCCGGCCGGCCGAGCGCGGTCGAGGTCGAGCTGCGGCTGGACGGCACCGAGCCGGGCGCGCGGGCGGGGCTCGTGGTGCTCGGGGACGCCTTCTCGTGGATCGGTCTGGAGCGCGGGGCCGACGGGACGGTCCGGCTCGTGCACCGGTTCGCGGAGGCGGTCGCCGACCGGGAGCGCGACGCCGGGGTGGCCTGCCCGGCGCCCGGGGGACGGGCGCGGCTGCGGATCGAGGCCGGGGCCGGGGCGCGCTGCCGTTTCCGGTACGACGTCGGGGGCGGCCTGCGCCCGTCCGGGCCCGTCTTCGCGGCCACGCCCTGGCGCTGGGTCGGCGCCCTGCTCGGCCTGTTCGCCGTCGCACCGGAGGGACCGGGGTCCGCGGGGGCCGCGACGTTCACCCGGTTCCGGATCACGCCCTTGAAGTCACCGGACCCGGGGCCCCCGGACCTGCACCCCCCGCATCTGTAGCCCCCGGACCCGGAGTCCCCGGACCCGGAGTCCCCGGACCCGGAGTCCCCGGTCCCGAAGTTCCCGAAGGGCACTTCTCCGGCCCGCAGCAGCGGATCGGCCGCTGAAGCCTTCCCCCCACAGCCGCATCACCGTTGGATCCAGAAGAAGAGAGCCGACCATGACAAGCAGCATCCGCATCCGCAGAAGCAGGCGCGCCGCCCTGGCCGTCGCCCTGGGCTCCGTCCTCGCGCTGACCGCCACCGCCTGCGGCGACGACGGCAGCGGCAGCGCGGGGGAGGAGGGGAACGAGGGTTCCGGCAAGGGCACGATCACCTTCTGGGACAACAACGGCGGTGTCCGCACCGACATCTGGAAGCAGATCATCGCCGACTTCGAGAACGAGTACCCGGACATCAAGGTCAAGTACGTCGGCATCCCGGCGGCCAGCGCCCAGTCCAAGTACGACACCGCCATCCAGGGCGGCGGCCTGCCGGACGTCGGCGGTGTGGGCACCGCGATGCTCGCCGAGGTCGGGGCCCAGGGCGCGCTGGAGCCGCTGGACGGCCGGCTGGCGAAGAGCTCGCTCAACGGAAAGCTGAGCCGGAACCTGATCGACGTCAGCAAGGCGGCGGGCGGCGGGGACACGCTGTACCAGGTGCCGACCTCCGCGAACAACGGCACGCTGTGGTACCGGACCGACCTGTTCGAGAAGGCCGGCCTGGACGCGCCGGCCACCTGGCCGAAGTTCTACGAGGCCGCCGACAAGCTCACGAACAAGGGCAGGAACCAGTTCGGCTTCACCATCCGCGGCGGCGAGGGCGCCATCGCGCCGGCCCTGGACGCGGTGTACGGCCAGACCGGGATCACGTCGTTCTGGAACGGCGACAAGACCACCGTCAACGACCCCAAGAACGTGGCCGCTCTCGAGAAGTACGTCGCGCTCTACAAGAAGGACACCCCGTCCGCCGACGTGAACAACGACTTCACCAAGATGGTCGCCCAGTGGGACAGCGGCACGATCGGCATGCTGAGCCACAACCTGGGCTCGTACCAGGACCACTTGAAGGCGCTCGGCAAGGACAGGTTCCGGGGCATTCCGAACCCCACGCTGGACGACGGCACCCGGGTGCAGGTCTCCAACCCGGTGGACGGTCTCAGCCTGTTCAGGTCGAGCAAGAACAAGGCGGCCGCCTGGAAGTTCATCGAGTTCGCCGTCTCGGCCAAGGAGAACTCCAAGTTCAACGAGGCGGCGGGGCAGGTCCCGGCGAACACCGACGCGGCCAAGGACGCGTGGATCCAGCAGGCCGAGCCGACGAAGCTGGCGGCCGAGGCGCTGAACGGGGGCGACACGAAGATCGTTCAGTTGCCTTACTACCTGCCCGACTGGAACACGATCTCCAAGGCCGACAACGAGCCGAACTTCCAGAAGGTGCTGCTCGGGAAGATGAGCGCGAAGGAGTTCCTGGACACGCTGGCCGACCAGCTCAACGCTGCGCAGGCCGACTGGAAGAAGAACCACTGACAGCTCGGGTGGTTTCCGTTCGCGGGGAACTGCGGGCCCGTTGTGGCCGGTAGCGCAGTTCCCCGCGCCCCCCTGAGAGTTCCCCTGCGTCGGAAAGGCACCGATCGTGTCCCTCACGCGTAGACAGGTCACGTCCGCTGCACTCGCTGCCGTTCCTCTGGCCGGACGTTCCCGTCGTACATCCCGCACGCTCCATATCGCCGGCGATTCCACCGCCGCACAGAAATACGCCGACGCCGCTCCCGAGACCGGGTGGGGAATGGCGGTTCCCTTCTTCCTCCGCACGGAGGTGAAGGTCGCCAACCACGCCGTGAACGGCCGGAGTTCGAAGAGCTTCGTGGACGAGGGAAGGCTGGACGCGATCCTCGCGGACATCCGCCCCGGCGACCTGCTGGTCGTCCAGTTCGCGCACAACGACGAGAAGGCCACCGATCCCGCCCGGTACACCGAGCCGTGGACGACGTACCAGCAGTACCTGCGGCTGTACATCGACGGGGCCCGGTCCCGCGGAGCCCGGCCTGTCCTCGCCACCCCCGTGGAGCGTCGCAGATTCGACGCCGACGGCAACGCCCAGCCGACCCACGGCGACTACCCGGCGGCCATGCGGGCGCTGGCCGGTCAGCAGAAGGTCCCGCTGCTCGACATCGAGGCGCTGTCGCTCGCGCTGTGGCAGCGGCTCGGGGCGGAGGAGACGAAGACCTACTTCAACTGGACCGCCACCGAGCAGGACAACACGCACTTCAACCCGCCGGGCGCCATTGCCGTGGCCCGGCTGGTGGCGCAGGAGCTGCTGCGCACCCGGGTGCTGGCCCGGCCCGACGTCGTACGGCTGCACGAGGACGTCCCGGCGTCCTGGATCACCTGGCCGCCCGCACCCGCATCCTGAGCTTCGTCACGGAGGAGAGCCGCACAGTGCGTACACAGAAATGTCATGGACGAATCATGAGCGCCCTGGTGGGCAGCACGGCCCTCGTCCTCGCCGTCACCGGTACCGCGTCCGCGCAGTCCGTCCACCGGACCGGCCCCGACCGGCAGGTGCTGCCCGCCAAGGACGGCTGGGCGGCGTACGGCAGCGGCACGACCGGCGGAGCCGCCGCTGACCCCGCGCACGTGTACACCGTCACCACCTGGGAGCAGTTCAAGGCCGCCCTGGCCGACGGCGGCAGCGCGCCGAAGATCGTCCGGGTCAAGGGCACGATCGACGCCGACGGGCCGGGCTGCGACTCGTTCGCCGTGCCCGGGTACGACTTCGCCACCTATCTGAAGACCTACGACCCGGCGGTGTGGGGCCGTACCAAGAACCTCGACGGCGAGCCCGGCAACAGCCCCGAGGGCCTGCGCCGCGCCTCCGCCGCCCAGCAGGACGCCTTCGTCAAGGCGAACGTCCCGGCCAACACCACCATCATCGGCGTCGGCCGGAACGCCGGCTTCAAGGGCGCCAGCCTGCAGATCAAGGGCGTCGACAACGTCATCGTCCGCAACCTGGCCTTCGAGAGCCCCCTGGACTGCTTCCCGCAGTGGGACCCGACCGACACCGCCGACGGCAACTGGAACTCCGAGTACGACAGCGCCGTCGTCTACGGCTCGACCCATGTGTGGATGGACCACAACACCTTCACCGACGGGGAGCACCCGGACAGCACCCTGCCGTCGTACTACGGCCGGATCTACGAACAGCACGACGGCGAGCTGGACGTCGTCAAGGGCGCCGACTACGTCACCGCCTCCTGGAACGTCTTCGAGGACCACGACAAGACGATCCTCGTCGGCAACAGCGACGGCGCCTCCACGGCCGCCGTCGACCGCGGGCACCTGAAGGTCACCTTCCACCACAACCTGTTCCGCAACCTGGTCGAGCGGGCCCCGCGCGTCCGCTTCGGTCAGGTCGACTCGTACAACAACCACTTCGTGGCCGGCGACGGCTACTCCTACAGCTACGGGATCGGCATGGAGTCCCAGCTGGTCGCCGAGCACAACGCGTTCACCCTGCCCGACGGCGTCCGGGCCGGCTCGGTGCTGAAGAAATGGAAGGAGGCACCGGTCACCGCCGGCGACAACTACGTCAACGGCCGGCCGACGGACCTCATCGCCGTCCACAACGCGGACGTGCCCGGCGAGATCCTCCAGTCCGGCGCCGGGTGGACGCCCGTCCTGCGGACCAGGGTCGACCGGCCGCAGGCTGTCCCCGGCCTCGTCGACCACTGCGCGGGCGCCGGACACCTGCGCTGACACGAGGGGGCCGGACCCCGGCCCCCTCTTCACCCGAAGGAGTACAGCCGTGCCCCTCTCCAGACGGGGATTCCTCACCGCGAGCGCCGGGGCCGCCGCCGCGCCCGCCCTGGCGTCCGCCCCGGCATTCGCCCGCACCCGCCCGTTCGGCCGCTACGGCTCCCCGGCCCGCCGCCTCACCCCGGGCACCCTGTACGTCGACCCGCACGGCCGCGGCGACTTCACCTCCGTGCGTGCCGCGGTCACCGCGGCCACCGGCAGCGGCCGGACCCTGGTGATCGCCCCCGGCAGCTACCGGGAGACGGTCGCCGTCGACGCCGGCCGTACGGAGATGACCTGGATCGGCGCCTCCGAGAACCCCCGGGACGTCGTGATCGTGTACGACAACGCGGCCGGCACCCCCAAGCCCGGCGGCGGCACCTACGGCACCAGCGGCTCGGCGACGACCACCGTGCAGGCCGACGGGTTCACCGCCCGCTGGATCACCTTCGCCAACGACTGGCTGCGCGCCGACCACCCGGACATCAGCGGCACCCAGGCCGTCGCCCTGAAGGCCCAGGGCGACCGCAGCGCCTTCCTGCACTGCCGCTTCCTCGGCCACCAGGACACCCTGTACGCCGACTCCACGGCCCTCGGCGTCTTCGCCCGCCAGTACTACGCGCACTGCTACGCCGAGGGAGACGTCGACTTCGTCTTCGGGCGGGCCGCCGCCGTGTACGAGCACTGCCACTTCCGCACCCTGAACCGGACCGACCTGGCCGCGGCGCCCTACGGCTTCGTCTTCGCGCCCTCCACGGCCGCCGCCAACCCGCGCGGCTACCTGGTCACCCGCAGCCGTGTCAGCAGCGAGGCCCCGGACGCCTCCTACAAGCTGGCCCGACCCTGGGTTCCCGGCTCCGACCCCACCGCCCGCCCCATGCTCACCGTCCGCGACACCTGGCTCGGCCCCGGCATCGACGCGGACGCCCCCTACACGAACATGTCGGCGGCCCACCCCTGGCAGGACCAGCGCTTCGCCGAGTACCGCGACACCGGCCCCGGCGCCGCCGTCACCGTCCCGGAGAACCGCCCCCAGCTGACCGACGAGCAGGCCGCCTCGGCGACCAGGGCGGACTGGCTCGGCGACTGGACGCCGTGGAAGGAGGGCTGATGCTCCGCAGACGCACCCTCCTCGGGGCCTCGCCGGCGGCGCGCTGGCGCTCGGCACCCCGGACGCCTTCGCCCGCGACCACCGCCGGGTCCTGCACATCCGCCCCGGCGACTCCGTGCAGGCCGCCGTGGACGCCGTCACCGGTCACGGCTGGACACTCCTGCTGCACCCGGGGACGTACCGCGAGGTCGTCGACGTACCCGCCTCGACAGCGGAGCTGACCCTGCGCGGGGTCACGGGCGACCCCCGGGACGTGGTCATCGTGTACGACAACGCCAACGGCTCGCCGAAACCGGACGGTTCGGGCACCTACGGCACCGCCCGGCTCGGCCACCTTCAGCTCGGCCGCCCCCGGACTGACCCTGCGCGACCTCACCCTCGCCAACGACTGGCTGCGCGCCGACCACCCCGACATCACCGGCACCCAGGCCGTCGCCGCCTGTCTCACCGGCGACCGCACCCGTGCCGAGAACGTCCGGTTCCTGGCCCACCAGGACACCCTGTTCACGGACACCACGGCCCTGGGCGCCTTCGACCGGCAGTACTTCCGGCACTGCCACATCGAGGGAGACGTCGACTTCGTCTTCGGCCGGGCGACGGCGGTGTTCGACCACTGCCGCTTCCACACCCTCCCGCGGGACGTGGGCTTCACCCCCGAGGGCATGGTGTCCGCGCCCTCCACCGCCCGGGCCGACCCGCACGGCATGCTCGCCGTCCGCTGCCGGTTCACCTCCGGAGCGGAGGACGGGGCGTACAAGCTGGCCCGGCCGTGGGTGCCGTCGTACGAGAGATGCGCTTCGCGGAGTACCGCAACACCGGTCCCGGTGCGGTGATCAGCGTCCCCGCCCACCGCCCCCAGCTCACCCCGGCGGCCTGCCTCGGCGACTGGAACCCCCGCTGACCGGCCGGCATCACCCCGCGCCGCCCCATACCGCCTCCAGATCCTGACAGCGGACCGTGATCCTGGCATCGGTCAGCGCGATCTCGTGCACACAGCCGCCGTCCTCATCCGGGAGGATCTCGTCGAGGAGCACCGTGTCGACTGCCATCCAGTCGATGGAATGCGCGTAGTCGATGGAGAAGTGCCGCACCCCCGTATAGCTGAGACGCAGCCCCGATTCGTGCTTGAACCGGTTCGGTGCGAACTCCAGCACCAGCCGCCCGCTCTTGTCGGTCGCCGGACGGATCCCGGCCAGCTCCAGGTCCTTGACGCATCGGTCGGCGCGGGGGATGTCGTAGTGCCCCGGCTCCGAGACGAAGGCCCAGGCACCCGGCGGGAGTACGCCGCGCAGGCGAGGAAGTTCGGCCAGGTAGGCGGACGGGTCCACGAAGAATCCGGAGCCGTGCCAGTGGGCCTCGACGAATCTCATGCCCGCAGTCCTCTCCGCCTCACCGCGCACGCACGCGGTGTCTCACCGCACCGACACGGTGACGAGGTCCGGATCGGGGAGTTCCGTTCGAGAGGCTTCATGGCCACCACCGGATCAGGGCAGGCATGGCAGCGTGCTCGGTGTCTTCCATCGTCAGCGCCCCCACCCTCAGCCGCACGGAGTGATGATCTCCCAGTCCTTCGCGGGGTCCCCGGTCAGAAGGTACTCGCTCAGATACATGTCTGTGTCCTCGCGAAGGTCGTCCTCCAGGTCCCAGACGGATTCGCACTCGGGGCAGAGAAAGAACTTCTGACCCGTGTCCTTGCGCTCGTAGCAGCGCACCCAGTCCTGGCCGCAGTGCGCGCAGGCGACCTTGTCCATCAGTTCCAGCTCCTCGGGAAGGCCGTGATCACTTCGTTGCCGTGTTCGACGGTGATCGAAACATATTCTTCTCCGGGGTTGTAACCCACCTGCCGGCCCATCGGGATGATGTATGTGGAACGAGCGCCCTGCTGGTTGACCGACACCGCCATAGCGCGCCGGCCCCATGCTTCGTCGACCGTTTCCAGCACGCCCTTGTCGCCCGTGTCGAAGACTCCGTGAGCGGGTTTCGCGGGGTTCTCACGGGTGTGCTGCATGACGTGGGTGATGCGGTGGCCCTCGGCAGACCCCGGACCGTAGTCCAGTCCTTCGGGTGAGCGGTACCAACCGCCCCCGAGGTCCTCCAGCTCACATCCGTACAGACCCAGCGGGTCCGACCAGGTCCCGGGATGGCGGATGTACGCCGAGGGGTTGGGGCCCGGTTTGAGACCCAAGGGGTCCTGGCTGAGGTAGCAGGCCGTCTCGGGGTCGTAGTAGCGGAAGTAGTTGTACCGCAGGCCGGTCTCGGCGTCGGCGTACTGACCTGGGAAGCGCAGCGGACAGTCGGCGGTGGAGGACTCGGCCAGGCCGGCGAGGGGGGTGCCCCACAGAGTCGTGCGGCTCTGCCATGTCGTCTCGCCCTCGCCGGTGACGAGCTCGGTGGGCGTGCCGACGGCATCCGTCACGACTGCTTGGAACACGGTCGCGTGGCCGGGTGCCGACTCCTCTGCCAGCCGGGCGAGGATCGAGGCGTCCCGTCCGACGGCTGAGCGCCGGTGATCGGTCTGGGCGATCGGCCGGTGGGTGCCGGGCTCGTAGTCCCAGGTGGTCACCTTGCCGTCCGGGGCGGTTTGCTCCGCCAACCTGGTGTCGTCCCAGGAGAAGTCGGTGCGATCGGCCTGCGATCCGTCCTCCGTCAGGCGGTACTTGCGCAGGCGGCGCCCGAGCGGATCGTATGCGTACCTCCACCGTTCGCCATCCGGCGTGCCGGCCTCGACGAGGCGGTCCTCGGCGTCCCAGACGTACGTCCAGGTCCGGGTCTGTCCGTTGAGCAGCTTGCGGATTCTGCGGACCAGGCGTCCCTGGGCGTCGTGCTGATAGGTGGTGCCACCCGCACGGCGTACGAGGGTGCCGTTGAAATCGCGTTCCCCGGCGGAGTCGTGACCGGGTGCCGTTGCCTGCACCAAGTTGCCGACTTGATCGTAGGCATATGTCTCCGACCAGCCGTGGGCGCGTACGCCCGTCACGCGGCCCGTCGCATCCAGGTCGAAACGCCGGGTACCTGTGGTGAGCTCGCGGATCTCCGTCAGATAGCCGTCGCCGCGGTAGGCGTAGACGCGGTGTTGAAGAAGGCTCTGCGCATCGGCTGAACCGGCGGTGAGGGACTGGAGGACCAGACGGCCTGCAGCGTCCCACGTCTGGGTCAGCAGGACATCGGAGCCGAGACGGCGCTCCGTCTCGTGTCCCGCCGCATCATGGGTGAAGGTCAGGGATCCCGCGTCCGAGCGAAGTTCCGAGGGCCGCCCGGCGGCATCATATGTCCACCGTGAGGCCAGTCCGGAGGGAGTCTCGCGGCGGACGCAGCGGCCCAGGGGGTCATAGGCGTAAGCCATGACCCGGCCGTCGACCGCTTCTGTGAGAGTGCGCCCGAGAGCGTCCCTGGCGAAGGTCACCTCGGCGTCTCGGTTGACCGCCCGGGCAAGCAGTCCGTCCGCTCCGTACTGGAAAGTCGTCGTCTCACCGGTGCCGGCTCGCTGCTCCACGACACGGCCCGCCGCGTCCCGGACGAAGCTCAACGTCTCCCCGGCTCCGTTGGTACGCGAAACCAGCCGACCCGCCGCGTCGTGCGTGTACGTCAGCGTGCGGCCGTTGAAGTCCGTCTCGGCCACCAGGCGGCCGGCTTCATCGTAGGTGTACGACCAGGTCCGGCCCTCCGGGTTGGTGACGCCTGTCAGCCGCAGTTCCGTGTCGTACGAGAACGCGTAGTGCCCGCCGTCCGGCTCCGACCGGGTGGCGGGGACGTCGAAACGAGTGGCCGTGTGGTGGGTCGTGTTGCCCGCCGCATCCGTGTAACCGAGCAGGTTGCCCTCGGCATCCCAGGTCCATGACTCGCGGCTGCCACCGGGCTGCTCCCGCCAGGACGGCTTGCCCTCCATGGTCCAGCCCAAGCGTGTGGTGTGGCCCAGCGGATCGGTCACCCCGATCACCCGCCCGCAGGTATCGCGGCGGATCGTTGTCGTGTGGCCCAGCTCATCCGTCAGGGAGATGGGCAGGCCCGCCGCGTCGTAGGCCACGGTTCGGGTGTGCCCGAGTGCGTTCGTGATCGCTGTGGGGCGGCCCGCCGCGTCGTTCGTATACCGGGTCTCGGCGCCGGTCGGGTCCGTGGTGACGAGCAGGTTGCCACGCTCGTCGTAGGTGTGCCGCCAGATCGCCCCGCCCGGCTCGACGACTTTCGTCGGCAGGCCGAGCGCGTTGTACTCCGCATGGGCCTTCGCGCCATCGGGGAGGGTGAGGCCGGTGAGGTTGCCGGTGTCGTCGTAGGTGTAGCGCGTGGTGTGGCCCAGTGGGTCGGTGACGGCGAGGGGCTTGGCGCCGTACTCGTCCCATTCCGTGCGCGTGACGTGGCCGAGCGGGTCGGTCTTCTCCACCACCAGCCCGTTGGCGTCGTACCGGTGGACCGAGACATGGCCTTGGGAATCGGTGTAGGTCGTGGTGCGTTCCGCGTCGTCGTACGTCAGCGTCCCGGAGAGGATGCCGTCGACGCCCTCGGTGCGGGTCACCCGGCCACGGTCGTCGTAGACGTAGGAGAACCAGGTGCCGTTGCGGTCGGTCCAGCGGGTGACGCGGCCCTCGGCGTCGTAGGTGAAACGGAGGGGCTCGCCGCTGGAGTTGACGACCTCGGTGAGGTTGCCGGCGCTGTCGTATCCGTAGCGCATCACCACCGTGCCCTCGTCGGGCGCGGTGCCGGGGCGGTAGCGGGACGGCGGTTCGTCCAGCAGGCGCAGGGCGGTGATGCGGGGGCCCTGGGTGTCGACGGCGACGTAGTAGCCGCCGGAGTGGCGGAGGCCGAACGGAAGGCCCTCGTTGTCGCGTTCGACGTCGATGCGGTTGCCGTTGCGGTCGGTCCAGGAGTCCAGGGCCAGGTGGAAGACGCCGAAGGACGGGGAGGGGACGGGGGCGGCGAAGGTACGCCTCACGCCGGTCGCCGGGTCGGTGACCGTCATCGCACCGTCCGGCTTGCCGTCCCACTCCAACGGCCAGCGCGGGCCCTTGGCCGGCATCGTGGGGACGCCGGGTTCCGGTACCGGGTAGACCAGGCGCATACCGTCGGCCGCCGCGAAGACGACTCCCTCGCCGTCGATCTGGAGGCACTCGTCCAGGGTGGAGATCCAGGTCGGGCCGAAGCAGACGCCACCCCGGTAGGAGGACAGGTGGGTGCGCGTGAAATGCAGGGGCAGGCTGCCCGGCAGGGCCAGGTCGGTCTGCGTCATCAGCATCGCGCCGGTCGCCACGTCGATCGGCTCGCCCACGCAGGGGGTGCGTTCGGCGTTGCGGGCGGCCGGGCCCAGTTCCACCAGGTCGGGGCGGAGCGAGGGCGGGCGCAGCAGCAGCGGGGTGGTGTCGGCGAGTCCGCCTTCCATGCTCGCCTTCAGCACGCCGCCGCCCGCCCCGAGCGCGCCGCCGAAGATCATGCCGTCCTTGGCGGCCTGGTTGACCTCGTCCAGGCTGAAGCCGTGCTGCAGACCGGTCGCCATCTTCAGCGGCTGGGCCACGGCGAGGTCCACGGCGACCGACTCGACCCCGCCGAACGCGGCGGCGACCAGGGTGCCCGCGGCGATCTCGGCCACGGTCGTGGAGACCGCGATGCCCATCGTGGCGCCGAACTCGATGACCGCGTCCGCCGCCGCGACGGCAGCCCCGGAGGCCAGGCCCGCGGTGAAGAAGGCCAGCGCCACCCCGCCCGCGATCACGGCCGCGTCGATGCCGATCTGCGTCCACAGTTTGTTGATCGCGTCGTCGATGGCGTCGGCGAACTTCTCCAGCGCCTTGGCCATCTCCCGCGAGGACTTGGCGAGGTCGCTCAGCCAGCCGCCGTCCTGGTCCTTGGCGTAGCGGCCCCAGAACTTGTCGAACGCCTCGATCGACTCACCGGTGTTGTTGTGGATGATCGAGGACGCGCTGCGGTGCACGGGAGCGCGGACGTCGTCCACCGAATCGGCGAAGGCCCTCCAGGCCTTCGCCGCGTCCCTCAGCTTGCCGGAGTCGGCCTCGGGCCACCACAGACCCAGCTTCAGAAGGATGTGGCGGGCCTTGTCCTCAACGCTCACCGGCACCGTCGCTCTGCTTGGGGGTCTTCACCTGGGTGAACATGCCGGCGATGAGCTTGTCGTTGTCCACGTGCCCGTCCGAGAGGTCCACCATGGCCTCGTGAATGCTCGTCAGACCGAGCACCAGGATGCCCGCCGCGCTCTCGATCTTCTTCTGCTGCGGCTTGTAGGCGTTGCCGAACTTGTCGCCCTGCTCGTCGTGGCCCCAGGGCTCACCCAGGCCGTCCAGGGTCTGGATCAGCGTGGTCAGCGCCTTGCTCAGATCGATGGCGCCCTGATGGAAGGCCGGAGCCGCCGCCTTGATGTCGGCGGTCTTGATGTCCAGGACCTTGCCGGGCACCTTGCCATCGCCCACCGGTGAACCCCCGTTCGCAGTCGCGGTATCCGACGATAGGGCCGCCGCGTCAAAGGAGCGTCATGCGAAGGTAATCGGACGGCAATCCTCCGGGTGAGTGCGCGGCACGGCGTGCGTATCGATCGGGTAACAGGGCTCGCCGTGCGTGTGTGATGCGCGTAGACAGTCCGTGACCTGGTACATCACTCTCATCCACCAGATCCGGAGAATCCATGCGGAAGTCCCTCAAGGCGGTCGCGGCCGGTGCCGCCTGTGTCGTCGCCGGTGCGGCGCTGTACGGCGCGGGTGCGGCCACCGCCGGTCAGTCGACGGCGAACTCCACCCACGAGCCGTACAACATCGGGCTCCTGGTGAAGGACATCGACACCTACTACGGCACCACCGCCGACAGCAACGGCGTCTACCAGGCGTCCCCGGACAGCCCGTACGCCAAGGACCTGGCGCACATCGACGCCGACGCCAAGCGCTACATAAACAAGGCGGCCCGCAAGGCGCAGCACAAGGGCGAGAAGCCGGCCGTCGTCTTCGACATCGACGACACGCTGCTGCTCAGCCTCGACTACGAGAAGCGCACCAACTACACGTACAACTCCACCACGTGGAACGACTACGTGAACAAGGCCGACCGCCCGGCCGTCTTCGGCAGCCCGGAGCTGGTCCGGTACGCCGAGTCCAAGGGCGTCGAGGTCTTCTACAACTCCGGTCTGAGCGAGGCCCAGCGCGCCGCCGCAGTGGAGAACCTGAAGAAGGTCGGCGCCGATGTGAACCTCGACGCCGACCACATGTTCCTCAAGGACAAGGCCAACCCGCCGGCCTACCTGAAGGACTGCGCCGTCCCCGGCACCTGGAACTGCACGACCGTGCAGTACAAGTCCGGGACGCGCAAGCACATCGAGGACGACCTGGGCTACGAGATCATCGCCAACTTCGGCGACCAGTACTCGGACCTGGACGGCGGTCACGCGAACCGCACGTACAAGCTGCCGAACCCGACGTACTTCGTCAGCTGAGCCCTATCCGTACGTCCTGAGCAGCCGCTCGTACTCGGCCCCCGTCACCGGCAGCACCGTGCCGTGACGGGGGCTGGCGGGCAGTGCGTAGTCGGTGGACTGCGTCCACTTGCCGGAGGCGAGGTCGGTGGTCTCGAACGGCACGTACCCGCGCAGGCCGTACTCGTCGATGAACAGGTACCACTTCTTCTCGGTGTTCGACTTGAAGACGGTCGGCCCCTCGCCGCGCGCGAGGGCACCGCTGCCGACACAGTCGGCGACGAAGTCGTACGACGAGTCGGTCAGGTTCCGCGACTTCTCCGCGGTGATGAACTTCGAGCAGGGCGAGCTGGAGGACGGGTCCCGCTCGTCCTTGGTGAAGCGGTAGTACGTCCCCTTGTCCTTGATGACCGTCGAGTCGATGACCGAGTAACCGGGGTCGTCCCAGACCTTGGGCGCGCTGAAGGTGCGGAAGTCCTTGGTCGTCGCGTAGAGCATGCGGTTGTAGGTGGAGCCGGTGTGGTCCGGGTCGTCGGCGGCGTACAGCTTCGACGCCCAGAAGACCACGTACTCGTGCAGCCGGCTGTCCCAGTAGGCCTCCGGCGCCCAGGTGTTGCCCGCGCTGTCGGGCGCCACCTTCACCAGCCGCTGGTCGGTCCAGTGGACCAGGTCGGTGGACTCCCACACCATGACCGACTTGCTGCCGTGCCGCTGGACGTAGTCCCAGCTGCCGCTGCTGTTGCGGTACATCCGCAGGTCGGTGGCGATGAGGTAGAACCTGTCGCCCTTGGGGGAGCGGATCACGAACGGGTCGCGCAGGCCCTTCTCCCCGATGGTCGAGGTCAGCACCGGCTGCCCGCCGTTCAGCTCCCGCCAGTGCAGCGGGTCGTTGCCCTGGCTGAGCGCGTAGCGGATCTGCTCGCCGTCGGCCGTGCCCTCGCCGGTGAAGTAGACGAACAGATAGCCGGCGTACTTGGACCGGGCGGCGTCGGCGGAGCCGGGCGGGGCGGCCACCAGGGCGAGGAGGAGTGCGAGGAGCGGGACCAGCAGGGTTCTGAGACGCATGACCGTCCTGTGTGAGCGTGAGGGTTTCTGTTGGGTGCTGTTCGTTCTGGGAGTGTCACCAGTGGGGCGCGCGACGTCAATCGGTGTGCGTCCGCGGGGGGCGGCCGAAAGTTTCGGTCGTTTGCCCGGGGGCCCGGCAACCCGTTCCGGTCACGGCGGCGACCGGAACCCGTCACGCCCCCTACGAAAGGAACGCCCCGTGCGGCAGAGCACCGGACGCCACCGCAGGACCCGCACCCTCTCGATCGCCGCCGCGGTGGCTGTCGCCGCAGGGGCCGGCGGCGTCTGCCTCGGCCTGTCCGACGGCGGTGCCCAGGCCGCCACGGCCACGGTCACCGTGTCCACCACCGCCCAGCTGGAGTCGGCGGTCAGGAACGCCACCCCCGGCACCGTCATCCAGGTGCGGGGCGGCACCTACTACCCGACCGCCACCCTCAAGTCCACGGCCAGTGGCACCCGTTCGAACCGGATCACGCTGAAGGCCCACGGCAGCGAGAAGGTGAGGATCGACGGCTCGAAGCTGCCCGCCGGCTCCTGGCTCGCCGGCATCTACGGCAGCTACTGGACCGTGCAGAACCTCACCTTCCAGAGGTCCCCGGCCCAGGGCTTCGTCGTCACCTCCTCCACCGGAGGCGTCTTCGAGAACCTCGTCACCGCGGACAACGGCGACTCCGGGTTCACCCTGCGCGGCGACAACACGGTGAACAACCTCGTGCGGAACCTGGACAGTTACGGCAACTACGACGCCTCCGGGCACGGCCAGAACGCCGACGGCATCGCCGTCAAGTTCGGCTCCGGCGCCGGCAACAGGATCACCGGCGCCCGCCTCTACCACAACTCCGACGACGGACTCGACCTCTGGCAGTTCTCCTCGCCCGTCACCATCGAGCACAGCTGGGCCTTCGGCAACGGCAGGAACCGCTGGAACGACTCCGCCTTCGAGGGCAACGGCAACGGCTTCAAGCTGGGCGGCGGCGGGGCCTCGGCCGCCCACGTCGTCAACGACGACGCGGCCTGGGGCAACACCCTGAACGGGTTCACCGAGAACTCCAACACCGGGGCGATCGTGCTCAACCGCAACACCGCCTACGCCAACGCCCAGACGGGCTACTTCTTCGGGACCGGCAAGGCCCGCCTGGCCCGCAACCTGGCCGTGGGCAACAAGGGCGGCCAGGCGAAGCTGGGTTCCCACACCGTCTCCGCCGCCAACAACTGGGACCGCGGGGTGAGCACGCCCGCTTTCAAGTCGACGGACGCGGCGAGTGCGTACGGGGCGCGGGGCGCCGGCGGTGCGTTGCCGGCCACCGTGTTCCTGGCCACGGGGTCCAGCGCCGTAGGGGCGACGATGGATTGAGTCCAGGGGTTCGTCGTGGCTGGTCGCGCAGTTCCCCGCGCCCCTTCAGGGGCGTGGGGAACTCCCCGGTCGCTTACGAGTCACCACCCGAGCGGTCCTGCGCATGCACGGCAAAGCCACCGGTCACCGCATACGTACGCCCCCCGGCCACCGCGGTCATGACATACCTGTCGGCGCCCGCGTCCCGCCCCCCGCGCGTATGGTCGTACTGCCCCGCGAACACCCACTGCCCCGCCGGCACCGTACGGCCCTGCTTCAGCGTCCAGGTGTAGACGACAAAGCCGTCCTTCTCCGCCACGCTCTGGCTGAAGTCCCCCTCCGGCAGCGAACGCCACGCGCCGGTCGAGGTGACCCCGCCGGTCTGGGCGACCTGCAACTCGACCGTCAGGGACGACAACGGCTCGGACGTCTTGAGGGTCAGATTGCTCTGCGCCCAGAACTCGTTGCTGTGCGGGTCCACCGAGCCGTCCGACCACAGGGGACCGTCCTGCTCGGCGCGCGCCACCGGCGGCCGCGCCGGGGCGGTGCCGTCCGGCGTACGGGAGGGGGAGGAACCCGGTGTGCGGGACGGCTGCCCGGCGCCCTTGCTCGGCGCCGGGTCGGCGGTGTGGGAGGGGGGACGGGTCGTCGGGGCCGGGGACCGCGAGGGGGTCGGCGACACCGCCACGGTCTGCCGCGCCGGCGGGTCGTCCTTCACCGCGGACGCCACCGCGTAGCCCCCGACCGCGAGCACACCGGCGACCGCGGCCGTCGCGGTGACCACCCGGACCCAGCCGAACACCGGCGGGCGTTCGGCCCGGTGGTCGGGGCGGGACCCCGCGGCCATGCCGCGCTCCACCCGGGCCAGGATGCGCGCGCGGTCGGGTTCGTGGGCCCCGGCCGCCTCGTGCAGCCGGGCGCGCAGCTCGTCGTGCACGTCCTGCTGCCTCATCGGTTCCTTCCTCCGCTCTCACCGGCCCGGGCCGCCATCGCCGCGTGCACCCGCCGCGGGTCGCCCTGCGGGCCGAGCAGCCGCTGCAGTTCGGCCATGCCCTTGGACGTCTGGCTCTTAACCGTACCCACCGAGATGCCGAGCGCGAGCGCGGTGTCCTTCTCCGACAGGTCGAACGCGTGCCGGAGCACCACGCACGCCCGTTTCCGGAACGGCAGCCGGCGCAGCGCCCCCTGGACGTCCACCACACCGGCGACGTCCGGGTTCTCGGTCCGCTCCTCGCCGCGCGGCCAGAACAGCGCGATCCGTCGCCGCTCGCGCACCGCGCCGCGGATCCGGGTGCGGGCCAGGTTGGCGACCACGCCCCGCGCGTACGCCACCGGGTGGTCGGCCGCGCGCACCCGGTCCCAGCGGTGCCACAGCGCCAGCAGCGCGTCCGCCGCCAGGTCGTCGGCTGCGTCGGCCTCACCGGTCAACAGGTGGGCGAAGCGGGCGAGTTCGGCGTAGTGCCGTTCGAAGAAGGCATGGAACTCCACGGAGGCTGCGTCGTCGACGACTGTGCCCACGGGTGACCTCTTCTCGATGCGCGCTCTGTGTGTGTCATGTGAATGACATGCGAGGGTCCGGGAGAGGGCCCGGACGGAGATCCGGAAGCGTAGCAGTGATCGTTTGACGTGCTCGTACGGGGGGTCGGACGTCGTATGGCAGACCGAACCCGATTACGTAACACGGAGAAAACCTGAACCGGGTTCGACGAGGGAACAATCCAGCCAGCATCCGCACACTGATCATCAGGTGACGAGGAGTGGGACCATGTCCGTCGACCGGTACTTCAGGATCTCCGAGCGGGGATCCACGCTCGGACGCGAGATACGCGGCGGCTTCGCCACGTTCTTCACCATGGCGTACATCCTTGTCCTGAATCCGATCATCCTCGGCAGCGCGAAGGACAAGTACGGCCACGCCCTGGACACCGGTCAACTCGTCACCGCCACCGCGCTGGTGGCCTGTGTGATGACGGTCGTCATGGGCGTCGGCGGAAACCTGCCGCTCGCCATCGCCGCCGGCCTCGGCCTCAACGCCGTCGTCGCCTTCCAGCTCGCCCCGCTGATGAGCTGGGCGGACGCGATGGGCCTGGTCGTCCTCGAAGGCCTCGTCATCTGCCTCCTGGTCCTCACCGGCCTCCGGGAAGCGATCATGAACGCGATCCCGCAGCAGCTGAAGCAGGCCATCGGCGTCGGCATCGGCCTGTTCATCGCCTTCATCGGCTTCGTGGACGCCGGGTTCGTCAGCCGTATACCGGACGCCGCCCACACCACCGTGCCGGTCCAGCTCGGCGCCGTCGGCCGGCTCACCGGCTGGCCGGTGCTGGTCTTCTGCCTCGGCGTGCTGCTCACCCTGGCGCTGCTCGCCCGGAAGGTGAAGGGCGCGATCCTCATCAGCATCGTGACGATGACCGTCGTCGCGATCGTCATCAACGCCGTCGCCGACATCAGGAGCTGGGGCCTGACCACGCCCAAGGTCCCGGACACGATGGTCGCGGCCCCGGACTTCGGGCTGGTCGGTCACTTCAGCCTGTTCGGCGGCTTCGCCGAGGCGGGGGTCCTCACCGCCGTCCTGCTGGTCTTCACCCTCATCCTGTCGGACTTCTTCGACGCCATGGGCACCATCGTCGGCATCACCGCGGAGGCCGGACTGCTGGACGAGGAGGGGCAGGTGCCCGGCATCGGCCGGGTGCTGTTCATCGACGGCGCCGCGGCCGTCGCCGGCGGTGTCGGCTCGGCCTCCTCCAACACCGCCTACATCGAGTCCGCGGCCGGCGTCGGCGAGGGCGCCCGGACCGGCTTCGCCAACCTGGTCACCGGCGGCCTCTTCGGCCTTGCCCTCTTCCTCACACCGCTGCTCACCATCGTCCCGCTCCAGGCGGCGGCGCCCGCACTGATCGCCGTCGGCTTCCTGATGATGACCCACGTCAAGCACATCGACTGGGACCGGTACGAGATCGCCGTCCCGGCGTTCCTCACCATCGCCGCGATGCCGTTCACGTACTCCATCACCGACGGGATCGGCGCCGGCTTCCTGTCCTACGTCGTCATCAAGACGGTGCTGGGCAAGGCGCGGGAGGTCAACTGGCTGCTGTGGGGGGTGTCGGCGCTGTTCCTGGTGTACTTCGCGATCGATCCCGTGGAGCAGATCCTCGGAGTGAGGTGAGGTCGTCAGACGAGGCGGAGGGGGACGTTCACCGGAACGCGGAACGGCCCCTCCGCCGCGCTACTTGAGCGCGGCCTGCATCATCGCCCTGGCGACCGGTGCCGCCAGCCCGTTGCCGCTGACCTCGGACCGCGCCCCGTCCGACTGCTCCACCATCACGGCGACGGCCACCTCCTTGCCGTTGCTGCCGGACTTGCCGTAGGAGGTGAACCAGGCGTACGGCGTCTTGCTGTTGTTCTCGCCGTGCTGGGCGGTGCCGGTCTTGCCGCCGACGGTCACCCCGTCGATCAGCGCGTTCGTGCCGGTGCCGTCCTTGACCACCGTCTCCATGGCCGACTGGAGCTGCTTGGCGGTGGTGGAGCTGACGATCTCCGTCGTGTCCGCGCTGTCGTCGTAGTCCTCCAGCACGTCACCGCCGCTGTCGGTGATCTGCGAGACCATGTGGGGCGATACCAGCTTGCCGCCGTTGGCGATGGCCGCGGAGACCATGGCCATCTGCAGCGGGGTGGCCGTGACGTCGAACTGGCCGATGCCGGACAGGGCCGTCTGGGCCTTGTCCATGCCGGAGGGGTAGACGCTCGGGTAGGCCCGCACCGGCACGTCCTGCTTGTCGTTGTTGAAGCCGAACTTCTCGGCCATGGCCCTGACCTTGTCCTGCCCCAGCTCGACGGCCATGTGACCGAAGACGTTGTTGCACGAGTACCGCAGGGCGACCCGGATCGAGGCGTTCTTGCACGGCGCCGACTTGCTCTCGTTCGGCAGCTCGCGCACGGTGCCGGGCATGATGTACGGATCGGGGCTGTCGGTGGGCTCGTCCACGTTCTCGTACAGCCCGTCCTCCAGCGCGGCGGCGGCGACGACCAGCTTGAACGTCGAGCCCGGCGGCAGCGGCTGGCGCAGCGCGCGGTTGGTGAGCGGCTTTTCCTTGTCGGCGTTGAGCGCCTTCCAGGCCGTGCCGGCCGTGTTCGCGTCGGTGAGCGAGGAGGGGTCGTACGACGGCGTCGACACCACCGCGAGGATCTTGCCGGTCTTCGGGTCGATCGCGACGGCCGCGCCCTTGTTGCCGCCCAGCGCGCGGTAGGCCGCCTTCTGCACGGCCGGGTCGATCGTCGTGAGCACGTCGCCCGGCTCGGCCCGCTCCCCGGTGACGGTGTCCAGCACCGTCCGCAGCCGGTTGTCCGTGCCGTTGAGCAGGTCCTTGTAGACACCCTCCAGCTGGGTGGGGGCGTAGGCCTGCGAGGCGTAGCCCGTCACCGCCGCGTACAGCTTGCCGTCCTTGTACGTCCGCTTGTACGCGAGGTCGCTTCCCTTCGTCCGCGCCGAGCCGGTGATCGCGTCTCCGGCCACGACGATGTTCCCGAGGGGCCGCGAGTAGGTCGCGATCGCGTTCCGCCGGTTGTCGTTGTCGTCCGCGAGGGCCTTGCCGTCGTAGAACTGCAGCCATGTCGCCCTGACCAGCAGGGCGAGCACGAGCAGCAGCGCGAAGACGGACGCCCGCCTGATCGTCTTGTTCATCCCGCTGGAGAGACGATCGGGACCGGGGGGATCGTTCCCGTACGCCCGGTTTTCTCATCCGGTGTTCAGGAAGCGGGCAGCACCAGCACGACCTCCTCGATCTCCCGGCCCCGCGCGTTCGCGTACCCCCGGGCCCGGGCCGCCTCGCGGAAGCCGCACTTCTCCAGCACGCGCAGCGACGCGCCGTTGTCGGCCGCCGCCCGCGCGTACAGGGGCCGTTCCGGGACCTCGGCGAGCAGGGCCCGCAGCGCGGCCGTCGCCACGCCCCGGCCCCAGTACGCGCGGTCGATCCAGTACGTCACCTCGCGCTCGCCGGCCACTCCGTAGACGGCCGCGCTGCCGGCCACCTCCCCGTCGGCCAGGACCGTGCGCAGCACGTCGGAGGAGTTCCGCAGGCGCTGCCAGTACGCCGCGAAGGCCTCCCGGTCGTACGCATCCTCCGGGCCGAAGGCGGCCATCCGGGCGGCCTCCGGGTCGGTCATCTGCCGGTGGAACACGGCCAGATCGTCGTCCTCCACGGCCCGCAGCGTGATGTCCATGCCGCCGAGCCTACGGCCCCGGGGCTCAGAGCCTGCGGGTCGCCAGCGTCAGCCGGTCGCGCGCGTCGAACAGCGCGTCCTTGATCATCTGCTCGTGGGCGGGGGTGAGCCGGGCCACCGGCACCGAGCAGCTGATGGCGTCGCGCGCGGGCGTGCGGTACGGGATCGCCACGCCGAAGCAGCGCAGGCCCAGGGTGTTCTCCTCGCGGTCGACCGCGAAGCCCTGCTCCCGGATCTGGTGCAGCTCCTCGATGAGCCGCTCCCGGTCGGTGACGGTGTTCTCGGTGAGCGCGGGCAGCGTCTCCGGGAGGAGTTTGCGGACCTGCTCGTCGGTGTAGGTGGCGAGGATCGCCTTGCCGAGCGAGGTCGAGTGGGCCGGGAGCCGGCGGCCGACGCGGGTGAAGGGGCGCAGGTAGTGCTGGGACTGGCGGGTGGCGAGGTAGACCACGTTGGTCCCGTCGAGCCGGGCCAGGTGGATGGTCTCCGTGGTGTCGTCGGAGAGCCGGTCCAGGGTCGGGCGGGCGGCGGCCACCACCTCGTCGCCGTCGATGTACGACGTACCGACCAGCAGCGCCCGCACCCCGATGCCGTACCGCGTGCCCGTCGCGTCCGTCTCCACCCAGCCCAGCTCCACGAGGGTGCGCAGCAGCATGTAGAGGCTGGACTTGGGGTATCCCACGGCCTCCTGGACGGCCGCGAGGGAGTGCATACCGGGCTTGCCCGCGAAGAACTCGAGCAGTTCCACGGTCCGTACCGCGGACTTGACCTGCGCCCCGCCGCCTGTGTCGGCTGCCGTCATCGCCCTTGACCCCTTCGTTCGACGAGGACTGAGTTATATAGTCTCCGAGCAGCATATTCACGATCAGAGACGGTGTTCAGTATATCGAACGCCGGGAGGGACCCGCGGTGGCAGCAGCACCAGTCTGGAGTGTCGACCCGCGCACCGGGAAGCAGCGTGAACAGGTTGCGGTGGAGGCCACAGCCCAGGAGGTGGACGCGGCGGTCCGGGCGGCCCACGCCGCGCGCGGTGCCCTGGCCGACCGCACGGTCCGCGCCGCCTTCCTGCGCTCGGCCGCCGCGGGCCTGGACGCGGCCCGGGACGGTCTGGTCGAGACCGCCGACGCCGAGACCGCGCTCGGTCCGGCCCGGCTGACCGGCGAACTCGCCCGGACCACGTACCAGTTGCGGGCCTTCGCCGACATCGTCGACGAGGGCGCCTTCCTCGACGTCATCATCAACCACCCCGACGACACGGCCACCCCGCCCATCCCGGACCTGCGTCGTTACAAGGTGCCGCTCGGCGTCGTCGCCGTCTACTCCGCCTCCAACTTCCCCTTCGCCTTCTCCGTCGCCGGCGGTGACACCGCGAGCGCGCTGGCCGCGGGCTGCCCGGTCGTGGTCAAGTCCCACCCCGACCACCCGGGCCTGTCCGAGCTGGTCGCCAAGGTGCTGCGCCGGGCCGCCGCCGAACACGGCATCCCCGAGGGCGTGGTCGGCCTCGTGCACGGCTTCGAGGCGGGCGTCGAACTGATCAAGCACCCGCTGGTCGCCGCGGCCGGCTTCACCGGCTCGGTGCGGGGCGGCCGGGCCCTCTTCGACGCCGCCGCCGCGCGTCCGGTGCCGATCCCGTTCCACGGCGAGCTGGGTTCGCTGAACCCGGTCCTGGTCACCGAGGCCGCCGCGGCCGAGCGGGCCGAGGAGATCGGCGGCGGGCTCGCCGGGTCGATGACCCTCGGTGTGGGCCAGTTCTGCGTCAAGCCCGGCCTGGTGCTGGTGCCGTCCGGCGCGGCGGGCGACCGGCTGGTGAAGTCCCTGACCGACGCCGTCAGCGACACCGACGCCGGGGTGCTGCTCGACCACCGCATGCGGGACAACTTCATCGCCGGCGTGGCCGAGCGGGCGCAGCTCCCGGACGTGGACGCGCCGGTCACCCCGGGCGCGGGCGGCGAGCACTCGGTCAGCGCGGGGTTCCTCACGGTGCCGGCGGAGAAGCTGTGCGAGGAGGGGGCGTACGACCTGCTGCTCGAGGAGTGCTTCGGGCCGGTCACCGTGGTGGCCCGCTATGCGTCCGAGGCCGAGGCGACGACGGTGCTGTCGCGCCTGCCGGGCAACCTCACGGCGACCGTTCAGGTGTCCTCCGAGGAGGCCGCGGGGCAAGGGCGGGGGCCGGAGCTGCTCGCCGAGTTGACGCCGTTGGCCGGGCGGGTGCTGGTCAACGGCTGGCCGACGGGTGTCGCCGTGGCGCCGGCCCAGCATCACGGGGGGCCGTACCCCGCGACCACCTCGACGTCCACTTCGGTGGGTGGTACGGCTGTCGAGCGGTGGCTTCGGCCCGTCGCGTACCAGAATGCGCCCGAGGCCCTGCTGCCGGCCGAGCTGAAGGACGACAACCCCCTGGGGCTTCCGCGGCGGTTCAACGGGGTCCTGGAGCGGTGACGGAGTGGGAGCTTCCTGAACTGCCCTTCCCGCTCAGGGCCTACGGTCCGGACGGCGGCTGGTCCTATACGGACGGTGTGCTGACGGGGTCGGCCGGGGCTCGGCAGGACCGGTTCGTGCCGCCCACCGGGGAAGGTCTCGAACCCACGTCGGACGCGCCCCGGTTGCTCGGGGCGCCCGAGGGGGACTTCCAGTTCGTCGCGCGGGTCACCGTGCAGTTCCGTGCCGCCTTCGACGCCGGGGTGCTGTACGTCCATGCCGGCGAGCGGGCCTGGGCGAAGCTGTGTCTGGAGTACTCCCCGGACGTGCCGACCGTCTGCACGGTGGTCACCCGGGGGCACTCCGACGACGCCAACTCCTTCACGGTGGACGGGGATGCGGTGTGGCTGCGGGTCAGCCGGACCGGGCGGGCCTTCGCCTTCCACGCCTCCCTGGACGGGGAGCGCTGGACCTTCGTCCGGCTCTTCACCCTCGGTGAGGAGAAGGAGACCGGCGCGGTTCTCGTCGGGTTCATGGCCCAGTCGCCGGTGGGGGAGGGGTGCGCGGTGACGTACGACCGCATCGCCTTCCGGGCCGGCGCACCGGCCGGCCTGCGAGACGGCAGCTGAGGAGCGGGGCCGGGGCGAACTGGCCGAACTCGCCCCGCGTTCCCGCCGTTCAGCGGCACTCCGGGGCCCCGCGGTCCCCGGCCCTCCCGGGCCGCCGTGCCGGCCCGCTCGGCCGGCACCGCGTCCGGCGGCACGGCCGGGCGCCTTCGGCTTCACGAGGTCGGCCGCCGGCCCGGCGGGCGTACCGGCGTCGTCGCACTGCGGGCCCGGCGGGCGCGGAGGGAGCCGGTGGTGCCGGGACCGCGGGCGGCGGCCGTCCGGTCCACGGGCGGTCGGGCGGTCTCCGGCAGTTCCCCGGCGCGCTGGATGCGCCCGCCCGGCCCGTCACACCGGCCGGCCTGATCCCGAGCGCCTGCCGGGACCGCGGGCGGCGGCACCGGCCGCACCCCGAGCGCCTGCCGGGCGCAGTCCAGCCGCCCGGGAACCGGGCAGCGGGCGGTCGCGTCCTCCGCTGCATGATCAACGACCGTGTCAGGGGCGCCCGCGTGATCCGTACCGCCCTGCCCGCCGAGGCCGAGCAGATCGCCGCACTGCACCGCAGGGCCCGCTCGACGTACTACCCCGACGGCCTGCCGGACGACGGCATCGACTGGGCCGCCGCCTGGCGCGGCGCCGTGGAGCGCCCCGACGGGCAGGTGCTCTGCGTCGTGGAGGAGGGCGCGATCACCGGCATCGCCTCCTTCCGGCCCCCGGAGGACGGCCCCGCCGACACGGTCAAGCTGTACCAGTTCCACGTCGACCCCGACCGCTGGCGCCGCGGCATCGGCAGGGCCCTGCACGCGGCCTGCGTCGAGCAGTGGCGCGCCGAGGGCAGGAGCCGGGCCGTCCTCGACGTCCACGTGGACAACCGGCGCGCCCAGGCCTTCTACGCCCGCCAGGGCTGGCTCCCGGACCCCGCGAACCCGCCCGCCGACGACGACCACCACCTCTTCCTGCACTTCGCCGTGCCGCCCCGGGAATGAAACGGCCTGCTTGAACGTTCACGTACCGGCCGGGGAGAGCCCCCGCACCCGTACGACCCGGAGAGAGCCGAAGACATGCGCGTCGAGATCTGGAGCGACATCGCCTGCCCCTGGTGCTACGTGGGCAAGGCCCGCTTCGAGAGGGCGCTGGCTGCCTTCCCGCACCGCGAGCAGGTCGAGGTGGTGCACCGCTCCTTCGAGCTGGACCCGGACCGCGCCAAGGGCGACGTCCAGCCGGTCATCACCATGCTGACCAGGAAGTACGGCATGAGCGAGGCGCAGGCCCAGGCCGGCGAGGACAACCTGGGCGCCCAGGCCGCCGCCGAGGGCCTGGACTACCGCACCCGGGGCCGCGACCACGGCAACACCTTCGACATGCACCGCCTGCTGCACTTCGCCAAGGAGCACGGCCGGCAGGACCAGCTGATCCAGCTCCTCTACCGGGCGAACTTCGCCGAGGAGCGGTCCCTCTTCACCGAGGGCGACACACGCCTGGTGGAGCTGGCCGCCGAGGCCGGCCTGGACGCCGAGGCCGCCCGCGCGGTGCTCGCCGACCCGGACGCGTACGCCGACGAGGTCCGCGCCGACGAGCGCGAGGCCGCCCGGCTCGGCGCCACCGGTGTGCCGTTCTTCGTCCTCGACCGCACGTACGGCGTCTCCGGCGCCCAGCCCGCCGAGGTCTTCACCCAGGCGCTGACCCAGGCCTGGGGCGAGCGCTCCCCGCTGAAGCCGGTCGACCAGGGTGACGCCGCAGCCTGCGGGCCGGACGGGTGCGCGGTGCCGCAGCACGGCTGAAAGCGCAGGTCGGGGCGGTCGTATAAGAGCCGCTAAGAGGAACCACGTAAAAGTTCGCAATGGACGGGTAGTTCCCTGGGCCGCAGAGTGGACCCATGGAGACCACGGAGACGTTCGAGAGCCTCGTCCGCGCCGAGTTCAGTCCGAAGAGCAGCTACCTCAACACCGCGAGCAACGGCCTGCTGCCCGCCCGCGCCGTCGCCGCCCTCCAGGAGGCGGCGCTGCTGCGGGCCGAAGGCCGCCCGTTGACCTCGCTGTACGAGGACGTGGAGGCGAGCCGGGCCGCGTTCGCCCGGCTCGCCGGCGTCCCGGCCACCCGGGTCGCGGCGGGCGCCTCGGTCGCCGCGCACACCGGCGTGATCGCCGCCTCGCTGCCCGCGGGCGCCGAAGTGCTCACCGCCGAGGACGACTTCACCTCCGTGCTCAACCCCTTCCACGTCCGCGGCGACCTCAAGGTCCGCGCGGTCCCGCTGGAGCGGATCGCGGAGTCCGTCCGCCCGGGCACCGCGCTGGTCGCGGTCAGCGCCGCCCAGTCCGCCGACGGGCGGATCGCCGACCTGCCCGCCCTGCGCGAGGCCGCCCGCGCCCACGGCGCCCGCACGTACGTCGACTTCTCCCAGGCCGCCGGCTGGCTGCCGATGGACGCGGACGCCTACGACTTCACCGCCGCCGTCACCTTCAAGTGGCTGCTCGGCCCGCACGGCGCGGCTTTCCTCACCGTTCCCGAGGACTTCGGCGGCCTGACCCCGCTGCTCGCGGGCTGGGTCGCGGCGGAGAAGCCGTGGGACAGCTGCTACGGCCCGGTCACCGAACTCGCCCACTCCGCCCGGCGGTTCGACCTCACCCACGCCCTGTTCACCTACGCGGGGCTGCGGCGCTCACTGGAACTGATCGAGGAACTCGGCGTGGACGCCGTGCACGCCCACGACGTCGCCCTCGCCGAGAGGTTCCGGGCGGGGCTCGCCGACCTCGGCCACGAGCCGGTGGCCGCCCCCGGCTCGGCGATCGTCTCCGTCCCCGGACTCGGCTTCCGCCAGCCGGAGCTGAGCGAGGCGGGCATCGAGGTCTCCGACCGCGCCGGCAACCTGCGCGCGGCCTTCCACCTCTACACCACGGCCGCGGACGTGGACCGGTTGCTGGACGCGCTGTCCGGCTGACATGACCGGGCCGGGGCCTCCCGTCCCACACGAGGAGGCCCCGGCCCGGTGTTTCGGGGGGGCGGCTAGCGCACCGGGGTGAAGTCCCTGGCCCCGATGAACTCCGGCCGGCGCACCGGCGCCGCGAACGGCTCCACCGCCGTGTTCTCCACGCTGTTGAACACGATGAAGACGTTGCTGCGCGGGAACGGCGTGATGTTGTCGCCGGAGCCGTGCATGCAGTTGCAGTCGAACCAGGTCGCCGAGCCGGCCTTGCCGGTGAACAGCCGGATGCCGTACTCGCTCGCCAGCGCGGTCAGCGCCTCGTCCGACGGCGTGCCCGCGTCCTGCATCTGCAGGGACTTCTTGTAGTTGTCCTTCGGCGTGGCGCCGGCGCAGCCCAGGAACGTCTTGTGCGAACCCGGCATGATCATCAGGCCGCCGTTGGTGTCGTAGTTCTCGGTCAGCGCGATCGAGACGGAGACCGTGCGCATGTTGGGCAGGCCGTCCTCGGCGTGCCAGGTCTCGAAGTCCGAGTGCCAGTAGAAGCCGCTCGCGCCGAAGCCCGGCTTGACGTTGATCCGGGACTGGTGGACGTACACGTCCGAACCGAGGATCTGCCGGGCCCGTCCGACCACGCGCGGATCGCGGACCAGCTTCGCGAACACCTCGCTGATCCGGTGCACCTCGAAGACCGAGCGGATCTCCTGGGACTTCGGCTCGACGATGGAGCGCTCGTCGGCGCGGATCGCCGGGTCGGCGACCAGCCGGTCCAGCTCACGCCGGTACACCTCGACCTCGTCCGGGGTGATCAGCTGGTCGACGGCGAGGAAGCCGTCCCGCTCGTACGCCTGGAGGTCGGTGGCCGGGATCGGGCCGGGGGTGTCCGGGGAGCCCCAGACGACCGGATCCTGGCGGGGGACGGTCACCTCGCCGGTGCCGCGGGTGGGGTACAGATCGGTGACGATGGCAGTGGTCATCGTGTGTCACACCTCCTCGGGCTCGGTGAGCAGCGGGTAGACGCCGTTCTCGTCGTGGTCCTCCCGGCCGGTGACCGGCGGGTTGAACACGCACAGGCAGTGGAAGTCCTCCTTGACGCGCAGCGTGTGCCGCTCGTGCCCGTCGAGGAGGTACATGGTGCCGGGGGTGATGGTGTACGTCTTCCCGGCCTCGAGGTCGGTGAGTTCGGCCTCGCCCCGGGTGCAGACGACGGCCTCGATGTGGTTGGCGTACCACATCGACGTCTCGGTCCCGGCGTAGAGAATCGTTTCGTGCAGGGAGAAACCGACCCGCTCCTTGGCGAGGACGATCCGCTTGCTCTCCCAGGTGCCGGACTTCGCTCTGACGTGCCGGTCGGTGCCTTCGATGTCCTTGAAGGATCGGACGATCATGGGGGTGCGTTTCCTCCTTGCTGTCAGGCGGTTTCCCGGACGGCGCGGGCGAGGACGCTCAGGCCTTCGTCCAGCTCGTCGGGGGTGATGGTGAGGGCGGGCAGCAGCTTGACGACCTCGCCCTCGGGGCCGGACGTCTCGATGAGCAGCCCCAGGTCGAAGGCGCGGCGCGCGACCCGCGAGGCCCGCTCCTTGTCGAGGAACTCCAGGCCCCACACGAGTCCGCGCCCGCGGTACTCCTTCACATCGGCGAGGTTCTCCTCGGTGATCGAGATGAGGGCCTGCTCGACCTGCTCGCCGCGGGCGCGGGTCTGCTTCTCCATGGCGGAGCCGTCGGCCCAGTAGGTCTCCAGGGCGGCGGTGGCGGTGACGAAGGCAGGGTTGTTGCCGCGGAAGGTGCCGTTGTGCTCGCCCGGCTCCCACACGTCCAGCTCGGGCTTGAACAGGCACAGCGACATCGGCAGCCCGTAACCGCTGATCGACTTCGACACGGTGACGATGTCCGGGGTGATCCCGGCCTCCTCGAAGGAGAAGAAGGCGCCGGTACGGCCGCAGCCCATCTGGATGTCGTCGACGATCAGCAGCATGTCCTGCCGCTCGCACAGCTCCTTCAGCGCGCGCAGCCACTCCAGGCGGGCGACGTTGATGCCGCCCTCGCCCTGCACCGTCTCCACGATCACCGCGGCCGGCCTGTTCAGCCCGGACCCCTGGTCCTCCAGCAGCCGCTCGAACCACAGGAAGTCCGGGACCGTGCCGTCGAAGTAGTTGTCGAACGGCATGGGCGTGCCGTGCACCAGCGGGATGCCGGCACCGGCCCGCTTGAAGGCGTTGCCGGTCACGGCCAGCGACCCGAGCGACATGCCGTGGAAGGCGTTGGTGAACGACACGATCGCCTCGCGCCCCTTCACCTTCCGCGCCAGCTTCAGCGCCGACTCCACGGCGTTGGTGCCCGTCGGGCCCGGGAACATGACCTTGTACGGCAGGTCACGCGGGCGCAGGACCAGGTCCTGGAAGGCCCGCAGGAACGACCGCTTCGCCGTGGTCGACATGTCCAGACCGTGCGTGACGCCGTCACGCTCCAGATAGTCGATCAACGCCCGTTTGAGCACGGGGTTGTTGTGACCGTAGTTGAGCGATCCGGCACCGGCGAAGAAGTCGAGGTACGCATGACCGTCCTCGTCGTACATCCGGCTGCCCTGCGCACGGTCGAAGACGGTGGGCCAGCCGCGGCAGTAGCTGCGCACCTCGGACTCCAGGGTCTCGAAGACGCTGAGGTCGGGCTGGGTGATGGTCACGGTGAATCGCTCCTCAGTGGGCGGTGAAGTCGGTCAGCGGGCCGATGCGGTAGAGGACTTCGGGGTCGTGCGGGCCGTCCGGGAACAGGCCGGCGGGGAACAGCACCTCGCGGGTGACCCCGGCGCCGTGCCGCTCGGCGAACGAGGTGAACAGCCGCTCGGAACCGGTGTTGCCGGGTGTGATGGTGGTCTCCAGCTCGGTGATGCCGCGCTCGGCGGTGAGCCGGGCGGTCAGCCCGTCCAGCAATCGGGCGGCGATGCCGAGGCCCCGGTGCCCGGGGTCGACGGCCACCTGCCAGACGAGCAGGGTGCGGGGGCGGTCCGGCCGCAGGTATCCGGTGACGAAGCCGACCGGCTCCCCGTCCACGCCGCGCGCCACCGCCGAGGTGCCGGCGAAGTCCCGGCACCACAGCAGATAGCTGTAGGAGGAGTTCAGATCCAGGGTTTTCGAGTCCTTGGCGAGACGCCAGAGCGCGGCTCCGTCGGTCGTCGCCGGCTGTTCTATGAGCAGGTCTGCTGGTGCGGCAGTCATGCGGCACGAATTTAGCGAGGCGAATTCGAAAATGCACGGGAGTGGTTGCCGGGGTCGCGCGCCGCTTCGGCGATATGTCCGGAATGCCCCCGGGAAAATCGGTACAAAGCCCCCTTGCTGTGGACTCTGTCACAGGCCGGAAACCGTCGGAAATCGGTCGGCAAACTCTCCTGTTTAGCTCTGCAAAAAGCGGGCAGAAGAAGACGGGAAGCTATCGTCCGCAGAATTGGCGGAGATTGTGAAAGTAATTGGAATTCAAGATGCGAAAACGGCCCGCGTGGTGTGCGCGAGCCGTTTTCGGTGCGTTCCGGGGTGATTACCGGTTGCTGATCACCGCCATGCGTTCTCCACGGCCCGCCGGGCGGCGGCCGGGTCCACCGGCAGACCCTGCTCGGTGAGCGCCGCGCCCAGTGCCGCCAGGGAGTCCCGGACCGCGGCCTGCGTCGCGTCGGGACCGTAGTGGTTGACGCGGATCATCTCCTTCGCCAGGGCGCCGCCCCCCGCCGCCAGCGGCAGCGCCGGGTCGGCCGCCAGGGCGCGGGCCACCAGGTCCGAGGCCACCACCCCGGACGGCACCCGCAGGGTCGTGGCGACCGGCGCCGCGTCCCGCTCCTCGTACACGTACGGTTCCAGGCCCCCGCCCAGCGCCACCGCACCCGCCCGCGCGGCCAGCGCGGCGCGCCGGTGCCGGGCCATCACCGTCTCCAGGCCGGCCGACTCGATCCGCTCCAGACACGCCTGGAGCGCCAGCATCTCCAGCTGGGCCGGAGCGTGCGGCAGCGCCTTGCGGCCCGCGTCGATCCAGCGCTCCTTCCAGTCCAGCAGGGAGAGGTAGGAGCGGCGCGGGGCGTTCGGGTTGGCGGCCATCCGGGCCCACGCCCGCTCGCTCACCGAGATCGCCGACACCCCCGCCGGCCCGCCCATGGCCTTCTGCGCCCCGATCACGCACAGGTCCACGCCCCACGCGTCCGGCAGCACCGGCTCCGCGCCCACGGAGGCCACCGCGTCCAGGTAGAAGAGGGCACCCTGCGCCCGTACCACCTCGCCGATCTCCGCGACCGGGTTGGTGTTGCCGGTCGCCGCCTCCGCGTGCACCAGCGACACGAAGTCGATCTCCGGGTGCTCGGCGAACGCCTCCCGGATCTGCTCGGCGCTCACCGCCGTGTGGAAGGGGACGGAGAGGTCGTACACCGTGGCGCCGGCGTCGCGCAGCCAGGTGCCGAAGGTCTGGCCGTACGGGCCCGTGATCACGTTCAGGGCCACCGTGCCCGGACCGGCCGCCGCGCGGATCGCGCCCTCCAGCGGCAGCAGCGCCTCGCCCTGCGTGATCAGGACGTCCTGCCGGGTGTCCAGCAGCCGGGCCACCCCGTCCTCGATGGCGGCGAAACGCCCGGCGGTGAGCGGGGGCAGGTCGAGGAAGGGGTGGGTCACGGCGGTGCTCTCTTCGCTCTCGGGAGGTCGACTCCACCGATCTTAGGTCGAAAGCCCTCGTAGCCATCGGTTTGATTTGAGAGACTCAAACCCTTCCTTATAATCAGAAGCCACAGTTCCCCCACAGGAGATCTCCCCATGAAAACGCTCGCAGGGCGCCGGACCCGCCTTCTGGCCGCCACCACCGCGACCGCCGCACTCGCGCTCGTCGCGGCCGGCTGCTCCTCCAGCGACTCGGGGAGCGGCAAGACCACCGTCAAGGGCGTCCACCTCGCCAAGGCCGGCCAGCTGACCACCTGCACCCACCTGCCCTACCCGCCGTTCCAGTCCGAGGTGAACGGCAAGGTGCAGGGCTTCGACGTCTCCCTCATCGACCTGGTCGCCAAGGATCTCGGCGTCAAGCAGCAGATCCTCGACACGCCCTTCGAGAACTTCAAGACCGGCGCCTTCCTGAACTCCGGCGAGTGCGACCTGGCCGCCGCCGGCATGACCATCACCGCCGAGCGCAAGAAGAACGTCGACTTCTCCGACCCGTACTTCGAGGCCACCCAGGCCGTCCTCGTCGACAAGAGCAGCGGCATCAACTCGCTCGCCGACGTCAAGGCCAAGGGCAAGAAGCTCGGCGCCCAGGCGCAGACCACCGGCGAGGACTACGTCAAGGGCAAGGGCTACGACCCGATCTCCTTCGAGTCCTCCGACGCGGTCCTCAACGGTCTGCGCACCGGCCAGGTCCAGGCCGTCGTCATCGACTACCCGGTCGTCCAGGGCTGGCTGAAGGACAAGGCCAACGCGGACAAGTTCAAGGTCGTCGACAACCTCAAGACCGGTGAGCAGTACGGCTTCACCGTCAAGAAGGGCAACAAGGCGCTGCTCGACGCCGTCAACAAGGCCCTCAAGGACGCCAAGGCCGACGGCACGTACAAGAAGATCTACGAGAAGTGGATCGGCCCGTACAACCCGTCCGTGGCCTCCCCCGCCGCCTCATGACCGACACGGACGTACGACTGCAACCGAAGAAAAAGGGACTGACCCGGCGCCAGAAGCGCAGCATCTCGCGGGGCGTGCAGTACGCCGTCTTCGCCGCCGCCGTGATCGCCTTCGCGGTCACGGCGGACTGGGGCCGGCTGCAGAACCAGTTCGCCCAGGCGGACATCGCCCGCCAGATGTTCCCGGACGTCATCACGCTGGCGCTGAAGAACACCGTGCTCTACACGCTGTCCGGCTTCGTCGTCGGCCTGGTCCTCGGCATGGTCATCGCGCTGATGCGGCTGTCCTCCGTGGGCCCGTACCGGTGGCTGGCGGGCGTCTACATCGAGATCTTCCGCGGTCTGCCCGCCCTGCTGATCTTCATCTTCGTCGGCGTGGCCGTCCCGCTCGCCTTCCCGGGCACGCAGATCCCGGGCGGCACCTACGGAAAGGTCGCCATCGCGCTCGGCCTGGTCTCGGCCGCCTACATGGCCGAGACCATCCGGGCCGGCATCCAGGCGGTGCCCAAGGGGCAGATGGAGGCGGCCCGTTCGCTCGGCTTCTCGCCCGCCAGGGCCATGGTCTCCATCATCATCCCGCAGGCCTTCCGGATCATCCTGCCGCCGCTCACCAACGAACTCGTCCTGCTCTTCAAGGACTCCTCGCTGGTGCTGTTCCTCGGCGTCACCCTGGAGGAGCGGGAACTGTCCAAGTTCGGCCGCGACCTCGCCAGTACGACCGCCAACTCCACGCCGATCCTGGTTGCGGGCCTGTGCTACCTGCTGGTCACCATCCCGCTCAGCTTCGTCGTCCGCCGTATGGAAACCAAGGCCCAGGAGGCGATCCGGTGAGCCGCCCGGAGATCGAGGTCCGCGGACTGCACAAGTCCTTCGGCGACAACGAGGTGCTGCGCGGCATCGACCTGGAGATCGGCCAGGGCGAGGTCGTCTGCGTCATCGGCCCCTCCGGCTCCGGCAAGTCGACGCTGCTGCGCTGCGTGAACCTGCTGGAGGAGCCCACCAAGGGCCAGGTCTTCGTCGGCGGCACCGAGGTGACCGACCCCGACGTCGACATCGACGCCGTACGCCGCCGCATCGGCATGGTCTTCCAGCAGTTCAACCTCTTCCCGCACCTGAACGTCACCGAGAACCTCACGCTGCCCCAGCGCCGGGTCCTCGGGCGGGACAAGGCGACGGCCGCGCGCGTCGCCGCCGAGAACCTCGCCCGCGTCGGCCTCTCGGAGAAGGCGGACGCCTACCCGTCCTCCCTCTCCGGCGGCCAGCAGCAGCGCGTCGCCATCGCCCGCGCGCTCGCCATGGGCCCCGAGGTGATGCTCTTCGACGAGCCGACCTCCGCGCTCGACCCGGAGCTGGTCGGCGACGTCCTCGCCGTCATGCGCCGGCTCGCGCAGGAGGGCATGACGATGATGGTCGTCACCCACGAGATGACCTTCGCCCGCGAGGTCGCCGACCGGGTCGTCTTCATGGACGGCGGCGTGATCGTCGAGGACGGCAGCCCGGACCGGGTGATCGGCGACCCGCAGCACGAGCGCACCCGGCACTTCTTGTCCCGCCTGCTCGACCCGGCGATGGCCGAGGTGGAGGAGGAGACCTCCGACCAGGTGGGGAAGTCCGAGCCGTAGGTCGTTAAGGTGCGGTGCATGAGCGATGGCGCGGTGCTGCACCTGAGGGGCAGGGTCCTGGCGGGGCCCGAGGACGTCCGGGACGAGCTGTGGGTGGTCGGCGGGCGGATCTCCTACGACCGTCCCGCCGGCGCCCGCGACATCACCACGGTCGAGGGCTGGGTGCTGCCCGGCCTGGTCGACGCGCACTGCCACGTGGGCCTGGGCGCCGAGGGCCCGGTCGACGCGGACACCGCCGAGAAGCAGGCGCTCACCGACCGGGGAACGGGCACCCTGCTGATCCGGGACGCGGGCTCGCCCTCCGACACCCGCTGGATCGACGACCGGGACGACCTGCCGAAGATCATCCGGGCGGGCCGGCACATCGCCCGCACCCGCCGCTACATCCGCAACTACGCCTGGGAGATCGAGCCGGACGACCTCGTCGCCTACGTCCACCAGGAGGCCCGGCGCGGCGACGGCTGGGTCAAGCTGGTCGGCGACTGGATCGACCGAGACCTCGGCGACCTCGCCCCCTGCTGGCCGCGCGAGGCGGTGGAGGCGGCGATCGCCGAGGCCCACCGGCTCGGCGCCCGCGTCACCGCCCACTGCTTCGCCGAGAACTCCCTGCGCGACCTGGTCGAGGCGGGCATCGACTGCATCGAGCACGCGACCGGCCTCACCGAGGACCTGATCCCGCTGTTCGCCGAGCGGGGCGTCGCGATCGTCCCCACCCTCGTCAACATCGCCACCTTCCCGCGGCTCGCCGACGGCGGCGACAAGAGGTTCCCGCGTTGGTCCGCGCACATGCGCCGGCTGCACGAGCGGCGCTACGACACCGTCCGCGCCGCCTACGACGCCGGCATCCCGGTCTTCGCCGGCACGGACGCCGGCGGCTCACTGGCCCACGGCCTGGTCGCCGAGGAGGTGGCCGAACTGGTCACCGCCGGCATCCCGCCGGTCGACGCCCTCGCCGCCACCAGCTGGGCCGCCCGCAGCTGGCTCGGCCGGCCCGGCCTGGAGGAGGGCGCCCCGGCCGACCTCGTGGTGTACGAGGCCGATCCCCGGGCCGACGTACGGGTGCTGGCGGCGCCGCGACGGGTGGTGCTGAACGGGCGTGTCGTCGAGTAGACGTGCCCGTGATGCCGCTTCCTCGAATGATCGTGCGGGGAAACCACGTTTGGGTGAAGTAGCCCTGGAACGCTGACCGTTCACCCACACCGGGGACAAGGTTGACGGGTCCCAAGCATGTTCCGTCTGGGGGTCCCACCGCCTTGAACAGCAACTACTTCCGCGTGCCCGCACGCCGTCTCGCCGCGCTCGCGACGGTCACCGCCCTCACCGCGGCGCCCGCGGTCCTGGGCGCGGGCGCCGCGCACGCGACCGGCGACCACGGTCGCGCCTCCGCCACCGTCCTGCGCACCGGGCTCGACGTGTCCCTGCTCGACAAGACCGTGAACGTCCCGCTCGCGGTCTCCCTCAACGCGGTCCAGGCACCGCGGAGCGCCGACCGGACCGCGCTGTCCGCCCGGCTCGACGGCGTGAACGGCGGCAAACCGTTCACCGTCCTCGACGCGGACGTCGCCGAGGCCCGGGCCACGGTGAACAAGCAGCGGGCCGAGGGCTCGGTCCGGGTCGCCCACGCCCGGCTGCACCTGCCCGGCCTGCCCCTGCTGTCCCTGATCGAGGCCGAGACGGTCACCGCCGAGGCGACCTGCGCGGTCGGCAAGGCCCCCACCGCCGCCGCGAACGTCCTCGGGGCCGTCACCGTCCTCGGCAAGCGCGTCACCCTCACCGCCGGCGGCCCGGTCGAGGTGAAGGTGCCCGGTGTCGGCGAGGTCCGCCTCGACCTCTCCCAGCGGCGCACCACGACCCGGACGGCCGCGGCGACCGCCCTCGAACTGAAGGTCTCCGTCAATCCCTTGAAGCTCAACGTGGCCGACGTCGAGGGCACGGTCACCCTGGCCAAGGCCACCTGCGAGTCCCCGATGGCCGCGCCCACCGGCACGCCGGTGCCGAGCCACGACCCGGCCGCCGGCCCCCGTCCCCAGGGCGGCGCCGCCGAGCCCGGCCTCGCCGAGACCGGTGGCGACTCGGCGACCCCGTACCTCGCGGGCGGCGCGCTGGCCCTGCTGCTGGTGGGCGGCGGAGCGGTGACGGTGGCCCGCCGCAGGAGGAACTGACGCCTCGCGCTCCCCGCCCCCAGGACCTCGTCTCTCAGCCGGGCGGGGCAGGTGGGTGGGCGGGCGGGATCAGTGTGGTCGACAGGGCTTTCAGGAAGGCGTTCGTTGTCGCGCGGTCCCGTACAGCCACGCGTATCCAGTCCGCGTCGAGCCCGGGAAACGTGTCACCCCGCCGCACCGCGTAACCCAGCTCCCGCAACCGTCGCCGTACGTCTGCCGCGTCCGGCATGCGGACCAGTACGAACGGGCCCTCCGCTGGCTCCACCACCCGCACTCCGCGAGAAGCGAACGCGGCCAGTCCGGCCACCAGATGGGCCCGGTCCCCGGCGATGCGGTGCGCCGCGTGCCCCGCCTCGGCCAGCGCGCGCGGCGCCACGCAGGCCCGTGCAGCGGCCAGCGCCGGCGTGGACACCGGCCACAGCGGCTGGGCCCGCTCCAGCTCGACGATGATCTCGGGCGCGGCCAGCACGTACCCGATGCGCAGCCCGGCCAGCCCCCAGGTCTTGGTGAGGCTGCGCAGCACGACGAGCCCCGGCACCCCGGTCCGCCCGGCCAGCGCCTCCCGCTCACCCGGCACCGCGTCCATGAACGCCTCGTCCACCACCAGCGTCCGCCCGGGCCGGGCGAGCCGGACGATCGTCTCCGCCGGGTGCAGCACGGACGTCGGATTGGTGGGATTGCCGATGACCACCAGGTCGGCGTCCTCCGGCACCGCCACCGGGTCCAGCCGGAACCCGTCCTCCTCCCGCAGCAGCACCCGGTCCACGCTGTGCCCGGCGTCCCGCAGCGCGGCCTCCGGCTCCGTGAACTGCGGATGCACCACGACCGGCCGGCGCACCTTCAGCGCGCGGGCGAGCAGCACGAACGCCTCCGCCGCCCCCGCCGTCAGCAGCACCCGCTCCACCGGCAGCCCGTGCCGCGCCGCCACCGCCGCTCGTGCGGCCCGCCCGTCCGGGTAGGCCGCGAGGGACGACAGCGAGCCGGCGATCTCCTCCCGCAGCCACGCCGGGGGCGTGTCCGCACGGACGTTGACGGCGAGGTCGACCAACGCGGCCCCGTCGTCCCGCACTTCGGCGTCCCCGTGGTGCCGCAGATCGTGCCCGGACCCGCCGGTCGCTTCAGTGCGCATGGCTGTGCGAGTGCCCCCCGTGATGGTGGTGCCCGTGGTGGTGGTCGTCGTCGTCCGGGTGGAAGTGCGGCTGCTGCGGCAGCCCCACCTTGTCCTCGAAGCCCGGCAGCGCGATCCGGTACACGCACGAGTCGCAGTTCATGCGCAGATCGCCCTTGACGGCCTCCTCGTACCGCTCCATCACCAGGTCCAGCAGCTCCGGCTCGGGCCCGATGACGTCGGCCGACCGCACGTCGGTCTCCGGGTGGGCGGCGGCCCAGCCCTCGGTCTGCTGCCGCACCCGGTCCGGCAGGATGCCGGTGAACAGGAAGTACGGCAGCACGACGACCCGCTTCGCGCCCAGCGCCACGCACCGGTCCAGGCCGCTCGGCACGTCAGGCGCCGCCAGCGACACGAACGCCGTCTCCACCCCGGCGTAGCCACGCCCCTCCCACAGCAGCCGGGCCGCCTTGAACACCTCGGCGTTGGCGTCGGGGTCGGTCGAGCCGCGCCCGACCAGCAGCACGGTCGCCTCCGAGCGGTCCGTGCCGCCGAGCGCCTCGTCCAGCCGCCGCTCCAGCACGCTCAGCAGCGCCGGGTGCGGGCCCAGCGGGCGGCCGTAGGTGTACGAGATGCCCGGGTGGCGCTCCTGCTCCCGGGCCAGCGCGGCCGGGATGTCACCCTTGGCGTGCCCGGCGGACACCAGCATCAGCGGCACGGCGGCGAACCGGCGTACGCCCTGCTCGACCAGCTCGGTGACGGCCTCGCCCAGCGGCGGCGGGGACAGTTCGATGAAGCCGCCGGCGACGGGCAGCCCGGGGTGGCGGCGCCCCAGCTCCCGGACGAAGTCGCGGAACGCCTCGGCTCCGGCGTCGTCACGGGTGCCGTGTCCGGCGATGAGCAGGGCGGGCGGGGTGGTCACGAGATCTCCTCAGACGAAACGGACGGGTACGGCAGGGACAGCGGGGCGGGGAGGGCCAGGGTCACCGGCTCTCCTCCCGGGTGCTCTCCTGCCAGCGGTAGCCGCGCGGGGTCACCATGCGCCCCGCCACGGTCCGGGTCGCGGTGTTGCCCACGGTGACGACCGTCATCATGTCGACGGTCGCCGGGTCGAGTCCGGCGAGCGTGGTGACCCGGCTGGACTCGTCCGGCCGGGAGGCGTTGCGGACGACGCCGACGGGCGTGGCCGGTGCCCGGTGCTCGCCGAGGATCGCGAGGGCCTTGGGAAGCTGCCAGTCGCGGCCCCGGGAGCGCGGGTTGTAGAAGGTGACGACGAGGTCCGCCTCGGCCGCCGCGCGCACCCGGCGCTCGATGACCTCCCACGGCGTGTGCAGGTCGGACAGGCTGATGGACACGTGGTCGTGGCCCAGCGGCGCGCCGAGGATCGCCCCGGCGGCCAGCGCGGCCGTCACCCCGGGCACCCCGACCACGTCGATGTCGTCGGACGCCTCGGCGAGCGCCGGGGAGGCCATGGCGTACACGCCCGCGTCCCCGCTGCCGATCAGTGCCACCGCCTGCCCCGTGCGGGCCTCCGCGACCGCCGTACGGGCCCGCTCCTCCTCCGCGCCGAGCCCCGACTCCAGCACCCGGGTGCCGGGCCGCAGCAGGTCGCGGATCTGGTCCACGTACTGGTCGAGCCCGACCAGCACCGAGGCCCGCCGCAGCTCGGCCGCCGCCCGCGGGGTGAGCAGGTCCCGGGCGCCCGGCCCGAGCCCGACCACCGCGAGCCGCCCGCGCGCCGGCCGCCGTACCACGGCACAGGTCGCCATCGCCGGCTGCCCGTCGGCACGCTCGGACTTCCGCTTGGGCACGAGGAGTTCACCGCCGCGCACCAGGGCGGCGGCCTCGGCGACCGACGGGGTGCCGACGGCCGCGAGCGGCGCCGCCGACGGATTCGGCACCGCCACGCCCGCCAGCTCCTCGGCCGAGTACGTCACCAGGGGCACCCCGAGCCGCTCGGCGGCGGCCACGACTCCGGGCTCCTCCGCCTTGGCGTCCACGGTGGCCAGCTCGCCGACCGACCGCGGCGACAGCCCCGCCTCCCACAGCGCCTCCTCGACCAGGGCGAGGATCTCCTCGGCCGGCGCGCCCTTCGACGCGCCGACCCCGACCACCAGCGACGGCGGCCTGAGCAGCACCTCCCGCTCGCCGGCGGGCACGGCCCGGTCGGTGAGCCGGATCGTGTACGACCCCTGCGGCGCGACCGGCAGCGGCGGCAGCGGCCACGCCACCTCCGCCTCCAGCGCGACCGGTTCGCCGTCCAGCAGCGCCCGGGAGACCGCGGCGACCGCACCCTCGTACGGCAGCCCGAGCGTGTCCAGACCCGGCATCCCGGCGGAGTCCGTCGCGGTCGTCACCACCGGCTCGGCGCCCAGCAACTCCCCGACCTCGCGGGCGAGCTCGTTGGCGCCGCCGCCGTGCCCGCCGACCAGCGAGACCGCGAACCTGCCGCCCTCGTCCACGCAGACCACGCCCGGGTCGGCCGCCTTGTCACCGAGCAGCGGCGCGAGCAGCCGTACCACCGCGCCCGTCGCCAGGAAGCACACCAGCTGCTCGCACTCGGCGAACGCGGCCCGTACGGCCTCCCCGACGGGACCCTCGTACACGCGCGTCCGGTCCGGCCAGGCCGCGGCCAGCCGGTCCCGCGCCGCCGCTCCCGCCGCCGTGGCGGAAATGAGGCCGATCACTGGGCAACTCCTTCACTAGACGCCGGGGTGCGCACGCCCCACAGCAGGAACACAGGATTGGTGGCCGCCAGCCGGGTCACGTCCCCCGGCAGCGGCGCCAGCCGCGAGGACTGCAACAGCACCCCGTCACAGGTGAACCCGGCACCCGTCAGCGCCTCGCGCGCCGCCGGTACCCGGTCGAGTGCGGCCATGGCGACGACCACGGTCCGCCGGGCCCGCCCCGCGCACGCGGTCACCACGGCGGGCAGCTCCCGGCCCCCGCCGCCGACGAACACCGCGTCGGGATCACCGGCCAGCCCCGCCAGGGCCTCCGGCGCCGAGCCGTGCACCACCTCCACGGCGACGCCGTGGGCGTCCGCGTTGGCACGGATGCGCGCCACCCCGTCCGGGGTCTTCTCGACGGCGACGACGGCGGCACCGAGCCGCGCGCACTCCACCGCGACCGAGCCCGACCCGGCGCCCACGTCCCACACCAGGTCGCCCAGGCGCGGCCCCAGCCGGGCCAGGGCCAGCGCCCGCACCTCGAACTTGGTGATCATCGAGTCCCGGTGCGCGAACTCGTCCTCCTCCAGGGCCCACCGGTCCGGCGTCCCGGGCACCCCGGCCACCGTCCGCACCGCACCGAGCGCCCGTGCCCCGTCCAGGCACAGCACCACGCTCACCGCCGTACCCCAGTCCCGGGCCGCCGCCTCGGCGGCCGTCACCCGCTCCACGCGCTCCCGCTCCGGATCGCCGAGCGCGCTCGCCACGACCAGGGTCCGGTCGCCGGGGAGCGCGGCCCCCAGCTCGGCGGGACCCGCGCCCGGCCCGGTCAGCACGGCCACCTTCGGCCGCGCCCGGCACACGTTCACCGCCGTCCGCAGGTCCCGGCCGTGCGCGCTGACGACGACCGCGTCGTCCCAGGGCAGCCCGATCCGGGCGAAGGCGGTGGCCACGGAGGACACCCCCGGCCGCACGTCCAGCAGCCCGGACCCGAACCGCTCGGCCAGGGCCCGCACGATCCCGAAGAACCCAGGGTCCCCGGACGCCAGCACGACCACCGGCAGTTCCTTGCCGGCGTACCCGGCGATGGTCTCCAGCGCGGGCGCCAGCGGGCCGAGCACCACCCGCTCCGCCCCGTCCGGCAGCCGGGCCGCGTCCAGGTGCCGGCGGCCGCCGACGACCAGTGCGGCACCCGCGAGGACGTCCTCGGGAACGGGCGCCCCCGTCCCCGTACCGACGACCGTGATCAACTCTTCGCCCTCTGCTCGCGCAGCGCCCGCCGCGCCTCCGGGTCGGCCTTCCGGTAGCCGTGGAAGTGACCCGGGTGGTACAGGTGCGACCGCGTCCCGCGGGCATCCAGCGCCGGGCCGACCAGGAACAGCGTGTGCTTCCAGAGCTTGTGCTCCTTGACCGTCTCCTCCAGCGTGCCGATCGTGCACTTCGCGACCAGCTCCTCCGGCCAGGTCGCCTGGTAGGCGACGACCACCGGGGTGTCCGTCGGATAGCCGCCCTCCAGCAGCTCGCGCACCAGCTGCCCGCTGCGCGCCGCCGACAGGAAGACCGCCATCGTGGTGCCGTGCCGGGCGAACTCGCGCACCTCCTCGCCGGGCGGCATCGGCGTCTTGCCGCCGCCCAGCCGGGTCAGCACCACGGACTGCGCGACCTCCGGGATCGTCAGCTCGCGCTGCGCGAGCGCGGCCACCGCAGAGAAGGACGACACACCCGGGACGACCTCGGTCGCGATGCCGATCTCGTGGCAGCGGTCCAGCTGCTCCTGCGTGCCGCCCCACAGGGCCGGGTCGCCGGAGTGGATCCGGGCGACCTGCAGCCCCTCCTCGAACGCACGTCGGTACACGGCGACGACGTCCTCCAGGGACATGGTCGCCGAGTCCAGGATCTCGGCGTCCTCGCGAGCGTGGTCGAGGACCTCCGCCTGGACCAGGCTCGCGGCCCAGATCACCACGTCGGCCTCGGCGATGGCCCGTGCGGCGCGGAACGTCAGCAGATCGGCGGCGCCGGGGCCGGCACCGACGAAGGTCACCTTGCCGGTGGGGGCTTCGGCCATGGGAATCGGTCCTCTCCTACGAGTACTGCGGTTGTTGCTGTCGGACGTGCGGGAACGCGGGTCGATCCGATAGCAAGGGCCTATGGCGGTCTTCGTCGCGCTCGGCGCGTTCCTGATGACGCTGGCCGGCGGCTGGACGGCACAGCGCGTGACCGACCGCCGCCATCTGGTCCTGGGCCTGGCCGGCGGGCTGATGCTGGGCGTGGTCGGCCTGGACCTGCTGCCGGAGGCGCTCCGGGCGGCGGGCACCGAGGTCCAGGGCGTCCCGGCCGCGCTCCTGCTGTTCCTGGCCGGCTTCCTCCTCGCCCATCTGGTGGAACGCCTGCTGGCGGCCCGCCGCGCCGCCCACGGCGCCGACGAACACGACCACCGGGCCCCCGAGGTGGGCCTGACGGCGGCCGCGGCGATGGTGGGGCACAGCCTGATGGACGGCGTGGCGATCGGCGCGTCGTTCCAGGTGGGCGGCGGTATGGGCACCGCGGTCGCACTCGCCGTCATCGCCCACGACTTCGCGGACGGCTTCAACACCTTCACCCTCACCAGCCTGTACGGCAACGCCCGCCGCAAGGCCCTCGCCATGCTCTTCGCGGACGCCGTCGCGCCCGTCGCCGGAGCCGCCGCGTCCGCGTTCCTCACCATCCCGGAGCACGTCCTCGGCGGCTATCTCGCCCTGTTCGGCGGCGCACTGCTGTACCTCGCCGCGGCCGAGATCCTCCCCGAGGCCCACCACGAGCACCCCGCCCGTTCGACCCTGCTGTGCACGGTCGCGGGCGTGGCCTTCATGTGGCTGGTGGTGAGTCTCACGGGGTGACCCGGGCGGTGTCACAGCTTCCCGCCCCGCCCGCCGTCCCGCCGCGGGGGCGCGATCAGCGTCGACAGATACGGCAGCGGCGTCCCGTCCAGCTCGGCGGCCGGCCGCACCGACTCCTCCGGCAGCCCCAGCGCCGACCCCCACACGGCGTCCTGGAGCCGCCCGTTCTCCGCCAGCGCCTCGGCCACCTCGGCGGCCTGCCGCCCGAACTTATACGCCACCACGGTCCCCGGCCCGGCCAGCGCCTCCTTCAGCACGGCCGACCCGGCCGTCACCGGTACGAGGGTGAGCGGCTCGGTGCCCTCGGTCAGCACGGCCCCCGACCGCGCCGCGAGATCCTGCATGGCGGTGATCCCGGGCACGGTCTCCACGACGACACCCGGTACCAGCTCCGCGATGGTGTGCGCCAGATAGGTGAACGTCGAGTACACGTTCGGGTCGCCGATGGTGGCGAACGCGACGGACCCGTGCCGGGCGAGCAGCTCGGCGACCCGGGCACCGGCCGCGTCCCAGGCCGCCTCCCGCCGCGCCCGGTCGGTCCGCTCGTTCAGCGCGAACACCACCCGGACGACCTTCTCCGCGGGAACGTAGTGCAGCACCGTCGCCTCGGCCCGCCCCGGCTCCCCGCCGTCTTTTCCGTCATCTGCAGCCATGACGGGTACGACGACGACATCGGCGGCCCGCAGCGCGTTGACCCCCTTGACGGTCACCAGCTCCGGATCACCGGGACCGACCCCGACTCCGACCAGCGTGCTGCTCATGACGTCCGGCACCTCTCCACGAACCGACGGGCGACACCGGGCTCGGACGCCCAGTGCGTGTGCAGATAACTCGCGTGCACGCCCTGCTGTACGAAACCTTCGACCCGCCGCACCGGGGCGCGCACACCCCAGGCGGGAGCGGCACCGGCGCCGGGCTCGACGACCGTGCGGTGGAACTCGTGCCCCCGCATGCGCGTCCCGGCCGCCGCGAGCACACTGTCGCCGACGGCCACGGCGTCCCGGTAGCCCAGGGTGAGCCGTTCACTCATCCGGGCGGTGGCGTCGAGCACCCCGCACATGGGCCGGCCGTCCAGCTCCCGGCAGAGGTAGAGCAGTCCGGCACATTCGGCGGCCACGGGGGCGCCGGAGAGCGCGAGGTCCGCGACGGCCTTGCGCAGTGGCTCGTTGGCGGACAGCTCGGCGGCGTACACCTCGGGGAAGCCGCCCCCGATGACCAACCCGGCGGTGCCGTCAGGCAGTTGCTCGTCGTGGAGCGGATCGAAGGGGACCACCTCGGCACCGGCGGAGGCGAGCAGCTCGGTGTGCTCGGCATAGGAGAAGGTGAAGGCCGGCCCGCCGGCTACGGCGACGACAGGCGCTCGCTTCCCGGCCGACCGAGTCGAGTCGGCGGGTGGGCGAACGGGGGTCCAGGGGGCGGGGCTCCCCGGGAGGGCACCGGCACTACGGGCAAGCCCCTCCAACGCGGCCAGGTCACACCCCTGAGCCACCTGCGCACCCATCGCCGCCACAGCCTCCACCGCAGCGGGGCGCCGCTCGGCGACCGGCACCAGCCCCAGATGCCGCGACGGCGTCTCCACCCGAGCCGCCCGCCGCAGCACACCCAGCACCGGCACGCCGGAGGCATCCAGCGCATCCCGCAGCAGCGCCTCGTGCCGATCGGACCCCACCTTGTTCAGGATCACGCCCCCGACCCGCACCTCCGGATCCCAGGACGCGAACCCGTGCACCAGCGCCGCCACCGACCGCGACTGCGACGACGCGTCCACGACGAGCACCACCGGCGCCCGCAGCAGCTTGGCGACATGCGCGGTGGACGCCAGCTCGCCTTCCCCGGCGGCCCCGTCGTACAGCCCCATCACACCCTCGACCACGGCCAGGTCGCACCCCCGCGCCCCGTGCAGGAACAGCGGAGCGACCAGCTCCGGCCCGCACAGGTACGCGTCCAGGTTGCGCCCCGCCCGCCCGGTCGCGAGGGCGTGGTACCCCGGGTCGATGTAGTCCGGCCCGACCTTGTGCGGGGACACGGCGAGCCCCCGCGCGGCGAACGCGGCCATCAGCCCCGTGGCGACGGTGGTCTTGCCGCTGCCCGAGGAGGGCGCGGCGATGACCAGCCGGGGAACGGACGTCACCACTCGATGCCCTTCTGGCCCTTCTGCCCCACGTCCATGGGGTGCTTGACCTTGGACATGTCGGTGACGAGGTCGGCGAAGTCCACCAGCTTCTCCGGCGCGTTCCGCCCGGTGATCACGACATGCTGGGTACCGGGCCGGTTCCGCAGCACCTCCACGACCTCGTCGGTGTCGACCCAGCCCCAGTGCATCGGGTACGCGAACTCGTCCAGCACGTACAGCCGGTACGTCTCCGCGGCCAGGTCCCGCTTGACCTGCTCCCAGCCCTCGCGGGCCTTCTCCTCGTTGTCCATCTGGGCGTCCCGCTGGACCCACGACCAGCCCTCGCCCATCTTGTGCCAGTCGACGGTGCCGCCCTCGCCGGAGGCGCCGAGCACCCGCAGCGCGTTCTCCTCGCCGACCTTCCACTTCGCCGACTTGACGAACTGGAACACCCCGATGGGCCACCCCTGGTTCCAGGCGCGCAGCGCGAGCCCGAACGCGGCGGTGGACTTGCCCTTGCCGACGCCCGTGTGCACGACGACCAGCGGCCGGTTCCGGCGCTGGCGGGTCGTCAGACCGTCGTCCGGTACGACACTCGGCTGTCCTTGCGGCATTACGCGGCCCTCCCGCTCTGCATTCCCTTCACCAGCCCGGCGATCGAGTCCGCCCGCAGCTCGTCCAACGTCACGGCCGTACCGCCCAGCTCGCCGGCCAGCTGCCCGGCGAGCCCGAGCCGCACCGGCCCCGACTCGCAGTCCACCACCACCGAGGCGACCTGCTCGGCCGCGAACAGCCGCGCCGCACGCCCCGCGAGGGCGACCGGCTCGGGGCCGCCGGTGGCCCGGCCGTCGGTCACCACGACCACCAGCGGCCGCCGCGCCGGATCCCGCAGCCGCTCCACGCGCAGCACCTCGTGCGCCTTGAGCAGCCCCGCCGCGAGCGGCGTACGCCCCCCGGTCGGCAGCGACTCCAGCCGCGCGGCGGCGGCATCGACGGAGGACGTAGGCGGCAGCGCGACATCGGCCGCCGAGCCGCGGAAGGTCACCAGACCCACCTTGTCCCGCCGCTGGTAGGCGTCGAGCAGCAGCGACAGCACGGCGCCCTTCACGGCGCTCATCCGCTGCCTCGCGGCCATCGACCCGGAGGCGTCCACCACGAACAGCACGAGGTTGCCCTCACGTCCCTCCCGGGTCGCCTGCCGCAGATCGTCCCGCCGGACCACCAGCCCCGGCCCGGACCGGCCCCGCGCCCGCTGGTGCGGCGCGGCGGCCTGCACGGTCGCGGCCAGGTGCAGCTTGGTCAGCGCCCCCTGGGGCCGCCGGGCCCCGGTGGTCCGCCCGTGCTCGGTCCGGGCCCGCGAGCGCCGCCCGGCGGCACCCTCACCGATGCCCGGCACACTCAGCACCCTGGCACGGAACGGCTCGGCGGCCCGTACGGCCGACTGCTCCTGCCCGCCGGACGCCTGTGGCTGCCCGCCCTCACCGGCCTCGGGCCGCGCGTCGCCGGCGCCGTCGCCCTGGGGACCGCTGTCGGGCGCCGGCTGCCCACCGCCCCCACCGGGACCGTCGGGGTCCGGATCGTCGTCGGGGGACTCGCCGGAGAACTCCTCCAGCGTCTCGTCCAGCTTGTCCTCGTCCAGGCCCGGAGCGTCGAACGGGTTCCGCCGGCGCCGGTGCGGCAGCGCGAGCAGGGCGGCCTGCCGTACATCCTCCGCGAGCACATCGGTCCGCCCGGCCCACGCGGCCAGCGCCGTCGCGGTCCGCGCCATCACGATGTCGGCGCGCATGCCGTCCACCTCGAAGGCGGCACAGGTCGCCGCGATCTGCCGCAGCGCCCCGTCACCCAGCCGCACCTGCGGCAGCAACTCCCGCGCCGCCACGATCCGCCGCCGTACGGCTGCCTCTTCCTCCGCCCACCGCGCGGCGAAGGCGGCGGGGTCGTCGTCGTACGCCAGCCGGCGCCGGACGACCTCCACGCGCTGGTCGGGCTCCCGCGAGGCCGCGACCTCCACGGTCAGCCCGAACCGGTCCAGCAACTGCGGCCGCAGCTCACCCTCTTCGGGGTTCATGGTGCCGACGAGCAGGAACTTCGCGGCATGCCGAACGGACACGCCCTCGCGCTCCACGTACGACGCACCCATCGCCGCCGCGTCCAGCAGCAGGTCCACCAGGTGGTCGTGGAGCAGGTTGACCTCGTCGACGTACAGGATCCCGCGGTGCGCGTCGGCCAGCAGGCCCGGCTCGAAGGCCTTCACACCCTCCGCGAGCGCCCGCTCGATGTCCAGCGCGCCGACCAGCCGGTCCTCGGAGGCGCCCACGGGCAGCTCGACCATCCGCGCGGGGCGCTCGGTGCCGGGGCCGGCCTCGTGCGGCCCGTCCGGGCACCCCGGGTCCGGGGCGGCCGGGTCGCACGAGAAACGGCAGCCGGGCACCACGGCGACCGCCGGCAGCAGCGCCGACAGCGCCCGTACCGCCGTGGACTTCGCGGTGCCCTTCTCGCCGCGCACCAGCACACCGCCGACCGCCGGTGACACGGCGTTCAGCAGCAGCGCGAGCCGCAGATCGTCCTGGCCGACGACGGCCGTAAAGGGGAAGGGGGTGGTCACTGGTCGCCCTCCAAGTCGCCTTCGAGCTCCAGGTAGGTGGCGCGCAGCCGCTCCAGCGTGTCCGCGTCGGGCTCCGCCCACAGGCCGCGGTCCGCCGCCTCCAGCAGGCGCTCGGTGATGCCGCGCAGCGCCCACGGGTTGGACTTCTTCATGAAGTCCCGGTTCTCCGGGTCGAAGACGTACTCCGCGCTCAGCTTCTCGTACATCCAGTCGTCGACCACGCCGGCCGTCGCGTCGTAGCCGAACAGGTAGTCCACGGTCGCCGCCATCTCGAAGGCGCCCTTGTAGCCGTGCCGGCGCATGGCCGCCATCCAGCGCGGGTTGACCACGCGGGCGCGGAAGACGCGGTGCGTCTCCTCGCCGAGCGTGCGGGTCTTCACCTGGTCCGGTACGGCCGAATCGCCCACGTAGGCCTCGGGGTTGGCACCGGTCAGGTGCCGGACCATGGCGACCATGCCGCCGTGGTACTGGAAGTAGTCGTCGGCGTCGACCAGGTCGTGCTCGCGGGTGTCGACGTTCTTCGCGGCGACGGCGATCCGCTTGAACGCGGTCTCCATGTCCCCGCGCGCCGCCCGCCCGTCGAGCCCCCGCCCGTACGCGTAGCCGCCCCACACCGCGTACACCTCGGCGAGGTCGGCGTCGCTGCGCCAGTTGCGGGCGTCGATCAGCGGCAGCAGACCGGCGCCGTACGCGCCCGGCTTGGAGCCGAAGATGCGGGCCGTGGCCCGGCGCCGGTCGCCGTGCCCGGCGCTGTCCTCGTCCACGTGCGCCCGGACGAAGTTCTGCCCGGCCGGCTCGTCCAGCTCCGCCACCGCCCGCACCGCGTCGTCGATCAGCCCGACCACATGCGGGAACGCGTCCCGGAAGAACCCGGAGATCCGGACGGTGACGTCGATGCGCGGGCGTCCCAGCTCGGCCAGGGGGATCACCTCGAAGCCGGTCACCCGGCGCGAGGCGTCGTCCCACACCGGGCGGCAGCCCAGCAGCGCCAGGATCTCGGCGATGTCGTCGCCCTGCGTGCGCATCGCGGACGTGCCCCACACTGTCAGGCCGACGGACTTGGGGTACTCCCCGGTGTCACTCAGATACCGCTGCACCAGCGAGTCCGCGAGCGACTGGCCGACCTCCCAGCTCAGGCGGGAGGGAATGGCCTTGGGGTCGACGGAGTAGAAGTTGCGGCCGGTCGGCAGGACGTTGACCAGGCCGCGGGTCGGGGAGCCCGACGGGCCGGCGGGGACGTAACCGCCGTCCAGCGCCCTGAGGATGTGCCCGATCTCGTCCGTCGTACGGGCCAGCCGCGGGACGACCTCCGCGCAGGCGAACTCCAGCACCGCGACGGCCTCGGGGAGTTCGGCGCCGAGGACGTCCCGCAGAACGCCGTGCACGGCCGCGCCGTCCCACGCCCGGGACTCCATCGCCTCGGCGATCCGCCGGCACAGCTGCTCCAGCAGGTCGATCGCGTCGGCGGCGGTCCGCGCCGGGCCGTCGACCAGGTCCGACAGCTCCACCGGCACCTTCACCGGCGCTCCGGGCTCGGCCAGCAGCTCCTTCTCCACCAGCCCGAAGTGCTGTGCCAGCGAGGCCCGCAGCCCCGGCAGCGCGTTCGCCTGCCCGCCCCATACCTGGGACGCCCGCAGCACCGCGAGCACCAGGTTCACCCGCGGCTCGCCGACCGGTCCGCCGCCCAGGATGTGCAGGCCGTCCCGGATCTGCACGTCCTTGATCTCGCACAGGTAGCCGTCGATGTGCATGACGAACTCGTCGAACGCGTCGTCGTCCGGCTGCTCGTCCACGTGCAGGTCGTGGTGGAGTTCGGCCGCCTTGACCAGCGTCCAGATCTGGGCGCGGACCGCCGGGGCCTTCACCGGGTCCAGGTCGGAGACGAGCGCGTACTCGTCCAGCAGCTGCTCCAGCTTGGCCAGGTCGCCGTAGGTGTCCGCGCGGGCCATCGGCGGCACCAGGTGGTCGACCACCGTGGCGTGCCCGCGCCGCTTGGCCTGGGTGCCCTCGCCGGGGTCGTTGACGATGAACGGGTAGATCAGCGGCAGGTCGCCGAGGACCGCGTCCGGCGCGCAGCCGGCGCTCAGGCCGAGGCCCTTGCCCGGCAGCCACTCCATGGTGCCGTGCTTGCCCATGTGCACGATCGCGTCGGCGCCGAACGAGTTCTCCAGCCACCTGTACGCCGCCATGTAGTGGTGCGACGGCGGCATGTCCGGGTCGTGGTAGATCGCGATCGGGTTCTCCCCGAAGCCGCGCGGCGGCTGGATCATCACGACGACGTTCCCGAACTGCAGCGAGGCCAGCACGATGTCGTCGCCGTCGACGTAGAGGGAGCCCGGCGGCTCGCCCCACGCCTCCCGCATGGCGTCCTTGAGTTCCGGGTCGAGCTTCTCGAACCACGTCCGGTAGTCGGCCAGCGGCACCCGTGCGGGCGCTGCGGCCAGCTGTTCCTCGGTCAGCCACTCGACGTCGTGGCCGCCCGCGTCGATGAGCCGGTGGATCAGCTCGTCGCCGTTGTCGGGGTGCCCCTCGACCACGTACCCGGCGTCCCGCAGCGCGTCCAGCACCCGTACCGCCGACGCGGGCGTGTCCAGGCCGACCGCGTTGCCGACCCGGGAGTGCTTCGTCGGGTACGCCGTGAAGACCAGGGCGATCCGCTTCTCGGCGTTCGGCTTGTGCCTGAGCCGGGCGTGCCGGACGGCGATCCCGGCCACGCGGGCGGCCCGCTCGGGGTCGGCGACGTAGACCGGGACCTCGTCGGGGCCCTGCTCCTTGAAGGAGAACGGAACGGTGATCAGCCGGCCGTCGAACTCCGGGATCGCGACCTGCATCGCCGCGTCCATGGGGGACAGGGCCGCGTCGGACTCCTCCCACGCGGCCCGCGAGGAGGTGAGGCACAGCCCTTGGAGCACCGGGACGTTCAGGTCGGCGAGCGCGCCGATGTCCCAGGACTCCTCGTCGCCGCCCGCCGACGCCTGCGAGGCGTGCGTGCCGCCGGCCGCGAGCACGGTGGCCACCAGCGCGTCGGCCCGGCCCAGCAGCTCGTACAGCCCGGGGTCCGCGCCGCGCAGCGAACCGCAGTACACCGGCAGGGCGTTGGCGCCCTGCGCCTCGATCGCCGCGCACAGGGTGTCCACGAAGGCGGTGTTCCCGCTCAGTTCGTGCGCCCGGTAGAACAGCACGCCCACGGTCGGACGGCCGTCCCGGATCCCGTACGAGCCGTGCACACCGAACTCCGGCATCCTGCGCGGCTCCTCGAAGCCCTCGCCGGTCAGCAGCACGGTGTCCGACAGGAACCGGGACAGCTCCAGCAGGTTCGCGGGGCCGCCCTCGACCAGGTACTTCAGCGCCTCCGCGACCACACCGGCCGGCACCGACGACTCGGCCATCAGCTCGGCGTCCGGCACGGCCTCGCCGCCCAGCAGCACGGTCGGGATGCCGGCCGCCTTCAGCGCGGCCAGCCCGTCCTCCCAGGCCCGCTTGCCGCCCAGCAGCCGTACGACGGCCAGGTCCGCGCCCTCGATCAGGCCCGGCAGTTCCTCGGCGACGTCGACCCGGGTGGGGTTGCCGATACGGTAACCGGCGCCGGAGGCCCGGGCCGCCAGCAGATCCGTGTCGGCGGTCGACAACAACAACACTGTGCTCATGCGGGCGCTCCCGGTGGAATGAAAGGCAGTCCTTGCGGCGCGCCCGACTCGATGAGCCGCCAGAGCGCGTCCGTGTCCGCGTGCTGTTCGATCAGGTCGCCGAGCCGGTCGAGCTGCTCCTCGCGCAGCGCGGCGAAGGAGGTGCCGGGCGCGGGCACGAAGCGGCGGCCCGCTGCGGCGGCCACCTCGCGCAGGAAGGCCCGCCGGAAGCCGTCGGACTCCAGCGATCCGTGCCAGTGGGTGCCCCAGGTCTGGCCGACCCGGCAGCCGTCCAGGAAGGGTTCGCCGCCCTCGACGGCGGCCACGCCGTGGTGGATCTCGTAGCCGTCGACCCGCTCGCCCAGGGCTTCGCCGCTGGGCCGGGTGAGGGTCTTCTCGCGGGCGAAGCGCACCCGGACGGGCAGCACGCCGAGGCCGTGGACGGCTCCGGCGCGGGACTCGACCTCGTCCTCGATGTGCTCGCCGAGGATCTGGAAGCCGCCGCAGATGCCGAGGACCGGGCGCCCTTCCGCGGCCCGCCGGACGAGGGCGTCGGCCAGCCCCCGCTCCCGCAGCCACTGGAGCGCCCGTACGGTCCCGCGCGTGCCCGGGACCACCACGAGGTCGGCGTCCGCCAGCTCCTCCGGCCGGTCCACGAACCGCACCACGACACCCGGTTCGGCGGCCAGCGCGTCCACGTCGGTGAAGTTGGACATCAGCGGGATCGCGCACACGGCGACCCGCAGCACGTCCTCGCCGACCGGGGGCGTGACCGTGGACTCCCGTACGGTGCCCCGCAGCGACACCCGCAGCCCGTCCTCCTCATCGATGCCGAGCCCGTGCCGGAAGGGCAGCACACCGTACGTCCGCCGTCCGGTGAGATCCCGGAGCATGTCCAGGCCGGGCTCCAGCAGGGAGACGTCGCCGCGGAACTTGTTCACCAGGAACCCGGCGATCAGCTCCTGGTCCTCCGGCGAGAGCAGGGCGACCGTGCCGAAGAAGGACGCGAAGACACCCCCGCGGTCGATGTCGCCCACGACGAGCACGGGCAGCCGCGCGTTGCGCGCGATCCCCATGTTGACGATGTCGGTCCGCCGCAGGTTGATCTCGGCCGGGCTGCCCGCCCCCTCACAGATCACCGCGTCATACGTGCCCCGCAACTCGGCCAGGCAGTCCAGCACCGTGCCCAGCAGCCGCTGCTGGCGCCCGCCGTGGTACCCGCGCGCGCTCAGCTCGCCCACCGGCTTGCCGAGCAGCACCACCTGGCTGCTCTGCTCGCCGCCGGGCTTGAGCAGCACCGGGTTCATCAGCGCGGTCGGCTCGATCCGGCAGGCCTGGGCCTGCATCGCCTGCGCCCGGCCGATCTCGGCGCCCTCGCGCGTCACGAACGAATTGAGGGACATGTTCTGGGCCTTGAACGGCGCGACCTTCACGCCCTGGCGGACCAGCCAGCGGCAGATACCGGCCGTCACGACGCTCTTGCCGGCGTCGGAGGTTGTGCCGGCGACGAGGAGACCACCGTTCACTTCCCGCGTCCTTTCAGCAGTCGGCGCACGGCGAGCGTGCTGCCGAGGGCGAGCAGGCCGACGCGGCGGGAGAGCCGTACGGCCCGGTCGATGTCGGTGACCCGGACCGGCCGTCCGGTGGCGCCGTTGAGCACCGGGCGGTGCTCGACCCGGCCGCCGTAGGAGAGCGTCCCGCCCAGGCGGACGCCGAGGGCACCCGCGAAGGAGGCCTCCACGGGCCCGGCGTTGGGGCTCGGGTGCCGGCGCGCGTCGGCCTTCCAGGCGCGCAGGGCGCCCCGCGGATCCGGTCCGGCCGCGGCGGCGAGTACGGCGGTCAGCCGGGCCCCCGGCCAGCCGGCGACGTCGTCGAGGCGGGCGGCGGCCCAGCCGAAGCGCCGGAAGCGGGGCGACCTGTGACCCACCATCGCGTCCAGGGTGTTGACCGCCCGGAAGCCGAGGAGCCCCGGAACCCCGGCCGCCGCGCCCCACACGAGGGCGCCCACCACCGCGTCGGAGGTGTTCTCCGCGACCGACTCGACCACGGCCCGGGCGATGCCGTCGGCGTCCAGCGCCTGCGGGTCCCGGCCGCACAGGTGGGGCAGCCGCGCCCGGGCCGCCTCGACGTCCCCGGACTCCAGCGCGCGCCCGATCGTGCGGGCCTCCCGGGCGAGCGAGGTGCCGCCCACGACGGCCCAGGTGGCGGCGGCGGTCAGCGCGACGGAGGCGGTACGGGAGGGGCGTACGGCACGCGCGGCCAGCGCCCCGAGCGCGACGGCGCCGCCGGCGCACACGGCGGTGTGCAGGGCGCCCCAGCCGCGGTGGTCGTGCCACAACGCGCCTTCCACGGCGCCCGCCGCCCGGCCGAACGCGGCGACGGGATGCCCGCGGCGCGGATCGCCGAGAAGCAGGTCCCCCAGGACGCCGGCGGCGGCGCCGTACGCGTATGTGCGATCGGCACCCATCGGCTCAACCGGCCGTGGGGACGGGAACGGGCCTGGTACGGGTCCTCGATGGGCAGCCGAGCATGGCGATATGTGTCCTCACTCAGGGTGTCCGCGCCCTGGTTCGACGTGAATCGGCGGTGAGAGTTCCTGGCTCCCGGGGTTCATTCCCCGGTGACAGTGGCGGGACCGCGCCGGATTCGCACCGGCTTCCTCTCCTGCCGCCGTACATGGCCCGGGCAGTCCACCACGCCCCCGGAACGGCCGTCAACTTGCCTTTGACCTGGGAGGGGAGAGTGTGCCGATCCCCACACCGCGGGGCGTGCGGGCCGTTCGGGGCTACGGCAAAGGCTCCCCTCCGCGGGGAGGGGAGCCTTTGGGTGGATCGGTCAGGCCTTGGCCACGATCAGGTTGATGCCGTACGCCACCGCCGCCGCGCACGCCGCGAAGCAGAGGTAGGCGCCGGTGACGGCGAGGCCGGCGGAGCCGCCCTGCGCCACGGCCTTCTCGCGGCGGTTCAGGCCCGCGATGCCGAGGGTGAACAGGGCCACCAGGCCCACCGTGACCACGAGGCTGACGCCGAACACGGAGCCCAGGGCTGCCCAGTCGATCTTCATAGTGCTTCCTTCGGTAACCGGGTGCTCGGGGTCAGACCGCGGCGGCCGGCGGGCTGGCCGTGGCCGGTTCGGCGGGGGCGGTGGTCTGCTGCGGGAACGCGAGGTCCAGATCGGCGGCGACCGTGCCGGTGGGCGGCGGGATCACGGCGGCGATGGCGGTGGTGACCACGCCGGCCGGCTCGTCGGTCTCCTCGACCACGTTGGTGTGGTCGACGACCTCGCGGCGGGAGATCTTCCAGATCGCGGCGCTCGCGGCGACGAGGAAGACGGCGACGACGGCGGTGCCCCAGTCACCCAGGCCGGTGACGAACTCGGCACCGGCGCCGACCAGCGCGGCGGCCGGCAGGGTCAGCGCCCAGGCGACGAACATGCGGGTCGCGGTGGACCAGCGGACCACACCGCCCTTGCGGCCCAGGCCCGCGCCCATCACCGAGCCGGAGACGACGTGCGTGGTGGAGAGGGAGAAGCCGAGGTGCGAGGAGGCCAGGATGGCGGTCGCGGCGCTGGTCTGCGCGGCGAAGCCCTGGCGCGGCTCCAGGTCGGTCAGGCCCTTGCCCATGGTGCGGATGATGCGCCAGCCGCCGATGTAGGTGCCGAGCGCGATGGCCAGGCCGGCGGAGAGGATCACCCAGGTGGGAGGGTTCGAGCCGGGGGCGAGCGAGCCGCCGGCCACGAGGGCGAGGGTGATGATGCCCATCGTCTTCTGGGCGTCGTTGGTGCCGTGGGCCAGGGAGACCAGGCCGGCGGAGGCGATCTGGCCGGCGCGGTAGCCCTTGCGGGTGGCCTCGCCGTCCGCGGTCCCGCCGATGCCGTAGGAGAACCGGGTGGCCAGCAGCGAGGCCAGGCCCGCGACGATCGGCGCGGCGACGGCCGGCAGCAGCACCTTGGTGACCAGGACGTCACCGTGGACGGCGCCGAAGCCGGCGGAGGCGACGGTGGCGCCGACCAGGCCGCCCATCAGGGCGTGCGAGGAGCTGGAGGGCAGGCCCACCAGCCAGGTCAGCAGGTTCCAGAGGATCGCGCCGACCAGGGCGGCGAAGATGACCTCGGGACGGATGCCGGTCTCGTCGACGAGACCCTTGGAGATCGTGTTCGCGACCTCCACGGAGAGGAAGGCGCCCACAAGATTGAGGACGGCGGACATGGTCACCGCGATCTTCGGCTTCAGGGCGCCTGTGGAGATGGTGGTGGCCATCGCGTTCGCGGTGTCGTGGAAACCGTTCGTGAAATCGAACGCGAGAGCGGTGACGACCACTATCGCGAGGATCAGCGAGAAGCTTTCCATTTACCCAGGCAATCGTTCGAGGTCATTGGCTGGTCGAACGTAGGCAACCTGGGTGAACGGAAGATGAACTGAGGCGGGCGCGAGGGTGTCAGTAACGCGCGCGAGAGATTCCGCTTGTGTCCCTCGCCCCAGGCGCCGCTTGGCTACCGGCCCCGCGCCAGGATCTGCAGCCGGCTCAGGGAGCCGTTGAAGAGATTCTGGTCACCCGGCAGCCGGCCCGTGGTGGCGTACTGCCAGAACGTCCAGTAGTGCCAGCCGCCCGGCAGCGTTCCCGGCCGCGAGGTGCCGTGCCGGGCGATCCACAGGGGGTTCGAGGAGGAGAAGGCGCGGCTGTTCCCGGTGCACAGCTTCCACCACTGGGTCGTGGTGTAGATCACCGGACGGCGGCCGGTCTCCCGCTTGATCTCGTCGCTGAAGGACCGGATCCAGCGGACCATCCGGGCCTTGCCCAGCCCGTAGCACTTGTGTTGCGTGCTGTACGGGTCGTACTCCATGTCCAGCGCGGGCGGCAGCGTCCAGCCGTCCGCCCGCCAGTCGCCGCCGTGCCGCACGAAGTACGCCGCCTGCCGGGTGCCGGAGGACCGGTCGGGCAGGGCGAAATGGTACGCGCCGCGCAGCAGGCCGGCCTTGCGGGCGCCGGAGTACTGCCCGGAGAAGTAGGGATTGCGGTAGGTCGTGGACTCGGTCGCCTTGACGTACACGAACCGGGCGCCCTTCGCCGCGGCGGCGGCCCAGTCGACGCGCTTCTGGTGGGACGAGACGTCGTGCCCCCGGGGCAGCGCGGCGGCGAGCGTCCACAGACCGGCGAACCGGGAGGCTCCGGCGTGCTGTGACGTTTCGGCTGCCTGCCGGGTTCCGGTCGGCTGTGAGGTTCCGGCTGCCTCGGCTTGCCCTGCCGGCTCGCCGGGTCCCGCCGGCCCGGCCGACGCGGGTGCGGTGCCCGCGAGGGCGAGGGCCGCCGTGACCGCCGCGAGGACACCGGCGCGGCGGCGGACAAGGGTGCGTTCGCGGGCCATGCGTCTCCCCGGGGTGGCGGACGACCGCGGGCGGCGGCGATCGTCCCGTGGGCAAGAGAGGCCATTGAAGGCCCGACGATCACCGCATCCGGGCCCCTTCCGAGCGTTTCGTGGCCGGATCCGCCCGTTCGGCCGTACGGTTTGCGCGGAAGCGACCGATCCCGCCCGCTCACCGCCCGGTCCGGCTGGCAGGATCACCGCATGGCTGAACCGCTGCGGAACACGGACGACACACACCAGGCCGGGCACCAGGCCGGGAATCAGGACGTGGCACGGCTGTGGGCGGACGTGGTCGCGACGGCGCGCCGGACCGTCGCCGACGGGCTGGTCGTCGGCACCTCCGGCAACGTCTCCGCGCGCATCGGTGACCTCGTGCTGGTCACCCCGTCGGGCGTCCCCTACGACCGGCTCACCCCCGCCGACCTCACCGGCGTCGACCTCACCGGACGCCAGGTGCTCGGCACGCTCGTGCCGACCAGCGAGCTGCCCATGCACCTCGCCGTCTACCGCACCACCGACGCCCGCGCCGTCGTCCACACCCACGCCGTGCACGCGACCGCCGTCTCCACGCTCGTGACCGAACTGCCGCCGGTGCACTACATGGCCGGCGCCCTCGGCGGCCCGATCAGGGTCGCCCCCTACGCCCCCTACGGCACCGACGAACTGGCCGGGAACATGCTCCGCGCCCTCACCGGCCGCTCCGGCTGCCTGCTGCAGAACCACGGCACGATCACCTACGGCACCACCCTCGACCAGGCCTACGACCGCACCGCCCAGCTGGAGTGGATGTGCCGCCTGTGGCTGACGGCGTCCTCGGTGCCGGGCCTGACACCGTCCCTGCTGACGGAGGCACAAGTCGCCGAGGCCGGGGAACGCTTGAAGGGATACGGCCAACGGAGGTGACCCCTTGCCGAGCAGCAACCCGTTCCGCCCCCTGCCGACTCCGCTCGCCCTGCTCCGCAGCAGCGGTGCGAGCCGGCTCGGCTCCATCCGTCGCGTCGGCGCCCAGTGGCGGCGTGGCCACCCGGCGGTGCCGAAACCGCCCGCACCCGTGCGGTCCGCGCTTCCGCTGGCCGCCGCCCGCAACCCCGCCGACACTGGACCCGTGCGCACTGTGAAGGCGACCGCCACCGCGCTCACCGCGGTCCTGGCCGCCGGCACGGCTTCCGTGGTCGCCGGCCGGCTCGCCAGCGACGCCGCACTGAAGGCACCGCCGGGCCGGCCCCTGCCCACCGAGCCCCGCCTCACCGTGCACCGCGCGGGCGCCGGCCAGATCGCGCTCACCCGCGACCTGGCCGCGCTGCGCCCCGGCACCTACGGCCTCGCCGGCGACGGCTCCCACGCGGTCGTCGGCCCCGTCCTGGAGGCGGCCACGCACAGCGCCGACACCGTCGTACGCCGCCTGGAACGCGTCACCCACGGCACCTTCGCCCCCGGCGACGCGGCGTGGCTCACCCCGAACGTGTACGTCGGCAACCCGCACACGGCCCTCGGCCTGGACCACGAGGACGTCGACGTGCCCGGGGCCCTCGGCGCCCTGCCCGCCTGGTTCGTGCCGGGCCACCGGGACACCTGGGTGATCGCCGTGCACGGCCTCGGCGCCACCCGGGAGCACGCCCTGAACGTCATGAGCTTCCTGCACCGCCGCCGGCTGCCGGTCCTCGCCCTCGCCTACCGCGGCGACCCCGGCGCCCCGCGGTCGCCGGACGGGCTGAACCACCTCGGCGAGACCGAGTGGCGGGACGTCGAGGCGGCGATCCGCTACGCCGTCGGCCGCGGCGCCCGCCGGGTCGTCCTGCTCGGCTGGTCCACCGGCGCCACCATGGCCCTGCGCGCCGCCGAGCACTCCGCGGTCCGCGACCGCATCGCCGGACTCGTCCTGGACTCGCCGGTGCTCAGCTGGGAGGCCACCCTGCGGGCCCTGGCCAGGGCCCGGCACACCCCGCAGCCGCTGCTGCCGCTCGCCGTGCGGGCCGCACAGGGCCGGGCCGGGCTGCACGCCGACCGGGTCGCCGAGATCGTCGACCCCGACCGGCTCCGGGTGCCCACCCTGATCGTGCACGGCCCGCAGGACCAGGTCGCCCCCTGGGAGTTCTCCCGCCGGCTCGCCCGGCGCCGCGCCGACGTCGTCGCCCTGCACACCGTCGAGCACGCCCCGCACGCGGCGATGTGGAACGCGGACCCGGCCGAGTACGAGGAACGCCTGCGCCGGTTCCTCACCCCGCTGATGTGACCCGCTGACGGCACCAAGGCCCGCCGGTACCGGCGCGAAGCATTCCGTTTAAAGCCGTACGGCTGGCTCGATCACGTCGCCGCGGCCCGTCCCGGACCCCGTGCCTTGGCCAGCCCCGTCGCCCGCGGTGACATTCCGTTTGGGTTTTCGGACCGTCAACCGGAAGACTGCACCCGTGACGTCCCGTATCCCGCGCGACTCCAGGCTTCGACTCGTCCGACCGCGACCCCTGGCCGCCGCCCCCAGAGCTGTGAACCAGCGGCGCCCACGGCGCCCCGCACCCCGGCCGCCGGAGGGCACACCCGCCCCCGCCGAACTGGCCGGAATGGCCCGCACCGGTCTGGCCGGCGCGGCCCGCGTCGCCCGCTGGGCCGACGCCGCACTCGGCCCCGGCCGCGCCGGCGCCACCGCCGACGGCAAGGCCACCCTGTCCGACGCCACCGCGGAACGCGCCGCCGCCGAACTGGGCCTGAGTGTCGCTCAGATCCGCGCCGACTGGGACACCGCCCGCCTCGCCGGACTCGTCGAGGTGCACGGCGACAGCGCGCGCCCCGGCTGGCGGCTGCGCGCCTGGGACCGCGACGACAGCGCCGTACTGCGCGGCTGGGTCGCCCTCTTCGACGCCTGGTCGCTCGCCTGCCCCGAACCCGACGGGCACGAGCCGGCCGCCGTCGCCGAGGTCGTCTCGGCCATGCCCCAGGTGCTCTCCTTCCTCCAGCTCTCCGCCGGCCCCGTCCCGGTCGAGCAGCTGCTCGACCTGCTCCAGCAGCGGGTCACCGAACTGCGCACCGAACGCTGCGAGGTCGCCTACGAGCCCGGCACCGGACAGCCCGCCGGCACCCCGCGCCCCGCGGACCCCGCGCCGGCCGAGGACGCCCCGCTCGCCCCGCTGCTCGACTGGGCGCTGCGCGCCCTCGCCTCCGTCGGCGCCCTCACCTACGGCGACGGCCAGGCCACCCTCACCCCGCTGGGCAGCTGGGCGGTGTGGGTCAAGCTGGAGCAGATCTGCGTGGCCGCGCAGAGCCCCGCCGGCAACATCGAGCAGTCCGCCGAGGACATGCTCCGCGGCTGCGCCCAGCTCCGCCCCAACGCGGCCCGCGCCGAGTACCGCGCCTGGCTCGCCGCCCGCCCCGTCGGCAGCGCCGTCACCGAGCTGATCGGCGCCGCCCGCGGCGACGACGCCCTGCTGCGCGGCCTGGCCTTCGAGGCGCTGCGCGTCGTCGGCGCCCCCGCCGAGCCCGACGTGCGGGCCGTGGTCGACGAGCCGGCCCTGCGGCCGTACGCGCTGCTGTGGCTCGCCGAGCACGACGGGATCGACCCGGAGGACGCCCACGAGGTGCTCACCCGGGAGGAGGCCACCTGGCTGTGGGTGGACACCGCCGCCGCCGTCGCCGACCACGGCGAGGCGCCGATGCTGGTCCGGCACCTGGAGTCCGCGGTGCAGCCCACCGTGCCCCAGCTGCTCGACGAGGTCCGCGCCGTCGGCCACCCGCGCACCGTGCAGGTCCTGGTCGCGCTCGCCGCCGCGCACCCCGACCCGGCCCTGGCCAAGGCCGTCCGCCGGGCCGCCTTCCAGGTGCACACCGGGGGATGAGCGGCCGGGGAGCGGCTCAGCCGCCGATCTCCGGGGCGTAGGTCCCGAAGCTCCAGACGTTCCCCTCGGCGTCCCGGGCCATGTAGTCCCGCGAGCCGTAGTCCTGGTCCGTCGGGGGCATCAGGATCTCCACCCCGTGTTCCACGGCCCGCTGGTGGTGCGCGTCCACGTCGTCCACCACGACGTACACCCCGGCGGGTCCGGCGTCCTTCATCGCCGTGTCGAAGAGGCCGCCGCGGCCCTTGGAGCCGATCATCACCGCGCCGCTGCCCTGGACCAGCTCGGCGTGCATCACCTTGCCGTCCTGCGTCTCGTACACCGACAGCTCGGTGAAGCCGAGGGCCTCCGTGAGCTGCCTGATCGCCGCCCTGGCGTCCGCGTAGAGCAGCGTGGGATAGATGCTCGGCCGTGCGCCGCCACCCGTGCCTGCCATGCCGATCACTCCTTCGTGCATCGGTTGCGCCGTGCTCCTCGAGTCTTGCAGGCACCACTGACAACGCCCCGGCACGGCGGGCCGCACCGCCCGCCGCCGAACGAGGGACTTCCGGTTCCGGCCCGCCCGGCCGCTCCGCCCGCCGGGCCGCCGGTGACTACGCTCTGCGCCTGATCCGGGACGGTGGATTCCAGTCGGTACCAAGGGGGCAAGGTGGCCTTTCCACCACACCGTCTGGTCGCCGCCCTCCTCGCGGCCGTCGTCGCTCTCGGCCTGCTCGGCCTGGCCCGGCACGCGCGGCCCGCCCCCTACGGCGACCGGCTCCTGCCCGGCGGGCCGCACCCGGACACCCGGGCCTGGGAGACGCACGACGGCGCCGTGGCCGGCTACGACAGCCGTACCGGGGCCCTGCGGTGGCGCTACGCGCGCGCGGGACACCGTCCCGTCTCCGTGCTCCCCGCGCGCGGGGAGGTGATCGCGCTCTGGGACGACGGGCTGCTCACCGACACCGACGGCCGCTCGGTGCGCTGGCACCGGGCCCTGCCCGACGCCGCCGAGTGGCTGCCGGACCAGGGCGGCACCGGCGTCCTGCGCCCCCTGGGCCGCGGCATCCTCGCGGTCGTCACCCCGCGCCGGGTCACCGCGTACCGCACCGCCGACGGCGATCTGCGCTGGGTGCTGCCCGCCCGGCAGGGCTGCGCGTTCCGGCCCGAGGGCGCCGTACGGCGGGGCACGGCCCTGCTGCTCGCCCAGCCGTGCGCGGACAGCGCCTGGACCGGCCAGCTCGTGGCCCTGGACCACCTGGGCCGGATCGCGCCCGGCCGCACCCCGCTGGGCAACGATCTCCCCGGCCCGCCTCCCGGCCCCCACCCCGGACACCTGGACGCAGAAAAACCGCTTGCCCGGCCCCGTTAGACTTGTTCCCATGGCCATTCTCCTCGCGCATTAGACGGCGGGAACGTCCTCAGCCGCCCACCCGCCAACCCCTGTACGCCCTGGAGTCTGTCCTTGATTTCCGCCTCCGGTATCGAGCTGCGCGCCGGTGCGCGCGTCCTCATCGAGAACGCCAGCTTCCGTGTCGCCAAGGGCGACCGCATCGGCCTCGTCGGCCGTAACGGCGCGGGCAAGACCACCCTGACGAAGTGCCTGGCCGGCGAGGGCATCCCGGCCGCCGGCCAGATCACCCGCTCCGGCGAGGTCGGTTACCTCCCGCAGGACCCCCGCACCGGCGACCTCGACGTCCTCGCCCGCGACCGCATCCTCTCCGCGCGCGGCCTCGACGTACTGATCCGCAAGATGCGCGAGAACGAGGAGCGCATCGCCAACGGCAAGGGGTCCACCCGTGAGAAGGCGCTGAAGCAGTACGAGCGCCAGGAGACGGAGTTCCTCACCAAGGGCGGGTACTCCGCCGAGGCCGAGGCCGCCACCATCGCCGCCGCGCTGAACCTGCCCGACCGGGTGCTCGGCCAGCCGCTGCACACGCTCTCCGGCGGTCAGCGCCGCCGTATCGAACTGGCCCGGATCCTGTTCTCGGACGCCGACACCCTGCTGCTCGACGAGCCGACCAACCACCTCGACGCGGACTCGATCATCTGGCTGCGGGACTACCTGAAGACCTACCGCGGCGGCTTCATCGTGATCTCCCACGACGTCGACCTCGTGGAGACCGTCGTCAACAAGGTGTTCTACCTGGACGCGAACCGGTCCGCGATCGACATCTACAACATGGGCTGGAAGCTGTACCAGCAGCAGCGCGAGGCCGACGAGAAGCGCCGCAAGCGCGAGCGGGCCAACGCCGAGAAGAAGGCCGCCGCGCTGCACTCGCAGGCCGACAAGATGCGGGCCAAGGCGACCAAGACCGTCGCCGCGCAGAACATGGCGCGCCGGGCCGACAAGCTCCTCGCGGGCCTGGATGCGGTCCGGATGTCCGACAAGGTCGCCAAGCTCCGCTTCCCGGAGCCCGCGCCCTGCGGCAAGACCCCGCTGACGGCCGAGGGCCTGTCGAAGTCGTACGGCTCGCTGGAGATCTTCACCGACGTCGACCTCGCCATCGACAAGGGCTCCCGGGTGGTCATCCTGGGCCTCAACGGCGCCGGCAAGACCACGCTGCTGCGGCTGCTCGCGGGCGTGGAGCAGCCGGACACCGGACAGGTCGTCCCCGGTCACGGGCTCAAGCTCGGCTACTACGCGCAGGAGCACGAGACCCTGGACGCCGACCGCACGGTCCTGGAGAACATGCGCTCGGCCGCCCCCGACATGGACCTGGTCGAGGTCCGCAAGGTGCTGGGCTCGTTCCTGTTCTCCGGCGACGACGTCGACAAGCCGGCCGGGGTTCTCTCCGGCGGCGAGAAGACCCGTCTCGCCCTCGCGACCCTGGTGGTCTCCTCGGCGAACGTGCTGCTCCTCGACGAGCCGACCAACAACCTGGACCCGGCCAGCCGCGAGGAGATCCTCGGCGCCCTGCGCACCTACAAGGGCGCGGTCGTCCTCGTCACCCACGACGAGGGCGCGGTCGAGGCGCTCCAGCCGGAGCGGATCATCCTGCTGCCGGACGGCGTCGAGGACCTGTGGGGCTCCGACTACGCGGATCTCGTCGCCCTGGCGTGATCGAAAGACTGATCCACTGAGTATGGATCATTCGGCCCACTCGTGATCCATCATCTGTGTGAGATCTCCTCGTACCGGGGTGTGTCGTACACGGATTTTCCGGCCGATCCCCCGACAGTCGGGGGATCGGCCGTTTTGCCTTCCTGACCTGGCACTTCGCGAATCCGCTCGCACGGAGCCGTGGACCGCACCCCTCGGAATCCCTTATTCCGCTTGTGGGGATCCGCTCCTGTCGTCACAACGATGTCTCACGGACCTTGCCGAATGGGTGGCCATCACGCCCGCGAGGGGTGATCATGAGGAGACCAGAGCGCACTTCCCATGAGGAGGCACGGGTGGCCGAGACTCTGAAGAAGGGCAGCCGGGTGACCGGCGCCGCGCGCGACAAGCTCGCGGCAGACCTGAAGAAGAAGTACGACTCCGGTGCGAGCATCCGGGCGCTGGCCGAGGAGACCGGCCGCTCGTATGGCTTCGTGCACCGGATGCTGAGCGAGTCGGGCGTCACGCTGCGTGGGCGTGGCGGAGCGACCCGCGGTAAGAAGGCCGCTTCGTCCTGACTCCGGGCGGCCCATCGGCTTCGATGGTGGCCACCCGGTCGGGAGACCGACCGGCCGGGTGGTTACTGTGCAGTCACTTAGCTTTGCTCTGCTGACCGCACCCATCGGAGGCGCCCCATGGCTTCGCCCGAGCAGGACCTCGCTCCCGCACTCGACAAGGACGGCGTACGGCTCACCGTCGACGACACGCTCGCCACGGTGACGCTGACCAACCCGGCCAAGCGCAATGCGCAGAGCCCCGCCCTGTGGCGGGCGCTCGCCGAGGCCGGGCGGCTGCTGCCGGGCTCCGTTCGCGTCGTCGTGCTGCGTGGCGAGGGCAAGTCCTTCTCCGCCGGGCTGGACCGTCAGATGTTCACCCCGGAGGGGATCCCGGGCGAGCCGTCCTTCATCGAACTCGCGCGCCGTGACGACGCCGGGCTCGACGCGACCATCGCCGAGTACCAGGAGGCGTTCACCTGGTGGCGGCGGACCGACATCGTGTCCATCGCCGCTGTCCAGGGACATGCCATCGGGGCCGGTTTCCAGCTCGCGCTCGGCTGCGACCTGCGGGTCGTCGCCGACGACGTGCAGTTCGCCATGCGCGAGACCAGCCTCGGCCTCGTACCCGACCTGACCGGCACGCACCCGCTGGTCGGGCTCGTCGGATACGCCCGCGCGCTGGAGATCTGCGCGACCGGGCGGTTCGTCGGGGCCGAGGAGGCGGTGTCGAGCGGGCTGGCCAACCTCGCGGTGCCCGCGGCCGAACTGGACGGGGCGGTACGTGACTTGGCGGCGGCGTTGCTGGCCGCGCCGCGGGACGCGGTCGTGGAGACCAAGGCGCTGCTCCGTGGTGCCGTGGATCGCACGTACGACGAACAGCGCGCGGCCGAGCGCGCCGCGCAGGCCCGACGCCTGCGGGACCTGGCCGGCCTCGGCGAGTAGCCCGTCAGCCGCTGCTGTGACCCGGCCGCTCCGGCACGGCGTCCGGTACGGCCGCACGGACCTGCCGGGCCACATGCACGGCCCGGTGGGTCGCGCCGGCGTGCTCCTGACCGTGTCCGGTCCCGGGAACGGCCAGGGCTGCCTCCGCGACGGCGGTCTCGACGGCCGTCAGAACCCGTGCCGCGTCCCGCCGTCCACCGGCACCATGACCCCCGTCACGTAGGAAGCCGCCGGGGACAGCAGGAACGCCGCCACCCTTCCGAACTCCTCGGGCGCCCCGTACCTGCGCAGCGGGATCCGGGACTCGTTCGCCGCCCGGGTGGCCTCCGGGTCAGCGGACCGCCCGTCCAGGTCGCGCATGCGGTCCGTGTCGATCCGCCCGGGCAGCAGCCCCACCACCCGGATCCCGCGCGGCCCCAGCTCGTCGGCGAGGGACTTGGCGAAGCCGGCGAGCCCGGGCCGCAGCCCGTTGGAGATGGTCAGCCCGGGGATCGGCTCGTGCACCGACCCGGACAGCACGAACCCGATGGCACCGCCCTCGTCCAGCTCGGCCGCCGCCGCGCGGGCGAGCCGTACCGCGCCGAGGAACACCGACTCGAACGCGGCGCGCCACTGCTCGTCGGTGTTGTCGGCGACGAACCCCGGCGGCGGCCCGCCCACGCTCACCAGCACCCCGTGGAAGCCGCCGAAGTGCTCACGCGCGGCGGCGATCAGCCGCTCGGGGGCCTGTGCGTCGGCGTTGTCCGCGGCCACGCCCGCCGCGTCCGGGCCCAGTTCCGCGGCGGCGTCGGCGACCTGCTTCTCGTCCCGCCCGGTGACGACCACCTTCGCCCCGTCGGCGAGGAGTTGCCGCGCGGCGGCGTTGCCCAGCCCGCGGGTGGCTCCGGTGACGACGTACACCCGGTCCTTCAGTCCAAGATCCATGGGTCCTATCCTGCCTCGTCGTCCCCGTACAGGGTGAGGGCGGTGTTCACCAGGCCGATGTGGCTGAACGCCTGCGGGAAGTTGCCCAGCTGACAGCCGTGGACGGGGTCGTACTCCTCGGCCAGCAGCCCCACGTCGTTGCACAGGCCCACCAGCCGGTCGAACAGTTCCCGCGCCTCCTTCGTCCGGCCGGTCAGATGCAGCGCGTCGGCCAGCCAGAACGAGCAGGCGAGGAAGGCGCCCTCGCCGCCCGGCAGCCCGTCCACCACCGAGTCCTCGGTGTCGTAGCGGCGCAGGAAGCCGCCCTGGCCGAGTTCGGCGCGGATCGCGTCGACCGTGCCGACCACCCGCGGGTCGTCCGGCGGCAGGAACCCGACGCGCGGGATGAGCAGCAGCGCGGCGTCGAGTTCCCGGGAGCCGTAGTACTGGGTGAAGGTGTTCCGGTCCGGGTCGAAGCCTTTCTCGCACACCTCCCGGTGCACCTCGTCCCGCAGTGTGCGCCAGCCCTCCAGGTCGCCGCGCAGCTCCGGGTGCCGCTCCAGGGTCGTCACGGCCCGGTCGGCGGCCACCCACACCATCACCTTGGAGTGCACGAACTGGCGCCGGCCGCCGCGCACCTCCCACAGGCCCTCGTCCGGCTGCCGCCACGCCGTCTCCAGGAACGTCATCAGCGAGCGCTGCAGGGCCCACATGTGCGGCTTGGTGGGCAGGCCCGCGGCGCGGGCCAGCGACAGCGAGTCCATCACCTCGCCGTACACGTCGAGCTGGAGCTGGTCGACGGCGCCGTTGCCGGTGCGCACGGGGGAGGAGCCGGCGAAGCCGGGCAGCCAGGGCAGTTCGGTCTCCCCGAGCCGCCGCTCGCCCGCGACGCCGTACATGATCTGCAGGTCGGCCGGATTGCCGGCGACCGCGCGCAGCAGCCAGTCGCGCCAGGCCCCGGCCTCCTCCTCGAAGCCCATGGAGAGCAGCGCGCCGAGGGTGAGGGTGGAGTCGCGCAGCCAGCAGTACCGGTAGTCCCAGTTGCGCACGCCGCCCGGCTTCTCGGGCAGCGAGGTGGTCGCCGCGGCGACGATCCCGCCGGTCGGGGCGTAGGTGAGCGCCTTGAGGGTGATCAGGGAGCGGACGACGGCGTCCCGGTACGGCCCGTCGTACGTGCACTGCCGGGCCCAGCGCCGCCAGTCGGTGACGCTGCTCTCCAGCGCCTCGTACGGGTCGATGAGCGGCGGGCGTTTCTCGTGCGAGGGGTGCCAGGTGAGCACGAACGCGACCCGCTCGCCCTCGGCAACCGTGAACTCCGCGTGCGTGCCGAAGTCCTCGCCCCAGGTGTGCACGGGCGGTTCGGAGCGCAGCCACGCGGAGTCCGGCCCGGCGACGGCCACCCGGTGGCCGTCCGAGCGGCGCACCCACGGCGTGATCGAGCCGTAGTCGAAGCGCAGGCGCAGCGTGCTGCGCACGGTGACCCGGCCGCTGACGCCTTCCACGATCCGTACGAGATCGGGGGCGCGCTCGCGCTGCGGCATCAGGTCGGTGACGCGTACCGTGCCGTCGTCGGTCTCCCACTCGGTGTCGAGGACGAGGGTCTCCGACCGGTAGGCCCGGCGGGTGCAGACGTCCGCGTCCTTGGGCGCGATGCGCCAGGAGCCGTGATCCTCGTCGCCCAGCAGCCGGGCGAAGCAGGCTCCGGAGTCGAAGCGCGGCAGGCACAGCCAGTCGATCGAGCCGTCCTTGCCGACCAGGGCCGCGGCCTGCTCGTCCCCGATGAGGGCGTAGTCCTCGATGCGCGCGTTCACGGAATGCGGTTTCCCGGCGCACCAGGGGGCCAATCAGGTGGTGCGCCGGGGGAGTGACGCCGGCGCGCGGCAAAGGAGCGCGCTCAGACCGCGGCCGGTGCGCTCTCCTCCGGCTGCCGCTCCGCCGCGGCCTCCTCCCGGTCGCGGATCTCCCGCCGCACCAGGAACCACCAGCCGACCGGGACGGCCGCCGCGAACAGCCACCACTGGATCATGTACGCGTAGTTCAGCGGGGCGTCCTCGCTGCCCGGGTCGGAGATCTGCTCCGGGGAGCCGCCCTTGGCCGCGGGCGCCGTCTGCTGGATGTAGCCGCCGAGCACCCGCGCGCCGAGCCGCCGTGCCTCCTCGGCGCTGTTGATCAGCATGATCTGCCGGTCGGGCAGGCCCTCGACGTTCTTGATGCCGCTCGCCGCGGTGGTCTCGTCGGCCATCAGCCGCCCGGTGACGGTGGTCCGGCCGGCCGGCGGGGCGGGGACCTCGGGGAAGGCGGTCTGCGCGCCGTTCGCGGGGATCCACCCGCGGTTGACGAGCAGCACCTTGCCGTCGTCGAGGACGAAGGGGGTGAGGACGTGGAAGCCGACCTCGCCGTCGGAGTTCGTGCGGCGCCGGACCACGACCTCCTTCGCGGTGTCGAAGGTGCCGGTCGCGGTGACCGTGCGGTACTTCTCGCTGCGGGTCACGGTGTGCCCGGGCGAGGTCAGCCGCTCGACCGGGACCGGCTCGGCGTGCAGCGCGGCGGAGACCAGGTCGTTGCGGGCGGTGCGCTCCTCGTACCGGTGCTGCTGCCAGAAACCCAGCCGGATCATCGTCGGGATCAGCGCGATCGCGACGAGCGTGAGGATCACCCACTGGCGGGACAACAGGAAGCGGTAACGGTGCACCCCACGACGGTACCTCCGGGCCGTGGGGTGCATTCAGGCGGGTACCGGGTCACACCCGGTCGACGATGCCGACCTTCCCCTCGGCGCGAGCGCAGTGGGCGCCGCAGTAGAAGGATCCGTCGGCCTCCACGCCCTGGCCGATGATCTGCACCCGGCAGTGCTCGCAGATGGGGGCCATGCGGTGGATCGCACAGGAGAAGCAGTCGAACACATGAACTGCACCCTGGGCGTGGACCTCGAAGGTCATTCCGTAGTCATTGCCGCAGACTTCACATTTCGCCATGCGCCACAGGGTGAGCCGTCGGCGGGGCGAGGGCGAGCGGCTCCCGGGTGAGTCGTGTGCCAATCACTCATTCGTACGATCACTCGTCGGCGGGCTCGACATCCCTCAGCAGCTGCCCGAACGCGGCCTCGTCCACGATCGGTGTGCCGTACTGCCGGGCCTTGACCGTCTTCGACGTGCCCGAGTCGGGGTCGTTGGTCACCAGCAGGCTGGTCAGCCGGGAGATGCTGGTGGCGACGTGCAGCCCGGCCTCGGTGGCGCGGTCCTCCAGCAGCTCCCGCTCGGTCGAGGTGTCACCGGAGAAGGCCACCCGCATGCCCTGTTTGAGGCGTTTGCCGTCTTCGTAGCGGCCTGGGTTGGGATGGGGGCATGCAGGCCTTTTGCGGGACGGGCGCCAACTGCTCGTCCGGTAGGCGCCGTAGCCACCCGACGACTGCCGGGGCACCGGCCGGTCCGACCACTCCGTCAGCGGCCGGCACTCCAGCAGCGGCAGCCGCACACCGCTCTCCGCCGCGGCCCGCAGACTCGGCCGGAACGCCTCCGCCAGCACGCGCGCGTCGTCCAGCGCGTGGTGCGCCCGCTGCTGTACGACCCCGAAGTGCGCCGCCAGCGACTCCAGCTTGTGGTTGGGCAGCGGCAGCCCCAGTTCCTTCGACAGCGCGATGGTGCACAGCCGTTGCCGCACCGGCGCCTCGCGCCGCACGCGCGCGTACTCCCGCGCGATCATCTGCCAGTCGAAGACGGCGTTGTGCGCGACGAGCACCCGGCCGTCCAGACGGGCGGCGAACTCCTCGGCGATGTCCCCGAACAGCGGAGCGCCTTCGAGGACATCGCTCGTCAGACCGTGTATCCACACCGGTCCCGGATCCCGCTCCGGGTTGACCAGCGTGTACCAGTGGTCCTCGACCTCGCCGCGCGCGTCCAGCCGGTAGACGGCCGCGGAGATGATCCGGTCGTCCCGGGCCAGGCCGGTGGTCTCCACGTCAACGACCGCGTATCCCTTCGGATACACGGCCGGCCACTGAGTGGGGGAGGACACTGCGGTCGCACGGTCTTCGAGCATGGTCATTGAGGATACGGGCCACGACTGACAACGCGGTCCCTCAGGTCCCGGCCTCGGTCGACGGGCTCGCCCTCCTGCTCGGCCACCGCACACGCGCGCGTACCCGAGAGGCAGAAGTACCGGCGGAGCCCCGGTGTTCGGCGCGGGGGCGTCGGTACGGCGGCCGTCACCGCCGGGGTGGGATCCTCCCTGCTGTGACGGAACCCACCCACGACGAGGCCCACGGCGGCGCCCTCGGCTCCCGGCTGAACTGGCTCCGCGCGGCCGTGCTCGGCGCGAACGACGGCATCGTCTCCACCGCGGGCCTGGTCGTCGGTGTGGCCGGCGCGACCGGGAGCCGGGCCGCCCTGCTCACCGCCGGACTGGCCGGCCTGCTCGCCGGCTCGATGTCCATGGCGGCCGGCGAGTACGTCTCCGTGTCCACCCAGCGCGACTCCGAGATGGCCGCGCTGGCCCTGGAGAAACGGGAGCTGCGCGAGCAGCCGGAGGCCGAACTGCGGGAGCTGACCGACCTGCTGGAGGCGCGCGGCCTGTCCCACGACGTGGCCCGCGAGGCCGCCGAACAGCTCACCGCGCGGGACGCGCTGAAGGCCCACGCGCGCGTGGAGCTGGGCATCGACCCGGACGAGCTGACCAACCCCTGGAACGCGGCCTGGGCGAGCTTCCTGTCGTTCACCGCGGGCGCGCTGCTGCCCCTGCTGGCCATCGTCCTGCCCCCGGCCGGCTGGCGCCTCACCGTCACCGTCGTCTCCGTCCTGGCCGCGCTCGCTCTCACCGGCTGGTCCAGCGCCCGCCTCGGCGCGGCGGACCCGAAGCGGGCGGTGCTGCGCAATGTGGCGGGCGGGGCGCTGGCGATGGGGGTGACCTACGGGGCGGGGAGCCTGCTGGGGGCGGCGGGGGTGTGACCGGCTGGTCAGTCCATGATCAGCCGCTCGCGCGGGAACAGCTCGGCGCCGAGGACGTGCTCGCAGTCGTAGAGCTGGACGCGTACGCCGTCCAGGCCGGCGAGCGGCCTGAGGTCGAGCGGGCCGCAGCGACTGAACTCGACGCGCGTCAGTCTGGGAAGCTCGGCCAGTGCCCCGATGTGGTCCACCTGGATGGCCTTGCCCAGATAGATCGCCGTCAGTCCCTGATGGGGCACCAGCTCGGCGAGGTCGACATGGGGGACGTCGAGGACCTGCAGAGTCTCCAGGGGAGAGAAGACCCCGGCCGCGAGAAAGGCCCGGTATTGGTGGTCTTCGTTGACGGTGAGCCAGGTCAACTCGGTGAGGTCCGCAAGCCCGGTCAGCCGGGTGACAGCGGCCTGCCTGAAGAAGCCGAGGCCCGTGAGCCGAGGTGCAAAGGACAGCTGGTCCAGACTCCTTTCCGCAGGGAGGAAGTCCAACGACAGGCGGCGCAGTTCGGGCAGGTCCGCCAGCGGCGCCAGCGAGAACCCGTTGTCGAAGCCGGACAGGTAGATCATGGTCAGGGGCAGGCCGGACAGCGGACGCAGATCGGTGACGGACGGGCACTGGTTGAGGGACAGCTCACGCAGCCGCGGCAGCCCCCTCAGCGGTGTCAGGTCACTGACCACCCCGTTCCGGGCGAGCCCCAGGAACTCCAGGTTCTCGTTCTCCAGGGCCTCGGAGGGCAGACCGTGGTCGCCGATCAGGTTCAGCCCCATGAGCCGGGGGAGCCGGGGGACCAGCGCCAAGGCCTCGGCGTCGCGTACGTTCAGGATCTGTCCTTCGCCGCCGCCCTCCTCGAGCACCGCTTCGAAGTACTCCCCGGTGTCGAACGACTCCCAGGCGGAGTCCAGTTCCGAGAGCACCCGTGGACGCCGGTCCGCGCGGAACCGCGAGATCACCCGCAGCGCCGCGTCGCCCCCGATCAACCGCGCGGTACGGACCACCGCGCCGGCCTCGCGCTCCGTCAGCCCCTCCGGCCCGGGCAGCAGTTCCAGCACCAGTTCCCCGGCCCGGGCGAGCGCTTCGGCCTGCTTGGAGGTGTACGGCGGCATCAGCGCACCGGCCCGCTCCTCCACCTCCGCGCGTACCACCGGATCCAGCTCCGGCGCGTGCTCCAGGCTCGCCGCCGCGAGCAGGACCAGCCGCTCCCGGTGGCGCGCCGTCCGGTCCGCACGCCGGAGCAACTGCCGCAGCAGCCGGCCGCGTTCCTCCACGCGCGCGTGCCCCACCGCCATCCGTACGACGTCGTCCCACTGGTCGTCGTGCGCGTTGCGGACCAGCACGCCGAAGTCCCGGGCCTCGACGGCCGCTTTCGCACCCAGGTAGTCCTGGAAGGTGCGGTGGACGAAGTCGACGGCACCCGGCACCGGTTCGCGCAGCAGTCCGCTGCGGTTCAGCAGGTGGGTGAAGACCTGCTCGGCGTCCCCCTGCCCCCGCACCTGCGGCATCGCGGCCAGCCACTCGTCCAGCATCCCGACGACGTCCTGCCGGGCGGCCTCCGCCTGCCCGTTGCGGATCAGCCAGTAGGCCAGCCGCTGGAGCAGCGCCGTCTGCTCGTCCCGGGACAGCACGAGTCCCTCGACCGAGGTGATCTCCCGCTCGGTGTCCCGCCGCACCAGCAGCATGTCCAGGGCGGCGTCGTACAACTCCTTGCGGGCCCGGGGCAGATGCATGCGCCGGTCGCGGTTCAGGGCGCACAGCAAGGCGCACATCAGGGGGTTGGTGGCGAGCCGGCCCAGGTCACGGCGGGTGCTCACCGCCTCGTGCAGACTCTCCTCGTACCGGTCCAGCAGGTCCCGCTCGCCGTCCGACGGGCATTCCCGCCGCGCCGCCTCGTGCCAGTGCCGGACGAACGCCTTGATGTCGTCCCGGTCCATCGGCAGCAGGGTGTGCGTGCTGAAGCCCTGCGTCGCCAGCCAGCCGTCCGGCACCGCCGAGGGGCGGGTCGTCACCACGTACCGCGCCTCCGGGAAAGCGGTGATCAGCGACCGGAGCCAGTGCTCGGTACGGCCGCGCAGCCGCTGCGGCACCTCGTCCACCCCGTCCACCAGGACCAGCGCACGCCCGGCGGCGAGCAGTTCCTCGGTCCACCCCTCCGGCGCCCGTAACGGCACCCCGGCGGCCGGCAGGAACTCCTCCGGCATCGGCAGGCCCTCCGGTGTGTTGAAGGCCCTCAGCCGCAGTACGAAGGGCACGCAGCGGTTCCAGTCCGCCAGCTCGGCGCCGAAACTGCGCCGGGCCGCGTTCAGCGCCAGCCACTGCAGCAGGGTCGACTTGCCGGACCCGGCCTGCCCCCGCAGCACGAGCCGGTGGCAGTCCGCCAGCGCCTGTTCCACCCGCACGGCCGGCGGCGCCGCACCGACCCCCTCGGCGTGCGGCTCGTACCGGTGCTGTCCGGTCACCCCGAGGGACAGGTACGCCTTCTCCAGCGGCCACTCGGCACGACGCCGGTCGCCCAGCGTGACCCCGTAGAGCTCCAGCCGGGAGTGCGCCTCGGCGACGAAGTCCGCGTACCGCTGTTCGAACCCGAGGAAGCCCGCCTCTGCGGAGCCGGTCCGCTGCCGCAGCAGCGCCCCGGACCGGCGGGTCTGCTCCACCGCCGCCCGTGCCGGGAACGACGGTTCGGCGGTGAGTTGTTCCACGATGTGCGCGCAGCACAGTGCGAGCAGTTCGCCGTAGAGATCACGCCCCCGTTCGGCGAGACCGGCCGGCGGACGCTCCAGCTCCGCCGCCAGCCGCCCGGGATCCAGGTCGGCGGCGAAGAGCCGGCCGGCGTCCAGCGGACCCGCCACCGCGAACGTGTCCTGCACGGCGGTCATGGCCGCGAGCCGCTCGTGCTCCGGCAGCGTCGCGTACCGGGAGGAGATCCGTTCCGCCAGCACCCGCGCCAGCTTCTCCGGGCCCGCCGGCCCGGGCAGCGGCCGGACCCGGTCCGGCACCAGTCCCGCTCCCGGTTTCGCGGCGAACAGCGACTTCGCGGCCGACGACGCCACGGTCGTCGCCAGCCGGAGCAGCAGAGTCTCCAGTCCGTGCATCCCGGCCCCCTCCCCGTTTCGCCTGCCGCATCGTAGAACCGGCCCCTTGTGCCGGGCCACGGCACCTCGCCGAGCGACCCGCGCGGGAGGCGACGTACCGTGAAGGGCGCACACCCCCGGGCGCACCCCCGACCTCGCACGACCCCGCACGAGAAGGATCCCCGCCATGCGCGCCACCACCATCCACGCCCCGTACGACATGCGTGTGGAGGACGTGCCCGAGCCCGTGGTGCAGTTGCCCACCGACGCCGTCGTGCGGGTGCTGCGGGCCTGCATCTGCGGCAGCGACCTGTGGGCGTACCGGGGCGAGGCGGCCCGGCAGCCGGGGCAGCGGATCGGGCACGAGTTCCTCGGCGTCGTGGAGGAGACCGGCTCCGACGTGGGCACCGTCCACCGTGGCGACCTGGTGGTCGCGCCCTTCATGTGGTCCGACGGCGTCTGTGCCTACTGCCGCGAGGGTCTGACGACGTCCTGCGAGCACGGCGGCTTCTGGGGCTCGGTCGGCTACGACGGCGGCCAGGGCGAGGCCGTCCGCGTGCCGTTCGCCGACGGCACCCTGGTGCGGCTGCCCAAGGACGCGGCCTCCGACGAGCGCCTGCTGTCCGCCCTGCTGACCCTGTCCGACGTCCTCGGCACCGGTCACCACGCCGCCCTCGGCGCGGGCGTCCGGCCCGGCGCCACGGTCGCGGTCGTCGGTGACGGCGCGGTCGGCCTGTGCGCCGTCCTGGCGGCCAAGCGGCTCGGCGCCGAGCGGATCATCGCGCTCGGCCGGCACGAGGTGCGTACCGACATCGCGCGCCGGTTCGGCGCCACCGACGTGGTCGCCGAGCGCGGGGACGCGGCCGTCGAGGCCGTCCGCGAGCTGACCCGCGGGCAGGGCGCCCACTGCGTCGTGGAGGCGGTCGGCACCGAGCAGTCCATGCGCACGGCCGTCGGCATCACCCGTGACGGCGGCGCCATCGGCTTCGTGGGCGTGCCCCACGGCAGCGGCACCGGCCTGGACCTCGGCGTGATGTTCGACCGGAACATCGCCCTGCGCGGCGGCGTCGCCCCGGTCCGCGCCTACATCCCCGACCTGCTGCCCGACGTGCTCGACGGCAGGATCGACCCCTCCCCGGTGTTCGACATGACCGTCGGCCTCGAGGGTGTACCCGCCGGCTACAAGGCCATGGACGAACGCACCGCGCTCAAGGTGCTGGTGACCGCATGACCGACAGCACCGGCGGTGTCCACACCATGGACGGCGTCAACAGCTGAATCAACGTCGTCAATCTCACCGCCACACGGCCGGGTCCGAACCCCAGGGCACCGGAGGCCGGGCCCAGGCGGTGGGACCGCCGGTGAAGGACACGGGCGGCCGGGCGTGCCGCAGCCGGCCCAGCGGGCTGTCCGTCTCGGCCAGCCAGGCGTCCGGGCCCGGGTACGGTGCGCCCTCGGCCGGGTCCGGCCGGATGCCGTCCGTCAGCCAGCGGGCGGTCCGGGCCAGCGCCAGCCGGACCAGCCGGCTCCCGCCCTCGTACGACTGCTCGGTCAGGGCCCGCAGCACGGCCGCCGCCAGCAGGTAGCCGGTGCCGTGGTCCAAGGCCTGCGCGGGCAGCGCACCGGGCCGTTCCGCCGTCCCCTCGGTCACCGCGATGCCGGTCGCGACCTGTACCAGGCTGTCGAAGCCGCGCCGCCCGCCCCACGGTCCGTAGCCGCCCCACGCCGACACCTGGGCGACGACCAGTCCGGGGCGCCGTTCGGCCAGCGCGTGCGGTGTGAGCCCGAACCGGTCCAGGGCGCCCGGCCGGTACCCGGTCACCACGACGTCGGCCGTGCTCAGCAGCTCCTCGAAGGTGTCCCGGCCGGCGGCCAGGTCGAGCACGGCGGACCGCTTGCCGAAGCCCGTGTCGGCCTGCTGGTCCGGCAGTTCCGGCAGCCACGGCGCGTCCACGCGCAGGACGTCCGCGCCCAGCAGGGCCAGGATGCGGGTGGCGACCGGGCCCGCCAGCACCCGGGTCAGGTCCAGCACCCGCAGCCCGGCGGCCGGGAGCAGGGCAGCGGCGGCCGGGTCCAGGGGCGCCGGCACGCGCGCGGGAGCCGCGTCCAGCCGTACCCGCTCCACCAGCGGCCGGGCGGCCACCTCGGCGGCCTGCGGGTGCGCCTGCCACTGCTCGGGGGTGCGCAGGGCCACCGCGAGACCGCCGGCGCCGTAGACGGCCTCCTCGGTCTCCCGGGCGGAGCGCTCGGCGAGCCGGCCGGCGACCTCCTCCGCCGAGGCGTCCGCCGGCAGGCCCAGCGCGCCGAGCAGCCGGGCCCGGTGGTGCGGGTAGTTGGCGTGGGTGCGCACCCAGCCGTCGGCCGTGCGCCAGAACCGCGACAGCGGCGCGAAGACGTCCGGCGCCCGTCCGTCGACCCGGAGGAGCCGCTCGCTGTGGAAGGCGGCGGCCACCGCGCCGTCGTCCACGGTGACCGCCGGCACCTCCGCGAGCCCGGCCCGCCGCGCCCCCAGCTCGGCGGCGGCCAGCGCGCACGCGGCCACGCACGCGCGTGCCAGCTCCCGTACGGGCAGCTCCGCCGCGAGGGTGTTCCGGCCGACGACGGCCGAGATCCGGGACAGCGGACCGGGCTGCCCGCCGACGGCCGCCCACGCATCATTGATCGCAGTCATGACTTCACTATGCAGTATTGATTGGATCAATATTTATGCCTCGGCACCGCAGAGTGAAGCGTCGACGCGTGTTACTTCACCGCGCGCAGAGCGTTGACGACACCGAAGCCGTAGAAGCCGTTCACCCGCTTGCCGCCGACGCAGGTCGCGTCCACGACCCCGTCCCCGTCTCCGTCGTACGGCTCCGCCGGGCAGCCCGGGTTGTCCGCCTCCGCCTTCAGCAGGGCCTGCAGCTGCGCCGGAGTGGCGTGCGGATGGGCCGACTTGAGCAGCGCGGCCACCGCGGCCACGTGCGGCGAGGCCATCGAGGTGCCCTGCAGGAAGCCGTACTGGTTGTTCGGCATGGTGGACAGGATGCGGCCGTTCTTCGACGGCGTGTCCGGGATCTGGTACTTGTCGCCGCCCGGGCCCGCGACGTCGACGACGCCCCGGCCGTAGCTGGAGTAGTACGACTTGGTGCCCTTCACGCCCACGGCGCTCACGGTCACCACACCGGGCAGCTGGGTCGGCACGTCGAAGCACTCGTGCGGGTCGATCGTGCGGGTCTGGGCCGTCGAGTCGTCGGGGCTGGAGTCGTCCACGATCGCGTCGGCGTCCAGGTCGTGGTTGGAGTTGCCCGCCGAGGCGACGTTGAGCGTGCCCTTGCGCTGGGCGTACAGCTGGGCCCGGTTGACCGCGTCAACGATGGCACGCTGATCGGGGTCGTCCATGCAGTTGTACAGCCACGGGTCCACGTAGTAGCTGTTGTTGGTGATCTCGATGCCGTGGTCCGCGGCGAACACGAACGCGCAGACCACGCTCTCCGGATAGAACAGCGAGGTCGCGTCCGGCTGCGCCACCGTGATGCCCGCGACCTTCACGCCCGGCGCCACACCGGCCACGCCTATGCCGTTGCGGGCGGCGGCTATCTCACCGGCGACATGGGTGCCGTGGTAGTGGTCGGCGTCCGCCGGCCGCCACGCGCCGTACGTCGTGTCCGCCTTGCCGCTCACGCAGCTCGCCGACTGGGACGCGGAGAAGTTCGGGGCGATGTCCGGGTGGGTGTCGTCGACGCCCGTGTCGATGACACCGACCGTCACGTTCCGGCTGCCCGGGTTGATCCGCGCGGCCCGGTCGGCGCCGATCGCCCGCAGGTCCCACTGGTCCGCCTCCAGCGGCTCCTCGCCGGCCGCCGCGCTCGACGCGAGCCGCGCCTGCTCCGCCCGGGACAGCACCTGCGCCGATCCCTCGTCCGTCGTCCTCGCCGCGCTGAGCGGCGCGGTACGGGTGGCGCCCGCCGAGTCGACCCCGCGCACCGCACGCATCCGCGCGCCGAAGTCCGGGTTCGCGGAGTGGACGACGATGACGCCGATCCGGTCGTAAGTGGCGACGACCGTACCGCCGTTGCGCGCAATCTCCCGCCGCACGGACTCGATCGTGCGGCGGTCGGTACGGGTGTTGACCACGTAGGCGAGGTTCGGGCCGTCCGCCGCCCGCGCCACCGTGCCGGCGGCGGGCGCCGCCGATGCCGCCGACGGCAGGAAGCCGAGCGAGGCGGTCAGCGACAGCACGACCGGCACGGCGAGCGCGAGGCGGCGTCTGGAGCGCAGATGAGCCATGGGATCTCCACATCATCCGGATACGGAACCGCCCGGAACACGGTCGTGTTCGGGCAGGTACATGACGGGTGGTGCAGGCCGAAGCTATCTGCCGCGCCCGATCTCCGAAAGGGCTCGACGGACTTGAACCGCTCCGCGCGCGGCGCCGTGACCGTGGACGGAGGGCCCGGCACAGCCGCGGCCCTCTGCGGGGATCACACAGCGGAGTCGACCTGCGACTAGCGGTAACGTGACCCCGGTCCTGTGAGGCCAGACAGCGCATGTCCGTGACGCGAGGAGAGCCCGTGGCTACCGAGACACCGCCACCCGCGAAACCCCAAGCTTCCCTTCCCTCCACCGAGGAGTTCACCGAGGTGCAGCAGAGCGCGGAGTTCGGTGAACTGCGCCGCGCCCACCGCTCCTTCGCCTTCCCCCTGACCATCGCCTTCATCGCCTGGTACCTGCTGTACGTCCTGCTGTCGAACTACGCGGGCGACTTCATGGGCACCAAGGTGGCCGGCAACGTCAACGTGGCCCTCGTCCTGGGCCTCGCCCAGTTCCTCACCACGTTCCTCATCGCCTGGTGGTACGCGCGGCGCGCCGCCGCCCGGCTCGACCCCAAGGCCGAGGCCATCAAGTCCCGGATGGAGGGCGGAGCATGAGCCCCGTTCAGCACACCCTGCTCGCCGCCGGCGAGGCCGGCGAGCACCGGACGCTGATCATCACCCTGTTCGCGGTGTTCGTCGCCGCGACCCTCGTCATCACCGTCTGGGCCGGCCGGCAGACCAAGGACGCCGCCGACTTCTACGCCGGCGGACGGCAGTTCACCGGTTTCCAGAACGGCCTCGCCGTCTCCGGCGACTACATGTCCGCCGCGTCCTTCCTCGGCATCGCCGGCGCCATCGCCCTGTTCGGCTACGACGGCTTCCTGTACTCCATCGGCTTCCTCGTCGCCTGGCTGGTCGCGCTGCTCCTGGTCGCCGAGCCGCTGCGCAACTCCGGCCGCTACACGATGGGCGACGTGCTTGCCTACCGGATGCGCCAGCGCCCCGTCCGCACGGCCGCCGGCACCTCCACGATCGTCGTGTCGATCTTCTACCTGCTGGCCCAGATGGCCGGCGCCGGCGTCCTCGTCTCCCTGCTCCTCGGCATCACCAGCGACGGCGGCAAGATCGGCATCGTCGCCCTGGTCGGCGTGCTGATGATCGTGTACGTCACCATCGGCGGCATGAAGGGCACCACCTGGGTCCAGATGGTCAAGGCGGTCCTGCTGATCGTCGGCGCCCTGCTGCTGACCTTCCTGGTCCTGCTCAAGTTCGACTTCAACATCTCGGACCTGCTCGGCAAGGCCGCCGACAACAGCGGCAAGGGCAGCGCCTTCCTGGAGCCCGGACTGAAGTACGGCGCCACCGGCACCACCAAGCTGGACTTCATCTCGCTCGGCATCGCCCTGGTCCTGGGCACCGCCGGCCTGCCGCACATCCTGATCCGCTTCTACACGGTCCCCACCGCCAAGGCCGCCCGGAAGTCCGTCATCTGGGCGATCGGCCTGATCGGCGCCTTCTACCTGATGACCCTCGCCCTCGGCTTCGGCGCCGCCGCGCTGATCAAACCGGACGAGATCATCGCCTCCAACAAGGCGGGCAACACGGCGGCCCCCCTCCTGGCGCTCCACCTGGGCGGCGTCGACTCCGACTGGGGAGCCATCCTGCTCGCCACGATCTCCGCGGTCGCCTTCGCCACCATCCTCGCGGTGGTCGCCGGACTGACCCTGGCCTCGTCGTCCTCGTTCGCCCACGACATCTACGCGAACGTCATCAAGAAGGGCCAGGCCACCGAGAAGCAGGAGATCGGCGCGGCCCGCTGGGCGACCGTCGGCATCGGCGCGGTCTCGATCGTCCTCGGCGCCCTGGCCCGCGACCTGAACGTGGCCGGCCTGGTCGCCCTCGCCTTCGCGGTCGCCGCCTCCGCCAACCTGCCGACCATCCTCTACAGCCTGTTCTGGAAGCGGTTCACCACCTCGGGCGCCCTGTGGTCGATCTACGGCGGCCTGGTCACCGCGGTCGGCCTGGTGCTGTTCTCCCCGGTGGTATCCGGCAAGCCGACCTCGATGTTCCCCGGCGTCGACTTCCACTGGTTCCCGCTGGAGAACCCCGGCATCATCTCCATCCCGGTCGGCTTCCTGCTCGGCGTCGTGGGCACCCTGCTGTCGAAGGAGACCCCGGACGCGGGCAAGTACGCGGAGCTGGAGGTGCGGTCCCTGACCGGCACCGGAGCCCACTGACGGCTTCTACGGACGACCGCGTCGTACGGGACTGTACGGTCCTACGACGCGGTCGCGTCCCACCTCGTGGGATCGGTCGCTGTCGTTGTCACCGGCGTCACGTAGGCTCGCAAGTGACGGGCGATGCACGCCCGACCGAGAATCAGGTGACCGGGAGAGGGAGGGGGCCCACGTGCTCATCGACACCTACGGCCGAGTGGCCACCGACCTGAGGGTTTCGCTGACCGACCGCTGCAACCTGCGCTGCACCTACTGCATGCCCGAGGAAGGACTGCAGTGGCTGGCCAAGCCCGACCTGCTCACGGACGACGAGATCGTCCGGCTCATCGACATCGCGGTCCGCACGCTCGGCATCGAGGAGGTCCGCTTCACCGGCGGCGAGCCGCTGCTGCGCCCGGGCCTGGTCGGCATCGTCGAGCGCGTCGCGGCCCTCACCCCGCGCCCGCAGATGTCCCTCACCACCAACGGCATCGGCCTCAGGCGCACCGCGGCCGCCCTGAAGGCGGCCGGCCTGGACCGGGTCAACGTCTCCCTGGACACCCTCCGCCCGGACGTCTTCAAGGCCCTCACCCGCCGTGACCGCCACAAGGACGTCCTGGAAGGCCTGGAAGCGGCCCGCGAGGCCGGGCTGAACCCCGTCAAGGTCAACTCGGTCCTGATGCCGGGCCTGAACGACGACGAGGCCCCGGACCTGCTCGCCTGGGCGGTGGAGCACGACTACGAACTGCGCTTCATCGAGCAGATGCCCCTGGACGCCCAGCACGGCTGGAAGCGCGAGGGCATGGTCACCGCCGGCGACATCCTCGCCTCCCTGCGCACCCGCTTCGACCTCACCCCCGAGGGCGCGGACGAGCGCGGCTCGGCACCCGCGGAGCGCTGGCTGGTGGACGGCGGCCCGCACCGGGTCGGCGTGATCGCCTCGGTCACCCGGCCGTTCTGCGCCGCCTGCGACCGCACCCGCCTCACCGCCGACGGCCAGATACGCACGTGTCTGTTCGCCACCGAGGAGACCGACCTGCGCGCGGCCCTGCGCTCGGGCGCCCCGGACGAGGAGATCGCCCGGATCTGGAAGCTCGCGATGTGGGGCAAGAAGGCCGGCGCGGGCCTGGACGACCCCGCCTTCGTCCAGCCGGACCGCCCCATGTCGGCGATCGGCGGCTAGCACCGCTGCCCGTGCCGGACCGGGCCGTGCCGTCGGCTCGCGCGGACCCGCTGACCGGCTCGGCTTCTCTCACCGCGCGTCCCGCGCCACCGCGGACAGGCGGAACCGCCGACGGCCGCGGGGGAATGACCGTCGGCGGTGGCTCGGTGAGCGGGCGCCGGCCGCGGTGACCAGGTGCGTCAGCCCGCCTGCGGAAGGGTGGGGTGCACCAGTGCCCGGGCGTCGGCGTCCCCGGCGGTCAGCCCGGCCAGGATGCCCTCCACCGTCTCGCTGGCCTCGCGGAACAAGGCGCGCCCGGACGGCGTCAGCCGGACCAGCGAACCGCGGCCGTCCCCGGGGGACGGTTTGCGTGCCGCATAGCCCGCGTCGACCATCTGGGTCAGCAGCCGGGAGACCTGGGGCTGGCTGCGCGAGGACCGGGAGCTGAGCTCTCCCGAGCGGATCCAGCCGCGCTCGTGCCACATCACGTCCATGACTTCGTAGGCGCTCACGCAGAGGTTGTGCCGGTCGGACAGAGCTCGTTCGACCGCCTGGTTCATGCGCGCGGTGACGCGTACGCAGGACAGCCACTGGTCGCCAAGAGAGTTCACCACGCCCATGAGTCTAAGTTCACCGTCCCCGGCTTGTCGATTCATTCGCATACATGTACCTTCCTCGGCGGAAGGAGGCTCACGATGACTGAAACGATCTCCGAGGCGGAGACCGGACAGCACCAGCAGGCGCCCGCCCCCTGGACCCCGATGGCCGTGGTGGGTGTGGCCCAGTTGATGGTCATGCTCGACTCGACGGTGGTGAACGTGGCGCTGCCGTCCATCGGCGCCGACCTGCCGGCAGGCCCGTCGGCACTGCAGTGGACGATCAGCGCCTACGTGCTGATGTACGGCAGTCTTCTGTTGTTCGGCGGCCGCGTCGCCGACGTGCTCGGCCGCCGGCGCTCGTTCCTCACCGGGCTGACGCTCTTCACGGTCGCGTCGGTACTGTGCGGACTGGCGGGCAACGAGGAACTCCTGGTGACGGGCCGGGCCGTGCAGGGCCTGGGCGCCGCGCTGCTGTCGGCCGCGGCCCTCTCGATCGTCCTGGCCGTCTATCAGCTCCCGCAGCAGCGCAAGATCGCCCTCACCGTCTGGAGCGGCCTCGGCGTGCTCGGCGCCACCATCGGTGTGGTGCTGGGCGGCCTCATCGTGACGGCGATCAGCTGGCGCTGGGCGTTCCTGATCAACATCCCGGTGGGTGCCGCCGCCTTCGCGGGCGCGCTGCGCGCCGTGCCGCCCCTGTCCGCGACGACCTCGCGCCCCCTGCGCATCCCCACCGCGGCCCTGGCCACCGCGGGCCTGGCGGGACTGTCGTACGGGCTGATCCGGCTCCAGGACGGCATGACCACCCCGGCCGCCTGGATCAGCATCGGTGTGGCCGCGGTGCTGCTCACCGTGCTGACCGTGGTGGAGCTGTCCGAGAGCGACCCCCTGCTGCCGCTGCACCTGCTGCGCATCCCGACCTACTGGCTCGCCAGCATCGGTCTGCTGCTCGCCGCCGCGGTGATGATCAGCAGCTCCTACCTGGCCAGCATCTACTTCCAGAAGGCGCACGGCATGAGCGCACTGGCCGCCGGTCTGTCGCTGCTGCCGATGGGCCTGGCCTCGCTCGTCGTCGCCCTCGTCGTGCCCAAGCTGGTCACCGCGCTCGGCCCCGGCGGCCTCTACCTCTCGGGTGTCGTCGCACAGCTGATCGGCGCGGGCGTGCTCGCGACCGGAACCTCCAGTGTGGCCGTGACCGTCCTCGCGCTGGCCGTCATCGGTGCCGGTCTGCCCAGCTGCTTCGTCCCCCTGTACGGGATCGGCAGCTCCCATGTGCGGCTGCAGGAGTCCGGCGTCGGCTCGGGACTGCTCAACACGTTCAACCAGACCGGTGCCGCCCTCGGCATCGCCGTCATCGGCACCGTCCTGACGACCACCGTCCGCCACGAGACCGGTTCGGGCGCGTCCGCCGCCGACGCGACGACCACCGGTGTCGGCCACGGCTTCCTCGCCCTGTGCATCTGCGCCGCCGTCGCCTTCGTCGTGGCGCTGGTCCTGCGGCACCTGACCCGTTCCGCCCAGCCGGCCGCCCAGCGGTCCTGAAAGGGGCGCGTGCGTGACCACCGTTACCGCATCCACGGACCTCCACGACCGCGTCGAGGAAGCCGTCGAACGCTCCCGCCGAGCGTCCGACGCGGTCGACGGGAAGCTCGGCGTCTTCGTGACGCCGCTGCACGACGAAGCCCTGGAGGCCCACCGGAACCACCCCCGGCAGGGCCCGCTCACCGGGGTGACCCTGGGCGTGAAGGACGTCATCTTCGAGTCCTCCGCCCCCACCACCGCACAGAGCCGTGTCGCCCTGGCCGCCTGGCCCGAGGGCCAGCCCGAGGCCACGGTGATCTCCCGGCTCAAACGCGCCGGAGCGGTCGTCGTCGGCAAGACCGCCACGATGGAGTACGCCCTCGGCGTCCAGGACGGCACCGGTCCGGGGCCCGTCAGCCGCAATCCGTGGAACACGGACCGCTGGGCCGGCGGGTCGAGCTCCGGCTCGGGCAGCGGCGTGATGACCGGCTGCTTCGACGCCGCGATCGCCACCGACACCACGGGCAGCCTGCGTATCCCGGCCGCCTACACGGGCGCCACGGGCCTGAAGGCCACCCGTGGCCGGGTGCCCACCACGGGGACCTACCCGCTCGCGCCGTCGCTGGACACGGTGGGCCCGATCGCCGGCTCCGTCGACCTGTGCGCCCGCCTGCTGCAGGTCATGGCCGGCCCCGACCCGGACGGCGACCCGTTCGCCGCCGCGGAGCCCGTCGGCGACTGGATCGCCGCGCTGGACGCGGACGTCGCCGGCCTGCGCATCGGCGTGGACACCCTGGAGGCGCACGCGGACGCCGGTGTCGACCCCGCCCAGCCGGCCGTCTTCGAGCGCGCGTTGCGCGACCTGGACGGCCTCGGGGTGCGCCGTTCGACCGTCGAGGTGCCCGCCTATCCGCTGCTCAACGTGGTCGGCAACGTGCTCATGCTGGCGGAGGCCCACGAGATCCACCACGACAGCCTGGTCCGGGACTGGGCGCGCTACGGCCGCGGAGCCCGCTGGGTGTTCGCGGCCGGCGAGTCCATCACCTCCCGCGACTACCTGCGCGCCCAGCGGCTCCGGGACGCCCTGGCCCGGCAAGTCCAGGCGCTCTTCGACGAGTTCGACGTACTCGTCACGCCCACGTGCCACCTCGGCGCGCCGGTGCTGGACGGGATGCACCCGCTGGACCCGTCGACCTATCTGGGGTCCATGCACACCACGGCATGGAGCGTCACGGGGCATCCCGTCGCGGTCGTACCGATCGGCTTCACCGAGGACGGCCTGCCCCTGTCGATGTCGATCGTGGGCCCCCACTGGCGCGAGGACCGGGTCATCGCCGTCGCGAGCGCCTTCCAGCGCCTCACCGATCACCACCGCCGGCGCCCCGCGGTGTAGGGCGGGCGCCTGCGCCACAGGTGGGACAGGAGAAGAGAGATGACGATCAGTCAGCTTGAGCAGCTCACCGACGAGGACCGGGGCGCCGTGGCCGCGGCGGCCCAGGTGGTGGAGCAGCTCACCGCGGTGTTGCGGGAGGTTCCCTGCGAGGTCGCCCGGCCGGTCCGGGCGGGCCTGGCACCGCAGAGCGGAACCGGCCGGTAACCCTGTAGCCAGGGGTCCGTTCAGGCGCACCGCCTGAACGGACCCCTGTGTCGTACCGGGACTCGTTACTTTTGCGTTTCCTTGATCATTACCGTCTTTCCCCCGCTGAAAAGCGCGCCGTGGAAACGGTTCTCCGAGATGGGCGTTCAACCGTCCCGAGCGTCGGGAGTTCCAGGGAATTCCGGGCGTCGTACAAGCGTCTCGCCTCCTCGATCAGAGGTGTGTATTCCGCCGACCAGTCCACCAGGGACTGCACCACCTGCAACAGGCTTTCGCCCAGTGGTGTGAGGTGATACGTCACGCTCGGCGGCCGGTCGTCGGTGACCCGACGTTCTATCAATCCGTCCCGCTCCAGCCTGACCAGTGTCTCGGACAGGACCTTGGCGGAGACCCCGCGCAGTGCCGCGCGCAGATCACTGAATCTCGTCACGCCGCGGCCTATGTGGCCGCATACCGGCATGGTCCATCGCTCGCCAATACGGCTGAACACAAGACGAGCAGGACATGTCTGCTTGTCCACTTTTCCCCCGTAGTGGGCAGTTACCTCGGCGTAATCATATGAGCCGGACGTTAGTTCGTCACGGTGAAGTGCGCCACTGCCTTCGGGTACAACCGGTTCCCGTCAGACGCTCAATGAAGGGACCGGCATGACGACTTCTCCGCTCCAGGTGAAGAGTGCCCTCTCCGAGGCCGCCCGAGCCTCTTCCGCCTGGAACTCCGCAGGTGCCACCGTCCGTTTCGTCCTCTCCGACCCCGACGTCGACGTCGTACTCGATCCGCAGGGCCGGGAGACCGACGCGACGCCCACCCACGTGCTGAAGATCAACTGGTCCGACCTGCGGGACATAACCGACGGCCGGCGCAGCTTCCTGCGCTCCCTGACGGGCCGGCGCTTCACCGCACACGGCCCCGTGATGCAGACCATCGCCTTCGGGCACGCCCTGGCGACGTTCCGGCTCGACCACTGAACGCCCCGAGACGAGGAAGAACCATGACGTTCACGCACTCTCCCACCGACCACCCCCAGCTCCAGAGCCACGAAGCCGAAACCCTGCGCAAGGTGGCCGAATTCGCGCGCGAGGTGGTCGCACCCGGCGCCGCCGAACGGGACGGCATCGAGAAGGGCCAGGTCGACTGGGCGACCGTCCGGGAGGGCCACTCCATCGGGCTGCTGCGGATGGCGCTCCCCCGGGAGATCGGCGGCCTCGGACTGAGCCAGCTCGCCCTGGCCATGGTCCTGGAGGAACTCGCCGCCGCCGACCCCGGCATGGCCCTGATCTTCGGCGCCACCGGACTCTTCCAGACCCCGCTGCTGGTGTGCGGCGACGCCCGGCTGCAGGAGAAGTACCTGTCGCCCTTCCTCGGCGACGAACCCGTGCTCGCCTGCAACGCGGTGGCCGAGGAGCGCAACGGCACCGACCTCGTGCTGCCGCAACAGGCCGTCCACGCCCAGGACATGACGAGCGCACGCCGCTCCGGGAACGAGTACCTCCTCAACGGCACCAAGCGCTACATCACCAACGCCCCGGTCGCGACCTACGCCACCGTCATGGCCAACATCGAGGGCGACCCCGGCTCCACCGGCCTGACCTGCTTCGTCACCGAACTGGAGCAGGACGGCGTCCAGCGCGGCGAGATCCACGACAAGGTCGGCTACCGCACCGCCCCCGCCGGCGAGCTGGTCTTCACCGACGCCCGCGTCCCCGAGGAGAACGTCATCGGCGACGAGCGCGGCGGATGGGACCTCAACGTGGCGGTCGGCAACCTGACCCGCGTCAGCTGCGCCGCCGTCGCCACCGGCATCGCCCGGCACGCCCTGGAACGGGCCGTCGCCTGGTGCGGGGAACGCAGGCAGGGCGGCCGGCTGCTGTACGAGCACCAGATGTCCGCCCGCAAACTCGCCGACATGGCGGCCCGGGTCTCCGCCTCGCGGGCGCTCTACCTCGACGCCGCGGCCAAGGCGGACCAGGTGCTGCCGACGCCCGCCTACGAACCGGCGGTCGCCAAGCTGGTCGCCGACCGTGCCGCCATCGACAACGCCGACGCGGCCATGGCGCTGATCGGTGCCCAGGCCTTCCAGCGCGGCGACGGCATGGACCGCGTCCTGCGCGACGCCTACGGCCCCCGGATCTACGAGGGCACCCCCGAGGCACTCGCCCTCGTCATCACCGACGAGCTGTTCGACGTTCCGGGGGTCCGGTGACCGTCACCTCCGCCCTCTCCGCGGACGACTACAAGGACCTGCTGCTGCGGGAGTACGCCGAACTGCGGCTGCCGGACGTGGAGGCCGCGGTGACCGGTGACCCCGTCTACCGGGCCGTCAGCCCCGAGGGTCTGCTCGTGCTGACCCTCAGGGGCGGGCAGCTGCCGGAACGACTGCTGGACCTCGTCTACACCTTCCGCCTGGTGCAGTACCTGCAGCGCGGCTGGGTGGACGCGGCGGCGGTGGCGGCCCGGGAGCTGCGGTACGAGCCCCACGACGAGCAGGCCCGGCGGGACTTCCACACCCTCGTGCTGGAGCGGGACACCGGTCGCCTCAGGGGCTACGGAACGCTCGCCGTCTCCCGGGACCCCGACGGCACCCGCCTGGACGACCCCGCCCACCGCCCCTTCGTCGTCGAACGGGACTACGGCATCCGCCTGGCCGACCACCTCACCCCGGGAACCCCCGCGTCCGCGGTCGGCGAGGGCAAGCGCCTGGTCCGCGACTGGGCCATGCCCCGGTCCCCGGCCGCGGCCTCGGTCCCCTGGTGGGTGTACCTGGCCTGGGCGCACGCCTGCCTCGGGGTGCTGGAGCAGCCGGGCGGGGCGATCGTCGGCGACGGCAAGAAGACCGGGGCGATCCACCAGCTCGGACTGCTCGGCTTCCGCACCCGGATCCTGGAGGACACCGTCCCGCTCCCGCCCGACCCGTCGGACCTCTTCGCGCCCCTGTGGGACCAGCGGGAGCGCTCGTACCCGTTCATCCTGACGGACGACTGCAGGCTGCGGCCCACCCTGGACTTCCTGACGTCGGTGCTCACGTCGGGGGAGACCGGATCGGTGCGGGCCCGGCTCACCGCGCACCTGGAGGCAGCCGCATGACCACGCCGGACGTCGACAGCCCGCAGCAGGCCCGGGAACTGGACGAGGACACGTTCTACGCCTGCCTGACCCAGCGCAACCGCGGGCTGATCCCCGCGGACCTGCAGGCCCGGATCCGCCGCACCCGCCTGCTGGTGGCCGGCTGCGGCTCCATCGGCGGGGCCACCGTCCAGCCCCTCGGACGCACGGGATACCAGCACTTCGTCCTCGCGGACGTGGGCACGTACGAACTGAACAACCTCAACCGGCAGCACGCCACCGTCGACGACCTGGGCCGCAACAAGGCGGAGGTCGGTGCCCGCGCCCTGCGCGGCATCAACCCGCACGTCGACGTCGAGGTCGTCCCGGACGGTGTCACCCGGGCCAACGCCGAAAAACTGGTCGAGCAGGCCGACGTCATCGTCGACGGCGTGGACGTCACCACGCCGACCGGACTGGCCGCGAAGGTGCGCCTGCACCAGGAGGCCTGCCGGCAGCGCAAACCCCTGGTGACCGGGTGGGACATGGCAGGCATGCTCGCCGCCCAGGTCTTCGACTACCGGCAGATCCGGAGGATCTTCGACGGAGAGCTGCTGCCGGGCGACGAGGAGCGCCTGGCCACCTGGGAGGTCATCTTCCGTATCGCCCCGCGCGCGTACATCCCGGCGGAGATGTACCGCGAACTGCGGTCCGGGCTGCGCAGGCCGGACTACAGCGTGCCGCAACTGGCCGAGGCGGCCACCCAGTTCGGCTCGCTGGCCGTGCACATGGTGAACGTACTGGTGGCCGGGCGGAAGCTGCCCCGCACGGTCGCGGTGGACGTGCACCACATCGCGATGACCCCCGGCCGCCGCCTCGTCGACGACCTGGCCCGCCGGCTGGAACGGGTCCGGTTCCTGGCCCGGCTGCCCGCCGAGCAGGCCTTCCACGGCTTCGCTCCCGCGCCGGTCTACCGGGCCGCACGCCGGCTGGCACGGGGAAGCACCAGCACACTCAGGGAGGGAAGAACAGCATGACGGAATTCCGCTACACGGACATACGTGGGGCGGGTATCGGTCTCGACGGTGAGGAGTCCCGGCAGATCGAACGGGAGGCGCTGCGGATCGCCCACGAGTACGCGGACTGCTCGCTGCACGACACGGACCTGCTGCACGCCGTGGAGATCGCGGCGTCGGTCCTGCCCCCGGCGGTCCGCAAGGCCCTGATCGCGTTCCGGGACGAAGGGAACCCCAGCGGGTCCCTGCTGTTGTCGGGCCTTCCGGTGGGCACCCTGCCGCCCACCCCGGACGTGGTGGAGAAGGAACCGGCCTGGACCGAGGTGCCGGTGGCCACGCTCAGCCAGCTCATGGTCATGTCGGTGCTGGGACGCTCCTTCTCCTACAGCGACGAGAAGTCCGGGCACCTGGTGCAGGACGTGTGCCCGAAGCGCGGCGCCGAGGAACGCCAGGAGAACAGCGGCTCGGTCCTCCTGGAACTGCACACCGAGGACGGCTTCCACCCGAACCCGCCGCACTTCCTCAGCCTGATCTGCCTGCGCGAGGACCACGACCGGGTGGCGGCCACGGTCACCAGCGGCATCCTGGACATCCTGCCGCACCTTGACCCCGACACCGTCGCGGCACTGCGCCGGCCGGAGTTCCGCACCCGGTTCAGCACCTCCTTCGTACCCGACGAGTCGGTCGAGGTGCTGACCGACCCGATGCCGGTGCTCACCGGCCCCGCCGAGAGCCCCGAACTGCGGGTCGACTTCCACGGCACGATCGCTCAGACCCCCCGCGCACAGGCCGCACTGGACCAGCTGGAACGGGCCATGCTCGGCACGCTCAAGGGCCTGGTGCTGCGCCCCGGCGACCTGATCGTCGTGGACAACCGGCACGCGGTCCACGGCCGCAGCGGCTTCGCCCCGCGCTACGACGGCGACGACCGGTGGCTGCGCCGGTCCTTCGCCCTCGCCGACCTGCGCCCCGTCAACGACCGGCTCACCGGCGGACGCAGCCACCGGCCGGTGGTCACGGCCGGCGACCCGCGGCTGTCCCCGACGGTCGCATCCGTCTGAGCACCCGGACCCCGCGCATCCCACACTCCGCAAGCCCCACCAGCCCTGCTGGCCGTACGAAAGGACCCATCCCGTGAGCGAAGGAATGCAGGCGACCCTCACCCGGATCCTCGTGGAGGACCTGGAGGTCGACGCGGACCAGGCGACCGGCGACGCCACCCTGGCGGAGCTGGACCTGGACTCGCTGGCGATCGCCGAACTCATCGTGCGCATCAAGGAGGAGACCGGAGCCGACCTCGGTGACGAGGAGGCCAGCATGGGTTCCCTGACGGTCTCCGGCCTGGCCGACCTGGTGGTGGCGGCCCAGGGCGCCGAGCGGGCGGCATGAGCGCCTCCGCCGCGATCGTCGTCACCGGCACCGGCATGGTCACCCCGGCCGGTGCCGGCGTCGACGAGACCTGGAAGGCGGTCCGCGACGCCCGGACCCTCACCGGTCCCGCCTCCCGGCCCGCCGACCGCCCCGAACGCCACTGCCTGTCCGTGCCGGCCTTCGGCTCCGACATCCTGCCCGGCAGGGGAACCGCGCACCTGGACCCGTTCATGCGCTATGCCCTCGTCGCCGTGGACGAGGCGATCGCCGAGTCCGGCCTGGACCCCGGCACCTGGGACGGCCGCCGGGTCGGCATCGTCGTGGGATGCGGGCTGGGCGGCGTCGGCACCATGACCGCGGCCCAGACCCGGCTGGACGAGCGGGGAGCCGACACCGTCTCCCCCTACCTGCACCCGCGGTCCCTGATGAACATGGCGGCCGGGACGCTCGCCATCCGCCACCACATCACCGGACCGAGCCACACCGTGGTCGCGGCCTGCGCGTCCGGGGCGGTCGCCATCGGCGTGGCCCGCGATCTGATCCGCGCCGGGACATGCGACACCGTCGTCGCCTGCGGGACCGACGCAGGGGTCGTACCCGTCGTCGCCGCCGGGTTCGCCGCGATGGGCGCCCTGTCGGACAGCTTCGCCGCCGACGCCTCACGTCCGTTCGCCGCCGACCGCTCCGGCTTCGTCCTCTCCGAGGGGGCCGCGGCAGTGGTGCTGGAGCGGGAGGACGCGGCGCGCCGCCGAGGGGCACCCGACCTCGGCAGGATCCTCGGCTACGGCTTCACGACCGACGCCCACCATCCCGTGCAGCCGCATCCCGACGGCGCCGGGGCGGAGGCGGCACTGCGCACGGCGCTGGAGGACGCCGGGCTCGCCCCGGGGGACGTCGACCACGTCAACGCCCACGGCACGTCGACGCCGCACAACGACCGCATGGAGGCCCGGCTCATCACGAAGCTGTTCCCGCACGGCCCGTCCGTCACCGCCAACAAGGGTGTCCTCGGGCACTCCCTGGGCGCGGCCGGAGCCGTCGAAGCCGTGCTCACCCTGCGCACCCTGACCACCGGCGTCGTACCCCCGACCGCGCACACCCCGGCGGTGGACCCGGAACTCGAGGGCCTGGACCTGGTCCTCGGCAGCGAGAGGCACCAGCAGCCCCGGGTCGCCGTCAGCAACTCCCTCGGATTCGGCGGCGTCAACTGCGCCCTGGTGATGGGCGTCTGATCCGCCGCCGTCCCGCCCAGGCGACGAGCGGCACGGCTCGGCCGGCCGGTCCCGGCCGGTGCGCTGTCCGGTACCGGCCGGCCGGGCGAACGCGACTCGCCCCCCGCCCCGTCCGCAGGGACGGCCCCGGAGCACCCCATGAACCAACCCGCCCAGGCGGCCCAGGAGTTCGCCTTCATCACACTGCCCGAAATCATCGGCCTGATCTACGACCGCGACCGCAGGCCCACCCCGCCGCCGACCCGTGAGGACATCGATGAGAACCCAGCCCCCGAACGATCGCTGCGCCGTCGTCACCGGCCTCGGGACATGCCTGCCGGACCGGATCGTCACCAATGACGACCTCGCCCGGCATCTCGACACCTCGCACGCCTGGATCCACGAACGCACCGGCATAGCCCGCCGCCGCATCGCCGCGCCGGGCACCGCGACGTCCGACCTCGCCACGGCCGCGGCCCGGGCCGCGCTGACGTCCGCGGAGCGCACCGCCTGTGACCTGGTGGTCGTGGCCACGACCACGCCCGACCAGGCGTGTCCCGCCACGGCACCCCGCGTCGCCTCCGCCCTGGGCCTCACCGGGGCCGCCGCGTTCGACCTGGCCGCGGTGTGCTCCGGCTTCGTCTACGCGCTGTCCGTCGCCTCGTCCATGATCAGCGCGGGAACCTGCCGGAGCGCCCTGGTGATCGGAGCGGAGCTGTACTCCACGATCGTCGACCCCGGCGACCGCGGCACGGCCATCATCTTCGGCGACGGCGCGGGCGCCGTGCACCTCGAACAGGGCAGCCGCTCCGACCCCGGGGCCGTACTCGACCACGACCTCGGCAGCGACGGCAACGGCCGGCATCTGATCGCCGTTCCGCGCGGCGAACGGTATCTGCGGATGCGGGGCCGCGAGGTGTACGTACAGGCCGTGCCCGCCATGACCGACTCGGCCCTGCGGGTCGCCAAGTCGGTCGGCTGGCAGGCCGGTGACATCGACGCGTTCGTCGGCCATCAGGCGAACATCCGCATCCTGAGGTCCGTCGCCAAACGGCTGGGTCTGCCGGAGGACCGGGTGGTCGCCAACATCGAGGACGTGGGCAACACCGCCGCCGCGTCCATTCCGCTGGCCCTGGCCTGGGCGGCGGACCAGCACCGCATCAAGCGCGGCGACCGGCTGGTCCTCACCGCCTTCGGCGGCGGCCTGACCTGGGGCTCCTCCGCCCTCACCTGGTCGGGCACCCGGCCGGTGCACGGCTCGCCGGGGTAGCCGTCAGCCGCGGGCGTCCTCGGTCGCCTGCCACTCCGCCAGCAGCACGACGTCCTTCAGGAACCCGCGCACCCCGAGGAACTGCGACAGATGCTCGCGGTGTTCCTCGCAGGCCAGCCACGTCTTGCGCCGCTCCGGCGTGTGGATCTTCGGGTTGTTCCACGCCAGCACCCACACGGCGGCGGCACGGCAGCCCTTGGCGGAGCAGATCGGGGTCTCGTCACTCACGGGTTTCGTCTCGGGTTCGTCTCGTGAAGGTGCGTGAAAACGGCGACGCCGGGCAGCCACGGGGGGAGCTGCCCGGCGTCGGTCCATCGCTCCGACGGGGGATGCGGAGCGCGTACGCAGTATGTCACGGCTACCCCATCGCCCGGCACCGGAACAGCAGGATTGATCTGAGCCTTTCTTGAGCTTGCCGTAGGGTCGCGTTCCGCTTCCACCGGGCGCTCAGCGTGCTCAGAGCGGGTCGGGGCGCTCACCACGAACTCCGGCCGAGGGGCCCGGCGGCACGTCCTCCGGCGCGGGCTGCGGTTCGGGACGCGGTGCGGACTTTCGTTCGGACTCGCGCACGGACTCCCGCGCGGTGTCGCTTTCCTCCTCGGCCCCGGACGGCGCGATCATCGGCCGCATCGGCGTGGTGACGAACGTCGACGGAAGGGACGGCGGCCGCTCCCGGCCCGCGTTGGCGACCACCACGGCGATATAGGGGAGAACCGCACCGAGCACCAGCGCGACGATCGCGACGTGCCGCTCGACGTTCCACAGCGAGGCCGCGAGGATCACCGACACCGTACGGATCGACATCGAGATCACATAGCGCCGCTGCCGGCCCCGGACATCCTCGGCGAGTCCGGTCCGGGCACCGGTGATCCGGAACACCTGGACGTTCCCGCCGTGCTGTTTCCGCATCACATTCCACCATCCGCCCGCATCGGACTCCCCGGCCCGCACCCTCGTCCACACCCGGCGGGGAACCGGAGCGGGACACCTCCCACGGTACGCCGCGCCCCTGCCGGCCACGAGACCGGGTCGCCCCCCTGCCTGCGACGACTCCGGCCCTGCCGCGTACGGGGCAACCCGACATGCGCCGTACGGCGCAGCCGACCACACTGGCCGTAATGCTCACGTCGAGCCGTACGAGGAGGCAGCCATGGGCTGGTTGTGGGCGATCATCGTGGGATTCGTGCTGGGCCTTATCGCCAAGGCGGTCATTCCGGGCAAGCAGCACAGCCCCCTGTGGCTGACCACCATCTGCGGCATGCTGGGCGCCATCGTGGGCAACGCGGTCGCCCGCGCGGTCGGCGTGGAGGCGACGCCGGGCATCGACTGGAGCCGGCACATCTTCCAGCTCGTGGCCGCGATCGTCATCGTCGCGGCGGTGGACGCCCTGTACATGGCGACGCTGGGCAAGAGGAAGCACCAGCGGGCCTGACCTGCGGGGCGCGGGGCCCCGGACGACCCGTCACAAGGCAGTCGCCGGCCACCCCACGCCCCTACGACGCTCAGGCGCCCGTGACCTCCACGGCAGCCAGATTCTTCTTCCCGCGCCGCAGCACCAGCCACCGCCCGTGAATCAGATCCCCGGCGGCCGGCACGGCGTCCTCGCCCACCACCTTCACGTTGTTCACGTACGCCCCGCCCTCCTTCACGGTCCGCCGCGCAGCGGACTTGCTGGCGACGAGCCCGACCTCGGCGAACAGGTCCACCACCGGAGCCAGCTCGGTGACCCGGACGTTCGGCACCTCGGCCAGCGCCGCCGCCAGCGTCCGCTCGTCCAGGTCAGCCAGCTCGCCCTGCCCGAACAGGGCACGGGAGGCGGCGACCACCGCGGCCGTCTGGTCGGCGCCGTGCACCAGCGTCGTCAGCTCCTCGGCCAGCGCCCGCTGCGCCGCCCGGGCCTGCGGACGCTCCTGCGTCTGCCGCTCCAGCTCCTCGATCTCCTCACGGGACCGGAAGCTGAAGATGCGCAGGAACTTGGAGACGTCCCGGTCGTCCGCGTTGACCCAGAACTGGTAGAACGCGTACGGCGTGGTCATCTCGGGGTCCAGCCACACCGTGCCGGACTCGGTCTTGCCGAACTTGGTGCCGTCCGCCTTGGTGATCAGCGGGGTGCCCAGCGCGTGCACCACGGCCTCCGGCTCGACCCGGTGGATCAGGTCCGTGCCCGAGGTGAGGTTGCCCCACTGGTCGCTGCCGCCGGTCTGCAGCGTGCAGCCGTGCCGCCGGTACAGCTCCAGGAAGTCCATGCCCTGCAGGATCTGGTAGCTGAACTCGGTGTAGCTGATGCCCGCGTCGGAGTTGAGCCGCCGGGAGACGGCCTCCTTGGCGATCATCTTGTTGACCCGGAAGTGCTTGCCGATGTCCCGCAGGAACTCGATGGCCGACAGGCCCTGGGTCCAGTCCAGGTTGTTGACCATCACCGCGGCGTTCGGCCCGTCGAAGTGGAGCAGCGGCTCGATCTGCGCGCGCAGCCGCTCCACCCAGCCGGCCACGACCTCCGGCGCGTTCAGCGTGCGCTCGGCCGTGGGCTTCGGGTCGCCGATGAGACCCGTGGCGCCGCCGACCAGCGCCAGCGGACGGTTTCCCGCCTCCTGGATGCGGCGCATCGTCAGGATCTGCACCAGGTTGCCGAGGTGCAGACTGGGCGCGGTCGGGTCGAAGCCGCAATAGAACGTGACGGGGCCGTCCGCGAACGCCTTGCGCAGTGCGTCCTCGTCCGTGGAGAGGGCGATGAGCCCCCGCCACTTCAGCTCGTCGACGATGTCCGTCACGGTTCTCGTGTCTCCTTGGTGATCTTCGGGCAGCCGGGTGACACCCGACCACGAACGCCTACGAGGTTATACGCCCTGACTGACAGAGCTCATGTTGAAATCGGGGATGCGCAGCGCGGGCATCGCGGCCCGGGTGAACCAGTCGCTCCACTCGCGCGGCAGCGTCTTCTCCGTCCGTCCGGCCTCCGTGGCCCGGCCCAGCAGGTTCACCGGCGACTCGTTGAACCGGAAATTGTTCACCTCCCCGGTCACCTCGCCGTTCTCCACGAGATAGACGCCGTCCCGGGTCAGGCCCGTCAGCAGCAGCGTCGCCGGGTCGACCTCGCGGATGTACCACAGGCAGGTCAGCAGCAGCCCGCGCTCGGTGCCCGCGACCATCTCCGCCAGGGAGCGGTCGTCCCCGCCGTCCAGGATCAGGTTGCCGAGCACCGGGGCGACCGGCAGCCCGGTCAGGCCCGCGCTGTGCCGGGTGGTGGTCAGGTGCTTGAGCACGCCCTGGTCGATCCACTCGGTGGCGTGGGTCGGCAGCCCGTTGTCGAACACCGACTGGTCGCCGCCGGAGGAGTGGGCGACGACGAAGGGCGGGCACTCCAGACCGGGCTCGTTCGGGTCGCTGCGCAGGGTCAGCGGCAGCTCGCTCAGCCGCTCGCCGACCCGGGTGCCGCCGCCGGGACTGGAGAACACCGTCCGGCCCTCGGCCGCGTCCCGGCCCGACGCCGACCACAGCTGGTAGATCAGCAGGTCCGCCACGGCGGTGGGCGGCAGCAGCGTCTCGTAGCGGCCCGCGGGCAGCTCCACCCGCCGCTCCGCCCAGCCGAGCCGTACGGCCAGCTCGGCGTCGAGCGCGCCAGGGTCGACGTCCTTGAAGTCCCGGGTGGACCGGCCGGTCCACGCCGAGCGGGTGCGGTCCGGCGACTTGGCGTTCAGCTCCAGCGTGCCGGTGGGCTGGTCGTGCCGGAGGCGCAGCCCGGTGGACGTCCCCAGGTACGTCGACACCAGCTCGTGGTTGGCGAAACCGTACAGCTCCCGGCCGCCCGCACGCGCGCGTGCGAAGGCCTCGCCGAGGGCCGGGGCGAAGTCGGCGAACACGGCGGAGGAGGTCTCGGCGGGCGCGTCCGTGAAGTCGGGGGAGTCCGGCACCCCGCCGACCAGCGGCTGCGCGTCCTCGGCGGGCCCGGCGCCGCGCGCGGCGGCCTCGGCGGCCCGCACCAGCGGCTCCAGCTCGTCCGCGGTGACCGCGGACCGGGACACCACACCGGAGGCGGTGCCCTGCGCGCCGTCCACGGTCGCGATCACGGTGAGCGTACGGCCCCGGGTCACGCCGTTGGTGGTGAGCGCGTTGCCCGCCCAGCGCAGGTTGGCGGTGGAGTGCTCGTCGGCGATGACGACGCAGCCGTCGGCGCGGGACAGCGCGAGCGCCTGCTCGACGACCTCGTACGGCTTGTGGGTACGGGCGCTCATCGACCGGCCTCCTGCGTGGTGTTGAGGATGTTGACGCCCCTGAAGAGGGCGGACGGGCACCCGTGCGACACGGCGGCCACCTGGCCCGGCTGGGCCTTGCCGCAGTTGAAGGCACCGCCGAGTACGTACGTCTGCGGTCCGCCGACGGCGGCCATGGAGCCCCAGAAGTCCGTGGTCGTGGCCTGGTAGGCGACGTCCTTCAGCTGCCCGGTGATCCGCCCGTTCTCGATCCGGAAGAAGCGCTGGCCGGTGAATTGAAAATTGTACCTTTGCATGTCAATCGACCACGAACGGTCGCCGACGACATAGATGCCTCGGTCGACGCCGCCGATCAGGTCCTCCGTCGACAGTCCGGCCGGATCCGGACGCAGGGACACGTTGGCCATCCGCTGCACCGGCACATGCGCCGGCGAGTCGGCGTACGCGCACCCGTTGGACCGCTCGAACCCGGTCAGCCGGGCGATCCGCCGGTCCAGCTGGTAGCCGACCAGCGTGCCGTCCTTCACCAGGTCCCAGGACTGCGCCTCGACGCCCTCGTCGTCGTACCCGATGGTGGCGAGGCCGTGCTCGGCGGTGCGGTCGCCGGTGACGTTCATCAGCTCGGAGCCGTACCGCAGCTTGCCCAGCTGGTCGAAGGTGGCGAAGGAGGTGCCCGCGTAGGCCGCCTCGTAGCCGAGGGCGCGGTCCAGCTCGGTGGCGTGGCCGATGGACTCGTGGATGGTCAGCCACAGGTTGGACGGGTCGATCACCAGGTCGTACAGGCCCGGCTCGACGCTCGGCGCCCGCATCTTCTCGGCGAGCAGCTCCGGGATCCGCTCCAGCTCGCCGTCCCAGTCCCAGCCGGTCCCGGTCAGGTACTCCCAGCCGCGGCCCACCGGCGGGGCGAGGGTGCGCATCGAGTCGAACTCGCCGCTGGACTCGTCGACCGACACCGCCGTCAGCTGCGGATGCAGCCGCACCCGCTGCTGGGTCGTCACGGTCCCGGCCGTGTCGGCGTAGAACTTGTTCTCGTGGACGGTGAGCAGCGAGGCGTCCACATGGTCGATGCCGTTCGCGGCCAGCAGCCGGTTGCTCCACTCCGCGAGCAGGGCGGACTTCTCCTCGTCCGGCACCGAGAACGGGTCGATCTCGTACGAGGACACCCACGTCCTGTCGGCGTGCACCGGCTCGTCGGCCAGCTCCACCTGCTCCTCGGACCCGGCGGCCTTGATCACCTGCGCGGACAGCCTGGCCATCGCCACCGCCTGCGAGGCGACCCGGGCGGCGGCGTCCATGGTCAGATCCACCCCGGAGGCGAAACCCCACGTACCGCCGTGCACCACCCGGACCGCGTACCCGAGGTCGGTGGTGTCCGAGGATCCGGCGGGCTTGCCGTCCCGCAGCCGCCAGGCGGCGCTGCGCACCCGCTCGAACCGGAAGTCCGCGTGCTCGGCGCCCAGCGCACGCGCGCGTGCGAGCGCAGCGTCGGCGAGGGCGCGCAGAGGGAGCGCCAGGAATGAATGATCAACTTCGTGGGGCACCGGTGGGATCCCTTCGGGCGCTTGGCTGTGGTGGCCTTTGCAGGAAGTGAATCATGTATCGCTGCTCACACTCCCGGGAAAAAATACGCGCGCTTTTCGGCCGGGACAGAGGGGGTGAAGTTCTGAGCCGCACCGTGTGTGAAAGCCCTGGCAAAGGTGGTCCGGCTGGGCAGTAAGGTGGCTTGGTTGCGTGGTACGTCCTCCGGCCGACGGGCGGCTCCAGGGGACGGAGCATGCGGGCAAGCAGTGGTACAGAACTCAAGGGGGACCGGCCGGCTCATGGACGTCTTCGGTGTCCATCACGACCTCATCGCCGAGTACAAGGCGTTCACCAGCGCCCTCGTCGCCGTGCGGGACCAGGCCATCGAGCGTCATCTGGCCGACGAGCGCGAGCGCAAGACTCGCTGGCCCGACCCCAAGCTGGCCCTGAACCCGACCTTCCGCAGCGGCGGAACCGTGGCGGCCATGTGCGACGACGGCCTGCTTCACCCGATGTGCAGGGAGTACTTCCGGCACAAGAAACATCCGAACGACCCGGGCAGCCGCACCCTCTCTCTGCACGAGCACCAGCGTGAGGCCATCGTCGCCGCCGACCGCGGGGACTCATACGTGCTCACCACGGGCACCGGCTCGGGTAAGAGCCTGACCTACATCGTGCCGATCGTCCACCATGTGCTGCAGGACCCGAATCCCGACGGCATCTCGGCGATCATCGTCTACCCCATGAACGCGCTGGCCAACAGCCAGCTTCACGAGCTGGAGAAGTACCTCACCTGGGGCATCCCGGACGACCGCCGCAAGGTGACCTTCGCGCGGTACACCGGCCAGGAGGACGCCGAGCAGAAACTCCAGGTCCTGCGGAAGAAGCCGGACATCCTTCTCACCAACTATGTGATGCTGGAGTATCTCCTCACCCGCCCCGACGAGCGCCGGGAACTGATCGGCGCCGCCCGCGGACTGCGCTTCCTGGCCCTCGACGAGCTGCACACCTACCGGGGGCGTCAGGGCGCCGATGTGGCCCTGCTCGTCCGCCGGCTGCGGGACGCGTGCGAAGCACCGGACCTCCAGTGCATCGGCACATCTGCCACAATGGCCACGGGCGTCACGTTCGCCGAGGCCCGGGAGGAGATCGCCGGCGTAGCCTCACGTCTATTCGGCACGAAGATCCGCCCGGACCGTGTCATCGGTGAAACCCTGGAGCGCTCGACCGATCCCGGTGCCGACGCCGTGCCCGGAGTCCATCCCCGTGAGCCGCTCGCCGACGCCGTGCGCCGCGCGGCCGCCACGCCCCACGAGCTTCCTGCCGAGTACGCGGCCCTGAGCCGCGACCCCCTCGCCGTCTGGGTCGAGGACACCGTGGGCCTGGCCGTCGAGGAGCCCAGCGGCCGACTCGTCCGCCGCCCTCCGCTCACCATCCCGCAGGCCGCCGCCCTGCTCGCCGAGGCCAGCGGTGAGCCCGCCGAGGACTGTCACCGAGCCATCGAGAACGTGCTGCACGTCGGAGCGAAGGTCAGGCACCCGGAGCTGGAAAGGCCTCTGTTCGCCTTTCGGCTCCACCAGTTCCTGTCCAAGGGCGACACCGTCTACACAAGCTTCGAGTCTCCCGGCGTCCGCCACCTCACCAGCCAATACCAGATCCGCGTCCCCGACCACCGTGACAAGCCACTCGTCCCCCTCCACTTCTGCCGTGACTGTGGCAAGGAGTACCTGGTGGTCACCCGTCCCGCCGAGCACGAGGGCAGGGTGTTCGAGGCACGGGAGGACCCGGACGCCCCAGCCGCCGACGGTGACGGCTTCCTCTACGTCAGCGACGACCGCCCCTGGCCGGACGCGGACGACAAGGAAGCCGTGTTCCAGCGACTTCCGGCCAGCTGGGTCGAGACGGACGAAGACGGCCAGTCCGCGGTCCTCAAGGCCCGGTCCGGGGACCTCCCGCAGGAGGTGTGGATCGGCGCTGACGGCCGTCTCACCGAGCCTGGCACCGGGCTGCGTGCGTGGTGGATCGCCGCCCCGTTCCGTTTCTGCCTGCACTGCCGCACCTCGTACGAGCAACTGCGGCTCAAGGATCTCGCCAAGCTGGGCACTTTCTCCGCGGAGGGCCGCAGTTCCGCCGTCTCGCTCATCAGCTCCCGAGTCGTACGTTCTCTGCGCGAGCAGTCCGACCTGACGAAGAAGGCCCGCAAACTCCTGACCTTCGTCGACAACCGTCAGGACGCCAGCCTCCAGGCCGGCCATTTCAACGACTTCGCCTTGGTCAGCCAGGTGCGCGGGGCCCTGTACCGGGCCCTGGCGGCGGTGGGGGAGCAGGGACTCACGCACGACGGGCTGCCCCAGGCCGTGTTCGACGCTCTGTCCCTCCCGCTGGACACCTACGCCAAGGTGCCGACCGCCCGCTTCCACCAGCGCGACCTCGCCCAGTCGGCACTGCGCGACGTGCTCGCGTACCGCGTCTACGCAGACCTGGAACGCGGCTGGCGTGTCACCATGCCCAACCTCTCCCAGACCGGCCTGCTGCGCTTCGACTACACGTCCCTCGCCGAGATCGCGGCCGACACCGCTTCCTGGGAAGGCTGCCATCCCCTCCTCACCGGCGACACGGCCGCCCACCGTGAACAGCTGTGCCGCCACATCCTCGACGAACTGCGGCGCTCCCTCGCGGTGGAGGTGGACTGCCTCACCCAGGAAGGCTTCGACCGGCTCGGCAGGATCAGCGAGACACATCTGGTCGCTCCCTGGGCCATCACTTCACGCGAGCCCCGGGTCCGTGAGCGCCGAGCCTACGCGGGCCCCGGCCGGACCGGCACCGCGTCCGACGCGGTGTACCTCAGCGGTCGCGGCGCGTACGGCCGTTACCTCCGTCGTATCGGCCAGTTCTCCGCCCTGCCGGGCCAGGCCGGCAAGCGCATCTCCGTCGCCGACGCCGACGCCGTCATCAGGGACCTGATGCGCGTGCTGCGCGAGTGCGGGCTGCTCGCTGTAGTCCAGGAGGAGCGCGACGGCTCCTACGGCCACCAGCTGCGTGCCTCCGCCTTGCGCTGGCTCCCGGGCGACGGTACGAAGCCCGAGCCCGACCCGGTGCGCAAGGTGACCGACGCGGAGGCCGACGTCCGCGTCAACCCGTACTTCCGCGACCTGTACCGTGCCGGGTCCGCGGGACTCACCGGCATACGGGCGCACGAGCACACCGCGCAGGTCGACTCCACGGTTCGCCGCCTCCGGGAGGATGCGTTCCGGGACGGTGACCTGGAAATCCTTTACTGCTCCCCGACGATGGAGCTGGGCGTCGACATCGACGAGCTGAACGCGGTCGGCATGCGCAACGTTCCGCCGACCCCGGCCAACTACGCACAGCGTTCCGGGCGCGCGGGCCGCGGGGGCAGGCCCGCGCTCGTCACCACGTACTGCTCGACCGGATCACCCCACGACCAGTACTACTTCCGCCGTCCCGGTCTCATGGTGTCCGGCAGCGTCACCCCGCCCCGCCTCGACCTCGCCAACGAGGAGCTGATCCGCTCCCACGTCCACTCGATCTGGCTCGCCGAGACGGGTGTGCACCTCGGCAGCCGGCTCACGGACGTGCTCGACGCCGAGACCGTGGCCCCGGACGGGCGGTGGCCGCTGAACCTCCTGCCACGGGTGCGGAACGACCTGGACAGCGAGACCGCTCGGCTCCGCGCCATCGGCCGGGCCACCGAGGTGCTCGCACCGCTCCGTGAAAAAGAATTGGCCGACGCCTCCTGGTGGCACGACGGCTGGGTGGAGCGCACGGTCCGCCAGGCGCTGGGCAGCCTCGACGCCGCGTGCGAACGCTGGCGCCGCCTCTACCGCACCGCACGTACCGAGGTCGAACAGCAGCACCGCCGGGCCAATGACCTGTCCCTCAGTCGGAGGGACCGCGACATCGCCGCCGGCCGGCGCGCCGAGGCCGAGAACCAGCTGAAGCTGTTGCGTAACGAGGCCGACAGCGAGTCGTACAGCGACTTCTACACCTACCGGTACTTCGCCTCCGAGGGATTCCTGCCCGGCTACTCCTTCCCCCGGCTGCCGCTGGCGGCGTACGTGCCCGGAGAGCGTTCGTCCGGCATGTACGGTCAGCGCAACGGCGCCTATATCCAGCGGCCCCGCTTCATTGCGATCGGCGAGTTCGGGCCCGGCGCGCTGATCTACCACGAGGGCAACCGCTACACCATCGACCGCGTAACGGTTCCCATGGGCGACCGCCCCGGACAGGTGGCCACCAGCGACATCAGGTTGTGCGAGGCCTGTGGCTACTGGCACGACCGGGTCGAGGGCGCCGACCGCTGTGAGAACTGTGCTGTCCCGCTCCACCGCACTCTGCCGAAGCTGATGCAGCTCACGCAGGTGCACGCGGAGCCGCGCCGGCGCATCTCCTCCGACGAGGAGGAACGACTCAAGCGCGGCTTCCACCTGCGGACGGTCTACCGGTACGCACCGGGCGGCGTGTACGAGGCCCAGGTGCGCGGCGCGGACGGAGATCTCCTGGCAGAGGTCGCCTACGGGGACTCCGCCAACGTCCGCGTCCTGAACCTCGGCTACCGCAAACGGGACGCCAAGGACCGTTCGGGCCAGGGCTTCTGGCTGGACCCGGTCACCGGTAAGTGGCTTTCGGAAGGCAAGGCCGCCCGCATGGCCCAGGAGGAATCCACGGAGGAGGAGTCCCTGGCGTCCTTCGACCGGGCGCAGCGCACCCTTCAGGTCATCCCCTATGCCCAGGACACCAAAAACATCGCCGTCCTGAGACTGGCCGAGCCGGTCGACGACATCACCGCAATCTCCCTCCGCTACGCCCTGGAGCGCGGCATCGAGGCACACTTCCAGCTGGAGGACTCCGAGCTCGAGAGCGAGGACCTGCCGGACGCCGAGCGACGCGGCCGGACCCTGTTCGTCGAGAGCGCCGAGGGTGGCGCGGGCGTACTGCGCCGACTGTACGACGACCAGAACGCGCTCAAACTGGTGGCGCAGGAGGCTTTGCGGATCATCCACTACGACGAGGATGGCAAGGACCTCGACCGGGCGGAGGGCGCACCTGAACGCTGCGAACTGGGCTGCTACGACTGCCTGCTGTCCTACTCCAACCAGGGCTTCCACCGGCGTATCGACCGGCACCGCGCCGCGCCGTGGTTGGTGGCGCTCGCCCGGTCCCGCACCGGGGACGAGTCCCGTCCGGAACCCTCGAAGGCACCCGTCCCGCGCAGGGACTCGGCTCCCGACACCCCCGTCGAGGCGTTCGTACGCCTTCTCGCGGACGGCGGACACAGGGTCCCCGATGAGACCGCCACCGACATCGCGGACGCGGTCTACCACCTCCCCGGCGCGGAGGTCGCCGTCTTCCTGGAGTACGACGGCGCCCAACGGCTCGGAGAGCAGGACGAGTACCGCATGATGGACGACGGCTGGCTGGTGATCAGGGCCGGAGCCGAACCCGACTGGAAGGACACCGTGCGCGCATACCCGGACGTCTTCGGCATCGGCCGCGACCACAGGGGAGGCGACCGATGAGCACCACGACCGGCCGCGTGCCCGGCACCCTGGTGCGCGCCAGGGACCGCGACTGGGTCGTCCTGCCGGGCACCACCGAGGACCTGGTCCTCGCCCAGCCCCTGGACGGAGACCGCGAGTTCGTCGCCGCCCTTTTCCCCGACGAGGTCTGCGAGCCGGGCTTCGGCCGCCCTGAGGCCGTGCCCGGCGAGGCTGGTGACTTCGCCTCCGCTTCCTTGCTGCGCACCGCCCTGCGCATCGCCTCGACCGCCGGCGCCGGCCCCTTCCGGTCCCTGAACGCCGTCGCCGTCGAACCCCGCCAGTACCAGCTGGTGCCGCTGATGATGGCGCTGCGCATGGACCCCGTACGGCTCCTCATCGGCGACGACGTCGGTATCGGCAAGACCGTCGAGTCCGCGCTGATCGCCAAGGAGCTCATGGAGCAGGGCTCGGCCCGCAACATGACCGTGCTCTGCTCGCCCTCGCTCGCGGAGCAGTGGCAGCGCGAGCTGCGCGACAAGTTCGGCATGGAGCCGGAGCTGGTCCTGCCGTCCACGGCCGCGCGACTGCAGAAGGCGATCGACGACCCCGGCCGGTCGATCTTCGACCACTACCCGGTCACCGTCGTCTCCACGGACTTCATCAAGCAGGACGAGCGCCGCGACGCGTTCCGCCGCCACTGCCCCGACATCCTCATCGTCGACGAGGCGCACACATGTGTCGGCACGGGCGGCAACGAGCAGCAGAAGCGGTACGAGCTGCTGTCGGCGCTCGCCGACCGCACCGAGCGCGACCGCCACCTCATTCTGGTCACCGCCACCCCGCACAGCGGCGACCCCCAGGCCTTCGCCAAACTCACCGGGCTCCTCGACCCCTCCCTGCGCACGCTGGACACCACCCGGTCCGCCGACCGCGATAAACTGGCCCGCCACTTCGTGCAGCGCCGGCGCCACGACATCAAGCGGTACGTCGGGCAGGAAACACCCTTCCCCGAGGACCGGGACACCCAGGACGCCCTCTACCGCCTCGACCCCGACTACGCGCGCTTCGTCGCCGACATCCTCGCCTACACCCGCCAGCAGGTGCGCGGTCCCGGCGGCGACCACCACCAGCGCATGTCCTGGTGGACGGCGCTCACCCTGCTGCGCTGCGTGCTGTCCTCACCCGCCGCGGCCGCCGCGACCCTGCGCACCCGCTCCCTGATCGCCGCCACCCGCACCCCGGCCGAGGCGGACAAGCTGGGCCGGGCCGCCGCGTTCGAGCTCACCGACGATGAGACCGCCGAGGGCATGGACGTGGTGCCCGGATCGCTCCCCGACGAGGAGAACACCGCCGGCGGACGCACGGGTGAGGCCAAGGCACTCGCCGACTTCGCCGAACGGGCGGACGCCCTGGCCGGCCTTGAGACGGACGCCAAACTGCGCACCCTCGTCGACCGGGTCAAACGGCAGCTGGTCGACGGATACGACCCCATCGTCTTCTGCCACTACATCCCCACCGCCGAGTACGTGGCCCAGTACCTCAAAGAGGAGCTGGGCCGCAGCGCAAGCGTGGAGGCGGTCACCGGCACCCTCCATCCCGACGCCCGGCAGGCCCGCGTCGACGAGCTGACCGCCCGGCGCGGCCGACACGTCCTGGTCGCCACCGACTGCCTCTCCGAGGGTGTCAACCTCCAGGAGCACTTCGGCGCCGTCATCCACTACGACCTGTCCTGGAACCCCACCCGCCACCTCCAGCGCGCGGGCCGCGTCGACCGGTTCGGCCAGCCCCGCCGCCGTGTCCGCGAGATCACCGTCTACGACACGGACACCGGCATCGACGGCCTCGTCCTGAAGGTCCTCATCCAGAAGCACAAGGACATCGCCGACCAGACCGGTGTCGCCGTCCTCGTCCCCGACCAGGGCCGGGGCGTCCTCGAAGCCCTCGCCAGCGCGCTGCTGCTGCGCGGCAAGCAGCCCGAGGGCCAGCTCACCCTCGACTTCGAGAACGACCCCGACTTCGGCCAGGCCCGCGAGGCCCTGCACAAGGAGTGGGAGTCGGCCGCCGAACGCGAGTCGAAGGTGCTCACCAAGTTCGCCCACTCCGGCCTGCGCCCCGAGGAGGTGGAGGCCGAACTGACCGCACTCCGGCAGGCGTTGGGCGATCCTGGCGACATCGCCACGTTCGCCCGCGAGGCCCTGGCCCAACTAGGTGCCCAGCCGATCGGTGACGCCCGCGACCGCGGCTTCAAGGCCCCCGTCGACCCGCTGCCCACCGGTCTCAAACACGCCCTCGGCTTCTACGAAGACGGCGATCAGACTGCGGCGCCGGGCAGCGCACCCAGGGCGCAGGCGAAGGGCCGCGCCAAGACGGCGGCCCGTGACCTGGTCTTCCGCGAGGACCTCCCCGTCGCCCGCGGCGAACACGCCCTGTCCCGCACCGATCCCGCCGTGCGCGCCCTCGCCCGCTACCTCCTCGACGCGGCCGTCGACACCACCCTGCCGCCCGAGGAGCGCCCGGCACGGCGTCTCGGCGTGATCCGCACCGCCGCCGTGGACCGCCGCACGGTCCTGCTGCTCGCCCGCTACCGCTTCCGCCTGACCCTGCCCGGCCGCAAGGCGAGCGACGACCCGCGCGTCCTGGTCGCCGACGACGCCCAGGTCCTCGCCTGGCGCACCGGCGACGACGGCCGCCGCGCCTGGCTGTCCGACGAGGAGACCGCTGCCCTGCTCACCGCCACCCCCGACCTGAACACTCTGCCCGCGCTGCGCGACCAGCAGGCCGCCCGGGCCGCCGCCGAACTCGACGACGACGAGATCCACGACCACCTGGCCGCCCGCGGGCTGCTCCTCGCGGACCGCCTGCGCGAGGCCCACCAGCGGGTCCGCGAGGCCGCCGGCCAGCGCGGCCGCGAGCGTGGCGCCGCCGCCGTACGCCGCATCGACGTCCAGCCGTCCGGCGCCCCGGACCTCCTCGGTGTGTACGTGTACCTCAGTGTCCCGGCCGCACAGCAGCCCGCTTCCGGAGGAGACCGGTGACCGCCCTCGCCCCCGACCGCCTCCCCGCCTCCGCCGCCGTCCGCGTCGAGGGCGGTCTGCTCTCCGCCGACCTCCTCGGCAAGATCCGCGCCGGTGACCCCGAGCTGCCCGGCAGCGCCCCCGCCGACTACGGCCTTGGCCGTGGCGTACGCATCGAGGACGCCGCCAGCCGCAAGTGGAACGCGCTGCGTGCCGCGTACACCTCCCTCCAGGAGGAGCTGAAGGAACTCGACGGGAAGGCCGACCCCACCAAGGCGACCCGCGTCTGGCTGCTGACCCTCCTGGAGGAACTGGGCTACGGCCGCCTCCCCGCCCGCCGCGGCGGCATCCGGCTGCCCGGCCGCCGTGAGCCGTATCAGGTCAGCCACCAGTGGCAGGACCACCTCCCCGTCCACCTCCTCGGCTGGACCACCCCGCTCGACCGCTGGTCGGCGGGCAGTTCCCGCGTCCCCCAGTCGATGATGCAGGAGCTGCTCAACGCCTCCCCGGACCACCTGTGGGGCATCCTCTCCAACGGCCGCGTCCTGCGCCTGCTGCGCGACTCCACGGCCCTTGTCGGTTCCGCCTACGTTGAGTTCGACCTCGAAGCGATCTTCGGCGGCGGCGACTTCTCCGACTTCCTGCTGATGTACGCGCTGCTGCACGCCTCCCGCCTGGAGCTGGTGCCCAAGCCGGAGAAGAAGCGCAGGGCTACGGCCGCCACCGAGGAGACCGAAGAGGAGCCGGAGGAAGCAACCGAGGTCGAGGAGACCGCGGACACCGCTCCCGAAGACATCAAGCTCACCCCGGCGGACTGCCGCCTGGAGTGGTGGCGGGACTTCGCCGTCGAGACCGGCATCCGCTCCCGCAACCTGCTCCGCGACCAGGTCGCGAAGGCGCTGAACATCCTCGGCACCGGCTTCCTCCAGAACAACCCGGCCCTGGCCGAGGCGATCACGACCGGCGGCCGCCGCGCCCTGGACGACTTCCACCACGAACTGCTGCGCCTCGCCTACCAGCTGATCTTCCTCTTCGTCGCCGAGGACCGCGACGCCCTGCTCGTACACCCGGGCAGCAGGGCCACCAAGGCAGAGGTGAAGGCGAACCAGGCGGCCCGCGAGCGCTACAACCTCTACTTCTCCACCGCCCGCCTGCGTCGCATCGCCTCCCGCCGCAAGGGCGACCACCACACCGACCTGTGGCAGGGCCTGGTCCGCGTCCTCAACGCCCTCGGTACGGATGGGGGCGAACCGACACTGGCGCTTCCGGAACTCGGCGGCCTGTATTACCTGCCCGAGCCCAACGAGATCGATCCGCAGGCCCAGCCCACCCGCCTGCCCGGCGGCTCCGAGCCCCTCCGCGCCGCGAAGCTCCCCAACGAGCGTCTGCTGGAAGCCGTACGTCTGCTGTCCCGCATCAAGGACAAAGGCCGGACGACCAGGGTCGACTACCGCCACCTGGGCGCCGAGGAACTGGGCAGCGTCTACGAGTCCCTGCTGGAACTCGTTCCCGCGCGCGAGCCGGAGAACGAGCTGTTCGAACTCAAGGACCTCGTCGCGGGCAACAAGCGCAAGCTGACGGGCTCCTACTACACCCCGTCGTCTCTGATCGAGAAGCTGCTGGACAACGCCCTAGACCCGGTCATAGAGCGGTATGCGGCGTCGGGTATCCCGGACCACCTCCTGCGGATCAACTTCGTGGATCCGTCCTGTGGCTCGGGCCACTTCCTGGTGGCCGCGGCCCGGCGTATCGCCCTGCGGTACGCGCAGATGATGCATGGTGAAAGCCAGCCGGCACCGGAGCGGGTCCGCGAGGCGATGGCCAAGGTCGTACGGCACTGCGTCCACGGCGTCGACATCAACCCGCTCGCCGCCGAACTGGCGAAGGTGTCGCTGTGGCTGGAGTCCCTGACTCCGGGCGAGCCGCTTGCGTACCTCGACGACCGGATCAAGACGGGGAACGCCCTGCTGGGCGCCACCCCGGCCGTTCTGGAGCGGGGCATCCCGAATGGTGCCTTCGAGAAGCTGGAGGGCGACGAGCAGTCGGTCGTCACCAAACTGCGTCAGCAGAACGACCAGGAACGAAAGGGCGCGGAGCAGCTCCCGTTCGCCGAGAGGGGCGTGCGGACCAGCACCGCGACCGTGCGGGTGGAAGCGGAGAAGGTCGCGAAGATCGGCGACCACAGTCTCGCCGAGGTGCGCCAGCACGCGCGCGCCCACCGCGAGTTCGAGAAGCAGCCCGAACTGCGGCACATGAAGCGCGTCGCGGACGTCTGGTGCGCGTCCTTCCTCTGGCCGAAGCACAAGGGCGCGCCCACGGCGATCACCAACAACGTGCTGCGGGCCGTGGAGAAGGACAAGGAGGACCGGCCGCTGGAGGAGGAGGCGGCCGAGACGATGCTGCGGGACATCGTCCGCCGCAACCAGTTCTTCCACTGGCACCTGGAGTTCCCGCGCGTCTTCCGAGTGGAGGACGGCGACGCCACGGACGTCAACCCGGAGACCGGCTGGCAGGGAGGCTTCGACGCGGTCCTGGGCAATCCGCCCTGGGAGCGGGTCAAGATCCAGAAGAAGGAGTGGTTCGCGGCGCGGGACGAGGAGATCGCCGCGGCGAGCACGGCCAGCATCCGCGACCGCATGATCGAGGCGCTGGCCACGAGCGTGGACGAGGAGGGCCGGCCGAACGAGGGCGACCGCCGGCTGTACGCGGAGTACCAGTTCGATCAGCGGGAGTCCAAGGGCCAGGTCACCATGTACCGGAAGTCGGGCCTGTTCCCGAAGACCGGCTTCGGTGATGTGAACACGTACGCGGTCTTCGCGGAGAAGGCACGTCAGCTGATCGGTCCGGAGGGTATGGCCGGGCTGGTGCTGCCGACGGGGATCGCGACGGACAAGACGACTGCTGACTTCTTCGCGGATCTGGTGGAGAAGCGGCAGATGGTGACCGTGCTGGACATGGAGAACGAGGAGAAGCTGTTTCCAGCGGTCCATAACCAGTACCGGTTCAGCTTGTTCACCATCGCGGGCCGCGACCTCGGCGAGCGCTACCCGGCCGTGCGCCTCGCGTTCCGGGCACGGCGGCCGGATCAGCTGGACGTGCGGGAGTTCACGCTAGACGAGGAAGGGTTCAAGCGAATCAATCCAAACACGCGGACAGCGCCGGTTTGTGAGAGCCCGGAGCATCTGCGGGTGTTGGAGGGGGTGCATGAGCGGGTGCCGCTGCTGAGGCGGCATGTGAGCGGTGGGCCGGCGGATCCGTGGCGGCTGGGAGCGGCGCCTTTCATGCGTATGTGCGAGGACACCAAGAGTTTCCGCAAGTCGGAGGTTCTTGCTGCCGAGTGCTCACCCTCGGGCACGGTCTTCACGGACGGCACCACTCGCTATCTGCCACTGTATGAGGGGCGGATGCTTCACCACTACGACAGCCGCTTCGCCACATACGAGAATGCGTCCCAAGCCCAGATCAACAAGGGCACGCTTCCTCGGCTCGACACCGACGCTCATAAGGACCCGTCGGCTTTGCCTCTGCCTCGACACTGGGTTGCCGAGAGTGAGGTCGAGGACAGCCTCGCCGAGGACCTTGCCAAGCAGCGCAAGGCTTGGACGCATGACTGGTTGATGGGGTGGCGTGACGTCTGCAGGGCATCGGACGAGCGCACGGTGATTGCGTCGGTGCTGCCGAGGACAGCGGTGGGCCACAAGTTCCCGTTGATGTTCCCCGCCCAAGGGCCGGAGCTGCTGTTGGCCAACCTCAGCAGCAGAGCGCTGGACTTCGCAGCCAAGCAGAAGTACGCCGGTGCATCCCTGGTGTACTTCGTACTGGAGCAGCTCCCCGTCCTGCCTCCCGCCGCCTACGACGTCTCCGCCCCATGGACCGACGGCGCCCCACTGGCCGACTGGATCCGTCCCCGAGTCCTCGAACTCACCTACACGTCCTACGAGATGGCACCGTGGGCCAAGTACCTCGGCGATGACGGCCCACCGTTTGTCTGGGACGGTCGGCGCCGTTTCCTGATGCGTGCGGAGCTGGACGCCGCCTACTTCCACCTGTACGGCATTGAGCGGGCGGACGTGGACCTTGTTATGGACAGCTTCCGGGCTTTCAAGAACAAGCAGCCCGCCGTGTTCGAGGACACCAAGAACGAGATCGTCCGTGTCTATGAGGCGATGGCCGAGGGGCAACCCTTCACGCACCCCGACCTCACCCCGCCCCCCGCGCAGGGCCCGCGCCATCCGCCGGGCACGAGCCCGCTCACCCGTGTCGTCCCGGTCGGCGGCCCCCCAAAGAGCCCAGCGGTACCGGTGGCGAAGAAGAAGCGCCGGGGTAAGTCCGTGCCCGACCAACTGGGCGGAGGACTGTTCGACCTGGACGAGGTGCAGGGCGGCGACATACAGCTCGACCTGCTCAACCTGTTCGGTGAGGACGAAGAGGAGTAGGCGCGAAGACACAGACGAACGGGCGGGTACGCAACCAACTCGTGCCCGCCCGCCAACGTCACATACAGCGCGAACTCAGCCGTCCAGATACCAGCCCGCGGCGAGAGCCGTGAAGGCCGTCCAGGCGGCCGGCGTGACGACGAGCGGACGGATGCCCTTGTCCTTGGAGTCGCGGACGCGGACCGCCTCGGGACGCAGGGCGACCTCGACGCAGTTGTCCCCGTCTCCGCCGCTGTAACTGCTTTTGAACCAGTCCAGCTCGGGGGTGGTGCTCATAGCGCTCCTCGCATCTGTTCCAGCAGCTCCACGGTAGCCCGGCAGTCCAGGGCCTGGGAACGCAGCTTGCCATAGCGCTGATGGAGGACGCTCACTTCGCCGGGATCAGAGATCAGACTGCTCGACCGGTGTCCCTCTGTGTAACCGAACCACTGATGTTCGGGCGTCTCGGCCATGTACAGCTGACCGTCGGCTCCACAGTGGCCTTCCTGGCGCAGGGGCATGATCTGGATCTCGACGTTGGTCCGTTCGCCGACACTCAGCAGATGGTCGATGACAGTCCTGGTGACCGTGGGGCCACCGACCCGGCGTTCCAGAACGGCCTGCTCGATGATGAACGTGAAGGCGGTGTTCGGCCGCTCGGCCAGTAGTGTCTGCCGCTCCAGGCGCGCCCTCACCTTCTGATCGATCTGCTGCTCGGTGTATGGCGGAAGTTGACGCTCAAACACCGCCCGCGCGTACTGCTCCGGCTGCAACAACCCCGGAACCGCCCGACACTCATACGCGTACAGGGAGATCGCCTCTTCCTCGATCCCCGCCCACTGCTGGAACCAGGAAGCCAGCCCCGCCCTCCTCGTCAGACTCCTCGCCGCCGCCGTGAGGACCTTCGCCCCGACAGGCCCCAGCACTTCACCAGCCCGTGCCGGCAGATCCCCCGGAGGGAACCGTTTGCCCTGCTCGATCTTGGCGACGTACGCGGCTGAGTACCGTACTCGCGGCGCGAACTTCTCCTGTGTCAGCCCGGCTCCTTCCCGGAGTGCCTTCAGAACGGCACCGAAGGTCTTGAGGCTGTCGGAGAGTTCCGCTTCAGCGTTGTTCGTGCCGCCTCCGCCGTGGTCCACCGCCATCGCCGCGCGCCTCCTGTGCTCACGTCTCCGTGCCCTCACCGAAACCCCACCCGCCCACCCAGGGTCACGGGGAGTTACCCACCCAGTCCAGAGTGTGCACTGATACAGTCGTGTCTGTATGGGCGTCGTACCTGTTGGCGGGGAGGACGTGAGCAGAACGCTGGCTTCATGCCAACGTCAGAGGCCCAAGCGGCTGTAACCGTAAGTGTGTTCGTCCAACGCTTCTCCGCCACCCGCAGAGGGGCCCGTCTCGCCCGCAGACTCGCCGCGCACCGTCTCCACCGCTGGGGCATGCCGTACGGCGGTCCGGCCTCCGACACCGTCACTCTCGTCGTCGCCGAACTCGCCGCCAACGCCGCCCTCCACGGCCGCGTCCCGGGCCGGGATTTCGAGCTGCGCCTGACTTTCGACCGCGCCGCCGGTGTCGTGCGCGTCGAGGTCTCCGACACCCACCCCGGGCGGCCCGAGCCCCCTGAACCGGCGCACCCCTTGGACACCGACGGCGGTAGGGGACTGCTCCTCGTGGCGGCCGTCGCCGCGCGCTGGGGTGTCGGTGAAAGGACTGGACCGGGCAAGACGGTGTGGGCGGAGTGCGAGGTGCCGCGATCGGCCGCTGTCAGTGGGGCCGGGTAGGGTTGTCGATCAGTTGGAGTTGACGGCCGGTGTGGGCTGAGTCCGTGCCCGCGCATGCCCGCGCTTCTGGGGGGAAGCGGCCGCAACCTTCGTACGCGTGCGAAGAAGGGATGCCGTGCCCAGCATCACCACCGTCGTGGCCCAAGCTCTGTACACCGCCGCCACCGTCCTGCGAGAGGACGCGCCGCAGGACGGACTGGTATTCGGGGTCCTGTGGGAGCGGGTCCTCTCCCGCAGCCCACGCCTGGAGGCGGACTGGGTGAGCGCGGTGGACGAGGCCCCGCAGGAGAACAACACGCCCTTCAAGGATTACGTGAACCGGGCCGCTATCAACCTCGTCAGGGCTGGATGGCTCTACCGGGGTAACCGCCGCTGGCAGTTGACCGGCATCGGCGTCGACGCCCTCGATCGCTGGCCGGACCCGGTCGACTTCTACGGGGAGGCGGGCCGGCGCTACCGGCGGTGGGAGCGGCAACAGCAGCTCGTCTCCGTCGCGGTCAACGCGCTGGAAAAGCTTCCCGACGGTGGTCACTGGGTCGCCTTGCAGGAGGTGGCCGAGGAGTACGGCGTCGATTCCGGTGTCCTCGGGCCGGTGCTGCGCGGGACGCGCCCGCCGGGCTGGTATCTGGCGCTGGGCGAGGAGGGGGAGGCGGGCGCGGGGCTGCCCCTGTGGCCCTTCGAGCGCGACATGTGGCGCTCGCTGCTCAACGAGGAAGGCCTTCTCGACGACGGACGCAGCAGTGTGGACACCGTCCGGGCCCTGCCCGACCGGCGCAGGCCGGTCCGCGAGGCGCTGGCGGCCAGGCAGCCCGCGGAGGTAGCGGAGGCGGGCGACGAGGAGGAACTGCCCCGCCAGCTCTGGATCATCCGGGGGGTGGACGCCGTCACCGGCGTGTCCCTCATCCGGGGACCGTGGCGCGACCACTCGGTGGTCACCTTCGACACGGGCTTCCAGACTCCGACCCTGGCGGCCCGCGATCTGGAGAGCGTGCGCGGGGTGGTCGACTCGGCGCTGCCCGCCACAGCGCCGTCCCGTCGCGAAGCCGTCGCCCACGAGCTGAACGCCTTCCTCAACCGCATGCGCAAGGGTGACATCGTGCTGTCCACCGACGGCTTCGAGACGTATGTCGGAGTCGTGGGCGGACCGGCCACGCACACCAAGGAGCGGCTGTCGCGCCCCGTCGACTGGCGCAACCTGGACAAGCCCCTGGACTTCTTCAAGGACCTGCCCTCCGGGCTCTCCGGAGTGGTCCAGGACGCGGACTCCCAGGTCCTTGAGGCCACCGAGTACGCCGAGACCGTCCTCGCCCTGATCGGCGACATGCCGCGCGCCACCTCGCTGCCGACGGGCCGGGCGGCGCTGCCCGACGCCACCGCCGAGCTGGCCGAGGCGCTGCACATGCCCGACGCGACCTGGCTCCAGGACTGCGTCGAACTCCTCCGCGCCAAGCCACAGTTGATCTTCCACGGGCCGCCCGGCACTGGCAAGACGTACATCGCCCTCGCGCTCGCCCGCCACCTGGCCGGCGCCTCCAGCGCGACCAACGTACGTCTGGTCCAGTTCCACCCCGCCTATGCCTACGAGGACTTCTTCGAGGGCATCCGACCCCGCCTGGCGAGCGACCAGCCGAGCAAGCAGACGAACAAGCAGCAGGACGGTGACACGGACGGCGGGCTCGCCTACGACCTCGTCAAGGGACCGCTGCGCAAGCTCGCCGACGAGGCGGAACGGCGCCCGGCCGAGGTCTTCGTCCTGGTCATCGACGAGATCAACCGCGGCCATCTTGCCAAGATCTTCGGCGAGCTGTACTTCCTCCTGGAGTACCGCACCGAGCGGGTCCACCTTCTCTATGGTTCCGACAAGGGCAGGGGCTTCCGTCTCCCGCCCAACCTCTACATCCTCGGCACCATGAACACCGTCGACCGCTCGGTGGCGTACATGGACGCGGCCATGCGCCGCCGCTTCTCCTTCATGGAACTGCACCCCGACACCCCGCCGGTGACGGGCGTACTGGCCTCCTGGCTGCGCAAGCGCACCGAGCTGCAGGGCGGCGACCCGGACACGTACGACGACGCGTACGTCCGTCTGCTGGACGAGATCAACCGCCTGCTCGCCGCGAACACCCCTGGCGACCGCTCGTTCCGCGTCGGCCCCTCCTACTTCATGCAGGACCTCGCCCACGCGGGTGACGGCGCCCTCGAGCGGTTGTGGCGCACCCAGATCATCCCGCTCCTCACCGAGCACCACTGGGGTGACGGCGTCGACGTGGAGGCGGTTTACGGGCTCCCGGCCCTGTGCGACCGGCTGGAGATCCGCCTGAGCGGCGACGGCGCTGCGGGTGCCGCCGGCGCGGCGTCCGGCGCGGTCTCCGCCCCCGCGAACCCGTGACCGCCCACCGCACCCGGCCGCCCCACCCCTGCCGGGACACCGCCGGGCTCATCCCGCTCAAGGAAGGCGACGGCTGGACGAGCTGGGAGCTCACACCCGACCAGGCCCGGACGCTCGCCGATCATGAGAAGCTCGTCCAGATACGCCCCGGGACGGCCACGCACTGGCGGCTGAAGGCCCGGGACCGGGTCGGTTCCGTGCGACTCGGCTCAGGTGACGGCACCGTCCAGCTGGTCATCACCCCCAAGGTGCCCGTCGACCGGCTCCTCCACCTCGTCTCGTACGCCCCCGACCGCGTCGAATTCGACCCGAGGCCCGTCGCCGCCGAAGCCCGCCCCGACCTTCTGCCCGCTCTCGCGCACGCTTTCGTCTCGGCCGCCGACCGGGCCCTGCACCACGGCGTCCTGCACGACTACCGGGAGACCTACGACACGTTGCCCGTCGTCCGCGGCCGCATCCGCCACGCCGACCAGCTCCGCCGCAGGCCCGGTGTCCCCGTACCCCTGGAGGTCCTCTACGACGACCACACCCCCGACATACCGGAGAACCGCCTCCTCCTCGCCGCCACCCGCCGCCTGCTGCGTGTCCCCGGCCTCGACTCCGCCCCGCGCGCCGCCCTCCAGCGACTCACCGCCCGCCTGGACGGAGTGCGCGTCCTGCCCGCCGGAGCCCCGGCCCCCCACTGGATCCTCGACCGGCGCAACGCCCGCTACGCGCACGCTCTCGCCCTCGCGGACCTCGTCCTGCGCGGCGCCTCCTACGAACTCGGTGACGGCCGGGAGCGCGAGATTGCCGTGGACGGAATGCTGGTGACCATGTGGCGGCTCTTCGAGGCGTACCTGGCGCGAGCGGTCGGCGAAGCCCTGCGTCACCGCGTCGGTGGCAGGCCCGAGCCGCAGGACCGGAATTTCTTCCTCGACGTCGAGGGCAGACACGTACTCAAGCCGGACCTCGTGCACTATCTGCCTTCTCCGCACGACGGAGTCCTGCGGCAGGCCGTCGTCCTCGACGCCAAGTTCAAGACCAGACCTCAGCGGGACGACCTGTACCAGATGACCGCCTACTGCGTCCGGCTCGGTCTCTCCGAGGGGCATCTCGTGTACGCCTCGGGCACGCCGGGCCTGGTGGAGGTGTCGGTGGGGGAGGGAAGGCTGAGGATCTGGCGGCACGTCGTCGACCTTTCGCGCCCCTGGCGGGACCTGGCGGCGGACATAAAGTCGCTTGCCGAGTCCGTCGACGCCGCCCGCACGATGGTTGGACGGTGAGAGCCGCGGTGTCGGTAGGAATCCCGGCGCACGGACGCACGCCTCTCACGGAGGGGTGATGCCGGACGTTTCCCGGCACGCTCGACTCCGACGGCACCACGGTTAGTCCGTGTCCGACAAGCACGGTAAAGCGGTCAAGAGCACGATGGAGCGCAGGAGCGAGGCGCCCGCGTCGCTATCCGTCCCGGACGCCCGACACACACTCGCGTCGGCTGTTCCGGTCGCGGGAGGAGTTCGACCGTCCGCTGCAACGCTTGTCGTCCGCCGAGGACGCGTATGGCAACGACCATGCACCCCATTGGAGGCAGGTTGAGCGCACTCTCCGGGAGCTGCCGGACGCGGGCGGCGACCACTTGGGGGTCGGCCGGGCAACGGTGAGTGGTCTGGAAGCGCACATGAGTGGGGAGGGCGGATCCGACCATACGCCAGTCGTGAACTCCACGTAGGCGGCGGAACTGGTTCGCCCGGGCCAGGCCCAGGATCGGCCTCCGCCGCATAACGGCCCTTGCTGGTGAGGTCCTGACCGTAAGCACCAGCAATGCTGCAGTAATCCTGCGAACGGGTGACCTTGGACGCTCTCCACGGGGCCAGCGCTCTCACGCTTGGTGGCGCCTTGCAGTGTCTTGTCACGTACGACAAGCGGGTGCTGGAGGTAGCCAGGGCAGGGGCACTTCCCGCATACGCGCCTGTATGGCGGCCTGAGCCCGAAGCTCGCCGACGGCATACCGACTGTAGGGATCCCACAGTGTGCGGCATGAGCGACTGTCGGTGCCCGCTTGCCCGCGCGCACGGCGGTACCGATAGGTTTTCGACTGAAGCCGCCTGCCATCCACGGGTTCGGGCGGATGTGTCAGACCGCTATCGAAAGGGTGATCCGTTGAGCCGCTCGGTTCTCGTCACCGGAGGCAACCGGGGCATCGGCCTCGCCATCGCCCGCGCTTTCGCCGACGCCGGCGACAAGGTCGCGATCACGTACCGCTCGGGTGAGCCGCCGGCCGGCTTCCTGGCCGTCAAGTGCGACATCACCGACCCGGAGCAGGTGGAGCAGGCCTACAAGGAGATCGAGGACCAGCACGGTCCGGTGGAGGTCCTGATCGCCAACGCCGGCGTCACCAAGGACCAGCTGCTGATGCGGATGTCCGAGGAGGACTTCACCTCGGTCATCGACACCAACCTCACGGGCACCTTCCGGGTCGTCAAGCGCGCCAACCGCGGCATGCTGCGCGCCAAGAAGGGCCGGGTCGTCCTGATCTCGTCCGTGGTCGGTCTGCTCGGCTCGGCGGGCCAGGCAAACTACGCCGCCTCCAAGGCCGCCCTGGTCGGCTTCGCGCGTTCCCTCGCCCGGGAGCTGGGCTCGCGCAACATCACCTTCAACGTCGTCGCGCCCGGCTTCGTCGACACCGACATGACCAAGGCGCTCACCGACGAGCAGCGTGACAACATCGTGTCGCAGGTGCCGCTCGGCCGTTACGCGCAGCCGGAGGAGATCGCCGCGACAGTGCGGTTCCTCGCCTCGGACGACGCCTCGTACATCACTGGAGCCGTCATTCCGGTTGACGGCGGACTGGGAATGGGTCACTGATCACCATGAGTGGAATTCTTGAGGGCAAGCGCATCCTGGTCACCGGGGTGCTGATGGAGTCCTCCATCGCCTTCCACGTCGCCAAGCTCGCCCAGGAGCAGGGCGCCGAGATCATCCTGACCGCGTTCCCGCGGCCCACCCTGACCGAGCGCATCGCCAAGAAGCTGCCGAAGCCGGCCAAGGTCATCGAGCTGGACGTCACCAACGACGAGCACCTCGCGCGCCTGGCCGACGTGGTCGGCGAGGAGCTGGGCGGCCTCGACGGCATCGTCCACTCCATCGGCTTCGCGCCGCAGGACGCGCTCGGCGGCAACTTCCTGAACACGCCGTTCGAGTCGGTCGCCACCGCCATGCACGTCTCGGCGTTCTCCCTGAAGTCGCTGACCATGGCCTGCCTGCCGCTGATGCAGAACGGCGGCTCGGTCGTCGGCCTCACCTTCGACGCCCAGTACGCCTGGCCGCAGTACGACTGGATGGGCCCGGCCAAGGCCGCACTGGAGGCGACCAGCCGCTACATGGCGCGCGACCTGGGCAAGCAGAACATCCGCTGCAACCTCATCTCGGCGGGCCCGATCGGCTCCATGGCCGCCAAGTCCATCCCGGGCTTCAGCGAGCTGGCCTCCGTGTGGGACAGCCGCGCCCCGCTGGAGTGGGACCTGAAGGACCCGGAGCCGGCCGGCCGCGGTGTCGTCGCCCTGCTGAGCGACTGGTTCCCGAAGACCACGGGCGAGATCATCCACGTCGACGGCGGCCTGCACGCCGTCGGCGCCTGACCTCCGCAGCACACCGACGCCCCGTCTCCCGCCGCCGGCGGGGAGCGGGGCGTCACCCGTTCGGCTCACCGGCCGGGCCGCCGCCGGGCCGGCGGCGCACCCTGGATTACGCCTCTCCCGCACGTCCCTCCGCAGCCCGGCCGAGGAGGTCCCCTTGTGCGCCTGTCCCGCAGCCTGGCCCCGGTGACCGTGGCACTCGCCGTCGTCCTCTCTCTGCCGTACGACGCGCTGTCCCACGCGCGCGTGAGCGACGGCAAGCCGCCCGCGCCGAGCCGGTTCGGCGCCTCCTGCCGTACGACCGTGCAGGGCTCCCATGTGCTGGCCCATTGCCACAACCCCTATGTCGACACCGACCGGGTGCGGCTGCACATCGAGTGCGACCGCTGGTGGGACATCGACACCGACAGCGCCCCGGTGGACGCCGGGCCCGCCATGACCGTACGGCTCACCGGCCGGTGCTGGAAGGAGGTCCGCTCGGTCTGGATCAGCCACCAGAAGGCGCGGTGAACCGGCCCGGATCGCACAGGAACGGATAGCTCGCGGCCTCCACCGCCGCCGCCTGCGTGTCGCCCGCGCGGATCGCGTCGACCAGGCGCGTGTGGTCCATGTGCGTCTCCGGCGTCAGCTCCGCCCCGACGTCCGCGCGCAGCCACTCCCGCAGCACCTCGCCGAGGTCGGCGTACATCGCGGTCATCACGTCGTTGTGGGAGGCGGCCACCACGGCCAGGTGGAAGGTGGCGTCGGCGGTCACGAAGGCCTCCGCGTCGCCGCTCTCCCAGGCCTCCTCGCGCCGCGCCAGCAGCGTCTCCAGCTGCTTGAGTTCCTTCTCGGTGCGCCGCTCGGCGGCGAGCTTCGCCGCCGCCGACTCCAGCGTGGACCGCAGTTCGGCGATGTGCCGCGGGTCGGCGCCGGCGAAGCGGCGGTGCATCACGCCGGCCAGCTCGCTGGTGGCCACGACGTACGTGCCCGAGCCCTGACGGATGTCCAGCAGACCGTTGTGCGCGAGCGCGCGGACGGCCTCGCGGACGGTGTTGCGGGCGACGCCGAGCTGCTCGACCAGTTCCGGCTCGGTCGGGATGCGCGAGCCGACCGGCCACTCGCCGGAGGTGATCTGGGTGCGCAGTGCGGCGATGACCTGCTCGGACAGCGCCGACCGGCGCGGGTGGCTCAAGGGCATGGCACACCTTCGCACGACAGGCCCGGGCGCGGGACCCACGGCCATGGACAACCAATCATCCCATGATTCTATGATGGGTCCCATGGCCAGTGAGGAAACCCGGACAGTGCACACCCGTACGGCGATGTCGTCGGCCGAGAGCCGTACCCCCGGCGTGCCGCGCCCCCAGGAGGCGGAACCCGGCGCGGACCGCACGCGCGCGTGGGCGACCCCGCTGGTCGTCGCCGGCATCGTGCTCTCCGCGCTGAACCTCCGCCCGGCCATCACCAGCCTCGGCGCCCTCCTGGAGGAGGTCCGCGACGGGCTCGGCATGAGCGGCGGCGTGGCCGGCCTGCTCACCTCCGTGCCCCCGCTGTGCTTCGCCGTCTTCGGCGTCACCGCCCCCCGCCTGGCCCGCCGCTTCGGCCCGGCCGCCGTGGTGTGCGCGGGCATGGCTGCCATCGCCGCCGGCCTGCTCATCCGGCCGTACCTCGGCAGCACGCCCGGATTCCTGGCCGCCAGCGCGCTCGCCCTGATGGGCATCGCCGTCAGCAACGTCCTGATGCCGGTCATCGTCAAGCGCTGGTTCCCCGACCGGGTCGGCTCGATGACCGGCCTGTACTCGATGGCCCTCGCCCTCGGCACCTCCGTCGCCGCCGCGGTGACCGTCCCCCTGACCGACGCCCTGGGCGGCGGCTGGCAGGGCGGCCTCGCCGTGTGGGCGGCCCTCGCCGCCGCGGCCGTGCTGCCCTGGCTGCCGCTCGTCCGCGACCGTGGCACCGCCCGGCCGCAGGAGCCGGTGCACGGGGCGGCCCGTCCGCAGGAGCCGGGGCGCGGGGCGGCCCGGCAGCAGGCACCGCTGCGCATCACCCGCAGCCGCACCGCCTGGGCGCTCGCCGTCTTCTTCGGCCTCCAGGCCACCGCCGCCTACGTCACCATGGGCTGGATGCCGCAGATCTTCCGGGACGCCGGTGTCCCCGCGGGCACCGCGGGCGTGCTGCTCGCCGTCACCATGGTGATGGGCGTGCCGCTGGCCTTCGTCATCCCGCGGGTCGCCACCCGGCTGCCCCACCAGGGGCCGATCGTGCTCGTCCTGGGCGCCTGCGGCCTCGCCGGGTACGCCGGGCTGTACCTCGCCCCGGCCGGCGGCGCCTGGGTCTGGGCGGTGCTGCTCGGCGTCTCCAACTGCGCGTTCCCGCTCGCGCTGACCATGGTCGGCATGCGGGCCCGCAGCGGTGCGGGCGTGGCCCAGCTGTCCGCGTTCGCGCAGAGCACCGGCTATCTGATCTCCATCCCCGGCCCGCTGCTGGTCGGCGTGCTCTACCAGCAGAGCGGCGGCTGGGGGCTGCCGATCGCCCTCATGGCGGCCCTCATGGTGCCGCAGACGGCTGTGGGCTTCCTGGCCGGCCGCGACCGCACGGTGGAGGACGAGGCGACACGCTGACCCCCGCCCGGGTGCCCCGGCGCCGCCGTGCGGGACGCGGGGTGCCAGACTGGGCGCATGCAGCCTGTGCTCGACCCGAACCCGCAGAACGGCCAGAAGAAGATGCTGCTCGTCTTCGGTTCGTTCCTCGCCATCTTCGTGATCATCGCCATCGTGGCGACCCTCGCGTCCCCGTGACGGCGGCGTCTCTCCCCGCCGATGGTGGGGCTGACCCCACCATCCCCTAGGGGGAAAGGCTCAGGGTCGACTGGGTGGAAGTCCGGATGGGCCGGCGGCCCCGGATTCCGTAGCTTCGAGAGGTGACCGCACCCTGCGGTCCCGGATCCGCTCGAAGTCCCACGGAGGCGATCATGCCGACCCGCATCCACTCCCGGCCCCACCCGGCCACCACGGGCGGCGTCGACATCAGGCTGCCCTGGTGGGCGCTCGCCCTGCCCGCCCTCGCGTTCCTCGTGCTGCTCGCCCTCGTACTGGACCCGGCCGACGCCCACGCGGCGAGCGGCGACCCGGCGATCGCGCGCCTCCTGGAGCGCGCCCAGCAGCTTGTCGCGCCGTGACGGCAAGCCACCTCACGCGGTGAACCCGCATGTCAACTCCCTGCGCCGGGTGGCCTGTTTCATGCGAAGCTGGGTCCCATGAGCGTCGCAGAACCCCGCAGGATCGTCCTCTTCCGGCATGCGAAAGCCGACTGGCCCCAGGTCCCCGACCACGAGCGCCCGCTCGCCGAGCGGGGCCGCACGGACGCCGCCGTCGCCGGACGCAAGCTGGCCGACACCGGCATCACCTTCGACCTGGCCCTGTGCTCCACGGCGACCCGCACCCGCGAGACCTGGAAGCTCGCCGTCCACGAGCTGGCCCACCGGCCGAAAACCGTCTACGAGGAGCGGATCTACGAGGCCTCGCCCGGCGAGCTGATCGCCGTGCTCAACGAGCTCCCGGACGAGGCGCACCATGTGATCCTGATCGGCCACAACCCCGGCGTGCACGGCCTGGCCGACATCCTGGCCGGCTCGGCCGAGGACGACGCCCGCGAACGGATGAACCGCCGCGGCTTTCCCGCCGCCGCTTTCGCCCTGCTGGCCTTCGAGGGCCACTGGAAGAGCCTCGAGCCCGCCGTGGCCAGGCTCACGGACTACTGGGCGCCCTCCGACTGACCCGGCGCCGAGGCAACGCCGACGACGGCAGGGCCCGGCCCCGCACGGGGCGCCGGGCCCTGCCGGTGGCCGGACGCGGGCAGGGGCCCGCTCAGTCCTCGTCGTGCATGTCGGCGGCCTCGACCTCTTCCCGGGTGATGCCGAGCAGGTAGAGGACCGTGTCGAGGAAGGGGAAGTTCACCGCCGTGTGCGCGGCCTCGCGCACCACCGGCTTGGCGTTGAAGGCCACGCCCAGGCCGGCCGCGTTCAGCATGTCCAGGTCGTTGGCGCCGTCGCCGATGGCCACCGTCTGCGACAGCGGCACCCCGGCCTCCGCGGCGAACCGGCGCAGCAGCCGCGCCTTGCCCGCCCGGTCCACGATCTCGCCGGAGACCCGGCCGGTCAGCTTCCCGTCGACGATCTCCAGGGTGTTGGCCTGCGCGAAGTCGAGGCCGAGCCGCTCCTTCAGATCGTCGGTGACCTGGGTGAAGCCGCCGGAGACCACGCCCACTTGGTAGCCGAGGCGCTTCAGGGTGCGGATCAGCGTGCGCGCGCCCGGGGTCAGCCGGACCTCCTCGCGCACCTTGTCCACCACCGACGCGTCCAGACCCTTCAGCAGCGCCACGCGCGCGTGCAGCGACTGCTCGAAGTCCAGCTCCCCGCGCATCGCCGCCGCCGTGACCTCGGCGACCTGGTCCTCGCAGCCGGCGTGCGCGGCGAACAGCTCGATGACCTCGTCCTGGATCAGGGTCGAGTCCACGTCCATGACCACCAGCCGCTGGGCACGCCGGTGCAGGCCCGCCGCGACCACCGCGATGTCGACACCCAGTGCCGCCGCGTCGGACACCAGGGCCGTGCGCAGGGGCTCGGTCTCCACGCCGGAGACGGCGAACTCCACTGCGGTCACCGGGTACTTGGCGAGCCGGAAGATACGGTCGATGTTGCCGCCCACCTTGGCGATCCGCGCGGCGACGGCTGCCGTCGACTCGGCGGTGAGGGGGTGGCCGAGCACGGTCACCAGGGAGCGTCCGAGACCGCGCGGACGGTTGTCGCCGTGCCCGGAGATGATCTCCGCCTGCATCTTCTGCGACTCGGCCCAGCTGTGCACGGTGGCCCTGAGATCACCCTCCAGGCCGGCCGGCGGCTGCGTGATCAGCGCGCACAGCACCAGGCGGCCCCGGGTGACGACCTGCTCGATGTCGACCACGTCGACGAGGTAGGCGGCAAGCGTGTCGAAGAGGCCGGCCGTGATGCCCGGCCTGTCCCTGCCGAAGATCTTGACGAGGAGGGTGGGGACCTCGGGGGTCTGCGAAGCGGAGGTCTGCGAAGCGCTCATGGTGTCACCACCGTATCCGGCACCGAGTGCCTCCCGCCGCCGAGGTCCGCCTGACGGACACGGCACCATGGGTGCCGGGCCGGTGTCAGGGATACGTCCACCGGAACGACACCGCCCGCAGGAGCGGTACCGACCCGGCTCCACCACGAGGGTCCCACGGGTCGCTCCGGACGGCAGGTCAAGGGCCGGGTTTCGGTCAGGGGGCCGAGCCTGAAATAGTTCCCCACGATGTTCGACATCCCTAGACTCCCCGCGACGGGGGTAATTCGGGGGACAACTCAGTGGGGCATGGAGTGCCGGAACTCGTACTCGAAACAAACGGACGTACCTGGACACTTGATCCGTCCAGGGCATACATCCTCGGACGCGATCCGCAGGGGGACATCGTCTTCGACGACGCCAGGGTCTCCTGGCGGCACGCCACGATCAGCTTCAACGGCCGCAGTTGGGTCCTCGAGGACCACGGCAGCACCAACGGCACGTACGTGCAGGGCCAGCGGATCCAGCACATGGAGCTGGGCCCCGGCTCGGCGCTGCACCTCGGCAACGCGACCGACGGTCCGCGGCTGAACCTGTCCGCGGCCGCCGCACCGGTCGGCGGCCCGGCACAGCAGCCGCAGGCGGCGGCGCCGTACGCGGCCCAGGGCGCCGGCGCGCCCGCCTGGGCCCAGCAGCCCCCGCAGCAGGCGCCCGCGCAGCAGCAGGCCGCCCCGCAGCAGGCCGTGCCGCACCAGGCACCGGCGCACCAGCAGGCATCCCAGCCGGACTGGCAGCAGCAGGCCGCGTTCCCGCAGCAGCAGGCCGGCGCGGCCGAGCCGTACGCGCAGACGCCCGGTGGCGCGGGGGCGCCGCCGGTCCACGGGGACCGCAGCCCGACCACGTTCCACGAGTTCGCGCTCGGCCGCGTGATGCGCATCGGACGTGCCCTGGAGAACGACCTGGTCGTCTCCGACCTGCAGGTTTCCCGCAACCACGCCGAGTTCCACGCCACGCCCGACGGCCGCTTCGAGATCCGCGACCTCGGCTCGCACAACGGCACGTACGTCAACGGCCAGCCGATCGCCAAGGGCGGCTCGGCGCTGCTCGGCCCGAGCGACATCGTCGGCGTCGGCCACTCCACGTTCCGGATCGTCGGCGACCGCCTCGAGGAGTTCGTCGACACCGGTGAGGTCTCCTTCTCGGCCCGCCATCTGACCGTCACGGTCGACGGCGGCAAGCAGATCCTGAGGGACGTCTCCTTCGGCGTACCCGAGAAGTCGCTGGTCGCCGTGATCGGACCGTCCGGTTCCGGCAAGTCGACCCTGCTCAAGGCGCTCACCGGCTACCGGCCCGCCAACCAGGGCGAGGTGCTGTACGACAACCGGAACCTGTACAAGCAGTTCGCCGAGCTGCGTCAGCGCATCGGTCTGGTCCCGCAGGACGACATCCTGCACAAGGAGCTGACCGTCAAGAAGGCCCTGAAGTACGCGGCCAAGCTGCGCTTCCCGGCCGACACCACGGCGGCCGAGCGCGACGCCCGCATCGACGAGGTGCTGCGCGAGCTGAAGCTCGACATCCACAAGGACAAGAAGGTCACCTCGCTCTCCGGCGGCCAGCGCAAGCGCGTGTCGGTGGCCCTGGAGCTGCTCACCAAGCCGTCGCTGATCTTCCTGGACGAGCCGACCTCCGGTCTCGACCCGGGCATGGACCGCGACGTCATGCAGCTGCTGCGCGGTCTCGCCGACGACGGCCGTACGGTCCTGGTCGTCACCCACTCGGTGGCCGAGCTGGCGCTGTGCGACAAGCTGCTGGTCATGGCGCCGGGCGGCGCGGTCGCCTACTTCGGCCCGCCGGAGGAGGCGCTGAACTTCTTCGGCTACGACAGCTGGGCCGACGTCTTCTCCGCCTTCGAGAACTACCGCGACTACGACTGGGCGGGCCGCTGGAAGGGCTCGCAGCACTACCAGATGTACGCCGCGGACGTCGACTCGGTCGCCCCGCAGGCGGTCCAGATGCCGCCGATGCAGGCGATCAGGCCGCCCAAGCCGCAGGGCTGGTTCTCCCAGTTCGTCACCCTGGTGCGCCGCTATGTGTCGGTCATCGCCTCGGACCGCGGCTTCCTGGCCCTGATGGTGCTCCTGCCGGCCGTCATCGGTTCGGTCAGCCTGCTGATCCACCCGGACCGCGGCCTGCTGCCCAACGGCCCCAACCCGCAGACCGGCCAGATCGTGCCCAACGGCACCGCCACCACCGTGCTGCTGATCCTGGCCGTCGGCGCCTGCTTCGCCGGTGCCGCCAACTCCGTCCGCGAGCTGATCAAGGAACGGGTGATCTACGAGCGGGAGCGCGCCACGGGCCTGTCCCGGTCGGCGTACCTGATGTCGAAGGTGTTCGTGCTCGGCGTGATCACCGGCTTCCAGGGGCTGCTGGTCGGCGTCATCGGCTTCGGCCGGCGCGAGATCCCGGACGAGGGCCTCATCCTCGGTCACGCCACCCTGCTGGAGCTGTCGCTGCCGATCATGGGGCTCGGCTTCGCCGCGATGATGTTCGGGCTGATCATCTCCTCGCTGGTGAAGACCGCCGAGAAGACCATGCCGCTGCTGGTCATGTTCGCGATCATCCAGGTCGTCTTCACCGGCTGCCTGTTCGCCCTGCACGGCACGGTCGGCGTCAACGAGTTCTCGTACCTGATGCCGTCCCGCTGGGCGGTCGCCGCGGCCGGCGCCACGCTGGACTTCAACCGGATCAGCCCGCCGGAGACCGCCGGCGACAACGACCCGCTGTGGAACCACACGGTGGGCGCCTGGGCCGGGGACATGATCGCGCTGATCGCGCTCGGCGTGCTCTGCGGCTTCTTCGTGGCCCGCTTCCTGCGCCGCCACGAGCCGGAGGTCATGCGCAAGTAGCCGCGCCGGTTCCGCGCCGGTACGACGCCGAAGGGCGGCGCCCCGTGATGGGGTGCCGCCCTTCGGCGTGACGTCGCAGAGGTCCCGCGCCAGGGCCTCAGTACGCGCTGTTGACGTTGTCGATGGAGCCGTACCGGTGGGCCGCGTAGTTGGCGGCGGCGGTGATGTTCGCGACCGGGTCGTAGATGTTCCAGGACGTGCCCGCGACGTGGTAGGCCTGGAAGGTCGGCGGGATGACCTGCAGCAGACCCTTGGACGGGATGCCGTTGATGGCGTTGATGTCCCAGTTGTTGATGGCCGTGGGGTTGCCGGAGGACTCCCGCATGATGTTGCGGTGCAGGCCGCTGTAGCTGCCCGGGATGCCCTTGGACTTCATGATGTCCAGGGCCTGGCGGATCCAGCCGTCGAGGTTGTTGGAGTACGTCTTCGCGGCGACCGTCTGCATCTGCGGGCGCTCCACGGAGCGGCTGACGGCGGCCTTCGCGGCGCGCTGCTGCGCGGCCTGCTTGGCGGCGGCGTCGGCGGCGGCCTTCTTCGCGGCGGCCTCCGCCGCCTGCTTGGCGGCGGCCTTCTTCGCGGCGGCCGCGTCGGCGGCCTTCTTCTGCGCCGCGAAGGTGTCGAGCTTGACGATGTCGGCGGCGAGCTGGTCCGTGACCGTGCCCTTGACGTTGTGCAGGACGGTGCCGGAGGCGACCTGGGAGGCGGCGACCTGGGCCGTGGTGGCCGGGGCGCCGGTGGTGACGGTGTCGGCGCTGCTCGGGGCGGCCGACAGGGCCAGGGCGGCGGTGCCGAGGGCGGCGACACCGGCGACGGCGATCCTGTGCTGCTTGGTCAGCACACGACTATGAGCTCGGTTGAGGAAGTTCTTGGGCATGGCTGGTGGACCTCTTCGGATAGCGCGGAGGTCGCTCGTGCGTCCGCCGGGGGAATCGGCTCCTCCCGCACGAACGCCGCGGGGCCGAAACCCGCGGCGCCGAGCGACGGAAGCAATTCTTAGCGGGCGCAAAATGCCCAGGCAAAGGTGTGACGTACGATGCCGGATAGTGGATCAGGGAAGGGCAAAACGGGACAGACAGGGCCGTCTGTCCCGTTCATTGGGGGCGGTTTATCTCCTATGCCCTTTCGTACGTGATGCAGGCCCTATGCGCGGCGTCACACGGCGCCCCGGGCCATCTCACCCGTAGTTGCCGCCGCAACGCTCTGTGTGAGGGCTCTCCTCCGGGAGGAGGAGATGGACGTCGCCGAACTCGTGCCACAGGTAGAGCCCGCGCAGCGCCTCCTCGTAGGCCCGGCCGACCGCCGCCCGCCCGGCGACCGCCTCCAGCATCAGCAGATGGGAGGCCTCCGGCTCGTGCAGCCCGGTGAGCAGCCCGTCCACCACCCGCACCCCGCGCCCGGGCGTGACCACGAGATCCGTCCACCCCTCCGCCGCCCGCACCACCCCGTCCGGCCCCGCGGCCGACTCCACCGCCCGCACGGCCGTCGTCCCGACCGCGATGACCCGCCCGCCCGTCCCGGTGAGGCCCTCGCGCCCCGTCCCGCCGGCCCGCGCCGCGTTGATCAGCCGCGCCGACGCCTCCGGCACAGCGAACCGCTCCGGACACGGCGGTTCGTGCGCCTCCGCCGAGGACACCCCCGTGTGCAGCGTCACCGGTGCGAACTGCACCCCCCGGCTCACCAGCTCCGTCACCAGCCGCGCGGTGAAGGGCCGGGCCGCGCTCGGCATCTCCGCACTGCCCGACCCGTCCGGCGACGGCAGGGCGAACACCGTCTGGTACACCGACAGCGGCTGGTCCCGCTCCGTATAGGAGTAGCGAATGGGCCGCCCGTGCTCCCGCAGCACCTCCCGCACGTCCGCCCCGGCGACCCGCGCCCACCACAGCCGCTCCGCGCCCGCGCTCAGCGGCTCCGCCAGCCGCAGCCGGCCCCCGCCCGGCAACGCCACCTCTGTGCCCGCGGGCGAGCCCGCACGTGCGCGCGTAGTGCCGCGCCCGTCCGGTTCCCGCAGCTCCACCGCCCACCGCCCGTCGTCCCCGCGCACGGAGAAGTGCACCACCACGCGCGCGGGCCCGATCCGCCCGTCCACAGCGGCGGCCAGCGTCGGAGAGGTGTTCACCACCAGCAGGTCCCCGGCCCGCAGCAGCCCCGGCAGCTCGCGGAACGCGTGATGCGTCACCTCCGTACCGCGCGACACCAGCAGCCGTACGGCGTCCCGCCCGAGCCCGGGCCCCCGCTGCTCGGCCGGCACGCGCGCGGACAGCTCCCCGGGGACCCGCACGGAGACGGTCACAGCGCCTCCAGCAAGGCCGACGCGGTGTACCGGCCGCTCGCCGGGCGCCGGTCCAGCAGCCGCAGGAAGGCCGGCGCGACCTCCTCCGGCGCCGGCGTCCCCGACAGGTCCTCGTCCGGCTCCGCCGCGGCCAGCATGTCCGTCCGCATCCCGCCCGGATCCACCCACCAGACCCGCAGGCCCGGCTCCTCCACCGCGAGCACCGCGGACAGCTGGTCCAGCGCCGCCTTCGTCGCGCCGTACGCGCCCCATGTCCGGTAGGCCGCCGCGGCCGCGTCCGAACTCACGTCGACCACCGCGCCCGCGGGCGCCTTCCGCAGCAGCGGCAGCGCCTCCTGGAGCAGCCCCAGCGGGGCCACCACGTTCGTCTCCAGCGCCGCCCGGAAGCCGTCCAGCGGCTGACCGCCGAGCGGCACCAGCGGCTCGGCACCCAGGATCCCCGCGTTGTTGACCACCAGGTCCAGCCCGCCGAGCCCGTGCGCCGCCGCCACCAGCTCCGCCCGGTGCCCGCCGTCCGTGACGTCCCCCGGCAGTGCCACCACGCGCGTGCCGTACCGCGTGACGGCCCGCGCGGCCGCCTCGAGCGCGCCGGCGCCCCGGGCGTCGAGCACCAGGTCCCAGCCGCGCCCGGCCAGCGCCTCGGCGAGCGCCCGCCCCAGCCCCCTCGAGGCCCCCGTGATGATCGCTACCGGCATGACTACCGTCCCCTCGTCGCCCACCGCCTCCGTCGGGCGGTGCGCACACCGTAGGAACGGCACCGCACGGTCCGCCTCGGCCCCGGGCCGCACGGCACCGGGTCCCTTCGGCGTACACCGCGCGCCCGGGTCCCTTCGGCGTACGACCCGCGCCCCCGACCCCGCGGCCTACGCCACCCGCCCTAGGACCAGCGGACCGGATCCCGCCGTCACGGGGCCGATCCGCGCTGTCAGACCCCGCCGGTACCGTGAGGACATGAGTCAAGGCCCCCGGTCCGGCCTCGCCGCGGTGAGTTCCGCGCTGCTGGCCATGAGCAGGCACCTGGAGGTGCGCGACGTCCTCAAGACGATCGTCGCCTCCGCCCGCGACCTGCTCGACGCGCAGTACGCCGCCCTCGGCGTCCCCGACGACCACGGCGGCTTCGCCCAGTTCGTCGTGGACGGCGTCAGCGAGGAGCAGTGGCGGGCCATCGGGCCGCTCCCGCGCCAGCACGGCATCCTCGCCGCGATGCTGCGCGAGGCGAAGGCGGAGCGCCTCGCCGACGTGCGCAAGGACCCCCGCTTCGAGGGCTGGCCGGGCGCCCACCCCGACCTGGCCGACTTCCTGGGCCTGCCGATCAAGGACGGCGAGGAGGTCATCGGGGCGCTCTTCCTCGCGAACAAGCGCTGCGCCAAGCCGGAGGGAAGCTGCGGCTTCACCGAGGACGACGAGGAACTGCTGTCCATCCTCGCCCAGCACGCCGCGATCGCCCTCACCAACGCCCGTCTCTACGAGCGCAGCCGCGAACTGACCATCGCCGAGGAACGCTCCCGCCTCGCCCACGAACTGCACGACGCGGTCAGCCAGAAGCTGTTCTCGCTGCGCCTGACCGCCCAGGCGGCAGCCGCGCTCGTCGACCGCGACCCCGCCCGCGCCAAGGGCGAACTGCACCAGGTGGCCTCCCTCGCCGCCGAGGCCGCCGACGAACTGCGCGCCGCCGTCGTGGAGTTGCGGCCAGCCGCCCTGGACGAGGACGGCCTGATCGCCACCCTGCGCACCCAGACCCAGGTCCTCGACCGCGCCCACAGCGCGCGCGTGACCTTCACCAGCAACGGCTTCCGCGCCCTGCCCGCCGCCCAGGAGGAGGCCGTGCTCCGGGTCGCCCAGGAGGCCCTGCACAACGCCCTGCGCCACTCCGGCGCCGACCGGGTCGACGTGAGCATCGGGCGGCGCGGCTGCGGAGCCGTCCTGCGCGTCACGGACGACGGCAGCGGCTTCGACCCGACGGCCGTCCGCCGCGCCGGACGCCACCTCGGCCTGGTCTCGATGCGGGACCGCGCGAGCGGGGTCGGCGGCACGCTGACCGTGGAATCGGCGCCCGGCAAGGGCACCACGATCGAGATGGAGGTCCCCGGTGGGTGAACCGATCAAGGTCCTGCTGGTCGACGACCACCAGGTCGTCCGCCGGGGCCTGCGCACCTTCCTGGAGGTGCAGGACGACATAGTGGTCGTCGGCGAGGCCGCCGACGGCGCCGAGGGCGTCGCCCGCGCCGAGGAGCTGCGCCCCGACGTCGTCCTCATGGACGTGAAGATGCCGGGCCTGGACGGCATCGACGCCCTGCGCAGGCTGCGCGAACTCGACAACCCCGCGCGCGTGCTGATCGTCACCAGCTTCACCGAGCAGCGCACGGTCGTCCCGGCCCTGCGCGCGGGCGCCGCCGGGTACGTCTACAAGGACGTGGACCCCGACGCCCTCGCCGGCGCCATCCGCTCCGTGCACGCCGGGCACATCCTGCTCCAGCCGGAGGTCGCCGACGCCCTGCTCTCCCAGGAGGAGGCCAATACCGGTCAGGGCAGAGGGAGTTCGCTCACCGAGCGGGAGCGCGAGGTGCTCGGTCTGATCGCGGACGGCCGCTCCAACCGGGAGATAGCCCGCGCCCTCGTGCTGTCCGAGAAAACCGTCAAGACGCACGTCTCCAACATCCTGATGAAACTCGACCTCGCCGACCGCACCCAGGCCGCGCTGTGGGCCGTACGCCACGGCGTGGCCGGCTGAAACGCCCTGACCGACGCCTCACCCACGGCAACCCGAAGGGTCACGGTCCGGGCCGACATTCATACCCTCGTGGGAATGTCACCCGGATGGCGCATCCCCCGGTGATCCCGGCCGTTCTCCATGAGTGCCGCGGTGATCGCCGCGGGGAACGTCCAGGAGGGGTTGACAGTGAAGAATCTGAAGAAGGCAGCGGCCGTGACGATGGTGGCCGGTGGCCTGGTGGCCGCCGGGGCCGGCCTGGCCTCCGCCCACGGCGGTGCCCACGCGGCCGGCGAGGCCGTCGGCTCCCCGGGCGTCGCCTCGGGCAACGTCGCCCAGGTCCCGGTGCACGTCCCGGTGAACGCGGTCGGCAACAGCGTGAACGTCATCGGCGTGCTGAACCCGGCCTTCGGCAACCTCGGCCTCAACCGCTGAGCTCCGGCCGGCAACGACCCCAGGCCTCCCGGAACCGCCGGGAGGCCTGTCAGGTCGTCCGCCCGCGGACGCGGGTCACCGCGCTCCGCGCTCCCGCTCCTCCACGAACGCGTTGTACGCCGCCACCTGCGCCCGCCGAGCCGTCCGCTCGACCGGCCGCAGCGCCTCGGCCCGCGCCCGCATCTCGGCGGAGCTGACCGCGCCCCCGTGCCCGTGGTCGTACGCCAGCGACACCAGCAGCCCCACCCGCTGGGCCAGCTCCAACACCCGCACCGCACGCGGCGGATACCCCGGCGCCAGCACCTCCCGGTCACCGCCCCTCGACGAGTCGCTTCGCGCCGCCCCGCCGACCCGCGCCCGGTACGCGTCGATCGCCGCCTCCGCCACCGGACCCGACCCGGCGACGTCCAGCTTCGACAGCACCTCGGTCGCCTCCCGCAGCGCCTCCGCCAGCTCCCGCTCGGCCTCGCCCAGCGACGGCACGTCGGCGGGCGGCGCCTGCCGCACCGGCAGCACGTGCCAGACCACCTCGGCGTGCACATCGCCCGCGGGTCCGGCCTCGTACACCTCGGGCACCAGCCCGAACGCGGACCCGTGGCAGACCACCGCCTCCTCGGCCTCCAGCGCCCGCGCATTGAACTCCGGCGGACCGCTCAGCCCCAGCGGATGCCCCGGCGCGGGTAGCGCCACCCGCAGTCCGGCCACCCCCAGCGTGCGCAGCCGCCCCAGCGCGAGCGTGAGCCCGACCGGCGCGGACTCCCCGGGCAGCCCCTCCACCCGGTGCACCGCGTCCTCGCCCACGATGGCGAGCACGGCGTCATCCGGAGAGGCAAGTCCGGCCAAAAGGGCATTTCCCCAAGCGGCAAGGCGTCCTGAACGCGGTTCCGAGAGCATGCCCCCACCCTAAGGACCGGACCGATGGAATGGAGCGGGGCACTCGTGGCGTAGATTTCATAAGGGCTGCGCCCACCGGCGCGGCGGACCCGAGCCACAGGCGTACGCGACAGCCGAGACCGGCCACACTGCAAGGGGAGACAACGCGCTCATGAGCGATGTTCTGGAGCTTCAGGACGTATCCGTGGTCCGTGAGGGCCGGGCTCTGGTGGACCAGGTCTCCTGGTCGGTGAAGGAGGGCGAGCGCTGGGTCATCCTCGGTCCCAACGGCGCCGGCAAGACCACTCTCCTGAACGTCGCCTCCAGCTACCTCTTCCCCAGCAAGGGCACCGCCACCATCCTCGGCGACACCCTCGGCAAGGTCGACGTCTTCGACCTGCGCCCCCGCATCGGCATGGCCGGCATCGCCATGGCCGACAAGCTCCCCAAGCGCCAGACCGTGCTGGAGACCGTGCTCACGGCCGCCTACGGCATGACCGCCCACTGGCAGGAGGAGTACGACGAGGTCGACGAGCAGCGCGCCCGCGCCTTCCTCGACCGCCTCGGCATGAGCGACTACCTGGAGAGGAAGTTCGGCACCCTCTCCGAGGGCGAGCGCAAGCGCACCCTGATCGCCCGAGCCCTGATGACCGACCCCGAGCTGCTCCTCCTCGACGAGCCCGCCGCCGGCCTCGACCTCGGCGGCCGCGAGGACCTGGTCCGCCGCCTCGGCCGGCTCGCCCGCGACCCCATCGCCCCCTCGATGATCATGGTCACGCACCACGTCGAGGAGATCGCCCCCGGCTTCACCCACGTCCTCATGATCCGCCAGGGCAAGGTCCTCGCCGCCGGCCCGATCGAGCTGGAACTCACCTCTCGCAACCTTTCCCTCTGCTTCGGCCTCCCGCTCGTCGTCGAGCAGGTCGGCGACCGCTGGACCGCCCAGGGCCTGCCCCTGTCCTGACCCCGGCGCCCTCCCTTTCGCGCCCTGTCCGCCGCCCGACCCCGGCCCTACCATGACCATGTGAACGACATCGACGCATGGGTGTGGTGGCTCGTCGGCGCGGCGGCGCTCGGAATCCCGCTCGTGGTCACCGCGATGCCGGAATTCGGCATGCTCGCGGTGGGAGCCGTCGCGGCGGCCGTCGTCTCCAGCCTCGGCTTCGACGCGGTCATCCAGGTCCTCACGTTCGTCGTCGTCTCGGTCGCCCTCATCGCCGTCGTCCGGCCCATAGCGGCCAGGCACGGCAGACAGCGCCCCCAACTCGCCACCGGCATCGAGGCGTTGAAGGGCAGACAGGCCGTCGTGCTGGAACGGGTCGACGCGTCCGGCGGACGTATCAAGCTCGCCGGAGAAGTCTGGTCGGCCCGCGCCCTCGACACCGGCCGTGCGTACGAAGTGGGCCAGGAGGTGGACGTCGTGGACATCGAAGGTGCCACCGCGATCGTCATCTGAGGACAACTCGCCGGGAACGACGCACGAGCAGCGCGACGGTCTGACAGACTCGACCAGCAAGATCCTCAACAGTCATGAGATCTGCCGAAGGCGCCGAGGCGGAGAAGGGTACGGGGAGCCGACGATGGAACCGGTCATCATCGTCTTGATCATCCTGGTGGTGTTGGTCTTCATCGCCCTGATCAAGACCATCCAAGTCATCCCACAGGCCAGCGCCGCCATCGTCGAGCGCTTCGGCCGCTACACGCGGACGCTGAACGCGGGCCTCAACATCGTGGTCCCGTTCATCGACACCATCCGCAACCGCATCGACCTGCGCGAACAGGTCGTACCGTTCCCGCCGCAGCCGGTGATCACCCAGGACAACCTGGTCGTGAACATCGACACGGTCATCTACTACCAGGTCACCGACGCCCGGGCGGCCACCTACGAGGTCGCCAGCTACATCCAGGCGATCGAGCAGCTGACGGTCACCACGCTCCGCAACATCATCGGCGGCATGGACCTCGAACGGACCCTGACCTCCCGCGAGGAGATCAACGCGGCCCTGCGCGGCGTCCTCGACGAGGCGACCGGCAAGTGGGGCATCCGCGTCAACCGTGTCGAGCTGAAGGCCATCGAGCCGCCCACCTCCATCCAGGACTCGATGGAGAAGCAGATGCGCGCCGACCGTGACAAGCGCGCCGCGATCCTCACCGCGGAAGGCACCCGCCAGGCCGCCATCCTCACCGCGGAGGGCGAGAAGCAGTCCCAGATCCTGCGCGCCGAAGGCGAGGCCAAGGCCGCGGCCCTGCGCGCGGAGGGCGAGGCCCAGGCCGTCCGCACGGTCTTCGAGGCCATCCACGCCGGCGACCCCGACCAGAAGCTGCTGTCCTACCAGTACCTGCAGATGCTCCCCAAGATCGCCGAGGGAGACGCCAACAAACTGTGGATCGTCCCCAGCGAGATCGGCGACGCCCTCAAGGGCCTCTCCGGCGCGATGGGCAACTTCGGCCCCCTGGGCGGAGGTTCGGGCAACAACGGCAACAACGGCTCATCGGGCAACGGCAACTCCTCCGGCCCGGAACGCCGGGAGAAGCCGTCGATCGACTGACGGAGCTTCCCGACGCCGAGTTCTGCCGCGCCCCGAAAGGGGCGCGGGGAACTGCGATCAGCCACGAACAACCCGCAGCCGCCCACGAACAGCTGCCGGCAGACGACTAGGCCGCATCCCGAGCGAGCCACTCAGGAAGCGCGCCGAAGTCCTCGGCGCCCAAGGCCAACAGCATCGCATCCGCCGGAGTCGGCTCGAACGGCTCCCGCAGCAACGACATCCCGGCCTCCTCAGGAGTCCGGTTGGCCTTGCGATGGTTGTCCTCCGCACACGCGGCAACAGTGTTGAGCCACGTGTCCTGCCCACCCTGAGACCTCGGCACCACATGGTCCACGGTCGTCGCCCTGCGCCCGCAGTACGCGCACCGGTGCCGGTCCCGCACCAATACCCCCCGCCGCGACCACGGCGCTTGTCTTCGGAACGGCACCCGTACATACCGGCACAGCCTGATCACCCGGGGCGCGGGTATGTCCAGATCGGCACCGCGCATGCGCAGTTCGGGATGGGCCTGCTCGACCACGGCCTTGTCCTGCAGCACCAGGACCACGGCTCGGTTCAGAGTCACCGTCGACAGCGGTTCGAAACTCGCGTTCAGGACCAACGTGTCACGCATCCGGCCCACCTCCCGTGTGCACCTGCCCACCCCCCGGCGGGCTTGGATCAACTCTGGACGGGCGCGCCGAGATGGACAACGCAATAAAAATGCCCGCCTCCGATCACTTCCAAGACCGGAGGCGGGCAAACGTTCAATGAACGCTCCGCTGAATCAGTACGCCGGAGTCAGTCCTGCGCGGAGTTCTCGTACTCACCGATGAGGTGGGCGCGCGCGATCGTGTGGAACCGCAGGTTGAAGCCGACGACGGCCGGAGAGGCGTCCGCGTCCGGGCCGAGCTTCTCCTGGTCCACCGCGTACACCGTGAAGACGTACCGGTGCGGGCCGTCCCCGGGCGGCGGCGCGGCACCGCCGAAGTCCTTCGTCCCGTAGTCGTTCCGCGCGTGTACGGCGCCCGGGGGCAGCCCCTCGAACTTGCCGCTGCCCGCACCCGCCGGCAGCTCCGTCACCGAGGCCGGGATGTCGAACAGCACCCAGTGCCAGAACCCGCTGCCGGTCGGCGCGTCGGGGTCGTAGCACGTCACGGCGAAGCTCTTGGTCTCCGGCGGGAAGCCCTCCCAGCGCAGCTGCGGCGAGGTGTTGCCCTCCGCGTGGACCTGGGCGCTCTTCAGCGTCGCACCCTCCTCGATGTCCTCGCTCGTCACCGTGAACGACGGCACGGGCGGATGGAAATCGTGGGGGAGCGGCCGCCGCTTGAGCTCGGTCACCTCGGTACCTCCTGATCGATGATCTGGAACCAGCAGTTCCCGAGCCTAGAACCAGTTGCGCTTGCTGCCGACCTCGGACAGCCACTGGTTGAGGTAAGCCGCCCAGTCGGTCCCCTGCCAGTCGTTCAGTCCCACCTGGAAGGACCGGAAGGTGTCCGAGCCCTCGCTGAACAGACCCGGCTTCTTGTCCATCTCCAGGACGACGTCCATTGCGTGCTCGTCGGCCACGAAGCTCAGCTCGACCTGGTTCAGACCCCGGTACTGCGACGGCGGGAAGAACTCGATCTCCTGGTAGAACGGCAGCTTCTGCCGGGTGCCCCGGATGTGGCCGCGCTCCATGTCCGCGTTCTTGAAGCGGAAGCCCAGCTGGATGAAGGCGTCCAGGATCGCCTTCTGCGCCGGCAGCGGGTGCACGTTGATCGGGTCCAGGTCGCCGGAGTCCACGGCCCGCGCGATCGCCAGCTCCGTGGTCACGCCGATGTTCATGCCCCGCAGCGCCTGCCCGTCGATCATGGTGATCGGCGTCTCCCAGGGGATCTCCAGCCCGAACGGCACCGCGTGCACGGCCCCGGCCTGCAGCTCGAAGGCCCCGCCCAGCTGCACCTTGGTGAACTCGATGTCCTGCTTGTACTCCTGGTCGCCGCTCTCCACCTCGACCTTGGCCTGCAGGCCGACGGACAGCCCCTCGATGGCCTGGTTCACGGAACCGCCCTGGATCCGCACCTCGCCCTGGACGACACCGCCCGGTACGACGTTGACCTCGGTCAGCACCGTCTCGACCGACGCCCCGCCGGCCCCCAGGCTCGCGAGCAGCTTCTTGAACGCCATGACTCTCCCTTTACGAATGGACCCTCGACCCGTACAAACGCGATCCGGCGACGCCCGGTTCCGCGGGCGCTGTGCCCCGTCTGGACTACCCTCGGACGGCATGATCGCGCCCCCGGACCGTACGCCACTGCCCCGAGCCTTCTTCGACCGCCCGGTTCTGGAGGTCGCACCCGACCTCCTCGGCCGCATCCTGGTCCGGACCACACCCGACGGCCCGATCGCCCTCCGCCTCACGGAGGTGGAGGCCTACGACGGCCCGAACGACCCCGGCTCGCACGCCTACCGCGGCCGCACCCCACGCAACGAGGTCATGTTCGGGCCGCCCGGACATGTGTACGTCTACTTCACCTACGGCATGTGGCACTGCATGAACCTGGTCTGCGGACCCGAGGGCCGGGCCAGCGCGGTCCTGCTCCGCGCGGGAGAAGTGGTGGAGGGCGCGGAGCTGGCCCGCAAGCGACGCGTTTCGGCCCGGAACGACAAGGAACTGGCCAAGGGCCCGGCCCGGCTGGCCACCGCCCTGGAGGTCGACCGGGCCCTGGACGGCACGGACGCGTGCACCTCCGGCGAGACGCCCCTGAGGATGCTGACCGGCACGCCGGTCCCCTCCGACCAGGTACGCAGCGGCCCCCGCACCGGGGTCGCCGGCGAGGGCGGGAACGGCGACGTCCACCCCTGGCGCTTCTGGGTCGCCGACGACCCGACGGTCAGCCCGTACCGCGCCCATGTGCCCAGGCGCCGCCGAGGTTGACTCGGCCCGGCGGGGCGCGTAATGTATCCCGAGCCGCTGAACCGGGTACGGCGATCGCCTGCAGCCGGAGCGGCCAACCCACTACCTAGCTCCCACCCCTCTGCGGGGTCGTTTCCGGCGCGCTCGCGCGCCCGAATCGAAACTCGCGAGACTCGATTATGAGTTCCCGAGGGAATCGGCTAACGTAGTGAATGTCGAAAGGGCGGACGGCGAAAGCCAAAAGCCCCGAGGCAAATCCCGCCGACAGGGAATCGGGTCGAGAAAAGATCTGATAGAGTCGGAAACGCAAGACCGAAGGGAAGCGCCCGGAGGAAAGCCCGAGAGGGTGAGTACAAAGGAAGCGACCGTTCCTTGAGAACTCAACAGCGTGCCAAAAATCAACGCCAGATATGTTGATACCCCGTCTCCAGCATCTGCTGGGACGAGGTTCCTTTGAAAAAACACAGCGAGGACGCTGTGTGCGAGAGGACTATTCCTCCTCTCGCACCGCTCTCGTGGTGTTCATCCCGATTACGGGAAAACATTCACGGAGAGTTTGATCCTGGCTCAGGACGAACGCTG
>NZ_JBIVJQ010000002.1:0-628867 GCF_044750305.1 Streptomyces sp. NPDC088810
GACAGAGCCTCCGCGAACTCCGCCAGCATCGGCTCCATCAGCGCCGAGTGGAAAGCGTGCGAGACCGTGAGCCGCTTGACCCGGCGACCCTGCTCTCGCAGCTCCTCAGCAACGGCGACAACCGCCGACTCATCGCCGGAGAGGACGACCGAACCAGGCGCATTCACGGCCGCCAAGTCCACCCCCTCACCCAGGTGTTCGGCGACCTCCGCCTCTGAAGCGGCCACGGCGACCATCGCACCGCCCGTCGGCAGGGCCTGCATCAACCGGCCGCGTGCCGCCACCAGCGCCGCCGCATCCTCCAACGACAGCACCCCGGCCACATGGGCCGCGACAATCTCACCGATCGAGTGCCCGGCCACCACGTCCGGCCGTACACCCCACGACTCCACCAGCCGGAACAGAGCCGACTCCACCGCGAACAACCCGGCCTGCGTGAACACCGTCTGGCCCAGCAGGCCCGCGTTGCCGAAGATCACTTCCTTGACCGACTGCTCCTGGCCGAGCTGCCCGTCCAAGGCAGCACACGCATCGTCCAGCGCCCGCGCGAACACCGGATACCGCTCATACAACTCACGGCCCATACCGACCCGTTGTGAACCCTGCCCCGGGAACACGAACACGGTCTTCCCGTCGGCAGCCGACCCCGTCACCACCAGCGGAGCCGGCTCCCCGTCGGCCAGTGCCCGCAGCCCGGAGACCACGTCCTCGCGGCTCTCGGCGACGACCACGGCCCGCTCGGACAGCAGGGCCCGCTGCGATACCAGCGCCCCCGCCAGCGCGGCCGGCGGCGTATCGGTCTCGCCCACGAACGCGGCCAGGCGCGCCGCTTGCCCCGCCAGCGCACCCGTGCTCCGCGCCGACACGACCACCGGCGCCACACCGTCGGCCGGAGCCACCGGCTCGGCAGCGGGCTCCTCCGGTGCCTGCTCCAGGATCAGATGGGCGTTGGTGCCGCTGACGCCGAAGCCTGAGACGCCCACGCGGCGCGGCCGGTCGATCTCCGGCCAGGGACTGGTGTGGTGGAGGAGTCGGACGGCGCCGGCGTCCCAGTCGACGCGGGTGCTGGGTTCCTCGGCGTGCAGGGTGGCGGGCAGGATGCCGTGGCGCAGCGCCTGGACCATCTTGATGACACCGGAGACGCCCGCGGCGGCCTGGGTGTGTCCGACGTTGGACTTCAACGAGCCGAGCCACAGGGGCCGTTCGCGGTCCTGGCCGTAGGTCGCGAGGAGGGCCTGCGCCTCGATCGGGTCGCCGAGGACCGTACCCGTGCCATGACCCTCCACGGCGTCCACGTCCGCCGGGGTCAGGCCGGCCGCGGCCAGGGCCTTGCGGATCACCCGCTGCTGCGAAGGACCGTTGGGGGCCGTCAGGCCGTTCGAGGCGCCGTCCTGGTTCACCGCGCTGCCGCGGATGACCGCCAGCACCCGGTGGCCCTTGCGCTGGGCCTCCGACAGCCGTTCCAGGACGACCACACCGGCGCCCTCGGCCCAGCCCGTGCCGTCGGCGGTGTCGGCGTACGACTTGCAGCGGCCGTCGGCCGCGAGGCCGCGCTGGCGGGAGAAGTCCACGAAGGTGTGCGGGGTGGCCATGACGGTGGCGCCGCCGGCCAGGGCCATCGAGCACTCGCCGCGCCGCAGGGCCTGGGCGGCGAGGTGGATGGCGACCAGGGACGAGGAGCAGGCGGTGTCCACGGTGACGGCCGGGCCCTCGAAGCCGAACACGTAGGAGATGCGGCCGGAGGCGACGCTGCCCGCGCCGCCGGTACCGGCGTAGCCCTCCAGTTCCGGCGGGAGGTTGCCGCCGATGAAGTAGTCGACGCCCATGATGCCGTTGAAGACGCCGACGTCCGCGCCCTTCAGGGAGAGCGGGTCGATGCCGGCCTGTTCGAGGGCTTCCCAGGAGGTTTCCAGCAGCAGGCGCTGCTGCGGGTCCATCGCCAGCGCCTCACGCGGGGAGATGCCGAAGAACTCGGCGTCGAACAGGCCGGCGTCGCGCAGGAATCCGCCCTGGCGGGCATAGGTGGTGCCCGTCGTGTCCGGGTCGTCGTCGAACAGTGCGTCCAGGTCCCAGCCGCGGTCGGCGGGGAAGTCGGACACGGCGTCCCGGCCCTCGGCGACCAGGCGCCACAGCTCCTCCGGCGTCGTCACGCCGCCGGGCAGCCGGCAGGCCATGCCGACGATCGCGACCGGCTCGTCCGCGTTCCGCCGGACCTGCCGGCGCAGGTCGTGCAGTTCGGTCGTGACGCGCTTGAGATACTTGAGGAGTTCCTGCTCTGTGGCCATCTTCCATTCCTCACCGAGGGTTTGACGGTCCGCGAAGGGGTGGCGGTCAGACGATTCCGAGTTCGTCGTTGATGAAGTCGAGGACTTCATCGGCGGAGGCGGATTCCAGTTGCTCCGCCACGGCGGAACCGTCTGTCTCGACCGCTCCGTTGCACTTCGCGACCAGGCCCTGGAGGCGAAGCACGATGTCGGCCTTCTTGGACTCGTCGGAAAGCAGTCCGGCGATCAGCGACTCGATGTCCTCGATCCTTTCGTGCACCAGCGACAGGGCGTCGTTGGTGGTGCCCAGTTCCGCGTGGAGGTGGCGGGCCAGAGCGAGGGGGTTCGGGTAGTCGAACACGACGGTGGCGGCGAGCTTGAGTCCGGTGGTCTCGCGGAGCCGGTTGCGCAGTTCGACGGAGGTGAGCGAGTCGAACCCGGCGTCCTTGAACGCCGTCTCGGGGCCGACGTGCTCCGCCCCGGCGTGGCCCAGGACGGTCGCGACGTGCCCGCGGACGAGGTCAAGGAGCAGGTTCTCCTGCTCGGCCGGGGCGAGTCCGGCGAGCCGGCGGGTGAGTCCGCCGGTGCTGTCCCCGGCCGTGGCGCGGGCCGGCTGGCGGCCGGTGCGGACCAGGCCGCGCAGCAGGGGCTGCACGGCGCGTCCCGCTGTGGCGTCGGCGCGCAGGGCCCTCAGGTCCAGCTTGATGGGGACGAGGAGTGCCTCGCCGGTGTCCAGGGCCGCGTCGAGGAGCCGCATGCCCTCGGCGGGTCCGATGGGCAGGACGCCGCCCCGGCTCATCCGGGCCTGGTCGGCGGCGCCCAGGTGGGCGGTCATGCCGCTGGTCTGCTCCCACAGGCCCCAGGCGAGGGAGGTGGCGGGCAGGCCGGCCGCCCGGCGCTGGTGGGCGATGGCGTCGAGGTAGGCGTTGGCGGCCGCGTAGTTGCCCTGGCCGGCCGAGCCGAACAGGCCGGACGCCGAGGAGAAGACGGCGAACGTCGTCAGGTCCCGGGTGCGGGTCAGTGCGTCCAGGTGCCGTACGGCGCTCACCTTGGGGGCGAACACCCTGGCGAGGCGTTCGGGCGTCAACGCGCCGATCACGCCGTCGTCCAGGACACCGGCCGTGTGGATCACACCCGTCAGCGCCGGGACGGAGTCCAGCAGCTGAGCCACCGCGGCGCGGTCGGACACGTCAGCGGCCACGAGGTCCACCGACTCCGCACCCAGCTCGGCCAGTTCGGCCGCCAGCAGCGTGGCCCCCTCGGCCTCCGCGCCGCGCCGGCTGGCCAGGACCAGGTGCCGTACGCCGTGCCGCTCGACCAGGTGCCGTGCCACCAGGGCACCGAGCGAGCCGGTACCGCCGGTCACGAGCACCGTGCCCCCGGGGCGGAACGCCACCGCCGGCTCGCTCTCGGGTGCGCGGACCAGGCGCGGCACCGAGAGGACCTGGCCGCGCACGGCCACCTGGGGCTCGCCGGACGCGAGGACGGGGGCGAGGAGGTCGTCGACGGGGGTGTCGGTGGCCGGGTCCAGGTCGAGCAGGACGATCCGGCCGGGGTTCTCGGCCTGGGCGGCGCGGACCAGACCCCACACGGCCGCGCCGGCCGCGTCGGTCAGCGTGGCGGCGCCGCCCGCGGGCACCGCGCCCCGGGTCACCACCAGCAGCCGCGCGTCCTCGAACTCGGCGTCGGTGAGCCAGGCCTGGAGGACCTCCAAAGCGGTGGCGGTCCGGGTGAGCGCCTCCTCGTCGCCGCCGTCGGAGCCCTGGAGGTCCAGGACGGCTGCCTCGGGCACCTCGCCCTTCAGCGCGGTGACCTCGGCGGCGCCGGCGACCCGCGTCCAGGCGGGGGCCGTCCTCGTGGCCGGTGCGGGGAGTTCGGTCCAGGCGACGCCGAACAGGGCGTCGCGGCCCTGGTCCGCCGTCGCGGCGGCGTCGAGCCGGTCGACGTCCACCGGGCGGAAGGTGACCGAGTCGACGGTCAGGACGAGGCCGCCGTTCTCGTCGGCCGCGACGAGGGACAGCACGTCGGTTCCGCGCGGTGTGATCCGTACCCGCAGGGCGGTGGCGCCGGCGGCGTGCAGGGCCAGGCCGTTCCAGGAGAACGGCAGGACGTTGTGCCCGTCGTCGGGCTGGGCGAAGGCGTCGGTGTGCAGGGCCGCGTCCAGCAGGGCGGGGTGCAGGCCGAACCGGGCCGCCTCGTCGCGCCGCTCGTCGGGCAGGGCGACCTCGGCGTAGATCTCCTCGCCGCGCCGCCACACCGCGCGCAGGCCCTGGAAGGCGGGGCCGTAGGCGTAGCCGTGGCTCGCCAGGTCGGCGTAGAAGGCGGTCGTGTCGAGGGCGACCGGTTCGGCGCCGGCCGGCGGCCAGACCGTGGTGTCGAAGGCGGGGGTGTCCGCCGCCGACGTGGTCAGGGTGCCGGTGGCGTGGCGGGTCCAGGCGTCGGTGCCGATCTCGCCGGCGGTGTTCTCCCGGGCCGAGTAGACGGCCACGCTGCGCAGGCCGTCGTCGTCCGGTCCGCCGACGGCGACCTGGACCCGGACCCCGCCCTGCTCGGGGACGACCAGGGGTGCCTCGATGACGAGTTCGTCCAGCACTCCGCAGCCGGCCTCGTCACCGGCGCGTACGGCGAGTTCGACCAGGCCGGTGCCGGGTACCAGGACGACTCCGCCGACGGCGTGGTCCGCGAGCCAGGGGTGGGTGCGCAGGGACAGCCGGGAGGTGCAGAGCACCCCGCCGGTCTCGGGAACCTCCACGACGGCGCCGAGCAGCGGGTGGTCGGCCGTGCTCTGGCCGAGGGCGACGGCGTCGGTGGCGGGGGCCATGTGCAGCCAGTAGTGCCGGTGGTCGAAGGCGTACGTCGGCAGATCCACGTGGGCCTCGGTGACGCCCTCGGGCAGGGCGGCCGCCCAGTCCACCTGCGCGCCGCGGACGAACAGCTCGGCCACGGACAGCAGGAGGGTCTGGGCCTCGCCGCGCTCGTCGCGCAGCGCGGGCACGCTCATCGCGTCCTCGCCCGCCGACTCCGCGATCGCGCCGGTCAGCGTGCCGCCGGGGCCCAGTTCCAGGAACACCGAGCCGCCGGAAGCGGCGATCCCCTCGGCGAAGCGGACCGGACGGCGGACGTGCTCCACCCAGTAGGCCGGGTCCGTCAGGCGGCCCGGTTCCGCGAGCCGGCCGGTCACGTTGGACACCACCGGGATCGTCGGCTCGTTCCAGGTCAGTCCGGACAGGGCCTGGGCGAAGCCGGCCAGCATCGGCTCCATCAGTGCCGAGTGGAAGGCGTGCGAGACGGTGAGCCGCTTGGTGCGGCGGCCCTGCTCGCGCAGCTTCTCCACCACGGCCACGACGGCTCCCTCGTCACCGGAGAGGACCACCGAGCCGGGCGCGTTGACCGCGGCGAGGTCGACGCCCGCGCCGAGGTACTCCTCGATCTCCGCCTCGGTGGCGGCGACCGCGACCATCGCACCGCCCGGTGCCAGGGCCTGCATCAGCCGGCCGCGGGCCGCGACGAGCGCCGCCGCGTCCGCCAGCGACAGCACGCCGGCCACATGGGCCGCGACCACCTCGCCGATGGAGTGCCCGGCGACCACGTCGGGTCGTACGCCCCAGGACTCCACGAGCCGGAACAGGGCCGTCTCCAGCGCGAAGAGGCCGGCCTGGGTGAAAACCGTCTGGTCCAGCAGGCCGCCGCCCGCGTTGCCGACCTCGCCGAAGATCACGTCCTTGACGGGATGGTCCGCCCAGCCGGCGAGCTGCGCGTCCAGGGCGGCGCAGGCCTCGTCCAGGGCGCGGGCGAAAGCAGGGTAGCGGTCGTACAACTCCCGTCCCATGCCGAGCCGTTGCGAGCCCTGGCCGGGGAAGACGAAGACCGTGCCGCCGGTGCTCTCCGAGCCGGTGACCACGATCGGCGAGGACTCGCCCGCGGCGAGCGCCGCCAGACCGGACACCGTCTCCTCGCGGGAGCCGGCGACGACCACCGCGCGCTCGGACAGCACCGCCCGCCGGGCGACGAGGGCGCCCGCGACGGCCGCCGGCGAGGCCTCGGTGTCCCGGACGAACGCGGCGAGCCTGCCGGCCTGTCCGGCGAGTGCGGCGGTGCTGCGCGCGGAGACCACCACCGGCAGCACGCCGTCGGCCGGCGCCACGGGTGCCGCGGCCGGCTCCTCGGGTGCCTGCTCCAGGATGACGTGGGCGTTGGTGCCGCTGACGCCGAAGGCGGAGACACCGGCCCGGCGCGGGCGGCCGGTCTCGGGCCAGTCCCGTGCTGCGGTGAGCACTTCGACCGCGCCCGCCGACCAGTCCACCTCGGTCGACGGCCGGTCGACGTGCAGGGTGGGGGGCAGGACCGCGTGCCGCAGCGCCTCGACGGTCTTGATGACCCCGGCGACACCGGCGGCGGCCTGGGCGTGGCCGATGTTGGACTTCACCGAGCCGATCCACAGCGGCTCTTCGCGGTCCTGGCCGTAGGTGGCGAGCAGGGCCTGCGCCTCGATCGGGTCGCCGAGGACGGTGCCCGTGCCGTGCGCCTCCACCGCGTCCACTTCGGACACCGACAGCCCGGCGCCGGCCAGCGCCTTGCGGATGACGCGCTGCTGCGAGGGCCCGTTCGGGGCGGTCAGGCCGTTGGACGCGCCGTCCTGGTTGACCGCGCTGCCCCGGAGCACCGCGAGGACCCGGTGGCCGTTGCGCCGTGCCTCGGAGAGGCGTTCCAGGACGATGACGCCCGCGCCCTCGGCCCAGCCGGTGCCGTCGGCGGACGAGGAGAAGGCCTTGCACCGGCCGTCGGGCGAGAGGGCCTGCTGGCGGGAGAACTCCACGAAGGTGTACGGGTTGGCGAGGACGGTGGCGCCGCCGGCCAGGGCCATCGAGCACTCGCCGTTGCGCAGGGCCTGCGCGGCGAGGTGGATGGCGACCAGCGACGAGGAGCAGGCGGTGTCGACGGTCACCGCGGGGCCTTCCAGCCCGAAGACGTACGACACCCGGCCGGAGGCCACACTGCCTGCGGAGCCGGTGGCGGTGAACCCGGCGAGTTCCGGCGGGAGTTCGCCGCCGAAGCCGTAGCCCTGGGTCATCACGCCGGAGAACACGCCGACGTCCGTGCCCTTCAGGGAGAGCGGGTCGATGCCGGCCCGCTCCAGCGCCTCCCAGGAGGTTTCGAGGAGCAGCCGCTGCTGCGGGTCCATCGCCAGCGCCTCGCGCGGGGAGATGCCGAAGAAGCCGGCGTCGAACTGGCCGGCGTCGTAGAGGAAGCCGCCCTGGTCGACGTACGACGTCCCGACGCGTCCGGGGTCGGAGTCGAACAGGCCCTCCAGGTCCCAGCCGCGGTCGGACGGGAAGCCGGACATGGCGTCCCGGCCCTCGGCCACCAGTTGCCAGAGGTCCTCGGGGCTGCTGACACCGCCGGGCAGCCGGCAGGCCATGCCGACGATCGCGATCGGCTCGCCGGGGTCGGCCGTGGCGACGGCCGGTGCCGGGGCGGCCGGGGCGGCGGTGACGTGCCCGAAGTGGCTGTGCAGGTGGCGGGCGAGGGCGAGCGGGGTCGGGTAGTCGAAGACGACGGTCGTCGGCAGGCTGAGGCCGGTGGCCTCACGGATGCGGTTGCGCAGTTCGACGGAGGTGAGGGAGTCGAAGCCGGCGTCCTTGAACGCCTTCTCCGCCCTGACCTGGTCGGCCCCCGCGTGGCCGAGGACGGTGGCGACCTGCCCGCGGACCACGTCCAGGAGCAGCGCCTCCTGCTCGTCCGGGGCGAGTGCGGCGAGCCGGTCGGCCAGGCCGCCGCCGCTGCGGTCCGCGGCGGCCGTCCGGGCGGCCTGCCGGGTGACCCGGATCAGGCCGCGCATCAGGGGCTGGACCGTGCCGCCGGAGGCGGCGTCGGCGCGGGCGGCCCGCAGGTCCAGCTTGATCGGGACGACGAGGGCCTGTTCGGCGCCGAGGGAGGTGTCGAAGAGGGCCAGGCCCTCCTCGGGGGTGAGGGCGCGGACGCCGCCCCGGCCCATGCGGGCCTGGTCGGTGGCGCTCAGGTGGGCGGTGAGGCCGGTGCTCTGCTCCCACAGGCCCCAGGCCAGCGACACGGCCGGGAGTCCGGCGGCGCGGCGGCGGGCCATCAGGCCGTCGAGGTAGGCGTTGGCGGCCGCGTAGTTGCCCTGGCCGGCCGAGCCGAACAGGCCGGCGCCGGAGGAGTAGACGGCGAAGACGCTCAGGTCCCGGGTGCGGGTCAGTTCGTCCAGGTGGGCGGCGGCGTGTGCCTTCGGGGCGAAGACGTCCGCCATCCGTTCGGGGGTCAACGCGCCGATCACGCCGTCGTCCAGGACACCGGCCGTGTGGATCACACCCGTCAGCGCCGGGACGGAGTCCAGCAGCTGAGCCACCGCGGCGCGGTCGGACACGTCAGCGGCCACGAGGTCCACCGACTCCGCACCCAGCTCGGCAAGTTCGGCCGCCAGCTCCGTGGCCCCCTCGGCCTCCGCGCCGCGCCGGCTGGCCAGGACCAGGTGCCGTACGCCGTGCCGCTCGACCAGGTGCCGTGCCACCAGGGCACCGAGCGAGCCGGTACCGCCGGTCACGAGCACCGTGCCCCCGGGGCGGAACGCCACCGCCGGCTCGCCCTCGGGTGCGCGGACCAGGCGCGGCACCGAGAGGACCTGGCCGCGCACGGCCACCTGGGGCTCGCCGGACGCGAGGACCGTGGCGAGGAGCGGTTCGACGGCGGTGCCGTAGGCGATGTCCGGGTCGGTGTCGGTGTCGATCAGGACGATCCGGCCGGGGTTCTCGGCCTGGGCCGCGCGGACCAGGCCCCAGACCGCCGCTCCGGCCGGGTCGGTCACCGCGCCGTCACCGCCGGCGGGCACGGCCCCCCGGGTGAGGACCACCAGCCGGGACTCCTCCAGGCTGGGCGCGGCGAACCAGGCCTGGAGCATGGCCAGGATCCGGTTGGCCTGGGACAGGGCGCCGTCCGCGGTGGCGTCCGGGCTGCCGTCGGGGGTGACGGCCTCGACCACGGCGACCGTGGGGCCGGTCGCCGCGCCGGCGAGGATCTCGACCTCGTCCGCGTGGAACAGCGGCACCCACTGCGGCACCTGCGCCTCGGCGGGGGCCGCGGGCAGTTCCGTCCACTCGACGCGGTAGAGCGAGTGACCGCCGTCGCCCCGGGCCGCCGTCAGCCGGTCGGCGGAGACCGGCAGGAAACCGAGGGCGTCCAGGGTCACGACCAGCTCGCCGGCCTCGTCGGCGGCCTCCAGCGCGAGCCGGCCGGCGCCGGACGGGGCGAGCCGCACGCGGAGCGTGGTCGCGCCGGTGGCGTGCAGCGTGAGCCCCTGCCACGCGGCGGGCTGCCACAGCCGCTGTCCGGCACCTTCCGGGTCGGCCGTGGCCGCGTGCCGCAGCCCCGACTGCACGGCGGCGTCGAGCAGCGCGGGATGGATGCCGAACCGCTCGGCGCCGGCCCGCTGGTCCTCGGGCAGCGCGACCTCGGCGAAGACCTCGTCACCGCGCCGCCACAGCGCCCGTACGCCCCGGAAGGCGGGACCGAACGGATGGCCGAGGCGGAGCAGGTCGTCGTAGAGCTCGTCGGTGTCGGCCGGGCGGGCGCCGGTGGGCGGCCACAGCGTCAGGTCGGCGCTCGCCTCCAAAGGGGTGGGCGGGGCGGGCGACAGCCGTCCGGTGGCGTGCCGGGTCCATGCGGCGGGCTCGGTGTCCTCGCCGGCCGCGTAGATGTCGACGGTGCGGGCGCCGCTGTCGTCGGGGCCGCCGACGGCGACCTGGACGCGTATGCCGCCCTCCTCGGGCAGCACCAGCGGGGTCTCGACGGTCAGCTCGTCCAGGCCGGCGGTGCCTGCCTCGTCGCCTGCGCGCAGGGCGAGTTCGACCAGGCCGGTGGCGGGGACGACGATCGCGCCGCCGACGACGTGGTCGGCCAGCCAGGGGTGGGTGCGCGGGGAGAGACGGGAGGTGAAGACCAGCCCGTCGGACTGGGGCAGCGGGACGACCGCGCCCAGCAGGGGGTGGTCGGCGGCGGACTGGCCGAGCGAGGCGGCGTCCGTCGCGGGCGCGGTCTTCAGCCAGTAGTGGCGGTGGTCGAAGGCGTACGTCGGCAGGTCCACGTGGGTGTCACCGGCGCCCTCGGGCAGCACACCGGTCCAGTCGACGGCGACGCCCTGGACGAACACCTCGGCCATCGACGCGAGCAGCCGCCGCAGACCGCCCTCTTCGCGGCGCAGGGAGCCGGTGACCACCGCGTCCGCCCGTGTCTCGTCCACGATCTCGCTGACCGGCTGGACGAGGACCGGGTGGGCACTGGACTCGACGAACACCGTGTGGCCCTCGGCGAGGAGTGCCTCGACGGCCGGGCCGAAGCGGACCTGCCGACGGAGGTTGCGGTACCAGTAACCGCCGTCCAGGACACCGGCCTCGCGCACCCACTCGCCGGTCACCGTGGAGTAGAACGGCACCAGCGGCGCCTGGCCACGGATGTCGGCGAAGGCCTCCGCCAAAGCCTGCTCGATCGCCTCGACATGGCGGGTGTGGGAGGCGTAGTCGACCGCGACCCGGCGCACCCGCACCCCGTCGGCCTCCAGCGCGGCCAGCGCCTCGTCCAGCGCCTCGGCGTCACCGGCGATCACCACCGAGGACGGGCCGTTGACGGCGGCCACCTCGACCCGCCCGTCCCACGCGGCGATGCGCTCGCCCGCTTCGGTCTCGGACAGCGCCACGGAGGCCATACCGCCCCGGCCCGCCAGCTCCCCGGCGATCACCTGACTGCGCACGGCCACGATCCGCGCCGCGTCCTCCAGCGACAGCGCACCGGCCACGCACGCGGCGGCGATCTCACCCTGCGAGTGCCCGACCACCGCATCCGGCACGACCCCGACGGACGCCCATACGGCGGCCAGGGCAACCATCACCGCAAAACTCGCCGGCTGCACCACGTCCACGCGTGCGATGAGGCCGGCGTCGGCCTCGCCGCGGAGCACGGCCGTCAAGTCCCAGTCCACCCAGGGTTCCAGGGCCCGCGCGCACTCCGCGATCCGCTCCGCGAACACCGGGGAGGTCTCCAGCAGCTCCCGGCCCATGCCGGTCCACTGCGAGCCCTGCCCCGGGAACACCAGGACCGTCCGCCCGGCCGCTCCCCCGGCACCGGTCAGCAGGCCGGCGGCCGACTCACCGCGGGCCAGCGCGGCCAGTCCGGCCACCGCCTCCTGCCGGGTCCCGGCGACGACCACGGCCCGCTCGGACAGGACGGCCCGGCGCGTCGCCAGGGCGGCCGCGATGTCCGCGAGGGACGCGTCCGTGCCGCCCGCGAAGGCGGCCAGACGCTCCGCCTGTCCGGCCAGCGAGCCCTCGGAGGACGCCGACACCACCAGCGGCACCACACGGTCGTGCGGCGCCGGTGCGGCGGCCGGTTCCTCGGGTGCCTGCTCCAGGATCAGGTGGGCGTTGGTGCCGCTGATGCCGAAGGAGGAGACGCCGGCCCGGCGCGGGCGGCCGGCGTCGGGCCACTCCCGTTCCTCGGTCAGCAGCTCGACGGAGCCCGCCGACCAGTCGACCTGCGGGGTGGGCTCGGTGACGTTCAGGGTGGGCGGCAGGACGCCGTGCCGCAGCGCCTCGACCATCTTGATCACACCGGCGACGCCGGCGGCGGCCTGGGTGTGCCCGATGTTGGACTTCAACGAGCCCAGCCACAGCGGCTGTTCACGGTCGCGGCCGTAGGTGGCCAGCAGGGCCTGGGCTTCGATGGGGTCGCCGAGCGCCGTGCCCGTGCCGTGGGCCTCGACGGCGTCGACGTCCGTCGCGGCCAGCCCGGCCGCCGCCAACGCGCGGCGGATCACCCGCTGCTGCGAGGGGCCGTTGGGGGCGGTGAGGCCGTTGGAGGCGCCGTCCTGGTTGACCGCGCTGCCGCGGACGACCGCCAGCACCTGGTGCCCGTTGCGGCGGGCCTCCGACAGGCGCTCCAGAACGACGATGCCGACGCCCTCGGAGAGGATCGTGCCGTCGGCGCCGGCGGAGAAGGCCTTGACCCGGCCGTCGGCTGCGAGGCCGCGCTGCCGGGACATGCCGAGCACGCCGATGGGCGAGCCCATCACGGCGACACCGCCGGCCAGCGCCAGGGAGCACTCGCCCTGCCGCAGTGCCTGGGCCGCCAGGTGCATGGCGACCAGCGAGGAGGAGCAGGCGGTGTCCACGGTGACCGCGGGGCCCTCGAAGCCGAAGACGTACGACACCCGGCCCGAGGCCACGCTGCCTGCGGTCGCGGTGGTGACGTAGCCCGCCAGCTCGGGGGGCATGTTGCTGAGGGACTCCAGGTAGTCGTGGATGGAGACACCGGAGAAGACGCCGACGTTTGCGCCGCGGGTCGAGCTGGGGTCGATGCCGGCGTTCTCCAGGGCCTCCCAGGTGGCCTCCAGCAGCAGCCGCTGCTGCGGGTCCATGGCCAGCGCCTCGCGGGGGGAGATGCCGAAGAACTCGGCGTCGAACTCGGCGGCGCTGTGCAGGAATCCGCTCTTGTGGACGTAGGAGGTGCCGGCCTTGTCGGGGTCGGCGTCGAACAGCTCGTCCAGGTTCCAGCCGCGGTCGTCGGGGAACTCCGTGATGCCGTCGCGGCGCTCGGTGACGAGCCGCCACAGGCCGGCCGGGTCGGTGACGCCGCCGGGCAGCCGGCAGGCCATGCCGACGATGGCGATGGGCTCGTCCGGGTCGGTCGTGACCACGGTGGGCGCGGCGGCACCGGCCGCGCTCTCGCCGAGTTCCTCGCGCAGGTGGCGGGCGAGCGCCACCGGGGTCGGGTAGTCGAAGATGAGCGTGGCGGGCAGCTTGACGCCGGTGGCGGCGGAGAGCCGGTTGCGCAGCTCGATCGCGGTGAGCGAGTCGAAGCCGATGTCGCCGAAACCGCGTGTGCCCTGGGCGAGTTCGGGTCCGCTGAAGCCGAGCACGGCGGTGGCCTCGGCCTGGATGATGCCCAGCAGGACGGCTTCCTGCTCGGCCTCGGCGAGGCCGGCGAGGCGGCGCAGCAGGCCGCTGCCGTCGCCGGCCGCGGCCCGGGCGGAGCGCCGGCCGGCCCGGACCAGGCCGCGCAGCAGATGCGGCACGGCGGCGCCTTTGGCGGCGTCGGAGCGCAGGGCGCGCAGGTCCAGCTTGATCGGGACCAGCAGGGCGCGGTCGGCGCGCAGTCCGGTGTCGAGGAGGGCGAGGCCCTCCTCGGGGGTGAGGGCGAGGACACCGCCGCGGCTCATGCGGGCCTGGTCGGTCTCGCTGAGGTGGGCGGTGAGGCCCGTGCTCTGTTCCCACAGGCCCCAGGCGAGGGAGACGCCGGGCAGGCCGGCCGCGCGGCGGTGGGCCATCAGGGCGTCCAGGTAGGCGTTGGCGGCCGCGTAGTTGCCCTGGCCGGCGGAGCCGAGGAGGGCGGCGGCGGAGGAGAACACCACGAACGAGCGCAGGCCGGGGGCGAGTTCGCGGGTCAGCTCGTCCAGGTGCCGTACGGCGGTGGCCTTGGGGGCGAAGACCCCGGCGATCCGCTCCTCGGTGAGCGCGCTGATCACACCGTCGTCCAGGATGCCGGCGAGGTGCACCAGGCCGGTCAGCGGGTGCTCGGCCGGGACGGCGCGCAGCAGTCCGGCGACCGCGTCGCGGTCGGAGACGTCGCAGGCGACGACGGAGACGGCCGCGCCGAGTCCGGTCAGCTCGGCGGTGAGTTCGGCGGCGCCCTCGGCGTCCGCGCCGCGCCGGCCGGCCAGCACCAGGTGCCGCACGCCGTGCCGGTCGACCAGGTGCCGGGCGACGAGGGCGCCGAGCGAGCCGGTGCCGCCGGTGATGAGGACGGTGCCGTCGGGGTCGAAGGCGGTGGTGGTGTCGTCCGCATGCGCCTCGGTATCGCCCTGGGCGTCGGCTGCGGGCGGCTCGGTGCCGGCCGTACCGCTCGTGTCCGTCGTCTCGGCGCGGACCAGGCGCGGCGCGGACAGGGCGGTGCCGCGGACGGCGAGCTGGGGTTCGCCGGTGGCGAGGAGCTGGGCGAGGACGGGGCCGGCGCCGGTGGCGGCGGCCGGGTCGAGGTCGACCAGGACCACCCGGTCGGGGTTCTCGGCCTGGGCGGCGCGGACCAGGCCCCAGACGGCGGCGCCGGCCGGGTCGGTGACGGCGCTGTCGCCGCCCGCGGCCACCGCGCCCCGGGTGGCCACCACCAGCCGGGCGGCCTCCAGTCCGGGGGTGGCCAGCCAGGCCTGCAGGACGCGCAGTACGCGGGTGGTGAGGATCTGGGCGTCGGAGCCGTCGCTGTCGGCGTCGAGGATCGCGGCGCCGGGGGCGCTGTCACGGTGGGTGAGCGCGGTGACGTCGTCGGCGTCGGCGACGCTCACCCAGGCGGGTGCCGTGGTGGCGCTTTCGGCGGCGGGCAGGTGCACCCAGTCGACGGCGAACAGGGCGTCCCGGTGGGCGCCGGCCGCGGCTCCGAGCTGCTCGGCGGAGACCGGCAGGGACACCAGGGAGTCCATGGTGAGGACGAGGGCGCCGGTCTCGTCGGCGGCCTGGAACGACAGGGCGTCGGGACCGGCGGGCGCGACCCGGACCCGCAGCGCGGAGGCGCCCTCGGCGTGCAGGACGAGCCCGTTCCAGGCGAACGGCAGGACGTTGCGGTCGTCGTCCGGGTTGGCGAAGGCGTTGGTGTGCAGGGCGGCGTCGAGCAGGGCCGGGTGGATGGCGAACTTGTCGGCGTTCTCCCGGTGGTCCTGCGGCAGGGCCGCCTCGGCGAAGAGTTCCTCCCCGCGCCGCCACACGCCGCGCAGGCCCTGGAAGGCGGGGCCGTAGGCGTAGCCGCGGGCGACGAGGGCGGCGTAGAAGTCGTCGATGGCGACGGGTTCGGCGCCGGGCGGCGGCCAGGCGGCGTAGTCGACGGCGGGCGCGGTGGACTGCGCGGGGCTGCCGGACAGCAGGCCGGTGGCGTGCCGGGTCCATTCGCCGTGGCCGTCGTCGTCGGTGGCGTCCTCGCGCAGCGAGTACACGTCGACGGTGCGCGAGCCGTTCGGGGTCGCGCCGCCGACGGCGACCTGCACGCGGACGCCCCCCTGTGGGGGCAGGACCAGGGGTGCCTCGATGACGAGTTCTTCGAGGGTGCCGCAGCCGAACTCGTCGCCGGCGCGGACGGCGAGGTCGACGTAGACGGTGCCGGGCACGATGACCACGCCCTGCATGGCGTGGTCGGCGAGCCAGGGGTGGGTGCGCAGCGAGAGGCGGGAGGTGAAGACCAGCCCGTCGGTCTGGGGCAGCGGGACGACCGCGCCGAGCAGCGGGTGGTCGCTGCCGGTCACGCCGAGGGAGGCGGCGTCACCGCCGTTCGCGGTGAGCTGGATCCAGTAGTGGCGGCGGTCGAAGGCGTACGTCGGCAGGTCGACGTGGGCGGTGCGGGCGGCCTCGGGCAGCACCCCCCGCCAGTCGACGCGGAGGCCGGCCGCGAACACCTCGGCCATGGAGGTGAGCAGCCGGCGCAGGCCGCCGTCGTCGCGGCGCAGGGAGCCGGTGACCACGGCGTCGGTGGTGTCGGTGGCGTCGGCGATCCCGGTGACGGGCTGCACGAGGACGGGGTGGGCGCTGGACTCGACGAACACCGTGTGGCCCTCGGCGAGGAGCGTCTCGACGGCCGGGCCGAACCGGACCTGCCGGCGCAGGTTGCGGTACCAGTAGCCGCCGTCGAGGACACCGGCCTCGCGGACCCACTCGCCGGTCACGGTGGACAGGAACGGGATCGCCGGCGCCTCGCCGCGGATGTCCGCGAACGCCTCGGTCAGGGCCTCCTGCACGGCCTGGACGTGCCGGCTGTGCGAGGCGTAGTCCACGGCGATGCGGCGCACCCGCACGCCCTGGTCCTCGAAGGCGTCCAGGACCTCGTCGAGGGCCTCGGCGTCACCGGCGATCACGACGGAGGACGGCCCGTTGACGGCGGCGACCTCGACGCGGTCGGCCCACCGTTCCAGCCGGGCGGTGACGTCCTCCTCGGCGAGCGCGACGGACGCCATGCCGCCGAGCCCGGCGAGCCGGCCGCGGATGACCTGGCTGCGGACGGCGACGATGCGGGCGGCGTCGTCCAGCGTGAGCGCGCCGGCCACGCAGGCGGCGGCGATCTCACCCTGCGAGTGGCCGACCACCGCGTCCGGTACGACCCCGACGGAGGCCCATACGGCGGCCAGGCCCACCATCACGGCGAAGCTCGCGGGCTGGACGACGTCCACGCGGGTCAGCAGGTCGGTGTCGGCCTCGCCGCGCAGCACGGCCTTCAGGTCCCAGTCGACCCAGCGGTCCAGGGCCCGGGCGCACTCCTCGATGCGGGCGGCGAACACCGGTGAGGCTTCGAGCAGTTCGCGGCCCATGCCGATCCACTGGGTGCCCTGGCCGGGGAAGACCAGGACGGTCTTGCCGGCGCCGGCCGCGCCGGCGGCGCCCCGGACGGTGCCGGGCGCCTGTTCGTCGCGGGCGAGGGCGGTGAGCGCGGCCAGGGCCTCGTCACGGGTCTCGGCGACCACGACCGCGCGTTCGCCGAGGATGGCGCGCCGGGTGGCGAGGGTGCCGGCTACGGCCGCGAGCGGGGTGTCCGGGGCGGCCTCCAGGAAGGCGGCGAGACGGCCGGCCTGCCCGGTGAGGGAGGCGGCGGAGGCGGCGGACACGACCAGCGGTACGACACCGCCGTGCGTCACGGAGGGCGCCGGTGCCTCTTCGTCGGGGGCCTGTTCCAGGATCAGGTGGGCGTTGGTTCCGCTGGCGCCGAACGAGGACACGCCGGCGCGGCGCGGGCGGCCGGTGTCGGGCCACTCGCGGGCGTCGGTGAGCAGTTCCACGGTGCCGGAGGACCAGTCGACCTGCGGGGTGGGGGCGTCGATGTGCCGGGTGGCCGGCATCCGGCCGTGGCGCAGCGCCTGGACCATGTTGATGACGCCGGCGACACCGGAGGCGGCCTGGGTGTGGCCGATGACGGACTTGACGGAGCCGAGGCGCAGGGGGTGTCCGGCGGGGCGGTCCTGGCCGTAGGTGGCGAGGATGGCCTGGGCCTCGATGGGGTCGCCGAGGACGGTGCCGGTGCCGTGGCCCTCGACCATGTCGACGTCGGCGGTGGTCAGTCCGGCGCCGGCCAGTGCCTTGCGGATGACGCGCTGCTGGGAGGGGCCGTTGGGGGCGGTCAGGCCGTTGGAGGCGCCGTCCTGGTTGACGGCGGAGCCGCGGATGACGGCGAGGACGCGGTGGCCGCGCTCGCGGGCCTGGGACAGCGTTTCGAGGAGGACGACACCGACGCCCTCGGCCCAGCTGGAGCCGTCGGCCGCGGCGGCGTAGGACTTGCAGCGGCCGTCGAAGGCGAGGCCGCGCTGGCGCGCGAAGCCGACGAAGCCGCCGGGGGTGGACATCACGGTGGAGCCGCCGGCGAGCGCCATGGAGCACTCGCCGCGGCGCAGCGCCTGCATGGCGAGGTGGATGGCGACCAGCGAGGAGGAGCACATGGTGTCGACGGTGACCGCGGGTCCCTCCAGGCCGAGGGTGTAGGCGATCCGGCCGGAGGCGACGCCGCCCGCGGTGCCGAGGGCCCGCTCCAGGCTGAGGAAGCCCTCGTGGCCGCTCAGGTCGGGGGCGTAGTCCTGGTGGACGATGCCGGCGAACACCCCGGTGTCGCTGCCGCGTACGGAGTGCGGGTCGATGCCGGCGCGTTCCAGGGTCTCCCAGGACACTTCGAGCAGCTGGCGCTGCTGGGGATCCATGGCGAGGGCCTCGCGGGGCGAGATGCCGAAGAACGCGGCGTCGAACTCGCCGGCGTCGTGCAGGAAGGCGCCCTCGCGGACGTACGTGGTGCCGGGGTTGTCCGGGTCGGGGTGGTAGAGCCCCTCCAGGTCCCAGCCGCGGTCCTCCGGGAACGTCGTGTAGACGTCGGTGCCGTCGGTCACCACCCGCCACAGGTCCTCGGGGGTGCGGATGCCCCCCGCGTACCGGCAGGCCATGGAGACGATGGCGATGGGCTCGGCAACGGCCGCCGCGAGTTTGCTGTTCTCCTGCTGCAGTCGCGCGTTCTCCTTGAGGGAGGCGCGCAGCGCGTTGACGATCTGGTCGTCCGGGCCCGACATATCCGTCCTCCGTGGTGCGTCCGCTGTCATGGGGTCAGCTCGTCCTGCCCAGAGCACGCTGCACGAGATCGGCAACGTCCATGGCGTCGATCAGGGTCTCGTCGTCCTCGGCCGGGGCCGCCGCTTCGGGCGCTCCGGACGCCGGGGCGTCCTCGGTGTCCACGAGGCCGAGCAGGGTGTCCAGGACGCCGGCGTCCCTGAACCGGGCGAGGGGGACGGTGGCGAGGGCTCGCCTGAGGTCGTCCTCCCGCCCGTCGAGCCCGTCGTCCGCGTCCCGCAGGAGCTCGGAGCGCAGGTAGCCGACGAGGGCGTCCGGCGTGGGGTAGTCGAAGATGAGGGTGGCGGGCAGCCGCAGGCCGGTCGCCACGTGCAGGCTGTTGCGCAGGTTGACGGCGGCGAGCGAGTCGAAGCCGACCTCCTGGAAGGCCTGGAGTGCTCCGATGCTCTCGGCGCCGCTGTGGCCGAGGACCGTGGCGGCGTGGCCGCACACCAGCCGGAGCAGGATGCGGTTCTGCTCGGCCTCGGGGACGTCGCGCAGGGAGTCCACGAGGCCGGCGGTGGTGTCGCCGTTCTCGGTGTCCGGCTGGGTGGCCCGCAGTGCGGCCTGCGCTTCGGGCAGGTCGGCGAAGAGCGGGCCGGGCCGCACCGAGGTGAACGCCGGGATGAAGGCGTCCCAGTCCATGTCGACCACCGTGACGGCCTTCTCCTGGGCCTGGACGGCCTGTTCGAAGGCGGTGACGGCGATCGGCGGGGCCATGGGCAGCACACCGCGCCGGCGCAGCTGGGTGAGGGTGTCCTCGTCCATGCCGACGCCGATCTCGTCCAGGGCGCCCCAGGCGATCGCGGTGGCCGCGTGGCCGTGGCCGCGGCGCCATTCCACGAGGGCGTCGAGGACGGCGTTGGCCGCGCCGGAGGGGCCCTGCCCGCCACCGCCCCAGATGCCGGCGATGGAGGAGAACACCACGAACGCGTCGAGGGGCGTGTCGGCGAACCGTTCGGCCAGCCAGCGGGCGGTGTCGACCTTGGCGGCGAACACCTCGGTGAGTTCGGGTACGCCGGTGTCGTCCACGAAGCTGGTCCGGGCGATGTCGGCGGTGTGCACCACGGCGGTCAGCGGCTCGTCCGCCGGGGTCTCGGCGAGGAGCCGTTCGATCGCGGTCCGGTCGGTGTCGGCGCACGCCTCGACGGTGGTGCCGGTGCCGAGCGCGGCCACGTCGGCGGTGAGTGAGGCGAGGGCGTCCTCGGGTGCGCCGGCCGTGGTGGTGACGAGGAGCCGGCGGGCGCCGGACCGGGCGAGCCACAGGGAGGCGTGCCGGCCGAGGCCCTCGGCGCCGCCGGTCACCAGGATCGTGCCGGTGGGCTGCCAGCCGGTGCCGGCGGCCGGGTCGGGGGCGGCCTTGCGCAGCAGCCTGCGGGTGTGCACACCGGACCGGCGCACGGCCAACTGGTCGTCGTCGCCCGGGTGGTTGAGCGCGCCGAGCAGGTGGCGGACGGCGCGGCTGTCGAGGGTGGCGGGCAGGTCGATCAGTCCGCCCCAGCGGTCGCCGCGTTCCAGTGCGGCGGCCCGGCCGATGCCCCAGACGGCGGCCTGGGCCGGTGCGGTGACGGTGTCCTGGATGCCGGTGTTGACGGCGCCCCGGGTCAGGCACCACAGCGGCTGTGCGGCACCGGCGTCGCCCAGCGCCTGCACCAGCGCGAGGGTGGCCGCGGTCAGCGGGACGGGGTCCTGGGGGCCGTGTTCGCCGCCCGGGTCGAGGGCGAGCAGGGACAGTACTCCGGTCACGTCGTGTTCGGCGAGGACGGCCGACAGGCGCTCGCCGAGCCGGGCGCGGGCGGCGTCGGCCGCCGCGACCTCCAGCAGGATCAGGTCGAGGCCCTGGGCGGTGAGTTCGCGCAGCAGCGCGTCCGGCGGCGAGTCCGCCGGCCGTTCGGCCGGTACGACGGCCAGCCAGGTGCCGCCGGGTACGCCGGTGCCCTCCTGGTCGAGGGGACGCCAGGTGACGTGGTAGCGCAGTTTCCCGGCCGCCGACCGCTCGCGCCGCCGGCCGCGCCAGTCGGCCAGCACGGGGACGACCGTGCGCAGCGCCTCGCGCTGGTCGGCCGCGGCCAGGTCGAGGAGGTGGGCGAGGGAGTCGGCGTCGGCCTGTTCGACGGCGGTCCAGAAGTCGGTCTCGGCGCCCTCGGCGGCGGGCGCGGCGTCCGTGCCGGTCTCCGCCTCGCGCAGCCAGTAGTGCTGCCGGTCGAAGGCGTACGTCGGCAGGTCCACCGGGGCGTCGTGCGCCCCGGTGGGCAGGACGCCCGTCCAGTCGACGGCGACGCCCTTGACGAACAGTTCGGCCATCGAGGCGAGCAGCCGCCGCGGTCCGCCCTCCTCGCGCCGCAGCGAACCGGCGGCGACGGCTCGGAGCCGGACGCTGTCGTCCGCGGCCTGGTCGAAGATCTCGTTCACGGGCTGGACGAGGACGGGGTGGGCGCTGGACTCGACGAACACCGTGTGGCCCGCGGCGAGCAGGGCGGTGATCGCCGGGCCGAAGCGGACCTGGCTGCGCAGGTTCCGGTACCAGTAGTCGCCGTCGAGGACGCCTGCCTCGCGCACCCACTCGCCGGTGACCGTGGAGAGGACCGGCACCACGGGGGCCTCGCTGCGGATGTCGGCGAACGCCTTCCCCAACGCCTGCTCGATCGCCTCGACATGGCGGGTGTGGGAGGCGTAGTCGACCGCGACCCGGCGCACCCGTACGCCGTCGGCCTCCAGCGCGGCGAGCGCCTCGTCCAGCGCCTCGGCGTCACCGGCGATCACCACCGAGGAGGGGCCGTTGACGGCGGCCACCTCGACCCGCCCGTCCCACGCGACGATGCGCTCGCCCGCTTCGGTCTCGGACAGCGCCACGGAGGCCATACCGCCCCGGCCCGCCAGCTCCCCGGCGATCACCTGACTGCGCACCGCGACGATCCGCGCCGCATCCTCCAGCGACAGCGCACCGGCCACGCACGCGGCGGCGATCTCACCCTGCGAGTGCCCGACCACCGCATCCGGCACGACCCCGACGGACGCCCATACGGCGGCCAGGGCAACCATCACCGCGAAACTCGCCGGCTGCACCACGTCGACCCGGTCCAGCAGGTCGACGTCACCGCGCAGGACGGCCCTCAAGTCCCAGTCCGCCCAGGGTTCCAGGGCCCTCGCGCACTCCGCGATCCGCTCGGCGAACACCGGTGAGGTCTCCAGCAGCTCCCGGCCCATGCCGAGCCACTGCGACCCCTGGCCGGGGAAGACGAGCACGGTCTTGCCGGGGCCGCCGGAGCCGGCGACGGTTCCGGTCACCAGCAGCGGGCTGCTCTCGCCCCGGGCCAGCGCGCCCAGCCCGGCCAGTACCTCCTCGCGGGAACCGGCGACGACCACGGCCCGCTCGGACAGCAGGGCCCTCCGGGCGACGAGCGCGCCCGCGACCTCGGCCGGAGCGGCGTCCGTGACGCCGGCGAACGCGGCCAGGCGCCCGGCCTGCGCGGCGAGGGAGGCCGTACTGCGGGCCGACACCACCAGCGGTACGACGCCGGCGGGAACCGCCGGCCGGGCCGCCGGTTCGGTGTCGGGCGCCTCCTCCAGGATGACGTGCGCGTTGGTGCCGCTCGCGCCGAACGAGGAGACGGCGGCCCGGCGGGGCCGGCCGGCCCGGGTCCACTCGCGGGCCTCGGTGAGCAATTCGACCGCGCCCGCGGACCAGTCCGCCTGCGGGGTGGGCTCGGCGACGTTCAGGGTGGGCGGCAGGACGCCGTGCCGCATCGCCTCCACCATCTTGATCACTCCGGCGACCCCGGCGGCGGCCTGCGTGTGCCCGATGTTCGACTTCACCGAGCCCAGCCACAGCGGCTCCTCACGGTCCTGGCCGTAGGTCGCCAGCAGCGCCTGGATCTCGATCGGGTCGCCGAGGACGGTGCCGGTGCCGTGGCCCTCCACCGCGTCGACGTCGGCGGGCCGCAGTCCGGCGGAGGCCAGCGCGCTGCGGATCACCCGCTGCTGGGACGGCCCGTTGGGGGCGGTGAGGCCGTTGGAGGCGCCGTCCTGGTTGACCGCGCTGCCGCGCAGCACCGCCAGCACCCGGTGGCCGTTGCGCCGCGCCTCGGACAGCCGCTCCAGCAGGACCACGCCGACGCCCTCGGCCCAGCCGGTGCCGTCGGCGGTGGAGGAGTACGCCTTGCAGCGGCCGTCGGCGGACAGGCCGCGCTGCCGGGAGAACTCCAGGAAGGCGTCCGGGGTGGCCATGACCGTGGCGCCGCCGGCGAGCGCGAGGGAGCACTCGCCGTTGCGCAGCGCCTGGGCCGCGAGATGCATGGCGACCAGGGAGGACGAGCAGGCGGTGTCCACGGTCACGGCGGGGCCCTCGAAGCCGAAGACGTACGACACCCGGCCCGAGGCCACGCTGGCGGCCGTACCGGTCATGGTGTAGCCCTGCACGTCCTCGGGGACCTGGCGCAGCCGGGTCACGTAGTCGTGGTGGACGATGCCGGTGAACACGCCGACGTCCTGGCCGCGGATGGACAGCGGGTCGATGCCGGCCCGTTCCATGGCCTCCCAGGAGGTCTCCAGCAGCAGCCGCTGCTGCGGGTCCATGGCGAGGGCCTCGCGCGGCGAGATGCCGAACAGCTGGGCGTCGAACCGGGCGGCGTCGTGCAGGAAGCCGCCCGCCCGGGTGTAGCTGGTGCCGGGGTGGGCCGGGTCGGGGTGGTAGAGCCGGTCGATGTCCCAGTCGCGGTCGGTGGGGAACCCGGAGATGGCGTCGCGCCGGTCCATCACGAGCTGCCAGAGGTCCTCGGGGCTGTTGACGCCGCCGGGCAGCCTGCTGCTCATGGCGATGATGGCGATCGGCTCGTCGGGGTCCGCCGTGCCGCGCCGGACCGGTGCGGGCGTCACCCGGCGGGTGCCGAGGAGTTCGCCGCGCAGGTGGTCGGCGAGCAGTGCCGGGGTGGGGTGGTCGAAGACCAGGCTGCTGGGCAGGCTGACGCCGGTGAAGTCGTGGAGCCGGTTGCGGAGTTTGACGGCGGTGAGCGAGTCGAAGCCGAGGTTCTTGAACGGCTGCGCCTCGTCGAAGCCGTCGGTGTCCCGGTGGCCGAGGACGACCGCGGCGCTCTCCCGGACCAGGTCCAGCAGGATCCGGCGCTGTTCGGCGTCGGCGAGGCCGGCCAGCCGGGCCGCCAGTTCGTTGCCGTCGGCGGCTGGTTCCCGGCGGATGACGCGCCGGGCGGGGGCGGAGCCGAGGGTGGTCGCGGTGGGAGCGGCTTCCGGGGCGGTGTCCTCGCCGGCGGTGAACGCGACCGGGCCGAGCAGGGCCACGGGCCGGCCCTCGGGGTCGGCCAGCTCGACCAGGTGCCGACCGTCGGCGGCCGGGGTGACGCGCACTCGCAGCTCGGTGGCGCCCACCGCGTACACGGCGAGGGTGGCGCACTCGGTCAGGGCGACGCCGTCCGAGGCGTCGGCCGCGATCCGCAGGGCGGTGTCGAGAAGCACCGGGTGGAGGGTGAACTCCTCGGCCTGGTCCGTGAGTTCGGCGGGCAGGGCGAGGTCGGCGAGGATCCGGCCGTCCTGCCGCCACAGGCCGCGCACCCCGTCCGGGGCACCGGCTTGCGCGGGCTCGTCCGGCCAGGTGCGCAGGTCGACGGCGTGCCGCGGGACGCCGGGCACCAGGGCGGCGCGGGCGTGCCGGAGCCACGGTTCCCCCTCCTGCCCGGCCGGGCGGCTGTGCACGGTGACGGAGCGTGTCCCGTCGGGTCCGGGCGCGTCCACGAAGACGCGGAGCTGGAGGTCGCCGTGCGCGGGGACGGCGAGGGGCGCGTCGACGGCGACCCGCTCGACGGTCCCCCCGCCGGCCTCGTCGCCGGCCCGGACCAGCAGCTCCAGCAGGACACCGGCCGGGAGGGTCCCGGCGGTGCCGGGGAGCAGGCCGGGGCCGCGCCCGGACAGCCGGCCAGTGAGGACGACGCCGGTGCCGCCGTGCCCGTCGGGGACCTCCACGACGCCGCCCAGCAGCGGGTGGCCGGCGGACCGGGCGCCGAGCGCCTCGGCGTCGGTGGCGGTGCCGCCGTCCACCCAGTACCGCTGGTGCTGGAAGGCGTAGGTGGGCAGTTCGGGGCCGACGGCCGGGCCGGGGCGGCCGAGGACGGCGGTCCAGTCGACCGGCACGCCCCGCACGTGGAGTTCGGCGAGCGCGGCGCGCACGGCGGTGTCCTCGGGGGTGTCGCGACGCAGGGTGGTGACACAGCCGCGGGTGTCCGGGCCGAGCGTGCCGAGGGCCATGGCGCTCAGGACGCCTCCGGGGCCGAGTTCGAGGTGGGTCACGGCGCCCTGGTCGCGCAGGGTGGTGACGGCGTCGGCGAACCGCACGGCGTGCCGGGCCTGGTCGACCCAGTACTCGGGGGTGGCGAGCAGCCCGTCGTCGGCGAGTTCCCCGGTGAGCGTGGAGACGACGGGGACCGTGCCCGGCCGGTAGCGGAGCCGGGCGGCGACGGCGCGCAGCTCGTCGAGCATCGGCTCCATCAGGGCGGAGTGGAAGGCGTGGCTGACGGACAGCCGGCGGGTCCGGTGGCCGTCCCGGGCGAGGCGCCCGGCGACGGCGACGACGGCGTCCTCGGCGCCGGACAGGACCAGGGCCCGCGGCCCGTTGACCGCCGCGATCCCGACGACGCCCGGGGTCTCGGCGAGCAGCGGCGCCACCTCGGCCTCGGCCGCCTCGACGGCGATCATCGCGCCGCCCTCGGGCAGGGCCTGCATCAACCGGCCTCGGGCCGCGACCAGTTCACCGGCGTCGGCGAGGTCCAGGATGCCGGCGGCGTGCGCGGCCGCGATCTCGCCCACCGAGTGGCCGGCGAGCAGGTCGGGCCGTACGCCCCAGGAGGCGAACAGCCGGAACAGCGCGGTCTCCAGGGCGAACAGCGCGCCCTGGGTGTAGAGGGTCTGGTCGAGCAGGGCGGCCGGTGCGGTGCCGGGCTCGGCGGACACCACGTCCTTCAGGGGGTGTGCGAGGCCGTCCAGGTGCCGTTCCACGGCGGCGCAGGCGGCGTCGAACGCGTCGCGGAACACCGGGTGGGCGGCGGCGAGTTCACGGCCCATGCCGGCCCACTGGCTGCCCTGCCCGGTGAACAGGAAGGCGAGCTTGCCGTCGGCCGGGCCGCCGATGACGGTGTCCGCGCCGGCGGTGCCCTCGGCGAGCGCGCGCAGGGCGTCGGTGAGCCGCTCCCGGTCGGTGGCCAGGACGACCGCGCGGTGGTCGAGGTGGGCGCGGGCGGTGCCGAGCGCGTACGCCGTGGCGCCGAGCGGGGTGTCGGTGCGGTCCGTCACCCAGTCGGCGAGCCGGGCGGCCTGTCCGCGCAGACCGGCGGCGGTGCGGGCGGAGAGGGGGAAGAGGAGGGAGGTGCCGTCGTCGTCGGCGGGCCCGGCGCTGTCCGTCCGCACGGTCTCGGGGGCCTGTTCCAGGACCAGGTGGGCGTTGGTGCCGCCGATGCCGAAGGCGGAGACGCCGGCCCGGCGCGGGCGGCCGGACCCGGGCCAGTCGCGTGCTGCGGTGAGCACCTCGACGGCGCCCGCCGACCAGTCGACGTGGGTGGAGGGCCGGTCGACGTGCAGGGTGCGGGGCAGCAGGCCGTGCCGCATCGCCATGACCATCTTGATGACGCCGGCGACGCCGGCCGCGGCCTGGGTGTGCCCGAGGTTGGACTTCACCGAGCCGATCCACAGCGGCTCTTCGCGGTCCTGGCCGTAGGTGGCGAGCAGGGCCTGGGCCTCGATCGGGTCGCCGAGGACGGTGCCCGTGCCGTGCGCCTCGACCGCGTCGACGTCCGCCGGTGCCAGTCCGGCGTTGGCGAGGGCCTTGCGGATGACCCGCTGCTGCGAGGGCCCGTTCGGGGCGGTCAGGCCGTTGGAGGCGCCGTCCTGGTTGACCGCGCTGCCCCGGATCACGGCGAGCACCTGGTGCCCCTGCCGCTCGGCCTCCGAGAGCCGCTCGACCAGCAGCACGCCCACGCCCTCGGACCAGCCGGTGCCGTCCGCGCCGTCCGCGAACGCCTTGCACCGGCCGTCGGGGGCCAGTCCGCGCTGCCGGGAGAACTCGACGAAGGTCTCCACGTTGCCCATCACCATCACACCGCCGGCGAGCGCCATGGAGCACTCCCCGTTGCGCAGCGCCTGCGCGGCCAGGTGCAGGGCGACCAGGGAGGAGGAGCAGGCGGTGTCGATGGTGACGGCCGGGCCCTCGAAGCCGAAGTGGTAGGCGACGCGGCCCGAGACGACGCTGCCGGAGCCGCCGGTGAGGCGGAAGCCCTCGGCGTCGGTCGCGTGGTGCATCCGTACGGTGTAGTCGTGGCTGTTGACGCCGACGAAGACGCCGATGTCCCGGCCGCCCAGACCGGTGGGATCGATCGCGGCGCGTTCGAACGCCTCCCAGGACGTCTCCAGCAGCAGCCGCTGCTGCGGGTCCATGGCGAGCGCCTCGTTCGGGGAGATGCCGAAGAAGGCGGCGTCGAAGCCGGGCGCGTCGTCGAGGAACGCGCCGTGCCGCACGTACGTCGTGCCGGCCTTGTCGGGATCGGCGTCGTAGAGCCGGTCGATGTCCCAGCCGCGGTCGTCGGGGAACTCCGTGACGGCGTCGACCCCGTCGGCCACGACCCGCCACAGGTCCTCGGGGCTGTGCACCCCGGCGGGGAAGCGGCAGGCCATCGCGACGATCGCGATCGGCTCGTCGGCCGCGGCGGGACCCGAGGCGGGCGCGAGCGCGGCGGATGCGGGGACGGTGTCGCGGACGAGCCGGGCCCGCAGGTGCCCGGCGAGCGCGGTCGGCTTCGGGTAGTCGAAGACGACGGCCGAGGGCAGCGTGAGACCGGTGGCGGTCGCCAGCCGGTTGCGCAGCTCCACCGCGGTCAGCGAGTCGAACCCGGCGTCCTTGAAGGCCCGGTCGGCACGGACCGCGTCGGCGGTGCCGTGGCCGAGCACATCGGCGGCGTTGCGCCGGACCAGGTCCAGCAGCAGCGCCAGCTGGGCCGCCGGGTCCAGCGCGGTCACGCGGTCGCGCAGGCTGCCCTGGTCGGCGGTGCCGGCGGCGCGGGCCAGCGAGCGCGGCGCGGGCGCCAGGCCCCGCAGCAGCGGTGCCACGGGCGCGGTGCGGGCCGCCGCGCGCAGCGCCGGCAGGTCCAGCTTGGCGGCCACCAGGGCGGCGGGCAGTCCGGTGCCGGGACGCAGGGCGAGGTCCAGCAGCGCCATGCCCTCGGCCTCCGACAGCGCGGCCATGCCGAGCCGCCGGTTGCGGTGCAGGTCGGCGGCGCCCAGGTGCCGGGTCATCCCGCTGGCCCGCTCCCAGTAGCCCCAGGCCAGCGAGGTCCCTGGCAGCCCCTGGGCGCGGCGCTGCCGGGCGAGCGCGTCCAGGGCGGCGTTGGCGGCGGCGTAGTTGGCCTGGCCCGGGTTGCCGAAGACGTTCGCGGCCGAGGAGAACAGGACGAACGCGGCGAGGTCGCGGTCCCGGGTCAGCTCGTCCAGCAGCAGAGCCGCGTCCAGCTTGGGCCGCAGGACGGCGTCGACCCGGTCCGGGGTGAGCGCGGTGACCACGCCGTCGTCCAGGACACCGGCGGTGTGCAGGACGGCGGTCAGCGGATGCGCGTCGGGTACGGCGTCCAGGGCGGCCGTCAGCTGGTCCCGGTCGGCGGTGTCGCAGGCGACGACCGTGACGGTGGCGCCCAGCGCGGTCAGTTCCTCGGCCAGCGGGGCCGCGCCGTCCGCCGCGGGGCCCTGCCGGCTGACCAGGAGCAGCCGGCGGACACCGTGCCCGGTGACCAGGTGCCGGGCGGTCAGCGCGCCGAGCGTGCCGGTGCCGCCGGTGATCAGCACGGTCCCGTCCGGATCGAGCGCCCGGCCCGGCCGTGCGCCACCGCTCTCCCCCGCCGGCACCCCGGCCCGCGCCAGCCGCGGCACCTCGGCGCCCGCGGCCCCGATGCGCACCACCGGTTCACCGCAGGCGAGCAGGCCGGGCAGTGCGGCACGGACCGCCGCGCCGGCGTCCTGCCCCTCGTCCGGTTCCGCGTACTCGACCAGCACGATCCGGCCCGGATGCTCGGACTGCGCGGACCGCAGCAGCCCCCGTACGGCGGCCGTGGCGAGGTTGGTGCCGTCCGCGCCTGCCGCCACGACCAGCCGGGTCCGTTCCAGGGCGGGTTCGGCCAGCCACGCCTGGAGGACGGCGAGCGCGGCGGCGAGCGCGGTACGCGGCTCGGTCATCGCGGGGTCGAGGACGTACAGCAGCGCGTCCGCGTCCGCCGCACCGGCGGTGACGTCCTGCGCGGTCCGCACGGTGACGACGGACGGCGTACCGTCACCCGCGGGCAGCGGCAGCTCCGTCCAGTCGACCTGGAACAGCGCGTCGTGGGTGAGCGCCTCGGCGAGTCCGGCGCGCACCGGGTCGAACGGTGCGGACAGCACCGCGTCGACGGCGAGCACGGGCCGCCCTGCCGGATCGGTCAGATCGAGCCGGGTGCCCTCTCCCTCCGCTGCCGCCGACCGCACGGTGACGGCACTCGCGCCGGACGCGAACAGGCTGATCCCCCGCCAGGTGACCGCGAGGGTCCCGGCGGGCAGCGCGGTCCGCACGGCGGCGTCGAGCAGGGTGGGGTGTACGCCGTACCGGTCGGCGTCCCCGGCGGCCTCGCCGAGGGCCACCTCGACGCCGGGCCCGTCGGCCGGCCGGTCGCCGTCGGCCGCCGGGGAGGGCGCGAGCGTGCCGTGCGCGTGGCGCGTCCAGGCGGCGTCCAGCGCGGAGTCGTCCGCCCGCGAGTACACCTCGACGGTACGCCGCCCGGTGCCGTCGGCCTCACCGACCACGGTCTGCACCCGGCCGCCGCGCACCGGCAGCACCACCGGCCGGTCGACGGTCAGCTCCTCCACGACCGGCACGCCGGCCTCGTCACCGAGCCGGACCGCCAGCTCCACCAGGGCCGCGTTCGGCACCAGCACCGCGTCCTCCGCGACGAGATGCTCGGCCAGCCACGGCTGCGACCGCAGGGACCACCGCGAGGTCGTCATGAACCCACCGGAGTCCGGCCGCCCCACCACCGCACCGAGCAGGGGGTGATCGGCGCCGGCCTGCCCGAGGGCGACGGCGTCCGCCGCGGGGGCGGGCTTGAGCCAGTAGTGGCGGTGGTCGAAGGCGTACGTCGGCAGGTCCACGTGCGCATCACCGGCGCCCTCGGACAGCACACCGGACCAGTCGACGGGGACGCCCTTGACGAAGACCTCGGCCATCGACGTCAACAGCCGCTGCAGACCGCCCTCGTCGCGGCGCAGGGAACCGGTGACGACGGCCTCCGTCCCCGTCTCGTCCACGATCTCGTTCACGGGCTGGACGAGGACCGGGTGGGCACTGGACTCGACGAACACCGAGTGGCCCTCGGCGAGGAGCGCGGAGATCGCAGGGCCGAAACGGACCCGGCTGCGCAGGTTGCGATACCAGTAACCGCCGTCCAGGACACCGGCCTCGCGCACCCACTCACCGGTCACCGTCGAGAAGAACGGCACCACGGGTGCCTGGCTGCGGATGCCGGCGAACGCCTCGGCCAGCGCGTCCTCGATCGCCTCGACATGGCGGGTGTGGGAGGCGTAGTCCACCGCGACCCGGCGCACCCGCACCCCGTCGGCCTCCAGCGCGGCGAGCGCCTCGTCCAGCGCCTCGGCGTCACCGGCGATCACGACGGACGACGGCCCGTTGACGGCGGCCACCTCAACTCGCCCAGTCCACTGCGCGATTCGTTCGACAGCCTCGGCTTCGGACATGGCGACCGACGCCATGCCGCCCCGGCCAGCCAACCCACCCGCGATCACCTGGCTCCGCACGGCCACGATCCGCGCCGCATCCTCCAGCGACAACGCACCGGCCACGCACGCGGCGGCGATCTCACCCTGCGAATGCCCGACCACCGCATCCGGCACAACCCCAACAGAAGCCCACACCGCGGCCAGACCGACCATCACGGCGAAGCTCGCCGGCTGCACCACGTCGACCCGCGCCAGCAGATCGACATCGCCCCGAAGGACAGCCGCCAAGTCCCAGTCCACCCAAGGCTCCAGAGCCCGGGCGCACTCCGCGATCCGCTCCGCGAACACCGGGGTCTCCAGCAGCTCCCGCCCCATCCCCAGCCACTGCGAACCCTGCCCAGGGAACACCAACACCGTCCGCCCAGGCGCCCCCGCCGACCCGGTCACCAGTCCGGCGGCCGACTCACCCCGGGCCAGCGCCCCGAGCCCCGCCACGGTCTCCTCGCGGGAACCGGCGACGACGACGGCCCGCTCCGGCAGCACCGCGCGCCGGGCCAGCGCGCCCGCGACCTGAGTCGGCAACGCCTCCGTTTCCCCGGCGAACGCCGCCAGTCGCTCCGCCTGCGCGGACAGCGAGCCCTGCGACGCCGCCGACACCACCAGCGGCACCACACCGTCGTACGCCTCCGGGGCGGCGACCGGCTCCTCCGGCACCTGTTCCAGGATCACGTGCGCGTTGGTGCCGCTCACGCCGAACGAGGACACGCCGGCCCGGCGCGGTCGCCCGGTCTCCGGCCACGGCCGGGACTCCGTGAGCAGTTCGACGGCGCCCAGGGACCAGTCGACCTGGGTGGACGGGGTGTCGACGTGCAGGGTGGCGGGCAGGACGCCGTGCCGCAGCGCCTGAACCATCTTGATGACACCGGCGACGCCCGCGGCGGCCTGGGTGTGCCCGATGTTGGACTTCAACGAGCCGAGCCACAGGGGCTGTCGGCGGTCCTGGCCGTAGGTGGCGAGGAGGGCCTGCGCCTCGATGGGGTCGCCGAGGGTGGTTCCGGTGCCGTGGCCCTCCACGGCGTCGACGTCGGCCGGGGTCAGCCCGGCGTCGGCCAGCGCCTTGCGGATGACGCGCTGCTGGGAGGGGCCGCTCGGGGCGGTGAGGCCGTTGGAGGCGCCGTCCTGGTTGACCGCGCTGCCCCGGACCACGGCGAGCACGCGGTGCCCGTGGCGCCGTGCCTCCGAGAGCCGCTCCAGGACGAGCACGCCCGCGCCCTCGGCCCAGCCGGTGCCGTCGGCGGCGTCGGCGTACGACTTGCAGCGGCCGTCGGCGGCCAGCGCCCGCTGCCGGGAGAACTCCACGAAGGTGCCCGGGGTGGCCATGACGGTGGCACCCCCGGCCAGGGCCATCGAGCACTCCCCGCGCCGCAGGGCCTGCGCGGCCAGGTGGAGCGCGACCAGGGAGGAGGAGCAGGCCGTGTCCACGGTCACGGCGGGGCCTTCGAGGCCGAAGACGTAGGAGATACGGCCGGAGGCCACGCTGGAGGCGGTGCCGGTGGTGACGAATCCTTCGAGTTCCGCGGGGAGCCGGCCCCCGGAGCCATAGCCCTGGCCCATGACTCCGGCGAACACGCCGACGTCCGTGCCCTTCAGGGCGTGCGGGTCGATGCCCGCGCGTTCCAGGGCCTCCCAGGAGGTCTCGAGGAGCAGTCGCTGCTGCGGGTCCATGGCCAGGGCCTCGCGGGGCGCGATGCCGAAGAAGCCGGCGTCGAACCGGCCGGCGTCCGGCAGGAATCCGCCCTGGTCGACGTAGGAGGTGCCGGGCTTCTCCGGGTCGGGGTCGAACAGGCCGTCGAGGTCCCAGCCCCGGTCGGTCGGGAAGTCCGAGACGGCGTCCCGGCCCGTGGCCAGCAACTGCCAGAGCTGGTCCGGGGTGTCGACGCCGCCGGGGAGTCGGCAGGCCATGCCGACGATGGCGATGGGCTCCTGCGGGTCCGTGTCCGCGGCCGGCCGTTCGGGGCCGGCCGCGGTGTCGGCCGGGCCGAGGACGGCGGTGCGCAGGTGGGCGGCCAGTTCCCGCGGGGTCGGGTGGTCGAAGGTCACGGTGGTGGGCAGGCGCAGCCCGGTGTGCTCGGTCAGCCGGTCGCGCAGGGCGACGACGGCGACGGAGGTCAGGCCCAGGTCGCGGAAGGCACGGTCGGCCGGGAGGGGGGCCGCGTCGGGGCCGTGCAGGACGGTGGCGGCCTGTTCGCCGACCAGCCCTTCCAGGAGGGCCCGTTGGGCTCGCTCGTCCAGGTCGGCGAGGCGTGCGCGCAGGGCGGCGGTGACGGTGGCGTCGGGGCGGGCCTGCGGGGCCGGCGGTTCGGTCAGGGCGCGCAGGAGCGCGGGGACCGGCCGGGACGGGTCGGGCAGGGCCGGGCGCGGGGCGAAGAGGGCCGGGGCCCGGCCGGCGAGGAGCACGTCGAACGCGGCGAGCAGGTCGGCGAGTTGGCCCGCGTCCCCTTGGGGCGCCCAGGCCAGGGTGGCGGCGGCCGGGCCCCGCAGCCGGCGGGCGTGCGTGGCCGCATCGGTGAGGGCGCCGCGCACCGACCGGCCCGGGTCGCCGGGGGCGCCCAGGATCGCGGAGCCGTCGATGACGGTGATGAACTCGCCGGTGTCCCCGAGGAGTTCGTCCAGGGCGCGGCCCAGTGCCGGGTCGTCCGCGGTGTGCACCACGGCGCCGACCGGGCGGGCGTCGGCCAGGGCGGCGGGCAGGCCGGACGCGTCGGCGGCGACGCTGCGGATCTCGGTGCCGGCGGGCCAGGCGTCCGGGTCGGTGCGGTCGGTCGTGCCGGGCGCATGGACGAGGATCAGGCGGGCGGCCCCGTGGACGCCGGCAAGGTGGTGGGCGAGCGCGGCGCCGACGGGCGTGTCGGTGCCGGTGACGACGACGGTTCCGGTGAGTGCGGCGGCGGGGCGGGGCCGGCCGTCCATGGGGGTGCGCAGCAGCCGGGGAACCAGCAACCGACCTGCTCGGACGGCGAGTTGCGGTTCGCCGGAGGCGATGGCGGCGAGCAGGGTCTGCGGGTCCGGGCCGTCCGTGTCGAGGTCGACGACGGTCACTTCCCGGTGTCCGTCCGCCTGGAGCGACCGTACGGCGGCCCACAGAGCGGCGCCGACGGGGTCGGGCGCGGTGTCGCCGGCGGGTGTGGCGTGCCGGGTGAGGACGACCAGCGGTCCGGGGGTGTCCCCGCCGGTCACGTGCTCGGTGAGGAGGCGGGCGCAGGTGAGGGGGTCGGCGGAGGCGGGCGGCGGCAGCAGGACGGTGAGGCGGGGGGCCGTACCGGCCGCGGACGCCAGGTCGGGGTGGAGTGCGGCGGGGATCCCGGCGGCGCGCAGGGCGGCGGCGAGTCCGGTGGCGTCCTCGCCGGCCAGGGCGCACGCGGCGGGGCGGGTGCCGGCGCCGGGGCCGGCCGGTGCGGGGAGCCATGCGGGGGTCAGCAGGGCGTCGTGGTGTCCGTCGGCCGTGTGGCGCGGCCAGTACGGCTGGGCGGCGAGCAGCCGGCGGACGATCTTCCCGGAGGCGGTGCGCGGGACGGCGGCGACCTCGTGGATCCGTTCGGGGATCTTGTAGGCGGAGAGCCGGGCGCGGCAGTGGGCGAGGACGGCGGCGAGGTCGAGGCCGTCCGGTCCGGGGACCAGCCAGGCGACCGGTACCTCGCCGAGGGTGTCGTGGGCGGCCCCGGCCACGCCGGCGTCGGCGACCCCGGGCGCGGTGCGCAGGACCGCCTCGACCTCGTCGGGGTGGATGTTCTCGCCGCCGCGGATGATCAGGTCCTTGAGCCGGCCGCAGACGGTGAAGTAGCCGGCCTCGTCCCGGCGGGCCAGGTCGCCGGTGCGGAACCAGCCGTCGCGCAGCGCGGCCCGGGTCGCCTCGGGGCTGTTGTGGTAACCGACCATGACGTTGGGGCCGCTGACCCAGACCTCGCCCTCCTGCCCGGCGGGCACGTCGCGTCCGGTCTCGGGGTCGACGATGCGGACGTCGACGCCCGGTACGGGCAGCCCGCAGGAACCCTCGACGCGGGCGCCGTCCGGCGGGTTCATGGTGATCGCGCCGCAGGTCTCGGTGGAGCCGTAGGCGTCGACCAGCGGGACGCCGAAGGTCTCCTCGAAGGAGCGGCGCAGCTCGGAGCCGGTGACGGCGCCGCCGACCAGTCCGATGCGCAGGTCGGGCAGGGACAGGCCGGTGCGGCGGGCGGTGGCGACGAGGTGGTGGTAGGTGGTGGGGACGCCGGCGAGGAAGGTGGCCCGCTCGGTGCGCAGCAGGTCGAGGACGTCGTCGGCGGAAGTGCCGTCCGTGAGGCGGGCGGTGGCGCCGACGGAGGTCACGGACAGCACGCAGGCGATGTGGGACAGGCTGTGGAAGAGCGGCAGCGGCCACAGCACCCGGTCGTCCGGGCGCAGGTCCGGGATGGGGACGTAGCTGGCGGCGACCGACCAGAGGCAGTTGCGCTGGGTGGACAGCACGCCCTTGGGGCGGCCGGTGGTGCCGGATGTGTAGAACATCCAGGCCACCTCGTCCAGGCCCAGGTCGTCGGGGGCGGGCGTACCGGGGTCGGTGGCCGCGAGGTCGTCGTAGGCGTGGGCGCCCGGCGGCACCTCGGTGGTGCCGGCGACCAGGACGGTGGTGTCCGGGGCGGTGTTCGACACCACCTGCAGAAACGTCACTGCATCGCTTGCCCCGGCGAGCACGAAGCGCGCCCCGCTGTCGGCGAGGAGATACTCCAGCTCGGCGGGCGCGGAGCGCGGGTTCACCGGCACGCCGACGCCACCGGCCCGCACGACCGCCAGATACCCCTCCACCATCGCGACGGAGTTGCCGAGGCAGAGCGCCACCCGGTCACCGCGGCGCAGCCCGAGGCGGACGAGGTGTCCGGCGAGCCGCCGTGTCCGCGCCTCCAGCCCGCCGTAGGTGACCGCGCGCCGGCCGTCGGCGAAGGCGACCTTCTCCGGGATGCGGAGAGCGTGCTCGTGCAGCGTGACCGCAAGCGGTGTGACCAGGTCGGAACGCACGCCTCGGACTCCTTCCACAGGGCGGCAGCGGGTACCGGGAGCAGCAGGTCGGGGGTGGTCTCCGGGCGCGGCGCAGACGGCTGTACGGCGTTGGACAGCCGGCCGTCGTCCGGAACGACGGAAGCAGACATCCCTCCGCCGCGGCGGTGCGCGCGGCGGTCAGGCGCCCGGAAAGGGCGGGAGCGGCCGGTCCCGCCGCCGGGGCGGGCGGGGAGCCGTTCCCACCGCCACGGACGGCCGGGAGGCCGGTCCGGGGCGGCCGGAGCAGGCGGTGGCGGCCGGGCCCGTGCAGGCTCGCACGGAGGGCCGCCGTACCGCCGGACGTGGTCGGAAGGGCGGACGTACGGTCAGGGTGCCCGGAGGCTCACCAGGGGAGCCGGGGACTCACCAGGAGACCGGGAGGCTCTTCAGGCCGAAGACGGACCCGCGGGTGCGCAGCGGGACTTCTTCGGCCGGCGTGGCCGCCCGCAGGTCGGGGAAAGCCTGCAGCAACGCGCGCAGGCCGGTGCGGAGTTCGAGGCGGGCCAGGTTCTGGCCGACGCACTGGTGGATGCCGTGGCCGAACGCCAGGTGCCCGGCGGTGTCCCGGTCGAGGTCCAGGTGGGCGGGGCAGCCGTACTTGGCCGGGTCGCGGTTGGCGGCCGGCAGGGACACCGTGACGGTCTCCCCCTTCTTCACCAGCCGGCCGTCCAGCTCGACGTCCTCCAGCGCGGTGCGGAAGATCTCGTACTGGTTGACGGTGACGTAGCGGAGGATCTCCTCCACCGCCGCGTCGACGCGGGACAGGTCGGCGCGCAGGGCGGCGAGTTGCTCGGGGTGGTGCAGCAGCGCCATGACGCCGACGCTGAGAGCGCTCTCGGTGGTCTCGTAGCCCGCGAACAGCAACAGGGCCACGATGTTGCCGAGTTCCTCGTCGGTCAGCTCGCCGGCGGCCAGCAGCCGGCTGATGATGTCGTCGCCGGGCTCCTTGCGCTTGCGCGCGATGGTCTCCCCGATGAGCGCGCCGACCTGCTGGAAGACCGCCATCGACTCCTCGGCGTCGCCGTCCGGGTCGTGGGTGATGGCGGGCGCGTCGGCGTACCGCTCGCGCTCTTCGTACGGCAGGCCGACCAGGTCGGACAGGACCCGCAGCACGAGCGGCTTGGCGAAAGTGGTGATCAGGTCGGCCGGCGCGCCCTGCTCGCGCATCGCCTCGATCTGCTCGGCGGCCACCGACTCGACGTACGGGGCGAGTTCGGCGATCCGCCGCACGGTGAACTCCCGCGCCAGCATCCGGCGGAACCGGGTGTGGTCCGGCGGGTCCATGTGGATGAACATGCCGGGCATCGCCGGGAACTGCGGCACGGGGGCACCGTACTTGGTGACGGGGAAGTGCCCGATCTCCAGGCTGTGGCTGAAACGGGGGTCGCTCAGGACCTCCCGGACGATCCGGTGGCTGGTGGCGAACCAGCCGATGTGGCCGTCCGGGTAGGCCATCCTCGCGAGCGGGCGTTCCTCCCGCAGCTTGTCGAAGATCGCGGGAGGGTCGAAGTGATGGGTGCGTGACCAGACATCTTCAAAAGAGAGCATCTCGCTCATGAAGCACCTTCCCCACAGTGTGTGCGAACGTACCCGCCCGCGAAAATGGTGGTGCCGTAGGTCAGACGGCCAGCTTGCGCAGGGTCTCCCGGGCGTCGGCGAGGGACTTCTCGCCCAGCGGCTTCAGCTGCGCCATGGCGGGCACGATCGCCGCGAAGGTCAGCTCGGCGTGCACGAACTTCAGGTTGTCGGCGAGGCCGATGGCGCTCAGCACGGCCCGCAGGTAGGGCTCCTGGTAGTCCCAGCCCTCACGCGGGGTGCCGGGGGCGTAGGAGCCGCCGCGGGCGGTGACGACGATGACGTTCTTGCCGCTCAGCGCGCCGGACTCGGCCCCCGGGGGCAGCATGTGCGCCGGGGTGACCAGACGGTCGATCCAGGACTTGATGGACGACGGGATCGTGTAGTTGTACATCGGGATGCCGAAGACGATCGTGGTCGCCTCGCGGACCTCGGCGTGCAGCGCCTCGGTGAGCGCCTGCTCCTCCGGGGTGACGCCGTGCAGGTCGCCGGTCGGGTCGAAGAGCCACTCCCGGACCTCGTGCGTGATGTGCGGAATCGGTTCGGCACCGAGGTCGCGGTAGGTGTAACCGGCGTCGGGGTGGTTCTGCCGCCACTGGGTGACGAACTCGGCGGTGAGCTGCCGCGTCACGGACTCGCCGGAGCGGATGCTCGCGTCGATGTGCAGAAGATGGGTCATGGCATGACTCCTGGCCAGTCGGTACGGCTGTTTCGGCAACCCGCCCGGTCCCACCCGGCCGGCGCTCGCCGGCGGGACGGCACGACACGGTGAGGAACGGTGCTTCCCTCGCTGGAGGCTACGTGGGGGGACCGCCGCGGCGGCATCCCTCAGGTTGGTAGGGCGGAGGTGGTGGGGGTGGCGCGGAGCCGTCACCTGCGCTGACGGTCCCGCGCCGGACGGTGGCTACCCGGCCTGCCGGGCGGCCACGGCGGGGCGGACCAGGAAGTCGGGCCCGGACTCGCGCGGATGGTCGCCGCGTTCCTCGACCAGGATCCGGTTCCAGGAGCGGGCCAGTTCCACCCGGGAGGTCACGTCGAGCTTGCGGAATATCTTCTTCAGGTGGAACGCCACCGTGTGCGGGGAGATGTAGAGCTGGCTGCCCACCCTGCCGTTGGTGAGCCCCTGGCTGACCAGTTCGGCCACCGCGAACTCGGTGTCGGTGAGCCGGCTGACCCTCGTCCGGCTGCGGGTCGGCCGGCCGCCGTGGTCGTCGAGTTCCCGCAGCCGGCTCTGCACCCGCGCGAGGTCCCGGGACGCCCCGGCGTTCAGGTAGGCGTCGGCCGCACGGCGCAGCAGGTCGACCGCCCGGTCGCGTTCCACGACGCGCGCGGAACGGACCCGGCTCGCGTCCTCCAGCGCCGACGCGCGGGCCCAGGGGTCCAGGTGCCGCTCCGACGCCGCCTCCAGGGCGTCCGCGTCGCGGGCGAACAGCCCCGTGGCGTGCTCGGCGGCCGCCTGCACACTGCGGAAACTGCGGTTCATCAGGGCGAGCCGGCCCATCGTGCGGACGGTGCGCTCGGCGAGGTCGGCGTCGCCGAGGCGCTGGCCGGCCCGGACCAGCCAGGGAGCCGCCGCCGGCTGGGAGAGCAGCAGGTCGCGGGTGAGCACCTCGTCGTGGGCTATGCCCTTCAGCAGGTGCGCCACGCTCTCCATGCCGTCGCGCGCCTCCAGGGCCTGGGCGGCGGCCCAGACGCACTGTCCCGGCATGAGGTTCTCCTGCCCGAGCAGCGCCGCATCCCGCAGCCGGTTGGCGTAGAGCAGCCCGGTCGTCAGGTCCAGGGCGCGCACCGAGCACACGGCCATGACCACGTGCCCCCGTGGGGGGAGTCCGCGGTTCCCGGCCTGGGCGGCCAGCCGGAGACCGGTTTCGGCCGCTGTCGTCGCCTCGGTCAGTCTGCCCCCGGCGAGGTGGATCTCCGCCTCGCACAGCCGCAGCGCGGCCTGCGCCTCGGGACGGAGCGGTCCACGGTCGGCGGACTCCGCGCCGGGATCCCCGGCGGACTGCTCGCCGGACTGCTCGCAGGGATCCTTGCCGGCGAGGAGGCGTTCGGCCGGCCGGAGGCCGCGGACACGCGTCAGCAGCGTGGCGTACCAGATGCGCGCCTCCAGCGGCGCCTCGCGGACGGGGCGGTCTCCCCCGGCCGGTTCCGACGCGGCGGCGGCTAACTCCATGCTTTTGCCGAGCCGTCCGTCGAGCCAGAAGAGTGCTGATTGTGCGACAGAACGGCCTGGCTCGGAAGACGATTCCAGAAGAGTTTGCTCGGTGATGACTGAATATCGCGGGGGCACTACAAACCTCTGACGTGTAATCGGGTGGCGTTCTGAACTCGTGGGGTGTCGCTCTGACCCGTCGATCGTTTCTTCCGGAATCGCGCATACGCTGCTCCCGTCATCCCCCCGTCGCGCATGTGGTCCGGCCGCTGCCGGCCGCCGGTGGTGATCTGCCCCCTGGCACGATCGCGCGCCTCACCTGGCACAGCCCGATGCACTGAAGGACATCAACTAACCCCCTGGCCTGTGACCCAGTTGTCCGTGTTGCCTACACGTGTGGTGAAACGCAGTCGCGCACGAACGTCACAAGGCTGGCGAGAAATTGCGCTCTCGCCACCTACTCGTCGATCCCTTCGCACAACGATACGTATTCATTCGGTGAAGCACCACGAATCGCTGTGACGCTGCCGTTAACGCTCCTCGACGACTGACCCCGGGCACGCCCGGCCACAGCCCGCGTTCACCATTCCCCCACACAAGTCCCGCCCTGCCCGCGCGGCAAGGCGGCTCGCCGCCCCGCGCGTCCCGGGGACTAGCCCTGCCCCTTCCGGCGCCCCGGTGAACGTGACCAATGCCACGGAGAACAGGCGCCGTTCACCCGGTGACGGCAGGTCGGAGTTCGGCCACCATGGCCGGGGGGCGACGCCGGTTCGGTGGTCGTACCCCGTCCCGGGCCCCGGGCCGGCTCAGCGCACCCGGCCCGCCGCGCGGCCGGCCAGCAGGTCCCGCAGTTCCCGGGCGTTGCGCCGGCTCACGGCGAGCACCCGGTCGCCGATCCGGACGGTCAGGTTGCCGCCGTCCACCCGCAGTTCCTCGATCCGGCCGAGGGCGACGAGCCGGCTGCGGTGGATCCGCACGAAGCCGCGCGAGCGCCACTGCTCCTCCAGGGTGGACAGCGGTATCCGCACCAGATGACTGCCCCGCCCGGTGTGCAGCCGCGCGTAGTCGCCCTGCGCCTCGACGTAGGTGATGTCGGCGAGGGGCACGAACCGGGTCACCCCGCCCAGCTCCACGGGCACCTGGTCGTCGAGGGCGGGCACCGCGGGCCCGGGCGCCGCGGGGGCCGCCGGGCGGGGGCCCTGCCCGGCCCGGACCAGCTCGGCGACCCGCCGTACCGCCTCGGCGAAGCGCTCCTTGCGGAGCGGCTTGAGCAGGTAGTCCGCGGCCTTGAGGTCGAAGGCGCGCACGGCGAAGTCCTCGTACGCGGTGACGAAGACGATCAGCGGCGGCGCGGGGAACGCGCCGAGCAGCCGGGCCAGTTCGAGACCGCTCAGGCCGGGCATGTCGATGTCGAGGAAGACGACGTCGAAGCCCTCCCCACCGTGCTCGCCGCCCGAGCCGTCCGAGCCGCCCGAGGCGTCCGCTCCGGCCCCGCTCAGCCGGCGCAGTGCCTCGCCGGCCGCGAGGGCGGGGACGACGGTGCCGACCCGCGGGTCCTCCCCCAGCAGGTACAGCAGCTCCGCGAGCGCGGGTTCCTCGTCGTCCACGGCCAGGACGCGCAAGGGCACGTCGGTCACCCTCATGTCCGGCAGCTCCTTCCGTCCTCGGCCGCTCCTTCATGGTGGTCCAGCCCGCCGGGCGGCGTCGAGATCACGGACGGCGGTGTGTCCGTGCCGTGACCCGGTCATGATCCCCTTGTCCGCGCATCGACCGGCACGAGGAGGCACGGTGGCCCAGCAGCATCCCGAGGAGTGGGACGCGCACCACGGGGGCGGGGGACGTTCGCGATCACCGGGCCCCGCCGTGGGCCGGCTGCTCGCCGCGCACGTCCCGGTGCCGGCGGGCGGGCGCTGCCTGGACGTCGGCTGCGGGACCGGTGAACTCGCCCGCCACCTGGCCGCGTCCGGGTACCTCGTGGACGCCGTCGACCGGTCCGCCGCAGCGCTCACCGAGGCCCGGCGCGCCGCCGGGGCCCGGGTGACGTACCGGCGGCTGGACATCGAGCACGACAGCCTCGACCGGCTCCCGCCCGCCTCCTACGACTTGATCACAGTCCGGCCGGGCCGGGCGGTCGTCCGCGACCGGACCCGGGTGCTGAACCGGCTGCGGGAGCGGCTGCGCCCCGGCGGCGCCCTCTGCGTGATCACTCCGGTCGCGGACGCCGTGCCGGAGCACGAGCGGGGCGTGGCCCTGGACGAGGAGGAGATCGGGCTGCTGAGCGCGGGCTGGGAGTCCGCGCGGCGGTACGACGCCGACGGCCTGGCCCTGCTCGTCCTGCGCGGCCCCGCCCCCGCCCCGCCGGTCTGCGCCGGCAAGGGCCGGCCCACCCCGCACGCCCTGACCGGTGCCGGTGTCGTCGTCACGGATCCGGCGGGGCGGGTGCTGCTGGGCTGGTCGGTGCGGGGGGTGTGGGAGCTGCCCGGCGGCAAGAACGACCCGGGCGAGGACTTCGCCGCCGCGGCCGTGCGGGAGCTGGAGGAGGAGACGTCCCTGAAGGCCGACCCCGGCGCAGCGCGGGTGCGGGCCGTCCTGATGGACTCGGTGCACGGCATCCCCCGGGTGACGGCCGCCGTGCAGGTGACCCGGTACACGGGTGAACCGGCCGTCACCGAGCCGCAGTTGATCCGCCGCTGGGAGTGGCACGAGGTCACCGACCTGCCCGTCCTGGCCCGGCCGCTGTTCACGCCGAGCGCCCATGTCCTGGACACGGTCTGGCCGGGACTGCTGCCGGACCTGCCGCCGGTGCACCGGTACCCGGTCGCCGAGGGCTGAGGACCTCAGTCGGGCAGCACCAGCCGGGCCGTCTCGCCGGGCCCGACCGGGATCACCCGGTCGTGCAGGCGGATGTCGATGGGCGACTGGTCGGACTCCGGTACGGCGATCTCCAGCAGGCCGCTGCGCAGCCGCAGCCGCACGCCCCAGTGGCCGTGGTAGCGGATGGCGAAGCCGTAGGAGGACAGTTCGGGCAGCGGGACGGGATCGAGGCACAGGCCGCCGCCGCGGGTCTCCAGGCCGGTCAGCCCGCGCTGCACGAGGTCGAGGGTGCCGGCCATCGCACCGAGGTGGATGCCCTCGCCGGTGGTGCCGCCCTGCAGGTCGGCGATGTCACCGCGCAGCGCCTCCTGGACGAAGCTCCAGGCGTCGGCGCGGCGGGCGCGGGCCAGGATCCAGCCGTGGACCAGGCCGCTCAGGGTCGAGCCGTGGCTGGTGCGGTGCAGATAGTGGTCCACGGTGGCGAGCCAGCCGTGCTCGTCGAGGTGGTGACCCAACTGCTGGAACAGGAAGCGGAGTTCGGGCGGTGCGAAGAGGTAGCCGAGCATCAGCACGTCGGCCTGCTTGGACGCCTTGTAGCGGTTGACGGTGTCGCCCTCCGCCTCCAGGATCCGGTCCAGGCGCCGGATGTCGTGGTACCGCCTGCGGTAGCCTTCCCAGTCCAGCTCGGCGAGGTCGCCGTAGCCGTCGAACTGGCTGATCACCCCGTCGTGGAAGGGGATGTGCAGCCCGCGGGAGACCTCGGTCCAGCGGGCGGGCTCGTCGGCGGCGAGCCCGATGTGCTCGGTGAGTTCACGCCGGCGCGGCTCGGGCAGGCCGTCCAGCAGTTCCAGGGCGCGGGTGAGCACCCAGGCGGCGGTGACGTTGGTGTACGCGTTGTCGTCCAGGCCGGGCCGGTCCGCTCCGGGGTAGGCGTCGTGGTACTCGTCGGGGCCGACCACGCCCCGGATGCGGTACCGGCCGAGGTGGTCGTCCCAGCTCGCCGACCGCCCCCAGAAGCGGGCGATCTGGAGGAACATCTCGGCGCCCTCGCCGTGCCGGAACTCGGTGTCGCCGGTGGCCTCGCAGTACTGCCAGACGTTGTAGGCCACCGCCGAGCCGACGTGGTGCTGGAGCCGGGAGTGGTCCGGCAGCCAGCGGCCCGAGCGCGGGTTGAGGTGCACCTGCTGGGTCTCCTCGCGGCCGTCGCTGCCGCTCTGCCACGGGTACAGGGCGCCGCACCGGCCGAGGTCGCGGGCCGCGCGGCAGGCCGCGTCCAGACGGCGGTGACGGTAGCGGAGCAGGGCGCGGGAGACCTCGGGGAGGTGGAGGTCGAGGTAGGGCAGGACGAAGAGTTCGTCCCAGAAGACGTGACCGCGGTAGGCCTCGCCGTGCAGTCCGCGGGCGGGCACGCCGACGTCCAGGTCCGCGGTGTGCGGGGAGAGGGTCTGCAGCACGTGGAACAGGTGCAGGCGCAGGATGCTGCCCGCCTCACCGGGCACGTCGAGCGCGGTGCGCCGCCACAGCTGCTCCCAGGCCGAGCGGTGCGTCTCGCGCAGCTCGTCGAAGCCGGGCGCGGCGCCGACCCGGTCCACGGCCGCGCGCAGCGGGTCGCTGATCGCCGGGTCGTGGGAGGTGTGCAGGGCGACGGTCTTGTCGACGGTGGCGGTCCGGCCGGGCGGCAGCCGCAGCAGCAGCCGCTGTACCGCGCGGTGGGCCTCGTTGGCGTGGGTGACCGGCGCCCGGGCGGTCAGCCGGGCGGCCAGTCCGAAACCGATCTCGGAGGTGCGGGTACGGCAGCGCAGCCAGACCGTGCCGGGTGCGGCGGTGCCGACGGTGACATGGCTGAGGTGCCGGCCGTCCAGCTCCCGGTAGCGGGCGACCCCGGAGTTGGTGACGCCTCCGTCCAGCGCGGCCTCGACGTCCAGTTCGACGGTACGGCCCTCGGCGGTGAACTCGGTGCGCAGCGCGGCGAGATGAGGATCGGCCAGGTGGACGAGGCGCTCCTGCCGGACCAGGAGGCTGGCGTCGGCGCCGAGCGGGTAGCGGGTACGGCGTTCCAGCAGGCCGGGGTCGAGGACGAGCATCTGGTGGTGCTCGGCGACGGGGGTGGTGTCCGGGGTGAGCCAGTCCCCGCCGGCCGGCCGGAACCGCAGCGGCAGCCAGTTGGGCAGGTTGACCATGTCCTCGTTCTCGACCCGGCGCCCGGCGATCTCTGAGGTGAGCCGGTTGTAGCAGCCGGCCGCGTAGGTGCCGGGGTAGTGGACGTCGTCCGCGGTGCACTCGGGCAGGGCCCCACGCGTGGCGAAGTAGCCGTTCCCCAGGGTGCACAACGACTCCCGCAGGCGTTCCTCCGCGGGCCGGTAGCCCTCGTACTCCCAGGTGGGCCCGTCCACCGTCAGCCCTCGGACAGCAGGCCGGCGAGGATCCGGTCGGGGGTGAGGGGGAGTTCGCGGAAGCGGATGCCGGTGGCGTGGTGGACGGCGTTGCCGACGGCGGCCGCGGTGCCGACGATGCCGATCTCGCCGATGCCCTTGCTGCCCATGGGGTTGAGGTGGGGGTCCTCCTCGTCGATCCAGTCGGCCTCGACGTCGGCGATGTCGGCGTGCACGGGCACGTGGTAGGAGGCGAGGTCGGACTCGGGGAAGTCGCCGAACGCCGGGTCCAGGGTGCTGCCCTCGGTGAGGGCCATGCCGAGGCCCATGATCATGGCGCCGGTGAACTGGGAGCGCGCGGTGCGGGCGTTGAGGATCCGTCCGGCGGCGAAGACCCCGAGCAGCCGGCGCACCCGGGTCTCGCCGGTGACGGTGTCGACGGCGACCTCGGCGAAGTGCGCGCCGAACGCGTGCCGCGCCCAGGGGCTGTCGGCGTCGGCCTTCCCGGTGGTGTCCGCGCGGGTCTCGATGCCCTCGGCGGGCAGCGGTCCGGTGTGCGCGGCCAGCCGGGAGGCGAGTTCGGCGCAGGCCTCGTGGACGGCCCAGCCCCAGGAGGCGGTGCCCATGGAGCCGCCGGCCAGCGGGGCCGGGGGCAGGTCGCTGTGGCCGACCTCGGTGCGCACCCGGTCCAGGGGCACCCCGAGGGCGTCGGCGGCCACCTGGGCGAGGACGGTACGGGCCCCGGTGCCGATGTCGGTGGCGTTGGTGCGGACGAGGAAGGTGCCGTCGGGCAGGGCGCGGGCGGCGGCCGTGGACGGGGAGACCTGGACGGGGTAGGTCGCGGCGGCCACGCCGGTGCCGAGCAGGAAGGGGCCCTCGCGGCGGATGCCGGGGCGCGGGTCGCGGCCGGCCCAGCCGAAGCGGCGGGCGCCCTCGCGCAGGCACTCGACGAGGTGGCGGCTGCTGAACGGGTCGCCGCTGCCGGGCTCGCGGTCCGGTTCGTTGCGGGCGCGCAGCTCCACCGGGTCCATGCCGAGCAGGTCGGCGAGTTCGTCCACGGCGGACTCCAGGGCGTACATGCCGGGTGCCTCGCCGGGTGCGCGCATCCAGGACGGGCTCGGTACGTCCAGCGGGACCACCCGGTGCGTGCTGAGCAGGGCAGGGGTGGCGTACATGACGCGGGAGACCACCGCGGCCTGCTCCACGAACTCGCGTACCCGCGAGGTCTGGGTGGTGACCTCGTGCAGCAGGGCGGTGAGCCGGCCGTCGGGGCGCGCGCCGAGCCGCAGCCGCTGCAGCGTGGGGGCGCGGTGGCCGACGGTGGTGGGCAGGTGGCGGCGGGGGCAGGCCACGGTGACGGGCCGGCCGGTGTGCCGGGCGGCCAGCGCGGCGAGGACGAGGTCGGGCCGCGGGGTGCCCTTGGAGCCGAAGCCGCCGCCGACGTGCTCGGCGACGACGGTGATCCGCTCCTCGGGCAGCCGGAACAGCTGGGCGAGCACGGACCGCACGGTCGTACCGCCCTGGCTGGAGGTGTACACGGTGAGCCGGTCCCCGTCCCAGTGGGCGGTGCTGGCGTGCGGCTCCATGGGGTGGTTGTGCAGGGGCGGCACCCGGTAGGTGACGTCGACGCGGATCTCGGAGGCGGCGTAGGCGGCCTCGGGGTCGCCGTGTTCGAGCCGGCCGGGCTGGCCGTTGACGTCCTCGGGCTCGTAGGCGTCCGGGTGGTCCTCGGTGAGGTCGCTGTCGTGGGGTGCGGTGGCGTAGGTGATCCGGACGGCCCGGGCCGCGGCGCGGGCGGCCTCCGGGGTCTCGGCGACGGCCAGGGCCACGCACCAGCCGCGGTGCGGCACGTCCGGGCCCTGCAGCACGGCGAGGGTGCGGTCCTCGGGCTCGGCGAGCCGGGGTGCGTCGCCGGGGGTGAGGACGGCGAGGACGCCGGGCAGGGCGAGGGCGGCGGCGGTGTCGACGGCGCGGACCCGGCCGCGGGCGACCGCGGCGGGCACGGGCCAGGCGTGGGCGCGGCCGGGCAGGGTGTACTCGGCGGCGTAGCGGGCGGCGCCGGTGACCTTCTGGCGCCCCTCGCGGCGCTCGGCGGGGGCGCCCAGCGCGGTGCCGGTCGTGCCGGTCATGGGGATCCTCCTGCTCCTGCGGGGACGGCTCAGGCCGGGGCGGGGGCCGGGGCGAGACGGTTCAGGACGTCCAGGGCGAGGTTGCGGGCGAGGAACACCTTGTAGGCGTTGTCCCGCAGGGGCTCGGCGTGCGCGAGTTCGAGAGCTACGGCGCCTTCGAAGGCGGCGGGGGTGGCGGGGGCGCCCAGCAGGGCCAGCTCGGTGTGCCGGGCCCGCCAGGGCCGGTGGGCGAGCCCGCCGAAGGCGACGCCCGCCTGGTCGACGACACCGTCCGTGACCCGCAGCAGCACGGCCACGGAGGCGAGGGCGAAGGCGTACGACGCCCGGTCCCGGGCCTTGCGGTAGGCGGACGGGACGCCGGCGGTGGCGGCCGGGAGCACGATTCCGGTGATCAGTTCGCCGGGGCGGATCCAGGTGTCCCGCTCGGGATGCTCGCCGGGCAGCCGGTGGAAGTCGGCCGCCGGCAGGCGCCGGGGGCCCTCGGTGCCGTACAGCTCGACCTGGGCGTCCAGGGCGGCGAGGGCGACGGCCATGTCGGACGGGTTCGTGGCGATGCACTGCGCGGAGTGGCCGAGGACGGCGTGGTCGCGGTGGACGCCGTCCCGGGCGCCGCAGCCGCTGCCCGGCTCCCGTTTGTTGCAGGGTTTGTCCAGGTCCTGGAAGTAGGGGCAGCGGGTGCGCTGGAGCAGGTTTCCGCCGGTGGTGGCGGCGTTGCGCAGCTGTGCGGAGGCCCCCGCGAGGAGCGCCTGGGACAGGGCCGGCCAGCGTTCGCGGACCCGCGGGTCGGCGGCCAGGTCGCTGTTGCGGACGGTGGCGCCCACCCGGAGGGAGCCGTCGGGCAGCTCCTCGATGCCGTCCAGCGGCAGCCGGTTGATGTCGATGAGGGCGGTGGGCCGTTCCACGCCGAGTTTCAGCAGGTCGACCAGGTTGGTGCCGCCGGCCAGGTAGCGGGCGCCGGGGTGGGCGGCGTACGCCTCGACGGCCTCCTGCACGCTGTCGGGCCTGACGTATCCGAAGCCGTTCACTCAGATCACGTCCTCGATCGCCTCGACGATGCGCGGGTAGGCGCCGCAACGGCACAGGTTGCCGCTCATCCGCTCGCGGATCTCGGTCCGGTCCAGCGGTACGGGCGGGCCGGCGGGGGTCTCGGGGCCGGTGACGTGGGAGGGGTGGCCGGCCGCGGCCTCGGCGAGCATGCCCACGGCGGAGCAGAGCTGGCCGGGGGTGCAGTAGCCGCACTGGAAGGCGTCGCGGTCCAGGAAGGCCCGCTGCAGCGGGTGCGGCTCCTCGCCGTCACCGCCCAGGCCCTCGACGGTGGTGATCTCGCTGCCGTCGAGGGTCACGGCGAGCAGCAGGCAGCTGTTGAGGCGGCGGCCGTCGACCAGCACGGTGCAGGCACCGCACTGGCCGTGGTCGCAGCCCTTCTTGGACCCGGTGAGGTCGAGGTCCTCGCGCAGCAGGTCGAGCAGGACGCGCCGGTGGTCGACGCGCAGGGTGTGCGGTTTGCCGTTGACCCGGAGGGTGACCTCGGAGTGGTGGCCGGGCCGGGGTGAGCTGGTCATGGCAGGGGTGACCTTCCGGACGGACGGTGCAGCCGTGCAGACCGCGTATCCAGGTCGGGCCGGGCTCACACGTCCGGAAGGCCACCTTTTCGATCACGGGTAGCGGACGAGGTCCGCGACGTTGGTCGTCGCGTTCGAGGGTCCTCCGGTGGTGTGGAGCCGTTCATCCAGGCGGCCTGGTTCGGCGGGTCGTACGGCATCTCGTTCTGGAAGAAGCAGGTCCGGCCGCCGTTGCCGTTCCAGACGGTCTGGTACTTCTGGAATCCGGTCGAGCAGTGGCGGAGAGCGGAGCCCGGCGCCGGCCGCCCCGGCGGTCAGACCGTCGGCGCCACCGCGTCCGTCACCCCGTCCCGCCGGGCGAACCCGGTGCGGTGCAGTTCGGCGTAGCGCCCGTCCGCCGCCAGGAGTTCCTCGTGCGTGCCGCGCTCCACGATGCGGCCGGACTCCACGACCAGGATCTGGTCGGCGGCCCGGACCGTGGACAGGCGGTGGGCGATGACCACGGCGGTGCGGCCCTCCAGGGCCTCGGTGAGCGCCTCCTGGACGGCCGCCTCGGAGGTGTTGTCCAAGTGGGCGGTGGCCTCGTCCAGGATGACCACGCGCTGGCGGGCCAGCAGCAGCCGGGCGATGGTCATGCGCTGCCGCTCGCCGCCGGAGAGCCGGTAGCCGCGCTCGCCGACGACCGTGTCCAGACCGTCGGGCAGGGACCGTACGACCTCGGCGAGGCGGGCGCGGCCGAGGGCGTCCCACAGCTCGTCGTCCCCCGCGTCCGGGCGGGCCAGCAGCAGGTTGGCGCGGACGGTGTCGTGGAAGAGGTGGCCGTCCTGGGTGACCATGCCGAGCGTGGCCCGCAGGGACGCGGCGGTCAGGTCCCGGACATCGACCCCGCCGATGCGGACCGCGCCCGCGTCGACGTCGTACAGGCGCGGCAGGAGCTGGGCGATGGTCGACTTGCCGGCGCCGGAGGAGCCGACGAGGGCGACCGTCCGGCCGGGTTCGGCGCGGAAGGAGATGCCGTGCAGCACCTCGGAGCCGCCGCGGGTGTCGAGCGCGGCGACCTCCTCCAGGGAGGCCAGGGAGACCTGGTCGGCGGACGGGTAGGAGAAGCGGACGTCCTCGAACTCGACGGCGACCGGCCCCTCGGGGACCTCACGGGCGTCCGGCTTCTCGGCGATGAGCGGCTTGAGGTCGAGCACCTCGAAGACCCGCTCGAAGCTGACGAGCGCGCTCATCACCTCGACCCGGGCCCCGGCGAGCGCGGTCAGCGGGGCGTACAGCCGGGTCAGCAGCAGGGCGAGGGAGACCACCGCGCCGGGCTCCAGGGTGCCGCGCAGCGCGAACCAGCCGCCGAGGCCGTAGACGAGGGCCAGGGCGAGGGCGGAGACCAGGGTGAGGGAGGTGATGAACACCGACTGGGCCGTGGCCGTGCGCACGCCGATGTCCCGGACCTGAGCGGCCCGCGCCGCGAACTCCGCCGACTCCTCCTCCGGACGCCCGAACAGCTTGACCAGGGTGGCGCCGGGCGCGGAGAACCGTTCGGTCATCCGGGTGCCCATGGCCGCGTTCAGCGCGGCCGCCTCCCGCTGCATACGGGCCATCCGGCGGCCCATGCGGCGGGCGGGGAGTACGAACACCGGCAGCAGCACCAGCGCGAGCAGGGTGATCTGCCAGGACAGGGTGAGCATGACCGCGAGCGTGAGCAGCAGGGTGACCAGGTTGCTGACGACGCCCGAGAGGGTGTTGGCGAAGGCCCGCTGAGCGCCGATCACGTCGTTGTTGAGACGGCTGACCAGCGCGCCCGTACGCGTACGTGTGAAGAACGCGACAGGCATGCGCTGCACATGATCGAACACAGCCGTCCGGAGGTCGAGGATGAGTCCCTCCCCGAGCGTCGCCGACAGCCTGCGGCCGAGGATGCCGAGCCCCGCCTCCACGAGCGCCACGAGCGCGATGAGCAGGGCGAGCCGGACGACCGTGCCGGGGTCGTGCCCCGCCACGATCGCGTCCACGACGCGGCCGGCGAGCACGGGCGTCGCCACGGCGAGCAGGGCCGTCACCACCCCGAGCAGCACGAACCGGACGATGCCGGCGCGGTGCGGGCGGGCGAAGGCGGCGATGCGGCGCAGCGTGGCGCGGGCGAACGGGCGACGCTCGGACTGCGCGTTCATCACGCTGTGCAGTTGCGTCCAGGCGGTGGTCTCCATGCTCATGGGAAAGAACCTAGAACCTCAAGCTTCGTCGAGGTCAAGGTCCCGGGCTCTTCACCCGCCGTCGGGGCGGCCCGGACAACCTGTGCGGATGTGACTGCCGTCCCGCACCCCCGGGGGCGACTCCCCCGGCGCGTCCCGCTGGTGCTGGCCTGCCTGGCCGCGACGGTCGCGGTGGCCCTGGTGCCCACGCCCGGCGGGCTGGGCTCGGTGGAGGCGGCGCTGATGGTGGCGGCGGTCGCGGTGGGCGGCCCGGTGGCGGTGGCCGCGGCGGTCGTGCCGGCCTACCGGATCATCACCGTGTGGCTGCCGCTCCTGCCGGGCGCGCTGACGCTCGGCGCGCTGGTGCGGCTGAAGGTCATCTGACAGGCGTGACCCGGGGGCGGGCGGAAGCGGAACGAGTGCGGTCGGCCCGCCGGGTCCCGGAGGCCGTCCTGCCGTACCGCTACGCCGATCCCGCGTTGTCCCGGTCCAGCGCCGCGCGCAGCCGGCGTGAGCACCACGGCCGTCAGCCTGGACGCCGACCGGATCGCCCCGTGGGTCTTCTCCGGTGGCGGCCCGCTCGCCGCGGACTGGCTGACGAAGCCCCCGGCCCGGCTGCGCTGCCTGGCCGCCTCCTGCCCGGTCCTGGCGCCGCTGCCCGACCGGGGGCCGACCGGCGAGCGGTCCACCCCGTCCGGGCGGTCACACAGGCGGGCACCCTGCCCGCCGTCCGCCTCCGTGCGGGACGGGAGACACCCGGGATCACCGCCACCGAGGAGGCGTCCGTGACCGCACCCGAGGAGACCCGCCCCGCGCTGCGCCGCGCCATGCGCTCGGTGGCGACCCACCTGAGCGCCTGACAGGCTGCGGACGGATCACCGTCCCGCCCCGGGCACCGGGGCCGATGAAGGAGGTTGCCGCATGCCGGTGCGGATCGAACGGCAGGAGCACGTCACCACGGTCGTCCTCTCCCGGCCGGAGGCCCGCAACGCGGTGGACGGCCCCACGGCCGCCGAACTCGCCGCCGCGTTCCGGGCGTTCGAGGCGGACGACACGGCCCGGGTGGCGGTGCTGTGGGGCGAGGGCGGCACCTTCTGCGCGGGCGCGGACCTGAAGGCGATCGGCACCGAGCGCGGCAACCGGGTGGCGGAGGACGGTGACGGGCCGATGGGGCCGACGCGGATGCGGCTGTCCAAGCCGGTGATCGCGGCGGTGTCCGGGCACGCGGTCGCCGGCGGCCTCGAACTCGCCCTGTGGTGCGACCTCAGGGTCGCGGAGGAGGACGCGGTGTTCGGGGTGTTCTGCCGCCGCTGGGGCGTGCCCCTGATCGACGGCGGCACGGTACGGCTGCCCCGGCTGATCGGCACCGGCCGCGCCCTGGACCTGATCCTCACCGGCCGCCCGGTCCCGGCCCGCGAGGCCCGGGAGATGGGGCTCGTGACCCGCCTGGTCCCGGCCGGACGCGCCCGCGCCGAGGCCGAGGCCCTCGCGGCGGCCATCGCCCGCTTCCCGCAGGCCTGCCTGCGCAGCGACCGCGCCTCGGTCCTGGACCAGGAGGGCCTGGCCGAGCCGACGGCGATGCTCGGCGAACTCCGCCACGGGATGGGCGTGCTGGCGCAGAGCGCGGAGGGGGCCGCCCGGTTCGCCTCGGGTGCTGGGCGGCACGGGTCGTTCGACGCGCCCTGAGCGCACCGAGAACGCCCGCTCAGCCGGTGCTCACCCGTACCGGCCCGCCGGCGGGGTCGACGCGGTCGTGCCAGCGGGCGGTGCAGGTCAGGGTGCTGTCGGGCAACGCGGTGCCGACGGTGAGCCGTTGGCGGTGGAGGAGGCGGCCGTCCTGGTGGACGTACAGGACCGGGCGGGGCAGCGGGACGCCGGTGCGCAGGACGTGGCGGGCGGGTACGGCGCCCGGGGTGACGCGGTTCGGGGCGATCCAGCGCAGTGGCGCCTCGACGGTCACGGGGACGCCCGGGCCCGGCCAGGGCGCGCCCGCCAGGAAGTCCAGGACCGCGCCGGCCGCGCCGGCGCCCTCGCGGGCCGCGGTGCCGGCGGGCTCCACGGCGTGCAGCAGGTTGCCGGCGGCGAAGACGCCGGGGCGCGAGGTGTGCAGGGTGGCGCCGACGGCGGGGCCGCGGGTGCCCGGGTCCAGGGTGAGGCCGCCGCGCCGGGCCAGTTCGTGCTCGGGGACGAAGTCGCCGGTGAACACCACGGTGTCACAGGGCAGTACGGCCGTACGGCCGTCCCGGTGGCGGACGCGGACACCGGACAGCCGTCCGTGGCCGAGGAGTTCGGTGACCGTGGTGCCGGTCAGCAGCGGGACGCGGTGGCCCAGCCGGGCCGCCCGGGCGCGGGCCCTGCCGGTCTGGGCCCGCGGGTGTTCCGTGACCAGGGCGACGACCTCGGCGCCGGCCGCGCGGACGGTGGCTGCCGCCGCGTAGGAGACGTCGGCCGCGCCGGCGATGACCGCGCGGGTGCCGATGTGCTGCCCGAACAGGTGGACAGCCTGCTGGAGTTCGCCGGTGGTCAAGACGCCGGCGGGGCGGGTGCCGGGTACCAGGCGGGCGGCGCGCGGTCGTTCGCGGGCGCCGGTGGCGAGGACGACGGCCCGTGCCTCGACGGTCTCCGGGCCGCCGGGCCCGACGGTGGTGAGCACCGGGCCCGCCGGCGCCCAGTCCAGCGCCGTCACTCCGGTGCGGAGCGTGGCGCCGGCCCGCTCGGCGGCCTCCGTGAGCAGGCGGGCGTAGCGGGGGCCGGTGAGCGGGCGGGTCCAGGTGCCGAAGCCGCCGTGCGCGCAGTGCCGGGGCACCCCGCCGGGCTGCGCCTCCCGCTCCAGCACCTCCACGCGTCCGGCACCGGCGGCGGCCAGCCGCGCGGCGGCGGCGAGCCCGGCGGGACCGGCCCCGACGACGAGGACGTCCACGTGGCGCGGGGGCGTCATGGCCTCGAACCCTGCTCGAACAGGTCCCGGACCGCGGCCCCGCAGTAGAACCCCTGGCAGCGGCCGGCCCGCGCGCGGGTGCGGCGGCGCAGGCCTTCCAGGCTGCGGGGCGGGACCGGGCCGGCGAGGGCGTCGCGGATCTCCCCGCGGGAGACCCGCTCGCAGTGGCAGACGAGGGTGCCGTACTCGGGGTCGGCGGCGATGAGCTCGGGCCGCTGGTAGGGGCGCTGGAAGGCCTCGCCGAGGTTGGGCATGGCCGGCGGCTCCGGTTCCCGGACCGGGCCGAGGTCTAGGCCGGTCCCGGCCAGCAGCCGGGTGACGTGGGCGGCGATGGCCAGGGACGCGGTCAGGCCGGTGGAGCGGATGCCGCCGACGGTGACGTACGCCTGCTCGGGGTGCGCGGTGATCCGGTAGTCCTCGTGCCCGGTGGCCGCGCGCAGCCCGGCGTAGACGGCGGTGACCTCCTCCTCCAGCAGGGCGGGCAGGATGCGCCGGCCCTGCTCGCGCAGCGCGGCCGTCCCGTCGGCGGTGGAGCCGGTGGCCCGCTTGTCGTGCAGGTCCTCGGCGGTGGGGCCGAGCAGGACGTTGCCGTGGACGGTGGGGGCGACCAGGACGCCCTTGCCGAGGGCGGTCGGCACCGGGAGGAGGATGTGCCGGACGAGGGGGCGGGCGAGCTTGTCGTAGACGAGGAGCTGGCCGCGGCGCGGGGTGACGGTGAAGTCCTCGTGGCCGAGGGCGCGGTCCAGGGTGTCGGCGTGCAGCCCGGCCGCGTTGACCAGGTGGCGGGCGTGCAGGGTGCCCCGGGCGGTGGTGAGCCGGTGCGTGTCTGTGCGACTCGCTTCGTGCACCCTCGTGTTCAGGTGCAGGTCCACTCCGGCGCCCACGGCCTGGGTGGCGTAGGCGAGGGTCGTCGTCCAGGGGCAGATGATGCTCTCGCCGGGGACGTGCAGGGCGCCGAGCGCGCCCGGGCCGAGGTGCGGCTCACGGGCGTACAGCTCCTCGGGACCGAGCAGGACGGTGTGGGGGTACGCGTTGCGCCCGGCCTTCTCGGCGAGCCGGGGCAGCGCGGCGAGCTGCTCCTCGTCCCAGGCGACCAGCAGCGCGCCGACCCGTTCGACGGGGATGCCGGTCTCGGCCGCGTAGGCGCCGAGCCGCGCGTAGCCCTCGCGGACCAGCCGGGCCTCCAGGGTGCCGGGGGTGGCGTCGAAACCGGTGTGCAGGATCGCGGTGTTGGCCTTGGAGGTGCCCTGCCCGACGTCGTCCTGGGCTTCGAGCAGGGCGATGCGCAGCCGGGGGTGGCGGGCCAGCTCGCGGGCGATCGCGCAGCCGACGACGCCGGCGCCGACGATCGCCACGTCGTACGGCGTCGAGGGCAGCGGACCGTCCGCGGTGACCGTCACGAGCCGAGGAGGGCGGCGACGGCGCCGCGGAACCCGGCGCGGCGTTCGGCGGCCTGGTCGGCGGTGATGCGGGGCTCGTACACGGCGGCGGGTTTCCAGTCGGGCAGGGCGTCCTCGACGCTCGAGCCGGGGTGCGCGCCGAGCCGGGCGAGGGTGGCGGCGCCGAGCGCGGTGGCGTCGGGCAGCGCGGACACCTCCACGGGACGTTGCAGCAGGTCGGCCTGGGTCTGCATGAGGAGAGCGGAGCGGGTGAGGCCGCCGTCGACGCGGAGCGTGTGCAGCGGCGCGTCCAGGTCGCCGGCGGCGGCGTCGGCGAGTTCGGCGACCTGGGCGGCGATGCCCTCGCACAGGGCGCGCACCAGGTGCCCGGGTGTGGTGTCGAGGCCGAGGCCGGTGAGGGAGCCGCGTACGTCGCCGCGCCACCAGGGGGCGGCGAGTCCGGCGAGGGCCGGGACGAAGGTGACCCCGCCGCTGTCGGGGACGGTGCCGCCGACCGGGTCGAGGTCGGCGGCCGAGGAGATGACGCCGAGGCCGGTGAGCCAGCGGACGGCGGAGGCGGCCGTGTAGACCTGGCCGTCCAGGCAGTAGGCGGTGTGTCCGTCGAGCCGCCAGGCCACGCAGCTGACCAGGCCCGAGTCGCCGCGCCGGGGGCGGTCGCCGGTGTGCGCGAGCAGGAACGCGCCGGTGCCGTAGGTGCACTTGGCGGCGCCGGGGCCGGTGACACGCTGGGCGAGCAGCGCGGCCTGCTGGTCGACGATCAGTCCGGTGAGCGGGATCTCGGGGCCGAACGCCCGGGTGGTGCCGACCGGTCGGGCGGCGTCGGTCACCTCGGGCAGGCGTTCGCCGGCCAGGCCGTACAGGTCGAGGGCGCGCGGGGACCACTCGGCGCGGTCCAGGTCGAGCAGCTGGGTGCGGCCGGCGGTGGCGGCGTCGGTGGCGAAGGCGCCGGTGAGGCGGTGGACCAGCCAGGCGTCGGAGGTGGTGACGACGCCCTCGCGGGTGAGGTGGCGGCGGATCCAGGCCATCTTCGGCGCGGCGAAGTACGGGTCGAGGGGCAGGCCGGTCAGCTGCCGCAGCTCCTCGGCGTGTTCGGCGAGTCCGGCGCAGACGGTCTCGGCGCGCCGGTCCTGCCAGACCAGGGCGTCGGTCAGCGGGCGGCCGGTGCCCGGGTCCCAGGCGAGGACGGTCTCGCCCTGGTTGGCGAGTCCGAACGCGACGACGCCCTCGCCGGCCTCGGCGAGCGCGCGCCGGCCGGCGTCCACCACCGAGTCGTACAGCTGGGCCGGGTCCACCTCGACCAGGCCGCCGGGCAGATGCCGGGGGCGGACCTCGGCGAAGGCGGAGCCGAGGACCCCGCGTTCCGGGCAGACCACGAGCGCCTTGGTGCCGGACGTGCCCTGGTCGACGGCGAGCACCGGCCCGGTCATCGCGCGTCCTCCGCTCCAGCCGTGAAGATCACCGCGCCAGCCTGCCGTCGCCCCGGGCCCGGCGTCAAGGCCTCCCCTCCAGGTCAACTTGCCTTACCGGATAGTTGACTTGGTAACAATGGTACGGCGGAACGTGCGCCTCTATAGTGACCGCCGACCACACGAGGCATCTCATTCACCGCCCAGGGGAGGGCTGTTGCAACGTCACCCCGCCACCTCGCCCGTGCGCCAGTGGCCGGGGGCCCGCTGATGGCCAGAGACGGAGCCCGCCCCTCCTACGACCCCGCCGGCCCCGATCACGCGCTGCGCGCCGCCCTGCAGGACCTGCGCACCGGCCGCTGGATGGCCATGCGCACCCTGCTCGCGGAGACCACCCAGTGGTGGCAGTGGACCCAGCGCACCCAGGTCCTGGCGGCGGCCGCGGCGGGCACCGACGTGGTGCGGGCCTGGCTCGCCGAGGAGCCGGACAGCGCGCACGCGGTGGTGATGCACGCCCGGGTCGGCGTGGAGCGCGCCCTGCGGGCCCGGCGCGAACGGCACCGCCGTACCCACGAGTTGTGGATCGAGGCGTGGGACGCGGCCCAGTCGGCCACCCAGGCCGCCCCGCAGGACCCGGTGCCCTGGGTGTGCCTGCTGGCGCTGGCCCAGCTCGATCCGGAGCAGCGCTGGGAGGAGCACCGGACCGCCGCGCCGGAGCCGATGCTGCCGCCCGGACCCTGGGGGCTGCTGGCCGAGGCCGGCAGTCGCGACCCCTTCAACCGCGAGGCCCACCACCGGATGCTGCAGTTCCTGTACGTGCGCGGCGGTTCCGGCCGGCTCGCGGAGGCCTCCGGGTACGCGCAGTGGGCCGCCGGCCAGGCGCCGCCCGGTTCCGCCCTGCACCTGCTGCCGCTGTACGTCCGGGTCGAGCGCTACCGCCGGGACAGCGGGCACGACGCGGCGCTGGACCTGCACTGGGTGGTGGAGGAGGCGGCCCGTGAGGCGCGGCGCGCGCTGGACTCCTGGTTCGAGCGGACGCGGCCCGCCGAGCGCGCGCTGCCGGACCTCAACCACCTGGCGCACGCCCTGTGGGGCTCGCTCCAGTTCCCGGCCGCGGCCCGGGTGTTCGAGGCGATCGGCCCCTACTTCACGCCCCCGCCCTGGATGTACCGCACCCCGGACCGGGACCGGGCCGTGGAGATCTTCGTACAGGCCCGGGACCGCTGCCGGGCCGCCGCGGACGGCTCCCGCCCCTGAACCGCCCGCGCCTGACCGTGCTCCGCCCCTGAACGCACAGCCCTCCGCTCCACCCCGAAGTTCCGTCGCACGTGCCCGTTGGAAACCGTCGAACCCGGAGGTCCCCCGCGTGTCCCCCACCCCCGATCCCTCGCCCGCCCCCGTCCCCTCCCCGGGTCTGCCGCAGCAGGACGAGGAGCAGCGGCTGCGCGAACTCGGCTACCGGCCGGTGCTGGCCCGCCGCATGGGCGGCTTCGGCAACTTCGCGATCAGCTTCTCGGTGATCTCGATCCTGTCCGGCTGCATGACCCTGTACGGCTTCGGCCTGAACACCGGCGGCCCCGCCGTGATGCTGTGGGGCTGGGCCGGCGTCGGCCTGTTCGTGCTCTGTGTCGGCCTCGCGCTCGCCGAGGTCACCAGCGCCTACCCGACCTCCGGTGCCCTGTACTACATGGCCGACCGGCTCGGCGGCAGACGCTGGGGCTGGTACACCGGCTGGCTGAACCTGCTCGGCCTGCTCGGCGCGATCGCCGGCATCGACTACGGCGCCGCCCTGTTCACCGGCGCGTTCGCCAACCTCCAGTGGGGCTTCGAGCCGACACCCGGCAAGACCATGCTGATCTTCTGCGCCATCCTGCTGCTGCACGCGGTGCTGAACCTGTTCGGCGTCCGCCTGGTCAGCGTGCTCAACTCGATCAGCGTGTGGTGGCACCTGGCGGGCGTCGCCCTGATCGTCGGCGCACTGGCCGTCATCCCCGACCACCACCGGTCTCCGTCCTTCGTGTTCACGAAGTTCGTCAACGAGACCGGCTGGGACAACCCGCTGTACGTCGCCGCGATCGGCCTGCTCCTCGCGCAGTACACCTTCTCCGGCTACGACGCCTCCGCCCACCTGTCCGAGGAGACCTCGCACGCCTCGGTGGCCGCCTCCCGCGGCATAGTCCGCGCCATCTGGGTGTCCTGGCTGGCCGGTTTCGTGCTGCTGGCCGGTCTGACCTTCGCCATCCAGGACTACGACGCCACCCGCACCACCGACACCGGCGTGCCGCCCGCCCAGATCCTGCTGGACGGCCTCGGCACCGACGGCGCGAGCGCGCTGCTCCTCGTCGTCATCGTCGCCCAGCTGTTCTGCGGGAACGCCGAGGTCGCCGCGGCCAGCCGGATGGTGTTCGCGTTCAGCCGGGACGGCGCGCTGCCCGGCTCCCACCTGTGGCGCAAGGTGAGCAGCCGCACCCAGACCCCGGTCGCCGCCGTCTGGCTGTCCGTCGTGGTGGCCTGCGTCCTGGCCCTGCCGTCGCTGTACTCGACGACGGCCTACAACGCGGTGACCGCCATCAACGTCATCGGCATCACCCCGGCCTACGCCATCCCGGTGTACCTGCGGCTGCGCGCGGGTGACCGGTTCCGGCCGGGGCCGTGGCACCTGGGCCGCTGGAGCAGGCCGATCGGCTGGATCGCGGTCGTCTGGGTGGCGTGCGTGACGATCCTGTTCTGCCTGCCGCAGGCGTCGCCGGTCACGGTCGGCACGATGAACTACGCCTCCGTCGCCCTCGCCGTGGTCCTGGTCCTCGCCAGCGTCTGGTGGTACGTCGCCCGCCGGTCGTACGGCACGCCGACCACCGCGGCGTACGGCAGCGACCGCGACCAGGCGGAACTCGCCGAGGGCATCGTCTGAGCCGGCTGTCCGGAGAGCGCCGGTCCCGGTACGGACCGGCGTGCCGGATACGGCAGGATGAACGAGCGCGCCGGTCACCGGAGTTCCTCCGGCCGGCGCGATCGCACATCCCGGACATCGAGCAGGTGACAACGTGACGAGATTTCACAAGTGGTGCTCCGCAGCGGTTCCGCGCCCCGGAGGTGACCGGTGAACCGCACGCTGACCCTGGACGACCTCGTCCTCGCCGGCATCGCCCTGGGGGCCGGCCTGGTGCTCGCCTTCATGTCGCGCACCCTGCTGCGCTGGCTCGCCAAGCACGCCAAACGCACCCGCTGGAGCGGTGACGACGTCATCGTGGACGCGCTGCGCTCGGTCGTCCCCTGGGCGGCGATCGCGGGCGGCGCTGCGGCGGCCACGGCCGTCCTGCCGTGCACCAAGACCGTCCAGCATCACGTGTACCAGGTGCTCCAGGTCTGGGTGATCGTCGTCGTGACGTTCTCCGCGGCCCGGGTGATCGCCGGTCTGGTGCGGACGGTCACCCAGTCCCGCTCGGGGGTCGCGGGCTCGGCGACCATCTTCGTCAACATCACCCGGGTCCTGGTCCTGGCCATCGGCTTCCTGGTGGTCCTGCAGACCCTCGGCATCTCCATAGCGCCCCTGCTGACCGCCCTGGGCGTCGGCGGTCTGGCGGTCGCCCTGGCCCTCCAGGACACCCTCGCCAACCTCTTCGCGGGCGTCCACATCCTCGCCTCCAAGACCGTCCAGCCGGGCGACTACATCCGGCTGAGCAGCGGCGAGGAGGGCTACGTCGTCGACATCAACTGGCGCCAGACGACGGTCCGCCAGCTCTCCAACAACCTGGTGGTCATCCCCAACGGCCAGCTCGCCAAGGCCAACATGACCAACTACACCCGCCCCGAACAGGAGCTGACCGTCCTGGTGCAGGTCGGGGTGGCCTACGACTCCGACCTGGAGCACGTGGAGCGGGTCACCGCGGAAGTGGTCACGGAGGTCATGAAGGACGTCACCGGCGCCGTCCCCGACCACGAGCCCGCGATCCGTTTCCACACCTTCGGCGACTCCCGGATCGGCTTCACGGTGATCCTCGGCGTCGGCGAGTTCAGCGACCAGTACCGGATCAAGCACGAGTTCATCAAGCGCCTGCACCGGCGCTACCGCGAGGAGGGCATCCGCATCCCGGCCCCCACCCGCACGGTCTCCCTCCAGCCGGGCTCGGCGGTCATCCCGCACCAGCGCACCGGGGAGGACATCACCGGCGGGGCGGCCGTGGCCGACTGAGCCACACCGGCCGGGCCGCTCCTGGGAGCGGGCGTGGATCTTGGGCATCCGTAGCCAGGAGATCTTCGTCGCTGTCAGGAGGAAGCCGGCATGACCATACCCGTGCGCCAGGTCCGGGGGGCGGAGCGCCGTCGGCGCTTCGACCTGCGCAGCACCGCGATGTTCTTCGTGCTGCTCGCGATCATCCTGTGCGTCCTGTCGTTCCTGGCGCGCACGGCGGCGGGCATCGTCGAACGCCGCCCGCTGTGGGCGGGTGTCCTGGCGGTGCTCGCCGCTGCCACCGCGCTCCGGCTCCGTTCCCGGCGGCGCCGCCTCCCTGCCGGAAGGTACGCGCGCCGGGCCGCCCGGGCGCTGGAGGAAGCCGCCGACAAGGCCTCCGACAGTCTCGCCGCCGCACCGGTGGCCGAGCCCGCCGCCCCCCTCCCCGCGGCCGACTTCGCCGCGCTCGACCCCGACGGTTTCGAGCAGGCGATAGCGCAGCTGTGCGTGCTCGGCGAGTGCCGCGAGGTGGAAGTGGTGGGAGGAGCCGGCGACCTCGGGGCGGACGTCGTCGCCCTCACCCCGGACGGGCGGCGCCTGGTCATCCAGTGCAAGCAGTACGGCGACGACAACAAGGTCGGCTCCCAGGACATGCAGCGCTTCGGCGGGACCTGCTTCACCATCCACGAGGCCGATGTCGCCGCGGTGGTCACCACGAGCGACTTCACGGCGCCCGCCCTCGAGTACGCGCTGCAGTGCGGGATCGTGTGCGTGAACGGCGACGACCTGGAGGCCTGGCGGCGGGGCACCGGCCGCAGCCCCTGGGAGCGGGTGGACGCCGGACCGTGAACGGCGAGCCTCCCGCCCGGGCCGGCGTACGCCGTCGGCGGACGTTCCGCTCACGGACTACCCTCGAAGCAGCATGACCTCCTCCCCCGCCCCCCGCTCGCTCGACCAGCTGCTGGACGCCCTCGCCCGGCAGCCGTTCCGGGCGCGGTTCCATCTGCGCGGGCGGGACCGGGCGACCGCCGGGCTGAAGGGCCCGGCAACCCTGCGGTGGCACGCGTACGACCTGGTCGCGAAGCGACTGGCGCCGGCCGAGCCGTACAAGGACGGCAAGCAGACGCCGTACCGGGGGCATCCGGTCTTCGTGGCCCAGCACGCGACCGCCACCTGCTGCCGGGGCTGCCTCCAGCGCTGGCACGGGATCCCGAAGGGGCGGACACTGACCCGGGACGAACACGTGTACGTGGTGGACGTCATCTGCCACTGGATCGCGCGCGAGATGGCGGGCGGCGCTTTTTCCGGCCAGGACCCCTGTCGAGCCGACCCCGATCACGAGATATCTTGATGTCGAGCAATGTTGCAGACGTGGAGCGGAGCACCCGGTGACTGACTCGACCATCATCTACACCTACACAGACGAGGCCCCGGCCCTGGCGACGCATTCGTTCCTGCCGGTGATCCAGGCGTACGCCTCGCAGGCCGGTGTGCCCGTGGAGACGCGTGACATCTCGCTGGCCGGGCGCATCATCGCCGTCTTCCCGGAGTACCTGAACGAGGACCAGCGCATCCCCGACGCGCTGACCGAGCTGGGCGAGCTGGCCAAGACCCCCGCGGCCAACATCATCAAGCTGCCGAACATCTCGGCGTCCATCCCGCAGCTGAAGGCCGCCGTCGCCGAGCTGCAGGCCAAGGGCTACGCGCTGCCGGACTACCCGGACGACCCGAAGACCGACGAGGAGCGCGAGATCCGCGCCCGCTACGACAAGGTCAAGGGCTCCGCCGTCAACCCGGTGCTGCGTGAGGGCAACTCCGACCGCCGTGCCCCGGCCTCGGTGAAGAACTACGCCAAGACCCACCCGCACCGCATGGGCGCCTGGACCGGCGAGTCCAAGACCAACGTGGCGACCATGGGCGAGAACGACTTCCGCTCCACCGAGAAGTCCGTCGTCGTCTCCGAGGCCGGCGCGCTCAAGATCGAGCTGGTCGGCGAGGACGGCACCACCACCGTCCTGAAGGAGTCCGTACCGGTCCGCGAGGGCGAGGTCGTCGACGCCTCCGTCATGCGCGTCGCCGAGCTGAACACGTTCCTCGCCGCGCAGGTCGCCCGGGCCAAGGAAGAGGGCGTCCTGTTCTCCGTCCACCTGAAGGCCACGATGATGAAGGTCTCCGACCCGATCATCTTCGGTCACGTGGTGCGCGCCTTCTTCCCGAAGACGTTCGCGAAGTACGGCGAGACCCTCAAGGCGGCCGGCCTCACCCCGAACGACGGCCTCGGCGGCATCCTGAAGGGCCTGGAGAACCTGCCCGAGGGCGCCGAGATCAAGGCGTCCTTCGACGCCGAGATCGCCGAGGGCCCGGACCTGGCGATGGTCGACTCCGACAAGGGCATCACCAACCTGCACGTGCCGTCGGACGTCATCATCGACGCCTCGATGCCGGCCATGATCCGCACGTCCGGCCACATGTGGGGCGCGGACGGCCAGGAGCACGACGCCCTCGCCGTGATCCCGGACTCCTCCTACGCCGGTGTGTACCAGGCCGTCATCGACGACTGCCGGGCCAACGGCGCCTACGACCCCTCCACCATGGGCTCGGTCCCGAACGTGGGCCTGATGGCGCAGAAGGCCGAGGAGTACGGCTCCCACGACAAGACCTTCGAGATCCCGGCCGCCGGCACCGTCCGCCTGACCGACCAGAACGGCAACGTCCTGATCGAGCAGCCGGTCGCGCAGGGCGACATCTTCCGCGCCTGCCAGACCAAGGACGACCCGATCCGCGACTGGGTCAAGCTGGCCGTCACCCGCGCCCGCGCCACCGGCGACCCGGCGGTGTTCTGGCTGGACGAGACCCGCGCCCACGACGCGCAGCTGATCGCCAAGGTCAAGCAGTACCTGCCCGAGCACGACACCGAGGGCCTGGACATCCGCATCCTGTCCCCGGTCGAGGCCACCAAGCTGTCGGTGGAGCGCATCCGCCGCGGCGAGAACACCATCTCGGTGACCGGCAACGTGCTGCGCGACTACCTGACCGACCTCTTCCCCATCCTGGAGCTGGGCACCAGCGCCAAGATGCTGTCGGTCGTCCCGCTGATGGCGGGCGGCGGCCTGTTCGAGACGGGCGCCGGCGGCTCGGCGCCGAAGCACGTCCAGCAGCTGGTCAAGGAGAACTACCTGCGCTGGGACTCCCTCGGTGAGTTCTTCGCCCTGGTGCCGTCCTTCGAGCAGTACGCGGCGGCCACCGGCAACACCCGCGCCAAGGTCCTCGCCGACACCCTGGACCGCGCCACGGCGACCTTCCTCAACGAGGACAAGTCCCCGACCCGGCGCGTCGGCGGCATCGACAACCGCGGCAGCCACTTCTACCTGTCCCTGTACTGGGCGCAGGAGCTGGCGAGGCAGACCGACGACGCCGACCTGGCCAAGGCCTTCGCGCCGCTCGCCGAGACCCTCGCCGCGAACGAGCAGAAGATCGTGGACGAGCTGAACGCCGTCCAGGGCCGGCCGGCCGACATCGGCGGCTACTACCAGGTCGACAAGGCCAAGGCGGACGCGGTCATGCGCCCGTCGGCCACCTGGAACGAGGCCCTGGCGTCCCTGAGCTGACGCCCAGGACGCCCGCACGACCGCGCCCCGGCCGGCACCGCCCGGCCGGGGCGCGGTCGTGCGTGCCGCGGGCCGCTGTCAGTGGTGTGTGGCACCTTGATCACGCCCATGCCACCGACAACGCCCTGGAGCAGCCCGTGACCTCCTTCGACCTCCTGCCCGGTGACCCGGACTCCCCCGTGCTGCTGCACGTGCCGCACTCGGCACGGGCGATACCGCGGGACGTGCGCGCCGGGATCGTCCTGGACGACGGGGAGCTGGAGCGGGAGCTGGACCGGATCACGGACGCGCACACCGCAGAGATCGCCGAGCGGGCCGCCGCGCTCGCCGGGGTGCGGCCCTGGCGGTTCGTGAACCGGCTGTCGCGGCTGGTGGTGGACCCGGAGCGGTTCCCGGACGAGCGGGAGGAAATGGCGGCCGTCGGCATGGGCGCCGTGTACACGCGGACCACGCACCGGGGCGTGCTGCGGCCCGCGGACACCGACCCGGAGCCGCTGCTCGCCCGCTATTTCCGGCCGTACGCCGCGGCCATGACGCAGGCGGTGGCCGCCCGGCTGGCCGCGACGGGGCGGGCCCTGATCATCGACGTGCACTCGTATCCGAGCGAACCGCTGCCGTACGAACTCCACGGCACCGGCCCGCGCCCGCCGGTGTGCCTGGGCACGGACGCCTTCCACACCTCGCCGGAGCTGACCGAGGCCGCCCGCACGGCCTTCGCCTGCTGCGGCGGAACGGGGCTGAACAGCCCGTTCGCCGGGACGTACGTGCCGCTGGACTTCTACGGCACGGACGCCCGCGTCGGCGCCCTGATGGTGGAGATCCGGCGGGACACCTACATGACGGAACCGGGCGGCCCGGCCGGCCCGGGCCTCAACCACCTCGCCACCGCGCTGGCGGCACTCGTGGACGCGCTGTAGCCGTCCGGCCGATGCCACGGCCCCCCGGCCGGGACCCGGCCATCCCTCCCCCGGCACACCCTCACCCGACGCACGGCTCGACGCCCCAGCACACAGCACCCGGCCCAACACGCGACTCGACCGCCCGCCTGCCCCGGGCCCCCCACCCGACACGCCACTCGACCCCGGCCTGCCTCCCCAGGCCTCCGGCCCGAGACGCGGCTCGCGCCCGGCACACCCCGCCCGGGCCTCCGGCCCACCGGTGGGGGCGCATCCCGGGGCACGGGCCTTCGGCTCGCCGCGTCCCGCCGCCGCGCCTGTGCCGGCCGTGTCAGGCCCGCAGCCACTGCGTGACGATCACCTCCGCGCCGGTCCGCAGCCGCAGGGCGAAGGGGCCGGACGGCGGGGTGGTGCTGGTGAACCGGCCGAGGGGGTCCGCGGTGAGCGGGCCGCGGGTGGTCTGCGGGCCGCCGAGGACCTCGATGCGGGCCGGCTGCGGCGGCAGCACCTGGCCGATCAGGCCGTCCTCGGTGACCTCGACGTCGACGGTCACCTCGCCCGCGCGGAACGTCAGCATCCGCGGTGCGTCCGTGACGCCCCTGACCGGCAGCGCGTCCACGAGCGAGTCGAAGGACAGCTCGGCGAGCCGGGCGTCCAGGTCGTGCAGCGCGAACGCGTCCAGGGCCGCCTGCACCAGCTCGGCCGGGACCGGGTCCAGCACGGCGGCCGCCTGGCGCAGTTCCTCCTCCAGCAGCCCGTCCGCGAACTCCTCCGGCCCCTCGGGCCTGCCGTCGTCGCCGTTCACACCGCACCCCGTGCGTTCATCCGGGCCCGCAGCCGGCGCAGGCAGCGCTGGCGCAGCGGACCGATACTGCCGACCGCGATACCGAGCGCGGCCGAGATCTCCCCGTAGCTGGGCGGCGGCGAGGCCATCAGCACGCGCAGCAACTGCCGGCAGCGCTCGCCCAGTCCGTCCAGCTCCTGCCACAGCCGGCGGACCCGCTCGGCCCGGTCCGCCGCCTCCTCCGAGTCGATCAGCGACTCCTCCGGCGTCCGCTCCTCGCTGGCCCGGTCGAGCACCCGCGGATCGTCGGTCAGGGTCAGCCGCGCCAGCCCCTTGAGCACCTTCAGGCACTCGTGCCGGGCGGTACTGGCCAGCCAGGCACCGGCCTTGTCGGGTTCCCGTATGCGGCCCAGGTACTGGGCGAAGCGGAACCACGTGGTCTGGAAGACCTCGTGTCCGTCGGCGTCCGACAGCCGGTGTGCGCGCACCACCGACCACACCAGCGGACTCATCCCTTCCACCAGCGCCTTCCAGGCCGCGGCGTCCCCGTCGACGGCAGACTGGACCAACGCGCCGACCTCTGCTCGGTCCACGGCTCCACCCCTTGTGTACGGCCTGTCATCGTACGCCGCGGAGTGGAGGGTTCCGGACCTCATGCGGGCACGGCCGGGACCCCGACCGGGACGGGGCGCCAGGTGGGCGGCCGGAGCGCCGGCACGTGCGCCCCGCGCACCTCCGCCCGCTCGGTGGCGGCCGCCAGCAGCCCCGCGCCGGCCGCCCGCGGGTCGCGCTCCCGGTACGCCGACATGCGGGCGGCGACGAGTCCCGCGGCCACCGGGGTGGCGAAGGAGGTGCCGCTCCACTGCGCGAGACCGTCGAACATCACCTGGTCCGGCTTGCCACCGGTGCTCTCCCGGCCCTCGCTCAGCACGCCGGTGTGGCGGGGGTACTGGCAGGTGCACGGGTAGTCGGCGCCGAACCGGCAGGCGTCGTAGGTGGAGTGCTGGTAGATGTACGGCACGGGCGTGGTGAAGCCGGTGAGGGCGCTGGTGAGGCGCTCGCCGGGGGCGTGGACGCGCACCCAGGGCCCGTGGTTGGTGAAGCACGCCTCGGACTCGCCGTCCGCGCGCAGGGCACCGACCGACAGCACGCAGTCGGCGTACTCGGGCAGGGCGGCGTAGGCGGCGGGCCAGAACGGGGTGTCGCTGCCGTTGTTGCCGGCGGCGGCCACCAGCAGCGTGCGCTGGTCGCGCAGTTCCCGCATGAACCCGTCCAGACCGATCAGTCCGTCGGTGTCGGCGCTCGGGGTGCCCGCGGAGAGGCTGATGATGTCCGGCCAGCCGTCCCGGTCGACGGCCTCGAAGAGCAGCGCGCCGAACTCGGACTCCAGCACGGCACCGGCGTCGTTGAGGGTGCCGCGCACGGTGATGTCGGTGTTGGGCGCGACGGCCGCGAGGATCCCGGCGATGAACGTGCCGTGGCCGACGTACTGGTGGAGCACGCCGTCGCCGTCGGTCTCGGTCAGCTGGGCGTCGCCCGTGGTGTGGGCGAGCAGCGGGTAGGAGCGGTGGTCGTGCACCAGACCGGTGTCGACCACGAGCACGCCGACCGCGGTGGCCGGGTCGTGACTCCCCTCGGCGGCGGCCGGGTTGGCGGGCTCGGTGCGCGGGACGGGCACCGGCTCGTCGCCGGGGCAGGCGTTGACCGCGATGTGCACCACATGGTTGCGGCCGGCCAGCCGGCGGCCCTGGCGGTCCTCGGCCTCCCGCACCGCGCGCAGCGCGTGCGGCACGGTGTCCTCGCCCCCGGCCGGGTCGCCGACCCGGATCCGGGTGACGCCGGTGCGGCCGGCCTGCGGGCCGACACGGCGCACGTGGTCGGGGACGAGCCCCTGGGTGTCGGTGAAGTGGGTGCGCACGGTGTCCTCGACGAACCGGGCCTCCTCGCCGTCCCGGACCAGGACGACGCCCCTCTCGTAGAGGAATCCGGCCGAGTCGTCCGGCCCCATGGTCAGGGGTACGTCCGGCAGCGAGCGCTGGATGTGCTCGAACTGCTCGTGGAAGCGGTGTGGTGCCATGTGGTGTCCTCCCCCTCGAGACGGTGTCCGACAGTGAGAGTCGTGGGGTCACCGTCTGATACAGCAGGCCACTACCATGCGAGACGTGACAGCGGGAAGCGAGTCGGTTCTCGAACTGCTGCCCATGGTGTTCGCCGATCCCGGCGAGGCCCGGGCACGCGCCGAACACGTGCTGCGCGCCGCTCCGTCGCCGGTCCACGCCAGCGTCGCCCACCAGGTCCTCGGCATCTGGCAGCGGGACTTCGGCGATCTGCGGATCGCGCTGCGGCACCTGCGGCGGGCCCGGGACCTGGCCGCGCGCGCCGAGTCGGCCGACCGGGAGGCCGACGTGCTGGCCACGCTGGGGGTCGCACTGGTGCACGCGGGGCGCACGCGGCAGGGGCTCGCGTCCTTCGAGCGGGGGGTCGCCCGGGGCAGCGGTCACACCCGGGCCCGGGTGCTGTACCGGCGGGCCTACGTGTGGTGGGTGCTGGGGCGTCACCGGGAGGCCCTGGAGGACGTACGGCGGGCCCTGCCCGTCCTCCGGCAGGTCGCCGACGACATCTGGACCGCGCGGGCGCTGACCCTGAGGGCCACCGTGCACCTGGCGCTGGGCGCGGTGGACCGGGCCGTCGCGGACTTCACGGCGGCGGAGCGGCTGTGGGACACCACCGGCCAGGAGCACGACAAGGCGGACGCGGTGGAGAGCCGGGGGCTGGCCGCGTTCCGGTCCGGGGACATCCCGGCGGCGCTGCGGCTGCTGGACGAGGCCGAGGAACGCTACGCCAAGCTGGGCACGCCCACGTACAACCTGTCGATCCGGCGCTGCGAGGTGCTGATGGCGGCGGGGCTCGCCCCGGAGGCGCTGGCCGAGGCGGACGCGGCGATCGCGGTGCTGGACCGGATCGGCGGGCAGTCCACCCGCAAGGCCGAGCTGCTGCTCGCCGCTTCGTGGGCCGCCCGGTCGGCCGGAGACGCGCACACCGCCATAGCCCGCGCCGCCGTCGCCGTACGGCTGTTCGCGGCGCAGCGCCGGACCTGGTGGGAGACGCACGCCCGGCTGGTGCTGCTCGAGGCGCGGGTGGCGGCCGGGCGCCGGTCGGGGCGGATGGTCGCGGACGCGGCGGCGGTCGCCGAGCGGCTGGCCTCCTTCGGTTCGCCCGCCGCACCGCAGGCGTCGCTGCTCGCGGGCCGGATCGCGCTCGCGCTGGGCTGGACGGCGGACGCGGAACGGCACCTGGCGGTGGCCGCGCGCAGCCGGCACGGCGGGCCGCCGACGGCCCGGATGACGGGCTGGGTGGCACAGGCGCTGCGGGCGCGGGCGGCCGGTTCCCGGCGCGGGGTGCTGGAGGCGTGCCGGCGCGGTCTGGACGTGCTGGACGACCACCGGATGACGCTGGGCGCCTCGGAGCTGCGCGCCCACGCGACCGCGCAGGGCGCCGAACTGGCCGCGCTGGCACAGGAGGTGAGTCTCGCGCAGGGCGGTCCGCGCCGACTGCTCGGGTGGAGCGAGCGGTGGCGGGCGACCGTGCTGTCCGCGCCGCCGGCCCGGCCGCCCGACGACCCGGCGCTGCTGAGCGGGCTGACCGCCTACCGGGAGATCGCGGCCCGTGCGGAGGCCGCCCGGATGGAGGGCCGCCCGGTGCCGGCGCTGGAGCGCGAACAGCGCCGCCTGGAACGGGAGATCCGTTCGCGCACCCGGCACATGGGCGGGGCCGCCGCCGACGCGGGCGACCGGCTCGACGTGGGCCGGCTGCTGGACCGGCTCGGCGACGGACGACTGGTCGAACTGGCCGTGGTGGACGGCCGGGTGCACGTCCTGCTGTGCGGGCAGGGCAGGGTACGGCGGTTCGCGGGTGGTTCGCTCGCGGAGGCGGTGGCCGAGGCCGAGCACGTACAGGCGGGGCTGCGACGGCTCGCGCACCCCGGGGCCGAGGCCCGGCTGCCGCTCGTGGAGGCCGCCGGCCGGCGGCTGCAGGAGCTGCTGCTGGCCGGGGCGGTGCCGCATCTCGGTTCGGGCCCGGTGGTGATCGTGCCGCCGGGCGCGCTGCACCAGGTGCCGTGGGCGCTGCTGCCCGCGCTGCGGGAGCGGGTGCTGAGCGTGTCGCCGTCGGCGGGCAGCTGGCTGCGGGCCCGGGAGACGGCGCCGCCGCCGGACGACGGCCGGCCGGTGCTGGTGCGCGGCCCCGGCCTGGCGACGGGCGGCGCGGAGGTGTCCGAACTGGCGGACCGGTACAGCTCGGCAACAGTCCTGGAGGGCGAGGCCGCGCAGGTGCCGCGAGTGCTGGCGGAACTCGACGGCGCGTGCCTCGCCCACCTCGCGGCGCACGGCACGTTCCGCGCCGACAGCCCGCTGTTCTCCGCCCTCCGGATGGCCGACGGCCCGCTGATCGTCCACGACTTCGAGCGCCTTGCCCGCAGTCCGTACCGGATCATCCTCTCCAGCTGCGACACCGCCCGCCTCGCCTCGGTCGGCGCCGACGAACTCCTCGGCTTGGTCGCCGCGTTGCTGCCGCTGGGCACGGCCGGGGTGGTGGCGAGCAGCGCACCGGTCAACGACGCGGCGGTGGTGCCGCTGATGCTGTCGCTGCACAAGGGCCTCGACGCGGGCCTCTCGCTGCCCGAGGCCCTGCGCGACGCCCGCGCGGCCCTGCCCGGCGACGCGGTCCACCAGGCGACGGGCTGGGCGTTCGCGGCGTTCGGGGCGGCGTGAGAGGGGTCGCGCACCCCCACGAAGCACCCGCGCCCGGCCACGAACCGCCTCCCGCACCCCCTAAGCCGTCTCCGTCTCCGGCATCTCCACCAGCCAGGGCAACGCGTCCCGATCCCCCGTGCCGAGCCGCGTGTACGCGCTGTACAGATGGTTCCCCACCGTCCGCACGGACAACGTCAACCGTTCGGCGATCTCCCGGTTGCTCAGCCCCGCCGCGGCCAACGTGACGATCTGCCGCTGCCGCGCGGTGAGTTCCCCGAGAACCAGCCCGGCCAGCGCGGGCGTACGCGCCCCCTGGCAGCGCCGGGCCAGGGCGACGGCCCGGGTACGGGACAGCCGCGCGGCCCGCGGATCCCGGTGCACCCGTACCGCCTGGGCGTGCGCCTCGGCCGCGTACAGCAGGAAGCCCCGCTCGGCCAGCGCCTCCGCGGCCCGGTCCAGTGCGGCGCCGTCCGCGCGCGCGAGCGCGTCCGCGTGCCGGGCGAACACGCTCCCGGCCGGCAACCGCCCGACCGCCCGCTCGGGCTCGCCGAGGCGTACGGCGTCGTAGAGCGCGTGGACGCCGTCCGGATCGGTCACCTCACCCAACCGGCCTTCGGCCAGCGCGAGTTCCGTCAGGCACCCGCTGTCCGACGCGGTCTCCCGCAGCCCCTCCCGGGCCCAGGCCGCTGCCTCCCGCAGCTCTCCTCGCAGGCGGGCGAACCGGGCGCGGACCGCGGCGTACCCGGCGGGCAGCGGGCCGCCCTCCGCCACCAGCCACTCCCCCACCGGTGTCGGCACCGGGCGGACGTCGAGCCGCTCCGTCCGCCGGGCCAGCGTGCGCTGTTCGGCGGCCAGCGCGGGGCCGTGTGCGAAGGGCGCGCGGCCGAGCCGCCGGGCCCGCAGCCGGCCGGCCGTGGCGCGCAGCGCGGGGCCGTGCAGGGGATGGGCGAGGGTGACGGCGCCGTGTTCGTCGACGTCGATCAGGCCGTCCGCCTCCAGGTGTTCCAGGGCGGCCAGGTCCAGCTCGTCCGCCGGCAGCGGCAGGGGTTCGGCGAACGCGAGGCGTTCGAGGACGTCGCGTTCGCCGGGCCCGGACCGCTCCAGGGCGGGGGCGAGCCGCTCGCGGACGGCGGGGGTGACCGGCAGAGCGCCCCGCCAGGCCCGCTCGCCGGTGCCCGCGACGGCCGTCAGCCGGCCGGACCCGGCGAGCGCGGCCACCAGGTCGCGCAGCAGCCGCAGGTCGCCCCGGCAGGCCTGGTGCAGCCGGCGCACGGTGAGCGGTTCCAGGCCGGCGCCGGCGAGCAGCTGGGCGGTGTCCTCGCGGGACAGCGGGTCGAGGGGCAGCCGGGGCAGCAGTTCCCCGGTCCACAGCCGGGAGACCGCCGCGGGCGCGGGCGGGCCGTCCGCCGCGGCCACGACCAGGCGGGTGCGGCCGTGCACGGCCAGCTGGTGGACCAGCGCGGCGGAGGTCTCGTCCAGGAGCTGGGCGTCGTCCACCACGAGGAGGCGTACACCCGACAGCGCGCGGACCGCGCGGTGCAGCGAGACGGTGTCGGGGAGCAGGTGCGCGAACGCCGCCAGGGGCAGGTCCGGGGCCTCGGGCGTGCCGGTCACCCGGGCGTGGTCCGTACCCCGGACGGCCTCCGTGATCAGCCGGGTCTTGCCGCGGCCCGCCGGGCCGGTCACCACGATGCCGGGCCGGCCGGCGGTCAGCGCACCGCGCACCAGCTCCAGTTCGTCCGCCCGGCCGGTGAACGGCCAGGGCAGCTCCAGTGTCTTGGCGTCCTGTTCGTAGGTCCTCACATCATCTGGAGCGCGCGTACTCAGGTTTGATACAGGGCGACTTGAGTAGCCCCCGACTCAGGCGTCCGGGCGGGGCGGGCGGCACTCTGGCCGCATGACCCGACGCCTCTGCTCGCTTCCGCGGCAGCCGGCCCCGGCGTTCGCCCCGGGGCTGACGGCCGAGCGGCTGGGCGCGCTGCTCGCGGGGCGGCGGATGTGGGTCAACGGCACCGTGCTGCACTACTGCTTCCTGGACGCCCGCACCGACGCCTCGGTCATCCCGGTCCCCGGGACCGGGGAGCTGCGCCGGGTGCCGTGGGCGGGCGGCGAGGAGCAGCGGGACGTGGTCCGCTCGTGCTTCGGCGAGTGGCGGGATCTCGGCATCGGCGTCGGCTTCGCCGAGGTCGGCGACCGCTGCGAGGCGGAGCTGCGGATCGGGTTCCAGGCCGGTGCCGGGTCCTGGTCGGCGGTGGGCCGGGACGCCCTGTCGGTGGGCCGGGGCGAGCGCACCATGAACCTCGGCTGGGACGTGACCGCGCCCGGGGAGCGCGGGACGGTACTGCACCAGATCGGGCACGCGCTCGGCATGGTGCACGAGCACCAGAGTCCGTTCGCCGGGCTGCACTGGGACGACGAGGCCGTGTACGCCGAGCTGGCGGGCCCGCCGAACTTCTTCAGCCGGGAGACGACGTACCGGAACGTGCTGGGCCAGCTCGACGCCTGTGAGGCGGGCGGCTCGGTGTGGGACCCGCAGTCGGTGATGACGCTGCCGTTCGGGCCGGGGCTGGTGCTGGAGCCGGAGCAGTACCGCGGGGGGCTGCGTCCGCCCGGCACGCCGTCCCCGGCGGACAAGGAGTTCGTGCTGCGCTGGTACCCGCCCACCGGTCCCACCGGGCCGGCCGCGCTGGTGCCGTTCCGGTCGGCTCCGCTCGGTCTCGGGCCGGGCGGGCAGGCCGATTTCACCGTCGAGCCGCCGGAGACCCGCGAGTACACCGTGGGCACCTTCGGCGACGCCGACACCGTACTGGTGGTCTTCGAGGAGCGCGACGGGGAACCGCGCTTCCTCACGGGCCACGACGACGGCGGCACACCGGAGAACGCCGCCGTCCGCGTCCGGCTCGTCAAGGGCCGCCGCTACGTCGTCCGGGTCCGCCTGTACTCCACGTGGGGGTCGGGGGAGACGGCGGTCATGTGCTGGTGACGGCACACGGCGACGGCGGGCCACGGACCGGCGCCGGGGGAACGGGCATGGACGTCACCCACGGGGGAGGTGACGTCCATGCCCGCACCGGTGTGCCGGCCGCCCGGTTCGCGGTGCGGCTGCGGCTGCGGAAACGCCGTGCGGTGGTGGGGAGGAGTCAGGCGTGCCGACGGACCGGCGCGCCGGTGGGCGCCGGAGCCACGTGCGGTCTGCGGGACAACGCGCGCGTCCCGGGCGCCCGGACTCCCCCTCAGCCACGACGTACGGGGGCGGTCCACCCGCGCGGAGCACCGGCGCCGCGTGCGCACGCGCCCGGGCCGCCGCTGCCCGGGTGGCCGGAGGTGACCGGCCGGGAGTACGAGCCGGGGAACCGCGCGCACGTCGTCATCGACACCGCGGGACGGCCCCCCGAGGAGGCACTGGTGGCGAGGAACCTCACGACGCGGCCCGCTCGGCCGCGCCGGACTCGTCGGGGTGGGCGAGGCCGAGGTGGTCGCGCAGGGTGGTGCCCTCGTAGTCGGCGCGGAAGACGCCCTGTTCCTGCAGGAGGGGGACCACCTTGTCGGCGAACGCGTCGAGTCCGCCCGGGGTGATGTGCGGGACGAGGATGAAGCCGTCGGAGGCGTCGGCCTGCACGAAGTCGTTGATGGTCCGCGCGACGGTGGCCGGGGAGCCGATGAACGTCTGCCGGTTGCCGGTGTTGATGACCAGGTCGCGGATGGACCACTTGTTGGCCTCGGCGAGCTGCCGCCACTCGCGGGCGATGGCGACCGGGTCCCGGTACATCCGCACCTGGGCGCGGCCCCGGGAGATGTGCTCCTCGGCGACCACCGGGTCGACGTCGGGCAGCGGACCCTCCGGGTCGTACGCCGACAGGTCCCGGTTCCAGACGAACTCCAGGTGCTTGATGGCGGTGGCACCGCTGACCTGCTGCCGGCGGACCTGCCGGGCGAGTTCGGCGGCCTCCTGGTCGGTGTCGCCGAGGACGAAGGTCGCGGCGGGCAGGATGAGCAGCTGGTCGGGGCGGCGGCCGTACGTGGCGAGACGGGACTTGACGTCCGTGTAGAAGGCCTGGCCCTCCTTCAGCGTGGAGTACCGGCTGAAGATGGCGTCGGCGCCGGCGGCGGCGAACTCGCGGCCCTCCTCCGAGTCGCCGGCCTGGAAGACGACCGGCCGGCCCTGCGGGGAGCGCGGGACGTTGAACCGGCCGTGGATGTCGAAGTGCTGCCCCTGGTGCACGAAGGCGCCGGCCTCGGCGTCCCGGAGGAAGGTGCCGGTGGCCTGGTCGGCGAGGATCTCGTCGCCGCGCCAGGAGTCGAACAGCTCGTGTGCGGTGGCGAGGAACTCCTTGGCGCGGGAGTAGCGCTCCTCCTGCGGCAGGAAGCCGCCGCGCCGGAAGTTCTCGCCGGTGAAGGCGTCCCAGGAGGTGACCACGTTCCACGCGGACCGGCCGTCGGAGAGGTGGTCGAGGGTGGCGAACTGGCGGGCCACCTCGTACGGCTCGTTGAAGGTGGAATTGATGGTGCCGGTCAGGCCGAGCCGGTCGGTGACGGCGGCCAGCGCGGCCAGCACGGTGAAGGTGTCGGGGCGGCCGACCACGTCGAGGTCGTAGATCCTGCCGCCCTGTTCGCGCAGCCTCAGTCCCTCGGCGAGGAACAGGAAGTCGAACTTGGCGCGTTCGGCGGTCCGCGCGAAGTGGGCGAAGGAGCTGAACTCGATGTGGCTGCCGGCGGCCGGGTCGCTCCACACGGTGGTGTTGTTGACCCCGGGGAAGTGGGCGGCCAGGTGGATCTGCTTCAGCGGCTTGCTCATGGCGTACGGTCGTCCTCTCCGGCGTTCAGGCCGCTGCGTAGCGGTTGGCGGGGCGGGCCAGGCCGAGGAGGCCGCGCAGGGTACCGGCCTCGTAGGCGTCCCGGAAGCGGCGGCGGCGCTGCAGCTCGGGCACCAGGTCCCGGGTGATCCGGGGCAGGTCGTGGCCGGCGACCGCGGGCCGCAGCCGGAAGCCGGTCAGCCCGCCTTCCGCCAACTCCTCAAGCAGGTCGGCGAGTTGTACGGCCGTCCCGGTGAAGATCCGGGCGTCGCTGGTGTACGGCTCCCCCGCGAGCGTGTCGAGACGGTCGAGGCGGCCCTCCGCCTCGGCCCGGCTGTCGTCCAGGAGAACGACGAGGTCGCCGAAGACGTGCAGGGTCTCGCCGGCGCGGCCCGCCGCCTCCTGCTCGGCGCGGATCTCGGCGACGATCGCCCGGGTCTCGTCCGCGTCCTGGGGGGTGACGTAGCCGACGTCGGCCTGGCGGGCCACCAGCCGGTACGGGACCGTCTGGTGGGCGAGCGCGGTGACCAGCGGCTGGCCCTGCGGCGGGCGGGGCGTGATGGAGGGGCCCTTGACGCTGAAGAAGCGGCCCTCGAAGTCGATGTAGTGCAGCTTGTCCCGGTCGACGAAGCGGCCGGTCACCGCGTCCCGGATCTCGGCGTCGTCCTCCCAGCTGTCCCAGAGCCGGCGGACCACCTCGACGTAGTCCGCGGCCTCGTCGAACAGCTCGCTGATCACCTCCCGCGCCTCGGGGGCGTCGAAGCCGTCGATCCGGGGGATGGTGCGCCGGCCGAAGTGCGCGGCCTCGTCCGGGCGGAAGGTGGTCCGCACGCGCAGGCCCGCGCGTCCGGTGCTGACGTAGTCGAGGGTGGCGATCGCCTTGGAGATGTGGAACGGCTCGGTGTGCGTGGCCACCACGGTCGGGACCAGGCCTATGTGCCGGGTGAGCGGGGCGACGCGGGAGGCGACGAGGACCGCGTCGAGCCGGCCGCGGACCTGGTCGGTGCGCTCGTCGGGCGCGAGGAGCCGGGAGGACTGCGGGCCGAGGCCGTCCTCGAGGGTGACGAAGTCGAGCAGGCCTCGTTCGGCCTCGGTGATCAGATCGGCCCAGTACCGGGCGGTGAACAGGTCCCGGGGACGGGCGGCCGGCTCGCGCCAGGACGCCGGGTGCCAACCGGTGCCGTCCAGGGCGACGGCGAGATGCAGGGGGGCGGGGGAGGTCGAGGACACGTCGGTGCCTTCCTTGATGTCCGTACGCGAAACACCGGCTCGCGGTGCGGGCGGCGGCCGGGGCGGGCGGCGGCGGCCACGGGCGAGCGCGGCAGGGAGGATCCGGGCCGGGGAGCAGGCCGGGGGAAAGGTCAGTGGCGACAGAGCGCGGCGGACACGCGCTGGAGGTCTATGTGCGGCCGGGAGTGCAGACGGACGGAGCGGTACGGGTGCGGAGCGCGCGGCAGGCGTGGCTGCCGGGGCAACCGGGTCACGGCCGTCACCTCCCTCCGTCGGGCGCGGCAGGCCGGACCGGCGTCCGCCTGGCGGCTCTCGTCATGACACCCAACGCCCGGCCGGCGCCGGTTGTTCCCGGGCTGCGCAGCTGCACGATGCGGGAGCGGCGGCGCAGGGTGAACCCGAGGGACTCGTACAGCCGGATCGCGGGTGCGTTGCCGGCAGCGGCGTGCAGGAACGGGGTGTCCCCGCGGTCCCGGACGCCCGCCGCGACCGCGCGCACCAGCCGGGTCGCCAGGCCCCGCCCGCGGTGGGCGGGGTCGGTGCACACGGCGCTGATCTCGGTCCAGCCGGGCAGCCGCAGCCTTTCCCCCGCCATGGCGACCAGCCTGCCCTGGTGCCGGATGCCGAGATAGGTGCCCATCTCGACGGTCCGCCGCAGGAACGGGCCCGGCCGGGTACGGGCGACCAGGTCGAGGATCTCGGGGAGGTCATCGGGGCCCAGGCGCACCGCCTCCGGGGCCGGTTCGGCCCGCAGCGCGGTGTCGACGAGCTGGACGCCCTCGCCCTCGCCGAGCACCTCCCACCCGTCGGGGACCCGCTCGACGGGCTTGACCCGTACGGTGGTTCCCGGTCCGACGAGCGTGTGCAGGTCGGCCCAGGCCGCCGGGTCCGCCGGGTCGGCGAGCGCCGCGAAGGCGTACGTCTCCGGCCGGTAGCGGGCCGCCCGGCCGTGCCGGTCGGCGAGGTGGGCGTGCGGACCGTCGAGGGCGGCCCAGACGGCGTTGTCGAGGGCGGGACCACCCGTTAGCAGTGGGACTCCGCCTCGGCGGACGTCGGTCGGGTGGGCCACGGAAGCGGAGTCCTTTCTGCGGGTTCTGCGGGGAACGTCAACCGTGTGACGGGCGGTCAGGAGTTGGTGAGCGGCAGCCCGGGCGGGTTGACCTCCGCCTTCGCCACGGACTCGCTGGAGAGGTTGTACGCGGCCAGCCACTTGCCGTACTGCCCGTGCTCGATGAGGTAGTTGAGGGCCTCGGCGAGCGGCTCGGCGAGCCCGCTGTCCTTCTTGGCGGTGGCGGCGATCAGGCCCTGGAGGGTCGCACCGGCACCGGAGAAAGTGCCCGCGTTGCGGGTCGGGTTCGGGGTGTTCGCGCTCTGCCGGGCCCGGTACGCGATGGCGGGGTTGGGGCCGAAGTACGCGTCGACCTTGCCGCTGCTCAGCGCCAGGTTGATGGCGTTCTGGTCCGGGAAGTACTTGACGGTGAGCTTCTTGCCCTCCTTGGCCAGCTTGGTCTTCCACTCCAGGAGGATCTTCTCCTGGTTGGTGCCGGCGCTCACGGTGACCGTCTTCCCGGCGAGGTTCTCGTAGTTGCCGTCGAAGTTCCAGGTGCTCTTCTTCAGCACCTCGAAGGCGAGGTTGTCCTTGCGGTAGGAGGCGAACTCGTACTTCTTCTTGCGCTCCTCGGTGACGGTGACGTTGGAGAAGGCCACGTCGACCTTGCCGCTGTCGACCCCGACGAAGAGGTTCTCCCAGGTGTTGTTCCTGACCTCGGGGTCGAGGCCGAGCACCGCGGCCACCAGGCGGCCGAGGTCGGGCTCGGAGCCGGTGAGGGTCTTCTGGTCGCTGCCCACGAAGTTCAGCGGTGCGGACCCCGAAGGCAGGGCGCCGACACCGATGACGAGCTTGCCGCTCTTGCGGACGGAGGCGGGCAGGTGGGCGCTGATCGACTTCACCTCGGAGACCTTCAGCGCGGTCTCCTTCGCGGCGCCGTTGGACAGCCGGCCCACGGTCACCGTGCCGGCCGTGTCGGTGGTGGTTGCCGCGTCGCTGTCTCCCCCGCAGGCGGCGAGTCCGCCGGCCAGGGAGAGGGTCACGGTCGCCGCGGTGAGGCCGCGTATCAGGCTGCGTCGGGAGAACTGGCTGGGCATGGCTGTCCTTGTCGTTCGGAAGGTCGGGAGGTACGGAAGGTCCGGGAAGGACCGGGGGTCGGGAGTTGCGGTGCGGGAGTGCGACAACAGGCGGGCGGTCAGAGCACCTTGGCGAGGAAGTCCCGGGTCCGTTCGTGCCGGGGGCGGTCCAGCACCTGGCCGGGCGGGCCCTGTTCGACGATCCGTCCGCCGTCGATGAAGACGACCCGGTCGGCGACCTCGCGGGCGAAGCCGATCTCGTGGGTGACGATGAGGAGGGTGGTGCCGCTGGTCGCCAGGTCCTTGATGACGGCCAGCACCTCGCCGACGAGTTCGGGGTCGAGTGCCGAGGTCGGCTCGTCGAAGAGGATGATCCCGGGCCGCAGGGCGAGGGCGCGGGCGATGGCGACGCGCTGCTGCTGGCCGCCGGACAACTGCCGCGGGTAGGCGCCCGCCTTGTCGCTCAGGCCTACCCGGCCGAGCAGTTCGCGGGCGAGTTCCTGGGCGGCCGGCCGGGCCAGCCTGCCGGTGGCGACGGGAGCGGCGGCGACGTTGTCGAGGACGGTCAGGTGCGGGAAGAGATTGAAGTTCTGGAAGACGAAGCCGATCCGGCTGCGCTGGGCGAGGATGGTGCGCTCGCTCAGCTCCTTCAGCCGCTCCCCCTGCCGCTTCACCCCGATGAGTTCGCCGCCCACGCTGACGTGGCCGATCTCGGGCTTCTCCAGGTGGTTGACCACCCTGAGCAGCGTGGACTTGCCGGAGCCGGACGGACCGATGATCACGGTGACCTCGCCGGGGCGGACGGTCAGGTCGATGCCGTCGAGGACGCGGTGGGTGCCGTACCACTTGTGGACGCCACGGATCTCGAGTGCGGCGGGCGCGGGCTTGGCGAGCGTCGGTGCGGTGGTCATACGGCGGCCTCCCTGCGCAGCCGGTCGCGCAGTCCGGCGAGGCCGGCCCGGGCTTTCTGCACCGGGGTCGGCGGCAGGGTGCGCGTGGCGCCCCGGGCGTAGTGCCGCTCGACGTAGAACTGGGCGACGGACACGGCGCTGGTCAGGATCAGGTACCAGACGGTGGCGACCACCAGCAGCGGCACGATGTCACCCGGGTAGGTGTTGCCCATCGACTGCACGGCGCCGAACAGGTCGAGCAGGGACACGTAGAACACCAGGGACGTGCTCTTGATGAGGCCGATCAGCTGGTTGACGTAGTTCGGGGTGATGGACCTGAGGGCCTGCGGGAAGACGATCCGGCGGAACTGGTAGCCCTTGGGCAGGCCGAGCGCGGCGGCCGCCTCGTGCTGTCCCTGGTCGACGGAGAGGATGCCGCCGCGGACCACCTCGGACGCGTACGCCGCCTCGTTGAGGCTGAGGCCGAGGACGGCGATCGTCATGTCCGTGGCCAGCCGCGACTCGTTGAAGGTGACGAAGGCGGGCCCGAAGGGCACCCCGAGGCTCAGCGTCTTGTACAGGGCGCTGAAGTTGTACAGGAAGATCAGCACCACGATCAGCGGTACGGAGCGGAACAGCCAGGTGTAGGTCCAGCTGACCGCGCGCAGCACCGGGCTTCCGGAGAGCCGGGCGACGGCCAGCAGGATCCCGCCGAGGAGGCCCAGCACCGCGCTGAGCGCGGCGACTTCGAGGGTGACGAGGAGGCCGTCGAGGACGGTCGGGCGCAGGAACCAGTAGCGGAAGCGGTCCCACTGGTAGAAGGGGTTCGTGACCAGTCCGTGCAGGATCTGCGCGACGAGCACGAGGACCACGGCGGTGACGATCCACCGGCCGGGCCGGCGCAGCGGCTGAACCCGCTGAGCGGTGAGAGTTTCTGACGGTGTGTCGGCGCGTACCGGCGGCTCGGCTGTCGAGACGGCGGTGCCTGGTGGTTCGCTCATGGCGGGCTCCGGCGGAGGTCGGACACCCCGGGGCCGCGCGCGGTCGGAGGTGGGCCGCGTCGGCACGGGGGCACGAGGCGGCGCGTCGGGCGGGCGCGGAACCGGGGGCGGGGCGGACAACGGCACACCGGGCGGTGGGTGTGCGGCGGGAACGCGGGGCTGGGAGGAGACGTCAGCCCTGACAGCGGGCAGAGCCCGGTGCGGTACACAGTGCGCTGTTCACGCGGAGCAGATCGACGGCCCGGTCGGCGACCAGGAGACCGGCGTACGACGGTACGCAGCCCTGGGGGCGGCTCGCGGCCGTCCTGAGAGCTGCGTCCATGGCGTCACCTGTCACTGTTCCGGCCCCGTGGGGCCTCGCGCTTACCGAATGCGTCGTCCGGTCCGGTCGTCACCTGGGGCACCCCACCGCGACGCGAGGGTTGCCGGTCAGCGAGCCAGGGCTTGGCGCTGACGCTCATGACCGTTCTGAGCCGTAAGTAAGGCAGTTGCCCGTTCGATTGTCAACGGCCGTCCGCCACATGGACACTGCCTGGCCGCTCTCACCTGCGAGAAGCGTCCGGGCTGTCCGCGGCATGGCCTGCCCAGTCCAGGATCTGGACAGCGGCCCCCGCGGCCTCCAGGCCCTGGCAGCGGCCATGGTGGCGGCGGGCGATGCCGTCGAGGTCGAGGTGGCGGCCGAACGCGGGACGCGCGGCCAGGCGGCGGGCGTAGGCCCACAGGGCGCGGTGGCCGGCGATGCGGTGCACGGCGGAGGCGTCGAGGTGGCAGCGGTGGACGGTGTCGAGCTGCACCAGGGTCACCCACAGTTCGACGTCGGCGGCGGTGAGCCGGTCGTCGGCCAGGTACTCCTCTGCGCTCAGCCGCCGCTCCAGCCGGCCCAGGGTGTCGAGCAGCACGTCGAGGGCGGCGGCCCGCTCGGCCGGGTCGGCGCCGGCCCGGCCGGCGCGCTGCGCGGCCTCCTCGACGCCCTCGGCGCACATCCGCTCGACGGCCTCGATCACGGACTCCAGCCCGGAGGGGTACAGGCGGGCCCGGCCGCCCGGCCCGAACCGGTCCAGGTCGCGCAGGATGTCGGGGGTGTGGGTGCTGACGATGCGTCCGGACCAGTCGTCGCTCAGCACGGGTGCGAGCGCCGGGCCCGTGTAGTGGTGGGCGCCTGCCTCGTACAGCGGGCGCAGCGCCGAGTGGCCGCCGCCGGGACAGTCCGGGACGGGGGGCAGGAGGGTGACCGGACAGCTCGCGTCCAGGCCGAGCAGGCTGTGCCCGACGGCGAGGCGCAGCCCGTCGGGGCAGGCGGTGGACAGGTGGAGCCGGTAGCGGTGCGGCACGGCGTAGTGGCCGCTGCGCGCGTCCTGACCGATCCGTCCGCGGAAGACGGGGGCGGTGCGGCGGGCGGACGGGACGGCGGCGAGCGGAGCGATGGACATGGGTCTCCCCGGGTGGTGGGCGTGCGGAGGGGCGCGGCCGGCGCGGGCGCGGCCGGGGGGCGAGCGGGGCCCGGCTCAGCGGTGGCGGCTGATCGCGCTGCAGACGCGCTGCAGGTCGATGTGGCGGCGGGAGGTGAGCAGGGGGGCGCGCAACGGCGTCCGGCCCGTGGAGCCGGTGCCCGTCCGGAGGCGCGCCATGATTCCCTACCTGTTCACTAGGATTCCCTCCTTGGAGTGTCGATCCGGCTCCGTACGACGTCAAGGGGGCGTCCACGCCTGGGAATCGGGGTCGGCGCCGGGGACTCCTCAGCCAGAGAAACATGTGACATAGTACTGCCGTGACGAAGCGACTGACCTGCGATGTCGTGGTCGTCGGGGCCGGGATGGTGGGCGCGGCCTGTGCGCTGTACGCCGCACGGGCCGGACTCGACGTACGGCTGGTGGACCGGGGCCCGGTTGCCGGCGGCACCACCGGCGCCGGCGAGGGCAACCTGCTCGTCTCCGACAAGGAACCGGGCCCGGAACTCGGACTCGCCCTGCTGTCGGCACGGTTGTGGGCCGGGCTGGCCGAGGAGCACGGCGCCGCTCTCGAGTACGAGCCCAAGGGCGGCCTCGTGGTCGCCTCCACCCCCAAAGCCCTGGCCGCGCTGCGGGAGTTCGCGGCGGCCCAGAGCGGCGCCGGCGTCTCCGCCGCACCGGTCGACGCCAGGCAACTGACGGAGCTGGAGCCGCACTTGGCACCGGGCATGGCGGGCGGAGTGCACTACCCGCAGGACGCGCAGGTCATGCCCGCTTTGGCCGCCGCCCACCTGGTCCGCGCCTCCGGTGCCGCCCTGCACACCGACCGCACCGTGACCGGGGTGCTGCGCACGGCGGACGGCACGGTGTACGGCGTCCGCACCGACCGGGGCGACATCCACGCCCCGGCGGTGGTGAACGCGGCCGGCACCTGGGGCGGCGAGGTCGCGGCGCTCGCCGGCGTCCGACTGCCGGTGCTTCCGCGGCGCGGCTTCGTGCTGGTCACCGAGCCGCTGCCGCGGATGGTCCGGCACAAGGTGTACGCGGCGGACTACGTGGCCGACGTGGCCAGTGACTCGGCCGCCCTGCGCACGTCACCGGTCGTGGAGGGCACGGCCGCCGGTCCGGTGCTGATCGGTGCCACCCGGGAACGGGTGGGCTTCGACCGCTCGCTGTCGCTGCCCGCGGTACGGGCGCTGGCGGCCGGGGCGATCGGGCTGTTCCCGTTCCTGGAGCGGGTCCGCGCCCTGCGGACATACGCGGGCTTCCGGCCGTACCTGCCCGACCACCTGCCGGCCGTCGGCGCCGACCCGCGGGCGCCCGGCCTGTTCCACGCCTGCGGGCACGAGGGCGCGGGCATCGGACTCGCCCCCGGCACCGGGCAGTTGATCGCCCAGGTACTCACCGGCAAGGCACCCGAACTGGATCTCACACCGTTCCGGCCGGAGCGGTTCGACACCGAGGGAGGCGACGTCCGGTGAATCCGCTGGAGTCGACCCGCGCCCGGCCGGGCGAGGCCTGCACCGTCACCTTCGACGGCCGGTCCCTGTCGGCGCTGCCGGGCCAGACGGTCGCGGCGGCCCTGTGGGCGGCGGGCGTGACGGCCTGGCGCAGCACGCGCGGCGCCGGCCGGCCCCGCGGGGTGTTCTGCGGGATCGGGGTGTGCTTCGACTGCCTGGTGACCGTCAACGGCCGCCCGAACCAACGGGCTTGCCTGGTGCCGGCGCGCCCGGGCGACGTGATCCGCACACAGGAGGGGACGGGCCGGGACGATGACTGAACGACCGCGACTCGCCGTCGTCGGCGCGGGCCCGGCCGGCCTCGCCGGGGCGCTGGCGGCGGCCGCACGAGGCGTCCGGGTCGTCCTGGTCGACGCGGCCGAGCAGGCCGGCGGCCAGTTCTACCGGCAGCCCGCCCCCGCCCTCGGCGCCCGCCGGCCGCAGGCCCTGCACCACCAGTGGCGCACCTGGGAACGGCTGCGGGACGCCCTGGACCGGCACCGCGAGGCCGGCCGCATCACGCACCTGACCGACCATCACGTGTGGTGCGTGGAGCGGGACTCCGCCTCCGGAACGTTCTGCGTGCACGCCCTGCTCGGCCCCGCGCAGGAGGAGGGCGTCACCGTCCGCGCCGACGCCGTCCTGCTGGCCACCGGCGGGTACGAGCAGGTGCTGCCCTTCCCGGGCTGGACGCTGCCCGGGGTCGTCACGGCCGGCGGCGCGCAGGCCATGCTCAAGGGCGGCCTGGTGCTGCCCGGCCGGACGGCCGTGGTCGCCGGGACCGGGCCGCTGCTGCTGCCGGTGGCCACCGGGCTCGCCGCGGCCGGTGCCCGGGTCGCCGCGCTGGTCGAGTCGGCCGGTCCCGCCGCGCTGCTGCGCCGGGCGCCCGCCCTGGCCGCACAGCCCGGCAAACTGGCCGAGGGCGCCGGATACGCGGCCCGGCTGCTGCGGCACGCGGTGCGCACGCTGGCCCGGCACACCGTCGTGGCCGCGCACGGCACCGACCGGCTGGAGGCGGTGACGGTGGCCGCGCTCGACCGGGACGGACACCTCCGGCCCGGCAGCGCCCGCCGCATCCCCTGCGACACCCTCGCCGTCGGCCACGGCATGCTGCCGCACACCGACCTCGCCGAGACCCTCGGCTGCGCTCTGTCCGGCACCGCCGTACAGGTCGACGAGGAGCAGCGCACCGACGTGCCCGGTGTCTGGGCCGCCGGGGAGGCCACCGGGGTCGGCGGCGCGGCGCTCGCGCTCGCCGAGGGGCACATCGCCGGACGCTCGGCCGCCGCCCGGCTGCACGGCACCGCCCCCGACCCGCGCCGCTGGGCCGCCGCCGCCCGGGCGCGGACCCGGCTGCGGGAGTTCGCCACGGCCCTGGACGCCGTGTACACCGCTCCGGCGGGCTGGGCGGACCGGGTCCCCGACGACACGGTGGTGTGCCGCTGCGAGGAGGTCACCGCCGGGCAGGTGCGCGCGTCCGTCGGCACGCTGGGCGCCGGCGACCTGCGCACCGTGAAGCTGCTCACCCGGGCCGGGATGGGCTGGTGCCAGGGGCGGATGTGCGCGCCCGCGGTGGCCGGCCTGAGCGGATGCCCGCTCACCGCCGGCCGGCGGCCGTTCGCCCGGCCGGTACCGCTCGGCGTCCTGGCCGGTCTGCCGGACCCGGCTGAGTCGGCCCCGCCGGCGCCGGAATGAGCCCACACCGCCGGAGCCGGAACAGCCCGCCCTTCCCGAGACGGACTGAGCCCGCCCTGCCGGAGACCGACCGGTCCGCCCCCCGGAGACGGACCGCGTACGCCCCGCCGCACACGGGCGGGACCCGCCCTGCCGGGAAGGCCTCAGCCCGTCCCGCACCTCAGTAACATGTCACACCCTATTGATTGGGAGAGCCCCATGACCGACCCGCAGCACCGCCCCTGGCGCGGCATCCTCGTCGCCACCGCCCTCCCGCTGCGCGACGACCTCTCGGTCGACCACGACCGGTACGCCGAGCACTGCGCCTGGCTCGTCGCGGGCGGCTGCGACGGCGTCGTACCGAACGGCTCGCTCGGCGAGTACCAGGTGCTCACCCCCGAGGAGCGGGCGCGGGTGGTGGAGACCGCCGTGGCCGCGATCGGCGGCGAGCGGGTGATGCCGGGCGTCGCCGCGTACGGCTCGGCCGAGGCCCGCCGCTGGGCCGAGCAGGCGGCCGAGGCCGGCTGCGCCTCGGTGATGCTGCTGCCGCCCAACGCCTACCGCGCCGACGAGCGGTCGGTGCTCGCCCACTACGCGGAGGTCGCGCGGGCGGGCCTGCCCGTGGTGGCGTACAACAACCCGATCGACACCAAGGTCGACCTGGTGCCCGAACTCCTCGCCCGGCTGCACGGCGAGGGTCTCGTGCACGCCGTCAAGGAGTTCTCCGGTGACGTCCGCCGTGCCTACCGCATCGCCGAACTCGCGCCGGAACTGGACCTGTTGATCGGCGCCGACGACGTACTGCTGGAGCTGGCGGTGGCCGGCGCCAAGGGCTGGGTGGCCGGCTACCCCAACGCCCTGCCGCGCGCCTCGGCGGAGCTGTACCGCGCCGCGCTCGCCGGGGACCTCACCACCGCGCTCCCGCTGTACCGGCAGTTGCACCCGCTGCTGCGCTGGGACTCGCAGACGGAGTTCGTGCAGGCGATCAAACTCTCCATGGACGTCGTCGGACGGTACGGCGGCCCGGTGCGCCCCCCGCGGGTCCCGCTGCCGCCCGAGCAGGAGGCCGCGGTCCGCGCGGCCACCGAGAAGGCCGTCGCCGCCGGCCTCGCGTAAGGAGCCTCCCCATGCGCAGCAAGCTCGTCCTGCACGCCGTCGACTCGCACACCGAGGGCATGCCGACCCGGGTGATCACCGGCGGGATCGGCACCGTCCCGGGGGCGACCATGAACGAACGGCGGCTGTGGTTCCGCGAACACCGCGACGACGTCAAGCAGTTGCTGATGAACGAGCCGCGCGGGCACTCCGCCATGAGCGGCGCGATCCTGCAGCCGCCGACCCGTCCCGACTGCGACTGGGGCGTCCTCTACATCGAGGTCTCCGGCTATCTGCCCATGTGCGGGCACGGCACGATCGGGGTGGCCACCGTGCTGGTGGAGACCGGCATGGTGGAGGTCACGGAGCCGGTGACCACCATCCGGCTCGACACCCCGGCGGGGCTCGTGGTCGCCGAGGTCGCGGTGGAGAACGGCGCCGCCCGGAACGTGACGCTCAGGAACGTGCCGTCGTTCGCGGCCGGGCTGGACCGCAAGATCACCCTGCCGGACGGCCGTACCGTCACCTACGACCTGGCCTACGGCGGCAACTTCTACGCGATCCTGCCGCTGGACGCGTTCGGGCTGCCCTTCGACCGCGCCCGCAAGGACGACATCCTGGCGGCCGGCCTGTCCCTGATGGCGGCGATCAACGCGGAGGCGGAGCCGGTGCACCCCGAGGACCCGTCGATCCGGGGCTGCCACCACGTCCACCTGTACGCGCCCGGCGCCACGGCCCGGCACTCCCGGCACGCCATGGTCATCCACCCGGGCTGGTTCGACCGCTCCCCGTGCGGCACGGGCACCAGCGCGCGCATGGCGCAGTTGCACGCACGCGGTGAACTCCCCCTGCACACCGAGTTCGTGAACGAGTCCTTCATCGGCACCCGGTTCACCGGCCGGCTGCTGGGGGCCACGGAGGTCGCCGGGGTGCCGGCCGTGCTGCCCAGCTTCACCGGCCGCGCCTGGGTCACGGGCACCGCACAGTACCTGCTGGACCCGAGCGACCCCTTCCCGGAGGGGTTCGTCCTCTAGCGTCCTCTACACTCACCCCGGTGATGCGTGACATGGCACAGAACACCCGTGACACCGAGATGCCCGCGCTCCCCCGGCTGGGCGGCCGGCGGAGCAGCTACCGCGAGCGGGTCGCGGACGCCCTGCGCGCCGCGCTGATCGCGGGCGAGCTGCGGCCCGGCGAGGTCTACTCGGCGCCCTCGCTGGCCACCCGGTTCGGCGTCTCGGCGACACCGGTGCGGGAGGCCATGCTCGACCTGGCCAAGGAGGGGCTGGTCGACACCGTGCCGAACAAGGGCTTCCGGGTCACCGCCGTGTCCGACCGGCAGCTGGACGAGTACACGCACATCCGGGCGCTCATCGAGATCCCCACCGTGGTGGAGCTGGCCCGCACGGCCGACCGTGTCTCGCTGGAGGCGCTGCGCCCGGCGGCCCGGGAGATCGTCACCGCCGCGGTGGCGGGCGACCTGATCGCCTACGTCGAGGCCGACACCCGCTTCCACCTCGGTCTGCTCGCCCTGGCCGGCAACGCCCACCTGGTCGAGGTCGTGGCCGACCTGCGCAAACGCTCCCGCCTGTACGGGCTGACCGCGCTGGTGGAGGCGGGCCGGCTGCTCGCCTCCGCCGAGGAGCACCTGGAGCTGCTGGACGCCCTGCTGGAGCACGACGAGAAGGCCGTGCACGCGATCATGACCCGGCATCTCGGGCATGTCCGCAGCCTCTGGGCGGCGACGGACTGACCGCGCCCGCCCGGAGGAGCCGCGCGGGCGGCGCCGGACATCTCGCGGCGCCAGGGCCGCGCCACGACGTATTTTTCGTGCTCAGGCGGCCCGTACAGGACAACAAACGGCGATTTTGAGCCAGAACGGTGCATCCCCGACCATGGCCCCGTCCCGGTGATCCCGGGAACGTCAGTTCCATGAGAGGCGCACCACCCATGCACAGCACCGGAACCGTCCCGGCTCCGGCTCCCGCGGAGATCCCCGCGGAGTCCCCCACGGCCCCCGCCGAGGACCCGCACGGCGACTCCGGCAGGCACGCCCGCCGGTTCGGCCTGCCCGTCGCCACCGCGCTGGTCATGGGCAACATCATCGGCGGCGGCATCTTCCTGCTGCCCGCCTCCATCGCCCCGTACGGCACGGTCAGCCTGGTCGCCTTCGGCGTGCTGACCGTCGGCGCCATCGCGCTCGCCCTGGTCTTCGGCCGGCTCGCCGCACGCGACCCGCGCACCGGCGGTCCCTACGTCTACGCCCGCGAGGCGTTCGGCGACTTCGCGGGGTTCCTCGCGGCCTGGTCGTACTGGATCACCACCTGGGTGTCGAACGCCGCGCTCGCCGTCGCCGCCGTCGGGTACCTCGACGTGCTGATCCCGGTCGGCGGCCACCGCTGGACCGCCTGTCTGGCCGCGCTGGCCCTGCAGTGGCTGCCCGCCCTCGCCAACTTCGCCGGCACCCGGTATGTGGGCGCCGTCCAGCTGGTGTCCACGGTGCTGAAGTTCGTGCCGCTGCTGCTCGTCGCGGTCGGCGGGCTGTTCTTCTTCGACCCCGACCGGCTGGGGCCGTTCAACACGAGCGGCCACGGCGCGGTCGGCGCGGTGTCCGCCTCCGCCGCCCTGCTGCTCTTCTCCTACCTCGGGGTGGAGTCCGCCGCCGTCAGCGCGGGCGAGGTCAGGAACGCCCGGCGCAACGTGGGGCGCGCGACCGTCATCGGCACCGCGGGTGCCGCGCTGGTGTACCTGCTGGGCACACTGTCCGTGTTCGGCACGGTCGCGCACGACCGCCTGGTCACCTCCACCGCGCCGTTCTCGGACGCCGTGAACGCGATGTTCGGGGGCAGCTGGGGCGGTACGGCCGTGGCGCTCGCCGCCCTGGTGTCGATGACCGGCTGCCTCAACGGCTGGACCCTGCTGAGCGCCCAGACGCCGTACGCGGCGGCACGCGACGGACTGTTCCCGAGCGCCTTCACGCGCCGCCGGCGGGGCGTGCCCACGGTCGGGGTCGGCGTGACGGTCGTCCTCGCCTCGCTGCTCACCGTCTACAACTACTTCTCGGGCTCGGGCAGGGTCTTCGAGGTGCTGGTCCTGGTCACCACGTTCACCGCGACCGTGCCGTACCTGCTGGCCGCCGCCGCGCAGATCTTCCACCTGATGGCCGGCCGGTCCGAGGCGGTCGACCGGGGCCGGCTGGTGCGGGACTCCGTGATCACCGCGGTGGCCGCCGCCTTCACGCTCTGGCTGATGGCGGGCGCCGGTTACGCGGCGGTCTACCAGGGCGTGCTGTTCCTGTTCGCCGGGATCATCGTCTACGCGGTGATGGCGGCCCGCCGGCAGCGGAAGCAGGCGCAGTGACGGGCTGAGGGGATCGCAGCATCAAGTGACCACTGCCGTCCCCCGGACAAGCAGGCGTGTCCGGCGAGGGCCCCTCAGGCGTTCCCGGACGCGGTGCGCGGGGGCGTGCTGTGCACTCCGGTGCGGTACTTGGGGACCCTGATCGTGATCTTCATCCCGGCTCCGACGCCGGTCTCGATCACCAGCCCGTGGTCGTCGCCGTAGACCTGGCGCAGCCGCTCGTCCACATTGCGCAGCCCGATGCCCGCCGAGGGGCCGTCCTCGCCGTGCAGGACCCGGCGGAGCCGGTCCGGTTCCATGCCCACTCCGTTGTCCTCGATGACGATCCGGGCCGTCGCCCCCTCGTCCTGCGCGGTGATGCCGATACGGCTGCGCTCGGCACTCTCCTCCAGTCCGTGCTTGACCGCGTTCTCCACCAGGGGCTGGAGGCACAGGAACGGCACCGCCACGGGCAGCACCTCGGGGGCGATCTGCAAGGTCACCTGCAGCCGCTGCCCGAACCGGGCGCGGACCAGCTCCAGGAACTGCTCGATGGAGCGCAACTCCTCGGCCAGGGTGGTGAACTCACCGTGCCGGCGGAACGAGTAGCGGGTGAAGTCGGCGAACTCGAGCAGCAGTTCACGCGCCCGCTCGGGGTCGGTGCGGACGAACGAGGCGATCGCGGCGAGGGAGTTGTAGACGAAGTGCGGGGAGATCTGCGCGCGCAGCGCACGGATCTCCGCCTCGATCAGACCCGTGCGGGTGCGATCGAGTTCGGCGAGTTCGAGCTGGACGGAGACCCAGCGCGCCACCTCCTCGGTGGCCCGGACCGCGGACGCCGACTCCCCGGCGCCCAGCTCGACGAGGGCGCCGAGCACCCGTCCGTCGACGGTGAGCGGCGCGACGGCGCCCCGGCGCACGGGGCAGTCCGGGTCCGGGCAGCGGACGGTGAAGGTCTCGGTACGACCGCTCTCCAGGACGTGGCGGACCCGCTCCAGGGCGGTGTCCGCGTGGTGCCGGCCCGGCCCGTCCCAGGCCAGCAGCCGGTCCTCGGCGGTGAGACCGAGCGCGGCCGTGCCGAACAGGGGCCGGAGCCGTCGTACCGCCTTGCGGGCCGCGTCCTCGGTGAGTCCGGCGCGCAGCGGGGGCGCGGCCGCGGACGCGGTGTGCAGGGTGTGGAAGGTGGCGCGTTCCACGGGCCTGCCGTGGTCCGTGCCGTCCCGGTCGGTCCGGCGGGCCAGGAGGCGTCCCGCGATGAGACCCACGGCGAACACCACGGGCGTCGCGGCGGCGAGGAGGGGGAGCCCGTTCATGTGCGGGCGCCGTCGGCGGGCCGGCGGGTCGTCATGGGGTGGTCACTCCTCGGCGGGTGGCCGACGCGCCCTGGCAGGCCGGGCGTTCGGGCAGGTGGAGGCGGGCCATGGCGGCCTCGGTGCCGGCCGGGATCCGGTCCCGGGTGGCCAGGGAGACGAGGATCATGGTCAGGAAGCCGAGCGGTACGGACCACACGGCCGGCCAGGCGAGCAGGGTGTGCGCCCAGCCGTCGGTGAGGGGCCCGGCGATGGTCAGGGCGACCGCGGTGAGGGCGCTGCCGCCCCCGGTGAGCAGCCCCGCGATCGCGCCGGGCGCGGTCAGGCCGCGCCACCAGATGCCGAGCAGCAGCAGCGGGCAGAAGGAGGAGGCGGCCACCGCGAAGGCGAGGCCGACGGCGTTGGCGACGGGGAGCTTGCTGGCGGCCACGCTCACCGTGACGGGTACGGCGACCGCCAGGAGCGTGGCCAGCCGGAAGCGGCGGACACCGAGGGAGGGCAGCACGTCCTGGCTGAGCACCCCCGCGACGGACAGGGTGAGCCCGGAGGCGGTGGACAGGAAGGCGGCACAGGCGCCGGCGGCGATCAGGGCGCCGAGCAGATCGCCGACCGGGCCGCCGACGAGACGTTCCGGCAGGACCAGGACGGCGGCGTCCGTGGTGCCGGTGAGCAGCAGGTCGGGGGCGTAGATCCGGCCGAGGAGGCCGTACAGCGGCGGCAGCAGGTAGAAGCCGCCGACCAGGGCGAGCACGATCACGGTGGTGCGCCGGGCGGCGCGGCCGTCGGGGTTGGTGTAGAAGCGGACGAGGACGTGGGGCAGGCCCATGGTGCCCAGGAAGGTGGCGAAGATCAGCCCGTACGTCGTGTACAGCGGATGATCGTCCCTGCCGCCGGACAGCGGCGCCGCCCAGCTGGAGGCTCCGGCGCGCCGGCCGTCACCCGGCTCCCGCTCGGGCACCGGGGTGTCCGGCGGGAACCGCAGGGCCGTGCCGGCCCGGACCTCGTGCACCCCGGGGTCCAGCAGCAGCCGGTCGTGGTCGTAGTCCCGGCCGTCCACGGCGCCGGTCGCCACGGCCCGCAGGGGCGCCTCGATCCGGATGCGGACGGTGGTCTCGACGGTGACCTGGGTGTGCCGGCGGAAGGTGGGCGGCTCGTCCAGGGCGCCGGCGGGGCGGGGGTCGCCGTGCCAGGCGAGGAGGAGGAAGACGGCTGGCACGAGGAGAGCGGTCAGCTTCAGGCAGTACTGGAAGGCCTGGACGAAGGTGATGCTGCGCATGCCGCCGGCGGCCACGGCCAGGGTGACGACGACGGCGACGAGCACTCCGCCGAGCCAGCGCGGCGCGCCGGTGACGAGGCCGAGGGTGAGGCCCGCGCCCTGGAGCTGGGGCAGCAGGTAGAGCCAGCCGACGCCGACGACGAGCACGCTGGCGACGCGCCGGGCGGCCCGGGACTCCAGCCGCGAGTCGGCGAAGTCGGGCAGCGTGTAGGCACCGGAGCGGCGCAGCGGGGCGGCGACGAACACGAGCAGGACGAGGTAGCCGGCTGCGTAGCCGACGGGGAACCAGAGCATCTCCACGCCCTGGGCGGCGACGAGTCCGGCGATGCCGAGGAACGAGGCCGCCGAGAGGTACTCGCCGCTGATGGCCATGGCGTTGAGGTACGGCGGAACGGTACGGGAGGCGACGTAGAAGTCGGAGGTGGTGCGGGAGATGCGCAGTCCCGTCGAGCCGATCACCAGGGTCACGACGACCGCCGCCGACACGGCCACGATGCCGTACGTCTGGTTCACCCGGCGGCTCCGGGTGCGCGGCCGGACGGGTGCGGCTGGACGTCGCTCACCGTCAGGCCCCTTCGGTGCGGTCCGCGGTGTCCCGTTCGTTGCGCTCGGCGCGTACGACGTACCACCGGCCGATGACCACGAGCGCGGGGTAGGCGGCGACCCCGAGGACGGCCCACACGACCAGGGCGCTGCCCGGCCGCACCGCCGGGTCCGGCAGGGCCGTGAAGACGAGGGGCAGCAGTCCGAGCAGGACGACGAGCATCCCGAAAGCCGCCATTCCCAGCTTGAGTTGACGGCGCATCAGGTCGCCGAGGGCGAGGGAGTCGACGGCGGGACCGGGTCGCGCGGGCCCGCGCCCTCCCCGAGCCGGACCGGTCGCACGCGGAACCCCCGTGACCACTTCACGCCGAGGAGTCCCAGGTGCACTCATGCCGCGTCCTCCGACCGCGATGATCACACTTCGCAGGGGAGTGTACGCATCAGGAAACCAAAGCGACAGCTTCCGGGACAGGCAGGCAGGGGCAGCCGGTCAAGGATTCTGTCCGACTGCGATGTTCGACATTGTTCGGAACCGTGATTCTGACGCGCACAACTGATTGACAGTCAGTACCCAGGTCGGGAAACTTCGTGATGCGCCAGGGTCGTTGCGGGAACGATCTCAGTTGCCTCGAACCGGAAACACGAAGCTCTGACCAGGTCGACTCGCTGTGCGCTCGGCCGCGATGACGTGTAGCTCTGGGAACGTGCACACCTCCCGTGCACGGGACGGCCGGTGGCGTGCGCTCCGCCCACCTGGCAACGCTGCACCGGTATCGGCCCGCCGCCAGGGGGCCGGCTGCGGCCGGTGCACGGAAAGGAGAGCCCATGTCCCGGACCCACCCGTCCGGTTCCGGGCGGCTCAGCCGCCGGACCCTGCTCAAAGCCGGCACCGCGACCGCCGGCGCGATCGCCACGGCGGCCGCGCTCGCCGAACTCGAGACGCCGGCCGCGGCCGCCGCGCCCTCGACAGCGGTGTGACCGTCAAGAACCAGGCCGTGAGCGGACGCAGCATCCAGACCTGGCTGTACGAGTCGAACGTGGGCGGCACCATGGGCGCCGACGGCGAGTGCGTCCTCGGCTCCCCCACCTACTCGGCACGCCGGCAGGCGATGCTGAACGCGTCCACCGGGATGAAGGCAGGCGACTACCTGTTCATCCAGTTCGGGATCAACGACTCCTCCCGGACCTGTCCCCGGCACGTCGGCACGGCCCGCTACCCGCAACTGATGACCATGATGGCGCGGGCCGCGCCGGCCCGGGGCGGCGCCCACCCGGTGCTGCTCACCCCGGTGGCCGCCGTCACCTGCTCCGGCGGCACGGCGACCAAGAACCGAGGCTTCGTCACCGAGACGTTCGCCGCGGGGTCCGCCACCGGGTCGCCGGTCGTCGACCTGCAGACGCTCAGCGTCTCGCTCTACAACAGCCTGCGCTTCCGCCCCGACAACGGCGACTACGGATCAGGTCCCGTGGGCGCCTTCTCCTGCAACGACCACACGCACTTCGAAACCTACGGCGCCCAGCGGATCGCCGGGCTCGTCGCGGGTGACGTGCGCCGGCAGAACCTCCCGCTCGCCGGACACCTCGAGTAACGCACCGGCACAGAGCGGGGTTGTACCCCCCACAAGAGGACGGAGGAACGGCAGAATGCTCCCCATCACCACCCGTGTGAGGGCGGCCGTGGTCATGGCCGTGCTCGGCCTGATCGCCACGCTGGTCTCGACGCAGCCGGCTTCGGCCCGGTTCAACCCGTACCAGCGGGGCCCGAACCCCACGGTGAGCAGCGTCGCGGCCGCACGCGGCACGTTCGCCACCGCGGAGATCGGCGTGCCGCCCGGGAACGGCTTCAACGGCGGCCGGATCTACTATCCGACGGACACCAGCCTGGGCACCTGGGGCGCGGTCGCGATCGTGCCCGGCTACACCGCCAAGTTCGACGCCGAAGAAGCCTGGATGGGGCACTGGCTCGCGTCCTTCGGCTTCGTCGTCATCGGCATCGACACCAACAGCCCCACCGACTGGGACACCGCTCGCGGCACGCAGCTCCTCGCCGCGCTGGACTACCTCACCCGCAAGAGCCCGGTGCGCGACCGGGTCGATCCCAGCCGGCTGGGAGTGATCGGCCACTCGATGGGCGGTGGCGGGGCGATCAGCGCGGCCGAACGGCGGCCGTCGCTGAAGGCCGCCGTCCCGCTCGCGCCCTTCTCCCCCTCGCAGAACCTGTCCACCCTGCGGGTGCCGACGATGATCATGGGAGCACGGGACGACGGCACGGTCTCCCCGTCCTACCTGGACGCCCTGTACGCCGGTATGCCGTCCGGCACGCAGAGCGCCTTCGTCGAACTCACCAGCGGCGGCCACGCCTTCCCCACCCGGGGCAACTCGAACGTGACGCGCCGCATGATCCCCTGGCTGAAGATCTTCCTCGACAGCGACACCCGCTACACCCGGTTCCTGTGCCCGTCACTGGCGGACCCGAGCAACATCTCCAGGTCGCGGACCAAGTGCCCGTACGTACCGTCCCTCGGGTAGAGCGGTAGGTGTGCGGGGCCGGTCGGGTACAGGTCCCCGCCGGTGTAGCCGGGGCGGGCGGCCGGAACCGGATCACGGCGTTCGGGTGAGCCGGCCGGCCGACGGCCCGGCACCTCGCGGTCGGGCGGGCGCGTGAAGGGGCCGCCACCGGGTACCCGGCGGCACATGATCAGGAGCGCCCTCTGGCAGGGGCTGGTCGCGGGCACCGTCGGGGGCGCGGTGATGACCCTCGGCGAGAAGATCGAGCAGGCCGTCACCGGCCGCCCCGATTCCCATGTGCCCGCGCGGGTCCTCCAGCGCCTGACCGGCCTGCCCGAGCGCCCCGGCACACAACCCCGGCCGGTCAACCTGGCCATGCACTACGGCCAGGCCGCCCTGCTCGGTGTCGTGCGCTCGGTCATGGCCCAGGCCGGCCTGCGCGGGCCGCTGGCCTCCGCCAAGTTCACCGTCGTCCGCCTCACCAACGACCAGATCCTCGAGAACGCAACCGGCGTGGGCGCGCCGCCGGGCACCTGGCCGCGCGGGGAAGTCGTCCTGGACGTCCTGCACAAGGCGGTCTACGCCTTCACCACCGGAGCCGTCGCCGACGCGCTGGCCGCCCGCGGCGGACCCGGCCCCGGACAGGCCCACGCCGCCCTGCGCCCCGGCCGCCGCCCCGACGTCGGACCGATCCCACGCCGGGACGCCCACGGGCGGTGAGGTCCGGGGCCGGCTGGGTGACCGGTCGGCCTGGGCCCCGGCATCATCGTGAGTGCCGCGACGGCCCCCATGGTGCACTCGGTGTATGGGCCACGTCCGGATCGACCCCGCAGACAGCGTGTCCGAGGCGCACCTGGAGCTGATCACTTTCGGTCACGGCACCGCCGATCGAGCAACCCTGGCAGGGCTTCTGCGGGAAACCGGCGTCGTCGCCGTCGTGGACGTCCGTACCGCGCCCGGCAGCCGCCGGAACCCGGACGTGTCACGTCAGCGGCTGGCCCGGTGGATGCCGGAGGAGGAGATCGCCTACCGGTGGGAGCAGAGGCTGGGCGGGTGGCGCAAGCCGTCACCGGACTCGCCCGACACCGTCTGGCGCAACGAGTCCTTCCGTGGCTACGCCGCTCACACGCGCAGTCCGGAGTTCGTCACCGCGATGGACGTCCTGATACGGCAGGCAGGTGAGGAGCGTACCGCGGTGATGTGCAGCGAGGCGGTGTGGTGGCGCTGCCACCGGCGCCTGATCGCCGACTTCGCCGTCCTGGCCCGCGGCGCGCTCGTTCTGCACCTGATGCACGACGGCCGCCTCATGGCGCACACCCCGACACCAGGTGCCCGCCTTCGCCACGACGGCCTCGTCGTCTACGACGCCGGTCCCCGAGCGGCACCTTGAGAGATCAAGAAACCGTTTCGGATATATCACCCCAATGGCCCAATGGATCTGCCATGCCCCGTTCGGGTGATTAGTCTCAAGATCGGAATTAGGCTCGCACGGGCTCGCCTCTGTGGCACCTGGCGCCCAGTCCTGCCCGCCCCTCCGCGACCTCCACTTCCGCACGGAAGGAGACCCCATGACTCGCGGCATCTCTCTTCACGTCGGCCTCAACGGCGTTGACCCCAACAAGTACCACGGTTGGGACGGCAAACTCATCGCCTGCGAAAACGACGCCCGTGACATGGACCAGCTGGCCAAGGATGCTGGATTCCAGGACCGCACGACATTGCTCACCGCTGACGCCACGGTCGGCAACGTCACCACGGAGCTTCGCAAGGCGGCGCAGGCCCTTACGGCCGGCGACCTGCTGTTCTTCACCTACTCCGGTCACGGCGGACAGATAGCGGACCTCAACGGCCCGGAGGACGAGCCGGATCGGCTCGACGAGACCATCTGTCTCTACGACCGGGAGTACATCGACGACGAGATCTACAAAGAGTTCGAAGGCTTCGCCGAGGGCGTTCGGATTCTGTGTCTGCTGGACAGCTGCCACAGCGGCAGCGGCGTCAGGGTCCGCGAGATCCTCACCCCGGAAGCCCTCGAAGAGCAGTTCCAGACGGACGACCCCAACAAGGTCGAGACGACAGCGAGGATCATGCCCCTGGACAAGCAGGCCGAGGTCTACGAACGAGACAAGCAGCTCTACGACGACATCCAGCGAAAGATCAACGCCAAGGACACCCGTGACCTCGGTGCGACCGTGCTGCTCATCTCGGCGTGCCAGGACAACCAGCTCTCGGCCGACGGCCTGGTGAACGGTTTGTTCACCGGGACCCTGCTCCAGGTGTGGAACGGCGGCAAGTTCGCTGGTGGCTACAAGGCGTTCCACCGCGAGATCCTCACGAGGATGCCGGCGACGCAGAGCCCGAACCTGTTCGTGACCGGCCGCACCAACACCCGGTTCATCCGGCAGCGGCCCTTCACCGTCTGAGGGAGGGGCGGCACCAAGAGGGCGTCCCCCGAGCGGGGCGCCGACCGCATACCCGGCGGAGACCGTCATGCTCGGTTCCGACTTCAGGTCGGAGGGCCCCACTGCGGCCGGCCGGGAGATCCTCATTGGTGACGCGTGGCTCTCCGCCTGCTCGCGAGCGGGCGGGGAGCCAGGAGGAAGAGGGTCAGGAGGGTTCCCAGTCCGCAAGCTCTTCCAGCTTGTTGATCTGCACGCGTCTGGTGTCCGGATCTGACAGAACATGGTCATTGCGGCCCTCGGTGCGGGGGCGACATGATCGGGTCATGCTCCAGCCGCACAGGGTCGTCATCGCCGCCTTCGCCGGCGTCGAACCGCTCAACGTCACAGGTCCGGCCGAGGTGTTCTCGGTCGCCACCCGGGTCGCCGGAACCAGCCGCCCCGGGTACACCGTCCGCATCGCGACCCCCGACGGCGAGCCGGTGGCCACCGCCGGCGGGATCCGGCTGATGGCCGACCTGACGCTGGACGAGGTGCCGGGCGACGTGGACACCCTGCTGGTGTCCGGTGCCGTCCGGGTGGACGACCACGGCGTGGAACCGGTGCTCGACGGCGCGATCATCGACTGGCTGCGGGAAGCGGCACCCACCACCCACCGGGTGGCCTCCATCTGCTCGGGCGCGCACCTGCTCGCGGCGGCCGGACTGCTGGAGGGACTTTCGGCCACGACCCACTGGCGGACGGCCGCGCGGCTGGCCGCCGACCACCCGGAGGTCACCGTCGATCCGGACCCGATCTTCATCCGGGAAGGCCGGCTGTGGACCTGCGCCGGCATCGCCTCGGGGATGGACATGGCGCTGGCCATGGTCACCGAGGACCACGGACCGGAACTCGCCCTGGCCACTGCCCGCACGATGGTGATGTACGTCAAACGCGCGGGCGGCCAGAGCCAGTTCAGCGTCCCGCTCACGGCTCCGGCCGACCCCGGCGACCGGATCGACGACGTGCGCGTGTGGATCGGCGAACACCTCGCCGAGGACCTGTCCGCCGAGGTCCTGGCCGCGCGGCTGCACCTGAGCGTGCGCCACTTCTCCCGGCTGTTCCAGCGGCGCACTGGCACCACCCCCGCCGCCTACGTCGAATCCGTCCGGCTGGAGGCCGCCCGCCGGCTGCTCCAGGACAGCGACCACGGCCTGCCCGAGATCGCCGCCCTCAGCGGACTCGGCTCCGTGGAGAGCCTGCACCGGTCCTTCCGCCGCCGCCTCGGGACCACCCCCGCCGCGTACCGGCGCCGCTTCCGGTAAGCCCCCCCGTCCCCCACCGCCCGCGGACCGCCGCGCGGCGGAAGTCAGCCATGCCCCAGGAGAGAACCGTGTCCCGAACCAAGGTCGTCCCGATCCCCGTCATGGGCCGGCACAACATCAACGCCTACCTGCTGCTGGGCCGCCGGCCCGTCATCGTCGACGCGGGAACACCCGGCAGCGGCCGGCGGATCCACGACCAGGTCGCCGCCCACGGCGTCGACCCCGCCGACGTGTCGCTGATCGTCGTCACGCACGGCCACATCGACCACTTCGGCTCCGCCGCCGAACTGCACCGCCTCACCGGGGCGCCGGTAGCGGGACACGTCGCCGACCTCGGTCCGTTCCGCACCGGCCGGGTCCGGGAGCCGTACCTGCCCACCGGTCCGATGGGCCACCTCATGGCCAGGAACAAGGACCTGCACATGCAGGTCGAACCGTTCGAACCCGACGTCCTCGTGACCGGCGAGAGGGACCTGGAGGACTTCGGGATCGCAGCGCGCATCATGCCCACCCCTGGGCACACCGCCGGATCGATCTCCGTCCTCACTGACCAGGGCGACCTCGTCGCCGGTGACTTGATCGCCAACTCCTTCTTCGGCCTCGTCCGCGGCCGGCCGGCCAACCCGCCCTTCCACGACGATCCACTGCTCAACCTCGCCAGCCTGCGCGAGATGCTCGACCTGAACCCCACCAGACTCCACGTCGGCCACGGCACCCCCCTCGACCCCGACCGTGTACGACGCTGGGCCTCCCGGGAACACCAGCGGCTGTCCAGGCTCCAGGCATCCGGGCGGATCCGCACCCGTGCGGAAGACGGAAGGGCCTGACCCGCGCTGATCGGGCTGCACTGCCCCGCCCCGCGAGCCTCCCGGCCACGACGTTCAGCAGGGGCGCGAGAAGGCCGACCGCGCCGCCTCCACCCGCGCGCGGATGACGCACTCGGCCACGTGGTCGTTGACCAGCCCCATGGCCTGCATGAACGCGAACACGGTGGTGGGTCCGACGAACCTCTAGGACGCGCGTCCTAGGCCATGTCAAGACCGGCCGCGGACGGCCGGCGGCGAAGGTCCGGCCCGCATCGATCCACTCGGGCAGGGGCCCGTCCTCCACGAGGGCGGAGGCGTCCACGACGACCCAGCCACGCATCGGCCGACCGGTGAAGTCGAAGACCCTCGCACCGGGGCGCACGACGGCGCCGGCCGTCGCCTCCGGACCGTCAGGACCGGTGAGGGCGTGTGGGCGCCGCTGCCGCGCCGCCAGCCTTCAGCGCCTCGGGCTCCCGGCCGCAGGCTGGACGTGCGACCACATTGCGACCACCATGGTCCAGGACGCACGAAAGGCCGTCCTCTCATGGATGAGAGAACGGCCTCCGACCTGCATGAACATGGTCGGGACGACAGGATTTGAACCTGCGACCCCTTGACCCCCAGTCAAGTGCGCTACCAAGCTGCGCCACGTCCCGTTGCGGTCTCACGCGGGTGTTCCGCGTGATCACGCAGGTCAACCCTACCGCACGCGGGCGGGTGCCCGGGTCGGGGCCGGGCGGGTGGGGCGGCGTACCGGGACGAGGAGGGCGGCGCCGGCCGCGGCCAGGCAGAGGAGGGCGAGCAGGGCCCAGCCGAGGGTGTAGCCGGAGGCGTACGGCAGGCCCGAGAGCTGGAGCCGGCCGGTGACCAGGACGCTGGTGAGCGCGGCGCCGATCGGGCCATGGAGGCGAAGGCGAGTCCGATGCCGAGGCCGAACAGGCCGGCGACGACGGCGATCTGCCACTGCGCGTCATGCCACAGGGTGAGGAAGCCGCAGGCCACCGCGCCGAGGGCGGCACCGGTGGTGAGCAACGCCTTCGCGCCGACCCGGGGTTCCAGACGGCCCGACAGGACGCCGGAGAGGAACATCGCGACCAGCATCGGCAGCATGAGCAGGCCGGAGGCGGTCACGCTGGCGCCGAAGCCGTAGCCGGCCGCGGACGGGGTCTGGACGAAGCCCGGCAGGAAGGACCAGATGGAGTACATGCCGGCGCCGAACAGCAGGGCGGCCGCGTTGGTCGTCCACACCGAGGGCCGGCGCAGCACCCGCAGGTCGATGAGCGGGCTGCGCGAGCGGGCCCCGGCCGTCAACCACACCGCGAACAGTACGACGGCGGCGGCGAACAGGCCGAGCACCTTCGCCGAGCCCCAGCCCCACCGGCCGGCCTGGCTGAGCGGCAGCAACGGGGCGACCAGCCAGCCGGAGAGCAGTACGGCACCGCCCCAGCTGACCTTGACCTCGGCCCTCTTGGGCGACTCGGGGACGTACCGCAGGGTGATCAGGACCGTCGCGGCGACGATCGCCACCGGGATCCAGAACAGCCAGCGGTAGTCGAGCGCGGACACGATCGGACCGGCGGCGACCATGCCGACGCCGCCGCCCGCGGCGATCACGGCGGACAGGTTGCTGATGCTCCCGCTGACCTCGCCGGGGCGGTCACGCGCCCCGCCGCGGCCGGCAATGCCCCGTCGGCTACTTGATCAGTGCGTTCGCCACCACCACGATCAGGCCCAGCAGCGCGTCCCCCAGCCCCATCAGGACGGCGATCGGCCAGCTGCGGGCCGACCAGCGGGCGGTGATGAGGCCCAGGACGAACAGGATCGCGATGTTGAGGACGAACGCGGCGTACTCGACCCCCTTCGCGGGCCACCACCCCCAGCGCGCGCCCGCCAGCAGGAAGACCGTGGGCAGGACGGCCGTGACGAGCGGCCACTCGTTGCGCAGGGCGAGCGCGATGTCCCAGCGGCGGTGCGGGACGCGTTCGGCGATGTAGTGGGCGTAGCCGTGGGCGAGGGCGGAGGCGCACGCGGTGACCAGCACCCACGCGGCGTCGTAGCCGCGGACCTCGGCGGAGGTGTGCCCGTACTGGGTGAGCGCCGCGACCATCGAGCTGGCGAGGACGGCGCCGTACACCCCGCCGAAGAGGACGACCTCGCGCGTGCCCTGGTGCCGGGACGGTGCCGTGCCGACCGCCGTGGAGTCAGCCATGTCCCCACGATCACGCGCGCCGGGCGCCCCCGCCACCGCGCGGCGCGACGAAGTGTCCTGCGACCGGGCCCGATGCCGCACACCCTGTCGACGGCGGCGCGGCTCGCGCGCCGACTAGGGTCGGCCGCATGACCCCCAGCTTCGCGCTCCACATCCCCGACGCCGCCCTCGAACCCGAGCCCCTGGACCCGGAGCAGATCGTCTCCGGGCACCCGGAGGTCACCGGGAAGGTGGTCTGGGAGTCGGCGGACGGCCGGCACATCCGCGGGATCTGGCAGATCACCCCGGGCGTGGTCACCGACACGGAGGCGGACGAGCTGTTCGTGGTGATCAGCGGGTCGGCGACGATCGAGGTGGCGGACGGGCCGACGCTGACGGTGGGCCCCGGCGACATGGCGGTGCTCCGCGCGGGCGACCGTACGACCTGGACGGTGCACGAGACCCTGCGCAAGGCGTACGCGATCAGCCTGTGAGGCCGGCCGCGGGCGGGCCCGTCGTACCCCGGATCTCCAGTGTCGGCACGGCCAGCTGGACCCGGCCCTCGCGCTCCGGCCGTTCGAAGCGGTCCAGCAGACAGCGGGCGGCGCGCCGGCCCACCTCGTGCGGGGAGGTGTCGACCGTGGTCAGCCAGAGGTGCCGCAGCCGGGAGACGCTGGTGTTGTCGTAGCCGGCCACCGACAGGTCGTGGGGCACCCGCAGGCCCAGCTCCCCGGCCGCCGACAGCGCACCGACCGCGGCCATGTCGTTGACGGCGAAGAGCGCCGTGGGCGGTTCGGGGCGGCTGAGCAGGCGTACGGTCCCGCGGTAGCCGCCCTCCTCGGTCAGGTCGCCGGGTTCGACCAGCGGTTCGGCGCCGTGCGCCCGCATCGCCGCCTCGAAGCCCTGCCGGCGCAGCGCGCCGACGGCGCCGTGGCCCGCGAGGTGCGCGATCCGGCGGTGGCCGAGCCCGAGCAGGTGCTCGGTGGCGAGCCGGGCGCCGTGCTCGTCGTCGCCGGCGACGACGTCCACGCCCGGCGGTTGCGCCTCGCGCGCGCCCGCGACGACGACCGGGATCCGCCGCGCGAGCGACCCGAGGCCGCCCGCGTCCGGGACCGTGCCGACCACCACCAGGCCGTCGACGCCCAGGTCCAGGAAGGGTTCGGCGAGGTCGTGGCCGATGCGCCGGTTGAGGCGCGCGTCGGCGAGGAGCATGCGCAGGCCGGCCGCGTGCAGCGGCGCGTTGAGCCCGTCGAGCAGGTCCACGAACCAGGGGTTGCGCAGGTCGTCCAGGAGGACGCCGACGGTGCGGGTGCGCTGTTCGCTCAGGCTGCGGGCCGCCGCGTTCGGCCGGTAGCCCAGTTCGCGCACGGCCCGCAGGACCGCGTCCCGCTTCTCCGGGCGCACCGGGCCGGAGCCGCGCAGCACCAGCGAGACCAGCGACTTTGACACGCCGGCCCGTTCGGCCACGTCGCGGATCGTCGGCGGTCTCATGGCATGGACCGTTCCATGCGGCGTGCCGCGCTGTCAAAGGGTTGACACGCTGGCCATGTCCGAACAAAGGTGACCTGGACCCCATGTGGAACGGTCCAAAAAGGGAGGCTGTCATGGCGGATGCGCTCGGTGTCGCCGTCGTCGGGTTCGGCTGGATGGGCCGGGTGCACACCCAGGCGTACGCCCGTCTCCCACACCACTATCCCCGGCTCCCGCTGCGGCCCCGGCTGATCACGGTCGCCGAGGCGGTGCCGGGGCGGGCCGAGGAGGCCGCCGAGCGGTTCGGGTTCGCCACGGCGACCCGCGACTGGCGGGAGGTGGCCGCCGACCCGCGCGTGCAGGCGGTGAGCGTCACGGCGCCGAACTTCCTGCACCGGGAGATCGGTGTGGCGATGGCCGGGGCCGGCAAACACCTGTGGATCGAGAAGCCGGTGGGCCTGACCGCCGGGGACGCCCGCGCGGTCGCCGACGCCGTCGCCAAGGCCGGTGTCCAGGGCACGGTCGGCTTCAACTACCGCAACGCGCCCGCCGTGGAGGCCGCCCGCGAACTGATCGCCTCCGGCGAGCTCGGCGCGGTCACGCATGTCCGCATCCGCCTCTTCAGCGACTACGCGGCCCATCCGGACGGCGCCCTGACCTGGCGGTACGAACGTGAGCGCGGTGGCAGCGGGGTGCTCGGCGACCTGGCCTCGCACGGCGCCGACCTGGCCCGCTTCCTGCTCGGCGACATCGCCTCGCTCACCGCCGACACGGCGGTGTTCGTGCCGGAGCGGGCCCGTCCGAGCGGCGCGACGGCCGGGCACGCCCGGGCCGCCGGCGGCGAGCCGGGCCCGGTCGAGAACGAGGACTACGTCAGCTGCCTGCTGCGCTTCGCCTCCGGCGCCCGCGGGGTCCTGGAGGCCTGCCGGGTCTCGGTCGGCGAGCAGAACAGCTACGGCTTCGAGGTGCACGGCACCCGGGGCGCGGTGTTCTGGGACTTCCGCCGGATGAACGAGCTGAAGGTGAGCCGCGGTACGACGTACCAGGACCAGCCGGTGAGCACGGTGTACGTCGGCCCGGGCGCCGGCGAGTTCGCCGCGTTCCAGCCGGGCGCGGCCAACGCGATGGGCTACGACGACCTGAAGGTGATCGAGGCCTACCGCTTCGTCCGCTCCGTCGCCGAGGGCACCCCGTACGGCGCCACCCTCGCGGACGCGGTGCACAGCGCGACGCTGCTGGACGCCATGGCGGAGTCGGCGCAGAGCGGCCGGTGGGTCAGCCTGGAGGCATGTTGTACGGGGTGACCACGTGGATCGCCGAGGGCAGCACCGGCCCCGCGGGCGGCAGCGCGCCGTGGAAGCGCATCACCTCGTGACAGACCTCGCGCAGATCGTGCCGCAGGTCGTGGTGGAGCACCGCGGACAGCCGGTGCTCGCGCAGCAGGCGGGTGTTGTCGTGGTCCAGGTCGTGCGCGATGAACACCGCGCAGTCGCGGCCGAGGTCGGCGAAGGCCCGCAGGGTGGCGTTGTTGCCGCCGCCGATGGAGTACACCGCCCGGATCTGCGGGTCGCGTTCCAGGGCGGCGCGGACCAGGTCGTACTGGGTGGCGTCCAGGCCCTGCCCCTCGGCGATCTCCACCAGCGCGCGCTGCGGCTGCCGGGCCCGCATCACGCTGCGGAACCCCATCTCGCGCTCCTCCTCGTTGCGGAAGAAGCCGCTGCTGAGGCTGGTGAGGACGTTGCCGGGCCGGTCGCCGAGCCACTGGCCCATCAGGTAGGCGGCGGTCGCGCCGGCCGCGCGGTTGTCGATGCCGACGTAGCCGACGCGGCCGCTGGCGGGCAGGTCGGTGACGAGGGTGACGACCGGGATCCCGGCGGCGGTGAGCCGGCCGACCGCCGCGGTGACCTCGGGGACGTCCGGCGCCTTGAGGATGACGCCCTGCGAGCCGCGCCGGGCGATCCGGTCCAGCGTGCCGACCAGTTCCCGGACCGGTCCGGTCTCGCGGAAGTGGAAGCGGGAGCGGACGACGGCCGGGTGCAGCGCGGGCAGTTCGGCCTCCAGGGCGGCGCGTACGGCGGTGGTGAACCGCTCGGGCGCCTGCGCCACGATGTCGACCATGAAGGTACGGCCGACCAGCCGGACCTGGGTGCGCTGCCGGTCGAGGTCGGCGATGGCCCGGTGCACCTCACGCGCGGTGCTCTCCCGCACCCCTCCCCTGCCGTTCAGCACGCGGTCCACGGTGGCCTCGCTCAGACCGGCCTGACGTGCGATCTCCCGGATCGGGAAGGGGTGGCCCATGGACCGGCTCCTTGAGGGGTTTTTGATGGCTGCCTGCTGGTTGTTCGAGGGGTTTGTACTGACAAGAATGACAGGGCCGCGCCGCCTCCGGGCCGGAACCCGTTCCCGGGACCGGAAGCCGTTCCCGTGACCGAAAGAGGGACACCGATGTCCGTCGCCGCCGTGCCAGGCCGCGCCTGGCTCTCCGAGCAGGACTGCGACCTCGGCGCGTTCCGCGCCCTGGTGGAGCGGACCACGGAGCCGGCCGGCTACCCGCATGCCGCGTCGGTCGTGGACAACGTCCTCGTGTACGACGGTGACCGGCTGCGGACGGCCGGCGACCGGCACGCGCTGCGCGCGGAGCTGGTGCGGGCGCTCGCCGACGGCCCCGGAATCGTCGTGGTCCGGGGCGCCTTCCCGGAGCCGGCGGTCGTCGACCGGGTCACGGCGGTGTTCGAGGCGCTGATCGCCGGGCAGCGGGCCGCCGGCGCGACCGCGGGTGACCACTTCGCCGCGCCGGGCGCCAACGACCGGGTGTGGAACGCGCTGGAGAAGACGGCCCTGTACGACCCGGAGGCGTTCGCCGACTACTACGCGAGCGACGTCCTGGCCGTGCTCGCCACGGCCTGGCTGGGCCCGGGCTACCAGGTCACCTCGCAGGTGAACGTGGTCAACCCGGGCGGCGCCGGGCAGGTTGCGCACCGGGACTACCACCTGGGCTTCCTGAGCGACGCGGTGGCCGCCGCCTACCCCGCGCACGTGCACCGCCTCTCCCCCGTGCTCACCCTCCAGGGGGCGGTCGCCCACTGCGCCATGCCGGTGGAGTCCGGCCCGACGCTCTACCTGCCGTACTCCCAGCGCTACGAGCCGGGCTATCTGGCCTGGCGGCGCCCGGAGTTCCAGGAGTACTTCACGGCCCACCACGTGCAACTCCCGCTCGCCAAGGGCGACGCCGCCTTCTTCAACCCGGCACTCTTCCACGCCGCAGGCACCAACCGGACCGCGGACGTCCGGCGTACGGCCAACCTGCTGCAGATCTCGTCCGCGTTCGGCCGCGCGATGGAGACCGTGGACCGCGAGGCGGTGGCGAACGCCGTCTTCCCGGTACTGCTGCGGCGGGCCGCCGAGGGCGTGTCCGGGGAGTGGCTGGAGAACGTGATCGCGGCGAGCGCCGAGGGCTACCCCTTCCCCACCAGCCTGGACAGCGATCCGCCGGTCGACGGGCTGGCCCCGCCGTCGCAGGCGGACCTGGTGCGGCGGGCGGTGCGCGAGAGGTGGCGGCCCGGGCGGCTGCGCGAGGAACTGCGGACGGCGGCGGAACGCCGGGAGAGCTGAGGCGGGTCATGGGACTTCTCGACGACAAGGTCGTTCTCGTCAACGGCGGCAGCCAGGGCGTGGGGGCCGCGATCGCGCGGGCCGCCGTCCGCGAGGGCGCTTCCGTCGCGGTGAGCGGGCGGCGCCCGGAGCCGGGCGAGGCGCTGGTGACGGAGCTGGCGGCCGCCGGGGGCAAGGCGCTGTACGTGCAGGCCGACCTGGCGGACGCCGAGCAGGCCAGGACGGCGGTCGCCGCGGTGGTCGACGCCTACGGCCGGATCGACTGCCTGGTGAACTCGGCCGGGCTGACCTCACGGGGCACGCTGCTGGACACCACACCGGAGCTGTTCGACGCGCACATCGCGGTCAACCTCAAGGGGCCGTTCTTCGCGATGCAGGCGGCGGTCACCGACATGACGGCCCGCAAGGCGCCCGGCACGATCGTCAACATCATCACCTCGTCGGCGCACGGCGGACAGCCGTTCCTCGCGCCGTACGTCGCCGCCAAGGCGGGTCTGGTGGGCCTGACCCGGAACGCGGCGCACGCCCACCGCTGGGACCGGATCCGGATCAACGGCCTGAACATCGGCTGGACCGCGACGGAGGGCGAGGACGCCACCCAGCGCGCCTTCCACGGTGCCCGGGACGACTGGCGGGAGCAGGCCGCGGCCCGGCTGCCGATGGGCAGGCTCGGCCGGCCGGACGAAATCGCCGACTTCGTGGTCCTCCTGCTGTCCGAGCGGTCCGGGGTGGTCACCGGGTCGGTGATCGACTGGGACCAGAACGTTCTGGGCGGACTCGACTGACCTTCCCCGCAGCCCTTCCGCACTCTAGGAGCACCATGCGTATCGGAATCCTCGGCCTCGGCCGCATCGGCGCCTTCCACGCCGAGACCCTCTCCGGCCTCGACGCCGTCGAGTCGCTCGTCGTCGCCGACCCGTTCGCGGACGCGGCCAAGGCCGCCGCCGAGCGGTTCGGTGCCGAGGTCGCGGACTCGCCCGAGGCCCTGCTGGCGGCCGGCGTGGACGGCCTCGTCGTCGCGGCGGCCACCGACGCCCATCCCGCGCTGATCCTGGCCGGCGTCGAGGCCGGCGTCCCGGTCTTCTGCGAGAAGCCCGTCGCCCGGACGATGGGCGAGGGCGTGGAGGTCCTCAAGGCCGTGCAGGGCAGTGACGTGCCGATCCAGATCGGCTACAACCGGCGCTTCGACGCGGGTTTCGTCGCCGCGCGGGCCGCCGTACGGTCCGGCGAGCTGGGCCCGCTGCACACGGTCCGCTCCACGACCCTGGACCCGGCGCCGCCGCCGGCGGCCTACATCGCCGCGTCCGGCGGCATCTTCCGCGACTGTTCCGTGCACGACTTCGACATCATCCGCTGGGTGACGGGCCGTGAGGTCACCGAGGTGTACGCGGTGGGCGGCAACCGGGGCGCCGACTACATCGCGGCGGCCGGCGACGCCGACACCACCGGCGCGATCCTGACCCTGGACGACGGCACCATCGCGGTGGTGTCCAACTCCCGGCACAACAAGCGTGGTTACGACGTACGCATGGAACTCCACGGGTTCGCCGACTCCATCGCCGTCGGCCTGGACGACAAGCTGCCGCTGCGCTCGGTCGAGCCCGGCGTGACCTTCCCGTCCGGCGCCCCGCACGACTTCTTCATGGACCGCTTCACCGACGCCTACCGCGCCGAACTGACCGCGTTCACCGAGGTCGTGGCCGGCACCCGGCCGTCCCCGTGCACCGTCGAGGACGCCCTGGAGGCCGGCTGGATCGCCGAGGCCTGCACGCTGTCCCTGCACGAGCACCGGCCGGTGACGCTTGCGGAGGTGCGGCAGGGCTGAGCCCCCGAGGCGGTGCCGGGTGTCTGCCCGGCACCGCCTCGTCCGTTCCGCGTCAGCCGCAGTACCGGATCAGCCACTCGTCGGGGTTGAAGGTGTCCCGCGCCGGGTCCGGCACGGTCGCCGGCCTTGTCTCCACCGTGTCCTCGGGACGTATCCGCTCGGGCAGCGAGCCGAAGCGGTCGCGTCGCAGGGCCGCGGCGTCGGCCGGTTCCCGGGGCGTGGTGCGGGCTTCCGTACCGTGTGTCATCTCGTCCTCCCGTCCGCGCGGGCGTTCCCCGTTGTCAGTCGAAACGACCGCGTGCCCCCGTTGGTTCCCGGCCACCCCGTGACCGAATCCCTCGGGACAGCGCAGGAACCGGGCCGCGGTCATGAGCACCGCGGCCCGGTCCGGCAGGACGAGCCGGCCCCTCAGGCCCCGCAGGACCGCAGGAAGCGGCGGGTGCGCACCGCGATCGGCAGTGGCTTGTCCGGCGCGCACGGGTACATGTCCTGCTCGACGATCGCGAACAGTTCCACGCCCAGCTTCTGCGCCGCCTCCAGCACCGGCCCCAGCTCCGGGACCCCGGACGGCGGTTCGCACATCACCCCGCGCTGCACCGCCGGCCCGAACGGCACCCCGCCCGCGACGACCTCGGCGAGGACGTCCGGGTCGACCTGCTTGAGGTGCAGGTACCCGATGCGCTCGCCGTAGGTCTCGATCAGCTTGACGCTGTCCCCGCCGCAGTAGGCGTAGTGCCCGGTGTCCAGGCACAGGTTGACCAGCTCGGAGTCGGTCGAGTCCAGGAAGCGCTCGACGTGCTCCTCGGTGTCGATGTGGGTGTCGGCGTGCGGGTGCACCACGATGTCCAGGCCGTAGGCCTCCTTGACCTCGTGGCCGAGCCGCTCCATGCCCTTCGTCAGGTGCGCCCACTGCCCGGCGGTCAGCTCGGGCGGCTCCAGGATCTCGGCGGTCTTGTCGTCCCGCCAGAAGGAGGGGATGACCACCAGGTGCCGGGCGCCCATCGCCTGGGTGAGCGCGGCGACCTGGCTGACGTGCGCCCAGGTCTCCTCCCAGACGGCGGGGCCGCGGTGCATGCCGGTGAAGACCGTGCCCGCCGAGACCTTCAGGTTCCGCTTGGCCACCTCGTCGGTGAGCCGCGCGGGGTCGGTGGGCAGGTAGCCGTAGGGGCCCAGTTCGATCCAGTCGTAGCCGGCCTCGGCGACCTCGTCGAGGAAGCGTTCCCAGGGCACCTGCTGCGGGTCGTCGGGGAACCAGACGCCCCAGGAGTCCGGGGCCGAGCCGACCCGGATGCGGTCGAGCGGAGTGGGGTGCGCCATGATCAGGTGGTTCCTTCCGGGGAGGTGGCCACGGGTGCGCTGAGGTCGCCCTCCTCGGGCAGCTCCGCCACGTCGACGCCGCGCACCTGGGCCAGCTCGTGCTTGAGCGCGGCCAGTTCGGTACCGCCGGCCATGTGGTGGGTCAGCTCTTCGAGGCCGATCGCGCTGCGTTCGGCGCTCAGTTCGAGGGTGCCGAGCCGCAGAACGCTGAAGTGGTCGCCGACCATGAAGGCGTGGTGGGGGTTGTGGGTGATGAAGATGACGCCGAGGCCGCGGTCGCGGGCGGCGGCGATGTACTTCAGCACCACGCCGGACTGCTTGACGCCGAGGGCGGCCGTCGGCTCGTCCAGGATGAGGACGCGGGCGCCGAAGTAGACGGCGCGGGCGATGGCCACGCACTGGCGCTGGCCGCCGGAGAGGGTGCCGATGGGCTGTTCCAGATCGTCCAGGACGATGCCCATGTTGCGCAGTTCCTGGTCCGCGGTCTGCTTCATGCGGGATATGTCGAGCCGGCGCAGCGGCCAGGGGCCCTTGGTCATTTCGGAGCCGAGGAAGAAGTTCCGCCACACCGGCATCAGCGGGACGGTGGCCAGGTCCTGGTAGACGGTGGCGATGCCCCGGTCCAGGGCCTCGCGCGGGGTGCTGAACCGCACCGGCTGTCCGTCCACGAGGAACTCGCCCTCGGTGTGCTGGTGCAGCCCCGAGATGATTTTGATGAGGGTGGACTTGCCGGCCCCGTTGTCGCCGAGCACGCAGGTGACCTGGCCGGCGTGGACCAACAGGTCGACGCCGTGCAGGGCGCGGATGTTGCCGTAGGACTTGCCCGCGCCGCGCAGTTCGACGAGGAGGCCGTCGGCGGAGGGTGGCGTGTCCTGGAGAACGGTGCCGTGGGTCGTGTGGTCGGTCATCGCTTCACCTCCGGGTGGCCGTGCGCTGGACCCACAGATTGATCAGGACGGCGCCGAGCAGCATCACGCCGAGGAAGGCCTTGAACCAGTCGGGGTTCCAGCCGGCGTAGACGATGCCCTGCTGCACCATGCCGAACATGAACGCGCCGAAGACCGGGCCGATCGCGGAGCCGTAGCCGCCGGTGAGCAGACAGCCGCCGATGACGGCCGCGGCGATGTAGATCAGCTCCTGGCCGACGCCCTCGCCGGACTGCACGGTGTTGAACGAGAACAGGTTGTGCATGCCGACGAACCAGGCGCCGAAGCCGACCAGCATGAACAGGGTGATCTTGGTGAACGTCACCGGGACGCCGACCGCGCGGGCGCTGTCCTTGTTGCCGCCGACGGCGAAGATCCAGTTGCCGTACTTGGTGCGCAGCAGCACCCAGGTGGCGAGGGCCGCGAAGACCAGCCACCAGATGACGGTGATCTTCACCTGGACCCCGGCCACGTCGAAGGTGGAGGCGAAGATCTTCTTGGCCTGGCCGAAGCCGTCCATGTCGCTGATGTCGTCGGTGGCGACGTTACCGGTGACCAGCTTGGTCACGGCGAGGTTGGCGCCCTGCAGGATCAGGAAGGTGCCGAGGGTGACCAGGAAGCTGGGCAGCCCGGTCTTCACCACCATCCAGCCGTTGAAGGCGCCGATCCCGAGGGACACGATCAGGGCGACGACGACACCGGTCCACACGTTCACGGTCAGCTGGTAGCTGAGCATGCTGGCGGTGAGCGCCGAGGAGATCACGGCGACGCCGGAGGAGAGGTCGAACTCGCCGCCGATCATCAGCAGGGCCACCGGGAGGGCCATGATGCCGATGGTCGAGGACTGGTACAGGATGTTCGCCATCGAGCTGCCGTCGCGCACCGGCGGCGCCGTGATCAGGAAGAAGACCAGGACGGCGACGGCACCGAGGAAGACGCCCACCTCGGGCCGGGCCAGCAGCCTGAGGGCCAGCGGGCGCCGGGCGGTGCGGCCGTCGGTCTGCTTCGGGCCGGACGCCGGCGGCCTGCCGACCGCCGGCTCAGCCTGCTGGGTCATGCTCATCACCGGGTGCCCTTCGCGGCGAACGCGGCGACCCTGTCGACGTTGGACTTGTCGACGAAGGCCGGGCCGGTGAGCACCGGCTGCTCACCGCCGCCGCTGTAGTTGCCGTTGTTCTTGTAGAGCCACAGCGAGTCGACCGCCAGGTAGCCCTGGAGGTAGGGCTGCTGGTCGACGGCGAACTCGATGGTGCCGTTCTGCACCGCCTTGACCAGTTCCTTGTTGAGGTCGAAGGTGGCCACCTTCGCCTTGCTGCCGGCGTCGCCCAGGGACTGCACCGCGGTCAGTGCGAAGGGGGCTCCGAGGGTGACGACGGTGTCGACGGACTTGTCCTGCTTCAGCTTGGCCGTGATGGTCGATTTCACGGACGGCATGTCGGTGCCGTTCACGTACAGGGTCTCTGTGGTGCCCTGGAACGTCTTCTTCACGCCGTCGCAGCGCTGGGTGAGGCCCACGTTGCCCTGTTCCTGGATGACGCAGACGATCTTCTTGGCGCCGGTGGTGTTCAGCTTCTTGCCGAACGCCTCGCCCGCCACGCTCTCGTCCTGCCCGAAGAACTCCAGCAGGCCGAGCTTCTTCCAGTCGCTCAGTCCGGAGTTGAGGCCGACCACCGGTATGCCGGCCTGCCTCGCCTTGCCGATCACGCCCTTCATCGCGTCGGGCTTGGCCAGGGTGACCGCGATGCCGTCGACCTTCTGGTCGATCGCGTTCTGCACGTAGTTGGCCTGGTTGCCCGCGTTGGGGTCGGCGGAGTAGATCAGCTTGATGTTGTCCTTGGCCGCCGCGGCCTCGGCGCCCTTGCGGACGGTGTCCCAGAAGGTGTCGCCGGGCGCCTGGTGGGTGACCAGCGCGACGGTCATGCGGGGGGTGTCGGCCTTGCCCGCGGAGGCGTTCGCCGCTGACTCCTCGGCCTTCTTGCCGCCGGAACTGCTGGAACAGCCGGCGAGGGTGAGGGCTGCCGCAGCGGTCAGGGCCACGAGGGGAGCCAGTCTGCGGGAGCGGGGACGAGAAGAGCGGTCCATCTTTCCTGCACCTCACTGTGCGTGCGACGGGGCAAGGGACGCGATTGCGTTGGGACGGGATACAAGCCTCTGTCGAGCCCGCTGTCAATACTTTGTTAAGACATCATTTCACAAGCAGGTCCGAATGTAAGTACAAACCGTTGACACCCTCCCCGGCGCGGGCCTACACCTGAGGGGCATGAGCCCAGTACACCGCACCCCGCAGCGAACGGCACCGGGTGATCGCGCGCTCGACCGACTGACCTTCGCACTGGACCGCGCGAGCCCGGTACCCCTGTACTACCAGCTCGCCCGGCAGCTCGAGGAGGCCATCGAGCACGGCGCACTGGTCCCCGGGAACCTCCTGGGCAACGAGATCGACCTGTCCGCGCGGCTCGGGCTGTCCCGGCCGACGGTCCGCCAGGCGATCCAGTCCCTGGTCGACAAGGGGCTGCTGGTCCGCCGCCGCGGGGTGGGGACGCAGGTCGTGCACAGCCGGGTCAAGCGCCCGCTGGAACTCAGCAGCCTCTACGACGACCTGGCGGCGGCCGGACAGGGCCCGGCCACCCGGGTGCTGCGTAACGAGCGGATCCCGGCGCCCGCCGACGTGGCCGCCGCCCTGGGCCTGGCGGAGGGCGCCGAGATCACCCTCCTGGAGCGGCTGCGCTGCACCCACGGGCAGCCGGTGGCGTTCCTGCGCAACCACCTGCCCGTGTCCCTGCTCGACCTCGGTACCGAGCGGCTGGAGTCGACGGGCCTGTACCGGATGCTGCGCTCCGCCGGGATCACGCTGCACAGCGCCCGGCAGTCCATCGGCGCCCGGGCCGCCGGACCCGTGGAGGCCGCCCTGCTGGACGAGCGGGAGGGCGCGGCCCTGCTCACCATGGAGCGCACCGCCTACGACGACGCCGGCCGGCCGGTGGAGCACGGCAGCCACGTCTACCGGGCGTCCCGGTACTCCTTCGCCTTCCAGCTGCTGGTCAGAACCTGAAGCGGAACCCCCCGTCCCGCCCGGGCCGGAACCACCTCTTTCCCACAGCCCCCTCGGCCGCCCCCGGCCGCGGGGGCTGCTCGGCCTGTCCGCCGTCAATGGCGCAGGTGACGGTGACGATTACGTTTCGGGCAAGAGACCCCCCGTTGCGACCCGGAGCTATTGACGCATGAGCGGACGTGGGGCTGTTATTACGCCCACGATGTTCGGTCGAGTTGGTTTCTGAGCGGTTTCGAAGACCTTTCGGTGATCAACTCATCCCCTTGGCCGAACCCTGCATTCCTCAGGAGCCGCCATGCGCCTCTCCCCCTCCGGTCTGTCCCTGCCCGGTCCCAGCCGCCGGTCCCTGCTCCGCGGAGCGGGTGGTGCCGCCCTGCTCGCCGGAGCCGGCATACCCCTGCTGTCCGCCTGCGGAGGCAGCGGTTCCGGATCGGACCCGAAGACCGTCACCGTCGGCTCCAACCAGTCCGACGCCGTGCCGAAGAAGGCCTACGGTGACATCTACACGGCCTTCACCAAGCAGTCCGGCCTCAAGGTCGACGTGAACACCAAGGACCACAACACCTTCCAGGAGCAGATCAACTCGTATCTGCAGGGCACCCCGGACGACGTGTTCAACTGGTTCGCCGGCTACCGCATGCAGTTCTTCGCGGCCAAGGGCCTGGCCAGCCCGATCGACGACGTCTGGGAGAAGATCGGGGGCAACTTCCCCGAGGCGATGAAGAAGCTCAGCAAGGGCGCGGACGGCAAGTACTACTTCGTGCCGCTGACCACGTACCCGTGGGCGGTCTTCTACCGCAAGAGCGTCTTCCGGCAGCACGGCTACGAAGTCCCCGCCACCTGGGACCAGCTGGTCGCCCTGTGCAAGCAGATGAAGAAGGACGGCCTGGTCCCGATCGCCTTCGGCGACAAGGACGCCTGGCCGGCGATGGGCACCTTCGACCAGATCAACTTCCGCCTCAACGGCTACGACTTCCACGTCCAGCTGATGGCCGGCAAGGCCTCCTGGACCGACGCGAAGGTCAAGGCCGTCTTCGACCACTGGGCCGAGCTGCTCCCCTACCACCAGGACGGCTTCATGGGCCGCACCTGGCAGGACGCCGCGCAGACGCTGGTGGCGAAGAAGGCCGGCATGTACCTCCTGGGCTCCTTCGTGGCCCAGCAGTTCACCGACAAGGCCGACCTGGACGACCTCGACTTCTTCCCCTTCCCGGAGATCAACTCCGCGTACGGCCAGGACACCGTCGAGGCGCCCACCGACGGCTTCATGGTCTCCAAGTCGCCGAAGAACCACGCCGGTGTGGTGAAGCTGCTGGAGTTCCTCGGCACCCCGCAGGCCGAGGAGATCTACCTGAAGAGCGACCCGAGCGTGGTGGCCGCCTCCGACAAGGCCTCCACCTCGTCGTACTCGGCGCTGCAGAAGAAGGCCTTCGAGATGATCTCCGGCGCCAAGAGCCTCACCCAGTTCATGGACCGCGACTCCCGGCCCGACTTCACCTCCACGGTGATGCAGCCGGGCCTGCAGAAGTTCCTGCAGAACCCGAAGGGCGTGGACGGCCTGCTGTCGTCCATCGAGCGCCAGAAGAAGACGATCTTCGCTTCCTCGTGAGCGGCCCGATGACCACCGACACGACGACGAAGACCCCGGAGCCGGCCGCGGTGCCGGCTCCGGGGACCGCGCCCGAGAAGAAGCGGGTCGTGCGGGGCCACCGGCGCCTGCTGACCCGCCGTGACCGGTTCACGCTCGCCCTGATGGCGGGCGTGCCGACCGTCCTGCACGTGATCCTCGTCTGGGTCACCGCCCTCGCCTCGATCCTCCTCGCCTTCACCACCTGGGACGGCATCGGGTTCGACTCGATCAAGTGGGTCGGCCTGGACAACTTCAAGCAACTGTTCACCGACAACCCGCAGTTCTGGCCGGCCGTCCAGCACAACGTGATCTGGTTCGTCGTACTGATCCTGATCCCGACGCCGTTCGGCCTGTTCCTCGCCGTGCAGCTGGACAAGAAGATCCGCTTCACCCGGATCTACCAGACCGCGTTCTTCCTGCCGGTCGTCATCTCGATGGCCTGCATCGGGTTCGTCTGGCAGCTGATCTACAACCCGGACACGGGCCTGATCAACAGCATCATCGGCGCCAACAAGCCCGGCCACTACATCGACTGGATCGGCGACCCGCACCTCAACCTGTGGGCCGTCCTGATCGCCGCGTCCTGGCGGCACACCGGCTACATGATGATCCTGTACCTGGCCGGTCTGAAGAGCGTCGACCCGTCGCTCAGGGAGGCCTCCGCACTGGACGGCGCGGGCGAGTGGCAGACGTTCAAGAACGTCATCTTCCCGACCCTGCGCCCGACCAACACGGTCGTCCTGGTCGTCACCATCATCGAGGCACTGCGCGCCTTCGACCTGGTCTTCGTCTTCAACAAGGGTGCCCAGGGCACCGAGTTGCTGTCGATCCTGGTCACCAACAACATCATCGGCGAGTCCAGCCGCATCGGTTACGGCTCCGCCATCGCCGTCGTCCTGCTGGTGATCTCCCTCGCCGTCATCATCCCCTATCTGATCGCCACCTTCCGGAAGGAGCGGCGCGCATGAGCGGCACCACTCTCCCGCTGAAGCGGCGCGCCCCGATCCGCCCCGCCCGCGTCCTGCTGCACGTCTTCCTCGCGGGCACCGCGCTGGCCTGGCTCGCCCCGCTGCTGTGGGCGGTCTTCTCGGCGCTGCGCCCCTACAGCGAGACCAGCGCCAAGGGCTACGTCTCCTGGCCGGACAAGCTGAGCCTGGACAACTTCACCAACGCGTACCAGCAGTCGGACATGATGCACTACTTCGGCAACACACTGCTCATCGCGGTGCCGGCGGTGCTGCTGACGCTGTTCCTGTCCTCCTGCGTCGCGTTCTACGTCAGCCGGTTCGACTTCCGGGTCAACCTCGCGCTGCTGCTGGTGTTCACGGCCGGCAACCTGCTGCCGCAGCAGGTCATCATCACCCCGCTGTACCGGCTGTACCTGCTCACGGACCTGCCGGGCATCACCGCGAGCGGCAAGCTGTACGACTCCGCGCTCGGCCTGGTCCTGATCCATGTGGCATTCCAGTCCGGGTTCTGCGCGTTCGTGCTCAGCAACTACATGCGCTCGCTGCCGCACGAGCTGACCGAGGCCGCGCTGGTCGACGGCGCCTCGGTGTGGCGGCTGTACTGGCAGATCACGCTGCCGCTGTGCAAGCCGGCGATGGCCGCCCTGGCGACCCTGCTGTCCATCTGGATCTACAACGACTTCTTCTGGGCGCTGGTGCTGATCTCCACCGGTGAGAACATGCCGATCACCTCGGCGCTGAACAACCTCTCCGGGCAGTACTTCACCGACCCCAACCTGATCGCCGCCGGCTCCCTGCTGACCGCGATCCCCACCCTGGTCGTGTACTTCGTGCTCCAGCGCCAGTTCGTCAGCGGCCTGACCCTGGGCTCCAACAAGGGCTGAGGCGCCCGCACCGGAAAGAGAACCACGTGAAGCGCACCCTGTCCGTCCCCGGTATCGCGTACGGCGGCGACTACAACCCCGAGCAGTGGCCCGAGGAGGTGTGGGCCGAGGACGTGCGCCTGATGCGCGAGGCCGGGGTGAACCTGGTCAGCGTCGGCATCTTCTCCTGGGCGCTGCTGGAGCCGGCCGAGGGCGTGTACGACTTCTCGCGCCTGGACAAGATCCTGGACCTGCTGGACGCGAGCGGTATCGCCGCCGACCTGGCCACGCCCACGGCGGCGCCGCCGGCCTGGTTCTTCCGGGCCCACCCGGAGGCGCTGCCGGTGGACGGGGACGGCCGCGGGCTCTCCTACGGCAGCCGCCAGACGTTCTGCCCGTCCTCGCCGGCCTACCGGGAGGCCGCGCTGCGCATCGCGGGCGCGCTCGCCGGACGGTACGCGGACCATCCGGCGGTCCGCATGTGGCACGTGCACAACGAGTACGGCTGCCACAACGCGGCCTGCTACTGCGACACCAGCGCGGCGGCCTTCCGGCGCTGGCTGCGCGACCGGTACGGCGACGACCTGGCGTCCCTCAACACCGCCTGGGGCACCGCCTTCTGGTCCCAGTGGTACTACGACTGGGAGGAGATCCTGCCGCCGCGCGCCACCGGTGCCGTACCCAACCCGACGCACCAGCTGGACTGGCGCCGCTTCTGCTCCGACGAACTGCTCTCCCTGTACCGGGCGGAGCGGGACCTGCTGCGTACGGCGGCCCCGTCCGTCCCCGCCACCACCAACTTCATGGTGAACTTCAGCTTCGAGGCGCTGGACTACTGGCGCTGGGCCCCCGAGCTGGACATCGTCTCCAACGACCACTACCTCCGGTCCACGGACCCCGCGTCGCAGATCGACATCGCGCTCAGCGGCGACCTGGTGCGCTCGCTCGCGGGCGGTCCGTGGCTGCTGATGGAGCACTCCACCGGCGCGGTCAACTGGCAGCCGGTCAACCGGGCCAAGGACCCGGGGCAGTTGCGCCGCAACGCGCTGGCGCACGTGGCGCGCGGCGCGGACGGCATCGCGTTCTTCCAGTGGCGCCAGTCGAAGGCGGGCGCCGAGCAGTGGCACTCGGCGATGGTGCCGCACGCCGGGACGGACAGCCGGATCTGGCAGGACGTGGTGCGGCTCGGGGCCGACCTGAAGGCGCTGGCGGAGGTGCGCGGCAGCACCACCCCCGCCGAGGTGGCGATCGTCTGGGACTGGGACGCCTCGTGGGCCCTGGAACTGCCCGCCCAGCCGAGCGGCGAGCTGCGCCACCTGGACCTGGTCCGGGCCTGGTACGAGCCGCTGTGGCGCGCGGGCGTCGCGGTGGACTTCGTACGGCCGGACGCGGACCTGTCCGCGTACCGCCTGGTGCTCGCGCCGAGCCTCTACCTGGTCGACGACGCCGGCGCGGCGAACCTGGCCGCGTTCGCCGAGCGGGGCGGCATCCTCGCCGTGGGCTTCCATAGCGGGGCCGTGGACGAGAACTGCCATGTGCGCCTGGGCGGTTACCCGGGCGCGTTCCGGGACGTGCTGGGGGTGCGCTCCGACGAACCGTTCCCGCTGCTGCCGGACGCGCCGGTCGGCCTGAGCGGCGCGGTGCCGGAGGGCGCCTCGGGCACGCTGTGGTCGGAGCGGCTGCGGCTGGAGGGCGCCGAGGCGGTCGCCTCGTTCGCCGACGGCCCGCTGGAGGGTGTCCCGGCGGTGACCCGGCACGGCCACGGCGCCGGTGCGGCCTGGTACCTGGCGACGCTGCCCGACCCGGACACGCTGGCCGCCCTGCTGGAGCGCGTCCGCACCGAGGCGGGGGCGGAGCCGGTGCGCTCCGCGCCGCCCGGGGTGGAGGTGGTCCGACGGCGGGGTCCGGAGGCGGACTACCTCTTCGTCATCGACCACACCGGCCGGGGGGCGTCGGTGCCGGTCGCCCAGGACGCCAGGGAGCTGCTCACCGGCAAGGACACCCCCGGTTCGGTCACCGTGGCGCCGGGTGACGTGGCGGTGGTGCGGGAGCCGCACGGTCAGTGAGCCGCGAGCGCGAGCACGCTCACCTCCCGGCGGGTGGCCGGATCCGTGCCGATGGTGCGGTACTTCATGCTGGTCCTCCCCGTGCATGGCTGGTAGCACAGGAGTGTTCAGCTTGAAGTGCACGCGAGGTCAAGGAACGGCAGACCGGCTTCCGGGAGGTTTCCTGTGCTGCGAGCGATGCTCACGGCGGGCGCGGTCGTCGCCGCGCTGCTGGCCCCCGCCACCGCCCACGCCGAGGAGACCGGGCAGGACGTCCCCCGGCTCACCGACCGGCACGGGCGGGTGCTCACCCTGCACGGCTGGAACATCGAGGACAAGACGCACCGGGGCGACGCGGCCCTGACCGGCATCACCGAACGCCACCTGCGCGACCTGCGGGCCCGCGGCTTCGACTTCGCCCGGCTGCTGGTCTTCTGGGACGACCTGGAGCCGAGACCGGGACAGTACAGCCGCGGGTACCTCCGGAAGATCGGGCGCGTCCTGGACTGGGCGCAGCGCCACGACGTGAAGGTCGTCCTCGACGCCCACCAGGACGTCTTCGGGCCCGCGTTCGGCCACCGCGGCATACCCGAGTGGGCGACCCGTACCGACGGCCTGCCGTTCACCGCCCACCCCGACGACTGGTTCGCCGAGTACTTCGAGCCCGCCGTGCAGCGCGCCTTCACCCACCTGTACGAGGACGCGGACCTGCGGCGCGCCCAGGCCGCGATGTGGCGCACCCTCGCCGCCCGCTTCGCCCACCACCCGGCCGTGCTCGGCTACGACCTGATCAACGAGCCGATGGGCGAGCGGCAACCGGGAGAGGACCTCGCGACGGCCGCGCGCCGCGTCGAACGCGAGCAGCTCACCCCGATGTACAACCGCCTTGCCGACACCGTCCGTTCGGCCGACCCGGACGCCTGGCTGTTCGTCGAACCGACCCCGGTCGTGGGCGAGGGCGTACCGACCGGCCTCGGCCGCGTGGACGATCCCCGGGTCGTGTACGCGCCGCACTTCTACAACGCCGCGATGGAGGCGGGCGGCGACTACGATCCCGGGGCCGGCTGGATCGAGGCGTACGAGCGGGCCGTCACCGAGTACCCGAGGCGCTACCGGGTCCCGGTGGTGGTCGGCGAGTGGGGGCCGCCGGACAGCACGCTGCCGCACATGAACGACTTCTACCGTGACGCCCTGGCCTCCCTGGGCCGTTACGCCTCCGGCTGGGCGGGCTATGTGTGGTGCTACGGCGGCGGTTACTGCGCGGTGGACGACACCGGCGCCTTCCGCCCCCACAAGGAGCTGACCGCCGAGCCGTACGCGGAGGCGGTGGCGGGCACGGTCCGCTCCGCCGGGTACGACCCCGGGACGGGCGCCTACCGGCTGACCTACCGCGCGGCCTCGCACGGTCCCCGGACGACCACCCTGTCCCTGCCCCCGGGCGCCTGGCGCATCACGGCCGCCGGCGACGCGCGCGTCCTACAGGGTCCGGCGGGCCGGGCCCGGGTACTGGCCGCCCGCGGAGGAGAGGTGACCGTCACCGCGACCCGCGGCTGACCGGGCCGGCTCCGGCTCGGCGCGGGTCCGCCTACGGCACCGCGTCGTCCGGCGGCGTCCCGTGCGCGCGCGGTTCCTCCGGGTTGCGGGTCGGCGGGGTGCCGGTGACGACCCGTTTGCCGTTCAGCGTGTAGTCGCGGCGGCGGCGCCGGGGCACATAGCCCTCGGGGCAGAGCCTCCTGCCCTCGGGCCCGGCGTCCGGGGGCGGCGACGGCGGCGGTTCCGCCTGCCCGGCCGCCTTGTCGATCCGGACGCACTCGACGTCCGGATCGACCTCGGAGGGGATGACCTCCGCGCGGTCGTCCCCCGCCGGGACGTCACTCGACGCCACCCGGGCCTCCCCAGTACAGGTACGACCCCCAGGTCGTCGTGCCGCTGAAGTCGGCGGTGATCTGGTAGGCGTTCGTGTTCGTCACGGACGGGGTCCCCCGGAACCCGGCCATCGTCCCGGCGCCGTCGGACTGGCAGGCCAGGTTGTGCATGCTCGCCGCACGGCTCCAGCCCTCGTTCGGGAAGTGGCCGCTGCCCATCCAGGTCGCGGTGGCCTCCGGGTGGTTGGCGACGTCGTCGACGATCTCACCGCCCCAGTCCACGACCTGTGCCTGGTCCCGCAGACCCGTGGAGTTGAACAGGGCGGCGGGGTAGTACCCCATCCACTCGTCGCCGACGCGGACCCACCAGTTGCCGTTGTAGAGGGTGACCTTCAGCGCGAGGTCGTACTGGACGCCGCCGTACGCGCTCTCCGCCAGCCGTGCGGTCGGGTAGACCCGCTGCGATGTCTGCTGCCAGCCGTTCACGTCGGTGTTGTAGCCGCCGAGGTTGTCGCCGCTGTGCGTGTAGTTGTTGGTCGTGTAGAAGATGAACAGGTGGGGATACCAGTCCCCGTACAGGTCACGGTAGGTCTGTGCGCCCACTTCGACGGTCTGCAGGTCCGTCCCGCTTCCGCTGCCCCGCACCACCCAGAGCTGACCCAGGGAGAACTCGTTCGACCACTGGACGTAGGGCCGCCAGGTGTTGATGAAGCCCTCGGTGCCGAAGTTCGTCACCCACTGGGCGGCGTGGGCGTACTTGTGGACCGAGGCGGCGCGCGTGGCGGCACCCGTGTCGTCGGGCGGGGTGAAGCGCTTCGCGCGTACGCCCTTCGCGAGGTAGTCCTGCAGCGTACCGGTCGCGGTGATGCCGTCCAGCGGTCTGCGCACCACCGGCACGGTGCCGGGCGGGCCCGTCTCACCCTGGTGTCCGGCCTGCTCGAAGGTCTGCGGCGACCGGGGACGGCCGGGGTCGCCGGGCGGCTGCGGGCCCTCGAGGTCGGGGGGCTCCGCGCCGGACTCGGCCGGGACCCAGTCGAGTTCCTCACCGGTGGCCGTCGTGGTGCGGGCGACGACGTCGCGGCGCGCGTACCGGTCCCTGAAGTACTGCCGGATCTCGTCGAGCCGTTCGGCCGCCTCGCGTTCCAGCTCCTGGCCGGCTCGCGGCGCCGGCGCGGGTTCCGGTGCCAGGGGATTGCGCTCGATCCTGCCCGATTCCATGGTCGTCTCCCTCAGAGGCCGACGCCGGATTCGATGGTGCACCCCCATGTCCATCCTGCTCCCGCCCGCAGGCTCGCGCAGCCCGAATCCCCCGGGGTGCAGCACGCCCTCGCGGTGACTAGCGTGTGAGTCAGCGAGTCCGCGGCGCGCACCCCTCTCGATTGAACACGTAACAACTAACGGGCAAGCATTCAATCGGAGATGACGAAGAACATGGCGCCCACATTCGACACCGAGGTCGTGGACAAGACCGGCACCGCTGCCGGGCAGGTGTCCCTGGCGGTCGACGAGACGAACACCCCCTGGATCGCGTACGCGACCAACGGCGGGAACGTCGTCGTGGCCCACCGGGAGGAGGACGGGTGGAGCAGGACGGAGCTGCCGGCGGGTCCGGCGGCCCGCGACATCTACCGCATCGGCCTCGCGATCGACTCCCGGGAGAGGCCGCACGTCGCCTTCCCGACCGAGGCCGACGACCACCTGGTCTACGGGGTGCGCGACACCCAGTGGACCTTCGAGGACGTCCCCACCAGCGGGGGCATTCTCACCGGCAGAGTCCGGTTCGTCTCGCTCCGGCTGCATCCCGGGGTGTTCAGTCCTCCCGCGTTCAAGGACACCCCGAACCTCGCGTACCAGTCCGGTTTCAGCCTCTGGTACGCCACCAAGGCGCCGCCGAAGAGCACACCGGATTCTCCTCCGCGCTGGAAGAAGAACGTGCAGAGGGTCGACGAGGGGGACGTCGTGGAGAAGGGCTGGTTCCCCGCGCTGGACTTCGACGCCCAGGAGACCCTGCGCATCGCCTACTTCGACGACCTGTCCGCCACCGGGCAGGCGATCCGCAGGCTCCGCGTGGCGACCCGGGTACCCGGAACCGATTTCCCGGGCCAGCCGGACAGCTGGCAGGTGCAGCTCATGAGCGGTGATCAAATCCTCGGCGAATACCCGGCAATGGGGCACTCGATCACCGGCGAGAGTTTCATCTCGTACCACGAACGAACCGAGCGCGCGCTCAAACTGTGCATCTTCGGCAACTTCCCGGAGTCCCCCGCGACGGAAACCGTCAGCAACCAGGTGGCCGGGGACGACGTGCACTCCGCGTGCGCGGTGAACCACAATTCGCGGATCTGTGTGGTCTACGGCTCCGAAGGCCGGCTGAAGTTCGCGACGCGGACCGGCATCGCCACCTTCGACCTCCAGGACGTCGAGGCCGGCGGCGCGTGGAGCGATCTCGTCTTCGACCGCGAGGGCAGCGCGCACGTCGCGCACCTGAACGGCAGCGAGCTCCGGTACGGCCTGGCGCCATGAGGCCCACGAGGCACGGGAACGCCGCGACGAAGCGGGTGAGGAAAGATGGCGGGGCCGGACTTTCTGATCGTACGCGGTGAGGACTTCGTCGTCCTGGCCGTCGAATGGGCCGGATGCGAGGTCCGTACGGACGCACATGCCGCCGCGCCCCGGCTGGTGGCCACCGGCACCGACCCGACCGTGACGCTCACCTTCCCGCCGCAGGCGGTCCTGGAGCAGACCACACCGGCCGACTTCCACACCGCCGCTCCCGTGCACAGTCACGCGTGGCTGGCCGAACCCAGCCGGCTCGTCTTCCGGGTCGGGACGGGCACCGTGATCGAGCTGACCGCGCAGGGCATCCTCGGCGCGCTCGCCCGCCCCGGGCAGGCACACATCGACGGGCAGGCGTCCGGGATCGAGCTGCCGTGGGGGCTCACCGTCCTTCCCCTGGCCCGGACTTCGGGCGCGCCCGTGGTGTCGGACCACAGGGCGCGACCCGTGCCGGGGGCGGGTTCGGGTGCGGTGGGCCTGTGGACCGCGCGGCTGCGGGCCGGCGACGCCGGCGCCGGGGACGCACTCCTGGCGATCCGGCCCACGTCCTCCCGGGACACCGAGAACCTTCCGGGCGGCGGCCCGTTCCAGGAGCCGCCGCTGAAGGACAAGCGGGCGGTCATCGTCTCGTGGAGCGCACAGCACTGGCCGCCGGACGCCACCCGGCTGGAGCTGACCGCGCTCGGCGGAACCCTGTCGGCCGGCGCGCAGTGGCCCTCGTCCTCCTGGACCCAGGAGACGACGGCCGGCCGGGACCAGCGGGCGGACGTCACCGTGTCCGGGAAACTCTGGCCGTTCGGCTTCGCCTGCGTGTACCAGGACTTCGCCCGGCGGGAATTCCTGCCCCTGGGCGACCCGGCCCCCGTCGGCTGTGTCGCGGCCCTGCGCAGGCGGCGCACCCTGGTGATCTCCCGCCCGCTCCTGACGGGCACCCGCGCCCCGACGTTCCCGTTCGACGAGGTGGAGCTGCTGGGCCGCGAGTTCTCCCTCACCGGCACACCGGAGCCGGCGGACTTCCTGGAGTTCCTCCCGGGCGGCCCCTCCTCGCCCGTGCGGTTCCCGGTCCGCTGCCGCGCCGGCGCGACCACCGTCCAGTTCCCCATTCCGCTGGTCTTCGTCGCCGACACGCGACCGGGCCCGTCGCAGGGGGTGCTGGACAGCTGGCGGCCGTTCGCCAAGGCGCCGGTCCCCGGCGTCGCCCTCGACCTGCTGGGGGCGGGCGGCCGGCCGGGGGACGTGCAGGAGGTCCGGTCGCTGACGTTCACCGCCGTGCCGCACGGCACCGGGTACCGCCCGGACCTGGCCGAGTTCGACGTCGTCCTGTCCGCCCTGCGCACCCTGCTGCCCGGCTCGGGGCACGAGCAGCCGCAGGCCATGACCTACGCCGCCGCCCTGCGCGGCCACTCCGCCGCCGCGGCGGTGTCCGTGCCCCGGGTCCCGCTGGTCTTCGTCGCACCGGGCGGTCTCCTGGTCGACTTCACCAGGAACGCCGACCGCTCCGGAGGGCTCGTGGCGCCCAAGTTCAAGGCCGACGGGATCTCCCGCGAGCTGGGTCCCGTCGTCACCGACACCCTCCCGGGCGCGTCCGACCTGGCGGCGGCACTGGAGAGGGCCTTCAAGGGAGCGACGCTGTTCGGCTTCCCGCTGGCCGCCCTCATCGACACCTCGGGCGGCTCCCAGCCCAGCCCGCCGAAGATCGTGCAGCGGCGGACGGGGCTGGAGACCAGCACGGAGATGGAGTGGCCGGCGCTGCCGCTCAAGGCGTACAACGCCTTCCAGCCCGCTGCGGCCGCGCGGCTGGACCTGTCCGTGGGCTCCCGGCCGCCGGCCCGGGAACGGCCGGAGGCAGCCGCGCCGCCGGCGCAGACCTGCGTGCTGCGCAACGTCGCCCTCGCGCTGCCCCCACCGCCGGCCACGCGGCTGCTCACACTGTCCTTCGGCAAGGTGACGTTCGACCAGCGGCCGGGCCGCCCCACGCATCTCGCCCTCGACGCGCCGGAGATCGCGTTCAGCGGTCCGCTGAAGCTGCTCCAGGAACTGCAGCGCAAGCTGGAGGCGCTCCTCGGCGGGGGCCTCACCTGCCGGGTCTCCCCCACCGGGGTCACCGTCGGCTACGAGATCACGCTGCCGAGGGCGGTGGCCGGCATGTTCGTCATGCAGAACGTGGCCGCGCGGCTGGCGGTGACCGTTCCCTATGCGGAGAAACCGGTGACCGTGGCACTCGGGTTCGCGAGCCGGGAGCACCCCTTCGCCCTGTCCGTCACCGGGTTCAGCGGCGGCGGGTACGCCTCGGTGGAGATCGCCGGTGCCGGCGAGCCGAGGGTGGAGATCTCGATGGAGTTCGGCGCGATGGTCGCCGTCGACTTCGTGGTCGCCAGGGCCGAGGTGCACGCGCTGGGCGGAGTGCGTTTCGTGCGCCGGGCCGACGGCGCGCTGGAGCTGGAGGCGTTCATCCGGATCGGCGGCAGCGTCCGGCTGCTCGGCCTGGTCACGGTCTCGGTCGAGCTGCGGGTCGCCCTGCTCTTCCGCGACGACGGCCGGCCGAAACTGACGGGCCGGGCGAGCCTCGTCCTGGAACTGGACCTGACGCTGTACTCGCAGACGGTCACCGTCGACAGCGGGACCTTCGAGCTCGTCGGCGGCACCGACCCCGCGCAGACCACCCTCGCCCCCGAAGCGGCCGAGGCGCGCTCCGCGGCGGCGTTCGAGGCCTGGGAGCAGTACCGGAAGGCGTTCGCGTCATGAGCGACATGCTGTGGATCCCCGTACCCGGCGGCTTCGTGCAGGACCGGCCGCTGCTGCGGGTGCTCGTCGTGCCCCGGCTCGACGGCGGCACCCCGGCGCAGCACGGCATGGCGCAGTGGCCGCCGGCGGCCCTGACGGCGGGCACGGTACGCGTCGAGCTGTTCCGGCCGGGTGCGGGGCCGTCCGCCGCCCCGGACGGCAGCCGGGACCTCGTTCCAGCCGTCCCGTTCCAGGCCGGCGTCTGGGAGCGGCTGGTCGCCGGACTGCCGGTGGAGGACGCCCCCGACGGCCAGCGGGCCGTGGACCCCGGCCGGCTGACCGTGCGGGAGACCTCGAAGGACGCGCAGGCGGTGGCGCAGGGGCTCCAGGACGTGGCGCGGGCCGAGGTGGACCCGGAACTCGGTCCGCGGTCCCCGGACTTCACCCAGCGGGTGCAGCGGGTGCTGCGCAGCGAGCACTGGCTGGCGCCCGAGGAACCGGCGCCCGCCCCCGTGGACGTACCCGCCTCACCGGGGCGGCCGGGCTTCCACCGGACCCTGTCGCTGCTGCGGGAGCACCCGGCCGTCCTGCGGGCCCTGGGCCTGATCTTCGAGCTGGCGCTCGATCCGCGGGACGTCACCGACCACGCCGGCGGGACGGTGCGCGTGGTGTGGCCCGCACGGCCCGCGTCGCTGCCCGCGGTCGTCTCCCCGCGCACCCTGTTCGAAGCGGGGTTCCGCCCCGGCTCGACGGCCCGGGTGGACGACGGCATGGTCACCCTGGACCGGACCGACGACCACGGGGCGCCGCTGTGGCAGGTCGCCACCGTCGACGTGGACGTCGCCGCCCAGCGGCTGCGCGAAGCGGCCCGCGCCCACGACGCCGACCCGGCCGCCGGGACCCCGGTGCTGCCCGCGCTGCGCTCGGACGGCCTGCGGCTCGTGCTGCGGGGCCGCGGCCAGGAGATGAGCGCGCGGCTGAGCAGAGCGGCCCGCGCCGCGCTGCCGGACGTCCTCACGGCGGACGACCTGGTGCTCGGCTACCGCATCGACGTACGGCCCACCCTCGGCGGCGCCCACTGGTTCTCGCTGCACCGGCGCAACGCCACCTACCGGGCCCACCGGCGCCTTCCCGACGGCCGGCTGAGCGAGGACTTCCTCGTCATCGGCGCGGCGGGCGCACCGGAGGAGGGCCACCTCAAGACCAACGCCGCCATCAGCGACTGGACGGGGCTGCACGCCGACGAGACGGTGGCCGCCTGGCGGGGCTGGAGCCTGGCGGTGCCCCGGCCGCAGGTCGACGGGACACCGGCCGCGCAGCCGCCGGCCGACCCGGGGCTCAGCCTCAGCACGGCCTTCGAGGTCGAGCCCGGCACACTGCCCCCGCTGCGCTTCGGGCGCCACTACACGCTGCGGGCCCGCGTGGCCGACCTGGCGGGCGGCGGGCTCGGCCCCGGGGACGACGCGGCCGAGCAGCACGGGACCCGGCCCGAGTTCTACGCCCGCCACGAGCCGCTGCCGGCACCGGTCGTCGTGTACCCCGCGGCCGTGGACCCCGCCCGGGTCCCGCCCGGCGAGTCGGCCGAGCTCGTGGTGATCCGCAGCGACCCCGTGGCGGACCTGGACGTGCCGGCGTACGCCGGACGGCACGGCTACCCGCTGAACGACCAGCGGCTGCTGCGGCCACCGGACGGCACACCGGCCCTCGCCGAGCAGCACGGCATGCTCGATCTGGACGGCGACCCGGCCGTGGTGAACCGCGTGACCTGGGAGTGGGTCGGGCGGGCGCTCCTCGCGGCGGCCGAGGGGCCGGCCCTGCCGGATCCGGCCGCCGGCGGCATAGCCGTCCTGCGCACCGAGCCGCGCCCTCCCGCCCTGCTGGCCCGGGCCTGGGAGGCGCCGGACAAGTGGCCCGGCCTGCCGCCCAGGACGCTGCAGCTGACCACCCCGCAGCCCGGGCGGCCGGCCGTGGCCTGGGAGGGTGACCGGCTGGTCGTCCGTCTCGCGCCGACACAGCAGCTCACCCTGGAAGTGTCGACGTTCCCCCGGGAGGGCATCACCGACCACTTCGCCCTGCACCTGGCCGACCCGCCGGAGAACGCGACGAAGGCGTTCGGGCAGGGCCGCCACCCGATGGTCACCCCGGCCCGGTCCGTCACGCTCGTCCACGCGGTGCAGCATCCGCTGCGGCGCCCCGACACCGTCCTGAAAGCGGGTCGCGCCGCGAACGCCACCTTCGCCACGCTGGTGCCGCAGTCCGACGTGTTCGATCCGAAGAGCACGGCGGAGCTGCACGTCACCGCCCGCTGGACGGACCAGTGGGACACCCGGCGGCAGGAGGTGACCGACGTGCCCGTCGAGACGATCCCGGTCGATCCGTCCGGACCGGCGCGCCCGGAGACCCTCTTCCGCCACGAGTTCGGCGACACCCGGCACCGCACCGTGACCTACACGCTGAAGGCGGTCGGCCGGTTCCGGGAGTACTTCCGCGATCCCCAGCTGACAGACGAGTTCACCCTGGCCGAGGAGCTGGCGCCGGTGAGCGTGCCGAGCTCGGCGCGTCCGGCACCGCCCGTGGTCCTGTCCGCCCGGCCGGCGTTCCGCTGGCAGCGGACCGGCGACCTCGCGGCGACGGGCCACACGCTCACCCGGGAGCGCTCGGCCGGACGTGTCCGGCTCGCCCTGCAGCCGCCGTGGCACACCACCGGGGCCGGCGAGCTCCTCGCGGTGGTGGTCCGCCCGGAGGGCGCCGGCCCGGACGACCGCCTCTCCCCGTTCGTCTCCCTGGCCGGCAGCGACCCGGTCTACCCCACCAAGGGCCTGCCCCTCGGTGCGCCGTTCGCCGCCCACATCTCCAGCGCCACCGCACCGGACCGGCGTCTGGCGCTGGAGGAGGCCCACGCCGACGTCGTCGTGAAACCGCACCAGCCGGAGTACCAGGAGGACGAGGGGTGCTGGCTGTGCGACGTGGCGCTCGCCGGAACGGACGGTACGGCCTTCCACCACGCGCTGGTGCAGCTCGCCGTCGCCCGCTACCAGCCCGAGAGCCTGGCCGGGCTCGCGCTGTCGCCGGTGGTCAGGACGGACACCGTGCCCCTGCTCCCCGACCGGACGCTCCAGGTGACGCGCCTCGCCGCCGACCGGGTCCAGGTGAAACTGACCGGCGTGATCTCACCGGCCCCCGCGGTCGACCGGGTCGACATGGTCCTGGAACGCTGCCGGGCACCCGAGGGCGTGCCGGCGGACCAGGTCGATCTCATCGCGTTCGACGCGAGCCCCACCGGGGTTCCGGCGTGGTACCGGGTGGACCTGCGCAAGCCCGTCCCGAAGAAGGTCGGCCTGTCGCGCGTCAGGGAGTGGACGTCCGAGTTCTGGCTGCCCCAGGGCACCGGGGCCCTCCGGGTGCGGGTCCGCGAGGTCGAGTTCATCCCCAACGACGAACCCCGCGAAGGCGCGTTCCTGCACACGTCCACACCCGAGGAGATCAAGGAACGGACGGTGTTCGCGGACACCGTCCTGCTGCCCGGGCTCTGACCGACCGCGAGGAGGTGGTCGTATGAGGATCCACGGCAACTCACCCGCCAGCGCGCGCCAGCGGGCGCAACGGACGCTGGCGAAAGCGCAGACCAGTTCGTCGCGGGTCTCTCTTGCGTTGATCATGCTGGTTCTGCTCGCGACGACCGGAATGCTGGGATGGTTCGGCTACGAGAACGTCGTGACGGCGCTGAGGTTCACCGGCCGCCTCACCGGTGCCGTGCTCGTCGCGGTGGCCTTCACCACGCTGGTGGGCGCCATCGCGGCCGCGGACCACTGGCTGTCGCGGAAGTACGAGTACTCCGGGGTGATCGCGCTGATCGGCTCGTTCGCGGCCGCGCTGACCAACCTGCTCGTGTGGGCCGAGATCCTGAAGAACGGCGACTACTGGTACTTCAAGGTGTTGTTCGGTCTCCTCACGGTGGGTTCGGCCTGGGCCGCCTTCACGGTTTTCCGCACGTTGGACAAGATCCCCGCGCCCAAGCGGGTGGCCGCCACGCTGGTCGTCACAACGGTCATCGCGGTGGCCAACTTCGGCTACCAGAACCTCTACCAGCCGTCCCAACGGGAAACCCTGCCCGTCATCAAACTGGACGTGGGGAAATCCATGCAGAACCGGGGCGGCAAGTCGTTCTCCGTACCGGTGGACATCCAGATCGAGAACCGCGGTGATACGGCTTTCTATGTTCTGGGCACCGAATTCCACGCCATGGCGGAGCAGGTGCGGCTGAGCCGGAAGGACAGATCCATGCAAGAATGGCGGGCCGACGCGGAGAGCTGGAAGGACTTCAGGGCGTACAACCCGGTCTCCCGCAGGGAGATCCACCAGCCGGGCCTGTTGGTGTCGGCACAGCCATGGATGCCCTACGGGCACTGGATCTACGCCAAGGACACGTTCTCCGCCCGAGTGGTCGTACAACTCCCCAAGAAAAACCGCTACGACCAGCTGACGTTCTACGCCGGCGTGCACCTCACGCGCAAGGACCTCTCTTCCGTAGACCGCCTCAAGCCCAGCGGGAGTTCCTGGGAGAAGAAGCCCCGGGTGGCAGCGTGGGTGAAGAACCAGAAGGACTTCAGCTCCCTCGCCTATAAGAGCCGGATCAGGGAGAACAACGCGATCGACGCAAGAACGAGGAAGCCCCGGTACATCACGGTGTACTGGCAGTTCGGTCAGCATGGCGTCAACGTTTTCGAAACGATCAACGCGTCGGGTGCCAAGGACGAGTCCCAGGAATCAGTGGAGAACCGGTACGGAGTACGCCAGGTGGACACGGGCCCGGTCGCGACGACCCTGTGGGACGTCAAGACTCAGCGCTGACCGGTACGCAGTCCCTCCAGCCACACCACCAGAGCGAGCGAGCCGTTCATGCGGTCCCAGGCGCGGGAGTCGCCCATGCCCAGCTGAGCCTCCCGCACCGCCTGACAGAGGATGTCGATGTCGAACATCTCCGCGGTGAGCGGATGGCGGGCCGAGCGGCAGAGGTCGATGAGGTCGTCGCCGTGCGACCGCAGTCCGTGGACGTACGGCTCGTTGAAGGGGATCTTCGCGGTCCGGTCGCGTATCCGGGGCGGCAGGAGATCGGCCATGGCCTCGCGCAGGAGCGCCTTCGGACGGCCCGGACGGAACGCGGCGTCGGCGGGGAGGCGCCGCATCGTGGCGACGACCTCCGGGTCGAGGAACGGATGCGAGAGGAAGAAGCCGTTGCGCTGTGCGCAGCGCAACGACAGCGGGTCGGGCGCGGCCAGGTAGTTGGCCGCGTCGTACAGCGACCGTTCCGGCGTGCGCCCGAACACGAAGCGGCTCTCCGCGGCGCCGGCCGCGCGGTAGCCGTGCGCCCGCGCGAATCCGCGGCGCAGCCAGGGCGGACGGGTGAAGTGGCCGAGGCCCCCGAGGACCGTGCCGCGGTGGACGAGCCTGGCGGCCCGTTCGGCGGCCAGCGGCAGCGCCGGCTGCACGACGTGGGTGCGGACGACGTCGCGTACTCCCTGCCCGCTCGCCGCGGCCCGGACCCGCGCCTGACGCGTCAGCTCCCGCAGCTGTCCGGACCGGGCCAGCGCGTGCAGGTGAAACGGGTTGGCGTCCACGACCGGATCGGCTCCGCATCCGGTCAGGAGGGTGTCGCAGCCCAGCTCCGCCGCGGCGGTGTGCAGCCTGCTCCAGAAGGGGGCGCGGAAGGCGTGGGCATGGGGTTCGTCGGCGTCCCCGGCGTGGTGCAGGAAATCGTCGAAGTCCGCCACGTCGTCGGCGTCCACGATCACCGGGCGGGCGCCGGGTGCCTGCCGGCAGACCGCCTCCACCGCCTCGTCGAGGTACGGCCGTTCGCCGGCCAGCTCTCCCCGGTCGAAGCGCCCGGCGAGCAGCACCAGGTCGCCGGTGCCGCCCCGTCCGGCGGCGAGCAGGCGGGCCGCGAGCAACGCGACGCTGGTGGAGTCGGTGCCGCCGGAGACATGGCAGGCGACCGTCCGGCCGAGGCGGCGCCCGACAGCGTGCTCCAGTGCGCGGCGCAGCTCCTGCCCGGGACCGGTTCCGTCCGCCGCCGGTGCCGGCGGGTCGTCGGTGCCCCGGGTGCGGCCCGGCACCCGGCGGCGCATCCGCCCGGTGGCCGACAGCTCCACCACCTCGCCGCCCAGCACCCGGTGCACCCCGGCGAACGGGCTCGGCTCCGTGTGCGGTTGCGCCATGTTGCCGGTCAAGTAGTGGCAGAAGTAGCGGGGTTCCAGCTCCGTGACGTTGCCCAGGCCGCGCGCCGAGGTGCTCACCGCGCTCACCCGGCCACCGGACTCCCGGTAGAACAGCGGGATGCGCGCCTGCTGGTCACGTATCAGCAGGACGCGGTCCTGGTACACCAGGACCGCCGCGAAGTCGCCGGTGGGCAGCGGCGGTCGGGGTCCCGGGCGGGCGAAGGCATCGAGGAGAGCGCGTGCGCCGGCCAGGCGGTCGCGGACCGAGCCGGCCCAGCCGACGACCGCCGCGGTGCCGGCCGGTGAGGACACCGTCGTCACGAGGCCGCTCCGGACCATGGTCTCGGCCGTGCGGAGCCGGGGTGCGCCCTCGGCGAACTCGACTCGGAGCGCCTCCACGTCGACGCCCTCAACCACCGATCGAGAGAACCGGGGTGAAGGAGTGCCCTCGCGGATCGGCATCCGGGATGCACAGGCCCGCGGAGGACGTCCAGGCGTGCAGGGCGAACGGGTGCTCGCGCACACCGACATGGAGTACGGCCTTGCACCCGCACCGCCGCAACAGGACGAACGCGGTGACGGCCTCGGTCTTGCAGTCGTCGTTGACGAACCAGCTGCTCCGGCTGTGCGCCTCGACCGCTCGCTTCAGCCGTGCGACGTCCGCCGGGGAAGGGATGTCCGTCCGGGCGTAGGCGGGAGCGACCAGGGGCAGGAGCCGCAGCACGCGCCCGAAGCCCAGCGTCCGGATGAGCAGGTGCCCGCCGCGCAGCCAGAGGCCGACCTCGGCGTCCGTGTACGCCTTGCGGCGGGCCGTGGCGCAGCCGGCCCGGACCAGACCGGTGACGAGTTCCGCGCGTTCCTCGGAGTCCCGGTCGGCGAACTTGCGGACGTCCGCCGCCGTCATGCCGAGAAACCGCGTCCGCCGCCAGTCGGCGATGAGCGCCCCTCCGGACAGCCTGGTGACACGGCAGTGCGGGGAGAGGATCCGCTCCATGGCCGCCAGGGCGTCGGTGTCCTGGGTCACCGCACGACCTCCCATGCGCCCGTGCACGGTGTCAGGACTGGTATCCGTGGCCGTCGTAGTCGCCGCCGCTGAAACCCCGGATCAGGCGGCCGCCGCCGAGAAGAACGAGCCCGCGCGGCATACGGAGCCGCAGAAATCGGATCAACATCGCCTACCTCCAGAACCGGGTGGCGCCGATCAACTCCAGGCTACTCTGCCCCCAACACCCCGCAACCGTAGGCTCCAGGCGTCCGGGGGCGCAGACGAGCGCGCTCGTCGAGCCCAGTTGGAGTGCGGCCGCCGCGGCGACGGTGACCGCCCTGTATCAGACCGATCTCACCGGCACCCATCAGCCCAATGGCCGCGTGCACCCGCTCGCTTCGGGGAGCTCGTGCCGTTGACGCGTCGGCTCGGCGGGGCACCTGGCGTACCGGGCTGCCCACTCCCCGGAACATGATCGAGGGCCCCACTCCGCTGTGCGGAGCAGGGCCCTTTGACCTGCGACTATGGAGCTTTTGCTCCCGTCGGGACGACAGGATTTGAACCTGCGACCCCTTGACCCCCAGTCAAGTGCGCTACCAAGCTGCGCCACGTCCCGTTGCGCTCACCCGCGGTGCCCCGCGTGATCGTGCGGACAGCACTTTACCCCACGCCTGGGGGTGCGCCGAAGAAGGCCCGGGCGGGGCGGGGGACAATCGGCGGTATGACGAACACGGGCGCATCGGATGCCAGGGACCGGGACGTGGCAGGGCGGGCCCGGAACGCGCGACCGCGGGACGGGCTGGGGCGCCCGCTGCCGTACGGCGCCGAAGGGGTGCCGCGGCAGCCGGAGGGGGTCGTGCGGGCGCCGCAGGAGACGGTTGCCGAGGCGCAGGCGCTGCTGGCCGAGGGGCGGCCGTTCCACGCGCACGAGGTGTTCGAGGACGCCTGGAAGTCGGGCCCGCAGGACGAGCGTCCGCTGTGGCGGGGGCTGGCCCAGCTGGCGGTGGGTCTCACCCACGCGGCCCGCGGGAACGCCCTCGGCGGGGCGCGGCTGCTCCGGCGGGGTGCCGGCGCGGTCGAGGAGTGGGAGACCGACCGGGGGGAGGACCGGCCGTACGGCCTGGACCTGCCGGGCCTCACCCGGTGGGCGCGGGAGCTGGCCGACCGGGTGGAGCACAGCTCGACACCGGCGGACGCGCGGGCGGAGGCACCCCGCCTGGGTCCCTGACCGGGGGCGGTACAGCACGTCGAGGCAGTGGACGCACGAGCCGGGGCGCCCCCGCTCCACCCCCGACTCCGAAGCCGGTCCCAGCGCGCGCCAAGGCCACGGCCCCGCCAGCACCGGGGGCGGTACAGCACGTTGCCGAGGCAGTAGACCCCACGCGACCCCCCTGACCAGGGATCGGCGCAGCACGAGCCAAGGCACCCCCGCTCGACCCCCGACCCCGAAGACGGCCGCAGCGCGCGCCAAGGCCACGGCCCCGCCGGCAGAGCGCCGCGGCCGAGCCCCCGACCGGGGCGATGCAGCACGTTGCCGAGACAGTGGATCCACGGGTCGAGACCCCCGTCGGCGCCCTGGCCGGGGTGCCGCGCAGCATGCTGCCGAGCCGCGCCCCCGCCGGGCCCCGCCGCGCAGGCCGAGGCGGTGGGTGCGGCAGACTCGGGGCGTGCGAAAAATTCATGTCATCGGTATCGGCGCGGGCGACCCCGACCAGCTGACCCTGCAGGCGGTCAAGGCGCTGCGGAGCACGGACGTGTTCTTCCTGCTCGACAAGGGCGAGGTGAAGAGCGATCTCACCCAGCTCCGCCGGGACATCCTGGACGCGCATCTGCCCGAGGGGTCGTACCGCGTGGTGGAGGCCCGGGATCCGGAGCGGGACCGGAAGGCGGGCGGGGCGGCCTATTCGCCGGCCGTCGGGGACTGGCGCAGCGCCCGCGCCGGGATCTACGAGCGGCTGATCGCCGAGGAGCTGGACGAGGACGGCACCGGCGCCTTCCTGGTGTGGGGTGACCCGGCGCTCTACGACAGCACGCTGGCCGTCCTCGAGGAGGTGCGGGAGCGGGGCGCGGTGGAGTTCGCGCACGACGTGGTGCCCGGCATCAGCAGTGTCTCCGCGCTGGTCGCCCGGCATCGCACGGGCCTGAACCGGGTCGCCCGGCCGGTGCAGATCACCACCGGGCGGCGGCTGGCCGAGGGCTTCCCCGAGGGGGTGGACGACGTGGTCGTGATGCTGGACGCGCACCAGGCCTTCCGGCGGTACGCCGAGGAGGACATGGACATCTACTGGGGCGCCTACATCGGCACGCCGGACGAGATCCTCGTCTCCGGTCCGATCGCCGAGGCCGGCCCGCGCATCGAGCGGCTGCGGGCGGAGGCCCGGGAGCGCAAGGGCTGGATCATGGACACGTACCTGCTGCGCCGGCATCCCGCGCGGGACGGCCGGACTCAGGACTGACCAGCCGACACAGGGGTGAGCCTGCCCGGTCGTACGCACCCGTCCGCCGCCCGGGTCGCTACGGTCGGTCCATGGAGTCCCTGGCGTCCGCGCGTGCCGTCCTGATCGACATCGACGGGGTCCTCACCGTGTCCTGGAAGCCGCTGCCCGGCGCGGTGGCGGCGCTGCGCGCCCTCCGTGCGGCCGGGCTCGGCGTGGCCCTGGTGACCAACACGACCTCCCGGACCCGGGCGTCGATCGCCGAGACGCTGGCGGAGGCCGGTTTCGAGGTGGGCGCGCAGGACGTGCTGACCGCGCCCGCCGTCACCGCCGCCCATCTCGCCGAGCACTTTCCGGGCGCCCGCTGCACGCTGCTGAACAGCGGGGACATCGCCGCTGACCTGGGGGACGTCACGCTGGTCGAGGAGGGTGCCGACGTGGTCGTGATCGGCGGCGCCGGGCCCGGGTTCGACTACGCGGCGCTGAACCGGGCCTTCGGCGAGCTGCAGCGGGGCGCGCGCCTGCTCGCCATGCACCGCAACCTGTACTGGCGGACCGACGCCGGGCTGCAGCTGGACTCGGGTGCCTTCCTGCTCGGGCTGGAACAGGCGGCGCGTGTGGAGGCGGAGGTCACGGGCAAGCCGTCGCGGGCGTTCTTCGAGGCGGCGCTGGCCCGGCTGGGGGTCGGCGCGGAGCAGGCGCTGATGGTCGGCGACGACATCGAGTCGGACGTGCTCGCGGCGCAGCGGGCCGGGCTGACGGGGGTGCTGGTGAAGACGGGCAAGTACCAGCCGGAGACGCACGAACAGGCAAGCGGTACCCCGGACCACGTCGTGGACTCCTTCGCGGACGTCCCGGAGCTGCTGGGGCTAGCGCAGTAGCAGTTGCAGGCCGCCCACGACCGTCGCCGCGATCACGAGTTGTTCGAAGAGTCGCTGGTTGATCCGGTTCACAGCCCACTTGCCGAACAACGCGCCGGGCACGACGAACACCACGAGCGCGGCGTCAAGGAGCAGTGAGCGCCCGTCGATGAGCCCCAGCCCCGCGCTGAACGGCACCTTCGAGACGTTCACGATGAGGAAGAAGAACGCGGAGGTGCCCAGGAAGCCGAGCTTCCGGAAGCCCGCGGACAGCAGGTACATCGACATCACCGGCCCGCCCGCGTTGGCGACCATCGTCGTGAACCCGCCGAGCACGCCGTACGAGCGGGCCTTCACCCGGGCCGCCCGGGTCGTCACCGCCTCCGGCGCCCGCGGGGCCTCGGCGGTGCGCCGGCGCCACACCGTCACCCCGGCCATCAGCAGCAGGATCGCGCCGATCGAGGTCCGTACGATCCCGTCGTCGGCCCACACCAGGAAGAGCGTGCCCGCCACCACGCCCGCCGCCACGGCCGGGAACAGCCGCCACAGCGTGGGCCAGTGCGCGTGCCGCCGGTAGGTGAGCACGGCGAGCACGTCGCCGGCGATCAGCACGGGCAGCAGCACGCCGGTCGAGGCGCGGGCGGGCAGGACCGCGGCGAAGATCGCGAGGCTGACGGTGTTGGCCCCGCTGACCGCGGTCTTGGAGAAGCCGACTAGCAGGGCCGCGAAGGCGAGCGCCGCGAACCCCCAGCCGGACATGTGCCAGAGCGTCATCGTGTTCATGGAGGAACCGATGCTATGCACATGCATGGGTTCGGCGTAAGCGGCGTCTCGCCGGCCGGTCCCGGTGCGCCGGCCGGCGCACCGCCTAGCGGCCCGCGTACCGCGCCCGCAGCTCCCGCTTGAGGACCTTCATGCTCGGCCCGAGCGGCAGCCCGTCGGTGACCTCCACGCGCCGAGGGTACTTGTGCCGGCCGAGGTGCTCCTTGGACCACTCGGTGAGCGCGGCGGCGTCGGGGGCGGTGCCCGGCGCCGGGACGACGACGGCGCACACCTCCTCGCCGTGCAGCTCGTCGGGCAGGCCGATGACGGCGACCTGGGCGATCTGCGGGTGGCGTATCAGGACCTCCTCGACCTCCCTCGGGTAGACGTTGTAGCCGCCGCGGATGATGACGTCCTTCTTGCGGTCGACGATCCGCAGGAAGCCCTCGTCGTCCTTGGTGCCGAGGTCGCCGGTGCGGAACCAGCCGTCCACCAGGGCTTCGGCGGTGGCCTCGGGGCGGCCGAGGTAGCCGGAGAAGACGTTGTGGCCGCGGATGACGACCTCGCCCAGCTCGCCGGGCGGCAGCAGTTCGATCCGGCCCTCCAGTTCGGCGCGGGCGATCTCCACGTCGATGCCCCACAGGGGGTGGCCGATGGTGCCGGCCTTGGTGCCGAACACCGGCTGGTTGACGGTGGCGGTCGGCGAGGTCTCCGACAGTCCGTACCCCTCGTAGATCTTCGCCCCGAACGCGACCTCGAACCGTTCCAGCACGGCGACCGGGAGCGAGGCCCCGCCGGAGATGCACACCCGCAGCGCGGGGAGCCGATCGGCGTCGGCGGCGGCCGCCGTGAGGGCGACGAACATGGTCGGCACGCCCTGGAAGGTGTTCACGCCCTCCTGCACCATCAGCTCGATGGCCCGGGCCGCGTCGAAGCGGGGCAGCAGCACGAGCGTGGCGCCGGCCCGCCAGGTGGAGTGGAGCGACACCGTCTGGCCGAAGGCGTGGAACAGCGGCAGCGCGCCGAGGGCGATGTCGTCGGCGCGGATGTCGTTGGCGTCGAAGGCGTTGACGGTCGCGTTCATCACCAGGTTGAAGTGGCTGAGGACGGCGCCCTTGGGGACACCGGTCGTACCGCTGGTGTAGAAGACGACGGCGGGGTCGTCGGCGGCCCGGGTGACGTACGACGCCAGGGGCTCCGCGTCGGCCGCGAGCTTCTCGAACTCGCCCCCCAGGGTGACCACGCGGACGCCCGTGGCGCGTGCGGCGGCGGTGCCGGTCTCCGCCTGCGCCGGGTGCACCAGCAGCAACGTGGCCCCGCTGTCCCGCAGGACGTGCTCCACCTCGCCGGCCGACAGCAGCAGGTGCACGGGGACGACGACACCGCCCGCCGCCGCGATCGCGTAGTAGGCCACCGGGAACTCGGCGGTGTTGGGTGCCATGAGGGCGACCCGGTCGCCGGGCCGTACGCCGAGACCGGTGAGCGCGCCCGCCCGGGCCAGCGCCCGCTGCCACACCTCGGCGAAGGTGAGCCGCAGGCCGCCTTCGACGAGGGCGGTCTTGCCGGGGCGGCGCCGGGCGTTCTCGGCGAGAATGGCGGCGACGGACAGGGTGGCCATGGAGTGGTGCTCCGTTTCCTTGCTGCGGCTCGTGTACCGGATCCCCTCGCGGGGAGCCCCCGTTGCGGACGCGCTAGTGCCTCTCGACCAGGACCGCGCTCCCCTGCCCCACGCCCACGCACATGGTCGCGAGCCCGCGGTCCGCGCCCGTGCGCCGCATCCGGTGCAGCAGGGTGGTGAGGATGCGGGCGCCGGAACAGCCGAGGGGGTGGCCGAGGGCGATGGCGCCGCCGGTGGGGTTCACCAGCTCCGGGTCGATGCCCAGCTGGTCGACGCAGGCGAGGGCCTGCGCGGCGAACGCCTCGTTGAACTCGGCCTCCTGGAGGTCGCCGGTCTCCCAGCCGGCCCGGGCCAGCACCTTGCGGGTGGCCGGGACCGGGCCGAGGCCCATGACGTCGGGGTGGACGCCGGCGGAGGCGCCCGCGACATAGCGGCCGAGGGACTCCAGGCCCAGTTCGTTCAGGGCCTCCTCGCTGACCAGCAGGAGGCCGGCCGCGCCGTCGTTCATCGGCGAGGCGTTCCCGGCCGTCACGGTGCCGTCCGTGCGGAAGACCGGCTTGAGGCGGGAGAGCTTCTCCAGGGAGGTGTCCTCGCGGACGCACTCGTCCTGCTCGACCACGATGCCGTCGGGGCGCTCGACGGGCAGGAGTTCGTCGTCGAAGTGGCCGTTCTTGCGTGCGGCGGCGGCGAGTTGGTGGCTGCGCAGGGCGAACTCGTCCTGCCGGGCGCGCGAGATGCCGTACCGCTCGGCGACCTCCTCGGCGGTCTCGCCCATGGAGAGCAGGCCGTGCAGCTCCTTCATGGCGGGGTTGACCAGCCGCCAGCCGAGCCGGGTGTCGTGGGTCTCGATGCGCTGCGGCAGGGCCTCGTCGGGGCGGGGCAGGACGAAGGGGGCGCGGCTCATCGACTCCGAGCCGCCGGCGATCACGATGTCGGCCTCGCCGGCGGCGATGGTGCGGGCGGCGGCGGTGACCGCTTCGAGTCCGGAGGCGCACAGCCGGTTGACGGTGGCGCCGGGCACGGAGTCGGGCAGTCCGGCGAGCAGGACGGCCATGCGGGCGACGTTGCGGTTGTCCTCGCCGGCCTGGTTGGCGGCGCCCCAGTAGACGTCGTCGATGCGGGCCGGGTCGAGCGCGGGCACGTCGGCGACCAGGTGGCGGATGACGGTCGCGGCCAGATCGTCGGGGCGGACGGAGGAGAGGGCTCCGCGCAGCTTGCCGATGGGGGTGCGGCGGGCGGCCGCGAAGTGGACGGGACGCACGGCTGGGACTCCTGACCTACGACTCTGTGGATCACGGACCTGCACAGCACCGTTAATTAGCACTGCTAGTTTTGGACTATAGACCCCCGACCGCCTCACTGGGAAGATCCCCCAGGACCTTCACCGAGGCAGCTGGAGGAGAAATGCCCCACGTCCGCGAGCATGCCCTCGACGGCACGCACGGCCCCCTCGCCGTACACGAGTGGCCCCATCCGGCCCCCCGCTACCTGGCCCTCCTGGTGCACGGCTACGGCGAACACGCCGGCCGGTACGCGGAACTCGCCGGCGTGCTCACCGGGCACGGCGCCGCCGTCTACGCACCCGACCACGCCGGCCACGGCCGCTCGGCCGGAGAGCGGGTGCTGATCGAGGACTTCGAGGACGTGGTCACGGACGTGCACGCGGTGGCGGAACTGGCCCGTGCCGGCCACCCCGGCCTGCCGCTGGTCCTGGTCGGCCACTCCATGGGCGGACTGATCGCGGCCCGCTGCGCCCAGCGGTACGGCGACGAGCTGAGCGCGCTGATCCTGTCCGGCCCGGTGATCGGCACCTGGGAGCTGCCCGGGCGGCTGCTGGCCCTCGACGAGATCCCGGACGTCCCGATCAGCCCGTCCGCGCTCTCCCGGGACCCCGCCGTGGGCGCCGCCTACGCCGCCGATCCGCTGGTCTGGCACGGGCCCATGAAGCGGCCGACGCTGGAGGCGTTCGCGCGGACCCTCGAGACCGTCGCCCGGGGCGGTGACGTCGGCCGGCTGCCGCTGCTGTGGCTGCACGGCGACGACGACCGGTTGGTGCCGCTGCCCGGCAGCCGGACCGGGGTGCAGCGGCTGAGCGGCGGGCGGCTGACCGAGCGGATCTTCCCGGGGGCGCGGCACGAGGTGTTCCACGAGACCTGCAAGGCGGACGTCTTCGCCGTGGTGCTGAACTTCCTGGACCGGGTACTGCCCCGCTGATCAGCCGGTTTGCTCCCCGGCGCACCGGGCACCCGCTCCCACGGACATGACCGTGCACAGCTCACGAAAGGGGACGTACGCGCCATGACCGTGGTCAAGAGCACGCTGCCCGAGGAGGCGCTCGGCGTCACCGGGACCGCCCTGCAGGAGACCCTGGTCGACCTGCTCGGCCTGTCGCTGATCGGCAAGCAGGCGCACTGGAACATCGTGGGACCCCGGTTCCGGTCGATCCACCTCCAGCTGGACGAGGTGGTCGCCACGGCCCGGGACCACTCGGACACCGTGGCCGAGCGCGCCGCCGCACTGGGCGTGCCGCCGGACGGCCGTCCGGAGACCATCGCCGCGACCTTCGCGCTGCCCGGCACCAAGGACGGCTGGCTGCGCGACACCGAGGTGGTCCAGCTGATGGTGTCGACGCTGGAGGCGGCCATCGGCCGGCTGCGCCAGCGGATCGAGGCCACCGAGAAGGCCGACCCGGTCACCCAGGACCTGCTGATCGCGGTCACGGCCGACCTGGAGAAGCAGCGCTGGATGTTCGAGGCGGAGAACCACCCGCACGACGACGCCGCCAGCTAGGACACCCACTCCCGCACGGAAGGGGGAGGCCCATGGCCGACGCCCTGGAGATCGAGGCGCTGTGGGAGGACTTCCACCGCGTGGTCAACATGACCTCGGCGGAACTCGCGGCCTGGCTGAGGGTCCGCGACGCCGACGAGGAGACGGAACCGCTGCCGGAGGAGGCGGGCACGCCCACCGGGCAGCACGTCCTCGCGATCCTGCAGAAGCGCCGTACCGACCTCACCGACGACGACGTCCGGGTCATGTACAAGGTCGTCGACACCGTCGGTGACCTGGCCGACCCGGAGAACGAGCCCGAGCCGGAGAACACACCGGAGGACACCCGCCGGCGGCACCGGCTGATGACGCTGGGCCACGACCCGCTCAAGCCGTAGCCGGTGCGGACATGAACCGCGACGAACGGGTCGTGCACGAGCTGGTGTCCGCGTACGGGCGGACGTACGCCGAGGAGGCGGGCATCCGCCTGAAGGACACCCCCCGGCCGCTGTACCGGCTCCTGGTGCTGTCCCTGTTGCTGAGTGCCCGGATCCGGGCCTCGGTCGCGGTGGCCGCCGCCCGGGCCCTGCACGAGGACCACCTGGACACCCCGCGCCGCATGGCCGAGGCAGGCCGGCAGCAGCGGGTGAACGCGCTCGGCCGGGGCGGCTACCGCCGGTACGACGAGCGGACGGCCACCCAGCTCGGCGACGGTGCCGAGCTGTTGACCGAGCGCTGGGGCGGGGACCTGCGCCGGCTGCACCGGGAGGCGGAGGGCGACCCCGGCACGCTGAAGCAGCTGCTCCAGGAGGAGCCGGGCATCGGGCCGGCCGGCGCCGACATCTTCCTGCGCGAGGCGCAGCGGGTGTGGCCGGACATCGCGCCCTACCTGGACGGGAAGGCGCTGTCCGGCGCCGGGCGGCTCGGCCTGCCCGAGGACCCCGGCGAGCTGACCGCGCTGGCCGGGGACACCCAACCGGCGGTGCTGGCCGCCGCGTTGGTGCGGGCGGCGCTCGACCGACAGGTGGCCGAAGACTGTCTGCGCCGCGCCGCATGATCGTGTCAGACTGCTCCCCGCACGTCCCGGACCGACCGCCGGGACCGGACGGGTGGAGGAGCAGCACGTGACGGGGACCGGCCCGCGTATTCAGGACACCATCGACACGACCCGGCCGCATCCGGCCCGGGTGTACGACTGGTTCCTCGGCGGCAAGGACAACTACCCGGTCGACGAGGAACTGGGCCGGAGCATCGCGGCGATCGACGCGGGCGCCCCGAAGGCCGCCCGCGCCAACCGGGCGTTCATGCACCGCACCACCCGGGCGCTCGCCGCGGAGCAGGGCATCCGCCAGTTCCTGGACATCGGCACCGGCATACCGACCGAGCCGAACCTGCACCAGATCGCCCAGTCGGTGGCCCCGGACGCCCGCGTGGTCTACGTCGACAACGACCCCATCGTGCTGGCCCACGCCGGCGCGCTGCTGCGCGGCACCCGCGAGGGCGTGACCGAGTACGTCCAGGCCGACGCCCGCGAACCGCGCAGCATCCTGGAACAGGCCGCCCGCGTCCTGGACCTCGACCGCCCGGTGGCCCTCTCCCTCATCGCCCTGCTGCACTTCATCGCCGACGAGGACGGCGCCCACGACCTGGTGGACACCCTGGTCGGCGCGCTGGCGCCCGGCAGCTGCCTGGTGCTGTCCACGATGACCGCCGACCTCGAACCCGAGAACGTCCAAAAGGGCATCGCGGCCTACGCGGCCGGCGGGGTCACCCTGGTGGCCCGCTCACACGCCGAAGTGGGCACGTTCTTCCGGGGACTTCGGCTGCTGGAGCCAGGGATCGTCTCCGTGGCGGAGTGGCGGCCCGAGGCCGCACCGGACGGGCCCGTCTCGCTGTACGGCGGGGTCGGGCTCAAGCCCTGAGCCGGGTTACAGGCCGAGCACGCGGGCCATGGTCCGCAGCACGCCCTCGTCGTTGTTGGACGGCGCCAGGTGGCGGGCCCGGCGGATCACCTCGGGGTGGGCACCCGCCATGGCGAAGGACCACTCGGCGGCGTCGAGCATCTCCAGGTCGTTCAGGTAGTCGCCGAAGACCATGGTCTGCGCGGGGGTGATGCCGAGCGCCCGCTGGAGACCGCGCAGGGCGGTGCCCTTGTTGGCGGTGCGGTTCATCACGTCCACCCAGTGCTCGCCGGAGACCACCACCTGGTGGGTGCCGGCGAACCCCGCGAGGGCCGGGGCGGTGCTGTGCTCGGCGGAGCCGAAGTCGAACAGGGCGACCTTGATCACATCGTCGTCGATCGCGGTGACGTCCTCGACGATCCGGTGCTCGACGTAGTACGTGCGCACCTGCGCGAGGAACGCCTCGTCGGTCCGCTCGACGTACGCCGCCCGTTTGCCGCAGACCACGGCGCCGACGTCCGCACCGCCCGCGACCAGCCGCCGTACCGTCCGGACGACCCCGGCGGCGACGGACCGGTCGAGCGGGTCGGAGCTCAGCTCCACGCCGTCGCGGACCACGTACGTGCCGTTCTCCGCGATGAACACCATGCCCTCGGCGACCTGCGCGAACTGCCGGTGCAGGGTCGCGTACTGGCGGCCGCTCGCCGGGCTGAACAGCACCCCGCGCCGGCGCAGTTCGGCGAGCATCGGCCACAGGCCGTCGGGTATCCGCTGGGTGTCGTCCAGCAGCGTGCCGTCCATGTCGGTGACGATCAGCCGGATGTCGGCGGGGCCGGCGGGCGATGTGGAGGCGTCCGGGAGGGTGGCGGGCGTGGCGGGCATGTCCTGCTTCCGGTCGGGGGCGGGGATACCGGTCCAGTGTTCCTCATGCGCCCCGGGTGCCCGGAACCGCCCACGGTGCCCGGTTGCCGGGACAGCGCGATCGGCGGGCGGCACAATGACGGCGGACGACCGCACGTGAGAAGGGCGGATACGTGAGCGAGGGCGTGAGCGAGGGCCACTCCCCGTCGGCACGGCGGCTGATGCCGGCGGTAGCCGGCGGCAGTCGTCCCGTCCTCACCCGTCCGGCCTCCCACCCCGAGGCGGGCGGCGCGGGCCGGCGGCGCGCCGACGGGCCCGCCGAGGAGGACGTATGACGACTTTCGCCGACCCCGTGCCCGGCGGCCGTCCCGGCGACCTGCGCCGGGTCGCCGCCCTCACCGCCGGCCTGTCCGCGCGGGGCGTCCGCGGCATCGTGCTGGCGTACGTCGACACGGCGGGCGTCGGCCGGGTCAAGACGATCCCCACCGCGCGGCTGGAGGCGGCCGTGTCCTGGGGCGTCGGCATGTCCCCGGTGTTCGACACCTTCCTCGCCCACGACTCCGTCGTCACCACCGACGTCCTCGGCTCCCCCGACGGCGACCTGCGGCTCTACCCGGACCTCGACCAGCTGGTGGCGCTGGCCGGGCAGCCCGGCTGGGCCTGGGCGCCGGTGGACCGGATCACCCAGGAGGGCGCCCGGCACCCCGGCTGCGCCCGGACCTTTCTGCGCCGGACCGTCACCGACGCCGCCGAGCGGCACGGCCTCGCCTTCAAGGCGGCGGTCGAGATCGAGTGGTCCGTCGGACTGGACTCGGCGCCCGCCGGGGAGTTCGTCCCGGCGGTCGCCGGGCCGGCGTACGGCGCGATCCGGCAGGTCGGGCTGAGCGACTACGCCGCCGATCTGCTGGCCGCGTGCGCAGCTCAGGGCGTGGACGTCGACCAGCTGCACCCCGAGTACGCGCCCGGGCAGTTCGAGATCTCGGTGGGCGCGCGGGACCCGGTGGCCGCGGCCGACCGCAGCGTGCTGGTCCGCCAGACCGTCCGGGCGGTGGCCCAGCGGCACGGCCTGCGGGTGTCGTTCGCGCCCGCGGTGTCCGCCGAGGGCGTCGGCAACGGCGGCCACCTGCACCTGTCCTGCTGGCGCGACGGGGTGAACCTGCACGCGGGCGGCGACCGCCGGTACGGCATGACGGCCGAGGCGGAGTCCTTCGCGGCCGGTGTCCTCGCCCGCCTCCCGGCGCTGACGGCGGTCACCGCCCCGAGCCCGGCCAGTTACCTGCGGCTGCGGCCCTCCCAGTGGGCCGGGGTCTTCACCGCCTGGGGCCGCGAGACCCGCGAGGCAGCCCTGCGGATGATCACGGGCACGGCCGGCCGCCACGACCAGGACGCCAACATGGAGGTCAAACCCGTCGACCTGGCCGCCAACCCGTATCTCGCCCTCGGCTGTGTGATCGCCGCGGGACTCGACGGCGTCACGGCGGCCCGCGCCCTGCCCGACGAGATCACCGGCGACCCGGCCCGCTACGGCCCCGACGAGGCGGCGGCCCTGGGCGTACGCCGGCTGCCGCAGTCGTTGCCCGAGGCCGTCGAGGAGTTCCGCGCCGACGCGGTGCTGCGGGCCGCGCTGGGCCCGGTCCTCGCCGACGCGGTGACCGCCGTACGGCTCGGCGAGGCGGCGGCCGTCGACGGACTGGGCCCCGACCGGGTCGCGGCGGCCTACCGCTGGACGTACTGACCATGGCCGCCCCCGGACCCGTGCACGAGGCGCTCGCCGTGCTGCCGCTGGTGGACCACCACTGCCACGGCGCGGTCACGGCCGACCTGAGCGCCGCGGAGTTCGAGGCCCTGATCACCGAGGGCGCGGCCTGGCCCGGCGTCTCCCCCTTCGACACCCCCGCCGGCGTGGCCGTCCGCCGCCACTGCGCGCCCCTGCTGGACCTCCCCCGGCACGCGCCGCCCGCCGACTACGTGGCCCGGCGCGCGGAGCTGGGCTGGCAGGAGGTCAACCGCCGCTTCCTGACGGCGTCCGGAGCCGGGATGTTCTGCGTGGACACCGGCTACGCCCCGCACCCGCTCACCTCCCCCGCGGACCTGGCCGCCGCGGCCGGCGCCGCCGCCTGCGAGGTCGTACGGCTGGAACGGATCGCCGAGTCGGTGGCCGCGCGGGGCACGGCGGCGGGCGGCTACGCGGCCGCGTTCCGGGCCGCCGCCGAGGAGGCCGTACGCCGGCCGGGCGTGGTGGCGGTGAAGTCCGTCGCGGCGTACCGGACGGGCTTCGCGCTGGACCCGGAGCGCCCCGCCGCGGCCGAGGTGACCCGGGCGGCCGGGCGCTGGCTGGCACGCGGCGGCCGCCTCGACGACCCCGTGCTGCTGCGGCACCTGCTGTGGACCGCGGTCGAGCTGGGCCTGCCGCTGCAGCTGCACACCGGCTTCGGCGACGCGGACGTACGGCTGCACCGCGCCGACCCCACGCTGCTCACCGACTGGCTGCACCGGACCGCCGGCACCATCCCGGTGCTGCTGCTGCACTGCTGGCCGTACCACCGCCAGGCCGCCTATCTCGCCGCGGTGTTCGAGCGGGTGTACCTGGACGTCGGCCTCGCACTGCACCACACCGGCCCCGCCCGCTGCCGGGCGGTGCTGGAGGAGGCGCTGGAGATCACCCCGTTCCGCAAACTGCTGTACAGCTCCGACGCCTACGGTGTGGCCGAGTTCCACCACCTGGGGGCCCTGTGCTTCCGCCAGGGCCTCGCCGGTCTGCTGCAGGACCGCGTCGACGCCGACGAGTTGAGCCTGGCAGACGCCCTGCGGATCGCGGACTGGACGGGCCGCGACAACGCCCGCCGGCTGTACGGACCGCCCGTATCCGAACCTGCCCGCGATTCCAGCGGGCACCCCATCCGGAAAGTATGATCAAGCAATGTCTGACATGACCGAAACCACGCCCGGCTGGCTGACCACGGACGAGCTGGAGATGGCCAGGGCCCGGATGCCGATCCTGTACGTCGAGGCCGTGCCCGTGCGCGTGGACGACAGCGGTGAAGTCACCAGCATCGGGGTGCTGCTGCGCATCGGCCCGGACGGCACCGTCAGCCGGACCCTGGTCTCCGGCCGGGTCCTGCACCACGAGCGGGTCCGCGACGCGCTGCTGCGTCACCTGGAGAAGGACCTCGGCCCGGTCGCCCTGCCCCGCGTCCCCGCCTCGCTCCAGCCGTTCACGGTCGCCGAGTACTTCCCCACCGCCGGCATCACGCCGTACCACGACCCGCGCCAGCACGCGGTCTCCCTCGCCTACATCGTGCCGGTGACCGGGGACTGCCGGCCCCGCCAGGACGCGCTGGACCTCGTCTGGTTCAGCCCCCAGGAGGCCGCCTCCCCCGCCGTGCAGAACGAGATGCCGGGCGGCCACGGGGTACTGCTGAAGCAGGCCCTCGCGCACGTGGGGCTGGCCTTCTGACCTCTTCGACGCCGCCGCACCGTCAGGAACGGCTGGCCGTCTCGCCGCCGGGGTGGATGGTGAAGATCTGGTCGAGGCCGACGATGCGCAGGACCCGCAGCGTGCGGGCGGGGACGGCGGCGAGTGCGACGTCCGCCCGGGCCGCGTGCGCATGGTTGCGGGCGGCGATCATGGCGGTGATGCCGCTGGAGTCGCAGAACGCCATCTCGCCCAGGTCCAGGGTCAGGCGCTGACCGGCCCGCAGGCCGATGGTGGGGATCAGGTCACGCAGCTGTGTGGCGTTGGCGTAGTCGAGTTCGCCGGAGATCTCCAGCACGGGACCGTTGGCGGCGTCTCGGATGGTGATCTTCAGCGGGCTCATCGTGGCCATCTCGTCCGAGGGGCGGCTCCGAGGGCGAGGACGGCGGTGTCGTCCTCGAGGCCGTCGCCGAAACTGTGCAGCAGGGCCGTCACCGCCTCGACGACGGCCCCGGGGGACTTGTCGGCCTGTCCGGCGGCGAAGGCCAGCAGGGAGATAGTTGGACTCCAGCGAGGACAGCAGTTCCTCGATGTCCTCGGCGCTGAATCCGCCCCGGTAGCCGTCGTCGTCGATGTAGCGGGGAGACGGGGCGACCATCACCAGCGCCCCGAGCCGCTCCGGAGCCGGGAACCGTCAGCCGCCACATGTTCTGGTCGCAGCCCGAACCCGTGCGCCAGCACCACCGGCCGTCCCTCGGGGTTGCCGGTGACGGTGACATTGCTCCTGCGGGCGATGTCCATTCCGAAGAGTCTCGCACCCCTGATCGAGTGCGGTGCGGGCCTTCCCACGGAAGAGGAAGCGACTATTCCATGATCCCCGGGAAAACCGGACATCCACAGCGGCCGTCACGAGGTGAAAGAGCGGCCGCCCAGGAAATGCAGCAGTTTCCCCGGGAAGGGTTTTCCATGTCTGTGAGCCGCACGTTAGCCGCATCCGTGATCTGCGCGACCGCTGCCATAGGTACCGCGGGATGCTCGGACGGCGGATCGTCGGATCAGCCGTTCAAGGGGCAGAGCGCGGACCAGGTGGCCGCCAAGGCGGTGACCGCCACCCGGAACTCCGCATCGTTGCGCATGGCCGGCAAGGTCTCCGCGGACGGTCAGCCCATGACGGTCGACTTCCACGTCGACACCCAGAAGAACTGCAAGGGCCGGATGGCCATGGAACGAGGCTCGGCCGACATCATCCACGCAGGCCAGGCAACGTACATCAAGGGCGACAAGGAGTTCTGGGCCAACGCCGCCAAGGGCTCGACCGGCCGGCAGAAGGAGGCTCGGGCGCTGATCGGCCGTTGGGTGAAGGTACCGGTCGGCGACGCCCGCACGACGGGGCTGTGCGACAAGCAGGGATTCCTGGCCGACATGGACAGCGACAAGTCCGAGCGCAAGGGAATGACGAAGGGCGACGTCACCACGGTCGACGGCCGGAAGGCGATCCCCCTGAAGAAAAAGAAGGGCGGCGGCGAAACCATCACCCTGTACGTCGCCACGGAGGGAAAGCCGTACATTCTCAAGCTCGACCAGTCCGGCGGCGAGAATCCCGGCACGATCGTCTTCTCGGACTACGAGAAGCCGGTCAAGGCGGCACCCCCGCCGGCGGGACAGGTGATCGACGGCACCAAGGGGGACAAGTCGGCAGGGTGAGGGACGTCTCCTCGAATGAGTGAGGGCCGGTTCCGGATGTCTCCGGAACCGGCCCTCACCGGCGACTCTCACGAGTCGGGACGACAGGATTTGAACCTGCGACCCCTTGACCCCCAGTCAAGTGCGCTACCAAGCTGCGCCACGTCCCGGTGCCGTTTGACCTGGGGTTTCCCCGGTCACAACGTGCAGGGAAACAATACCGCACTCGGATCGGTGGTCGCGCGCCCCTTTCCGTGTTGACCTCAAGCTCGGTCGAGGTTGCACGATCATCGGCATGACGACCACAGCGGAACAGAGCCGCACGTACGGCTATGCCGACCTGCCCCGGCTGATGGGCATGATGACCGGCGACGAGAAGCACGGCCCGGCGGCCACCTCCACGCTCGACGTGCTGTGGGTCCTCTACGACCGGGTGCTCCGGGTCGCTCCGGAGCGGCGGGAGGACCCGGCCCGGGACCGGTTCCTGCTGAGCAAGGGGCACGGACCCATGGCCTACTACGCGGTGCTCGCCGCGAAGGGCTTCGTGCCGGTGGACTGGCTGCCGGGGTTCGGGGCGTACGACTCCCCGCTCGGTCATCACCCCGACCGGGTGCTGGTGCCGGGGGCCGAGATCGGCAGCGGGTCGCTCGGGCACGGGCTGCCGATCGCCGTGGGCACCGCGCTGGGCCTGCGGGCGCAGGGCCGGACCGACCCGGCAGTGTGGGTGCTGATCGGGGACGCCGAGCTGGACGAGGGCAGCAACCACGAGGCGATCGCCTTCGCCGGGCCGGCCGGACTGGACCGGCTGCACACCGTCGTGATCGACAACTCCTCCGCCAGCCACGCGCTGCCCGGCGGGATCGCCGCCCGGTTCGAGGCGGCGGGCTGGTCCGCGGTGACCGTCGACGGGCGCGACCACGAGGCGCTGTACGCCGCGTTCACCGCGCCGCACCCGGGCCGGCCGCATGCCGTCGTGGCCCGCGTCGAACCGAAGAACGCCTGACCCTCCCCTGCTCTGAAAGGGCACACCTCCATGGACACCATGCGTGACCGTCTCGCCCCCGTCGTCTCCCGGCTGCTGGACGAGGATCCGCGGGTCGCGGTCGTCCTCGCCGAGATCGGCCGGGACGGGTTCCGCGAGGCCGAGCGCCGGCACCCCGACCGGGTGATCAACGTCGGCATCCGCGAGCAGCTGCTGGTCGGGGCGGCGGCGGGGCTCGCGCTCACCGGGCTGCGGCCGGTCGTGCACACCTTCGCCAGCTTCCTCGTGGAGCGGCCGTTCGAGCAGCTCAAGCTGGATCTGGGGCACCAGGACACGGGCGCGGTGCTGGTCAGCGCCGCCGCCTCCTTCGACTGGCCGGCCGGTGGCTTCACCCACATGGCCCCGGGCGACGTCGCCCTGCTCGACACGCTGGACGGCTGGACCGTGCATGTGCCCGGGCACCCGGACGAGGCCGAGACGCTGCTGCGACACGCGGTCGCCGCGGGGGACGACAAGGTGTACGTGCGCCTGTCCGTGCAGTCCAACCGGCAGGGCCGGGCCGTCGACGGGCAGCACTTCCGCCCCGTCCGCGAGGGCCGCTCCGGTGTCGTCGTCGCCGTCGGACCGGTGCTGGACGCGGTCCTCGCCGCCACGGAGGGCCTGGACGTGACCGTGCTGTACGCGACGACCGTACGGCCCTTCGACGCGGCCGGGCTGCGCCGGGCGACGCAGGCGGCGGGTACCGACGTCGTGCTCGTCGAGCCGTACCTGGCGGGGACGTCGACGGCCGCGGTGAGCGAGGCGCTGGCCGATGTGCCGCACCGGGTGCTCGGTCTCGGCGTCGGCCGCCGCGAGCTGCGCCGCTACGGCACGATCGAGGAGCATGTGGCCGCGCACGGGCTGGACGCGGCGAGCCTGCGGGAGCGGATCGGCCGGTTCGTGGACGCCGGGCGGAGGACGGCGGCGCACGGGTGAGCCCCGGGATCCAGCGGGCGGCGGGTGCAGCCGGGTCGGCCCGGACCAGGTCGCCCGCTGGCCGATGTGCCGCACCGGATGCTCGGTCCCGGCGTCGGCCGCCGCGATGTCACATCCCGGGCGGAAGCCCCAACTCGGGGTGGGCGTCCAGGAGTCGGGCCGGGGCGGACTGGCGCCAGGAGTCGGCGAGGATGTCCCGCAGCTCCTCCTCGTCCTCCAGCGCGGAGAGTCTCGCTCTCACCCAGGCGAACTGGGCCTCGTGGTCGGCGATCCAGAACTTCTCCGGCTCGGCCAGCACCAGTTCGTCACGCTCGTCCTTGGGACAGCGCACGGCGAGGGACGTCTCGTCCTCGGGCAGGGTCGCGAACATCTTCCCGGCGACCCGGAACGTGGGCATGCTCCAGGCGATCTTCTCCGCGGTGTCCGGCAGGGACAGGGCGATTCGGCGTACGTCTTCTGCATCCGGCATGCCACGCAAGGTAGCTCCTGCCACTGACAGTCACCCCCCGAGGTGCTTGTAGTAGAGGGTCGTCGGCCGCAACTCGCCCGCCGGGTCCGCCGCGTAGCCGGGGATGGTGCCGGCCACGGTCCAGCCGGCCGAGCGGTACAGGTGCTCGGCGGGGCTGCCGGTCTCGGTGTCGAGGTGGAGCAGGGTGCGGCCGTCGGCAGCGGCGGCCTGCTCGGCGGTGGCCAGGAGCCGGCGGGCGAGTCCCTGTCCCCGTGCCGTGCGGTGCACCATCAGCTTGACCAGTTCGGCGCGGTGCCGGCTGTTCGGCTTGCCGGGGAAGGCGAGGCTGACGGTGCCGGTCACCCGGTCCGTGGGGTCCAGGGCCGCCCAGACGGCGAGCCGGCCCGCCGCCGCGGCGTCCGCCTGCTCCCGCCACCAGGCGGCCGCCTCCGCGTGGCCGAGCGGCGCGAGGAAGCCGACGGAGGCGCCCGAGGCCACGGTGTCGGCCAGCAGCTCCGCCAGGTCCCCGGCCCGGTCGCGCACCCGGTCGCCGGTCCAGCGCTCCACCCTCATGGCCGTACCACCGCCAGGACGTAGCGGGCCTCGCCGGGACCGGTGCAGCGGAAGCGGGTCGCGCCGGTCACGCGCATCCGCAGGCAGTCACCCGGGTCGAGCCGGTGGACCTGGTCCCCCACGGTCACCTCCAGGGTCCCCGCCAGCAGCCACAGGTGCTGTTCCAGGCCGGGCACGGGCGGGCGGTCGTAGGCGAGGTCCGCGCCCGGGGTGAGCCGGCCCTCGACCAGTTCGCCGCGCAGCCCGGTGTGCGGCGGGGACACCGACCGGCGGACGAAACCGGAGGCGCGGTCCTCCCACACCTGCTGCTCCGCGGCCCGGACCAGCGGGGCCGGCGCCGCCTCGACCTCGCTCAGCAGCTGGGACATGGTGCGCCCGTAGACGTGGCAGAGCCGGTTCAGGAGGGCGGCCGTGGCGCTGGTCTCGGCGCGTTCGGCGCGGGACAGGGTGGAGCGGCTGACTCCGCTGCGTTCCGCCAGCTCGCCCAGGGACCAGCCGTGCTGGGCGCGCAGTTCGGCCAGCCGGGCGCCGATGAGGAGATCGACGTGATCCTCGCTTCTCATATCCGGGACGCTATCCCGGATATGAGACGGCACGGTTACGGAAGCCTCACGCCTGGGCCGCCTCGCCGAGCGCCTCCAGCACCGGGCGGATCAGCGGGTGCCCCTCGGCGCCGCGGCGGACGGCGGCGAACACCCGGCGGGTCGGGGCGACGCCGTCGACGGGCCGTACGACCACACCGGCGAGGTCCATGCCGCGCAGCGCGGAGCGCGGTACGAGCGCCACCCCGGCGTCGGCCGAGGCCAGGGCGACGACGGCCCGGAAGTCGTCCGAGGAGTGTTCGAGGCGGGGCTGGAAGCCGGCGCTCTCGCAGGCCAGGACGACCACGTCGTGGCAGGGGTTGCCGGGGTACGGGCCGATCCAGGGGTCCTTGGCCAGCTCGGCGAGGGGCACCTCGGGGGCGTCCGCCAGGCGGTGCCCCACCGGTACGACGGCGTCGAACGGCTCGGCGTAGAGCGGCACGTGGGTCAGCCGGGGGTCGTCGGCGGGCGGCGCGCCCCGGTACTCGACGGCGACCGCGACGTCGACCTGCCGGTCCAGCACCATGGGCAGGCTGGCGTCGCCCTCCGCGTCCTGCACGCGGATCCTTATGCCGGGCGCGGAGTGGGCGAGGCGGGCCACGGCCGGGGCCACGACCTGGGCGATGCCGGTCGCGAAGGCCGCCACGGTGACCGTGCCCGCCTCGCCGGAGCCGTAGGCGGCCAGCTCGGCCTCGGCCCGCTCCAGCTGGGCGAGGACCGCGTTGGTGTGGCCGAGCAGGATCTCGCCGGCCGGGGTGAGCCGTACGCCCTTGGCGCCGCGCTCCACCAGGCGGTGGCCGGTCTCCTGTTCCAGGGCCGTCAGTTGCTGGGAGACGGCGGAGGGGGTGAGGTAGAGCGCGGCGGCTGCCGCGGTGACCGTGCGGTGGTCGGCCACCGCACGGAGGATGTGGAGCCGCCGTGCTTCGATCATGACCTCAATTATCCCAGGTCATCCGGTCGGTCAGGCCGCCAGCGCGGCGCGCGCCGCGATGAACGCGTCGACCGCGCGGTTGACGTCGTCCGTGGAGTGCGCGGCGGACAGCTGGACGCGGATGCGGGCCTGGCCCTGCGGGACCACCGGGTAGGAGAAGCCGATCACGTAGACCCCGCGCTCCAGCAGCAGTTCGGCCATGCGGGCCGCCTCGGCCGCGTCGCCGATCATGACGGGGGCGATGGCGTGGTCGCCGGGGAGGACGTCGAAGCCCTCCTCGGTCATCCGGCGGCGGAACAGGGCCGTGTTCTCGGCGAGGCGGACGCGCAGGTCGTCGGCCGACTCCAGCAGGTCGAGGACCTTGAGGGAGGCGGCGGCGATCACCGGGGCGAGCGTGTTGGAGAACAGGTAGGGGCGGGAGCGCTGGCGCAGCAGCGCGACGATCTCGGCGCGGGCGGCGACATAGCCGCCGGAGGCGCCGCCGAGGGCCTTGCCGAGGGTGCCGGTGATGATGTCGACCCGGTCCATGACACCGTGCAGTTCGGGCGTGCCCCGGCCGGTCGGGCCGACGAAGCCGACGGCGTGCGAGTCGTCGACCATGACCATCGCGTCGTAGCGGTCGGCCAGGTCGCAGATCTCCGCCAGGGGCGCCACATAGCCGTCCATGGAGAAGACGCCGTCGGTGACGATCAGGCGGCGCCGGGCGTCGGACGCCTCCTTGAGCTTGGTCTCCAGGTCGGCGAGGTCGCGGTTGGCGTAGCGGAAGCGGCGGGCCTTGGACAGCCGGATGCCGTCGATGATGGAGGCGTGGTTGAGGGCGTCGGAGATCACCGCGTCCTCCTCGCCGAGCAGGGTCTCGAAGACACCGCCGTTGGCGTCGAAGCAGGAGGAGTACAGGATCGTGTCCTCCTGGCCGAGGAACGCCGACAGCCGGGCCTCCAGCTCCTTGTGGACCTCCTGGGTGCCGCAGATGAAGCGGACGGAGGCCATGCCGTAGCCCCAGCGGTCCAGCGCGGCGTGGGCGGCGGCGACCACTTCGGGGTGGTCGGCGAGGCCGAGGTAGTTGTTGGCGCAGAAGTTGAGGACCTCGCCGGGGCGGCCGCCGGCCGAGACGTTGACGGTCGCGGACTGCGGGGTGTCGATGACCCGCTCGGGCTTGTGCAGGCCGGCGGCGCGGATCTCGTCGAGGGTGGCGCGCAGGTCCTCACGGACGGTGTCGAACATGGGGGCTCTCCTGAAGGTGCTTGCGGATGAAGGGAGTCACACGGTCCAGTCGAGGATGACCTTGCCGCCGGTGCCGCTCGCCGCGTCGGCGAAGGCCGCCTCGAAGTCGCGGTAGCCGTACCGGCCGGTGATCACCGGGGCGAGGTCGAGGCCGCCCTCCAGCAGCACCGACATCGCGTACCAGGTCTCGAACATCTCGCGGCCGTAGATGCCCTTGATGGTGATCATCGAGGTGACGATCCGGGCCCAGTCGACCGGGAACTCCTGGGCGGGCAGGCCGAGCATGGCGATCCGGCCGCCGTGCGTCATGTTGGCGATCATGTCCCGCATGGCCTCGGCACGGCCGGACATCTCCAGGCCGATGTCGAAGCCCTCGCGCAGCCCCAGCTCGCGCTGTCCGTCGGCGATGGTCGTCTCGGCGACGTTCAGGGCGAGGCTCACTCCTATCTTGCGGGCCAGTTCCAGGCGGTCCTCGCTGACGTCGGTGATGACGACGTTGCGGGCGCCCGCGTGCCGGGCCACGGCGGCGGCCATCAGACCGATCGGGCCGGCACCGGTGATCAGCACGTCCTCGCCGACCAGCGGGAAGGAGAGCGCGGTGTGCACGGCGTTGCCGAACGGGTCGAAGATCGCGGCGACGTCGAGGTCGACGGGGACCCGGTGCACCCAGACGTTGGACGCGGGCAGGGCGACGTACTCGGCGAACGCGCCGTCGCGGCCGACGCCGAGGCCGACGGTGGCCCGGCACAGGTGGCGGCGGCCGGCCAGGCAGTTGCGGCACTTGCCGCACACCAGGTGGCCCTCGCCGCTGACCCGGTCGCCGATGCGGATGTCGGCCACGTCCCGGCCGACCTCGACGACCTGCCCGACGAACTCGTGGCCGAGCACGAGGGGCGTGCGGATCGTCTGCCGGGCCCAGCCGTCCCAGGCCCGGATGTGCAGGTCGGTGCCGCAGATACCGGTCCGCATGACCTTGATCAGGACATCACCGGGGCCGATGGCGGGCTCCGGGACGTCCGTCAGCCAGAGTCCCGGCTCCGCCTTCTCCTTGACGAGCGCCTTCAACGCTAGGGCTCCTGTGAGTGAGGCCCGGCCCACGGGCATGCCGAAGGAGCCCGCACCGGGTCAGAGGGGTGGAATCACCCTGCAATCTGCCGTATGCGCGGGCCGGGGTCCATCGAGCTTTTCTTAACCTGCGCCTCAGCTTTCCTACACGCCCTTTCCGCGTGTCAGATCGGCAGACCGTCCTGCGCACTGCGTTCCAGGCGTACGACGAGATCGGCGGCGAGCGCCTTGATGGTCTCCAGGCCCGGCCTGCCCCAGGCGCGGGGCGCTGTGTCGGCGGCACACACGGTGCCGAGCGCCATGCCGGAGCTGTCGATGAGCGGCGCGCCGAGATAGGAACGGATGCCGTACTCGTCAACGACCGGGTTGCCCGCGAACCGGGGATAGTCGCGGACGTCCTCCAGAACCAGAGCCTTTCGGCGGACGACCACATGGGGGCAGAAACCGTGGTCGCGGGGCAGCACCCGCCCGATCTCGGCCCTGCTGCCGTCGTCCCGGACGACCGGGGCGGTGGCGGGGGCGCTCAGGCCCGCGAAGAACTGGTGGTCCTCGCCGATGAAGTTGACCATGGCGTAGAGCGCGCCGGTGAGCTGGGCGAGGTGGGCGGCGAAGGCGTCGAGCACGGGATCGGGCCGGTCCGCCAGGCCGAGTCGGCGCAGCCGGTGGACGCGGGCGGGGGCCTCCTTGTCCTCGGGGGTGAGCAGCAGACCCCGGACCGGCCGGGGCGGCTCGTAGCTCATGGCCGGGCTCCGGCGCGGTGGGCGTACCTCATATAGCGGCTCCGTGGGCGGTAGGGCGGGATCACATGTGGGCGCCGTGGCTGGGCGCGGTCGCCGGGGCGTGGGCGAGGAGGTGGCGTACGAGGACGAGCAGGGTCTGGACGCCGGAGCTGGAGATGCGGGCGTCGCAGCGCACCACCGGGACCTCCGGGTCGAGGTCGATGGCGGCCCGCACCTCCTCCGGGTCGTAGCGGTGGGCGCCGTCGAACTCGTTGACGGCGACGATGAAGGCGAGCCCGCGCTCCTCGAAGAAGTCCACGGCCGCGAAGCAGTCCTGCAGTCGCCGGGTGTCGGCGAGGATCACCGCGCCGAGCGCGCCCTCGGACAGCTCGTCCCACATGAACCAGAACCGCTCCTGGCCGGGCGTGCCGAACAGGTACAGCACATGTTCCGGATCGAGGGTGATCCGGCCGAAGTCCATGGCGACGGTGGTCTCCATCTTGTTCTCGACGCCGTCGAGACTGTCCGTGCCGACGCTGACCGTGGTGAGCAGCTCCTCCGTGCTGAGCGGCGCGATCTCGCTGACCGCGCCCACGAAGGTGGTCTTGCCGGCCCCGAACCCGCCCGCGACCAGGATCTTCAGCGCGGTCGGGAACGGGTCAGAGCTGTCGTCGTAGTCCATCGAGCACTGCCTCCAGCAGAGACCGGTCAGTGGGAGTGTGGTGGTAGACGGGCGGCTTGGTGGTCAGCGCACCGCAGTCGACCAGGTCCGACAGGAGCACCTTGGTGACCACGGCGGGCAGTTTCAGCTGGGCGGCGACCTCGGCGACCGAGACGGGCGCGCGGCACAGGTCGAGTGCCTGGGCGTGTTCGGGTCCGAGGTAGCCGAGCGGGGTGACGCCGGTGGCCATCACCTGCGACATCAGGTCGAGGGCGATGCTGGGCTTGGTCCGGCCGTTGCTGACCGTGAACGGCCGCACCAGCCGCCCCGCCGCGTCGTCCAGCCAGGGCCCGTCGCCGGCTGCGGCCACGCTCAAGTCCTCGTCGCCGTGGATTCGACGGCATGCTGCCGGGGAGCGGTCACCAGGTACGGGCGGACGCTCTTGACCAGCATCGCCATCTCGTAGCCGAGCACCGCCGCGTCGGCCTCGCGGCCGGCGAGCACGGCGAGGCAGGTGCCGGAGCCGGCGGTGGTCACGAACAACAGCGTCGAGTCGAGCTCGACGACGACCTGGCGGACCTCTCCGCCGTCGCCGAACCGGACGCCCGCGCTGCGGCCGAGGGAGTACAGGCCGGAGGCCAGGGCCGCCATGTGGTCGGCGCTGTCGGCGTCCAGGCCGTGCACGGACTTCACCAGCCCGTCGCAGGACAGGAGCACCGCGCTGGAGGTGTGCGGTACGCGCTGCACGAGGCCGCTCAGCAGCCAGTCGAGGTCGGATGCGGGGACGGTCGGCGCGTCGCTCGCCATGGTGGATCGACTCCTTGGGGTACGAAGATCTGCGGGAGCGCTGGGGGTGGGGGTACGGCGTAGGGGTGCGGGGGCGGTCATCCGGCCGGGGCGCTCCCCTCGGACCGGCCGGTGCCGCGGCCACCGTCGCCTGCGGGCGCGGGGGCGTGCGCTGGGGGTATGGGGGCCGGGGACCTGTCTTCTCGGGACATGGGGGCCTGGGGTGTGCGGGGCGGGACCATGTGCTCTGGCGCCGTGTGGAGCGGGCCCGTGTCGGGCCGGGCCATGTGGTCTGGCGGCATGTGCTCCGGGGCCGTGTGGGGCGGGGCCGCGTTGTGCGGGGCGGGGTGGCCGGGGGCTGTGAGGTCCGCGCCCGTGTAGTCCACGTCCGTGTGGCCCGAGCCCGTGTGGCCCGAGCCCGTGTGGCCTGCGCCCATGTGGGTGGGCACCACGTGCTCGGAACCCATGTGCGCAGCCTCCATGTGCTCCGAGCCCATGTGCGCAGACTCCATGTGGTCGGAGCCCCCGTGGTACGGGCCGCTGTGTGGGGCGCCCATGTGTTCCAGGCCGCCGCCGTGGTCGGCACGTACGCGGGCCGGCTCGGTGGAGTGGGGCGCGGCGGTAGGGAGGTGCGCGCCTGCCATGTGCGCGGCCTCCAGGGGGGCCGAGCCCATGTGCCCGTATCCCGGCTTGCCGTCCACCGGCGATGCCCCGTATCCCGGCTTGCCGTCCACCGGCGATGCCCCGTACTCCGGGCCCCGGTACTCGGACGGCGCCCGGTTGCCCGGCCCTCCGAGCTCCGACGACACCCCGTACTCCGCCCCCCGGTGCTCCGGCTCCAGGGTCTGCTGGGCCTCGGCGAGTCCGATGCCGCGTTGGAAGGCGGCCATCAGGCCGGGGTCGTGGTCGGCGACGGTGTCGGAGTCCTGGCGGGGTGCGGGGCCGCCGCGCAGCTGGGGCACGATGTGCTCCTGGGCGCGTCGGCGGGGCAGTTGGGGCTTGTCCATGGTGCCGCGCACCGGGCCGACGCGCGGGGTGGGCAGCACGCCCGCGTGCGCCTCCACCACCGCCCGGTCCTCGGCACTGATGCCGGGCACGGCCTCGGCGGGGGTGGGCCGCGTCTCCTGGGCGCCGCGCACGGGCAGCGGGGCGGGGGCACCTCCGTGCCGTCCGTGCGCACCGCTGTCGGCGCCGCGCCGCCCGGTTCCGCGCTGGGCGTGCCGCCGCCGTCCGGAGCCCGCCCCGGCCTCGGCACCGTCCCCGGCCCCGCCTCCGGCAGCGCTCCCGGCTCCGGGCGCACCCCCGCTCCGCGGTGTCTGCGCGGGCACCGGCACGGCCGCCCCTGCCCGCTGCGACGCACCGGTGTCCGCCGGCGGCCGGCCCTGCGGCTGCGGTTCCGCGGTCCCGGCACCCGCGCCCGGCACCCCCGGCGCGTTGCCCAGCAGCGCCTGCGGGACGACGAGCACGGCCTGCACGCCGCCGTAGATGTTGGTCTGCAGCCGTACGTGGATGTGGTGCCGGCGGGCGAGCTGGGAGACGACGTAGAGGCCGATGCGGCCGTCGGCCAGCAGGCTGGCGACGTTGACCTGGTCGGGGTCGGCGAGCAGGGCGTTCATCCGGCTCTGCTCGCCGACGGGCATGCCCAGCCCGCGGTCCTCGACCTCCACGGCGAGCCCGGAGGTGACGAGGTTGGCGCGCAGCAGCACCTGGGTGTGCGGGGCGGAGAAGACGGTGGCGTTCTCGATGAGTTCGGCGAGCAGGTGGATGACGTCGGCGACGGCGTGGCCGCGCAGTTCGCCGTCGATGGGGGGCACGAGCTTGACCCGGGAGTACTGCTCGACCTCGGCGATGGCGGAGCGCAGCACCTCGGTCATGCTGACCGGATTGCTCCACTGCCGGCGGGAGACCGCGCCGCCGAGCACGGCGAGGTTCTCGGCGTGCCGCCGGATCCGGGTGGCCAGGTGGTCCACGTGGAAGAGGCCCTTGAGCAGGTCGGGGTCCTCGATCTCGTTCTCGAGGTCGTCGAGGATCGAGATCTCCCGGTGCACGAGCGACTGGAGCCGGCGCGCGAGGTTGACGAACACCTCCAGCTTCTGTTCGCTGCCGGCCCGGCTGGAGAGCTGGGCGGCCCGGACGACGGCGGTGACGGCGCCGTCGTACGCGCGGGCCAGGTCGGCGGCGAGCAGTTCGAAGTCGTCGGCGTCGGCGGGCGGCCGGCGGCGCGGACCGGGCTGCGGCGGGGCCTCGCCCTGGCGGAGCGCGTCGACCAGGGCGTGCAGGTCGGCCTCGCCGCGCGCGGCGGTGCGGCGCAGGGCGTCGACGCGGTCGGTGACCGAGCGGGCGGCGCGGTCGGCGGCCACGGCGGCGATGAGGATCCCGGCCATGGCCACGCTGACCGCTCCGGCGAGCACGGCCCACAGCAGGGGGCCGGTGCGGGCGCCGGTGGAGCGGATGCTGAAGAGGACCGCGGCGGTGGCGCTGAGCGCGACCGCGAGGGGCGGCAGGACGGCGAGCCGCATGAGCTGGGGCCGTATATGTGTTTCGGGCAGTGCGGGAGCGGGTCGGGCGACCGGCCGCCCGTGCCGGCCGCCCTCGCGGCGGTCGGCTCGGGTGGCCGGTGCTCGGAGGTGAGACATCTGCGTCCTCGTACTGTCCGTCGGGCCTGTGTCCTGGTGCGGTGCGCCGCGGGCATGCGTCGATGCGGGCGTGCGTCATCACGGCGTCGGCCGGCGGCACCGGCGGACCGGCCGCGCGTCGCCCGACGGCCACTCACAGTAGTTGCCTGAGCATCATGTGCGGTGGGCAGTTGACAAAGTCCCCCGAGGAGCGTCCCGCTCTGGTATGAGCTCTCGCACGAAAGTCCGATGACCCTTGGCGGGCATGCGATCGAACCGTCAACAGGACCGATCCGGCCTGCTCACAAGCGGTCGCAAACGAAACGAGCGAGGGATCCCCCCGGGAGTCCGAGCGACTCGCTCGCCACGGCCTGCCCCGCGCACGGATCGCCGTAGGAGCGGCTCCAGGCCCCTCTCCGACCCCCTTCCCCAAAGCCGATCGTCACGGAACGTGCTCGCTTTGGCCTTGACCGGGGGTGCCGAGCGCAGACTGATGTACGGGGTACGTGTGTCCCGTAGGTGCACTGCGGGCGGAGCGGTGGAATGGCTGACCGTGGCCGCCACCGCACTGGTCACCGACCTGTGCATCCTGGGCGCGCGCCTGGAGTGGCGCCGCAGCCACCCGGCTGCCGCGCAGTCCCCGCGCTAGCGGGACCACCACGCCTGAAGGCCTCAGCGAGCCCTGCGACATCGGGACGGACGTCGCACAGGAGCGCGCGCAGGGTGCGGGCGACAGTTTTCTACGACTGTATGCCGATATGTACGTTGTGTCCTCAGGGTGCTCCGCGGCTGTGGACGGGCAGCACCTCGGGATGGGCGTGCACGGCACCGGCGAACGCCCGCGCGATGCGCCGCAGTTCGGTCAGCCAGGGTGGTTCGGCGGAGGCGGTGGCCGTGTCGGCGCGGGCCTGCTCGACCGAGGTCCGCAGCCGTTCGTCGACCTCGGCGAAGAAGGACTCCACCAGGCCGTCGAGCAGTCCTTCCTTGCCGACGGTGTACCGGTAGAGGGCCATCGGCTCCACACCCAGCTCGGCCGCCAGGCGGCGCATGGTCAGGACCGCCGGCCCCTCCCGGTCCACCAGGGCGACGGCCGCGGCGAGCACCACGGGACGGCTCAGGCGTCGCCGCCTCTGCGGTTTGTCGTGCTCGGCCATGACCGCACTCCGAGCACAACGTACATTTCATTCACAATCGTACGTTTTGCCCGCTGAAACGCATGCCCCCGCCGGGTCAGTCCGCGAGGTCGCCGGTCGCGCGGGCGGGCGGCTCGGCGACGAAGGCGCCGACCGAGCGCCAGGTGCGCCGCACGTCCCCCGACACGCCTCGCCACCACGCCTCGGCGGGCAGCTTGCCGGCCGGTTCGAAGGGCTCGCCGGGCCGGGGCAGGGCCACCGCCTGGCCGGCCTCCTCGGCGGCCTCCTTCGTCCACTCCCCCGGCTCGGCCCACGGGTGCGGGGCGAGGTTGAAGGTGCCCCAGTGGATCGGCAGCAGTACGCCGTGCGGCGCCCCGCCCTGCAGGTCGAGGTGGGCGCGCAGGCCCTCCTCGGGGGTCATGTGGATGTCGGGCCAGAACTCGCTGTAGGCGCCGATCTGGATCATCGTGGCGTCGAAGGGGCCGTGCGCGGCGCCGATGTCCTTGAAGCCGTCGAAGTAGCCGGTGTCACCGCTGTGGTAGATCCGGTGTTCGTCGCCGGCGACGGTCCAGGACGCCCAGAGGGTGTGCTGGGTGTTGCGCAGCCCGCGGCCGCAGAAGTGCCGCGCCGGGGTGGCCGTGAGGGTCAGCCCGCCGATCTTGGTGGACTCGTGCCAGTCCAGTTCGCGCAGCCGGTCCGCCGGGACGCCCCAGTGCTCCAGGTGGGCGCCGACGCCGAGCGGCACGGCGAACACGGTGTCCGTGTCCGCCAGCGCCTTGATGCTGGGCAGGTCCAGGTGGTCGTAGTGGTCGTGGGAGATGACGACGACGTCGACCGGGCCGAGCGCGGCCAGCGGCAGCGGCACCGGGTGCAGCCGCTTGGGTCCGGCGAAGGGGAACGGGGAGCAGCGCTCGCCCCAGACGGGGTCGAACAGGACCCGGTGACCGTCGATCTCGGCGAGCACGCTGGAGTGGCCCATCCAGGTCAGCCGCAGCCCCGTCGTGGGCGGTCCGGCCAGGTCGGCGAAGGTGGTGGGGTGCACCGGGACGGTGCCTCCGGGGGCGCGCAACGGCCGGGTGTCCTTGTCCAGGAACACCTTCGCGAGGTCCATCGTGGAGCCGGAGGGGCGGGTGCGGGCGGGGCCGCCGGGGTTCTGGAAGACACCGTTCCTGAAGTGGGGCGAGCGGCGGATGCGTGCCAGGCGCTCACCGCCCGGGTCCGCGCCGAAGGCCGCGGGCCGCAGCGCGCGGAGCCCGGAGCTCGGAGAACGCAAACCGGTCACGGTACCTCCCGGTGGAGTGGGTGAGGCCCTCCATTATGGTCGGCCCCTCCGACAGTCCGGGCAGGCAGGGGCAGGCCCCGGCCGCCGGTGAGGATCCGTTCCACGCCCGTCGGGCCGTCGAGGCCCTGAGGTGGTGGTCAACTCCGGGCCGGGCGGCTGGGGATGGTGGCGCGGAGGCCGAGGGGACGGGATCGTTTGCGACCGGTGACGCTCACCTGCGATCGACTACGACTAGGGTGAGCGCGTGGCAAGAGTGCGGTTGAGCGTGGCCGAGCGGCGGGAGGAGCTGCTGCGGGCAGCCATCGGGCAGATCGAGGCGCGGGGCGTGGCGGCGGTGCGGATCGCCGACGTGGCCGCGGCCCTCGGGGTGAGCAACGCGCTGGTGCTGTACCACTTCTCCACGAAGGAGAAGCTGGTCGCCGCCGCGTTCGCGTACGCGGCCGAGGACGACCTCGCGCGCCTGCGCAAGGTGGTGGACCGGCGGACCACCGCGCTGCGCCGGCTGCGGGCCGCGGTGCGCTGGTACGCGCCGACCGGGCAGGCCAAGGGCTGGCGGCTGTGGATCGAGGGCTGGGCCGTCGCCCTGCGCGAGCCGGCGCTGCGGGAGGTCACCCGGGAGCTGGACAAGCAGTGGAAGGCGGCGATCGCGGAGGTCATCGCCGAGGGCGTGGCGGCCGGTGAGTTCGCCTGCGCGGACCCGGCCGGCACGGCACTGCGGCTGACCGCGCTGCTGGACGGCCTGGCGGTGCAGCTGACGTCGTACCCGGGCGCGGTGGCGCGCTCCCGCGCACAGGAGTGGGTGGACGACGCCCTTGCCCGGGAACTGGGCCTGGACCGGAAGACGTTGACCGAACGGGCACGGTGAGCACACGGGCCGCACCGTGCACGCCGGCCACCCCGGGCCACTGACCCGACCGCGCCCCGCCCGCCCACGCAGGCGGCGGGGCGCGGTTCGCCGGGTCAGGCCACCGAGGCGATGCGCAGCTTGATGTCGTCCGGGGAGAGGGTGCCCTTGGCGGTGACGTGGTCACCGGAGGACTCGCCGCGCAGGCGGCGGCCGATCCAGGGGACGAGGTACTCGCGGGCCCACTGGACGTCGTCGCGGCGGACGTCCAGGGTGCCCCGGGGCGGCAACGGCGGCCACGGCTGCTCCGGGTCGGCCGGGACGTCCAGGCCGAGGACCTGTCCGGCGCGCAGCGCCACGCGCGTGTGACCCTCGGGCGAGAGGTGCAGCCGGTCGTTGTCCCAGGCCCTGCGGTCCTGCACGGACTTCAGGGACCACAGGTCGAGGACGGGACAGCCGTACCGGTCGGCGATGGCCCGGACGTGCCCGTTGTAGGTGGCGATCTTGCCCCGGAGATGCTTGAGCACGGGCATGCCCCGGGTGTCGAAGCCGGTCGTCACCATAACGGTGCCGACGGCCTCGGTCAGCCGGGCCACGGCGCGTTCGAAGCGCTCGGCGACCTCGTCCGGGTCGGTGCCGGGGCGGATGATGTCGTTGCCGCCCGCGCAGAAGGAGACCAGGTCGGGGGCGAGTTCGACGGCCTGCGGGAGCTGGTCGGCCACGATCTGGTCCAGCAGCTTCCCCCGCACGGCGAGGTTGGTGTACCGGAAGTCCCCCTCGGGGCGCCGGTCGGCGAGCAGTACCGCGAAGCGGTCGGCCCAGCCCACGAACGCCCCGTCGGGGCCGGGGTCGCCGACGCCCTCGGTGAAGCTGTCCCCCACCGCCACGTACGACCCGATCACTGATGCGTTGTCATTCTTCGAATCGTCTGCCACGTCGGACCATGATTCACCTTTCGATGTGACCTACGCGACCGTAGGCCGGGGTTGACGAACGGTGAGATGAGCCACTCTCAAAAATATGCCAAGTCAGGAATAGGCGGCGTCGGGCAGGGGGGCGGGTGTCAGCCGACGGGAACGCCGTGCGCGCGGAGGTAGGCGACCGGGTCCAGGTCCGAGCCGTAGTCCGGCGTGGTGCGGATCTCGAAGTGCAGGTGCGGTCCGGTCACGTTGCCGGTGGCGCCGGACAGGCCGACCTGCTGGCCCGCGGTCACGGTCTGGCCGGCCGAGACGGAGAGCTGCGAGAGGTGGGCGTACTGGGCGTAGTGGCCGTCGTTCAGCTTGAGGACGACCTGGTTGCCGTACGCGCCGCCCCAGCCGGCGGAGACGACGGTGCCCGCGGCGACGGCCTTGAGGGGGGTGCCGGTCGGGACGACGAAGTCGACGCCGGTGTGGTAGCCGCTGGACCACATGCTGCCGGCGACGTGGTAGCCGGTGCCGATGGTGGCGCCGGCCACCGGCAGGGTGTAGCCGGCGGAGGCGGTCTGCGCGGTGCCGGACCCGGCCGGCCGGGCGGGCTTCGGGGCGGCCGGCCGGGCGGGCTTCGGCGCGGCGGACTCGGTGCGGGCCGGTGCGGCCTGCCCGCCGAGGCTGAGCTTCAGGCCCGGGTGGATGAGCGCCGGGTCGGCGCCGACGACCTGCCGGTTGTCGTCGTAGAGCCGCTGCCAGCCGCCGCTGACGTGCTGCTCCTGGGCGATCTTCGCGAGGCAGTCGCCGCCGCGCACGGTGTAGGTGCGCACGCCCGCCTCCGGCTGGGCGGCGGCCTTCCCGGCCGCGTCCGGAAGGGACTGCACGGCCGCTTCGGGCACGGACTGCGCGGGGGTCGCGGCGTGCGCTCCGGTGGCCCCCACCAGCGGGAGCGCGAGGGCGGCGCCGCCGGTTCCGGCGACGGCCAGGGAGCGGGAAAAACGCGGGGTCTTGGGGCGTCGGTGCTTACCCTTGGCGGGCATGGAGCTGTTCCTCTCCGGCGCCTGCGAGGTCAGCTGTCGGGTTCGGGCTGGAGCTGCCCGGCCGTGCGCACACGGCTGCACCCCTAGCCTGTCGCGGAGACCGGGACAGGCAGTCGTACCTGGTGGGTCCCCCGCTCCTGCCGACACGGGTCATGTGTGGGGAGTCCGGACGGCGGCAGGATTCGGCGTTCCGTCCGGTTGGGTGGCGAACGTAAGCGAGCGGGACGTACGACACAAGCAACCGATTCCGGTTGTTCGTGTTCCGGGTGGTCGGATGCGGGGACGCACGGTCACCCACGGTGCATCCCCGCCCCTTCGCCCCCTCAATTTCCCCTGCACACCCGGGCATTACGTGGACATGACGCGCGACGCTCGGTCACGGATATGACGCTGCTCACGCACACCATTCCTAGGCCCCTTCATTTCACACCGAGTTGGAATGAAGGGGTCAATTCGGACAGAAGGCTCAGATGCGGTGCAGCCGGATAACCGTCGCGTCCAGGTCACCCTTCAGTCCGGTGTGCAGCCCGTGGTGCCGCAGTACGGCACCTCGGTGCACTTCGCCCGTTTCACGGCATTCGTACGAGGCTGTCGGGTCGAGCCCGCGCAACCGCACCGCCGGGGCCGGTTCGCCGTGGCTCTGCGCCTGGAGCCAGGCGAGGACGACCGTCTCCTCGCCCCGGAGGTACTGCACGGCGCTCAGACCGCCCGCCGGGGGCCGCAGCCGGTACAGCTCGCCGTGCTGCACGACCGGGCGGATCTCCTTGTACAGCTCCACCCACCGCCGGGCCTCTGCCAGCTCCTGAGCGCTCCACTCCGTCAGGTCTCCGCCCACCCCGAGCACGCCCGCCATGGCGCTGACGAACCGGAACCGCAGTGAGCTGACCCGCCCGTTGAGCTGGGTGTTGGGGCTGTCGGTGACCCAGGCCGCCATCACGCGCGCGGGGTGGATCTGGGTGAAGCCGTGCTGGATGGCGAGCCGGTCCAGCGGGTCGGTGTTGTCGGAGGTCCACACCTGGTCGGTGCGGCCGAGCACGCCGAGGTCGATCCGGCCGCCGCCGCCCGAGCAGGACTCGAAGGCGACACCCGGATGGGCCGCCCGCAGCCGGTCCAGAAGGGCGTACAGGGCGCGGACGTGGTCCACCCACAGGCGCTGCGGGTACGGCTCCCCGGGCCAGCCGGCGTCGGTGAAGCAGCGGTTGAAGTCCCACTTCACATAATCGATCGGGGCGCTGGACAGCAGGGTGTCCAGCCGCTCCCAGAGGTACTCCTGGACGTCCTCGCGCGCGAGGTTGAGAACGAGCTGGTTGCGCAGTTCCGTCCGCTTTCGTCCCGGCTGGTACTGCACCCAGTCGGGGTGGGCGCGGTACAGGTCGCTGTCGGGGTTGACCATCTCGGGCTCGACCCAGATGCCGAACTGCATGCCCAGGCCGTGCACCTGGTCGGCGAGGGGCTTCAGGCCGTGCGGGAACCGGTCGGGGTTGGGCGTCCAGTCGCCGAGGCCGGCGCGGTCGCTGGTGCGGGCGCCGAACCAGCCGTCGTCGACGACGAACAGCTCGATCCCGATCTCGGCGGCCCGGCGGGCGAGCGCGAGCTGCTGCTCCTCGGAGATGTCGAAGAAGGTGGCCTCCCAGGAGTTGAACAGCACGGGCCGGTCCCGGTCGGCGTCCGGGATGACGTAGGCGCGCTGGTAGGCGTGCCAGGCGCGGCTCGCGCCGCCGAAGCCGCCGTCGCTCCACAGGCCCGCGAAGACCGGGGTGGTGTACGACTCCCCGGGCGCGAGGAGCAGCAGGCCCGAGTCGTCGTAGCCGGCGCCGCCGGTGATCTGCACGCGCGCGTCGGGGAGTTGGGCGACGGCGATGCGCCAGGAGCCGGACCAGCCGAGCGCGCAGCCGTAGACCTCGCCGCGCTCCTCGGTGGCGTCGGTGTCGAGGGCGACCCAGGGCAGGTGCTGGTGGCCGGTGTGGCCGCGGCGGCTGCCGATGACCTTCTCGCCGTAGCCGAGGGGGGCGGCGGTGAGCCGGGACTCGGCGGCCCAGCGGCCGTGCAGCAGGGACAGCCGCCAGCCCTCGCGGTCGGGCAGCGTCCAGGTGGCCGCGTCGGCCCGCAGCAGCTCCACGCGCGCGTGGCCGCCGTTCACCACGGTCACCCAGCGCTCGACCACGTCGTCGCGCATCCGGTAGTGCAGCGTGATCCCCACGCCGTCGTCGTCGAAGCGCAGCCGCAGCTCGGCGCCCTCCGTGTCGTACGACACGAAGCGCCACTCGGTACCGCGCCGCTCCTCGGTGCGGACGGACAGCGCGGGGCGGACGAAGCGGGGTCCGCCCTCGACGGGGTACTCCTCGCGGCCGTCCAGCGGGGACTCGAAGGGCCAGTAGCCGGGCAGCGGGCGCACCGCGAGTGCCTCGGCGTCGGCGAGGGCGATCCGCGGCCCCCAGTGCAGGTGCAGCAGCTCGTCCGCGTCGGTGAGATGCAGGGCGTAGCTGCTGTTGGGGCCGGACAGCAGCCAGGTACGACCGTTTTCGGCGATGTCCACCATCGAGACCTCACAAGTGCCAACAGATCCGCGCAAGTGCCAACATCATCGGGTGCGCGCACCCCTCTGGCAATGCCTGTGGACAACTCATTGCCCGAGGAAATCGATGCCGTATGGTCGACAGAGCGCCCGCCGACGAGCCGCGACGGCGGCGACCGACCGGGAGGAGCCCCCGTGACGCAGCAGGTCCCGTCGACCGAGCCGGAGCTGGCCGGAGTGCGCAATTTCCGTGATGTGGGCGGACTGCCGACCGTGGACGGACGGCGGGTGCGTCACGGAGTGCTCTTCCGCAGCGGCCACCTCGCGCACGCGACGCAGGAGGACGCGGCCTTCCTCGCCTCCCTGGGCCTGCACACGGTCTTCGACTTCCGCAACACGGCCGACCAGAAGCTGGAGGGCCCCGACGTCGAGCTGCCCGGCGTGCGGAACGTGAACCTGCCGCTGAGCGACCCGGCGGACGGCGCCGAGTTCTGGAAGATGGTCCGCGAGGGCGACCTCGACCAGCTGCGCGCGATCCTGGACGACGGCAAGGGTGCGGCCCGCATGATCGCCTCCTACCGGAAGATCGTCGTCGAGCGCACCGCCGAGCACTCCCGCGTGCTGCACGCGCTCGCCGACGACAGCGTGCCCGCGCTGATGCACTGTGCGGCCGGCAAGGACCGCGCGGGCATCTCGATCGCGGTGACGCTGCTCGCCCTGGGGGTCGAGCGGGACGCGATCGTCGCCGACTACCTGGAGTCGGGCGCCGAGCACCGGCGCTACAAGGTCCGCCGCAGCGGCAGCGCGGACACCGCGTACACCCCCGAGGTGATGGAGCTGCTCGACCCGCTCTTCGACGCCCGTGCCGAGTACCTGGAGGCGGCCTTCGCGAGCATCGAGGAGACCTGGGGCGACGTGGAGACGTACCTCGCGCAGGGTCTGGGCCTGTCGGCCGAGTCCCGCGACCGGCTGCGCGAGCGCCTGCTGGACTGACCCCGGGTACCGGTGTCAGCTCTTGCCGCCCACCGCGAACAGCAGGTAGAGGAACGCCGCCAGGACGTGCCCGAGGGCGATGTAGATGATCAGCCGGACCCACAGGGAACGGGGGAACTTGGTTTCGTAGTTGCTCATGGCAGCTCTCCGGTCGGCGGGCCCAGGCACAGCGTGGCCGTGGGGCTCTGCAGCAGGGTGTGGACGAACAGCAGCTCCACGCCGTCGTGGTCCTCGGCGGCGAGGCGGTGCGGGGTGAGCGAGTCGAAGTGCGCGCTGTCGCCGGGTCCGAGCAGGTGCCCGGTGTCGCCGAGCCGCAGCCGCAGCCGCCCGGTGAGGACGTAGAGCCACTCCTCACCGGGGTGGACGCGCACGATGTCGCCCTGCGAGCCGTACGGCACCCGCACCCGCAGGGCCTGCATGCCGCGGCCGGGCGCGCCGGCCTGGACGTAGGTCCAGCCGCCCGCCCGGGTCGGCTCCATGTCGGCGGCCCGCACGATCGCGTCCCGGTCGGCGACCGTCTCGCCGAGCAGCTCGGAGACGGTCGTACCGTAGATACGGGCGAGCGCGAGGAGCATCGGCAGCGACGGCTGGCGGTGTCCGGTCTCGAGCCGGGACAGATGGGCCGGCGAGAGGCCGGCGGCGCGGGCCGCGGCCTCCAGCGTGAGACCGGCACGCCGGCGCAGGGCGCGCAGCTGCGGCGCGACGGCGGGCAGGCCGTCGTCCGGAGCCGGGCCCGCCGCCGGCGCGGCGTCTGAGGCGTTCATGCCTCCATTGAGCCCCAGTATTGCCCCTTGGGCAATTTCCTTGCCTCACAGGCAAAAGGGCCGCAGGACAGGAGCGCCCGCCGGCGCTGCCGTCAGCGGTTGGCCACCGCCTGCTTGATCAATGTCTTGCCGAAGTCCCACATCAGGCCGCCGCCGCTGTGCGCGTCGTCCATGACCGCGGTGAAGGCGTCCACGAACCGCTCCACGTCCGCCTCGTCGATGACCAGCGGCGGGATCAGCTTGATCACCTCCAGGTGGTCGCCGGAGACCTGGGTGAGGATCCGGTGCTTCTGCAGCAGCGGTACGACGACCATCTGCGCGAACAGGCCCTTGCGGGCCGCCTGCAGCATGGTCCAGCGGCTGCGCAGCTTCAGCGAGGACGGCTTGCCGAACTCGATCCCGATCATCAGGCCCCGGCCGCGGACGTCGGCGAGCAGCTCGTAGGTGTCGATCAGCGCGGTGAGCCGGGACTTCAGCAGCTCGCCCGTCCGGCGCACGCCGGCGACGATCTGCTCGTTCTCCATGACCGACAGCACGGCGAGCCCGCACGCCATCGCCTGGGCGTTGGAGCCGAAGCTCGCCGAGTGCACCAGCACCCGGTCCATGGACGAGTAGACCTTCTTGAAGATCCACTCCTTGCCGAGGGTCGCGCCGACGGGCACATAGCCGCCGGACAGGGCCTTGGCCACGCACACCAGGTCCGGTTCGACGCCGTCCTCGTGCTGGTAGGCGTAGAAGTCGCCGGTGCGGCCGAGACCGGTCTGCACCTCGTCGGCGATGAGCAGCGCCTTGTGCCGGTGCAGCAGTTCCTGTGCGGCCCGCAGATAGCCGGGCGGTGCCTCGTGCACGCCCTTGCCCTGGATCGGCTCCACGATCAGCGCGGCGACGTCGCCCTTCTTCAGCTCCCGGGCGAGCGCGTCGAGATCGCCGAGCGGTACGGCGGTGTCGGGCAGCAGCGGGGCGAACCCGTCGCGGAAGCCGCGCTCTCCGTTGACCGACAGGGAGCCGGTGGTCAGGCCGTGGAAGGCGTGGTCGCAGTAGAGGACGCGGGGCCTGCCGGTGGCGTACCGGGCGAACTTCAGGGCCGTCTCGACCGCCTCGGTGCCGCTGTTGCCGAAGAACACCCGGTCCAGGTGCGGGCTGTGGGCCAGCAGCCGCTCGGCGAGCAGGCCGGGCAGCGGCTGGCAGTCGAAGCGGGTGAGGTCGGCCAGGTCCAGGTCCAGGACGTCGTGCAGCGCCTTGCGGACGACCGGGTGGTGGCGGCCCAGGCCCATCACCCCGAACCCGGCGAGCATGTCCAGGTAGTCGTTGCCCTCCGCGTCGAAGAAGTGGGCGCCCTCGGCGCGCTCGTAGACCTTGTCGAAGCCAATGGTGTGCAGCATGCGCGGGAGCTGCGGGTTGAGGTGCTTCGCGTGCAGCTCGTAGCGTTCGGCTCCGCGCTCGGCGAGCAGGGCGCCGAGGTCGAACTCGGTGGTCATTCACTCTCCTTGACGGTGCCGCCCGCGTCCTTGACGGCCAGACTCCCACTGATCCGCCCGGCGATCTCCACCGGCGTGAGGCCGATGTCGGCCAGCACCTCGCTGCGTTTGGCGTGCGCGAGGAACTGCTCCGGGATCCCGAACCGCCGTACCGGCACGTCCACGTCGGCGTCCCCCAGGGCCAGCGCCACGGCCGAGCCGACGCCCGCGGACCGGCTGTTGTCCTCGACCACGGCGACCAGGCGGTGCTCGGCCGCGAGGCCCGGCAGCGCCGGGTCGACGGGCTTGACCCAGCGCGGGTCCACCACCGTGCAGCCGATGCCGCGGGCCTGCAGCAGCTCGGCGGCCTGGAGGCACACGGAGGCCATCACACCCACGGCGACCAGCAGCACCTCGGGGCGTCCGGCGCGGTGCAGCACGTCCATGCCGCCGACCCGGTCGAGCGCCGGGACGCTCGGGCCGACGGACTCCTTCGGAAAGCGGACCAGGGTGGGCGCGTCGTCCACGGCGACCGCCTCGCGCAGCTGGGCGCGCAGCTGGTCGGCGTCGCGCGGGGCGGCGATCCTCAGGCCCGGGACGACCTGGAGGACGGACATGTCCCACATGCCGTTGTGCGAGGGTCCGTCGGTGCCGGTCACGCCGGCCCGGTCCAGGACGAAGGTGACCCCGCAGCGGTGCAGGGCGACGTCCATCAGCAGCTGGTCGAAGGCCCGGTTGAGGAAGGTGGCGTAGACGGCGACGACCGGGTGCAGCCCGCCGGTGGCGAGGCCGGCCGCGGAGACGGCCGCGTGCTGCTCGGCGATGCCCACGTCCCACACCCGGTCCGGGAAGCGTTCGGCGAACCTGCCGAGGCCCACCGGATGCAGCATGGCCGCCGTGATCGCCACGACGTCCTCGCGCTCCTCACCGATCCGTACGATCTCCTCGCCGAACACCGAGGTCCAGGAGGGCCCGCTGGACGGGGCGAGCGGCTCGCAGGTCAGCGGGTCCATCACGCCGACCGAGTGGAAGTGGTCCTCCTCGTGCGCGAGGGCGGGCTCGTAGCCGCGGCCCTTCTCGGTGAGGCAGTGCACCAGGACGGGGCCGTGGAAGCGTTTCGCGCGGCGCAGCGCGGACTCGACGGCCTGGATGTCGTGGCCGTCGATCGGGCCGAGGTACTTCAGGCCCAGGTCCTCGAACATGCCCTGCGGGGCGAAGGCGTCCTTGAAGCCCTTCTTCGCGCCGTGCAGGGACTCGTAGAGGGTGGTGCCGACGACCGGGGTGCGCTGGAGCACCTCCTTGCCCCAGGCCAGGACCTTCTCGTAGCCGTCGGTGGTGCGCAGGGTGGCCAGGTGGTTGGCGAGGCCGCCGATGGTCGGCGCGTAGGACCGCTCGTTGTCGTTGACGACGATGATCAGCGGCCGGTCCCTGGCCGCGGCGATGTTGTTGAGCGCTTCCCAGGCCATGCCGCCGGTCAGCGCGCCGTCACCGATGACCGCGACCACATGGCCCTTCTCCCCCAGCACCTGGTGGGCCTTGGCGAGGCCGTCGGCCCAGCCGAGCGCGGTGGAGGCGTGGCTGTTCTCGATGACGTCGTGCTCGGACTCCTCGCGCGAGGGGTAGCCGGACAGTCCGCCCTTGCCGCGCAGCTTCGAGAAGTCCTGGCGGCCGGTCAGCAGCTTGTGCACGTAGCTCTGGTGGCCGGTGTCCCACAGGATCCGGTCGACCGGTGACTCGAAGACCCGGTGCAGGGCGACGGTCAGTTCCACCACGCCCAGGTTGGGCCCGAGGTGGCCGCCGGTTCTCGACACCGCGTGCACCAGGAACTCACGTATCTCCTCGGACAGCTCACCGAGTTCCGCCTCGGACAGCGCCTTCAGGTCGCGTGGTCCCCGGATGTTCTCCAGAATGGTCACGCTCGGGCCCCCTCTCGGTCCGTGCCTTGCCTCAACTCACTTGGTCTGCGGGGCTCGTCCGCTCGGCGAGCTTCATGGCCTCCTCGATGAGGGTCTCCACGATCTTCGACTCGGGAACGGTCCTGACGACCTCGCCCTTGACGAAGATCTGCCCCTTGCCGTTGCCCGAGGCAACCCCGAGGTCGGCCTCCCGGGCCTCCCCCGGACCGTTGACCACGCATCCCATCACCGCGACCCTGAGCGGCACTTCCATGCCGTCCAGGCCCGCGGTGACCTCCTCGGCGAGCTTGTACACGTCCACCTGGGCCCGGCCGCAGGACGGACAGGAGACGATCTCCAGCCGCCGCTGCCTGAGCCCCAGGGCCTCCAGGATCTGGATGCCGACCTTGACCTCCTCGGCGGGCGGTGCGCTCAGGGACACCCGGATCGTGTCCCCGATGCCGCGCGAGAGCAGGGCGCCGAAGGCGACGGCCGACTTGATCGTGCCCTGGAAGGCGGGACCGGCCTCCGTGACCCCCAGGTGCAGGGGGTAGTCGCAGCTCTCGGCGAGCTGCCGGTAGGCCTCGATCATCACGACCGGGTCGTTGTGCTTGACCGAGATCTTGAGGTCCCGGAAGTCGTGCTCCTCGAACAGCGACGCCTCCCACAGGGCGGACTCGACCAGCGCCTCCGGGGTGGCCCTGCCGTACTTCCGGAGCAGCCGCCGGTCCAGGGAGCCGGCGTTGACGCCGATCCGGACCGGCGTGCCGTGGTCCCTGGCGGCCCGCGCGATCTCCTTCACCTGGTCGTCGAACTTCTTGATGTTGCCGGGGTTCACCCGGACCGCGGCGCAGCCGGCCTCGATGGCCGCGAACACGTACTTCGGCTGGAAGTGGATGTCCGCGATCACCGGGATCTGCGACGTGCGGGCGATGGCAGCGAGGGCGTCCGCGTCGTCCTGCGTGGGGCAGGCGACCCGGACGATCTGACAGCCTGACGCGGTGAGTTCGGCGATCTGCCGCAAGGTGGCGCCGATGTCGGACGTGCGGGTCGTCGTCATCGACTGCACCGACACCGGGGCGCCGCCCCCGACCGCCACCGGCCCGACCTGGATCCGCCGCGACGGGCGCCGCGGCGCGACCGGACGGGCCGGCACCTCGGGAACGCCCAAGGGGACGGCGGTCATCGCGTCACTCCCGGTTTCCGGAGACGGTCTCGCGCATCGCCCGCAGCGACTCCTTCAGGGAGCCCATGGTGGCGAGGACGGCGGTGGGCTCGTAGCCGCAGTGCGCCATGCAGTTGGCGCAGCGCGGGTCCTTGCCGCGGCCGTACTTGTCCCAGTCGGTCTCCTCGATGAGTTCGCGGTACGTCGGCACGTACCCGTCGCTCATCAGGTAGCAGGGGCGCTGCCAGCCGAAGAGCGAGTAGTTCGGGATCGCCCACGCGGTGCACGGGAAGTCGACCTTGCCTTCCAGGAAGTCCAGGAAGAGCGGGGAGTGGTTGAGCCGCCACTTCTTGCGGTTGCCGCCCGCGAAGGCCTTCTTGAACAGCTCGCGGGTCTGCTCGACGCCGAGGAAGTGCTCCTGGTCGGGGGCCTTCTCGTAGGCGTAGGCGGGCGAGATCATCATCTCGTCGACCTTGAGGTCGTCGTTGAGGAAGTTGAGCACCTCGATGATGGTCTGCGGGGTGTCGGTGTTGAAGAAGGTGGAGTTGGTGGTGACCCGGAAGCCGCGCCGCTTGGCCTCCTTGATGGCCTCCACCGCCTCGTCGAACACGCCTTCCTTCGCAACGGACTCGTCGTGCCGCTCACGCAGTCCGTCGATGTGCACGGCGAAGGCGAAGTAGGGCGAGGGCGTGAACTTGTCCATCTTCTTGCGCAGCAGCATCGCGTTGGTGCACAGGAAGACGTATTTCCGCTTCGCCACCAACTGCCGGACGATCTCGTCGATCTGAGGGTGCATCAGCGGCTCGCCGCCGGCGATGGAGACCATCGGCGCACCGGACTCCAGCACCGCGCCCACCGCCTGGGCGACCGGCATGCGCTGCTTGAGCACACCGGCCGGGTGCTGGATCTTGCCGCAGCCCTCGCACTTCAGATTGCAGGCGAACAGCGGTTCCAGCTCGACAATGAGCGGAAACTTGTCCCGCCTGCGGAGCTTCTGTTCAGCCAGGTACGTAGCGACCTTGATGGACTGGCGCAACGGCATGGCCATCTGGCTCACCTCCGGGGGAGCAGCAAAGAACGGTGCCATTCGAAAAATGCAGGAAGGATGGAACGGAGAACGCGGAAGGCGGATATTCCGCCGCGCACGGTGCCGATCCGGACGAGTTCGTGTTCGGGAGCGTCCACGACCACCCGGACGGCCGCGACCGGGCGTTCGCCCGTGCGGACGGCGGCCAGCATCGTGGCCGCCGACTCCATGTCGACCGCGATCGCGCCGGTGGCGAGCAGATCGGACCGCTCGGGTCCCCGGACGACGTGGTCGGAGCCGGTGAGCGGGCCGGTGTGGACCGTGCGTCCGGGCAGCAGGCGCACGAGTTCCTCGACCAGCAGTTCGGTGCCCACGCACGGGACGGTCCCGCGCGGGTCCCGGGTCTCCTCGGCGACGACCAGGTCGCCGGGGTGCATGCCGGGGGCGAGCCCGGCACAGAAGCCGGTGGCCAGGACGGCCGTGTCGGCCGCCGCCGGGCCGGCCAGGTGCCGGGTGACGGAGCGTTCCGCCGCACGGGGCCCCATGCCCGTGCGGACGAAGGTCACCGGCCCGCCGGCACCGCCGTGGTCGCCGGTGCGCAGGGCGAGGTGCTCGATGCCGAGCGCGCAGGCGATCAGCAGCGGGGCCGGGGCGGGCTGGTGGCTCACCTCAGCTCACCTTGGTCCCGGACACGGGCTTCCTGGCGAGCAGGTTGCGCTCGAAGGGGTCGCCGTGCAGGTACCGGCCGAGCGCGGTGAGCGGGAACACCTGCCGGTACAGGTGGTAGTTGATGGAGAAGTCCCAGGGGAAGCCGGTGCCGGTGAAGTACGGCTCGTCCCAGGTGCCGTCCTCCCGCTGGGTCTCGGCCAGCCACTGGACGCCGCGCTCGACGGCCTTGGACTCCTTCTCCCCCGCCGCGAGCAGCGCCATCAGCGCCCACGCGGTCTGCGAGGCGGTGGACGCGCCCCGGCCGCTCCACTCCTTGGCGTACTTGTAGGAGCGCAGGTCCTCGCCCCAGCCGCCGTCGTCGTTCTGGACGCTCTCCAGCCAGGCCACGGCCCGCCGGATCGCCGGATGCGAGCCGGGCAGACCGGCTGCCGTCAGGGCGGGCACCACGGACCCGGTGCCGTAGATGTAGTTGACGCCCCAGCGGCCGAACCACGAACCGTCCGGCTCCTGTTCGGCGAGCAGCCAGTCGATGCCGCGCCGGGTGCGCGGGTCGTGCGCCAGGCCCTCGGCGGCGAGCATCTCCACGACGTGCGCGGTGACGTCCGCGGACGGCGGGTCGATGACCTCGCCGAAGTCGCAGAACGGCAGCCGGTTGGGGAACGGGCTGGTGTTGTCGACGTCGAAGGCGCCCCAGGCGCCGTTCTTCGACTGCATGCCGAGGTTCCAGCGCACCGCCCGCCCGATGGCCTTGTCCACGCGCTCCGGGTCGTGGTGGCGGACCCGGCGCAGCGCGAGCGCGACCTCGGCGGTGTCGTCGATGTCGGGGTAGTTGTCGTTGTGGAACTCGAACGCCCAGCCGCCCGGCGGGAGCTGCGGGCGCCGTACGGCCCAGTCGCCGGGCCGGACGATCTCCTCGCCGAGCATCCAGTCGGCCGCCTTGACCAGTTGCGGATGGTCGACGGGGAGCCCGGCGTCGACCAGGGCGATGGTGGCCAGGCAGGTGTCCCAGACCGGGGACTGGCAGGCCTCGATCATCCGGGCGCCGTCCTCGCGCCAGACGGCGAAACGGTCCAGCGAGGCGAGGCCCTCGCGCAGCACCGGGTGCTGCAGGTCGTAGCCGAGCAGGTGCAGGGCGATGACCGAGTACACGGCCGGGGGCTGGATGCCGCCCCAGCAGCCGTCGTTCTCCTGGCGTTCGATGATCCAGCGGGCCGCCGAGTTCATCGCGGCCCTGCGGAGTCTGCGCACGGCGACCTTGCGGTAGCCGCGGACCACCTTGTCGAGCCGCTGGAAGACACCGTCCCAGCCGGCCACGGGGGCGAGCGGCTGCGGCGGGTTCGGGTTGGCCGGGTCGGTGTGCAGTTCGTCCAGGGCGAAGGGGGCCGGGCGGACCGGGCGCTTGGCGGAGACGATGGTGAGCGGCACGATGGTCTGCCGTGCCCAGCACCCGAAGTTGTAGATGTTGAGCGGGAACCAGGTGGGGAAGTAAATCAGCTCCGGGGGGAGTTCGGGCAGGTCCTCCCACTTCCACCAGCCGAACAGGGCGAGCCAGATCCGGGTGAAGACCCGGGCGGCCGCGATGCCCCCGCGCTCGCGGATCCAGGCGGAGGCCTTCGCCATGTGCGGGGCGTCGGGCGCGTCGCCGGCCAGGCGCAGGGCGACGTACGCCTCGACGGTGGTGGACAGTTCGCCGGGCCCGCCGTAGAAGGTGGCCCAGGTGCCGTCCTCGCGCTGCTCGCCGCGGATGAACTTCGCAGCGGCCTGCGCGGTCTCCTCCTCGAGGATGCCCAGGAACTGACGGAGCAGCAGGTCCTCGGCGTCCATGGTGACGTTGGTCTCCAGGTCGCCCTTCCACCAGCCCTGGGCGTCCTGCGTGGCGAGCAGGAAGTCGGTGGCGCGGCGGGCGGCGCGGGCGGCGGCTTCTTGTACCCCGGCCGTCTCGGGGGTGGTGAGGGTGGTGTCGCTGGCCGCGGCAGCTCGGGACGGCAAGGTCGCCCCGGTGCTTCCGTCGGTCGTCGCTGTCATGGCTTCCCCTTCGTGCAGTCGTGCGAGTCGTGCTGCTGTGGGTCCGCCGTCGGCCGGTGTCCTGAACCCTTCGGCACCGGCCGGCGACTACGCGAGGCTTATCCAGCCAATACTGATCATCTCTTTCGTACGACGACGAAGTCCGCGAGCGCCGTGAAGGAGTCCCGCACCCGGTCGGGCATGTCGACGGCGTCGAGGGCTTCGATGGCGATGGTGTGCTGACGGCGCGCTTCCTCGGCCGTCCACACGCGGCCGCCGGCCTCCTCGATGAGCGCGGCGCGGGCCGCGAACTCCTCCTCGGAGAAGTTCTCGAAGCCGCTGCTCTTGGCGTCGGCGGCGAGGATCTCGCCGAGCTGCTCGGAGGCGGGGCCGCCGGCCGCGAGCGCGGCCACCACCGGCAGGGACTTCTTGCGCTGGCGCAGGTCGCTCCAGGTCTGCTTGCCGGTGGCCTCCGGGTCGCCCCAGATGCCGAGCAGGTCGTCCACGGCCTGGAAGGCGAGCCCGAGGTGGTAGCCGTACCGTTCCAGCGCGTCGGCGGTGGCGTCGTCCGCGCCGCCGAGGACCGCGCCGATGGAGGAGGCGCAGGCGAGCAGGGCGCCGGTCTTGTTGCCCTCCATCTCCAGGCACTCCTCGACGCTGACCCGGTCGCGGTGCTCGTAGGAGATGTCCTGGGCCTGACCGTCGATCAGGGCGCGGGTGGCGGTGGTCAGGCGGCGGGTGGCGCGGCCGGCCTCGACGGTGCCGAGTTCCAGCAGGACCTCGCCGGCGAGGGCGAACAGGGCGTCGCCGACCAGGATGGCCTGGGCGGGACCGTGCACCTTCCAGACGGTGTCGCGGTGCCGGCGCTGCTCGTCGCCGTCCATCAGGTCGTCGTGCAGCAGCGAGAAGTTGTGCACGAGTTCGACGGCGACCGCGCCCGGGACGCCCACCTCGGGTGCGGCGCCGGTGACCTCGGCGGAGAGCACGGCGAGCGCGGGGCGGACGGCCTTGCCGCCGTCGCCGTCGGCGGGGTTGCCGGCGGCGTCGATCCAGCCGAAGTGGTAGGCGGCGACGGTGTCCATGGGAGGCGCCAGGCGGTCGACGGCCGCGCGCAGCACCGGTGTGGCCAGGGTCCGGCCGCGCTCCAGCAGCGCGGCGACGTCCACCGCGGCCCGTGGAGCGGGCGTCGAGGCCGGGGGCACAGTGGGCACAGTCTCTCCTCTTGTTGCGGTGCCGGGGGTGCGGGGGCGTGCCGCCTGCTGATCGGTCATCAGGCCGCCTCCTCGAATGCGAAGAGGTGACGGGGGCGGGGCCGGCCCAGGGCGCTGAGGGCGGCGTCGGCCGCGCTCACTCCGCTGCGGACCGCACTCTCCATGGTCGCGGGCCACCCGGTGGCGGTCCACGCTCCGGCCAGGTACAGGCCGGGGGCCTTGGTGCGGGCGCCGGGCCGCAGCCGCCCGACGCCGGGGGTGGGGGCGAACGTCGCCGTGCGCTCCCGGGTCACGAAGAAGTCCTCGACGACGGCCGCGCGCGTGCCCGGAATGAGTCTTTCCAGCTCGGGCAGGTAGCGCTCGCGCAGCTCGGCGACCGGGGTGTCGATCTCGTCCTGCGCGGCCGACTGCGACAGCGCGAGGTACTGTCCCGTGCGCAGCCCGGAGGCGTGGGTGCGGTCGAACACCCACTGCACGGGGGTGCCGAGGGCGGCGAAGAAGGGCCGCGCGAGCACCGGGCGGTCGTAGACCACATGGACGTTGAGGATCGGCGCGGTGCCGATCCCCAGCAGCCGCTCGGGCGCGTCGAGGGCACCGGGCGGCAGCAGGTCGTGGGCTTCGCGCTGGGGTACGGCGAGGACGACCGCGTCGGTTTCGAGATTATCGCCGGGAACCTGAACGCTCCACGTCCCGTTCTCGTTGACAGAGACGGAGGTGACGCGTGTACGGACCTCGGTACGCACGCCCGCGGAGTCGAGCGCCTTGCGGGCCAGCCGGTCGTGCAGTTCGCCCAGCGGGACGCGGGCCCAGCCGATGTCGGCCGCGCCCGGGTCGGACAGCAGACCGGTCTTGAACACCATCGCGGCGAGCCCCAGCGAGGCGTCGCCCGCGACCGCGTTGAGGGTGGCGACGCCGACCAGGTCCCACAGGGCCTCGACGGCGCGCGCCGACTGGCCGTGGGCGGCCAGCCAGCTGCCGAAGTCCCGGGTGTCCAGGGCCGGATCGGCGAGGTCGAGCCCCTTCAGCGCCAGCGCGGCACGCCCGACGGCCGCGCGCTCGGCGAGCGAGAGGTGCGGATAGGCGGCCAGGCTGCGCCCCAGGTGGAGGGGGACGGGCAGCGGGTCGCGCCGCAGCCTGCCGAGCCGCCGCCCCTCGGGCTTGGCGACGTCGACGACGGGCACGTCCAGGCGGTCCTGCAACGGTGCCAGCGCCGTGCCCTCGATCCGGTCGAGGAACCAGCGGTAGGCGGTGCAGCAGCGCAGGTACACGTGCTGGCCGTTGTCGACGGTCAGCTCGCCGCGCTGGAAGGAGAAGGCGAGGCCGCCCAGCCGGGGCCTGCCTTCGAGCAGGGTGACCCGGACGCCCGCGTCGGCGAGGGCGAGGGCAGTGGTGATCCCGGCGAGGCCGCCGCCGACCACGACCGCGCTGCGGCCTGCCGTGCGCGCGGTGCCGCCCCGGTCCTGTCCGGGGGGTGAGCCGTCGCTCATCGTGCGTCCTTCCGTGCGAGCGCCAGCGCTCCGCGGGCCGGGCCGGGAGGGGCCGTCGGTCGCCTGCGGGCCGGTCGTGGCCGATCGCGCAGTTCCCCGCGCCCCTTTCGGGCGCGAGTGTGCTGGTTGAACGGTGCACGCCCGGCCGTCGCAGTCAGGGACGCCACGCCGCAGGAAAGGGTTGCCTGTCGCATGCCGTCCGGTCCGGCCGGCTCTGGTGCGGTGCGCTGCATCAGGCGCGCCTCCGGACGGAGCGCCGGGAGACATGGCGGGTCACATGCCGGGTGTCGAGCCCGGACAGGCCGCGCACGGCGACGTAGGCCTTCTCGTGGCCGGGCAGCGAGACCCGGCCGCGCAGCACGGCCTCCGGGTCGCGCTCGATGCGGTCCAGCAGCCGGCGGTAGATGCCGGCCATCGCGGCCACGCAGGCGCCGCTGCGCCGGTCGAGCATGGGCAGCAGCCGGTAGCCCTCGGCGAACAGGGCCCGGGCGCGTCGCACTTCGAAGTGGACCAGACCGGCGAAGTCGGAGCCCTCCGGCGGGGTCGGACCGTGGAACCCGGCCGAGCAGCCGAACTTGGCGAGGTCGTCGGCGGGCAGGTAGGTACGGCCGCCCGCCGCGTCCTCGCGGACGTCGCGCAGGATGTTGGTGAGCTGCAGGGCGAGGCCCAGCGTGTCGGCGTACTCGGACGCGCGCTCGGCGCCGCGGGCTCCCGGTTCGGTGCCGAACACGCCGAGCGAGAGGCGGCCGATGGCACCGGCGACACACCGGCAGTACACCTTCAGGTCGTCCCAGGTCTCGTAGGTTTCCCCGCGCACGTCCATCTGGACGCCGTCGATCAGCTCGTCGAGGCCGCCGAGCGGGATCGGGAAAGCGTCCGCGGCGTGGCTGAGGGCGACGGCCACCGGGTCGGTGTCGTCCTCCTCGACCCCGCCCTCGCGGATCCGGGCGAGCAGCGCCCGGGTGTCCTCCAGGCGCGCCAGCTTGACCTCGCCGGCCAGGTCGCCGTCGCCGATGTCGTCCACGCGCCGGGAGAACGCGTACAGCGCCGACATGGCGCGGCGCTTGGCCGTCGGCAGCAGCCGGATGCCGTACGCGAAGTTGCGGGCCTGCTGCCCGGTCACGGCCTCGCAGTAGCTGTAGGCGGCGAGTACCGGCGCGGACACGTGCGGCGGGGACTCCACGGTCCTGATCACCCCTCTCCTCGCAGGATCACGCCCGCCTCACGCAGCAACTGGACCTTGCCGGGTCTGGGCGGGCCGGGAAGTACGTCGTATTCGGCGGCGGCGATCGCCCGGATCGCCGCCCTTCCTCCCGCCACGAACCCCGCGAGCAGCAGCTTCAGCCTTCCGTGGACGCTACCCACCAGGGGGGCGCCTTCATTCAGCAGATCGCGAGCGCGTTGCGCTTCGTATGCAACCAGGGCGCGCACCGATGCGCCCGCGGTTTTCGCGGCCAGGTCCGCTTCCTGGACGTGGAAGCGCTTCATGTCCTCGGCGGGGAGGTAGATCCGGTCGCGGCCGAGGTCCTCGGCGACGTCCTGGAGGTGTTCCACGATCTGCAGCGCCGTGCAGATCGCGTCGGACAGCCGGATCCGCTCGGGGGTGGCGGTGCCGGTGACGGCGAGGACGAGGCGGCCGACGGGGTTGGCGGACAGTTCGCAGTAGGCGAGGAGGTCGTCGTAGGTCTCGTACCGGGTGACGAGCTGGTCCTGGCGGTTGGCGGCGATCAGCCCGAGGAACGGCTCGGGGGTGAGGGCGCGGCGGCGGACGGTGGGCTGCAGGCGGCGCAGCAGCGGGTGGCGCGGGGTGCCGCCGAAGACGCGGCGCAGGTCGGACTCGAAGGCGTCGAGGAGGACGAGCCGGTCCGCGGCCGCGGCGGGCGACACGCCGAGCAGCCGGGCGTCGGCGCCGCCGGGGGCGAGGTCGCCGTCGCCGATGTCGTCCACGAGACGGGCGAAGCCGTAGACGGCCATGAGGTCCTCGCGCCAGGCCCGGGGCAGGAAGAAGGGGGCCACGGGGAAGTTCTCACCCGCGGCCTTGTCCAGCGTGGCGCGTTCCAGGTCGGGCGCCGTGCCGGTGGCCGTCACCGGGCGCTGCCCGCGGCGGGGACGGCACACGCTGCGCTGAGCAGGGGAGTCTCCGTAGCCATTGCCGTCACATCTCCCGTTCTACACTGCCGACCCAATACACACTATTTCGGACACGCCGCCCCGCCCTGCGCGGGGGTGTCCCGTCGCAGGGTGTCGCGCATTATCGCCCCACTTGCCGGTTTCCGGCACCGGTACAGCTTACGTTGTACAACGCTGCACGGGCCGTCGGGGTGTCCTGCACATCACAACAACACACCGATTGGCTCCAAGATTCCTTACCCCAGGCCGAGTTGACGCTTCCTTTGCAGACGCAGGGCCCCGCCGGAGGAATTCCGGCGGGGCCCTGGCCGAAACGCGTCACTTGCCCGTGAACTTCTCGTACTCCTTCAGGACCTCGTCGGTGGGTCCGTCCATGCGCAGTTCGCCGCGTTCCAGCCACAGCACACGGTTGCAGGTGTCGCGGATGGACTTGTTGTTGTGGCTGACCAGGAAGACCGTTCCGGCCTCCTTGCGCAGTTCCCGGATGCGTTCCTCCGAGCGCTTCTGGAACTTGCGGTCGCCGGTGGCCAGCGCCTCGTCGATCATGAGGACGTCGTGGTCCTTGGCGGCGGCGATGGAGAAGCGCAGGCGCGCCGCCATGCCGGAGGAGTACGTGCGCATCGGCAGGGTGATGAAGTCGCCCTTCTCGTTGATGCCCGAGAAGTCGACGATGTCCTGGTAGCGCTCCTTGATCTGCTCCCGGGACATGCCCATGGCGAGACCGCCCAGGATGATGTTCCGCTCACCCGTGAGGTCGTTCATCAGGGCCGCGTTGACGCCCAGCAGGGAGGGCTGGCCGTCGGTGTAGACCTTGCCCTTCTCCGCGGGCAGCAGGCCGGCGATGGCGCGCAGCAGGGTGGACTTGCCGGAGCCGTTGGAGCCGATCAGGCCGATGGCCTCGCCGCGGTAGGCGACGAAGGACACCCCGCGCACGGCGTGCACCTTGCGCACCCCGCGCGCCGTGTCGTCGGAGCCCCGCCGGAGGATCCGGCTCAGGGCCGCCGTCGCGCTGCCCTTGCCGGTCTTGGCGCCGTTGACCCGGTAGACGATGTGCAGGTCGTCCGCGATGACGGTGGGCCGGCGCTCCCCCGCGTTCTCGGTGCTCTCGGCGTTCTGCCCGACGTTCTGCTCAGCCACGGCCGTACCTCTCCTCCGCCTTCCAGAAGTACACGAAACCGCCCACGGCGAAGAGCACGGCCCAGCCGCCGGCCGCGGCCCAGACATGGTCGGGCAGGTTCTCGGCACCGTAGCCGTCGATCAGCGCGAAGCGCATCAGGTCCATGTAGATGGCGGCCGGGTTCCACTGCAGGGCCGTCGCGATCCAGTGCGGCTTGTCCTGCAGCATGACCGGGATGGAGAACATCACGCCGGACGCGTACATCCAGGTCCGCAGCAGGAACGGCATCAGCTGCGCGAGGTCCGGCGTCTTGGCGCCCATGCGGGCCACGATCAGCGCGAGGCCGGTGTTGAACAGGAACTGCAGCACCAGCACCGGCACGATCAGCAGCCAGGACGGGCCCGGGTAGCTGCCGAAGCCGATCGCCACGACGAACAGCACGATCATGGAGAACAGCAGCTGCTGGAGCTGCTGCAGCGAGAAGGAGACGGGCAGCGAGGCGCGCGGGAAGTGCAGGGCGCGCACCAGGCCGAGGTTGCCGGAGATCGCACGGACGCCGGACATCACCGAGCTCTGGGTGAAGGTGAACACGAACACGCCGGTCACCAGGAACGGGATGTACACGTCCCGGGACATGCCGCGGCTGGCGTGCAGGATCAGCCCGAAGATGAAGAAGTACACGGCCGCGTTCAGCAGCGGCGTGGCCACCTGCCAGAGCTGGCCGAGCTTGGCCTGGCTGTACTGCGCGGTCAGCTTCGCCTGGGAGAAGGCGAGGATGAAGTGGCGGCGTCCCCAGAGCTGACGGACGTACTCCACGAGCGAGGGCCGGGCGCCGCTCACGGAGAGCCCGTACTTGGCGGCGAGCTCGGCCGCCGTCAGTCCCTCGTCGGGCGACGGGGCCGCGGTCACCGCGACCGTGCCGTCGTGCGTGGTCTCACTCACAGGTGTGGAAACTTTCGTCTTCGGGTTCGCGTACGCGTGCGTCCTGCCGTGCGCGGGCGCACCGGCGCACAGGGACGAGCTTGTCAGATGACCGGGGGACGGCCCAGTCGGGTGAGTCGCCACACCGTACGCCAGCGCATCGGGCGGCGCGGGCCGCAGGGCGTGGTCCAGCCTTCCCGGAAACCGCCGAACCATGCCTTCAGGGCCGGCCCCGAGGGGCGGCGGAGCAGGGTGAGCAGCAGCCAGACGCCCAGGTAGACCGGCACCAGGAGGGCGGGGAGGTTGCGGCGGGCGAGCCAGACGCGGTTGCGGGCGACCATGCGGTGGTAGACCGCGTGCCGCGAGGGCGCGGTCGTGGGGTGGTACAGCACCATGTCGGACCGGTAGTCGATCATCCAGCCGGCGTCGAGGGCCCGCCAGGCCAGGTCGGTCTCCTCGTGCGCGTAGAAGAACTCGTCCGGGAGCGCGCCGACCTCGGCGAAGACGCGGGTGCGGACGGCGTTGGCGCCGCCGAGGAAGGTGGTGACCCGGGAGGAGCGCATCGGGTCGGAGGCGCGCAGCCTCGGCACGTGCCGGCGCTGGGTCTCGCCGGTGTCGGGGTCGGCGATGCGGAAGCTGATGATGCCCAGCTCCGGGTCGGCCGCGAAGGCCTCGCGGCACAGCTCGGCGGTGTCGTGCCGGGCGAGCAGGCCGTCGTCGTCGAGGAAGAGCAGTATGTCGACGTTGCGGCCGCTGGGCCCGAAGGCCTCTATGCCGACGTTGCGCCCGCCGGGGATGCCCAGGTTCTCGGGCAGCTCGACCGTCCGTACGCCCTCGGGGACGTCCGGGACGGGCGAGCCGTTGCCGACGACGACCACCTCGACCGGGTCGCCGTCCTGCTTGGCGACGGAGTCCAGCAGGGCCCGCAGCTCCTCGGGCCGGTTGCCCATGGTGATGATGACGGCGCCGACCTTCACGGGCGCGCTCACTTCAGCCTGCTGGAGGCGAGGATGGACACCAGGTGCAGCAGCGTCTGCAGCAGGGCGATGCCCGCGAGGACGGCCGTACCGAGGCGGGTGAAGAACAGGTCGCCGCGGGCCTGGTCCACGATCGCGAGGACCAGGATGAGCAGCGAGGCCTCGATGCCGAGGATCAGCCGGTGGAACTTCAGCGCCGCGGCGGCCCGGCGGGCCAGCGCCATGCCGGAGGAGCGCAGCTCGGAGGCGGCCTCCTGCACCGGGGGCTTGCCGGTCTGGTGGCGGGCGACGCCGACCAGGTCGGTCTCGGCCTTGATCAGGATGGCGCCGAGCGCGGCGAGGGTGCCGAGGAAGGCCCACAGCCAGTCGATCCGGCCGCTGCCCCACAGGTCGGCGGCGCGCAGGCCGAGACCGACCAGCACGGCCGCGTCGGTGAGGTAGGCGCCGACGCGGTCCAGGTAGACCCCGCCGAGCGAGTACTGCTTCTTCCAGCGGGCGATCTCGCCGTCGACGCAGTCCAGCAGCAGGTACAGCTGGGTGGCGACCACGCCGAGCACGGCGCCCGCGATCCCCGGCACCAGCAGGGCCGGGGCCGCGAGCACCCCGCAGACGGTCATCAGGTACGTGAGCTGGTTGGGCGTGACCCTGGTGTTCACCAGGTAGCGGTCGACGCGCAGGGACACCTCGCGCATGTAGAGGCGTCCCGCCCAGTGCTCACCGCTGCGCCGGTCCTTCACCCCCGCGGGGTGGACGACCGGACGGAGTTCAGCTACCGATGGCCTTGACATAGTCGGCGTAGATGTCCTTGATCTGGTTCGTCTTGAGGTCGAGGTGTTCGAGGATCGTGTAGCGGCCGGGCCGGGTCTCGGGGGCGAACTCCACCGCGCGGACGAACTCGTCCAGCGTGAAACCGATCTCCTCCGGCAGCACCGGAAGCCCGTGCCGGCGCAGCACCTCGGCCATGTACGCCGACTCCTCGTGGGCGCCGCGCAGGTACATCGCGAAGGCGGCGCCGAGGCCGCACTGCTCGCCGTGGGCGGCGGCGCGCTTGGGGTAGAGCAGGTCGAAGGCGTGGTTGATCTCGTGGCAGGCGCCGGAGGACGGGCGGGAGTCGCCCGACACGGACATGGCGATGCCGGTGAGGACCAGCGCCTCGGCGAGCACCTGGAGGAAGCCGTCGTCGCCGACTCCGCCGGGGTGCCGGAGCACCGCCTCGCCGGCCTGGCGGGCCATGGCGGCGGCCAGACCGTCGATCTTCTCGCCGTTGACGCGGCTCGCCAGCTCCCAGTCCGCGACCGCGGAGATGTTGGAGATGGCGTCGCCGATGCCGGAGCGGACGAACCGGACGGGTGCCTCGCGGATCACGTCGAGGTCGATGATGACCGCGATCGGGTTGGGCACGCCGTACGAGCCGCGGCCCGCGTCGTTGTCGAGGGTCGCGACCGGGGAGCACAGGCCGTCGTGGGCGAGGTTGGTGGCGACCGCGACCAGCGGCAGGCCGACGCGGGCCGCCGCGAACTTGGCGCAGTCGATGATCTTCCCGCCGCCCAGGCCGACGACCGCGTCGTAGCGGCCGGCCTTTATGTCGCTCGCCAGCCGCACCGCGTCGTCGATCGTGCCGCCGCCGACCTCGTACCAGCTGGCGCCGGGCAGCGAGGGGGCGATCCGTTCGCGCAGCCGGGCGCCGGAGCCGCCGCTGACGGCGATGGCGAGCTTGCCGGACTGCGAGACGCGTTCGTCGGCGAGGACCGAGGCCAGGTCGTCCAGGGCACCCGGGCGGATGTCCACGACGACCGGCGAGGGAATGAGCCGGGTCAGTACTGGCACGCGATCTCCCGTCCGCGGGCGAGATCGTCGTGGTTGTCGATCTCGACCCACTTGACGTCGCCGATCGGCGCCACGTCGATGCGGAAGCCCCGGTTGACGAGCTCCTGGTAGCCGTGCTCGTAGAACTGCTGCGGGTCGGTCTCCCAGACCGTCTTCAGCGCGTCGGCCAGTTCCGGCGCGGCGTCGCCCTCGATCAGGGTGACGCCGATGTACTCGCCGGTGGCCTCGGCCGGGTCCATCAGCTTGGTGATCTTCGTCATGCCCTTGTCGGGGTCGACGACGACCTTCATCTCCTCGTCGGCGAGGTTCTTGACGGTGTCCAGGGCCAGGATGATGCGACGGCCCTCGCCCCGCGCGGCGAGCAGCGTCTTCTCGACCGAGACCGGGTGCACGGTGTCGCCGTTGGCGAGGATCACGCCGTCCTTGAGGGCGTCACGGCCGCACCACAGGGAGTAGGCGTTGTTCCACTCCTCGGCCTTGTCGTTGTCGATGAGGGTGAGCTTGAGGCCGTACTTGGCCTCCAGGGCCGCCTTGCGCTCGTAGACGGCTTCCTTGCGGTAGCCGACGATGATCGCGACCTCGGTCAGCCCGATCTCGGCGAAGTTGCCGAGCGTCAGGTCCAGCACCGTGATCGAGTCCTCTATGCCCGCGGGCCCCACCGGCACCAGCGCCTTCGGCAGGCTGTCGGTGTAGGGGCGCAGACGCCGGCCGGCGCCGGCCGCGAGCACGAGGCCGATCATGCGGTTTCTCCTTCGTCGTGTACGGCGGGCGCCCCAGCGGACACCCAGAAGCGGATGCTCTCGACGAGCACCACCAGGGCGACGGCCACGGCGAGGACCGTGAGCGCGGCCTTGAACTGCGCAGCGGTGAGCACCGCGGCGAGGACGGTGACGAGCAGGGTCCGCCCCTCGTGTCCCCCGATGGCGCGCACCAGCCGGGCCGGGGGCGCTCCGGCGTTGCCGCGGATGCGGTACACCGTGTCGTAGTGATGGTAGGCGACGGCCGCCACCAGGCCGAAAGCCGCAGGGAGGGCCCCGTTCACCCCGGCTTTGCCGGCCAGGGCGAGCACCGTGCCGTACTCGGCGGCCCGGAAGAAGGGCGGGACCAGCCAGTCGAGGGCGCCCTTGAGGGGGCGGGCGACGGCGAGGGCCGAGGTGAGGACGTACACGACGGCGCCGGCGACCGGCAGCAGGCCGCCGAAGTCCGTGAGGGCCGAGGTGGCCGCGACGGCGGCGCCGCCGAGCAGGGCGACGGCGGGTACGGCGAGCCCGGGCAGCCCCTTGCCGGCCACGCGCCGCACGGCCCCGGCGAGCGGTCCCGAGTCGGCGAGGTCGGCGAGGGCCTGTGCCGCCCGGTCGGTCCGCCGCGCCTTGCGGGTCAGGGAGCGCAGCACCCGGCCCGCGGTCGTGTACGCCGCGGCGAAGGCGCAGCCGACGAGCAGGACGTAGAAGGTGATCCGCGGGGTGGTGGCCGCGGTGAGGACCGCGATCATCGCCCAGCGCTCGCCGATCGGCAGCACGATCATGCGGCGCAGCCAGACCGTCCAGCCGACGCTGTCGAGCTTGTCGGAGAGGGCGGCGGTGGGGCTGGTGTTGGCGGTGGCGTCGTGGTTGGCCTCGTTGAAGGAGAAGTCGACCACGTGCCGGCAGGTCTGCAGGATCATCGCGCCGAGGGCGAGGGCCCACACGTCGTCGCCGCCGCGGGCCGCGCCGAGCGCGAGGCCGGCGTAGTAGGCGTACTCCTTGGCCCGGTCGAAGGTGGCGTCGAGCCAGGCGCCGAGGGTGGAGTACTTCAGCGCGTACCGGGCGAGCTGGCCGTCGGTGCAGTCGAGGACGAAGGAGGCGATCAGCAGCACACCGGCCGCGACGAAGCCGCCGCGGGTGCCGGTCGCCGCGCAGCCCGCCGCTATCAGCGCGGTGAGCAGCGAGGCCGTGGTGACCTGGTTGGGGGTCAGGCCGCGGCGGGCGCACCAGCGGGCGAGGTAGCGCGAGTACGGGCTGATGAAGAACGTGGTGAAGAAGCCGTCGCGGGACTTCACGGCCGACTTCAGGCGGACGGCCTCGTCGTCGACGGCGGCCACGGCCTGCCGGGCCTCGTTGCGGGCCTGCGGGTCGGCCGGCACCGTGGCGACCAGGCTGCCCAGCTCGGGCCGGTGCACCGCGCCGCCGTCGGCGTCCAGCACGGTGGCGACGCGGTCGGCGAGGCTGTCCACGGCGAGCGCGGCGGCCCCGGTGGTCCCGCCGTCGGCGGGGGTCTCGCGGGCCACGGCCCGGGCGAGCGCCTGCCGGGCGGCGGGCTGGGCGGTGACGGCGCCGGGCACGGCGGCGAGCGGGAAGCGCGGGTCGGTCAGGCCGAGGCGCAGCGCGTGCGGGTGGCCGACGAAGCGGGCGTCGACCAGGGCCACGCGCCGGTCGGCCGGTACGGCGGCGAGCAGGGACTCCGTCTCGGCGGCGTCGGCCGCCACTCGCACCTCGAAGCCGAGGGACCGCAGATCGTGCTCCAGGGACGATCCGGGGACCGGCTGACCGGTGACGATGGCGGTCGACAACCGAACTCACTCCCTGGTGCCGGCGCGCGGGCGCCGGTCGTCTGCGTGGTGGGGCGCCCCTGCCTGCGGCACCCGGGCGGCATGTCGGCAGAGGCTATCGGATGGGCCGGAGCCCGTGTTCACCGGCCGTTCACGGCCCGGCCCACGGGGGCTGCCCCGGCCTTTGCCGCGATCATCATCGGGGATCGGGGGCCCGGCCCACAAACCGGTGGGGCAGACCCGGGCAACCGGGACACCGGGCGCCTCGGCATAGGGTGGACGACCATGACGTGGCTGATCACCGGCGGAGCCGGATACATCGGGGCGCATGTGGCACGGGCCATGGCGGGCGCCGGGGAGAGCGTCGTGGCGCTGGACGACCTGTCGGCGGCCGTGCCCGCGCGGCTGCCGGCCGAGGTGCCGCTGGTCCGGGGCTCGACGCTGGACGGGGACCTGCTGAAGCGGGTCTTCGCGGAGTACGGCGTGACGGGCGTGGTCCATCTCGCGGCGCGCAAGCAGGTCGCGGAGTCGGTGGCGCAGCCCACCCGCTACTACCGGGAGAACGTGGGCGGTCTGGCCACGCTGCTGGACGCGGTCGCCGAGGCGGGCATCGGCCGGCTGCTGTTCTCCTCGTCGGCGGCCGTGTACGGCAACCCGGACGTGGACCTGATCACCGAGGACACCCCGTGCGCCCCGGTGAACCCGTACGGCGAGACCAAGCTGGCCGGGGAGTGGCTGGTGCGGGCGGCGGGCCGGGCGCACGGGATCTCCACGGTCTGCCTGCGCTATTTCAACGTGGCGGGCGCGGCGGCGCCGGAGCTCGCGGACACGGGCGTGTCCAACATCGTGCCGATGGTCTTCGACCGGCTCACCCGCGACGAGGCCCCGCGCATCTTCGGCGACGACTATCCGACGCCGGACGGCACCTGCGTGCGGGACTACATCCACGTCGCCGACCTCGCGGACGCCCACCTGGCGGCGGCGCGACGGCTGGCCGGCGGGGACCTGGCCGGCGATCTGACGCTGAACATCGGCCGCGGCGAGGGCGTCTCGGTGCGCGAGCTGATCACGGTCGTCGGGGAGGTCAGCGGGGACCGCCGGGCACCCGTGGTGGAGGGCCGCCGTCCCGGCGACGCGCCGCGCGCGGTGGCCTCGGCCGAGCGGGCCGCCGAGGTGCTGGGCTGGCGGGCCCGGCGCGGGGTGCGGGAGATGGTCGAGTCGGCGTGGGCGGGCTGGCGGCTGCACCACGGCCGGTGAGCCGGGACCGCGCTGACCTGCGGAACGTTTCCGCAGGTCACGGCACATGACAACGGTGTTCAGTGCCGCGTTGCCCGATACCCCCGCCCCGTAGTTCACTGGCCTCTGTGCAGGCACACGGAAGGCGGTAGTCATGGGGGCAGGGCACGACCACGGGCACGCGCACTCCCACGCGCCGGCCCCGGGTACGGCCACGGCCGCGTACCGGGGCCGGCTGCGGATCGCGCTCGGCATCACGCTCACGGTCATGGTGGTCGAGATCGCCGGCGGCCTGGTCGCGGACTCGCTCGCCCTGATCGCGGACGCGGCCCACATGGCGACCGACGCGGTGGGCCTCGGCATGGCGCTGGTCGCCGTGCACTTCGCGAACCGCCCGGCGAGCACCAACCGCACCTTCGGCTACGCCCGCGCCGAGATCCTCGCGGCCCTGGCCAACTGCCTGCTGCTGCTCGGGGTCGGCGGATACGTCCTGTACGAGGCGGTGCAGCGGTTCGTGGAACCCGCGGCGACCCGGGGCGGCCTGATGGTCGTGTTCGGTCTCGTCGGCCTGGTCGCGAACTCCGTCTCGCTGGTCCTGCTGATGCGCGGCCAGAAGGAGAGCCTGAACGTGCGCGGCGCCTTCCTCGAGGTGGCCGCGGACGCGCTGGGCTCGGTGGCGGTGCTGATCTCGGCGGCCGTGCTGCTGACCACCGGCTGGCGGGCGGCGGACCCGGTGGCCTCGCTGGTCATCGGGCTGATGATCGTGCCGCGGACGCTGAAGCTGCTGCGCGAGACGCTGGACGTGCTGCTGGAGGCGGCCCCCAAGGGCGTCGACATGGCTGAGGTCCGGGCGCACATCCTGGCGCTGGACGGCGTGGAGGACGTCCACGACCTGCACGCCTGGACGATCACCTCGGGCATGCCGGTGCTGTCGGCGCACGTGGTGGTCAGCTCCGAGGCGCTGAACGCCATCGGGCACGAGAAGATGCTGCACGAGCTGCAGGGCTGCATCGGCCACCACTTCGACGTGGAGCACTGCACCTTCCAGCTGGAGCCGGGCGGTCACGCGGAGCACGAAGCGCGGCTGTGCCACTGACCGTGCGCACTCCCGTTCGGCGCATCCCCGGGCGGTTCCGCGCGGCGGACGCCGGGCACGATGATCACCGGGTCCGGCTCCCTGTGCCGCGCCGCGCGCGGACCCCTGGGCGTGCCGGGAGTGCCGGATTCGTACGGCAGACTTGAGGTGCGAAGACCGAGGCGAAGGATGGGTATGCCGATCACACCTGCCACCGCGACGCACAGCTCGTCGAAAGGCACCGCAGAGGCGATTTTGCTGGAACTGGTCGACGAGAAGGGTGTGACGACCGGTACGGCGGAGAAGCTCGCCGCCCATCAGCCGCCCGGGCAGCTGCACCGGGCGTTCTCGGTGTTCCTCTTCGACGAGCAGGGCCGGCTGCTCCTCCAGCAGCGGGCGCTCGGCAAGTACCACTCCCCCGGTGTGTGGTCCAACACGTGCTGCGGCCACCCGTACCCGGGCGAGGCGCCGTTCGCGGCGGCGGCCCGGCGCACGTACGAGGAGCTGGGCGTGTCGCCGTCGCTGCTCGCGGAGGCCGGCACGGTCCGCTACAACCACCCGGACCCCGTCTCGGGCCTGGTGGAGCAGGAGTTCAACCACCTGTTCGTCGGCCTGGTGCAGGCGCCGCTCGGACCGGACCCGGAGGAGGTCGCCGAGACCGCCTTCGTGACGGCGGCCGAGCTGGCCGAGCGGCATGCCGGGGACCCGTTCTCGGCCTGGTTCATGACCGTGCTGGATGCGGCCCGTCCGGCGATCAGGGAGCTGACGGGCCCGTCCGCGGGCTGGTAGGCGCCGGGCCCCGGGCCTAGGGGAGTGCGGCGGGTTTGAGCGGCAGGGCGGCCCAGATCACCTTGCCGCCGCTCGCGGTGTGCTCCACGTCGACCACCCCGCCCGCCTCCCGGGCCACCTCGCGCACCAGCAGCAGTCCCCGGCCGCCGGTCTGGCCGTGGTCGGCCTCCAGGGCGGTGGGGCGGTAGGGGTGGTTGTCCTCCACGGACACCCGCACCCACTCGGCTCCGACGGCCACCTCCACGGCGAGCACCGGCGACAGCAGCGCCGCGTGCCGGACCGCGTTGGTGACCAGCTCGGAGACGATCAGCAGCAGGCCGTGCACCAGGTCGTCGGAGACCGGTACACCCTGGCGCAGCAGCAGGTCCCGCACCGCGTGCCGGGCCTGCGGGACCGAGGCGTCCACCGCGGCCGCGGTGAACCGCCAGACACCTTCGTACGGCAGGGGATCCGGCGGCCGCTCGGCGCCGCCCCCCGCTGGGCGCGGGCCGTCCCCGCGCCCATGGTCGTCCATCGTCCGGTCGCCACCCTCGCGCTCGATTGTCACCACACGTCGAGTGTTGGTAACGAGGCGCTCCGGCCCGGATACCTGAACACAAGTCGGCGGGTATCGAACGGTTTCTGACCGACTCCGCATGACCTGGTCGCGGTCGGGACTGTTCCTGTTCCCCGGGCGCCGGTTCGCGAACTAGTCGGGTTGTACGAGGCCGACGATACGATCCCCGCATGGAGCCCCAGCTGTCCCACCAGGTCACCGACTCCGTCGCCACCGTGGTGATCCGCCATCCCGCCAAGCGCAACGCCATGACGACCGCGATGTGGCGGGCCCTGCCCCCGCTGCTGGACGCGCTGGCCCGTGACGACGGGGTACGGGCGCTGGTGCTGACCGGCGAGGGCAACACCTTCTGCGCGGGCGCCGACATCTCCACGCTGAAGGGCTCGCCGGAGGAGGCGCCGGCCCTCGCGGTCGCGGCCGAGGAGGCCCTGGCCGCGTTCCCCAAGCCGACCCTGGCCGCGGTGCGCGGGCACTGCGTGGGCGGCGGGGCGCAGCTCGCGGCGGCCTGTGATCTGCGGCTGGCCGAGGAGGGGGCGCTGTTCGGAGTGACACCGGCGAAGCTCGGCGTCGTCTACCCGGCCTCCTCGACCCGCCGGCTGGTGTCGCTGGTCGGCCCGGCCACGGCCAAGTACCTGCTGTTCACCGGCGAGTTGATCGACGCCGGACGGGCGTTGCGCACCGGCCTGGTGGACGAGGTGCTGCCCGAGGGGGAACTGGACAAGCGGGTCGCGGACCTGACCGGGGTCCTGGTGTCCCGCTCGCAGCTCACCCAGGCCGCCGCCAAGGAGTTCGCCGACGGCCGCACCGACCGCGACGCCTACTGGACCGCGCAGGCACGCGGCAGCGGGGACGTCGCGGAGGGAGTCGCCGCGTTCCTGGAGCGCCGGAAGCCGCGCTTCACCTGGAGCGTGTCTACGTCAGGCTGAACCGCCGGCCCGTGCGCACTTCCTCGACCAGGTGCGCGGGCGCCTTGTGCGGGGAACCGGCGTCGTAGGGCGGCTGCGGATCGTACTCGGTCAACAGCTGGACGGCCTGGGCGTGTTCGTCGCCCGCGATCCGGCCGGTCAGGGTGAGCGCCATGTCGATGCCGGAGGAGACCCCGGCGGCGGTGACGTACTTGCCGTCGGTCACGACCCGCTCCCCCGTCGGCTCGGCACCGAACGTCCCCAGCAGGTCCAGGGCGGTGAAGTGGCTGGTCGCGCGGCGGCCGCGCAGCAGTCCGGCGGCAGCCAGCAGCAGGGAGCCGGAGCAGACCGACGTCGTCCAGGTGCTCGTCGCGTCGGCCGCGCGCAGCCAGTCCAGCAGGGCCGGGTTCTCCATCTGGGCCATGGTGCCGGGCCCGCCCGAGACCACCAGGAGGTCGGGAGCGGGCACCTCGTCCAGGGCCTTGTCGGCGGTGACGGCGAGGAATCCGGTGTCCGTGCGTACGGGGCCGGGCCGCTCGGCGACGAAGGCGAGTCGCGCGTCCGGCAGCCGGCTGAGGATCTCGTAGGGTCCCACGACGTCCAGGGCGGTGAAGCGGTCGTAGACGACCAGGGCGATCTGCATCGGCTTCCTCTCAGTGGGCGGGTGCCGGCCGGAACCGGCGCCGGTATTCGGCCGGAGCCGTGCCGAGCGCCTTGACGAAGGCGCGGCGCATGGCTTCCGGGGTGCCGTAGCCGCTGGCGCGGGCGACCTCCTCGATGCCGTCGGGGGTGTCCTCCAGCAGACGGCGGGCGTGTTCCAGGCGGACCCGGTCGACGTAGCGGCCGGGGGTCATGCCGGTCTCCTCCCGGAAGGCGCGGGCGAAGTGCCGCGGTGACAGCCGGGCCCTGGCGGCGAGCGACTCGACCGTGAGGTCGCCGGCCGGGTGCTCGGTGATCCAGCGCTGGACCTCGCGCAGCGGTGCCCGCTGCGCGGTCTGGGCGGCGAGCTGGGCGCTGAACTGCGCCTGGTTGCCGGGCCGGCGCAGAAAGACCACCAGATGCCGGGCGACCGCGAGGGCGACGTCCCGGTCCAGGTCCTCCTCGACCAGGGCGAGGGCCAGGTCGATGCCGGAGGTCACCCCGGCCGAGGTGGCGACGTGCCCGTCCCGGACGTAGATGGGCTCCGGGTCCACCTCGACGGCCGGGTGGTCGCGGGCGAGCGTGCCGCAGTACGCCCAGTGGGTCGTCACCCGGCGGCCGTCGAGGAGTCCGGCGGCGGCGAGCAGGACGGCGCCCGTGCACACGGAGACCAGGCGTGGGGCGCGCGGTCCGTGGGTGCGCAGCCACTCGGTCAGCCGGGGGTCGGGGGCGCGGGTGCCCTCGCCGCCGGGGACCAGCAGGGTGTGCGGGCGGGCCGCCGCGGTGAGCGCCTCGTCCGGTACGAGGGTCAGGCCGGAGGAGGTGCGCACCGGGCCGCCGTCCAGGGAGGCCGTACGGACCCGGTAGGTGCCCGGCGTGTGCTTCTCCGCGCCGGCGAACACCTCCAGCGGACCGGTGACGTCGAGGCTCTGGACACCGTCGAAGAGGACGAAGAGGAGGGTTCGCTGCGCCATGCCCTCGATTCTTCGCGGCCCCGGCCGTGGCCGCAATGACGTCTTTCCCACCTTTTCTGCCATGCGGTTGCGCGGGACGGACCGAGGCCTGGGAGGGCACCGCACACGGAAGGTCTCCGGTCGTCGGGAACCGTCGTCCCCGCCTGGCATCCGGCCCGGCGCCCCGCCGGGTGCGCCCTGATCCCCGGGATGCCGGTGTCACCTGCCACAATTGCCGCGCAACCTTGAGTGGAGAAGGCGGTACGGGATCGTGACGACACCCGGGTCCCTCGGAGCAGGGTCCATCGAAGGCAGGATCGCCGAGGAACTCGGCGTACGGGAGCGGCAGGTGAAGGCCGCGGTGGAACTGCTCGACGGCGGTTCCACCGTGCCCTTCATCGCTCGCTACCGCAAGGAAGCGACCGAGATGCTCGACGACGCGCAGCTGCGCACCATCGAGGAGCGGCTGCGCTACCTGCGGGAGCTGGAGGAGCGGCGCACCGCGATCCTGGATTCGGTGCGGGAACAGGGCAAGCTCACCGAGGAGCTTCAGGCGCGGATCCGCGGCGCCGAGACGAAAGCGCGGCTGGAGGACATCTACCTCCCCTACAAGCCCAAGCGCCGCACCAAGGCGCAGATCGCGCGCGAGGCCGGTCTGGAGCCGCTCGCGGAGGGGCTGCTGGACGACCCGACGGTCGAACCGCTGGCGGCCGCCGCCGCGTTCGTCGACGCCGGCAAGGGCGTCGCCGACCCGCAGGCCGCGCTGGACGGCGCGCGGGCGATCCTCACCGAGCGGTTCTCGGAGGACGCCGACCTGATCGGCGAGCTGCGCGAGCGGATGTGGGTGCGCGGGCGGCTGGCCGCGAAGGTGCGGGAGGGCAAGGAGGAGGCGGGCGCCAAGTTCGCCGACTACTTCGACTTCGCCGAGCCGTTCACCGAGCTGCCCTCGCACCGGATCCTGGCGATGCTGCGCGGCGAGAAGGAGGAGGTCCTGGACCTCGTCCTGGAGCCGGAGGAGGCAACCGAGGGCCCGTCGTCGTACGAGGGCACCATCGCCCACCGGTTCGGGATCGCCGACCGGGGCCGCCCGGCCGACAAGTGGCTGACGGACACGGTCCGCTGGGCCTGGCGGACCCGCATCCTGGTCCACCTCGGGATCGACATCCGCCTCAGGCTGCGGACGGCAGCCGAGGACGAGGCGGTGAACGTGTTCGCGGCGAACCTGCGCGACCTGCTGCTGGCCGCCCCGGCCGGCACGCGCGCGACGCTGGGCCTGGACCCCGGTTTCCGTACGGGCGTGAAGGTCGCCGTGGTCGACGCCACCGGCAAGGTCGTCGCCACCGACGTGATCTACCCGCACGTCCCGGCCAACAAGTGGGACGAGGCCCTCGCCAAGCTGGCGCGGCTGGCGAAGGAGCACGCGGTCGAGCTGGTCGCGATCGGCAACGGCACGGCGTCCCGCGAGACCGACAGGCTCGCCGCCGAACTCATCGCCGGGCACCCGGAGCTGAACCTCACCAAGGTGATGGTGTCCGAGGCGGGCGCGTCGGTGTACTCCGCCTCGCAGTACGCCTCGCAGGAGCTGCCGGACATGGACGTGTCGCTGCGCGGCGCCGTCTCCATCGCCCGCCGGCTCCAGGACCCGCTGGCCGAGCTGGTGAAGATCGACCCAAAGTCGATCGGCGTCGGCCAGTACCAGCACGACCTGTCCGAGGTGAAGCTGTCCCGCTCGCTGGACGCGGTCGTCGAGGACTGTGTGAACGGCGTCGGCGTGGACGTCAACACCGCGTCCGTGCCGCTGCTCGCACGGGTGTCGGGCATCTCGGCCGGGCTGGCCGAGAACATCGTCGCGCACCGCGACCAGAACGGGCCGTTCACGTCCCGCTCCGAGCTGAAGAAGGTGGCGCGGCTCGGCCCGAAGGCGTACGAGCAGTGCGCGGGCTTCCTGCGCATCCGCGGCGGCGTCGACCCGCTGGACGCCTCCAGCGTGCACCCCGAGGCCTACCCGGTGGTGCGCCGCATGGTGAAGACCACGGGCCAGGAGGTGGCGTCCCTCATCGGCAACACGGCCGTACTGCGCTCGCTGCGGCCGGCCGACTTCGTGGACGACACCTTCGGTCTGCCGACCGTCACCGACATCCTCAAGGAACTGGAGAAGCCGGGCCGCGACCCGCGGCCCGCGTTCCGCACGGCCACCTTCAAGGAGGGCGTCGAGAAGATCTCCGACCTGTCCGCCGGGATGGTCCTGGAGGGCGTGGTCACCAACGTGGCCGCCTTCGGCGCGTTCGTCGACGTCGGCGTCCACCAGGACGGCCTGGTGCACGTCTCGGCGATGTCCAAGACGTTCGTCAAGGACCCGCGGGACGTGGTGAAGCCCGGGGACATCGTCAAGGTGAAGGTGCTCGACGTCGACATCCCGCGCAAGCGCATCGCGCTGACGCTGCGGCTGGACGACGAGGCGGCCCCGCAGGGCCAGGGCGGCGGCCGGCAGCAGCGCGGCGGCGGGGCCCGTCCGCCCCAGCAGCGGCAGGGCGGCGGCCAGCGGCAGGCACGGGGCGGCGGTGACCGGGGCGGCCGGCAGGCACCGGCACCGGCACCGGCCAACAGCGCGATGGCGGACGCGCTGCGCCGCGCGGGCCTGCTGGACCCGAAGAAGCGCTGACGAGCGGGGCCGGGCCGGGCGGACGGGCCTCGCCCGGCCCGGCCCCGCGCCACCGCGAAACCCGGTGGACAACGATCACCTGATCGCCAGACTCGTCCCATGACCCAACCAGATCCCAAAGCCGACCTCCAGGTGTACCTCCAGGACGCCCGCGACGCCCTGCTCTGGAAACTCGACGGCCTGCCGGAGTACGACGTCCGGCGCCCCCTGACGCCCACCGGCACCAACCTGCTGGGCCTGGTGAAGCACCTGACGGGCGCCGAGGCGCTGTACTTCGGCGCAGCATTCGGCCGGCCCTTCCCCGGCACGCCCCTGTGGATCACGGGCGACGCCGAGCCGGACGCGGACCTGTGGGCGCGGGCCGACGAGACCCGGGAGGACATCACCGGGCGGTACCGGCGGGCGTGCGCCCGGGCCGACGAGACCATCGCGGCGCTCCCGCTGGACGCGGTCGGCCGGGTGCCCGGTGCCCCGGGCGGGACGACACTGCACCGGGTCCTGACCCACATGGTCGCCGAGACCCAGCGGCACGCCGGACACGCGGACGTCGTGCGCGAGCTGATCGACGGGGCCGTGGGCCAGCGGCGGGAGGGTCTCAACGTGGCGCCCCACGACCCGGCACACCTGGACCGGGTCGAACGGGCGGCGAAAGAGGCCGCGGCCCGGCGGAGCTAACGCTCCGTCACCTTGCCGTCCGCCACCTCAAGGCGCCGGGTCACCCGGACCGCGTCCAGCATGCGGCGGTCGTGGGTGACCAGGAGCAGGGTGCCCGTGTAGGCGTCGAGGGCACCCTCCAGCTGCTCGATGGCCGGCAGGTCCAGGTGGTTCGTCGGCTCGTCCAGGACGAGGAGGTTGACGCCCCGGCCCTGGAGCAGGGCGAGCGCGGCGCGGGTGCGTTCGCCCGGGGACAGGGTCGCGGCCGGGCGCAGCACATGGGCGGACTTCAGGCCGAACTTGGCCAGCAGGGTGCGGACCTCCGCCGGTTCGGTGTCGGGGACGGCGGCGCAGAAGGCGTCGAGCAGGGTCTCCGGGCCGTGGAACAGCCCCCGGGCCTGGTCCACCTCGCCCACCAGGACCCCGGAGCCGAGGGCCGCGTGGCCGGAGTCGAGCGGGACGCGGCCCAGCAGCGCGCCGAGCAGGGTGGACTTCCCGGAACCGTTGGCGCCCGTCACCGCGATCCGGTCCGCCCAGTCGATCTGCAAGGAGACCGGGCCGAAGGTGAAGTCGCCGCGCCGCACCTCGGCGTCCCGCAGCGTCGCCACGACCGCGCCCGACCGCGGGGCGGACGCGATCTCCATGCGCAGCTCCCACTCCTTGCGCGGCTCGTCGACCACCTCGAGGCGCTCGATCATGCGCTGGGTCTGCCGGGCCTTGGCGGCCTGCTTCTCGCTGGCCTCGCTGCGGAACTTGCGGCCGATCTTGTCGTTGTCGTTGCCCGCCTTGCGGCGGGCGTTCTTCACGCCCTTGTCCATCCAGGCCCGCTGCGTCTGGGCGCGGTCCTGGAGGGCGGCCTTCTTGTCGGCGTACTCCTCGTAGTCCTCGCGGGCGTGCCGGCGGGCCACCTCCCGCTCCTCCAGGTAGGCCGCGTAGCCGCCGCCGTAGAGGTTGATCTGCTGCTGGGCGAGGTCGAGTTCGAGCACCTTGGTGACGGTGCGGGTGAGGAACTCGCGGTCGTGGCTGACGACGACCGTGCCGGCGCGCAGGCCGGTGACGAACCGTTCCAGACGCTCCAGGCCGTCCAGGTCCAGGTCGTTGGTGGGCTCGTCCAGGAGGAAGACGTCGTAGCGGGACAGCAGCAGGGAGGCGAGGCCGGCACGGGCCGCCTGGCCGCCGGACAGGGCGGTCATCGGCTGGTCCAGGTCCACGGCCAGGCCGAGGGAGTCGGCGACCTCCTCGGCGCGTTCCTCCAGGTCGGCGCCGCCCAGGCCGAGCCACCGCTCCAGGGCGGCCGCGTAGGCGTCGTCGGCGCCGGGCGCGCCGTCGACCAGGGCCTGGGTGGCCTCGTCCATCGTCCGCTGGGCCTCGGCGACCCCGGTGCGGCGGGCCAGGAACTCCCGGACGGTCTCCCCCGGCCGGCGCTCCGGTTCCTGCGGCAGATGGCCGACGGTCGCGGCCGTCGGGGACAGCCGCAGTTCGCCCTGCTCGGGCGGGACGAGCCCGGCGAGCATCCGCAGCAGGGTCGACTTCCCCGCGCCGTTGGCGCCGACCAGCCCGATCACATCGCCGGGCGCGACGACCAGGTCGAGCCCGGAGAACAGCGAGCGGTCGCCGTGTCCGGCGGCGAGGTTCTTGGCAACAAGGGTGGCAGTCATCAGGACGTCGATCCTAGCGGCGGCGGGCGCGCGTCCCCGCCACGTCTTCCGCCGGTCACCGGCGCTGAACCCGGCCCGCCGGCGCCGGCCGCGCAGGGCCTATCGTCCTGGCGTGGACAGTGAGCCGAGAGACGAAGTGATCGTGGTCGGAGGCGGGGTCGCCGGGCTGACGACGGCCGTGCTGCTGGCCGAGTCCGGGCGGCGGGTGCGGGTGTGGACGCGGGAGCCGGCCGAGCGGACGACGTCGGCGGTCGCCGGCGGCCTGTGGTGGCCGTACCGCATCGAACCCGAGCCGCTGGCCGGCGCGTGGGCACTGGAGTCCCTCGGGGTGTACGAGGAGCTGGCGGAGCGCCCCGAGGAGACGGGGGTGCGTCTGGTCGACGGCGTGCACCACGGGAGCCGGCTGGACGAGCTGGGCGCGTGGGCGGGGCAGGTGCCGGGGCTGCGGGCGGTCGCCGAGGGGCTGGCGGCCCGGCTGCCGGTGATCGACATGCCGGTGCATCTGACGTGGCTGCGCGAGCGGCTGGCGACGGCGGGCGGTGCGGTGGAGGTCCGGGAAGTGACCGACCTGGCCGCCGTGCCGGCCGCCGTGGTGGTCAACTGCACCGGTCTCGGGGCGCGTTCGCTGGTGCCGGACCCCGCGGTGCGGCCGGTGCGCGGGCAGCTGGTCGTCGTGGAGAACCCGGGCGTCACCAGCTGGTTCACCTCCGTCGACCACTCCTCGGCCGCCTCCACCTATGTCATTCCGCAGCCGGGACGGCTGCTGCTGGGCGGCACGGCCGAGGAGGACGACTGGTCCCTGGCACCGGACCCGGCCACCGCCGCGGCGATCGTCGCCCGGTGCGCGGCCGTCCGCCCGGAGATCGCCGGGGCGCGCGTGCTCGCGCACCGGGTGGGCCTGCGGCCGGCCCGGGAGGCGGTACGGCTGGAACGCCGGCCCCTCCCGGACGGCCGCCTGCTGGTGCACAACTACGGCCACGGCGGCGCGGGCGTCACGGTGGCGTGGGGCTGCGCGAGGGAGGCGGCCGACCTGGCGTTCCGGACCGCCTGACCCGTCGGCAGGGGCGCGGGGAACTGCCCGGCCAGCCCACGACGGCCCGGAGCCGGAGACCACGACCAGCCACCCCCCGAACCGGCGCGGCACGCCGGCGCCGGCCCGTCAGCTCGCCGGAACGTGCCGGACCGTACGCGGTGCCCCGACGCCGTGCAGAACCGTCGGCGCGGGCGCCCCGGCGCCGCCGGACGTGGCCCGGTCGAAGGCCGCCGTGCCGCCCACCAGCGGGACCCTGGCCGTCGTCCGGGACAGGTCCACGGTGAGCGTCGGCCTGGTGGACGGCGGGTCGATGAGGTCCTTGTCCGTGCCGGCGACGATCAGGGCCAGGCGGTGCCCCGCGGGGACGACGTGGTCGGTGGCCGCGAGGTCGAGGGTGATGGTGTACGCCCGGCCCGGGGTGAGCGGGACGCCCTTCGCCGGCCAGGCGTAGTGGCCGAGGTCGGCCCAGCCGCGGCTGACCACGGTGTAGTCGACGGCGGCCGTCTTGGCCCTGGTCTTCTTGAAGCAGGCGCTGTCCCCGGCGGTGCTCGCGCCCCAGCAGGTGCGGTCGGTGAGGGTGGTGATGCCCTCGGCCGGGTCGGCGTAGTCGCGGATGGTGTCCGGGCCGACGTCGACCAGGACGGCGGACAGGTGGGCCGAGGCCGTGGTCGGGGTCGCGGTGACCGTCACCGTGGAGGAACCGGACAGGCGCACGTCCCGGGTGAGCGGCGCGGTGAGGAAGCCGGCCTTCTCCGGCGTGGACGTGGTGAGGTGTGCGGCCCAGTCGGTCTCGCTCCGCGCCGGGTCGTCCGTGAAGGTCTCGGTGCCGGCGGCCGGGCGCAGGCCGAGGGTGCCGACGCCGGCCTGGCTGCCGGCGGCCGGGTGCAGGACGGTGGTGCGGGTGCCGTGCGGGGGCCAGGCGGCGGAGGTGACCCACTGGCCGGGGTGGCGTTCGATGTCGGCCGTCGGCTCGCGGTCGATGCCGTTGTCGTAGCCGAGGAGTTCGTGGTCGAACCAGCGGTGCAGGGTGTCGGCCCAGGCGCCGCGCCGGTAGTCGAACGGGTCGACGTGCCCGGTCTGGGACAGCCAGATCTTCCGCTCGACGCCGTGCCGCGCGAGGGCGTCCCACCACTGGCCGAGGTGCTTGGTGCGGACGTTGAGGTCCTGCATGCCGTGCACCAGGAACACGCTGGCGCGCACCTTGGCCGCGTCCTTGACGTAGTCCCGCTCGGTCCACAGCGGGGTCCAGTCGCCGCTGCGCGGGCTGCCGTCGGCGAGCTTGTGCTGTACGGCGGCGCAGTGCGCGAGCGCGTCGGCACTCTCGACGTAGCCGGCCAGTTCGTCGGGGCCGCCGTCGTAGAGGGGGGCGCCCTGGGCGAAGTAGTAGTCGTACCAGGAGGAGATGGCGCTGATCGGGACGATGGTTCTGAGGCCCTTGACGCCGGTGGCGGCGACGCCGTTGGCGATGGTGCCGTCCCAGCTCTTGCCGATCATGCCGGTGCGGCCGTTGGTCCAGCCGGCCCGCACGGGGGTGCCGCCGGTGCGGCTGGTCCAGGCCCTGGCGCGGCCGTTGAGCCAGTCGATCACGGCCTTGGCGGACTGGACGTCGGAGCGGCCGCCGACGTCGACGCAGCCGTCGGAGCGGTTGGAGCCGGCGAGGTCGACGCCGACGAAGGCGTAGCCGCGGGGCACGAAGAAGTTGTCGTAGAACAGCGGCATCTGGACGACGTGGCCCTGTGCGTCGTACGTCTTGCGCTGGCTCTCGTTGCCGCGGCCGCAGCAGGAGTAGTAGGGGCTGGCGTCCATGATGACCGGCACCTTGCGGCCCTGCCGGGCGGGTTCGGCGGGCCGGACGATGTCGGCGGCGACACGGTCGGTCCTGCCGTCGCCGTCCTCGTCGAGGCCGGTGTCCACCCATACGGACTCACGGACGGCGTCGGCGTAGGAGTAGACGGGTCTGCTCTCCCGGGGCGCGGCCTGGGCGGCGGCCGGGGTGAGGAAGGCGGCCGTCAGGGCGGTGACGGCGGCGGTGACGAGCGTTCTCCAGGGCGTGCAGCGCGTGCGTTTCGGCATGCGCGGACGGTACTCCGGCCAACTCCCGTGCAGAAGAGGGCTTTCCTGTTGCGCGTGTCGGCTGAATGGCGATCGTGTGACAGCAGGGATCATGGACAGGTCAGGGGCCACAGGGACTGAATAGGCTCTGACCAGACTTCTCCGAACGGACCTGCAGTCCCGACGACTTGGAGCTGACGTGCACCGCAGAATCATCGCCCCGGGCGCACTGGCGGCGGCCTCCCTCCTGCTGGCGATCCCGGCATCGGCCGCGAGCTACTCCCCCGGCGCACCGGGCATCGGCGACCCCTACTACCCGTCCTACGGCAATGGCGGCTACGACGTCTCCCACTACGACCTGAGGCTGCAGTACCAGCCGAAGACGGACGAGTTGCAAGGCACGGCGACGATCCTGGCGAAGACCACCCAGGACCTGTCCAGCTTCGACCTGGACTTCCTGCTGGACGTGAGCGAGGTGCGGGTCAACGGCACCAAGGCGGCCTTCACGACGTCCGGCGAGCACGAACTGGTCGTCACCCCGAAGACGCCGCTGGCCAAGGGCACGCCGGTCACGATCGTGGTCCGCTACAGCGGGGTGCCGTCGGCGAAGAGCGCCTACGGCTTCACCTCCTGGCACCGCACGCCCGACGGGGGCGTGGCCGCCAACGAGCCCGAGGCCGCCTGGTGGTGGTTCCCGAGCAACGACCACCCGACCGACAAGGCCACCTACGACGTGTCGGTGGCGGTGCCGGACGGCACCCAGGCCCTCTCCAACGGCACGCTCCAGTCGGCTTCCTCGAAGCTGGGCTGGACCCGCTACACCTGGCGGCAGAACAAGCCGCAGGCGACCTATCTGGCCACGCTCGCCGTCGGGAAGTTCGACATCACCACCGGCACCTCCGACGGCGGGGTCCCCGTCATCAACGCCTACAGCAAGGACCTGGGCGACAACGACGGCGCCGCGCGGGCCAGCGTGGAGCGCACCGGGGAGCTGGTGGACTGGCTGAGCGGCTACTTCGGGCCGTATCCGTTCAGTACCGCGGGCGGCTACGTGCCGAACACCACCACCGGGTACGCCCTGGAGACGCAGACCCGGATCTACTACAGCCCGCGGCAGTTCGCGAACGGCTCCAACACCTCGGTGGTCGTGCACGAGCTGGCCCACCAGTGGTACGGCGACTACGTGTCGCTCAAGGGCTGGAAGGACATCTGGATCAACGAGGGCTTCGCCCGGTACGCGCAGTGGCTGTGGTCCGAGCACGAGGGCGAGGGCACCGCGCAGGAACTCGCCGACTACGTGTACGCCTCACACCCGGCCGACGACGCCTTCTGGACGGTGAAGCCCGGCGACCCGGGCCCGGACGAGCAGTTCAGCGGCGCCGTCTACGACCGGGGTGCCCTGGCCATCCAGGCGCTGCGCAACGAGATCGGTGACGACGCGTTCTTCGCGGTCCTGAAGGGCTGGCCGAAGGAGCACGCCTACGGCAACGCCTCGGTGGCCGACTTCCAGAAGTACGCCGAGCAGGTGTCCGGCAAGCCGCTGTCCGCGCTGTTCGACACCTGGCTGTTCCAGCCGTCGAAGCCGGCCGCCCCGGCGGTCCGCGCCCTGGTGAAGACGGGTACGGCGGTGGAGCGGCCGAAGTCGTGGAAGAAGATCGAGGCGACGAACGACGTGCACGGGCACTGACGCCTCACCGGTTCGGCCCGGCCGCCTGCCGCAGGAGGTCCGCCCGGCCTATCGCGTCCGCGCGGGAGGCCGGGACGGTGCAGGCGTAGGCACCGGCGACCGCGCCGTACCGGGCACAGCGCTCGGGCGGCTCGCCGCTCAGCCGGCCGTAGAGGAACGCGGCGGCGAAGGCGTCGCCCGCGCCGTTGGAGTCGACCACCGGCGCGGGCGGGTCCGCCACCGGCACCCGGGTCAGCTCGCCGCCGGCCAGCAGATACGCGCCGTCCGCTCCGGCGGTGGCGACGACGGTCTCGGCCCGGCCGCGCTCGGCGATGCGCCGCATGGTCCGCTCGGGGTCGGCGAGGGCGGCGGCCGACAGGAAGACGACGTCGGCCGCGTACGCGAACGGCTCGTGGTACGGGTTCTCACCGTCCCAGTCGTGCAGGTCCGTGGAGAGCGGCACGCCGGCTTCCCGCAGGACCGGCAGGGCGTGGGCGCAGGGCTGGGTGATCGTCACGTGCACGTGCCGGCTCGCGGCGGCCAGCGCGCGCAGGGTGGCCTGGGGGAAACGGTCGTCGGGGCGGGCGCGGCTGGTGTCGTACAGCGACAGGCGGCGGCCGTCCGGGCCGACCAGGTTGACCGCCCGCTTGGTGCCGGCCGGCTGGGGCAGTGCGGTGAGGGCGATGCCGTGCTCGTGGTGCAGGGCGCGGACGAGGTCGCCCTCGGGATCGTCGCCGAGCAGGTCGAGGTGGTGGGTTGCCAGCCCGAGCCTGGCCAGGCCCAGGGCGACGAAGTCGCCGGTCTGCCCGGCGCGGGTACGGATCCCCGAGTCGATCATGTAGCTGTCGGCGTACGGCAGGGGCAGCTCGGGGACGTGGACGATCGTGTCCACACCGGCCCCGCCCAGCACCAGCACATCGGCCGTCTCCGCGCGTGCGGTCATCCCGCGCCCTCCCCGTGGTCGTACACCGTCACGGCGATCCCTCGCTTGACGAGCCTCTCGGTGACGAGCGGCTCCACGCGGGACCACTTGCCCCCTGCCAGGCCGCAGCCTATGCGGGGCATGTGCACGGACGCGCCGAGTTCGATCACTTCGCCGGCGAGGCGGTCGAGGGCGGTGTCGACCGCCTCGTAGCGCACGGGGACGCCCTTGCTGCCGGTTCTGGTCCCCCGCTGGCCGATCATGTTGGCCACCCACACGTGCGGGCCGACCCGCACCAGCTGGACCGCGCCCAGACCGAAGTCGTTCCTCGCGCGGTCGCGGTGCCAGGCGCGGTACGCCGCCTCCGGCTCCGGCCAGCGTCGGGACAGGGCCAGCACGAAGCCCTTCCCCCAGCCTCCGATGTCGTTGCAGACATGGGCGATCACCTTGACGCCCTTCACCGACGGCACGGTGGCGTCACCCCGGACATACGTGATCTCCGACATGACGCCACCGTAGGCGAGGCCACTGACAGTGGCCCCGAGCTGCTACTTCGACAGCTCGGACAGCTCCTGGTCGGCGTTCCGCGACACGCGGCGGCGGACGCCGAACCAGCCGGCGACCAGCATGACGGCGATCAGCGGAATCAGCAGGATGGTCTTCCGGCCGACCTCGGGGTCGTTCCACATCATGCCGAGGCAGACCAGCAGGAACGCGATCGTGGCGATCTCGGTGACGGGGCTGAACTTCAGCTGGAAGTGCGGCCGGGTCGCCAGGCCGGCGCGGGCACGGCGGACGAAGATCATGTGGCAGAGCATGATGATCACCCAGGTGCTGATGATGCCGAGGGAGGCGACGTTCAGCACGATCTCGAAGGCCTGGCTGGGCACCAGGTAGTTCAGGCCGACGCCGAGGACACAGACGGCGCAGGTCAGCAGGATGCCGCCGTAGGGGACCTGGCTGCGGTTCATGCGGGCGGTGAACTTCGGGGCGGAGCCCGCCATGGCCATGGAGCGCAGGATGCGGCCGGTGGAGTACAGACCGGAGTTCAGGGACGACATGGCCGCGGTCAGCACGACCAGGTTCATCACGTCACCGGCCGCCGGCACGCCGATCTTCGACAGCACGGTGACGAACGGGCTCTGGTCGGCGGAGTACACGGACCCGGGCAGCAGCAGTGCGAGCAGCACAACAGAGCCGACGTAGAACAGGCCCACACGCCACATGATCGAGTTCACCGCGCGCGGGACGACCTTCTCCGGCTCGGCGGTCTCGCCGGCTGCGACGCCGACCAGCTCCAGCGCGGCGTACGCGAAGATCACGCCCTGCATCACCAGGACGACCGGCATCATGCCGTGCGGGAAGAGTCCGCCGTGGTCCGTGATGACGCTCAGACCGGGGGTGTGGCCGCCGACCTTGTGCTGGGTGGCGAGCAGGAAAATGCTGACCAGCATGAAGCCGACGATGGTGGCGACCTTGATGATCGCGAACCAGAACTCCATCTCGCCGAAGATCTTCACCGAGATCAGGTTCACGGCCAGGACCACCGCGAGGGCGATCAGGGCGAGCACCCACTGCGGAATGCTGGTGAACATGCTCCAGTAGTGCGTGTAGAGCGCGATCGCGGTGATGTCGGCGATGCCGGTGGTCGACCAGTTCAGGAAGTACATCCAGCCGGCGACGTAGGCGCCCTTCTCGCCGAGGAACTCTCGGGCGTAGGACACGAAGGACCCGGAGGACGGGCGGTACAGGACCAGCTCGCCCAGGGCCCGGACGACGAAGAAGGCGAAGACGCCGCAGACCAGGTAGGCCAGGGCGAGCGCCGGACCGGCGTTGTGCAGGCGGCCGCCGGCGCCCAGGAGAAGTCCGGTGCCGATGGCGCCACCGATGGCGATCATGTTGACGTGGCGGGCCTTGAGGTCCTTGCTGTAACCGGCGTCGCCCGCGTCCGCGGGCGTCTGGGCCACCTGGGGGTGGGTGGTGGCCGGTGCCGATTCCACGGCTTCCTTGCTCACGGGTGGTTCCATTCCTGGTGCGCCCGGACCTCTTGGGCCCGGGGTTCGTGCAGGTCTTGGCCCGCACCACCCTTTGTGTTGCGGCACAGACCAAGGCAGCAGCTTCCCAGAGGGATCAGCCGGTACGCGGTGGCCCACGTCACAGAGCGGTTCTTCTCACATGGCCGCCGCGGGCCCTCCCCAGGTTTCACACCATTGGTGAGACAGCGATACTGCTGCACATGACGACCGGTACCGGGGAGAGCCCCCTCACCATCGACGAGCTGGCCGCTCGGGCGGGCGTCACCGTCCGCACCGTCCGCTTCTACGGCAGCAAGGGGCTGCTCCCGCCGCCGGTGATCGGTCCACGCCGGGTGGGGCACTACGGACCCGGGCATGTGGCGCGCCTGGCGCTCATCGAGGAGTTGCAGCAGCAGGGCATGACCCTGGCGGCGATCGAGCGGTACCTGCGGCAGCTGCCGGAGGACCTGACCCCGCACGACCTGGCCATCCACCGCGCGGTGGTCGCGTCCTGGGCGCCGGACGTGGTGGAGACGGTGCCGCGCCGGGAGCTGGAGCGGCGGGCGGGACGCCCGCTCGGCGCGGAGGACGTGGAGCGGCTGGCGGCGATGAATGTCGTCGTGCCGGGCGACGGGGACACGTTCCGGGTGGACGCCGGGCTGCTCCGGCTCGGCGTCCGGCTCCTCGACGTACCGCTGTCGCAGGAGGCGATCCTCGCGGCGCGCAAGGTGCTCGTGGAGCACTCGCGCGCCGCGGCTCACGAACTCTCCCAGCTCTTCCGCGGCGAGGTGGAGGAGCGGGACGCCCGGGACGTGAAGTCCCTGTCGGCGCACATGCACCCGTTGGTGGTACAGGCTCTGCTGACCACCTTCCAGCGATCGCTGCGGGAAGAGCTGGGCGAGTGGCTCACCGGCTCAGGAACGGGCTGAGTCGCCGAACGGCTCCCCCTTCTCGGCCTTCGTCACGAGCAGGGCGGGCGGGGTGAACCGCTCGCCGTAGCGCTCGGCCAGTTCGCGGGCGCGGGCCACGAAGCCGGGCAGGCCCCCTTCGTAGCCGTTGATGTACTGGAGCACGCCACCGGTCCAGCCGGGGAAGCCGATGCCGAGGATCGAGCCGATGTTGGCGTCCGCGACGGAGGTGAGCACGCCCTCTTCCAGGAGGCGCACGGTGTCGAGCGCCTCGGCGAAGAGCATGCGCTCCTGCATGTCCCGGAACGGGATCTCGTACCCGGGCTTGGTGAAGTGCTCGCGCAGGCCCGGCCACAGCCCGGCCCGCTTGCCGTCCTCGGTGTAGTCGTAGAAGCCGGCGCCGCCGCTGCGGCCGGTGCGGCCGAACTCGTCGACCATGCGGTCGATGACCGCCTCCGCCGGGTGGGCCGTCCAGGTGCCGCCCGCCTCCTCCACGGCCCGCTTCGTCTCGCCCCGGATCTTGCGGGGCAGGGTGAGGGTCAGCTCGTCCATCAGGGAGAGCACCTTGGCCGGGTAGCCGGCCTGGGCGGCGGCCTGTTCCACGGAGGCGGGCTCGACGCCCTCGCCGACCATGGCGACGCCCTCGTTGATGAAGTGGCCGATCACCCGGGAGGTGAAGAAGCCGCGCGAGTCGTTGACGACGATCGGCGTCTTGTTGATCTGCCGGACCAGGTCGAAGGCGCGCGCGAGGGCCTCGTCTCCGGTGCGTTCGCCCTTGATGATCTCCACCAGCGGCATCTTGTCGACCGGCGAGAAGAAGTGCAGCCCGATGAAGTCGGCCTGGCGCTGCACGCCCTCGGCGAGCGTGGTGATGGGCAGCGTGGAGGTGTTGGAGCACAGCAGCGCGTCGGGGGCGACGACCTGCTCGATCTCCTGGAACACCTTGTGCTTGAGGGCGGTGTCCTCGAACACGGCCTCGATGACCGCGTCACAGCCGGCGAGGTCGGCCGCCTCGGCGGTGGGGGTGATCCGGGCGAGCAGCGCGTCCGCCTTCTCCTGGCTGGTACGGCCCCTGGTGACGGCCTTGGCGCACAGCTTCTCGGAGTACCCCTTGCCCTTGACGGCCGCCTCCAGGGAGACGTCCTTGAGGACGACGTCGATGCCCGCGCGGGCGCACGCGTAGGCGATGCCGGCGCCCATCATGCCGGCGCCGAGGACGGCCACCTTGCGGACCTGGCGGGGCTCGATGCCCTGGGGGCGGTTGGCACCCGAGTTGACCGCCTGGAGGTCGAAGAAGAAGGCCTGGATCATGTTCTTCGAGGTCTGCCCGGCGGCCAGTTCCACGAAGTAGCGGGCCTCGATGACCTGTGCGGTCTCGAAGTCGACCTGGGAGCCCTCGACGGCGGCGGCGAGGATGTTGCGCGGCGCCGGGTAGGGGGCGCCGCCCGTCTGCTTGCGCAGGTTGGCCGGGAAGGCGGGCAGGTTCGCGGCGAACTTGGGGTGGGCCGGCGTACCGCCGGGGATCCGGTAGCCCGGCTTGTCCCAGGGCTGCTGGGACTCGGGGTGGGCGTCGATGAACGCACGGGCCTTTTCGAGCAGTTCGCCGGGGGTGGCGGCGACCTCGTGGACGAGGCCGTTCTCCTGGGCGCGCCGCGCGTTGTACTGCTGGCCCTGGAGGAGCACCTTCAGCAGGGCGTCCGCGATGCCCAGCAGCCGCACGGTGCGGACGACTCCGCCGCCGCCGGGGAGCAGGCCGAGGGTGACCTCGGGGCAGCCGATCTTGGTGCCGGGGGTGTCGAGGGCCACCCGGTGGTGGCAGGCGAGGGCCAGTTCGAAACCGCCGCCGAGGGCCGCGCCGTTGATCGCGGCGACGACCGGCTTGCCGAGGGTCTCGATGCGGCGCAGGTTCCGCTTGATGGCGAGGCCGCCGTCGAACAGCTCCTGCGCGGTCTCCGGCGTGACCCGGATGAGGTCGCGCAGGTCGCCGCCCGCGAAGAAGGTCTTCTTGGCGGAGGTGAAGATGATGCCGCGGATGTTCTCCTGTTCCGCCTCCAGCCGGTCGGTGATCGCGGCGAGGGAGTCGCGGAACGCCTGGTTCATGGTGTTCGCGGACTGGTTCGGGTCGTCCAGGACGAGGGTGACGACACCGGTGTCGTCCTGCTCCCAGCGGATGGTGGTGCTCTCGGTCATGACAGTCGTCTCCGTTGAGGTCTGCGGTCGCTTGGTTCCGCGGGGAGTTCAGATGCGCTCGACGACGGTGGCGATGCCCATGCCGCCGCCGACGCACAGGGTGGCGAGGCCGTAGCGCTTGTCCTGGCGTTCCAGTTCGTCGACGAGGGAGCCGAGGATCATGGCGCCGGTGGCGCCGAGCGGGTGGCCGAGGGCGATGGCGCCGCCGTTGACGTTGACCTTGTCCAGGGTGAGGCCCATGTCCTTCACGAAGCGCAGCACGACCGCGGCGAACGCCTCGTTGATCTCGACCAGGTCGATGTCGTCGATGGTGAGGCCGGCCTTGGCAAGGGCCTTGCGGGTGGCGGGGGCGGGGCCGGTGAGCATGATGGTCGGCTCGGAGCCGGAGACGGCCGCGGAGACGATCCGCGCGCGCGGGGTGAGTCCGTAGCGCTCGCCGACCTCCCGGGAGCCGATCGCGACGAGGGAGGCGCCGTCCACGATGCCGGAGGAGTTGCCCGCGTGGTGGACGTGGTCGATCTTCTCCACCCAGTGGTACTTCTGCAGCGCGACCGCGTCGAACCCGCCCAGGTCGCCGATGTCCGCGAAGGACGGCTTCAGCTTGCCGAGGGAGTCGGCGGTGGTGCCGGGGCGCAGGTGCTCGTCGTGGTCGAGGACGACCAGGCCGTTGCGGTCCCTCACGGGGACCACGGAGCGGTCGAAGCGGCCCTCCTTCCAGGCGGTGGCGGCGCGCTCCTGGGACAGGGCCGCGTACTCGTCCACGTCCCGGCGGGAGAAGCCCTCGATGGTGGCGATCAGGTCGGCGCCGATGCCCTGGGGCACGAAGTTGACGGCCAGGTTGGTCATCGGGTCGTTGAACCAGGCGCCGCCGTCCGAGGCCATCGGGACCCGGGACATGGACTCGACGCCGCCCGCGAGGACCAGGTCCTCCCAGCCCGCGCGGACCTTGGCGGCGGCCAGGTTGACGGCCTCCAGACCGGAGGCACAGAAGCGGTTCTCCTGTACGCCCGCGACCGTGTCCGGCAGTCCGGCGGCGATGGCGGCGATCCGGGCGATGTCGGAGCCCTGGTCGCCGACGGGGCCGACGACACCGAGCACGATGTCGTCGATGGCGGCCGGGTCCAGGCCGGGGAAGCGGTCGCGGATCTCGTGGATGAGGCCGACGACCAGGTCGATGGGCTTCGTGCCGTGCAGGGCGCCGTTCGCCTTGCCGCGGCCGCGCGGGGTGCGGATCGCGTCGTACACGTACGCTTCGGTGCTCACTGGGGTGCCTTTCGGGAGGGTGGGCCGAGCGGGGTGGGCGGGGTCAGCCGCGGTCGGTGACGAGGTCGTCGGCGGGTCGGTCCGGTATCCCCCAGTCCCGGGCGACCGCGGCCGTGTCCGCGCCGGGCCGGGCGGGCCCGGTGCGGACGGTGGTGGGGGTCGCGGAGAAGCGGGGCGCGGGGGCGGGCTGGGTGATGCCGCCGTGGTCGGTGAAGGTGCCGCGGGCGGCCAGGTGCGGGTGGTGCGGGGCCTCACGCAGGCTCAGGACCGGCGCCACGCAGGCGTCGGATCCCTCGAAGACGGCGGTCCACTCGTCGCGGGTGCGGGAGCCGAAGGCGGCGGCGATCCGTTCGCGCAGCTCGCCCCAGCGGGTCCAGTCCTTGCGGGCGGGGGCCAGGTCGTCCAGGCCGAGCAGGTGCAGGAACTCCTCGTAGAACTTGCCCTCCAGGGCACCGACCGCCATGTACCGCCCGTCGGCGGTCTCGTAGGTGCCGTAGTACGGGCAGCCGCCGTCCAGCAGGTTGGCGGCGCGCCGGTCCTGCCAGCCGCCGGCGGCGAGCATGCCGTGGATCATCGCGGACAGGTGGGCCGTGCCGTCCACGATGGCCGCGTCGACGACCTGGCCGGTGCCGGTGGCGCGCGCGTGGTGCAGGGCGGCGAGGACGCCGACGACCAGGTAGAGCGAGCCGCCCGCGTAGTCCCCGAGGAGGTTGGCGGGCACGGCCGGGGGCTCGTCCGGGCGGCCGATCATGCCGAGGGTGCCGGTGAGCGCGATGTAGGCGATGTCGTGGCCGGCGCGCCGGGCGAGCGGGCCGTCCTGGCCCCAGCCGGTCATGCGGCCGTAGACCAGGCGGGGGTTGCGGGCGTGGCAGTCCCCGGGGCCGACGCCGAGCCGCTCGGCGACGCCCGGGCGGTAGCCCTCGATGAGGACGTCGGCGCGCTCGGCGAGGTCCAGGACGCGGGCGGGGCCGTCCGGTGCCTTCAGGTCGACCAGGACCGAGCGCTTGTTGCGGTTGGTGACGTCGTGGGCCGGGTCGATCGCGAGGCCCGGCCCGCCCGGGCGGTCCACCCGGACCACGTCGGCGCCCAGGTCGGCCAGCAGCATGGCGGCGAACGGGCCCGGCCCGATACCGGCCAGCTCGACCACGCGCACGCCGGACAGCGGGCCGTTGCCCGGCGTCGGCGGCGTCCCTGCCGTTGTCATGCGTCCAGCCCCCAAGCGTGTGTGACACAACTGATGTAACACCGGTGATGCTAGGAACGCGTTCCACCGGACACAAGACCTGAACGAGCAAGCGCTTAGCCAAGTGCCCGGCACGCCCGTCATCACCCGGATGAGTGACCGGAGTGGCGAGGCGCGTGCGCCGTTCCCCGCTTCGTCAGGGCATTCCTGGCTACGGCCACCGCTGCCTCCGGGCTGGTCGTCGGGCTCTGCTCTCCTCACGCTAGCCTCGGCCACCGACAGCGGCGCGGGCTGCACGACGGCCGCACGAACCGAGGGGTGTCATGAGCAGGATGAGCAGGACGGACCGTCCGTACGACCTCGTGCTCTTCGGAGCCACGGGCTTCGTCGGCACGCTCACCGCCCACTATCTCGCCGAGCACGCGCCGCGGGAGCTCCGCTGGGCGGTCGCCGGCCGCGACGAACGGCGGCTGGAGGAGCTGCGCGCGAACCTGCCGGGCGGCGCGGACGTCGGTGTCCTGCGGGCCGACGCGGCCGAACCGGCCACCCTGCGCGCCCTCGCCGAGCACGCGCGCGTGGTCGCCACGACCGTGGGGCCGTACGTGCTGCACGGCGAGGAACTCGTCGCCGCCTGCGCCGACACCGGCGCCGACTACCTGGACCTGACCGGCGAGCCGGAGTTCGTGGACCTGATGTACGTCCGGCACGACGCACGCGCGCGGGAGACGGGCGCCCGTCTGGTGCACGCCTGCGGCTTCGACTCCGTGCCGCACGACCTGGGCGTGTACTTCACGGTCCGGCAGCTCCCCGAGGGCGTGCCGCTGACCGTGGACGGCTATGTGACCGCCGACGCGGCCTTCTCCGGCGGCACCCTCGCCTCGGCCCTGAACCAGATGGCCCGCGGGCGGCGGATGCTGGCCGCCGCGCGCGACCGGGCCCGGCACGAGCCGCGGCTGCCGGGCCGCCGGGTGACGGCGCCGGCGGGCACGCCGAGGTTCGCCGCGGAGGTCGGCGCGTGGGCGCTGCCGCTGCCCACCATCGACCCGCAGATCGTGCGCCGTTCGGCGCGGGCCCTGGAGCGGTACGGCCCGGACTTCCGGTACCGGCACTACGCCGCGGTGCGGCGGCTGCCGGTCGCCCTCGGCGGGATCGCCGCCGTCGGCGCGGTGGCGGCCGCGGCCCAGCTGCCGCCCGCGCGCCGCTGGCTGTCGGCCCGGCTGGAGCCGGGCGAGGGGCCGAGCGCGCAGAAGCGGGCGAAGAGCTGGTTCTCGGTGCGGTTCGTCGGCGAGGGCGGCGGACGGCGCGTGTTCACCGAGGTCGCGGGCGGCGACCCGGGCTACGGCGAGACGGCGAAGATGTTCGCCGAGGCGGCCCTGTGTCTGGCCTTCGACGACCTGCCGGAGACGGCCGGCCAGGTCACCACGGTGCAGGCGATGGGCGACGCCCTGACCGAGCGGCTGCGCGCGGCGGGCATCACCTTCCGGGTGGCGGCGCGGCGATAGCCGGCGGCCGCCCGCTCCGGGGCACGGCCGGGCGCCCGGCTGAGACGATGGGGGCTCATCCCGGACGACCCAAGGAGGCGGAGCGGACGTGAAGTTCGTGCTCGAGGTGACCGTGGACGACGGCGTGGTGGACCGGGTGGGTGAGCTGGAGCGCATCCTGCGGTACTGGGGTGGCAACCTGCGTCACTACGCCCTGGAACCCGGCGACGGTTCGGCCGTCTACGACTCGGCGTATCAGGAGGTCGGCGCCTGGCGCGTCGTGGAGTCCTGAGCGCCGCCGCCGGCCGGGCCCTGTGCCGCCTCGCGCAGGGCCCGCCGGCACAGGGCGTCCGCCCGCCGGGTGGTCTCCGGCAGCCGGAACCGGGGGGTCAGCGCCAGGGTGTGCGCCAAGGCGTTGCCGAGGCTCACCCGGTGGCCGACCGAGACGAACACCGGCTTGACGCCGTCCCGGGTGCGCAGGGCCCGTCCGACCTCCTCGGTCCCGGCGAGCAGCGGCGCGGACCGGCCCCGCGCCGGCCCGGGGTCGTCGTACGTGAACGTGAACGGGTTCTTGGCGACGCCGACGGTCGGCAGGCCGGTGAGCACGCCCAGGTGGCTCGCCAGGCCGAAGCGGCGCGGGTGGGCCAGGCCGTAGCCGTCGCACACCACCAGGCCGGGCGGGCACGGCAGCCGTTCCAGGGCGGCGCGGACGGTGGGGATCTCACGGAAGGCGAGGAGTCCGGGCACGTACGGGAAGGAGACCCGGCCGACGGCCGTCGCCTCCGCGACGACGTCCAGGGTGGCGGCGTCCAGCACGACGGCGGCCGCCGCGACCAGGTCCAGGCCGTCGTCGTAGGCGACGTCGACCCCCGTGACCCGGCCCGTCCCGGGCGGCGGGCCGGGCTCGTCCAGCACCACCCGCCCGCGCAGCTCGTCCTGGACGGCGCGGGCCTCCTCCTCCGTCGCGGGCCAGCCCGCGGGTACGCCGACGATCGTCATGCCGGGTGACTCTACGGGCCCGCCGCACCCCGCCGGACCGGCGGGGGTAGGCTCGCGATCATGTTCGTACTGGAGCTGACCTACACCGCGCCGCTCGACGCCGTGGACGCCGTTCTGCCGGCCCATGTGGCCTGGCTGGAGGAGCAGTACGAGAAGGGCTTCTTCCTGGCCTCGGGACGCAAGAACCCCCGCGACGGCGGGGTGATCCTCGCCGTCGCGGGGGACCGCGCCCGCATCGAGGAACTCGTCGCGGGCGACCCGTTCACCGTGGCCGGCGTGTGCGCCTACCGCGTCACGGAGTTCATCGCCACGAAGACGGCTCCCGAACTGGCGCGTCACCGGCAGACACTCGGCTGACGCCGCGCGGCCCGGGGCTGCGGGGCGTCCTGCCTCGCGGCCGTCAGCCCTTCTTGGCGTTCAGGGCGCGCTGCAGCTCGTCCTTGTTCATGTGTGAACGGCCTTCGATGCCGCGCTGCTTCGCCTCGTTGTACAACTGGTCGCGCGTCGGGCCCTGTGAACCGGCCCGGTTGCCCGACCGCTGACCGCCGCGCTTGGACGACGACATGTCCTGTGTCGAGCTGCGGCTGGCGGTCTTGGACTCGCCGGAGCGAGCGCGTTCCTTGTTCACCGTCCGCGCGGCGATCTCCTTGGCGCGCCCGGTGCTCTCGCCCCGGTCCTCCGCGCTCTTCTTGATGTGCTCGTACTGACGCTCGCGCTTGGGGCTGGAACCGGCTGGCATGATCGCTCCCTTCCTCTGCGGCAGGGAACGAGTACCCGCGTTCCGCGCACCTACCTCTACCGTTCCGGCCGCGCCTCAGCGTTCGAGCCGTGCCACCCGGCCCTGTTCGCCGGCCGCCCAGCAGCTCGGGTCGGGGGTGCAGGCCACCGTGTCGTAGGAGCCGGTGTCGAGGGTGCGCCAGCTGCGGCCGCCGTCGGTGGTCAGGTCGGTGCCGGTCGGGCCGACGGCCAGCGCGGCGGTGCGGCTGTGCGGGAGCCAGGCGGCCCCGGAGCGGTAGGCGGGCGGCGGGGTGGCGGCGGGCCGCCAGGTCCGGCCGCCGTCGGCGCTGACCGCGGCGGAGTCCGGCGAGGGCTGGTCGGGGCGGTAGTCGCCGCCGACCGCGATGCCGTGGGTGCGGTCGCGGAAGGCGAGCGCGAAGACGCCCTTCGCCGGATCGCCCGCGGGGATCGGCGTGTCGGCGGCCGTCCAGGTCAGCCCGCGGTCGGCGGAGTGCAGCACGCGCGCGTGGGCGCCGCCGCCGGTGGCCAGCCAGACGTCCCGCGGGCCGGAGGCGACCAGGCACTGGCCGCTCGCGGCGAAGCCCGCCTCGCCGTCCAGCGCGGGCGGCATGCCGGCGGAGGGCAGTACGCGCCAGGAGCGCCCGCCGTCGGCGGTGGACAGCAGGCGGAACCTGCCGTCCACGGGGTCGCTCAGGGCGAGGCCGTGCCGGCGGTCGAAGAAGGTGAGGCAGTCGTAGAAGGCCTGCGGGTCGGTGTTGCGGAAGGACTCCGTCCAGGTGGTACCGCCGTCGTCGGTGCGGTAGACGCGGGACGCCTCGCCCTCGCCGATGGCCAGCACCACCGCGCGCCGCGCGTCGAACGCCGTCACGTCCCGGAACTGCACGTCGGCCGCGCCCGGCGGAGAGACGTTCCGCCAGCTCGCGCCGCCGTCCGTGGTCCGCAGCACCGTACCGCCGGTGCCGGCCAGCCAGGCGGTGTGCCGGTCGACGGCCGCAAGTCCCCGGAAGCGGACCTGCGGCGTGCCGGTCTCCTTCGCCGCCCAGTGCACGCTTCCCCGCCCGGAGTTCACCGCAACCGCGGCCGCCGGGCCGTTGCCGCCCTGCCCCAGCGGGCGGGCCCCGGCCGCCGGGGCCGTCAGCGCGGCCAGCGCCGCCCCGCACGCCACTCCCGCCGCCACCAGTCGGCTCGCCCGTCCCCTGCGTCGCGTGCTCCCCGAGTGCATCATGGCGGGCGAAGCTAGCCGACCGTCCGGGCCCCGTCCAGAGGGCCTGCCGTGCCCCGCGCGACGGCGGACGAACGGGAACACCAGTGCGTTCCCCGTGCATGAACGCGGTGACCGAGGTCACTCGTTCCCCGTGTGCACGCATCGGCCGATTCCGTCGTCTCTTCCAGTGCCGGGCGCCGCACATCCGGGCGCAGTCCAGCCGTCACGAGGGAGCAAGGCGTTGTCCACCGTCATCGAGCAGCCCGTCGAGGCCCGACTCGTCGCCGCCGCACCGCGCATGCCGAGCATTCCCGCGACGCTGCGCTACGACCGGCGCGACCCGTTCGCCGTCCGCATGACCTTCCCGGCCCCGGCCACCCTGGAGGGGGTCGACGTGTGCTGGACCTTCTCCCGCGAACTGCTCATGGCGGGGCTGCAGGGCCCCGAGGGCCAGGGCGACGTCCGGGTCCGGCCGTACGGGTACGACCGCACGGTGCTGGAGTTCCACGCCCCCGAGGGCACCGCGATCGTGCATGTGCGCTCGGGCGAGATACGGCGGTTCCTGGCGGCGGCCGACGACCTGGTCCCGGTCGGCCTGGAGCACCTCCAGCTTGACCTGGACCACGACCTGGCCGAGTTGATGCGGGACGCCTGCTGAACGCCGCTTCCCGAGCGCCCCGCGCGCGTGGGGCCGGCGTTTTAATGCGTTGACAGCCCTCCGGCGCCCTCCTACGGTGTACGACGGTTCTGTTGCCGTCGATTGGAGAAGGACGTTGCTCGTCTGAGGTCCTGAGGCACCGCGTCGCACCGGTCAGGTGTGCGCGGCGTACGACCTCGGCGTCCGAGCCGTCCCCCGGCACAGGCCTTTTTTCATGGCCCTCCGTGCCCGGCCCTTCGGTTTCCGCCTCGCGGTGTCTCCACACGCGTCCACCCGAACGCTCACACCCTCGCGAGGCGCCCCATGTCAGCTTCCCTCACCGCTTACTCCCTGTCCTTCGCCTGGCCCGACGGCACCGCCGTCTTCGAGGGCCTGGACATCTCCTTCGGTCCCGGCAGGACCGGGCTCGTCGGCGTCAACGGATCGGGCAAGTCGACCCTGCTCAAGCTGCTCGCCGGGGAACTCGTCCCGGCCGACGGAACCGTCCGGGCGGCCGGCGAGATCGGCCACCTCCCGCAGAACGTCACGCTCGACACCGGGCTCCGCGTCGACCAGGCCCTCGGCATCGCCGAGCAGCGGGCCGCCCTGCACGCCATCGAGGCGGGCGACGTCGCCGAGCAGCACTTCGAGACCCTCGGCGACGACTGGGACGTCGAGGAACGCGCCCTGGTCACCCTCGGCGAACTCGGCCTCGGCCACATCGGCCTGGACCGGACCGTCGGCGAGGTCTCCGGCGGCGAGTCGGTGCTGCTGCGGCTCGCCGCACTGCTGCTGCGCCGCCCCGACGTCCTGCTGCTGGACGAGCCCACCAACAACCTCGACCTGTACGCGCGCCGGCGGCTGTACCAGGCCGTCGCCTCCTGGCCGGGCGTCCTGGTCGTGGTCAGTCACGACCGGGACCTGCTCGACCTGGTCGACCAGATCGCGGAGCTGCACTCCGGGGAGGTCACCTGGTACGGCGGCAACTTCTCGGCGTACGAGGAGGCGCTGGCCGTCGAGCAGGAGGCGGCCGAGCGCCTGGTGCGCGTCGCCGAGGCCGATGTGCGCAAGCAGCAGCGCGAACTGGCCGACGCCCAGGTCAAACTGGCCCGCCGCAAGCGGTACGGCCAGAAGATGTGGGACTCCAAACGCGAACCCAAGATCGTCATGGGCGCGCGCAAACGCGCCGCCCAGGAGTCCGCGGGCAAGCACCGCATCATGCACCAGGAGCGGCTCGCCGAGGCTCGGGAGCGGCTGGACGAGGCGGTGGAGGCCGTACGGGACGACGACGAGATCCGCGTCGAGCTGCCGTACACGGCCGTACCGCCCGGCCGGCAGGTGCTCACCCTGGAGAATCTTCAGACGGCCTGCCACGCGCGCGTGGAGGGCATTCTCGATCTGCGCGGCCCCGAACGGATCGCGCTGGTCGGCCGGAACGGCTCCGGCAAGACGACGCTGCTGCGCACGGTCGCCGGCGAGCTGGCGCCGTCGGCCGGCACGGTGACGGTGCACGTCCCGCTGCGGTTCCTGCCCCAGCGGCTGGACGTGCTGGACGACGCCCTGTCGGTCGCCGAGAACGTGGCCCGGTTCGCGCCGGGCGCCACCAACAACCGGATCCGGGCCCGTCTCGCCCGCTTCCTGTTCCGGGGCGCGCGGGCCGACCAGAAGGCGGGCACCCTGTCGGGCGGCGAGCGTTTCCGGGCGGCCCTGGCCGCGCTGATGCTCGCCGAGCCCGCACCCCAGTTGCTGCTGCTCGACGAGCCGACCAACAACCTCGACATGGCCAGCGTCCGGCAGCTGACCACGGCTCTGGAGTCGTACGAGGGGGCGCTGGTCGTCGCCGGGCACGACCTGCCGTTCCTGGAGTCGATCGGGATCACGCGCTGGCTGCTGATGGAGGGAGGTGTGCTGACGGAGACGACCGTCGAGGCGCTCGCGGACCCGGCCTGACCGGCCGGCGGGTCCCGGGACGGACACAGCCTGACAACGAGGGTTTTGTCCTGGCCGGAGCGCCCTGCATGATGACGGACCGGCGCCTTCGTGCTCGGCGCCGGACACCGCACCATCGCCCCGACCGATTCGAAAGGCCCCCCGTGCCCAGCAAGAAGGCCCTCGTCCGCCGCCCCAGCACCCGCCTCGCCGACGGCCTGGTCACGCACATCGAGCGGGAGAAGGTCGACGTCGGGCTCGCCGGTGCACAGTGGGAGGCCTACGTCGAGGCCCTGCGTACGCACGGCTGGGAGACGATCGAGGTCGAACCGGCCGACGACTGCCCCGACTCGGTGTTCGTCGAGGACACCGTCGTCATGTACAGGAACGTGGCGCTGATCACCCGACCCGGCGCCGAGTCCCGGCGGGCGGAGACCGCCGGCGTCGAGGAGGCCGTGGCCCGCCTCGGCTGCTCGGTGAACTGGATATGGGAGCCGGGCACGCTGGACGGCGGTGACGTCCTGAAGGTCGGCGACACCGTGTACGTCGGCCGCGGCGGGCGGACCAACGCGGCCGGCGTGCAGCAGCTGCGGGCGGCCTTCGAACCGCTGGGCGCCCGTGTGGTGGCCGTGCCCGTGAGCAGGGTGCTGCACCTGAAGTCGGCGGTGACCGCGCTGCCCGACGGCACGGTCATCGGGCACATCCCGAAGATCGACCGGCCGTCGCTGTTCCCGGGCTTCCTGTCGGTGCCGGAGGAGTCCGGCGCGCACGTGGTGCTGCTCGGCGGCAGCACACTGCTGATGGCGGCGAGCGCACCGAAGACCGCCGAGCTGCTGACCGATCTCGGCCACGAGGTGGTGACGGTCGACATCAGCGAGTTCGAGAAGCTGGAAGGCTGTGTGACCTGCCTCTCGGTGCGGCTGCGGGAGCTGTACGCCTGATCGGGTGATCCCGGCGCTTTGACGGCCCCGGGACCTGCGGGTCCCGGGGCCGTCCGGCGTCCCCGCGGAAGGCCGGCCGGGGTGGGCTGATCAGCGGTTCTTTACAGCAGACTTAACCTACGGCTTCGTAACCTACGGATTCGTAGCTTACGATCACGTAGGCCCGGCACCGCTCGCCGGCCCACCCCGTTCCACTTCCCCTTGTTCGGCGTCCCCCTGGAGCTCCCGTGACGATCACCTCCTCGCACCCCGGCAACCCGTCCGTCTGGACCGACGCACGGCTGCTGTACGCACTGGAGGAAGTGGTCGAGAAGGAGCTGAACCGGCATCTGCAGGTCGCCAAGGACTGGATGCCGCACGAGTACGTGCCGTGGAGCGACGGGCGCAACTTCCCGGGCCTGTTCGAGGACGGCGAGGCCTGGGACAAGGACCAGTCCAAGGTGACGGAGATCGGCCGTACCGCCCTCGTGGTCAACCTGCTGACCGAGGACAATCTGCCGAGCTACCACCACGAGATCGCCACGCTCTTCGGCCGCGAGGGCGCCTGGGGCACCTGGGTGCACCGCTGGACGGCCGAGGAGGGCCGGCACGGCATCGTGATGCGGGACTACCTGCTGGCCTCCCGCGCGGTGGACCCGGACAAGCTGGAGCGGTTCCGCATGGCCCACATGAGCGAGGGCTTCGAGTCCGACAACCGGCACTCGATGCTGCACTCGATCGCCTACGTCGCCTTCCAGGAGCTGGCCACGCGGATCTCGCACCGCAACACCGGCCACCAGTCCGGCGACCCGGTCTGCGACCGCATGCTGGCCCGCATCGCGACCGACGAGAACCTGCACATGGTCTTCTACCGCAACCTGCTCAAGGCCGCCTTCGAACTGGCCCCGGACCTGACCATGCAGGCGGTGCGGGACGTCGTCGTGAACTTCCGCATGCCCGGTCACGGCATCCCCGGCTTCGAGCGGGCCGCCGCGCAGATGGCGATCGGCGAGGTCTACAACCTGCGCATCCACCACGACGACGTGCTGCAGCCGGTGCTGCGCTTCCTGAAGGTCATGGAGATCGACGGCCTCGGCCCCGAGGGGCTCCAGGCGCAGGAGGAGCTCGGTCTGTACCTGGGCGGGCTGGACGCGGAGGCCGCGAAGTTCGACGAGAAGCTGGCCGCGCGCAAGGCCCGGATGGCGGCACGCGCCGCGGGCTGACGCCCCGCGCGCGGGGCGCGCGGTCTCCGCGGCCGGCGGGCGGTGCCTGCGGGCGGTGTGCGGCGGCGGTGTCAGCGGGCGGTGCGGCGCAGGGCCAGGCGTTCCTTCTCCGACAGGCCGCCCCAGACGCCGAACCGCTCGTCGTTGGCCAGCGCGTACTCCAGACAGGCCGGGCGCAGCTCGCACATGGCGCAGATGCGCTTCGCCTCGCGCACCGAGCTGCCCGGGTCGGGGAAGAAGAAGTCCGGCCCGGTCTGCGCGCACAGGGCCTGCGCCTGCCAGGTGTCGTCGGCCGGGGTGATGGTTTCGGAGTGCATGGCCAGGAGCCTGCCCCACGCCGAAAAACGTTCGATCAACGCCGGCTCAACGGCGCGCCCCGGGCCCCCGGCCGCCCCGATGATGCTCCCCCGGGCCCGGCGCGCGCACGGCGGCGCGCGGCACCGGCACGAAAACCCGGGGAACGCAGACCGCCACGCGGGGTGAGCGCGGGCCGGTGCGGCGCGTCGCACGGCTCCGGCGGCGATTGTCAGTGGGCGGTGCCAGACTCGGCAGTGCACAGGACGGGACCCCTTGCGAGGAGGGCCGAGATGCTCACCACCCGTTTCGTCAACGGCGCGCCCAACTGGATCGACGTCGGCAGCCCCGACATCGACGGCGCCACCTCCTTCTACGGCGGCCTGTTCGGCTGGGAGTTCCGGTCGGCGGGGCCGGACGCCGGCGGTTACGGCTTCTTCCAGCTGGACGGCCGGACCGTGGCGGGCGGCATGCAGACCGGCCCCGGGCAGGGACCCCCGGCCTGGACGGTGTACTTCCGGAGCGAGGACGCCCAGGCCACCGCCGAGGCGGCCGAACAGGCCCACGGCAGAGTGGTGTTCCAGCCGACGGACGTGATGGGCCAGGGCCGCATGGCGCTCCTCGCCGACCAGGCGGGCGTGTACTTCGGGATCTGGCAGCCGGGGCAGACCAAGGGCGTGGACGTGGCGAACGAGCCGGGCGCGCTGTGCTGGGTCGAGCTGTACACGCCGGACATCGCGGCGGCCGCCGCCTTCTACCGGCGGGTGCTCGGCCTGGAGACGTCCGGGGTGCCGTTCCCGGGCGGGACCTACACCTGCGTCAACCCGGAAGGCGCCGGGGAGGACGCGATGTTCGGCGGGATGGTGCCGCTGGCCGACGATCCGACCGAGAAGGAGTCCGGCGCCTACTGGCTGCCGTACTTCGAGGTGGCGGACACCGACGCCGTGGCCGAACAGGCACAGCGGCTCGGCGGGACGGTACGGATGCCCGCGACGACCCTGGAGGGCGTGGGCCGCATGGCCAAGCTGGCCGATCCGTACGGGGTCCGCTTCGCGGTGATCAGAAGCGAGCCGGCGCAGGGCTGAACCCCCCTGAACCCCCGTAGCGCCTGGGCGGCGGTCACGCGGAGGCGCGGCGTATCAGGGTCGTCGGCAGGATCACTCCCGTCGCCGGTGCGCCCGGGGCACCGGCCGACGCACGCTCCCGGTCCCGGCCGTCGGACAGGCCCTGCAGCAGCAGGCGGGCCATCAGCCGGCCCATCTCCTCGATGTCCTGACGGACCGTGGTCAGCGGCGGGTCGGCCTGCTCGGTGACCGGCAGCATGTCGTCGAAGCCGACCACGGCCACGTCCTCGGGCACCCGCCGGCCGCTCTCGCGCAGCACCCGCAGCGCGCCGAGCGCGGTGAGGTCGTTGGCGGCGAACACGGCGTCGACGTCCGGGCAGCGCTCCAGGAGTTCCCGCATGGCGCGTTCGCCGCCGGACGGGGTGAAGTCGCTCTCCACGACCAGCCGGGGATCGCTCTCGCCCAGCACGTCGGCCATGACGTCCCGGTAGCCGTCCAGCCGGTCCACCGCCGAGGTCTGGTCCAGCGCACCGGTGAGGTGCGCGACGCGCCGGCGGCCGAGGTCCAGCAGATGCCGTACGGCCGCGCGCGCCCCGCCCCGGTTGTCGCAGTCGACGTACACCACGCCCGGGTCCTCGGCCCGCACGCCCTCGCCCCAGTCGGGGCGTCCGCCGAACACGGTGGGCACGCCGGCGTCGCGGATGAGACCGGGCAGCGGGTCGTCCAGGTGGAGGGAGAAGACGAGCGCGCCGTCGACATGGCCGCCGGCGAGGTACCGGGCCACGCGCGCGTGGTCGGCGCGGCCCTCGGTGAGCAGCAGCACGAGCTGGTTGTCGTGCGCGGTCAGCTCCTTGCTGATGCCGCGCAGCTGGAGGGCGAAGAAGGGGTCGGCGAAGACCCGGGCCTCGGGCTCGGCGATGACGACCGCGACGGCGTCGTGGCGTCGGGTGACGAGGCTGCGCGCCGCCTGGTTGGGGACGTAGCCCAGTTCCTCCACGGCCCGCCGGACCCGCTCGGCCAGGGGTTCGCGGACCCCGTCGCCGCCGTTGACCACGCGGGACACGGTGGCCCGGGACACGCCGGCCCGCGCGGCCACGGCCTCCAGCGTGGGACGCGACACTGCCTCGGTCACTTCGGGACTCCTCCTCGGCGGGTGGCGATCAGGATAGCCGCGCGGCGCCCGCCCGGACGGTGCCCGGAGCGACCGGAACCGGGCGGCTCAGCCCAGCAGATCGACCGTCGTCCCGAGGCCCCGGCGCTCCGCCTCCCGGAACGCGTGCCAGGCGAGGGCGAGATCCTGCCAGGGCAGTCCGACGGGGGCGTACACGGTGCGCTGCCGGGCCGAGGTCCGGCCGGGGTGCGTGCCGCGCAGGATGTCGGTGAGGGTGGCGTCGGCGGCCGTCCGGGTCGGTCCGGGTGCCGCCAACGCGCCCGCCGTGGCGGCCAGTTCCCGGTCGTCGACGACGAGGAGGGCCGCGTCCAGCAGGTCGGCGGCGAGTTCCCGTTTGCCGGGCTCGTCGGTGCCGAGGCTGGTGAGGTGCTGCCCGGGGCTGGTGTCGGCGAGGGCCAGCAGCGGTGTCCGGGACCAGGTGGCGAGCAGGACGACGTCGGCCGCCCCGGCCACCGCCCGGGCCGAGCCGAGCGCCCGGCCGCCGTGCCGGGCGGCGAACCCGGCGGCCCGCGCGGGGTCCGTGTCGTGGACGACGAGGTCCCGGAACCGGCGCCCGCCGGCGAGGCCGCGCAGGGTCAGCTCGGCCTGCGCGCCCGCTCCGATGACGCCGAGGACCTCGTACCCGGCGGGGGCCAGCAGCCTGGTGCCGAGGGCGGCGGCCAGTCCGGTGCGCCAGGCCGTGACGGTGGCGGAGTCCAGCAGGGCGAGCAGTTCCCCGTCGGCGCCGGCGTGCAGGCAGATCACCCCGCGCAGGGCGGGCCGGGCGCCGGGGAACTTGGCGTTCACCTTCACCGTGTAGGCGTCGACGCCGGGCAGCAGGCCGGGGATGAGAGCGGTGGCGGTGCCGGGGAACGGCAGGCCGGTGCGGACCCGTCGCCCGGGGACGGACACCTCGCCGGCCGTACGGAAGCCGTCGCGCAGGGCGCGGAGACAGGCCGCGGGGTCGAGCACGGCCTCCAGATCGCTGCGGGTCAGCACACGGGTCACCCGGTCATGATCGCTCACCGGTCCGCGGCCCCACCCGTCAGGGTTCGCGCCGGGCCCGGCTCGGCTGGACGCGTTTGGGTTCGCCGGGCATCTTCGGGTACTCCGGCGGGTACGGCAGGTCGCCCAGGCCGTGGTCGTGCTCGTCCCGGCGGGCCAGTTCCAGCAGCGCCTCCAGGGAGTGCGCGTGGTCGTCCATGCCGGCGTGCACGTCACCGAGTTCGGCGAACCGGGCCGGCATGGTGGCGAGGTCGAAGTCGCGGGGCTCGGCCACGCCGACCTCCTCCCAGCGCAGCGGCGCCGAGACGGGGGCGTGCGGGCGGGGACGTACCGAATAGGCGGAGGCAATGGTGCGGTCTCTCGCCGTCTGGTTGTAGTCGATGAAGATCCGGCGCCCGCGTTCCTCCTTCCACCACTTGATGGTCACCTGGCCGGGCATCCGGCGTTCCATCTCCCGGCCGACCGCGATCGCCGCGCGGCGCACCTGGGTGAAGGTCCAGCGCGGTTCGATGGGGACGAAGACGTGCAGGCCCCGGCCGCCGGAGGTCTTCGGCCAGCCGCGCAGCCCGCCGAACTCCTCCAGCACCGCGCGCAGTTCGTGGGCGGCGCGGGCCGCGTCGGCGTAGTCGGTGCCGGGCTGCGGGTCGAGGTCGATACGCAGTTCGTCGGGGCGGTCGACGTCGGTGGCGCGCACCGGCCAGGGGTGGAAGGTCAGGGTGCCGTACTGGGCGGCCCACACCACGGCGGCCTCCTCCGTGGGGCACATCTCGTCGGCGCTGCGCCCGCTGGGGAAGGTGATGTGGGCGGTCGGGATCCAGCCGGGCATGCCCTTGGGGGCCCGCTTCTGGTAGAACCACTCGCCGCCCACGCCGTCCGGGTAGCGCTCCAGGGTGGTGGGGCGGTTGCGCAGGGCGCGCAGGATGCCGGGGCCGACGGAGGCGTAGTACCGGGCGAGGTCCAGCTTGGTGAAACCGCGCTCCGGGAAGAACACCTTGTCCGGGCTGGACAGCCGTACGGTCCGGCCGCCCACCTCGAGTTCCACCGCATCACCCATGCGGCCACGGTAGGCGCACCCCGCACTGCTCGCATACCGGGCGAAGCCGTATGTATGCGAGCAGAATCGAGGCATGGATCTCCCCGTCATGCCGCCCGTGAAGCCGATGCTCGCCAAGTCGGTGGCGAAGATCCCGCCGGGGATGCACTACGAGGCGAAGTGGGACGGCTTCCGGTCGATCGTGTTCCGGGACGGGGCCGAGGTCGAACTGGGCAGCCGTACCGGAAAGCCCCTGACCAGGTACTTTCCCGAGCTGGTCGCGGCGCTGACGGAGCGGCTGCCCGAGCGGTGCGTGCTGGACGGGGAGATCGTGATCGCGCGCGGCGGCCGGCTGGACTTCGACGCGCTGACCGAGCGGATCCACCCGGCGGCCTCCCGGGTGCGGATGCTCGCCGAGAAGACCCCGGCGTCCTTCGTCGCCTTCGACCTGCTGGCCCTGGACGACCACGCCCTGCTCGACGTCCCGCTGGCCGACCGCCGCGCCCTGCTGGACCGGGCCCTCTCCGAGGCGACCCCGCCGGTGCACCTGGCGCCCTCGACGACCGACATCGAGGTGGCCCGGCACTGGTTCGAGCAGTTCGAGGGCGCCGGCCTGGACGGGGTCGTGGCCAAACCGCTCACCCTGCCCTACCTGCAGGACGAGCGGGCCATGTTCAAGATCAAGCACGAGCGGACCGCGGACGTCGTGGTCGCCGGGTACCGCTTCCACAAGAGCGGCCCGGTGGTCGGCTCGCTGCTGCTCGGGCTGTACGACGCGGACGGCCGGCTCCAGCACGTCGGCGTGTCGGCCGCGTTCGCCATGAAGAAGCGGGCCGAGCTGGTCGAGGAGCTGGCGCCGCTGCGCATGGACGACGTCTCCGGGCACCCGTGGGCCGCCTGGACGGACGAGGCCGCGCACGAGACGGCCCGGCTGCCGGGCGCGCCGAGCCGCTGGTCCGGCAAGAAGGACCTGTCCTGGGTGCCGCTGCGGCCGGAGCGGGTGGCCGAGGTGGCGTACGACCACATGGAGAACGGGCAGCGGTTCCGGCACACGGCCCGCTTCCGCCGCTGGCGGCCGGACCGTACGCCGGAGAGCTGCACCTACGCCCAGCTGGAGGAGCCGGTGCGCTACGACCTGGCGGAGATCCTCGGCGAGAAGGACCCCGGCTGAGCCGGATGCCCGGCTACGGCTGCATGAGGATCTTGACGGCGCCGTCCTGCTTGCGCTGGAACATCTCGTACGCGTGCGGTGCCTGCGCCAGCGGCAGCCGGTGCGTGGCGAAGTCGTCGACGCCGAGGGTGTCCTCGTCCGTCAGGTAGGGCAGGATCAGGTCGGTCCACCGGCGGACGTTGGCCTGGCCCATGCGCAACTGGATCTGCTTGTCGAACAGGGTGAGCATCGGCATCGGGTCGGCCATGCCGCCGTAGACACCGCTGAGCGAGATCGTGCCGCCGCGGCGGACCAGGTCGATGGCCGTGTACAGGGCGCCGAGCCGGTCGACGCTGAAGCGTTCGGCGAGCGGCGCGCTCAGCTTGCGGGGCATCAGCGCGGTGGCCGTCTGGGCGAGTTTGGCCGCGGCGCTGCCGTGCGCCTCGGTGCCGACGGCGTCGATCACGGCGTCCGGGCCCCGGCCGCCGGTCTCGTCCCGGATGGCCTGGACCAGCGTCTTCTCGTCGTCGAAGGCCCTGAGGTCGTACGTCTCGACACCGCGCCGCTGCGCCCGGGCCAGCCGCTCGGGCACCAGGTCGACGCCGAAGACGCGCTCGGCGCCGCGGGCCCTGGCGATCCGGCAGGCCATGTCGCCGATGGGGCCGAGGCCGAGGACCGCGAGGGTGCCGCCGGGCGGCACGGCCGCGTACTCGGCGGCCTGCCAGGCGGTGGGCAGCACGTCGGAGAGGTAGACGAACCGGTCGTCCGGCGGGCCCTCGGGCACCTTGATCGGGCCGAACTGGGCCTGCGGGACACGCAGGTACTCGGCCTGGGCCCCGGGCACGGCGCCGTACAGGCGGGTGTAGCCGAAGATGGCGGCGCCCATGCCCTCGCCGGTGACCTGGGTGGTCTCGCACTGCGTGGGCAGCCCGGTCAGGCACATCCAGCAGTTGCCGCAGGCGATCTGGAACGGCACCACGACCCGGTCCCCCACCGCGAGGTCCGGCACACCCGGGCCGACCTCCTCGACGATGCCCATGGGTTCGTGGCCGAGGATGTCCCCCGGCGTCATGAACGGGGTGAGTACCTCGTACAGGTGCAGGTCGGAGCCGCACAGTCCGGTGGACGTGATGCGGATGACGGCGTCGGTGGGCTCCTCGATCCGCGGGTCGGGCACGTCCTCGACCCGGACGTCCCGTTTGCCCTGCCAGGTGACTGCCTTCATGGGGTCGCGCTCCCTTGGTCGCGTACGGATGCGTCCTGCGTCCCGATGCGGTGGCGGCCGGGTACCCGCCCGCACCCCCGCCGAACCCATGGCCAACGGTGCCCCGGTGCGCGCACAATCGGACGACACGGACGGGGTGGCGACGGTGGGCACGGGACACAGGGCACGCACGCGGCGTGCGGCACGGACGGCGGCGCTGCTGAGCGTCGCGCTGACCGCCTCCCTCGTAGCGGGCTGCACGGGCCACGGCAGGGACGACGACCGCGCCCCGCACGGCACCGCGACCCCGACGCCGAGCCGTCCGGCCGCGGCCGGCTCACCACTCGCCGTGAAGATCGACAACGTGGGCGCGGCACGTCCGCAGACCGGGCTCGGCGCGGCGGACGTGGTGTACGTGGAACAGGTCGAGGGCGGCCTGAGCCGCCTGCTGGCGGTGTACGCGACACGGCTGCCGAAGACCGTCGGACCGGTGCGCAGCGCCCGCGAGTCCGACCTGGAACTGCTGCGCCAGTTCACGATGCCGACGCTCGCCTACTCGGGCGCCCAGCGCGCACTGCTGCCGCTGATCGACCGGGCACCGCTGCGCCCGCGGTCACCCGACGAGGCCCCCGACGCCTACTACCGGGGCACCGGCCGGGCCGCCCCGCACAACCTCTACCTGCACCCCGCCGCGCTGCTGCCCGCCGCCCCGGGCGCGGCGGCGCTGACCACGGGCTTCCGCTACGGCCCGGCGCCCTCCGGCGGCACCCCGGTGTCCGCGCGCACGGTGCGCTACCCGGCCGCCCGCCTCGCCTTCACCTGGTCCGCCGGGCGCGGCGGCTGGCTCGTCGCGATGGACGGCGCGCCCTCCGTGACGACCGACAGCGGCCGGCCGGCACCGGCCACGGTGGTCGTGCAGCACGTGAGGGTCCGTACCTCCCGCTACCACGACGTGCTCGGCAACCGGACGCCGTACACCGAGACGGTCGGCTCCGGGCGGGCGGAGGTGCTGCGCGACGGCCGGTCGTACGACGGCTTCTGGTCGCGGCCCACGGCGGCGGACGGTACGGCGTTCACGACGGCGGACGGCGGACGGCTGGACTTCGCCGCCGGGCAGGTGTGGGTGGTGTTCGTACCGGCGTTCTGAGGAGGGACGCGGGTCAGCGACCTGGACGACCCGGGCGACCCCGCCCACTGCACCGGCTTCGCCGGCCCACCGACCGTACCCTGGAGCGACCTTGACCGTTCAGTCGCCCGTCTACCGCAAACCCCGCCCCGTCTCCAGCACCTCCCGCGCCTGCGTCACCAGCCCCTCCGCCCCACAGGCCCGCGCGAGGTCCAGGCCCCGGCCCAGTTCCGCGACCGAGCGGGCGGCGATGCCGTACTCGACGCGGGCCGCCGCGTGCTCGTACTGGCAGGGCGAGGCCTCCAGGTAGGTGACGGCGCGGGCGGCGAGCTGGACCGCGCGCTGGCCCGTCTCCAGGGCGGCGGCGCAGCGCAGGGCCTCGCCGATGGCGGTGTCCGTGCCGAACCGCTCGGCCTGCCGGCGGGCGTCGGCCGCCAGCTGGGCGGCCCGGGCCGGGTCCTGCCCGGCGAGGGCCTTGGCGAGCTCGATGGACCAGGGGGCGAGGACGGGGTTGTGACCGCCGCGTGAGGCGGCGGTCTTCTCGGCGGCCTCCAGTTCGTTGATGCCTTCCTCGGTGCGGCCGACGGCGAGGAGCAGCCGGCCGCGCACGGAGCGGATGTCGGGCAGCACGATGGTGGACGGGTACGGCGGCGCGAACCCGTACTGTTCGGCGACCGACCAGGCCTCCTCCACCCGGCCCCGGGCCAGCAGGGTGTCGACCAGGCCGCAGCTGGCCGACCAGTACAGAGGCAGGCGGCGGCCGACGCGTTCGGCGAGGACCAGGGCCTCGCGGAGGGTGGACTCGGCGTCGCGGAGCCGGCCCTGTCTGCGGTAGGCGAGTCCGAGGAAGGCGTTGGCCAGGGAGAGGTGGCCGCCGCGCCAGCCGGCCGTGGTGTAGACGCGGCGGGCCTCGGCGAACAGGCTCTCGGCCCGGTCGAGCCGGTCCGCGTAGGCGTACGCGCTGCCGAGCATCATCAGCAGCTCCATGCCCCACTCGGGGTCGGTCCAGCCGAGTCCGGGCGCGAGCCGGCCGTTGACCAGGGCGCGGTCGCACAGTTCGAGGACCTCGTCGGCGCTCTCGCCGTGGGTCATCGCGTCGAAGCCGCGCAGGATCAGCAGGGCGCGTTCGGCGTTGTCACGGCCGGAGCAGGTGCTCGCCAGTTCGGCGAGGCGCCGGGAGCGGGCCGGGGAGACGGTCTCGCCGTGGATGCCCTCCCACATGAACTGGAACGCCTGCAGCCGCATCCGCACCGGGCCGGCCTCGTGCCGGGCCGCTTCGGCCTCGACCGTGCGGACGGCCTCCTCCAGCTGGTCGTTGTGGAGCAGCGCCTGGGAGAGGCGGACGACGGCGTCGACCCGGTCGTCCCCGTCCAGGCCGGGCATGCCGAGCGCGCTCTGCAGATGGTCGATGGTGACGGCGGGGTTGGTCAGGAGGGTGGCGCAGCCCAGTTCGTAGAGGACGTGCGCGTGCACCTCGGGGCGGGGCGGCTCCTGAAGCGCGCGTTCCAGGCAGCGGCGGGCCGCGTCGGGCGCGCCGACGGCGAGGTGCTCGCGGGCGGCCTCGCGCAGTTGCTCGACGAGTTCCTCGTCGTCGTCCGGGTGCACCTTGAGCAGGTGCCGGGCGGCCTCGGCGGCGCCCCGGCCCAGCTCGGTGATGATCTGCGCGGCGACGCCGTGCATGGCCGTGCACACGCCGGGCGGGATGGAGTTGTAGACGGCGGTGGCGATCAGCGGGTGGACGAACTCCAGCTCGTCGCCGGTCGGTTCGGTGCCGGCGGCCGGCTGGGGTTCGGTGAGGATGCGGGCGTTACACAGCAGCTCGGCGCAGTTCCGCGCGAGTTCGTCGTTCATGGTGGCGAGGCGGGCGACCATGTCGACGGTGATGCCGGTGCCGAGGATGGCGGCGGCCCACGCGAACCGGGTGGCCTCCAGGCCGAGGCCCTTGAGCCGGTCGACCAGTCCGCCGCCGCGGGCGGCGCGGTTGAGCGCGCGCAGCTCCGCGGCCTGCGCCTCGGCCGGCTGCAGTTCGCTGTCCTGGACCTTGGCGAGGAGTTCGACGGTGTCGTAGGGGTTGCCGCCGGTGACGGCCCAGACCTCGCGGCAGAACGGGTCGTCGGCGTGCCGGCCGAGGGTGGCGCGGGTGAGCCCGGCGGTGGCGTCCGGGGTGAGGGCGCTGAGGTTCTGGACGGGGCGGCCCGCGGCGGCGGCCACCTCGTCGAGCAGGCGGGCGCTGTCGCCGCTGACCTCGCCGGGACGGCGGGCCACCACGACGAGGACCGACAGGTCGTCCAGGCGTTCGGCGAACGCGGCGAGCCAGCGCAGGGTCTCCTGGTCGGCCCAGTGCGCGTCGTCGAGGAGGAGGACCAGCGGCCATTCGCGGCGGGCGAGCCGGCGCACCGCGGCGACGAGTCCGTCGCAGACGTACTGCGGGTCGGCGTTGTCCCCTTGCGGTTCGGCTATGCCGAGGGCGGGGCCGGCGATGTCGTACCAGTCACCGAGGTACTCGCGGGCCTCCTCGGGCAGTAAGGACAGCAGCGCCGGCTGGAGCAGCTGTCGTACGACGTGGAACGGGACCGATCTCAGCGTCTCGGCGCCGCGGGCGGACCAGACGGCGCAGCCGCGGCGTTCGGCGATGCGGCGGATCTCGGCCAGCAGCGCGGTCTTGCCGAGTCCGGCCTCGCCCCGCAGGACCAGCAGGCTGCCCGCGGACGACTGGTCCGCGCACAGGACGTCGAGTGCCTGCGCGACGGTGGCGATCTCGGCGTCCCGCTCCCACAGGGGAGCCGAGCCGGCCGCCGACGGCCGTCCCTCCGTCATCCCGTTACCTCCCCAGGTCGCCCGAATGACGTACAGAGCCCGAGCGTAGCCCTCCGGCGGGGCCCGTGGTGGCCGGTCGCGGCACCTGTTGCCCGCCCGGGTGAAAGAGGGTGCGGGCAGGCGACGCGCGCGCCTGTCCCACCAGCGGACGGAGTGTCAACAAGGCGGCCCGGGCGACGTCTGCGGGAAACAAACCGGGCGGAACGCCGCGGTCCGCCCACCGGGCGGCTGATCCTCTCATCCCGCTTTCACCGTCACCTCATACGGTGGGGGCATGACGCAGGTGACTCCCCCCGGGTGGTATCCCGACCCCGGGCAGACGAACGACGGCCCGCCCACCGAGCGCTGGTGGGACGGCAAGGCCTGGACGGACCAGACCCGCCCCGCCGGCACGGCCGCCTCCTGGGGTCCCCCGGCACAGCCGCCGGCGGACGGCCCGCAGCCGGCCGGCCCGGCGCCCTCCGCCCCCACGGGGTACGGCGCCCACCCCGCACCTCCGGGCCATCCGCCGTATCCGCAATATTTCGCCCAGCCGCCGGCCCGCCCCCGGCGCGGACTGCGCACCGGCATAGCCGTCGCCGTGACGGCCACGGTACTGGCGTGCGTCGGAGTCGGCGTGTACCTCCTCACCAAGGGCGACGACGGCAGCGGCGACCGGGCGGGCTCGCGGCAGGGGCCGGGCGACGGGCGGAACGGCGGGCAGGGCAGCCCGTTCGACGGGCCCGGCGGCTCGGGCGGATCCGGCGGCTCCGGCGGGGCCTCGCCGTCCCCGAGGCAGTCCGAGGCGCCGAAGGTCAAGGGCGGCGGCTCGGTACCGGACCCGGTCAACGGGATCAGCCTGCCGGTGCCGAAGGGCTGGACCGGGCAGGCGATCGACGTCGGGGCGCAGGTGACCTCCGACGACTCCTACACGTGCCCGGGCAACCCGGCCCAGACGTGCACCGCGGGCGGCGCCTACACGGCTCCGGCGGTGGTGCTGGGCACCAAGGGCGACACCGCCGAGGAGGTCGCCAAGGCGGACATCGCGGCCAACGCCAAGAAGTCGTACGGCGGCACCACCTACGGCAGCATCACCTCGCACCGGCAGCTGGCCTCCGAGGCGGTCACGGTGGCCGGGCAGAAGGGCTACCTGGTGCGCTGGAAGGCGGTCACCAGCAAGGGCGCCGACGGCTATGTCGAGTCGGTCGCCTTCCCCTCGCCCAACGACGCCCGGCAGATCGTGGTGGTCCGCTTCGGCGTGGACGCCGGGCAGCAGCTGTCCGTCATCGACGAGATCCTCAAGGGGATCAAGGTCTCCTCCGGCGGCGGGTACGGCCAGGACGTCTGAGACCGGACCGGCGTGACACGGATCGGCCGGGTGGGATTCCCCTCCGCTCAAGAGGAACCCCACCCGGCCGGGGGGTGCGCGCCGCCCCCGTCCCCACGGTGCGGCGCGGGCAGGCCGCCGTCCAGTCATCCCGTGGACGGCGGCCTGGGTCTCATGTCAGTCCGAGCGCGGGCAGCACGACGGCCTCCACGAACCGGACCAGGTAGTCGGAGTCGGCGTACTGGCCGTTGAGCACCGGCCGCACGCGCAGGACGCCGAACATCATGGCGGGGATGTACTCCAGCGCCGGGTGGCCCGCCCGGACCTCACCCCGCGCCACGCCCCGGGCGAGGATCTCCTCCAGCGCGGCGATCTCCGGGTCCACCAGCGCCTCGCGCAGCGCCCGGGCCAGCTCCTGGTCGGTCGTCACCGCGTGACCCAGCGCCTGCAGCAGCCGGGTGTCCTTGCCGGACCAGTCGCCCGCGGCCCGCGCGGCCTGGCGCAGGTCCTCGGCGAGTGATCCGGTGTCGATGCCGGCGAACTTCACCCGGCGGCTGGCGCGCAGCGCCGCCGCGACGAACTGCGGCTTGGTCTTCCACTGCCGGTAGAGCGTGGACTTGCTGCACCGGGTGCTGGCGGCGATGCCCTCCATGGTGACGGAGTCGTAGCCGCACTCGCGGATCTGTTCCAGCACGGCGTCGAAGAACTCCCGCTCACGCTCCGGCGTGATCTTGGAGCGGCGCGAGGCGACGACCGTGTCCGGTCCGTCCGCGGCCTGCGACGTCATGCGGTGCTTCCCCTCACTCGTGCCTGTTTCCCAGTGTGTCGCACATCAATCGATACGCCAGTGTACCGGTACTCAACCGTATCGGTACACTGGCGTATCGGTACGACAGCGTATCGATGAGTTCCGGTGCCGACCGGGACGCACGCACCACCACCGCACCACCGTCAGCGAAGGGGCCGGGGGATGAACGCCCGAACCGAGCCTGCGGAGGCGGACACCGAGCCGGAAGCACCGGCACGGCCGCCTCTGATACGTGAGTTCCTGCTGGTCGCCGGACTCTTCCTCGTCTACAAGCTCGGCCGGCAACTGGCCACCGGCCACACCGGCGAGGCGTACCGCAACGCCCGCCGCGTGTGGCACCTGGAGCGGACCGTGCACCTGCCCCACGAGACCGCCGTGCAGTCCGCACTGCTGCACGGCGACACCCTCGTCCACGTGGCGAACACCTACTACGCCACCGTCCACTTCCCGGCCACCCTCGCCTTCCTCGTCTGGCTCTACCTGCGGCGGCCCGCGCACTACGTCTGGGCCCGCCGGGTCCTCGCGGTCGTCACCAGCGCCGCCCTCGTCCTGCCGTTCACCTTTCCGCTGGCCCCGCCGCGGATGCTGGCCGGAACCGGCCTCATCGACACCGCCCGCGTCTACGGCCCCTCCGTGTACGGCCCCCCGTCCAGCGACCACCTCTCCAACCAGTTCGCGGCCATGCCCTCGCTGCACTTCGGCTGGGCACTGATGCTCGCGATCGGCCTGATCGCCGCCACCCGGTCCCGATGGCGCCGGCTCTGGCTGCTGCACCCCCTGATCACCCTCCTGGTGATCGTGGGCACCGCCAACCACTACTGGCTCGACGCGATCGTCGCCACGGCCATGCTCGGCCTCGTCCTCGCCGCCATACACCCGCCGCACCGCACCGCCACCACGGCGGCGCGCGGCACCGGCCGGCTGAACACCCCCGAGCCCGCCCTGGCGGGAGCGAGCCGATGAGCACCGCCACCGTGGCCGCCCTCGGCCTGTCACTCGTCTCGGCCGTCGCCTACGCGCTCGCCGCCGTCGCCCAGGAACGCCTCGCCTCCCGCAGCGCCGGCACCGGCCTGCTGCGACTGCTGGGCACCGGCGCCTGGTGGTCGGCGGTCGGCCTCAACGCCGCCGCCGCACTGCTGCACGTCATCGCCCTGAAGTACGGCCCGCTGACCGTCGTACAGCCCCTGGGCGCGCTCACCCTGGTCGCCGCCGTACCGCTGGGCGCACGCGCGGCCGGACGGCGGGTCACCGCCGCGGAGTGGCGCGGTACGGCACTCACCCTGCTCGGACTCGCCGCGCTGCTGATCACCGCCTCCGGCCCCGCTCCCGCCCGGGCCCTGTCCCTGACCGAGGCCCTGGCCGTCGCGGGTACGACGGGCACCGCGATCGGCCTGCTGACCTGGCCCGGCGTCCGGCCGGGCCTCCGGCACGCGACCGCGTCCGGCTTCGCCTCCGGTGTCGCCTCCGCGCTCACCCAGACGGTCACCGTGGCAGCCACCGACCGCTCCGGCCCGACCCTCAGCACCGAGGTGATCGTGGTCGCCGTGCTCGTCGCCGCCTTCGCCGTCGGCGGACTCCTGCTGTCCCAGACCGCCTACCGCGGCGGCCTCGGCGCCCCCCTGGCCGTCGTCACCCTCGCCAACCCGATCTCCGCCGCCGTCATCGGCCTCACCCTGCTGGGCCAGGGCCTGCAGGGCGGTGCGGCGGGCACGCTCCTGGCCCTGGCGGGCGCGGGGCTGGCGGCGTGGGGGGTCGTGCTGCTCACCCGGGCGGCCCCGGAAAGCGGTGGCGGCCCCGGCCGTGCCGGGCAGTCCGGGGAGTACGGCGGGCACGATGAGCATCCGGTGGCCGCGGTGCTGGCGCTGGAGCCGGGGTCGGCTGCGGCGGAGCCCGTGCTGGTGCCTCGGCAGCCGGAGCAGCCGGGGCATCTCACGGCGCTGTGATCTGCATACGGAATACGAAATACAGAATACGGAATGCGGCAGACAGCAGACGGCAGACGCGAGACGCGACATCGCATACTGCGGACCGCATGCTGCTGGTCCGTAGACAGCAGGCCGCAGACAGACCGCATACACCAACCCGGATCCAGCAGATCGCATACCGCGAACCCCATACACCGCACGGCATACGGCGGCGGCCGGTGCGCGGAGACATCCGCAGGCACCGGCCGCCGTCGCCGTACTCGTCGCCGCTGCAGCGGCGTCCCCGCCGGGTCACCCCCAGCCGCGAGCGTCCTGCTTGAGGGCAGTGTCCACAGTGAGCGCCGTGGCCACCACGAGGCTCAGCAGCGGCTCGGGCAGCTGGTAGTGGATCTGCAGGACGTAGTTGTCCGCGGTCGTGAACAGGGTCTTGGCGAGGCCTTCCCAGGTCTTGGTGATCCGGGCGACCTCGTTGTCCGCGTGGTCGACGATGGCGAAGTTCCAGGCCCGCCAGTTCTCCGCCTTGATCGCGCCGACCTGCTGGCCGTTCGCCATCATCGCGAAGTTGATCTTGCCGATCATGTTCTTCTGGACGATCTCACCGACCGGCGAGCCGTCCGGGCGGGTCACGACGACCCGCGACTTGAAGATCTTCGCGGGCCGGGTCAGCAGCAGCTGGGGCTGGCCGTAGGCGTCGCGGATCTCCAGCTTGTGGGTGAGGAACTGGTCGAGGCTGGAGACGAAGCGCAGGATCTTGCGCAGCACGCCCTGCCCGACCTGGGTGACCGAGCCGATCTCCCGGCCGCTCTGATCCATGACCTTGTACTCGTTGGTCAGCTCGATCAGCTTGGCCTTCTGGTTCACGACCAGGACGGGCTCGGTGAAGAGGGTGCCGCCACCGGGGCCGCCGGCCGTGACGCCGGCCTGCTGCTGCACCTGGCGCTGCACCTTGGCGTCACCGGCCTGCTGTTGCGGGAAGGCGGCCTGCTGCGGCGGAACCTGCCCGGCCGGCTGCTCGGCCGGGTTGGTGTGCTCGGTCCACTGCGAGCCGTCCCAGTAGCGGAGCGTCTGCGCCGCCCCGTGCGGATCCGGGTACCAGCCTGCAGGAGTGTTCGATTGCGTGGTCACCGGGGCACACTACCCTGCTGTGACCGGTACCTGACCAGTCCGCACGGAGCGGTGTTCATCGCGCGTTCACCCCGTGACGATCGCCGGGTCGCTGATGCCGGGCAGGCCGTTCTCCACGTGACCGGCGAAGCCGCGCAGGAAGGCGGGGTCGGCGTCGGAGGTGACGGTCAGGTCGTACCAGCGCCTGCTCGCCGCCAGTGCGACGGTGTGCCGCACGGTCGCGCCGGGGCGCACCGTCACCGTGACCGGGCTGCCGCCGTAGCCGTTGGCCAGCTTCAGTTTCACGGTGCCGGAACCCTTGTTGGTGAAGGTGAGCTCGATGTCGTCTCCCGCGTGCCGGGCGGTGACCTCGGGCCCGGCGACCTTGTTGCGGCCCTTGAAGACGCGCAGGAAGCCGTTGGGGCCGTGCACGGCGAGGTCGTAGCTGCCGCCGGAGTAGACGGAGTTCCAGGTGTCCGAGAGCGTCTTGCCGGCCTGCGTGGTGTAGGTCCAGGGGCCGTCGGTACGGCTGTTGGACGTGACGAGGAAGGCCGCGCCCGCGTGCGCGCCCGAGGCGAACCTGAGCGTGTACTTTCCGGCCGCGGTGTCCGCCGAACCGTCCACCACCGGGGCGTACTTCAGCGGACGGGTGGGCCGGCAGCCGGGCTCCTGCCGGGGCAGGGACGGGTTGGCGGGCGGCTTGGGCACGTAGTCGGGGTGGCGGTCGTGGTCCTTTGGCTGGTAGCCGGCCGTGGAGGGCAGGGCGACGGGCGCGGTGTCCTTGCGGGAGAAGTCGAAGGCACTGGTCAGGTCGCCGCAGACGGCGCGCCGCCAGGGCGAGATGTTCGGCTCCTGGACACCGAAACGCCGCTCGATGAACCGGATGATCGAGGTGTGGTCGAGGGTCTCGGAGCAGACGTAACCGCCCTTGCTCCACGGGGAGACGACCAGCATCGGCACCCGCTGGCCGAGCCCGTAGGGGCCGGCGACGTGGCCGGCGTCGCCCTTGAACAGGTCCGGCGCGGGGTCGACCGTCGACTTGCCCTGGGCGGCGGAGGCCGGCGGGTAGGGCGGGATGACGTGGTCGAAGAAGCCGTCGTTCTCGTCGTAGGTGATGAACAGCGCCGTCTTCGCCCATACGTCGGGGTTGGCGGTGAGCGCGTCCAGGACCTGGGAGACGTACCAGGCGCCGTAGTTGGCGGGCCAGTTGGGGTGTTCGGTGAAGGCCTCGGGGGCGACGATCCAGGAGACCTGGGGCAGCCTGTCCCGCTGTACGTCAGCCTTGAGCTGGTCGAAGAAGCCCTCGCCCTTGCGGGCGTCGGTGCCGGTGCGGGCCTTGTCGTACAGGGGATCGCCGGGCGCCGCGTTCCGGTACCGGTTGAAGTAGAGGAGCGAGTTGTCGCCGTAGTTGCCGCGGTAGGCGTCGGTGATCCAGCCCCAGCCGCCGTCGGCGTCGAGGCCGTCGCCGACGTCCTGGTAGATCTTCCAGGAGACCCCGGCCTGCTCCAGTCGTTCGGGGTACGTCGTCCAGCCGTACCCCTTCTCGTCGTTGCCGAGGACCGGGCCGCCGCCCGTGCCGTCGTTGCCGGTGTAACCCGTCCACATGTAGTAGCGGTTGGGGTCGGTGGAGCCGATGAGTGAGCAGTGGTAGGCGTCGCAGATGGTGAAGGCGTCCGCGAGCGCGTAGTGGAAGGGGATGTCGTCGCGGGTCAGGTACGCCATCGTCGTCGCGGACTTGGCGGGCACCCACTTGTCGTACTTGCCGCCGTTGAACGCGGTGTGGCCGTCGTTCCAGCCGTGCGGGAGGTCCTGGATGAAGGCCAGGCCCAGGTCGTCGGCGTCGGGATGGAACGGCAGGACGTCCTTCGTGCCGTCGGACTGTTTCCAGACCGACCGGCCGTTCTGGGTGACCGGGCGGGGGTCGCCGAAGCCGCGGACTCCTCGGAGCGAACCGAAGTAGTGATCGAAGGAACGGTTTTCCTGCATCAGGACGACGATGTGCTCGACATCGTCCACCGATCCGGTGCGGTAGTGGGCGGGCAGGGCTGCCGCGCGCTGGATGCTGCCGGCCAGCGCGGTGAACGCCGTGGTGGCGCCGGCGAGTTGCAGGAAGCGCCGCCGGTTGACTTCGGGCATGAGTGAGGGTCCTCTCATCCTGACGTACCTGATGCCGTCAGATGACGGAATCTGCGCGGAGCGAGTGTTCCAAGAGCAGCAAACGTCAGGGAAGGGTCTGGTGGCACCCATGTGAAACTCGGCGGTCCGTGCGGTGCCGCGCGCCCGGCGGCGGGCGGCCCGCTTCTCCTCGTCCTCGGCGCCGTGCCCCGGCGCGCCCGCACCGGGGCACGGCTATGGGCGGCCTCAGGATGTCAGATACGCCTCCACCTCACTGAACTGACCCGCCGGCCAGCCCGTGTTGGCGCTGACCGTCAGGCGGAGGTAGCGCAGGTTCGTGCTGCCGGGCAGGGACACCGTCGCGGTGTTGCCGGTGGCCGGGTCGAAGCGGTAACCCTGGGCGCCGACGACGGTCGAGTAGCCGGAGCCGTCCGTGCTGCCGAGCACCGTGACGGTCTGGGTACGGGCGCCCCAGGCGGCGGACGGCGGCAGCTTCAGCACCAGGCGGCGCACCGCGTAGGACGAGCCGAGGTCGACCGTCCAGGACTGCGGGAAGGCGTTGTTGGCGGACTCCCAGTAGCTGTTCGCGTCGCCGTCGACCGCCTTGCCCGGCGTGTAGACGTCCTGGGAGCCGGTCGCGGTGGCCGGGCGGCCCTTGGCGAGGTTCCGGTCGGGGCCGGGATCGGGGTTGCCCTGTCCGGGCTGCGGCCAGGTGGAGCAGTCCGACCACGTGCTGGACCAGCCGGAGTTGCCGCCGCCGTCGGTGAGGGTGAAGGAGCCGGAGTTCGCCGGGTAGGGGCAGTTGTAGACGCCGGCCGCCCCGACCTGGGTGGCGGTGACGTTCTTGAAGGTGGCCGCGCCCTGCGCCTCGGCCTGGACGACGACCGTACCGGTGTTCCGCACGGTCGCGCCGGAGACGTTGACGTTCCGCACCGGGTAGCCGCGGCCGCCGCCGGAGACGAACTCGAAGGCGCTGTACGGGCTGTCGGTGATCGTCGTGTCGGTGATGTCGACGGTCGCGCCGATGGCGCTGTCGTAGGAGTCGACACGCAGGGCACCCATCGGGTGGTTCCAGTTGGGGTTCATCGCACCGGTGCGCACCAGCGTGTTGCCGTCGACCGTGATGGTGCCGGCGAGGGGGTGGAAGGGGTCGAGGAACTTCTGGTTGGAGATGGCGATCCCGCTGCCGAGGGCGTTGGTGTCGGAGATCAGGTTGTTGCGTACGGCGATGTCGGTGCCGCCGTAGATGGCGATGCCGTTGGCGAGGTTGGGCTGCGAGATGGTGTTGTTCTCGAAGCTGGAGCCGGTGTCCGGGGAGTACAGCGACCACATGGCGAGGGAGTCGTCGCCCTGGTTGCGCAGGAAGTTGTTGCGGACCCGGACGCCCTTCGCGGTGCCGTTGAGGTTGAGGCCGTCGGCGGTGGTGTCGAGGATGCGGCTGTTCTCCACCACCAGGTTGTCGTTGTTGCCCGTGAGCCACAGGCCGACCTTCAGGTGCTGGATCCACATGCCGGAGACGGACGAGTCGGGTCCGAGGGAGCCGTTGACGAAGTTGTCCGGGCTGGAGTCGACGCGTTCGGTGACCTCGCCGATGACCGCGAAGTCCTTGATGCGGACCTTGCCGGCGGAGGCGGACTGGTCGATGAAACGGGAGGTGTGGACGACCGTGTACCAGCTGCCGGCGCCCTGGAGGGTCACGTTCTGTACGCCGCTCAGGGAGGACGTGATCCGGTAGTCGCCCGGTGGTATCCACACCGTGCCGCCCTGGGCTGCTGCGATGGCGTCCCGGAAGGCCTGGGTGGAGTCGCCGCCGCCGCTGGGGTCGGCGCCCTCGGAGACGACGGACACCGATCCGGCGGGCTGGGTGGCGGCCGGGGCGACCTGCTCGAAGTCGGCGACGTCGACGGTGACCTGGACGCCGGCCGCCTCGACGGCGACCTTGTCGCCGGCCTGGACGTTCCGCCCGAGCAGCAGCCGGGTGTTGTCGAAGAAGTGGTGCGTCTTGGCGCCGGGGATCCAGCCGGTGTCGATGTACGAGTACGTGGAGGTCACCGGGAGGGTCTTGGCGAGCCGGGTGCCGTTGACGTATACGTTCAGCGCCCCGGACTGACCGTCCGGGACACTGTATGCAACATTCAGTGCATTGGAGGCACGCGGCACGGTGAACTCCACCCGCTGCCCGGCGGCCAGCCGCACGGCCTGCCGGCCGGAGGCCTCCGAGGCGAGGGTGCCCTGCGTGTAGTCCGGGCCGATTCTCGTACCGTTGCCGGTCGCCGACTCGGCCTCCACGGAGGTGAAGGGCAGTGTGGCGCCCGCCGCCGCGTGGGCGGCCGGGGCGACGGCGACGAGCATGCCGGCGGCGAGGGCGACGACCGCCCCGATCGCCGGCATGCGCCTGACATGTCTGGCGGTGCTGCTGTGCATGTGCTGATCCCTTCGTGGTGGGGGTGTCTGGGATAGCAAGGTGCGTTCGGGTGCGGCTCAGGCGCGCAGCCAGGCCGCCGTGTCCTGCGGCAGCCGGCCCGCGTCGTCCAGCGGGCCACTGCCGAGCAGGAGCCGGGAGTGGGCGGGGAGGTCGGCGGGCGTGGCCGCGAGGTTGACCACGCACAGCACACCGTCCGCGCGGGAGAAGGCGAGCACGCCGTCGGGGGCGGGCAGCCAGGTCAGGGGGCCGTCGCCGAACCGGGGGCGGAGGGCGATGGCCTGGCGGTAGAGGGTGAGCATGGAGTCGGGGTCCTGGAGTTGACGGTCGACTGCATACGATGGCCAGTCGACCGGCTGCGGCAGCCACGGCTCCTGGCGTGAACCGAATCCCGCATACGGCATACCGTCGACCCACGGCAGCGGCACCCGGCAGCCGTCGCGGCCGGGGTCGACTCCATGCGATCGGAAGTACATCGGATCCTGTATGCGGTCGACCGGTATCTCGGCCTCCGGCAGCCCCAGCTCCTCCCCCTGGTAGACGTACACCGACCCCGGCAGCGCCAGCGACAGCAGCGCCGCGGCCCGCGCCCTCCGGGTCCCCAGCGCCGGGTCCGTCGGCGTGCCGAAGGCCTTGGTGGCGAAGTCGAAGGCGGTGTCGGCGCGGCCGTACCGGGTGACCGTGCGGGTGACGTCGTGGTTGCACAGTACCCAGGTGGCCGGGGCGCCGACGGGGGCGTGTGCGGCGAGGGTGGTGTCGATCGAGGCGCGCAGCCGGCCGGCGTCCCAGGGGCAGGTGAGGAAGGAGAAGTTGAAGGCGGTGTGGAGTTCGTCGGGGCGGAGGTAGCGGGCGAAGCGTTCGGGGTCGGGGAGCCAGACCTCGCCGACGAACACGGCGTCGTAGGCGTCGGCCACGCGCCGCCAGGAGCGGTAGATGGTGTGGAGTTCGTCGCGGTCGAGGAAGGGGTGCGGTTCGGGGTGTGCGGCGAGGTCGGGGAGGTCCGCGTCCTTGACGAGCAGGGCCGCGGAGTCGATGCGGATGCCGGCGACGCCCCGCTCGAACCAGAAGCGCAGGATGTCCTCGTGTTCCCGGCGGACGGCGGGGTGGGCCCAGTTGAGGTCGGGTTGTTCGGGGGTGAACAGGTGCAGGTACCAGTCGCCGTCGGGCAGGCGGGTCCACACCGGTTCGGTGGAGCCGGCGAACTGTGACGGCCAGTCGTTCGGGGGGAGTTCGCCGTGTGGGCCGCGTCCGGGCCGGAAGTGGAAGAGTTCGCGTTCGGGGCTGCCGGGCCCGGCGGCGAGGGCGGCCCGGAACCAGGGGTGCCGGTCGGAGACGTGGTTGGGCACGATGTCGACGATGGTCCGGATGCCCAGCTCACGGGCCTCGGCGATGAGTTTCTCGACCTCGGCGAGGGTGCCGAAGGCGGGGTCGATGGTCCGGTAGTCGGCGACGTCGTAGCCGCCGTCCTTCAGGGGTGACAGGTACCAGGGGGTGAACCACAGGGCGTCGACGCCGAGTTCGGCCAGGTATGGCAGCCGGGAGCGGACGCCCGCGAGGTCGCCGGTGCCGTCGCCGTCGCCGTCGGCGAAGCTGCGGACGTACACCTGGTAGATGACGGCCGAGCGCCACCAGTCAGGGTCTTTGCGGGCATGGCTGGGCTGTCCCACGGGGCGTGCCTTTCTGTGGAGGGGGCGGCGGCGTCAGCCCTTGGTGCTGCCCGCGCTGATCCCGGCGATGATGTGCCGCTGGAAGACGAGGAACAGCGCCACCATCGGGATGCTGGCGATCACCATCGCGGCGATGAGCACGGTGAGCTGGATGTTCTGCGACAGCTGGACCAGGGCGACGCTGATCGGCTGCCGGCCGGTGTCGGAGAAGACCAGCAGCGGCCACAGGAAGTCCTGCCAGACGGCGACCAGAGCGAAGATCGAGACCACGCCGAGGACCGGCCGGGACATGGGCAGGACGACGGACCGCAGGATCCGCAGCGGGCCGGCGCCGTCGATCGCGGCGGCCTCCAGGACATCGCGGGGCAGCTGGTCGAAGAACCGTTTGAGCAGGTAGAGGTTGAAGGCGTTGGCGGCGGCCGGCAGCCAGACGGCGAGGGGGTCGTTGAGCAGGCTGGTGTGGAGAAACGGGAGGTCGGCGACGGTGAGGTACTTGGGGACGACCAGCGCCTGCGCCGGGACCATGAGGGTGGCGAGGATGCCGCCGAGGACCGCCTTGCCGAAGGCGGGTTGCAGCCTGGACAGGGAGTACGCGGCGGCCGTGCAGAACACGAGTTGGAAGGCCCAGGCGCCGGCGGCCTGGACGACCGTGTTCACGAGGTGCTGCGGGAGCTGCATCAGGTTCCAGGCGTCGGTGTAGCCGGCGAGGTGCCAGTGCTCGGGCAGCAGTGTCGGAGGGGTCCTGGTCACCTCGTCCGGGGATTTCAGGGCGCCGGTGACCATCCAGTAGACGGGGAAGAGGAAGGCGAGCGTGAAGAGGAGGACGACGGCCGTGAAAACCGTCCAGTAGACGGCCTTTCCGCGCGGGCGGGCGAGGGCGGCCGGGGAGACGAGGGTGCGGGTGCCGGTTGTCATGCGTCCCCCTCGGAGCGGGTGAGCCGGAGGTAGGCGGCGGAGAAGGCGCCGAGCAGCAGGAGGAGCATGACGCTCAGGGCGCAGGCGCCGCCGAAGTCGTTGTAGAGGAAGGCGTATTTGTAGATGAGGTAGAGGACCGTGACGGTGGCGTTCTCGGGGCCGCCGCCGGTGATGACGAACGGTTCGGTGAACACCTGCATGGTGGCGATGACCTGAAGGAGCATCAGCATCAGGATCACGAACCGGGTCTGCGGGACGGTGATGTGCCGGACGCGTTGGAGGAGGTTCGCGCCGTCGAGTTCGGCCGCCTCGTACAGCTCGCCGGGGATGGACTGCAGGGCGGCCAGGTAGATGAGGACGGTGCCGCCCATGTTGGCCCAGGTGGCCACGATGACGAGGGAGACGAGTGCGGTGCCGGTGCCGTTGGACCAGTTCGAGGTGGGCAGGTGCAGCAGGCGCAGCGTCTCGTTGGCGAGGCCGGCTCCGGGGTCGTAGAACCACTTCCACAGCAGGGCGCTGACCACGGGCGGGATCATCACCGGCAGGTAGACCGCGACCCGGAAGAAGGCCTTGGCGTGCCGTAGTTCGTTGAGGACGAGGGCGAGGAGGAAGGGGACGGCGAAGCCGAGGAGGAGGGCCAGCAGGGTGAAGGCGAGGGTGTTGCGCCAGGCGGCCGTGAACTCGGGGTCGTGCAGGACGCGGGTGAAGTTGGCGGTGCCGGCCCATGCGGGCGGGGAGCCCGGTGTGTACGTCTGGAAGGCGATGACGACGGCGCGGATCGCCGGGTACCAGGAGAACAGGGCGAAGCAGAGCAGTCCGCCGAGGAGGAAGGCGTAGGCCCGGACCTGGTCGGTCAGGCGGCGGCGTCTGCGGTTCCCTGCCGGGGGCGGCGCCGGGGCCGGCGGGACGGCGGTGTGCGCCGTGGGCTGCCGCTCGGCCGTGTTCGCCGTCTTCGTCATGGCGGTCAGCTCCGGGCCAGAATGCTGTCGATCTTGCCGGACGCGTCCGTGAGGAGCTGGTCGATGTCGGCGTCCTTCCGGGTGAGGACGGCGGAGACGGTGGCGTCGAGGACGGAGTAGATCTGCTGGGCGTGCGGCGGTTCTATCTTCAGCCGGAGCTTGTGGTTGCCGTCGAGGAACGCCTGGTAGTTGCGCACCGGGACGTTGGCGTTGGCCTTCTTGATCCGCTGGTCGGTGGCGTCGGCGGCGCCGGTGAACAGGCGTGGCTCGGGCAGGCCGACGGGGGCGTCGTTCTTCCTGGCGCGCGCGTAGTCGCCGAGGAAGCCCTTGCCCGGGGTGAGGAACATGTGGTCCAGCCACTTCAGGGCGGCGCGGATCTGGGCCGGCGTGGCCTTCTTGCCGACCATGTAGCCGTCGCCGCCGATGAGGGTTCCCTTGCCGCCGGGCATGGGCGCGAGGGCGAGGTCCTGGTAGCTGCCGCCCTTCTCCTTGACCAGGATCGGGATGTTGTCGGGGGCGGCGAGGTACATGCCGAGCTTGCCCGAACCCATCATCTGCTGGACGTCGTTGATGACGAGGAGCTGTTTGCTGCCCATCGAGTCGTCGGTCCATCGCATGTCGTGCAGGGTGCGCAGGACGGCGCGGCCTTCCGGGGTGTCGATGGTGGCTTTGGTGCCGTCGGCGCTGACGACGTCGCCGCCCTGGGAGTACAGCTCGGCGGTGAAGTGCCAGCCGCCCTGGTTCTGGGCGCTGTAGTCGGCGTAGCCGACGGTGCCGTCGCCGAGGGCGGCGATCCGTTTGGCGGCGGCGCGGACCTCGTCCCAGGTCGCCGGGGGCTTGTCCGGATCCAGGCCGGCCTTGCGGAAGAGGGCGCGGTTGTAGATCAATCCCATGGAGTATCCGGTACGCGGTATGCCGTATACCTTCCCGTCCACGGTGTAGATGTCCCGCAGCTGCTTCTGGATGCTGGCGTAGCTCTTCAGTTCCTTGAGGTACGGAGTGAGATCGGCGGCCTGGCGGATGTCGACCACGTGCCGGGCGTCGGTGAAGTACGTGTAGAACACGGTCTCCATCTGGCCGCCGGCGAGCTTGGCGTCGAAGGTCTTCGGGTCCTGGCAGGGGAAGGCGTCGTGGGCGACGACGTCGATGTCCGGGTGGTGTTCCTCGAAGGCGGCGATGTCCTCCTCGAAGAACCGGCGGTCGACCTTGGCGCTCCTGGGCGGCTCGCAGTTGACGGTGATGCGCGTCTTGCCGTCCGCCGAGCCGCCGTCGCCCGGCCCGCAGGCGGTGGCGGCGAGGGCGAGGGAGGAACAGGCGCCGATCGCGACGACGGTACGGCGGAACCCGGTGCTGGTCATCGGTGGACCCCTCATGGCACTCGTGGCAGGAGCGGTGGGCGCCGCACACTCAAGCACCGCCGACATCGGCCCGCAAGATGTCGCGCACAATCTGTAATTATTCGACAGCAGGCTGGATCTACCGGGGTTCAGTCGCGCGGGGCTTGCGCGGTGGACCCGCGCACCACCAGTTCCGGCTCGAACAGCAGCTCCTCGGCGGGTACGGCGGTGCCGCCGATCTGCGCGTTCAGCAGCTCCACGGCCGCGCGCCCCATGGCCTCGATGGGCTGGCGCACGGTGGTCAGCGGGGGCTCGGTGCAGTTCATGAACGCCGAGTCGTCGTAGCCGACGACGGAGATCCGGCCAGGGACGTCGTAGCCCTTGCGGCGGGCCGCCCGGACGGCGCCGAGCGCCAGCGGGTCGGAGGCGCAGATGATGCCGGTGACCCCCCGGTCGATCAGCCGGGAAGCGGCGGCGTGACCACCCTCGAGGGAGAACATGGCGCGCGCGACGAACTCCTCCGGCAGATCGCCGGCGACCGACCGGGCGGCGGCCAGTTTGCGCGCCGAGGGGACGTGGTCGCGAGGACCGAGGACCAGGCCGATGCGCTCGTGGCCGAGGGAGGCCAGGTGCCGCCAGGCCTGCTCGACGGCGACGGCGTCGTCGCAGGACACGCCCGGGAAGCCGAGGTCGTCGATGGCCGCGTTGACCAGCACGACGGGGATGTTGCGCTCGGCCAGCAGCCGGTAGTGGTCGTGCGGCGCGTCGGCCTGGGCGTACAGGCCGCCGGCGAACACGACACCGGAGACCTGCTGCTGGAGGAGCAGTTCGACGTAGTCCGCCTCGGACACCCCGCCCTTGGTCTGGGTGCACAGCACCGGGGTGAGCCCCAGCTGGGCGAGGGCGCCGCCGATGACCTCGGCGAAGGCCGGGAAGATGGGGTTCTGCAGCTCGGGCAGGACGAGGCCGACGAGCCGGGCGCGTTCGCCGCGCAGCTGGGTGGGGCGCTCGTAGCCGAGGACGTCGAGAGCCGTGAGCACCGCCTGCCGGGTGGCGCCGGAGACCCCGGGCTTGCCGTTGAGCACCCGGCTGACCGTGGCCTCGCTGACCCCGACCTTCTTCGCCACTTCCGCAAGTCGTCGCGTCATGGCCGCAAGCGTAGCGCAAGTCATGCAAGCGGCTTGCGTGTCGAAGGGAAGCCGAGGGGACCGGCCCGGCGCCGCCGGCGACCTGAACGCCGACGGTGCCGGGTCAGTTCCCGGGGGACGGGACGACCGTCAGGTGGGAGGCGCCGCCGCGCGGGCGGCGCGGCCGGCGGACCGGGGCGACGGCCCGGCGGGGGTCGCGCAGGATCATCGTCAGGCGCCGGTAGCCGAGTTCCAGCAGCGGCTCCGGCGACTCCTCGACGATGCGGCACTCGGTGCGCCCGCGGCGCGGGTCCGGGTGGTGCAGGAGGCGTACCGCGCCGTCGAGGCGGGTCGCGGCCTCGCCGACGGACCGGATCCAGTGCGGCAGACCCTGCCGGTAGGCGGCCTCCATGATCGGGTCCTGGGCGATCTCCCGGCGGACCGCCTGGAGTTCGTGGTCGTGGCCGTGCGTCTCCAGGGCGGAGCGGACCTGGGCCAGCATGGGCAGGCACCAGCCGGGCTCGTGCTCGCCGAGTACCTCGCCCGCGTCGGGGTGGAACAGCACGAAACGGAGGAAGTTCTCCCCCGGCATGGCCGTCGGATGGGGGCGCACGCCGCAGAAAAGTGTCTCGAACGCGCTGTTGGCCATGACCACGTTCCAGTGGCGGTCCACGACCAGCGCCGGGCAGGACAGGTACTCCAGCAGTGCTCCGTAGTCCTGAAGGTACGCCTGGGTCTCGCAGGTCTCGGGGACGGGCCGCGGTGCCGGCCGCTGCCCTCCTGCCTGATGTGCCATCGGGAGGTCACCCCTCTTGCCTCTGCGGCCTTTCTCGCGGCGATGCGATCCTGCTGCCCCGGCGAGAGTCGTGTCAACTATCGTGGCATTTCATGCCGGTTGACGGCTGAAATTCGCCACAGTTGTGGCGACACCTGGATGTGAGTTCGAGACACCGGCTACTCTCCGGGAAGTTCACGGCGATCGCTCGTGAGAAGCACGGACGCATCTGAAGCCCTCTAGAGACGTAGGAGTTCTGTCGGTGACGGATGGCTACGAGGATCCGGGCGCCTCGGCGACCGCCCAGCTGCCGGCCGTCGTCGCCCGCGTCACCGCGCTCGCCGACCGCCTCGGTGTGCCGCACGCCGAGGTCTTCGACGTCGGGCGGCTCTCCACCGCCTGCGGGGTGCCGGAGCCGGTGGTCAGGGCCCTGCTGAGCGGCCGTCCCGCGGGCGAGCCGGACGTCCAGGCCCGTTTCCTGCAACGCCTGGATCTGTTGCGCCGCACCCGGCTGAAGCCGGGCGGACGCCGCTACACCCAGCAGGAGATCGCCGACGGCGCCGGGATGTCCCGGCAGCAGGCCGGCGCTCTCATCAACGGCGACCGGCGGCCCACCATGGAGCACTGCGACGCGCTGCAGCGCTTCTTCCGGGTGCACGCCGGCTTCCTCACCGCGGAGGACCCCGAGGCGCTGGCGGGCGCCCTGCAGCGCACCGAGCAGGAGCTGCTGCAGAAGCTCGCGGACCGGGAGCGGGCCGCCGCCGAGACCGCGGAGGATCCGCTGGAGCGGCTGCTGCAGGACCACGGCGTGCGCGGAATCGCCTGGCGCGCCGCGCAGTTGCCCACCGACCAGCACCGGGACAAGGTCGCCGAGTGGCTGGACATGCTCCTGGAGAGCGTCAAACGACCCGAGTCGTGAGCCGGGGGAGGACTGTGGGCATCGGCAGGGACATGCGCCGGCTGTGCAACGAACTGGTGGGCGGGCTGGACCTGCCCGCGCCCGCGCCGCCGGACGAGCTGTACCGGGCGCTGTGCGAGGCGATGAGCCGCCGCCGCGGCCGTCCGGTGCACTTCCGTACGGCCGCCTTCCCGCCTGGCACGGCCAGCGGGCTGTGGCTGGACCTGACCGACCGGGACGTCGTGGTGGTGGAGGAACGTACCGCTCCCGACCACCAGTTGGTGATCCTGGGCCATGAGCTGTGGCACATGCAGGCCGACCACTGCGGGCTCCATGTGGAGGGGGTCGGCGCGGCGACACGGCTGCTGGGCGACGACACCGACCAGGAGGCGCTGGAGGCGGCGGTGCAACGGGTCGCGGCCCGTACCCGTTTCGACCTCGCCGAGGAGCGGGACGCCGAGACCTTCGGCCTTCTCCTGGCGAGCAAGTGCCGTACGTGGCTGGCGGGTCCCGCGCTGCGGGTGCCGGTGCAGCGGGACGGCGTGGCGGGCCGTATCGAGGCGTCGCTGGGTTATCCGGGCCAGCACGGCTGACCGGGGCCGCCGGCCGGGGCGCGCGCCCCGCTGGTGCGCGCCCAAGCGGCACCGTCCCTTTGCCGGTACGGGCGCCGGAAGTGAACCGTTTCCTCTGCGTGGGACCGCTGGTCTGGGGGCGGTTCCGCCTCGGCTAAGCGGGCTAACCGGCGAGGAGCCAGACGGCGTTGTCAGTGGTGGGCGGCAAGCTGGGGGGTGCGCTGCAGAGCGCGTGACCGTGACGCCTACTCGGGGAGAGCCGACCGATGCCCACCGCCGTACTGACCGACCGTGAGCGTACCGCCGTGCAGGCCTACCTGCGGCTGCTGCATACGGTGCGCGCCGCCTTCGACGGGCCACCGGACGCGGACCGGCCCGCCGTCGTCCCGCCCGCCGTGCTCGCCGAGGCGGAACGGGCGCTGGCCCGGGCGGGGCTGGCGGGCAACGAGGAAGCGTTCTTCCGGCTCCTGAGCGGGTGGTGCCCGCCGCCGGCCTGAGCGCCGGGCCGGTTCCGCGCCGCCGCCGTCACCGGGACGGCACCGCGACGGCGGCGGCCGTACCCCGGCGGCAGGATGCGCACGCCGGCGGCCGTGCCGGTGCGGCGACCGGGCGGGGCCGGGCGTCAGGGCCGCGCCGGGCCGCCGTGGGTGTCAGGACCGCTCCGGGTCGGACGTGGCGTGCGGTATGACCACGGAGGTGGCGACCACGCCTTCACGTGCGGTCCACCGGCCCTCGAAGACCTGGAGCCGCCGGCCGCCGACCAGGGGGCCGGGGACGAGGAGTACGGCGCGCAGGGTGCCGTACGGCGCGCCGTCGGCGTCCGGCTGCACGGTGATGTCGGCCTCGGAGAAGTCCAGCCACTTGCGGGTGAGCGGGAACCACGCCTTGTAGACGGACTCCTTGGCGCTGAACAGGAGGCGGTCCCAGTGCACGGCGGGCCACCGCGCGGCCAGCCCGTCGAGCCGCGTGGCCTCGGCGGGCAGGAAGACGGAGGGGCCGACGCCCTCCGGGAGCGGCCCGTGGGGTTCGGCGTCGATGCCGAGGGAGACCAGGTCGGTGGCGCGGACCAGGGCGGCGGCGCAGTAGCCGTCGCAGTGGGTCATGCTGCCGGCGAGCCCGTCCGGCCAGCGCGGGGCGCCGCGTTCGCCGGTGAGCACCGGCTGCGGCGGCACGCCGAGCTTCTCCATGGCGCGCCGGGCGCAGCCGCGGACGGCGGCGAACTCGCGCCGCCGCTTGGCCACCGAGCGGGCTACGAGCGCTTCCTCCGCCGGGTAGAGCGGGGCGTCCCACAGCGGGTCGTCAGCGCGCGCCTCCACGGCCACGACCGACTCCGGGAGCAGCTCCTCGATCACCTGCGTCGACCTCCATCGGCAGGACACGGCGCAGCCGTCCCGGCGGGTCCGGGCGCTTGCGCCACTCGCGGGGATAGCCGACGGAGACCTCCAGGAAGCGGACTCCGTCGTGCCAGGTGGTGCGGGGGATGTGCAGGTGGCCGTAGACCATGGTGGCGACGCGGAAACGGCGGTGCCAGTCGGCGGTCAGCGTGGTGCCGCACCACATGGCGAACTCGGGGTGCCACAGCACCTCGGTGGGGTGCCGGTGCAGCGGCCAGTGGCCGGCCAGCACGGTCGGCAGGTCCGCGGGCAGCTCGGCGAGCCTGCGCTCGGTCTCGGCGACCCGGGCCCGGCACCACGCCTCGCGGGTCGGGTAGGGGTCGGGGTGCAGCAGGAACTCGTCGTTGCAGATGATGCCGGTGCTCTCGGCGTAGGCCAGGCCCTCCGCCTTGGTGGTGCTGCCGGCCGGGAGGTACGAGTAGTCGTACAGCAGGAAGAGCGGGGCGACGACGACCGGGCCGCCGGGGCCGTGCCACACCGGGTAGGGGTCCTCGGGGGTGACGACGCCCAGCTCCCGGCAGACCTCGACCAGGTGGTCGTAGCGGGCGGCGCCGCGCAGGGTGACCGGGTCGCTCGGATGGGTCCACAGCTCGTGGTTGCCCGGCGCCCACAGCACCTTGCGGAAGCGGCCGGCGAGCGTGCCGAGGGCCCAGCGGATGTCGGCGACGGTCTCCGCGACGTCACCGGCCACGATCAGCCAGTCCTCGTCGCTGTGCGGACGCATGTCCTCGACCAGGGCGCGGTTGTCCGGGTAGCTGATGTGCAGGTCGCTGATGGCCAGCAGCTGTCCGGCCCCGGCCGTCGACTCCACCTGCGCACCCCTTCCGATCATCCGATGACACAACAAGAACACATCGACCGGTCCACGGACAAGAGCAACCTGTCCGCGTGTCAGCTTCCGGCCGGGCCGGCGCCGCGTGTCCGCCGGCGGGCCTGGGCTCCCTGAATCCGTAACCCGCGCGTTGCACGAGGGAGCTCTTGAAAGCCGTATGATCGCCCCGACACCGACGCCCTCAACTCCCCCTTTCGACGGGGCTGTTCGGTGACCCTTCCTTCCTCCTGCCCGGGCACGGGCCGCTCCGCCCTGCCCGCACACCCCCGAAAGGCGGCCTGCATGCTCTCTCGCGTACGCGTCTGGCTCAACCGCACGTACGCGGAGAACGTGTTCTTCATGGATCAGCTGCGGAGAAATCCCAGCGACCGCGCGGTGGAGATCCACGCCACGCACGGCGACCCCGACTCCCCCGTGCTGGCCGCCGCCGACACCGCCGACCTGGAGCCGGAGGGCCTGTCCCCGGCCGCGTACGTCGAGTACGCCCTCGACCAGTGCGCCCGGCGCGGCATCGACGTGTTCGTGCCCCGGCTGCACCAGGCCGCGATCGTGGCGCACCGCGCCGAGTTCGCGGCGGCCGGTACGGCCCTGCTGGCGCCGACGCCCGAGGCGGTCGCCGTCTTCGAGGACAAGGCGACCGCGTACGAGGCGGTGCGCTCGGTGGGCGTTCCCGTGCCGCCGTGGCACCGGGTCCGGACCGCAGACCAACTCGTGGCCGCGGTCGCGGAGTTGGAGGCTTCCGGACACCTGCCCTGCTTCAAGCCGGCCTCCGGTGCGGGCGGGGTCGGCTTCCGGATGATCACCCGGACGCCCTTCTCGATGGTGCACCTGAACGGCTTCCCCGGCCCGTACGTCCAGCTGGACCTGGTCGTGGACGCGCTGCGGCGGGCCGAGGAGCCCGTGGACTGGCTGGTGATGCCCCGCCTGGAGCAGCCCGAGGTGTCCGTCGACTGCCTGACCGGGCCGGACAACCGGGTGCGGCTCGCGGTGGGACGCACCAAGAACGGCCGCCGCCGGGGCTTCACCCTGGACGAGCGGTGGCTGGCGCCGGCCCGGCTGATCGCGGAGGGCTTCGGGCTGCACCACCTGTCCAACATCCAGTTCCGGATGCTCGGCGACCGGCCGGTGCTGCTGGACGTCAACACGAGGCCCGCCGGAGGCCTGCATCAGCTGTCGCTCTGTGGGGTGAACGCGCCGTGGGCGGCGGTGCAGCTGGCGCTGGGCGAGGACCCGGGGGTGATCGAGCCGCCGTTCCTCGGACAGGACTACACGGTGGTGTCGGGGCCGCGTCCGCTGGTGCCCACGGCGCTTCCGCGGCAGAGGGTGGACTCCGAGGTGCTGCTGCCTGCCGTGCCGGCGCCCGTGCGGGCCGCCTCGGCGGGTGAGGTCCTGCCGCTCTAGGCCGTCGGCCGGCCGCGGGTCGGCCGCGGCTCGCCACGCGGTTCCCCGCACCCCTGCCGGGGCGCTCACCCCCGCCGGTACGGCCCCGTTCGGTCCGCCTTCTTGACAGGCCGATTGGTCCATACCAAATTCATTGACGCACCAGGATCCGCACTCCCCTGCCCTCCCGGACACCCCATCCCCACAGGGAGATAGCGTGCGCCACACACTCGGACGTCCCAGACGCCGGCTTCTCGCCCTGCTCGGCTCCGCCGCCCTCGCGCTCGGCGGGGCCGTCGCCCTCCCCGGCACCGCCCACGCGGCGAACATCCTCACCAACCCCGGCTTCGAATCGGGCGGCCTCTCCCCCTGGACCTGCACCGGCAACCTCGGCTCGGTCGTCTCCTCCCCCGTGCACGGCGGCGCCAAGGCGCTGCAGGGCGCGGTGACGTCCAGCGACAACGCCCAGTGCAGCCAGACCGTCGCCGTGCAGCCGAACACGACGTACAGCCTCAGCGGCTGGGTGCGCGGCAGTTACGTGTACCTCGGCGTCAACGGCGGCGCCTCCACCTGGACCACGTCCCCGTCGGCGTACAGCCAGCTGAGCCTCACCTTCACCACCGGGGCCTCGCAGACCAGCGCCACCCTCTACGTCCACGGCTGGTACGGCCAGGGCACCTACTACGCCGACGACATCAGCCTGGAGGGCCCAGGCGGCGGTGGCGGCGGGGACACCCAGGCGCCGACCGCGCCGAGCGGCCTCGCCTCCACCGGCAAGACGTCCTCGAGCGTGTCCCTGAAGTGGAACGCCGCCACGGACAACGCGGGCGTGACGGCGTACGACATCTACAGCGGCGCCAACCGGCTCCTGAGCGTCTCCGGCACGTCGGCCACGGTCGGCGGGCTGTCTCCCGGTACGAGTTACACCTTCACCGTGAAGGCGCGGGACGCGGCGGGCAACACCTCACCCGCCTCCAACGCGGTCACGGTGACGACCGACGCGGGCAGCGGCGGCACCGGCTTCAAGCAGGCGGCTCCGTACCTGTACGAGGGCTGGGGCGATCCGCCGAACCCCACAACGGTGATGAGCGCGACCGGTGCCACATGGTTCACCATGGCGTTCGTGCTGGACTCCGGCGGCTGCACCCCGGCCTGGGACGGCAGCCGGGCGCTGACCGGCGGCGTGGACCAGACGGCGATCAACCAGATACGGTCCGCCGGCGGTGACGTCGTCCCGTCGTTCGGCGGCTGGCAGGGCAGCAAGCTCGGCGCCAACTGCTCCTCCGCGAGCGCGCTCGCCGGGGCGATCCAGAAGGTGGTCGACGCCTACGGGCTGAAGGCGATCGACTTCGACATCGAGAACACCGACGAGTTCGAGAACGAGGCCGTCCAGGCGAAGATCCTGACCGCGCTGAAGACGGTCAAGGCGAACAACCCCGGCCTGAAGACCATCGTCACCTTCGGCACGTCCACCACCGGGCCGACGTACTACGGCAACCGGCTCATCGAGCAGGCGCAGTCGCTGGGCGCGAACATCGACGTGTTCACCATCATGCCGTTCGACTTCGGCGGCGGCTCGGACATGTACGGCAACACCGTGAACGCGGCGGAGGGGCTGAAGAACAAGCTGAAGTCCACCTTCGGCTGGGACGACGCCACCGCCTACGCGCACATCGGCATCTCCGGCATGAACGGCCTGTCCGACCAGCAGGAGACGACGACCCCCGCGATCTGGACGCAGATCCGGGACTGGGCCGACACGCACCACATCGCGCGGCTCGCCTTCTGGTCGGTCAACCGCGACCGGCCCTGCCCGGGCGGCGGCGTCGCCGAGAACTGCTCCGGCATCAGCCAGAGCACCTGGCAGTTCACCTCGATCACGGCCGGCTTCACCGGCTGACGGTCACCGGGAGCACGGCGGAGGGCCGCTCGGCGGAGCGGCCCTCCGCGTCTACGTCAGGTAGGCCAGGCCCGGATGGACCTCGGTGTAGCGCCCGACCAGCCTGCGGGCCACGGTGACCGAGTCCACGAGCGGATGCAGCGCGAAGGCCTTCACGGCGGTCGTCCGGGAACCCGACTCGGCGGCGGCGAGCACCTCGCGCTCGACGGCCTTGACCGAGCACACCAGGCCGGTGGCGTGCCCGGGCAGCGGATCGGCGGCGAGCGGGTGGGCGCCGCCCGCGTCGACCAGGCACGGCACCTCGACGACCGCGTCGGCGTCGAGGACCGGCAGGGTGGAGCGGTTGCGGACGTTGAGGATCAGGGTGGCGCGTTCGTCGCGGGCGATGGCCCGCATCAGGGCCAGGGCGACCTTCTCGTACCCGCCGGACAGGTCCTCGGCTTCGCGCTCGCCCGCGCCGGCGCTCTCCCGGTTCTCGGCCATGTACGTCGCCTCGCGCTCGGCGCGGGTACGGTCCCAGGCGCGCAGGGCGGAGCCGCCGGGGTCGGCCGCCTCCTCGTAGAACCGGGCCTGCTGGTCGCGCAGGAAGGCGCCGCGGGTCTTCTCGGCCTCCTGGTAGGCGCGGACGGTCTCCCGGTTGAAGTAGTAGTAGTGCAGGTATTCGTTGGGGACCGCGCCGAGCGAGCGCAGCCAGTCGGCGCCGAACAGCCGGCCCTCCTCGAAGGAGCCGAGCAGCGCGGGATCGCCCAGCAGGCGAGGCAGTTCGTCGCGTCCGGCGACCCGGAGGGCGCGCACCCAGCCGAGGTGGTTGAGGCCGACGTAGTCGATGAAGGCCTCCTTCGGGTCGGCGCCGAGGACGCGGGCGATACGGCGGCCGAGGCCGACCGGGGAGTCGCAGATGCCGATGACGCGGTCGCCGAGGTGGCGGGACATGGCCTCGGTGACCAGACCGGCCGGGTTGGTGAAGTTGATGACCCAGGCGTCCGGGGCGTGACGGGCCACGCGCCGGGCGATGTCGACGGCGACGGGGACCGTGCGCAGACCGTATGCGATCCCGCCCGCGCCGACGGTCTCCTGGCCCAGCACGCCTTCCGCGAGCGCGACCCGTTCGTCGTTCGCCCGGCCCTCCAGGCCGCCGACGCGGATCGCGGAGAAGACGAAGTCGGCGCCGCGCAGGGCCTCGTCCAGGTCGGTGGTGGCGGTCACCGTGGGGGCGTCGGGGATACCGGCGGATTGTTCCGCCAATACACGGGTTACTGCATACAGTCGACGGTCGTCCGGATCCTGTAGAACGACTTCGGTAACCCGCCCCGCGGCACGGTCGGTCAGCAGTGCGCCGTACACCAGGGGAACCCGGAACCCCCCGCCACCCAGAATCGTCAGCTTCACACCCGCACCTTTCTTCCACGCCTGCACCCTTCTAGCAGACCCCCACCGCCCGAGGAGCACCAGCACGGCATCCACGGACCGCCGGCGACCCAGCCGACGCCAGACCCGGCGACCGGTACCCGCCGTCGACCGACCGGCGGCCCCTCCATCGCCATCTGTGCGGATACGGACGGCTTCACCGGGTGAACTCCCACGCCCCGCAACGACTTTGTTTGTTTCAAGTCTTGACGGTCACGGGCCCGCGGAGCACATTGGCGGCACCGTGAGAGCGCTCTCACGCCACTATGGGAGCGCTCTCACACCCCCCGCACACTCTCCGTACCCGTACCCGAGAGGCTCCCCATGAGCGCATCCTCCGGCATACCCAGACCCCGCCCGCTGCGCCGCGCGCTGGTCGCCCTCGCCGCCGCACTCGGCCTGGCCGCGGCCGTCGCCACCGCCGCCACCGCGCCCGCCAGCGCCTCCGCGCCCGCCCCGCCCTCCGGCTGGACGCAGGTGTTCGTGGACGACTTCAACGGCGCGGCCGGCTCCGGCGTCAACACCGCCGACTGGCAGTACGACACCGGGACGTCCTACCCCGGCGGCGCCGCCAACTGGGGCACCGGCGAGGTCGAGACGATGACGTCGAGCACCAGCAACGTCGCGCTGGACGGGAACGGCAACCTGCTCATCACCCCGCGCCGCGACGCGTCCGGCCACTGGACGTCGGGCCGGATCGAGACCAACCGCACCGACTTCCAGCCCCCGGCCGGCGGGAAGCTGCGGGTACAGGCCCGGATCCAGATGCCTGCCGTCACCGGCGCGGCCGCCAAGGGCTACTGGCCGGCGTTCTGGATGCTCGGCGCCCCGTTCCGCGGCAACTACTGGAACTGGCCGGGCATCGGCGAGCTGGACATCATGGAGAACGTCCAGGGCCTGAACACCGACTGGGCCACGATGCACTGCGGCACCAACCCGGGCGGCCCGTGCAACGAGACCTCCGGCATCGGCAACTCCACCTCCTGCACCGGCACCACCTGTCAGGCCGGATTCCACACCTACGCGATGGAGTGGGACCGCTCGACCAGCCCCGAGGAGATCCGCTTCTACCTCGACGGCGTCAACTTCCACACCGTGCGGGCGAACCAGGTCGACGCGACGACCTGGGCCAATGCCACCAACCACGGCTACTTCATCATCCTCAACGTCGCGATGGGCGGCGGCTTCCCGGACGCGTTCGGCGGCGGCCCGGACAGCGGCACCGAGCCCGGCCACCCGATGACCGTCGACTACGTGCAGGTCCTGCAGTCCTCCGGCGGCACCACCACTCCCCCGCCGACCGGCAACCGGGACGCCTACAGCGCCATCCAGGCCGAGTCCTACGACAGTCAGTCCGGCGTCGTCCGGGAGACCACCACGGACAGCGGCGGCGGCCAGGACATCGGCTCCCTCGCGAACGGCGACTGGGCGCTGTACAAGGGCGTCGACTTCGGGTCCACAGCGGCCAGGCAGTTCTACGCGCGGGTCGCGAGCGGTGCGGCGGGCGGGGTCAGCGGGCTGGTCGAGGTGCGCCTGGACAGCCGTGGCAACGCGCCCGTCGGCAGCTTCGCCGTGGGCAACACCGGGGGCTGGCAGTCCTGGCGGACGGTTCCGGCCAACATCGGCGCGGTGACCGGCACGCACGACGTCTACCTCACCTTCACCAGCGGGCAGCCGGCCGACTTCGTGAACGTAAACTGGTTCGACTTCGGGCACTGACCGGCAAAGGGGCGGCGGCGCCGGGGAGTTGACCTTCACGCATACGTCAACCCCTAGCGTCGCCGCCATGACGACCACACCGGCTCCTGCCCGCACCGGACTTCAGGCCCGCCTCGCCGCCCGCCCGCACGGACTGCCCGCACCCGGCGACATAGAGATCGCCGAGGTGGCCGTACCGGATCCGGCGCCCGGCCAGGTCCTCGTCCGCAATCTGTTCCTCTCCCTCGACCCCGGCATGCTGCTGCTGATGGCGGAGGGCGGCCGGCTGCCGCTGCCCCGCTACGAGATCGGCGCGCCGATGCACGGCGACGCGGTCGGCGAGGTCCTCCTCTCCGCTCATCCCTCGCTCTCCCCGGGCGACCTGGTGGTGCACCGGCTCGGCTGGCGGAGTACGCGGTGGCCGACGCGGAGGCGTTCCGGCGGGTCGACCGGGACGCCTACCCGAGCCCGTCCCTGCACCTCGGCTTCGGGCTCGTCGCCTATGTGGGCCTCATGGAGGTGGCCCGGCTCCAGCCCGGCAAGACGGTGTTCGTCTCCAGCGCGGCCGGCGCGGTCGGCGGCCTGGCCGGGCAGATCGCCCGGCTGACCGGAGCGCGGCGGGTGATCGGCAGCGCCGGCTCGGCGGCGAAGGCGGCGCATCTGACCGGGCGGCTCGGCTTCGACGCGGCCTTCGACCACCACGACGGCCCGGTCCTGGACCGGCTCCGCGAGGCGGCGCCCGACGGCATCGACGTCTACTTCGACAATGTCGGCGGCGAGCAACTGCGGGCCGCGGTCCAGGTGATGAACGAGCACGGCCGGATCGCCCTGTGCGGAGCGCTGCAACAGCAGTCCACGGGCCGGCCCGATCCCGGGCCCGGCGACCCGATGGACATCATCGCCAAGCGGCTGACGCTGCGCGGCTTCACGGTCGGTGAACACCTGGAGAGGGCAGCGGAGTTCGGGGAGCGGTTCCGCGGCTGGCTGCGGGACGGTTCGATCGTGTACGACGAGACGGTGATCGACGGCCTGCTCGACGCGCCCGCGGCACTGGCCGACCTGGTGCGCGGCCGGTACACCGGGAAGACCGTGGTCCGGCTGGGCGTTGAGGGCGACCGTGATGCTGATCGGTGAACTCGCCTCCGCGACGGGCACGACGACCCGCACCCTGCGCTACTACGAGGAGCAGGGTCTGCTGGAGCCCGGGCGGACCGCGGCCGGGTACCGGGTCTACGGGCCGGAGGCGGTCGTCCGGGTCCGCAATGTGCGCGACCTGCTCGCGTCCGGGTTCACGGTGGAGAACGTGACGTCCTTCGTCCGTTACCTCGACAGCGACCTGCCGGAGGTGTTCGCGTACGCGGAGGCCTGCGCGGCCCACTACGAGGTGGGTGCGCGCCGGGTGGCCGAACTCCAGGCGCGGATCGAGGCGCTGACCCGGATGCGGGACACCCTCGTACGCCGGATGCCGTGGCTCGCCGGCGGGCCGGTGGGGGCCGGAACGGCTCAGCGCAGCTCCGCCCGGAACGCCACCGGCGTCTGACCGGTGTGCAGGTGGAAGAACTTGGAGAAGTTCGCCGCGTCGGGGAAGCCGACGGCCGCCCCGACGCGGCCGATGGGCAGATCGGTGTGGGCGAGGAGGCGTTTGGCCTCCAGGACGACACGCTTGTCGATGAAGCCCTTCGGGGTCTCGCCGGTGGCCGCGCGGACGGCGCGGACCAGGGTGCGGCGGGAGTAGCCGAGGGTGTCGGCGTAGGCGCTGACGCTGTGGTTGGTGGCGAAGCCCTGCTCGACGGCGTCCCGGAAACGGGTGAAGGTGCTGTCGGCGTGCCGCTCGGAGGTCTTGGCCGAGCTGGCGGCGAGGTGGGCCAGGCGCAGCAGACAGGCGGTCAGGGTGTGCCGCAGGACGGCCGTGTGCAGGCTGAGCGGGAGCGTGGCGGTGTCCTCGTACTCGCGGCGCAGCTGGTCGAGGGCGGACCGGAGTGCGGTGAGCTGCGCGGGGCCGGGGTGCAGCAGCGGCGGCAGGTCGTAGCGGTACAGGCCGGTGGCCTCGACGGTGGCGCGGGGCAGGAAGCCGGGCTGCATGGTCAGCACGGTTCCGCGGTACACGGACTCGCGGGAGAACCGGTGGACCTGTCCGGGGCGGATCCACAGCAGGTCGCCGGCGTCGGCCTCGTACTCGGCGAAGTCGATCATGTGCCGTACGGGGCCGTCGGTGAAGAGCATGACCACGTGGAAGTCGATGCGGTGGACGCGGTGCAGGGGGGCGTCGGCGTGCCAGCGGCGCTCGGTGCCCATGGGCCCGACCTGCATGCCCACGCCGCCGACGGCCAGCTCGGCCGGGAAGGGGAAGGTTCTGATCCCGTCACCCTCAGCTTGGTCTCTTATGACTGCCATGCCCTTTTCGTGCCGTCCCTGTCGCGCGATCACTGTCCCAGATTCACCACAGGCTGACACACCCCGACCTTTCTTCGAAAAAGTCAGACTTTTAAGTTTGAACGCGTCCGGCCAGCCATTCCGCACTGAACGAGGACTTCTTGAAGATGACGACGCAGACTTCCGACGGCTTCGAGTGGACCGACCTGGACCGGCGTGCCGTGGACACGGCCCGACTTCTGGCGGCGGACGCGGTACAGAAGGTGGGCAACGGACACCCGGGCACCGCGATGAGCCTGGCCCCTGCCGCGTACACGATCTTTCAGAAGGTGATGCGACACGACCCGGCCGACCCCGAGTGGACCGGCCGTGACCGGTTCGTCCTCTCCCCCGGGCACACCTCGCTGACCCTCTACACGCAGCTGTACCTCGCCGGGTACGAGCTGGAGCTGGACGACCTGAAGGCGTTCCGCACCCACGGCTCGAAGACGCCGGGCCACCCCGAGTACGGGCACACCGCCGGCGTGGAGACCACCACCGGCCCGCTCGGCCAGGGCGTCGCCAACGCCGTCGGCATGGCGATGGCCGCCCGCTACGAGCGCGGCCTGTTCGACCCCGAGGCCCCCGCGGGCACCTCCCCGTTCGACCACACCATCTGGGCGATCGTCTCCGACGGCGACCTTCAGGAGGGCGTCTCCGCCGAGGCCTCCTCCCTCGCCGGCCACCAGAAGCTCGGCAACCTGGTCTTCCTCTACGACGACAACCACATCTCCATCGAGGGCGACACCGCGACCGCGTTCTCCGAGGACGTGCTGGGGCGGTACGAGGCCTACGGCTGGCACGTCCAGCGCGTCGAGCCGACCGCCGAGGGGGACATCGACGCCCCCGCCCTGTACCGGGCGCTGGAGGCCGCCCGGGCCGAGACCGGGCGGCCGTCGATCATCGCGATGCGCACGATCATCGCCTGGCCCGCCCCGAACGCCCGGAACACCGAGGCCTCCCACGGCTCCGCGCTCGGCGAGGACGAGATCGCCGCCACCAAGCGCCTGCTCGGTTTCGACCCGGAGCGGACCTTCGAGGTCGCCGACGAGGTCCTCGAACACACCCGGCGGGCCCTGGACCGGGGTGCCGAGGAGCACGCGGCCTGGGACAAGCGGATCGCCGAGTGGCGCACCGCCCAGCCGGAGCGGGCCGAGCTGTTCGACCGCGTGAGCAAGGGCGAGCTGCCCGAGGGCTGGGAGCAGAGCATCCCGGTCTTCGAGGAGGGCAAGTCGGTGGCCACCCGTGCCGCCTCCGGCAAGGTGCTCCAGGCACTCGGCCCGGTGCTCCCCGAGCTGTGGGGCGGTTCCGCCGACCTGGCCGGCTCGAACAACACCACCATCGACAAGACCAGCTCCTTCCTGCCGGAGGGCAACCCGCTGCCGGAGGCCGACCCGTACGGCCGTACGGTGCACTTCGGCATCCGCGAGTTCTCCATGGCCGCGGAGATGAACGGCATCGCCCTGCACGGCAACACCCGCATCTACGGCGGCACCTTCCTCGTCTTCTCCGACTACATGCGCAACGCGGTGCGCATGTCGGCGCTGATGCAGCTGCCGGTGACGTACGTGTGGACGCACGACTCCATCGGTCTGGGCGAGGACGGCCCGACCCACCAGCCGGTCGAGCACCTGGCCTCGCTGCGTGCCATCCCCGGTCTGAACGTCGTCCGCCCGGCGGACGCCAACGAGACCGCGATCGCCTGGGCCGAGATCCTGAAGAGGCACGCCACGCACCCCGCCCCGCACGGGCTCGCGCTCACCCGCCAGGGTGTGCCCGTGTACGCGCCGGACGAGGACGCGGCCAAGGGCGGCTACGTCCTGCGCGAGTCCTCGACCCAGGTCCCGGAGGTGATCATCATCGCGACGGGCTCCGAGGTGCAGCTGGCCGTGGCCGCGCGGGAGCAGCTGGAGGCCGAGGGGATCGGCACCCGGGTGGTGTCCATGCCGTCCGTGGAGTGGTTCGAGGAGCAGCCGCGCGCCTACCGCGAGCGGGTGCTGCCGCCGGCCGTGAAGGCCCGGGTCGCCGTCGAGGCCGGGATCGGTCTGACCTGGCACCGGTTCGTGGGCGACGCGGGACGCATCGTCTCGCTGGAGCACTTCGGTGCCTCCGCGGACGCCAGGACCCTCTTCGCCGAGTTCGGCTTCACCCCCGAGAACGTCGCCGCGGCGGCCCGCGAGTCGCTCGCCGCCGCGCGCGCCTGACACCGACGTCTCCACCGACGCGAAAGAAAGATGATCACAGTGACCGAAGCAATCGCGACCCCGGGAGCCCTCAAGCGCCTCGCCGACGAGGGCGTGTCGATCTGGCTGGACGACCTGTCCCGCAAGCGGATCACCTCGGGCAGCCTCGCCGAGCTGGTGGCGAGCGGAAGCGCCGTCGGTGTCACCACCAACCCGTCCATCTTCCAGGCCGCCATCGGCTCCGGTGAGGGCTACGAGGAGCAGCTGGCCGACCTCGCGGTGCGCGGGGTGACGGTCGACGAGGCGGTGCGGATGATGACGACCGCCGACGTGCGGTCTGCCGCCGATATTCTGCATTCTGTATACACGGCCACCGGCGGCCGTGACGGCCGGGTCTCCATCGAGGTCGACCCCCGCCTCGCCCACCACACCGAGGCCACGATCGCCGAGGCCAGGCAGCTGGCCTGGCTGGTCGACCGCCCCAACGTGATGATCAAGATCCCGGCGACCGAGGCGGGTCTGCCGGCGATCACCGAGGTCATCGGCAGCGGCATCAGCGTCAACGTGACCCTGATCTTCTCCCTGCACCGCTACCGCGAGGTCATGGCCGCCTACCTGGCCGGTCTGGAGAAGGCCCGCGAGCGGGGCATCGACCTGTCCGCGATCCACTCGGTGGCGTCCTTCTTCGTCTCCCGCGTGGACTCCGAGATCGACAAGCGGCTGACCGCCCTCGGCACCGACGAGGCGCTCGCGCTCAAGGGCCGCGCGGCCCTCGCCAACGCCCGTCTGGCCTACGAGGCGTACGAGGAGGTCTTCGCCTCCGACCGCTGGCTGGCCCTCGCCGGTGACCGGGCGAACAAGCAGCGTCCGCTGTGGGCGTCCACCGGGGTGAAGGATCCTGCGTACAAGGACACTCTGTACGTGGACGAACTGGTCGCGCCGGGCACCGTCAACACGATGCCCGAGGCCACGCTGAACGCGGTCGCCGACCACGGCGAGATCACCGGTGACACGGTGACCGGCGGTTACGCGCAGGCCCGCGCCGACCTGGCCGCCGTCGAACGGCTCGGCATCGGCTACGACGAGGTGGTCCGGCAGCTGGAGAACGAGGGTGTCGCCAAGTTCGAGGCGGCCTGGCAGGACCTTCTGGACGCCGTAGCGAAGTCCCTGACGAGCAAGGGAGTTGACGCCCGATGACCGACAACGCACCCGCCCAGGCGCCCGCACCGCAGCCGGTGCGGGTCCCGGTGGCCCCGGCCGCCGACTGGGAGAACCCGCTGCGGGACGCCCGCGACCGCCGGCTCCCCCGGATCGCCGGTCCCTCGGGCCTGGTCATCTTCGGAGTCACCGGCGACCTGTCCCGCAAGAAGCTGATGCCGGCCGTCTACGACCTGGCCAACCGCGGTCTGCTGCCGCCGGGCTTCTCCCTCGTCGGCTTCGCCCGCCGGGACTGGGAGGACCAGGACTTCGCGCAGGTCGTGCACGACGCGGTGCGCGAGCACTCCCGCACCCCGTTCCGCGAGGAGGTGTGGCAGCAGCTCGCCGAGGGCATGCGGTTCATCCCCGGCGACTTCGACGACGACACCGCGTTCAAGCAGCTCAAGGACGCTGTCGAGGAGCTGGACGCCTCCCGCGGCACCGGCGGCAACTTCGCCTTCTACCTCTCGGTGCCGCCGAAGTTCTTCCCGAAGGTCGTCCAGCAGCTGAAGAAGCACGGCCTGGCCAGCCCGCCGCAGGGCTCCTGGCGCCGCGCGGTCATCGAGAAGCCGTTCGGCCACGACCTGGTCAGCGCGCGCGAGCTGAACGCGATCGTGCACGAGGTGTTCGAGCCGGACCAGGTGTTCCGCATCGACCACTACCTCGGCAAGGAGACCGTCCAGAACATCCTGGCGCTGCGCTTCGCCAACCAGATGTACGAGCCGATCTGGAACCGGTCGTACGTCGACCACGTGCAGATCACCATGGCCGAGGACATCGGCATCGGCGGCCGGGCCGGCTACTACGACGGCATCGGCGCCGCCCGGGACGTCATCCAGAACCACCTGCTGCAGCTCATGGCGCTCACCGCCATGGAGGAGCCGATCGCGTTCGACGCGGAGGCGCTGCTCACCGAGAAGCTGAAGGTGCTGAAGTCGGTGCGCCTCCCGGAGGACCTGGGCCGGCACACCGTGCGCGGCCAGTACGCCACCGGCTGGCAGGGCGGCGAGAAGGTCGTCGGCTACCTCCAGGAGGACGGCATCGACCCCAAGTCGAAGACCGACACCTTCGCCGCGGTCAAGCTGGGCATCGACAACCGCCGCTGGGCGGGCGTCCCCTTCTACCTGCGCACCGGCAAGCGGCTGGGCCGCCGGGTCACCGAGATCGCGGTGGTCTTCAAGCGGGCCCCGCACTCCCCGTTCGACTCCACCGCCACCGAGGAACTCGGCCAGAACGCGATCGTCATCCGCGTCCAGCCGGACGAGGGCATGACCGTGCGGTTCGGCTCGAAGGTGCCGGGCACCTCGATGGAGATCCGGGACGTGTCGATGGACTTCGCCTACGGCGAGTCGTTCACCGAGTCGAGCCCGGAGGCGTACGAGCGGCTCATCCTGGACGTGCTGCTCGGCGACGCCAACCTGTTCCCCCGCCACCAGGAAGTGGAAGAGTCCTGGAAGATCCTCGACCCCATCGAGGAGTACTGGGCGGCGCACGGCCGGCCGGCCCAGTACGCGTCGGGCAGCTGGGGGCCGAGGGAAGCCGACGAGATGCTCGCACGAGACGGACGGAGCTGGCGCAGGCCATGAAGATCGACCTGACCGACACCACGGCAAGCAAGATCAACAAGGCGTTGGTGCAGGGCCGCCGCGCCATCGGTACGCCCGCTGTGGGCATGGTCCTGACGATGGTCATCGTCACGGACGAGGAGAACGCCTACGACTCGATCAAGGCGGCCGAGGAGGCCTCGCACGAGCACCCCTCGCGCACCCTGGTCGTCATCCGGCGCCAGGCCCGCACCCTGCGCGACCGCACCCACTCGCGGCTCGACGCCGAGGTCCGGGTCGGCTCCGAGGCCGGCACCGGGGAGACGGTGGTGCTGCGCACCTACGGCGAGGTGTCCGACCACGCCGACTCGGTGGTGCTGCCGCTGCTGCTGCCGGACGCCCCGGTGGTGGTGTGGTGGCCGGGGGACGCCCCCGAGGCCCCCGCCAAGGACCCGCTGGGTGCGCTCGCGCAGCGCCGGATCACCGACCTGTACGCCGTCGAGCGGCCGCTGGAGGTGCTGAACGCCCGGGCCCGCACCTACGCGCCCGGCGACACCGACCTCGCCTGGACCCGGCTGACCCTGTGGCGGTCGATGCTGGCCGCGGCCCTGGACCAGGCCCGGGTGAAGGTGGCCTCGGCGGCCGTCGAGGCCGAGGCCGACAACCCCAGCGCCGAGCTGCTCGCCCGCTGGCTCCAGGCCCGCCTGGGCGTCCCGGTGGAGCGGGTGCAGAGCGCCGGCCCGTTCGTGACGGCCGTCCGCCTCGGCACCGCGAACGGTGAGATCGTCGTCGACCGCCCCGAGGGCCCGCTGGCCACGCTGACCCTGCCGGGCCAGCCGCCGCGCACCCTCGCGCTGAAGGTCCGCCCCACCTCCGAACTGATCGCCGAGGAGCTGCGCCGCCTCGACGCCGACGAGATGTACGCCATCGCCCTGCAGGGCGAGGCCGCCAAGGAGAACGCCTGACATGGCAGAGTTCCCGAAGCTCACCGACCGGCCCGAATGGACGGCGCTGGCCGACCACCGCGCCCAGGGCCAGCCGCGGCTGCGCGAGCTGTTCGCGGCGGACCCGGGCCGCGCCGAGCGGTACGTCGTGCGGGTCGGCGACCTGCACATCGACTACAGCAAGCAGCTGATCACCGACGAGACCCTGGCCCTGCTCCAGGAACTCGCCTCCGCCACCGGCGTGTTCGCGCTGCGCGACGCCATGTTCCGCGGTGAGAAGATCAACCTCACCGAGAACCGGGCCGTGCTGCACACCGCGCTGCGCGCCCCGCGGGACGCGGTGATCGAGGTCGACGGCGAGAACGTGGTGCCGAAGGTGCACGCCGTGCTCGACAAGATGGCCGGCTTCGCCGAGCGGGTCCGCTCCGGCGAGTGGACCGGCCACACCGGCAAGCGCATCAAGAACGTCGTCAACATCGGCATCGGCGGCTCCGACCTCGGCCCCGCGATGGCCTACGAGGCGCTGCGCCCGTACACCGCACGGGAGATGACGTTCCGGTTCGTGTCGAACGTGGACGGCTCCGACCTGCACGAGGCGACCCGCGACCTGGACCCGGCGGAGACGCTGTTCATCGTGGCGTCCAAGACGTTCACCACGATCGAGACCATCACCAACGCCACCTCGGCCCGCTCGTGGCTGCTGAGGGCCTTCGACGGCGACGAGAAGGCCGTCGCCAGGCACTTCGTGGCGCTGTCCACGAACGGCGGGAAGGTCACCGAGTTCGGCATCGACCCGGACAACATGTTCGAGTTCTGGGACTGGGTCGGCGGCCGCTACTCCTACGACTCCGCCATCGGCCTCTCCCTGATGATCGCCATCGGCCCGGACCGCTTCCGCGAGATGCTGGACGGCTTCCGGATCGTCGACGACCACTTCCGCACCGCGCCCGCCGAGGCCAACGCGCCGCTGCTGCTGGGCCTGCTGGGCGTCTGGTACGGCAACTTCTTCGACGCCCAGACCCACGCGGTGCTGCCGTACTCGCACTACCTGTCGAAGTTCACCGCCTACCTCCAGCAGCTGGACATGGAGTCCAACGGCAAGTCGGTGCAGCGCGACGGCACCCCGGTGGAGTGGCAGACCGGCCCGGTCGTCTGGGGCACCCCGGGCACCAACGGGCAGCACGCCTACTACCAGTTGATCCACCAGGGCACCAGGCTCGTCCCGGCCGACTTCATCGGCTTCGCCCGCCCCGTCGGCGAGCTGAGCGGGGAACTGAAGGCGCAGCACGACCTGTTGATGGCCAACTTCTTCGCCCAGACCCAGGCGCTCGCCTTCGGCAAGACCGCCGAGGAGGTCCGCGCGGAGGGCGTGGCCGAGGAGCAGGTCGCGCACCGCACCTTCCGCGGCGACCACCCCACCACCACGATCCTCGCCCGCGACCTGACCCCGTCCGTGCTCGGCCAGCTGATCGCCCTCTACGAGCACAAGGTGTTCGTGCAGGGGGCGGTGTGGAACATCGACTCCTTCGACCAGTGGGGCGTGGAGCTGGGCAAGGTCCTCGCCAAGCGCGTCGAGCCGGCCCTCACCGAGGGCGCGGACGTGCCCGGTCTCGATCCGTCCACCACGGCCCTCGTCGCCGCCTACCGCACTCTCAAGAACGCAACGGAGAACTGATCATGCAGCTCGGTCTCATCGGTCTCGGCAAGATGGGCGGCAACATGCGCGAGCGGATCCGCCGCGCCGGCCACACCGTCATCGGCTACGACCGCAACCCGGAGGTCTCGGACGTCAAGAGCCTGGCCGAACTGGTCGAGAAGCTCGACGCGCCCCGCCATGTGTGGGTGATGGTCCCGGCCGGCACCGCCACCCAGACCGTCGTCGACGAACTCGGCGACCTGCTCTCCCCCGGTGACACGGTCATCGACGGCGGCAACTCCCGCTGGACGGACGACGAGAAGCACGCCGCCGCCCTCGGCATCAAGGGCATCGGCTTCGTCGACGCCGGTGTCTCCGGCGGTGTGTGGGGCCTGGAGAACGGCTACGCGCTGATGGTCGGCGGCGACAAGCAGCACGTGGAACCGCTGCAGCCGATCTTCGACGCGCTCAAGCCGGAGGGCCCGTACGGCTACGTCCACGCCGGGCGGGTCGGCGCCGGGCACTTCTCCAAGATGGTCCACAACGGCATCGAGTACGCCATGATGCAGGCCTACGCCGAGGGCTGGGAGCTGCTGGAGAAGGTCCACTCGGTGGAGAACGTCCGCGAGGTGTTCCGCTCCTGGCAGGAGGGCACGGTCATCCGCTCCTGGCTGCTGGACCTCGCGGTCAACGCCCTGGACGAGGACGAGCACCTGGAGAAGCTGCGCGGCTACGCGGAGGACTCCGGCGAGGGCCGCTGGACCGTGGAGGCGGCCATCGACAACGCCGTACCGCTGCCCGCGATCACAGCCTCGCTCTTCGCCCGGTTCGCCTCCCGGCAGGACGACTCCCCGCAGATGAAGATGATCGCCGCGCTGCGCAACCAGTTCGGCGGCCACGCGGTCGAGAAGAAGGACTGACCTGCCGTGGGGGACCTCCTGCTGGTCCGCCACGGTGAGACGGAGTGGAGCCGGTCGGGACAGCACACCAGCTGGACCGACCTGCCCCTCACGGAGCACGGCGAGGAACAGGCCAAGTCCCTCGCCCCGCTCCTCACCGGCCGGACCTACGCCCGCGCGCTGGCCAGCCCGCTCGGCCGCGCGCTGCGCACCGCCGACCTGGCGGGCATCCCCGGGGTCGTACCGGACCCCGATCTGCACGAGTGGGACTACGGCGGCTACGAGGGCGTCACCACCGCCGAGATCCACCGCACCCGGCCCGACTGGGACCTGTGGACCGACGGCGTGCCGCCCGGCCCCGAGGGGCACCCCGGCGAGTCGCCGGCGCAGATCGGCGCCCGCGCCGACCGGGTCCTGGCCCGGCTGTCCCCGGCCCTGGCCGAGGGGGACGTGGTCGTGGTGGCGCACGCGCACTTCCTGCGCGTCCTCACCGCCCGCCGCCTGGGCCTGCCGCCCGCCGAGGGCCGGCTGTTCCAGCTGGCCACCGGCACGGTCAGCCGCCTGTCGACGGAACACGGCCGCCCGGTGATCGCCGAGTGGAACGTCCGGCCGTAGCCGGACACCGCACACCCGTGTGCCCCCGGTTCGCCGCCCCGGCGGGCCGGGGGGGCACGCGGCGTCAAGGGCACGGCGAGCAGGGCGGATTGACAGCCGCTCCCCGCTCGGGCGAGAGTCCGGCTGGTGGAGATCGACGATCTGACGGCGGCCGAGCAACGGGTGTGGCGGGCCTTCCCGCGCGGGGAGGCCGTGGACTTCCGGGAGTCACCCGACGAGGATGCCGCCGACGGGGAGAGCTGGGGGGCCGAACGGACCGTGCGCGCCCAGGTGGTGCGGGCGCTGCTGCTCGGCGGGCCGCGGCAGGACGGGGAGACAGCCGCGCTCAGCCTGGCGGGCGCCCGGATCACCGGCCGGCTCGATCTGCAGTACGCCACGATCGACCACCCGGTGCGACTGCGGCACTGCCACTTCGACCAGGCCCCGCGGTGCGACGCCGCCCGGCTGCGCGAGCTCAACCTCAGCGAGTCCGTCCTGCCCGGCCTGGTCGCCCACGCCGTGCACGTCGACGGCGTCGTCCGCCTGACCCGCGCCCGGTGCACCGGCACCGTGCGCCTGGGCGGCGCCCGGATCGCCGGCAGCCTGTACCTGGAGAGCGCGGACATGGCCGCGCCCGGCACCGAGGAGCCGGTGCTCCAGCTCAACCAGGCCGCCGTCGGCGCCGACCTGTGGGCGCCGGGGCTGCGCACGCACGGGCAGATACGGCTCAACGGCGCGTCCGTCGCCGGGTCGTTCAACCTCTGCGAGGCGCGGCTGAACCATCCCGGGCAGGCGGCGCTCGACGCCCAGACGTTCACCGTCGGGGGCGACATGCTGGTCCGGCACGCCGAGGTGCGCGGCTGGATCGGCCTGCGCGGCGCCCGTATCGCCGGGCGGCTCGACCTGTCGTACACCGTCCTGTCGAATCCGGGCAGTTCGGCGCTGCGGGCCGGCAGCACCACCATCGGCGAGCTGTGGCTGCGCAAGGCGCCCCCCCATGGAGGGCGCCCTCAACCTGCGGCGCGCCCAGCTCGACGTGCTGCTGCTGGAACCGGAGTCGGTGCCCGAGGAGGTGCTGCTCGGCGACCTGACGTACACCTCGCTCACCCCGCACGAGCCGGCGGAGCGCCGCCTGCCCCTGCTGGAACGCGAGCGCGACGGCTATGTCCCGTACGCCTACGAGCAGTTGACGGCCGCCTACCGCCGCGTCGGCGACGACCACGCGGCCCGGCTGGTGCAGCTCGCCAAGCAGCGCCGGCACCGCCGCACGCTCCCCTGGTACGGCCGGCTGTGGGGCCTGGTCCAGGACGTCACCGTCGGCTACGGCTTCCGTCCGCTGCGTGCCGCCGGGTGGCTGCTGTCGCTGCTCGCGCTCGGCTCCCTAGCGTTCGCGCTGCACCACCCGCAGCCGCTGAAGGCGGGCGAGGCACCGCCGTTCAACCCGGTGTTCTACACCCTCGACCTGCTGCTGCCGGTGATCTCCTTCGGGCAGGACTCCGCGTTCGCACCGCGCGGCGGCCATCAGGTCCTCGCCTACGTCCTCGTCCTCACCGGCTGGATCCTGGCGACGACCGTGATCGCCGGTGTGACCCGCACGGTCAGCCGCCAGTGAAGCCGCGCGCCGGGCCGCCGGCCTCACCGGCGCGCTCACGGCGCCGTACCGCTGGTGGCCGGGGCCGCGCTGCACCAGGCACCGGCTGCCGAAACGGTCAGCCGCATTCAGCCGTACGGGCCGTCCGGGAGACCCCGCCGCGCGCCGGCGCCCTGCTTCTACAATCACCGGCACGCGAACGAGCGCGCCGTTCCGGCGCCTCACGGCCCGGAGGACAGCGATGACCAGCGTCGGAGAACCGGTACGACCCGGTGGGCGGGTGCGCGACGCGGCCCGCACCAAGGCCGAGATCCTCGACGTGGCCACGCAGGAGTTCGCCCGGGCCGGCTACGACGGCGCCCGCGTGGACGAGATCGCGGCCCGCACCCGCACCACCAAGCGGATGATCTACTACTACTTCGGCGGCAAGGAGCAGCTGTTCACGGCCGTGCTGGAGCGGGCCTACGGGGTGATCCGGGACGCCGAGCAGCAGCTGGACGTCGAGCACCTGGACCCGGTGGCGGCGATCCGGCGGCTGGCGGAGCTGACCTTCGACCACCACGAGCGGCACCCGGACTTCGTCCGGCTGGTCAGCATCGAGAACATCCACGGCGCCGAGCACATCGCGGCCTCCGAGAAGCTCGGCCGGATCGGCTCCCCGGCGCTGGACGTGATCCGCCGCATCCTCGCCGCCGGGCAGGAGTCCGGGCTGTTCACGGCCGATGTGGACGCGGTCGACCTGCACGCGATGATCAGCTCGTTCTGCTTCTTCCGGGTCGCCAACCGGCACACGTTCGGCGCACTGTTCGGCCGGGACCTGGTGGACCCGGCGCAGCGCGAGCACTACCGGTCCATGCTCGGGGACATGGTGATCGCCTACCTGACGGCGGAGCGGGCGGCCGGCTGACGGGTTCGCGCACGGACGCCTGGCACCCGGGGACACGCGAGCGCAACATCCCGCCCGCCGGGCCGTGGCCGCACGGCCGCGTGGGTCAGGCGCATACGGCCGCGTCGAGCAGGGGGCCCAGTTCGTGTACGACCGTGGTGAGGGGGCGTACGTTCTGTTCGGCGCGGGCCATCAGGATCGCGCCCTCCAGGGTGCTGATCATGAGGATGGCCAGGGAGTCTGCGCGGGACGGGGGCACGCCCATGTCCGTGAGCGCCGCGGCGACCGGGTTCCGCCAGGTCGCGAACGCCGTGGCCGCCGCCTCCCGGGTCGAGTCGCCGATGGCGGCGCAGTCGACCGTGGCGGCGGCGACCGGGCATCCGGCCGCGAAGCCGTCCGCCGCGTACTCGTCGGTCCACTGCCCGGCCATCGCCGCGAACAGGCCGCTCGGGGTGGGACGTTCGAGTCCCGCGAGGAACCGGGCGACGCGCTTGCCGGCGTACCGGCCGGCCCACTCGACCGCCTCGCTGACGAGCTGTTCCTTGCCGCCCGGGAAGTAGTGCTGGAGGGAGCCGCGCGGTGCGTCCGCGTGCGCGGCGACCTCGCGCATGCCGGTCGCGGCGATCCCGCCCCGCCGCATGAGCTGGGCCGCGCTGAAGACCATCCGCTCCCGCGGTCCGCGACGCGCCTCGGTCATCGTGCCTCCGTTCCTCGCCCCCACCCTATGACCGACGTCATAACGGCGGCTACTATGACCACTGTCATAGTCGGCCCGCGGCAGCGGAGGGCGGCCCCATGCGCGTCGGATTCATCGGTCTCGGAGTGATGGGCCGCCCCATGGCCCTGCGGCTGGCGTCCGCCGGCACCCCGCTGGTGGTCTGGAACCGGACCCCGGACCGCGCGGAGCCGCTGCGCGCGGCCGGCGCCGAGGTCGCCGCGGACCCCGCCGAGGTGTTCGCGCGGGCGGAGGCGGTGCTGTTGATGCTCGCCGACGAGACGGCGGTGGACGCGATCCTCGGCCGGGGCACGCCCGTCCTGGCCGCGCGGGTCGCCGGCCGGACCGTCGTCCACATGGGCACGACCTCCCCGGAGTACTCCCACGCCCTGGAGGCCGACATCCGCGCGGCCGGCGGCCGGTACGTCGAGGCACCGGTCTCCGGATCCCGGGTGCCGGCCGAGGAGGGACAGCTGGTGGCCATGCTCGCCGGGGAGGAGGCCGCCGTGGGAGCCGTACGGCCGCTGCTGGCGCCGATGTGCCGGGAGACGTTCGCCTGCGGGCCGGTCCCGGGCGCGCTGCTGATGAAGCTGGCGGTGAACATCTTCCTGATCACCCAGGTGACCGGACTCACCGAGGCCTTCCACTTCGCCGAACGGCAGGGCCTGGACCGCCGGCTGTTCCTGGACGTCCTGGACGCGGGTCCGATGGCCAGCGCGGTGTCCCGGATGAAGGCGCCCAAGCTGCGCGAGCGGGACTTCGCGGTGCAGGCGGCGGCGCGGGACGTGCTGAAGAACAACCGGCTGATCGCCGAGGCGGCCCGCACGGCCGGCCTCGCCTCGCCGCTCCTCGACGTCTGCCACACCCTGTTCGAGGAGACGGTGACGCGCGGCCACGGCGGCGAGGACATGGTCGCCGTGCTGCGGGCGATCGAGGCGCGGACCGCCGGGGCGTCGTGAGCGGCGCCCCGGCCGCGGCTCAGCCCTGCGGGATGCCGTACGCCCGCTCGACGCGCAGCCGCACCACCAGGCGGCGGTCGCGGACCATCGCGGCCCGGTAGTCGTCCCAGTCCGGGTGTTCGCCGAGGACGTCCCGGTAGAGCCGGATCAGCTCCTCCACGGTGTCGTCGTGCGGGTCGGCGGCGACCGGGGTCAGCTCGGCGGTGCCCTCGGCGACGGTGTACGCCCAGCGGTCGTCGCTGGTGACGTGGTACGAGGCGCGCGGGTCCCGGCGGAGGTTGCGGGTCTTGGCGCGGTCGTCGGTGACCGAGATCCGGATGATCCGCTCGTCGGGGTAGTACGCGTGGCTGACGTTGGACAGCTGGGGGCGGCCGTCGCGCCGGAGGGTGACGAGCACGCCGGCGTGGCCTTCGGAGAGCAGGCCGAGCAGCGCGTCCTGCGAGGAGTCCTGAGTCATATCCGGGTCAACTCGGCCGGGTGCCCTGCGCATTCCCTCCCGCCCGAAGATCAGTAGACAGTGTCTACCGGCGACTGGTAGACAGTGTCTATGACTGATTCCGACGCGGGCCTGCAGGCCCGGCTGGTCGACGTGGGCGTGGAGCTGCTGGCCGCCGAGGGAGCGCAGGCGCTGACCCTGCGGGAGATCGCCCGGCGCGCGGGCGTCTCGCACGGGGCGCCGCGCCGTTACTTCCCCACCCACCGGGACCTGCTGTCCGCCATCGCCCGGCGGGGCTTCGCCGAGCTGGCCGGACGGGCCCACGCGGCGCTGGAGCGGGAGGCCGGCGGGCCCCGCGCCCGGGTGGCCGCGCTGGCGCGGACGTACCTGGAGTTCGCGCGGGAGCGGCCCGGAATGTACGAGCTGATGTTCCGTCACGACCTGCTGGACAGCGGGGAGTCGGGCCTGGGCCTGCGCGAGACGAGTCTTCCGCTGTTCTCGCTGCTGGCGGATCTGATCGGCGCCGCGGATCCGGCTGCCTGCGCCCGGCGGGTGGCGGCCGCTCTGTGGGCGAACCTGCACGGGATCGCCCAGCTGTGGCGCTGGCGCAGTCTCCAGCTCGCCCTCGGCGACGAGGACTCCGGGGCGCTGCTCGACACCGTGCTGACCGCGCACCTGGGACCCGGGGACGGGCGGTGAACCGGCCCTGGACGCTGGCGAGCAGCGTGGCGGGCGCGGTGATCGTCGCGCTGGACGGTACGGTCCTCACGGTCGCGCAGCCCAGTCTGCAAAGGGAGTTGCACGCGTCGTTCGCCCAGGTGCAGTGGACCAGCACCGGCTATCTCGTGGCGGTGGCGAGCCTGCTGGTGTTCGCCGGGCGGCTCGGTGACCGGTACGGTCAGCGGCGGCTGTTCGGGCTCGGCATGCTGGGCTTCGGCGCCGCCTCCGCCGGGATCGGCCTCGCGCCCGGGGTGGGCTGGGTGATCGGACTGCGGGCGGTGCAGGGCGTGTTCGGGGCGCTGTTGCAGCCGGCCACGCTGGGCATGCTGCGGGCCGCGTATCCCCCGGACCGGCTGGCGTCGCCGCTGGCCGTGCGGACCGCCGCGATCGGGCTGGCGGCGGCAGCGGGGCCGCTGGTGGGCGGGGCGCTGGTGACCGGTCTGGGCTGGCGGGCGGTGTTCTTCGTCAACGTGCTGCCCGCGCTCGCCTTCGGCCTGCCGGCCCTGCTGCGGCCCGGCCGGCGCCCGGTGCCTGCCCGGACCCCGCTGGACCTGCCCGGCGCCGTCCTGCTCGCGGTGACGCTGGGCTGCCTGGTGTACGCCGTCACGGCCCGGCCCGTCTCCGGGGCGGGTCTGGCCCTGTCCGCGGCGACGGCGGCCGTCCTCGTCCGGCACGAGCGGCGCGCGGCGAGTCCGCTGCTGCCGCCGCGGGTGATCGGCTCCCGTGCGGTCGGGGCGGCGCTCGGCGTCCTGGTCGCCGTCTCCGCGTCCCTGTTCGGCACCCTGTTCGTCGTCACGTACGTCCTGCAGCGCCGCCTCGGCCTCGATCCGTTCGACAGCGCCCTGCGCAGCCTGCCGCTCGCGGTTCTCATGGTGCTGTCGGCCGCGCTGTGTCCCGCGCTGCTGCGCCGGTGCGGCGCCCGGGCGACGACGGCGGGGGCCACGGTGGCGCTCGCGCTCGGCGTGCTGGTGCTGTCCGGAGCCACCCGCACGGCCGCCCTCGGGTCCGGGTTCGCGCTGCTGGGCGCCGGGTTCGGCACGGTGATGGTGGCGGCCACCCAGGTGATCGTACGGTGGGCGAAGGTGACGGCGGCCGGGGTGGCGGGCGGGCTGCAGCAGACCGCGCTGAACATCGGCCCCGCCGTGGGCGTGGCCGGCGCGACCGCACTGCTCACCGCCGGCCCCGGTCCGGCCCTGCTCGCCCTGGCGGTGCTGCCCGCCCTCGCCCTGCCCGCGACCCGCGCGCTGCCGGGACCGGCCGCCGCCGCGCAGCTCGCACACGCCTCGGACGAACCGGTCCCGGCGCAGGGCCCTGCCCCACGATGAGACGCGGGCCGCAGGCCCCACGGACAGCCGCGCCCCGGCCGGCCGCCGTCATGCCGACCACACACACCCCGGAAACCGGTCCCGGCGGGGACTCCTGCGCGAGGATGAGGGGCGGGGCCGGCAGGGCGGCCGGGACGTAACCGCGGACGACGCGACCGGAGGAGAGCGATGGCGCAGCTGCGACAGGACGTGGAGCCGGCACAGGCGGGGCTGGACGCCGGGGCGCTGGACCGTCTGGACCGGCACTTCGCCGGGCACGTCGACGCGGGCCGGCTGCCCGGCTACCTGGTGTCCGTGGCCCGCGGCGGCCGGGTCGCGCATCTGACCACGTACGGTCTGCGGGACGTGGCGGCCGGGCTGCCGGTCGAGGCGGACACGCTGTGGCGGATCTACTCGATGACCAAGCCGGTCACCGCGGTCGCGGTGCTGCTGCTGGTGGAGGAGGGCCGGCTGTCCCTGGACGACCCGCTGGACCGCCATCTGCCCGCCTTCGCCGGTCCCCGTGTGTACGTGGAGGGTTCGGGCGCCGACGTGCGCACCCGCCCGGCCGCCGGCCCGATCCTGATCCGGCACCTGCTGACCCACACCGCGGGCCTCACCTTCGGCTTCTACCACCGCCACCCCGTGGACGCGCTGTACCGCGAGGCGGGCCTGGAGTACTCGGTGCCGCCGGGCAAGGACCTCGCGCGGACCGTGGAGCTGTACGCGCGGCTGCCGCTGCAGTTCGACCCGGGCACCCAGTGGAACTACTCGGTCGCCTCCAACGTGCTGGGCCGGGTCGTCGAGGTGGTCTCCGGGCAGCCCCTCGACGCGTTCTTCGCCGAGCGGATCCTGCGTCCGCTCGGCATGACCGACACCGGCTTCCACATCACCCCCGAACAGGCGCCCCGCCTGGCCGAGTTGTACGGCGAGACGGAGGCGGGCGGGATCGAGCCGGTGCCGGGGCTGCCGGTGCACGGCCGGCCGCGGTTCCTGTCCGGCAGCGGCGGCCTGGTCTCCTCCGCCCACGACTTCCACCGGTTCATGGAGCTGCTGCGCCGGGGCGGCGAGCTGGACGGCGTACGGCTGCTGGCCCCGCAGACGCTCGCGATGATGACCCGCAACCAGCTGCCGGGCGGGGCCACCCTCGGCTCGTTCGGCGCGCCGGTCCACCGGGAACCGGGCAACGACGGCCTCGGCTTCGGCTTCAACGTCTCCGTCGTCACCGACCCGGCGCGCACCCTCGCCCCGTCCCACCTCGGCACCTACGGCTGGACCGGCGTGGCCACCACCGCGTTCTGGGTCGACCCGGCCCACGACCTGACCGTGCAGTTCATGACCCAGGTGCGCCCGAAGAAGCTGAAGGTCTTCCCCGAGCTGCGGCGACTGGTGCACGAGGCGGTGACGGACTGACCCGGCGACCGGCTACCGGCTACCGGCTACTGGCCCAGCGTCAGGGTGAAATCCAGCCCCTCCCCGGCGAGTTCGGCCAGCCAGCGGTCCGCGCGCTGGGCGGTCTCCGCCGCCCGGTGCAGGCCGGCCGGCAGGCTGCCGTCCAGGATGTGCCGGACGCCGAGGGCGAGCGGGCGGGAGACGCAGCGGGCCATCGCGGACTCCTCGGCGTCACCGGTCGCATCGAGCAGGTAGGCACCGGTCCAGGGACGGCCCTCGCCGGTGTCGACCTCCAGGGAGACGGAGAGCACCACCCGGTCTCGGTCGGCCTTCGTGGTCGGGTGGGCCGCCGCCAGCTCCCGGGCCAGCGCCGCGATCCGCTCGTCGTCGCCCGCCGTCAGCTCCTCGAAGACCGGCTGCCACGCCTTCAGCCAGCCGTCCAGCCGCAGGGTGCCCCGCACGAAGGTGCGCGGGGTCCAGGCGGCGGGCAGGCCGTACTGGGCGAGGAACGGGACGCTGTCGCGGTTGGGGTACGCCTCGAAGGTCTCGCCGCCCAGGACGAGCGGCCGGGTGGCCTCCCAGGGGCGCTCGGCCGTGGCCTCGGCGCCGTCCTCCAGGTACCGCGCGGGCGAGCGCAGGGCGTTCAGGACGCCGAGCGGGGCCCAGCTGAAGCGGTAGCGGAACGCGTTCGGCACGGCCGGGACGCCGCCGCAGTAGGAGGTGAGCCGGTAGGCGGCCGGGGTGTGCTCGCCGATCCGCGCCCGGGCCCGGCCGATCAGGCTGTGCGCGAAGAGATGGTCGATGCCCGGGTCCAGGCCCGCCTCGGCGAGCACCACCACGCCCGCCGCCCGCGCCGCCGGCACCTGCTCCGCCAGCTCCGGCGACACATAGCTGGAACACGCGAAGTGCGCCCCCGCGCGCAGGCACGCGGCGAGCAGCCCGGCGTGCTCCGGCGCCGGCAGCATCGACACCACGGCGTCCCCGGGCTCCAGCGCGGCGGCGAGGGCGCCGGGGGTGAGGGCACGGGGCTCGGCGCGGCCGGTCAGGCCCAGGCCGGCCAGGGCCTCGGCCGCACGGTCGGCGGTGCGGTGCCACAGCAGGACCCGGCCGGCCGAGGCGCACAGCGCGGCCAGTCCGCTGCCGGTGGACAGCCCGGCGCCGACCCAGTGGACGGTGCCGCTCGCCGGGACACGGCCGGTCATGACGGCCCCTCCCCTTCCCCGGTGCCGAGGTTTTCCCCGATGCCGAGGTCGCGGCAGGCCTGGTGGAACCGGTCGAGACAGCGGCCCCAGGCGCCGCCCGGGCCGAAGGCGAGCAGCTGCGGCAGCAGGGCCGCCGAGAAGTCGGTGCTGGACTCCCGGGGCAGCAGGGACGGCAGGTTGTCGATGGCGATCAGGTCCAGCGGGGGCTCCTTGCGCAGCCGGCGCACCGGCTCGGTCCAGTCCGTGGTGCGGTCGTAGACCGGCAGCACGTTGAACGGGGAGCCGACGTCACAGGTGACGTCGCACAGGGTGCGCAGCCGGCGGGCCGGGGAGTCCAGGTCCTCCTCGCGCAGGAACGGCGGGACCAGACTGGTGGCGAGGACCGCGTTCACCAGCACCTCGTGCCCGAGCAGGGCCCGCCGGTCCAGGTCACGGGTCTCCGCCAGGTCCCAGCGGGTCGCCTCGACGCCCGCCGTGCGGAAGGCGGTCCACGCACCCCGGCCGCTGCGTCCGAGGGCGCCGATCACCAGCGCCGTGAACTCCGTGTCCCCGGCCCGCGGGCGCAGTACGGCGTCCAGGTCGTCCTTGGCCGTGGGGGTGAGCGGCGCCGTCAGCCGGCCCCGGTGCTGGAGCACGGCGAGCGCGGCGCCCAGATAGCCCGCCCAGAAACCGAAGGCGGCCAGCCGGCGGCCCTCGTCGTCCACCAGGTACTCCGGGTCCAGCAGCGCCCCGCCGCCGGCCGCGAACCGGCGCAGCAGTTCGGCGGCGCCCGGCTGCTGTTTGTAGGCGTGCCCGAAGAAGATGTGCCGGTGCGGCAACTCGGCCGGTTCGTCGGGGAGTTCCTTCAGGCCGAGGATGACGGCGTCCCGGGGCGCGGTCACCCAGGAGCCCGCCGGGGCGCGGCGGCAGCCGGCCGCCTCGTACTCCTCGACGGGGAAGATGCGCTGCGGGGACTCCTCGACGGTCAGTGTCACCCCGCTGTCGACCAGCCGGCGGGCGTCGGCGGGCACGACGGGCGTGCGCCGTTCGGTCGTACGGGGCTCGTGGCGCAGCCACAGATGAAGCTGGGTCATACCAGGTTGGCCTCCGGGCGCGGGGCGTCGGCCGCGAACCGGCCGGCGCTCAGGGGGCTGATGTCCAGGAAGGGTACGCGGCCGAGGTACAGGTCGCGGACGATCTCGCCGACGGCGGGTCCCTGGAGGAAGCCGTGCCCGGAGAAGCCGGTTGCATACAGAAACCTGGATACCGTCGGCGCCTCGCCGATGAGCGCGTTGTGGTCCGGGGTGTTCTCGTACAGGCCGGCCCAGCCGCCGGTGCGGCGCAGCTCCAGCAGGGCGGGCGCGCGCTGCCGCATCGCCTCGGCGAGCCGCGGGATCCAGCGGTCGTGGGTGTCGGTGGCGAAGCCCGGTTTCTCGTCCGGGTCGGACATGCCGAGCAGCAGGCCGGGGCCTTCGCGGTGGAAGTAGAGGCTGGTGGTGAAGTCGATGGTCATGGGCAGTGCGGCCGGCAGGCCGGGCACCGGTCCGGTGACGGCGATCTGCCGGCGCAGCGGCCGTACCGGCAGGTCCACGCCCACCATGGCGCCGACCGCCCGGGACCAGGCGCCGGCCGCGCAGATCACCGTGCCCGTCTCGATCCGGCCGAGGGTCGTGCCGACCGCGGTGACGGTGTCGCCGTGCAGTTCGATGCCGGTGACCTCGGTGTGGCGCAGGATGCGGGCGCCGTGGGCGCGGGCGGCCCGCGCGTAGCCGTGGACGACGGCCTCGGGGGTGCAGTGGCCGTCGTCCGGGGAGTACGCGGCGGCCAGCAGGCCGTCGGTGCGGATCAGCGGGGAGAGCCGGCGGGCCTCCTCGGGGGTGAGCAGGCGGCTGGGCACCCCGAGGGAGTTCTGCAGCCGCACGCCCGCCTCGAAGGAGGCCACCTGCCCGGGTGTGGAGAGCAGGAACAGATAGCCGGCCCGGTGCAGCCCGATGTCCTGCCCGACCTCCTCCTCGAAGCGGCCGAACGCCTCCAGGCTGCGCGCGCCGAGCTGGATGTTCAGCTCGTCGGAGAACTGCGCCCGTACTCCGCCGGCGGCTCTGGAGGTGGAGCCGGCGGCGAGTTCGTCCCGTTCGACGAGGACGACGTCCCGTACTCCGGCGCGCGCCAGGTGCCAGGCGATGCTCGTGCCCATCACCCCGCCGCCGACGATGACCACCTCGGCCCGAAGGTTCACCCGCCGCCTCCCTCACCGCGCCGCACACCTGTCGCCTGATCCTTTCCGGACGGCGGCCCGCCGAACCGGCGGCCGGGCGTCAGGAGCCGTGGGCGACGGCGTCCAGATGCGGCAGGTGGTGGTCCATCCGCTCCCGCTTGGTCCGCAGGTAGGTGATGTTGCTCTCGCACGGCTCGATCAGCAGCGGCACCTGCTCGGCGACCTGGACGCCGTGCCGGACCAGCGCCTCCCGCTTGCGCGGGTTGTTGGACATCAGCCGTACCGAGCGCACCCCGAGGTCGCGCAGGATCTCGGCGGCCACGCGGTAGTCGCGGGCGTCGACCGGCAGGCCCAGCGCGAGGTTCGCCTCCACCGTGTCCAGGCCCTCCGCCTGCAGGGCCATCGCGCGCAGCTTGGCGAGCAGGCCGATGCCGCGGCCCTCGTGTCCCCTCAAGTAGACGACGATGCCGCTGCCTTCGGCGACCACGGCGCGCATCGCGGCCTCCAGCTGGTCCCCGCACTCGCAGTGCCGGGAGCCGAACGCGTCCCCGGTCAGGCACTCCGAGTGCAGCCGGACCAGCACGTTCTCGGCGCCGATCTCGCCGTACACCAGGGCCACTTGCTCGTCACCACGGTCGTGGTCCAGGTAGCCGACCGCCTGGAATTTCCCGTACACGGTGGGCAGCGGTGCATTCACCACCCGTTCGGCGCCCGAACGCCGCGGGGACTTCGTGCCGAGTACGCCGATGTTGACGCCGGTGTTTTCTGTCATGATCTGATTCCTATAGCAGAGACGAAAGGCCGTGAAAAGATGAGTGGTTCGGGCGCGCGGGCGGTGTACGGGGCGGTGAGCGGCGTGCTGCCGACGGACACCACGCAGGACGTACGGAGCCGGGGGGCGGGCGTTTCAGCACAGGTCGCCGTCCTTCCCGTGGGGAGCTTCGAACAGCACGGTCCGTTCCTTCCGCTGGCCACCGACACGCTGGTCGCCTGTGCCGTCGCGCGGGAGATCGCCGCCGCGTACCCGGTGCACCTCCTTCCGCCGGTGACGGTCTCCTGCTCGCACGAGCACGCGGCCTGGCCGGGGACCGTCAGCATCTCCGCCGTGACCCTGCACGCGGTGGTCACGGACATCGCGGCGTCGCTGCGCCGCTCGGGCGTGGACGCGCTGGTCGTGGTCAACGGGCACGGCGGGAACTACGTGCTGGGCAACGTCGTCCAGGAGGCCTCCGCGCGCGGGGAGCGGATGGCGCTGTTCCCGGCCGCGGAGGACTGGGAGACGGCGCGGGAGCGGGCCGGGGTGGTCACCTCGCTGCTCACCGACATGCACGCGGGAGAAATCGAGACCTCGATTCTGATGCACGCTCACCCCGAATTCGTCCGCCCTGGTCACGAGTCCGCCGATTTCACCGCCGACGACCGTCGTCATCTGCTCACCCTGGGAATGTCCGCTTATACCGAATCCGGCGTCATCGGCCGTCCTTCCCTCGGTTCTGCGGAAAAGGGGAAGGAACTTCTGGCGAGCCTCACGGAATCCTTCGAGCCGTATCTCGCGTTGCTCACCTCGCCCACGGCACGGACGTAGCGCCGGACGGACCTGCGGCCGGGACCCGTGGGGGCGGCCCCGGCCGGCAGGCCGTCACCGAGCGCAACGCCGTTCTCGGGAGCGGGGGCCGGCGTTTGCGTGCGTACGGTCTCGTACCAGCGCCAGACCAGGACGGCGGCGCCGGGCAGGCTCGCCACGAGGCTCAGCACGCCGTAGACGACGGCGACCGCGACCCCGGTGTCCGCGCCGAGCCCCGCCGCGCCGAACGCCCAGGCGGTGACGCCCTCGCGGGGGCCGAAACCGCCGACGTTCAGCGGCAGGCCCATGGCCAGCAGGGCGAGCACCGCGAGCGGCAGCAGCACCGCGACCGGGGCGGCCGAGCCGGCGACCCGGGCCGCCACGACGAACATGAGCAGATGCCCGGCCAGGACGACCGCGGAGGACAGGGCGACCCCCGGCCCGCTGTGCCGCGACGCCAGGCCCCGGCGGGCCTCGCCGAGCGTCCGGCGCAGGGCACCGCCGCCCGTGCGGACCGGCGGGCGGTTCATCCGGACCGCGAGGACGACGGCGAGCGCGCCGACGGCGGCCAGGGCCGCAAGGGGGGCGAAGCCGCGGACCTCGGCGCGCACCGGGGACGGCAGGGTCCCCAGCACCACCGCACCGGCCACGGCCAGCGCGATCTGCCCCGCGACGCGTTCGAGTACGACCGCCTTCACCCCGCGCCGGACGTCGCCCGTGCTCTGCCCGTGCCGGACCGCCCGGTGCACATCGCCCAGAATCCCGCCGGGCAGGGCCGCGTTCAGGAACAGCGCCCGGTAGTAGTCGGCGACGGCGGGGCCCAGCGGCAGCCGCAGCCGCAGCCCCCGCGCCACCAGCTGCCACCGCCACGCGCTGAACACGGTGGTGACCCCGCCGATCGCGAGTGCGGCCGCCACCGTCCCCGTGTCGATCCGCCGCAGCCCGTCGACCAGCGCACCGGTGCCGAGCCGCCACAGCAGGAACCCGAGAATGCCGGCCCCGGCGAAGGTGCCCACCCGGGTACGCAGCGCCCGGGAGCCGCGGCGCCGGGGGGCGGGAGCCACCGGGGTCCCGGCCACCCCGCCGGAGGGGACCTCTTCGGCCACGCGCGCGCGTACCGCATCCGCCCCCGGCGGCACCCTCGTTCCCGCCGTCGTGGCCCGGCCGGTCACGGTGTCCCGCCCTTCGGGCGGGGCAGGGCGAGGAGGTCGCTGTGGTGGAGGGTGACCCGCAGGGCGCCGGACGCGCAGGCGGTGAGCCGGTCGTTCAGGTAGCGCTCGGCGCGGTCGCGCAGCTCCGGCCGTTCTTCGACGGCCGCACCCACCCAGCCGCGCAGCCACTGCTCGGTGAGCGCCCTCTGCTCGGGGCCGAGCCGCCACGGGCTCGGGTGCAGCCGGACCGTCGCACCGCGCTCGGCGAACGCCTCGCAGGCCACGGTGACCGCCTCCGGGCCGAGCAGCCCGTCGCGCCGCTGGTGGGCGTTGAACGCCTCGGCGATCTCGGCGTCGAGGGGGTCCCCCGGGGTGAGGTCGACGCGTCCGGCGACGGAGAGGGTGAGCAGGGCCGGGCAGCCGGCGCCCGCGCAGGCGTCCGCCAGGGTCTCGACGTCCTCCCGGGTGAGGACGTCGAGCAGCGCGGACGCGGTGACCAGCGAGGCCCCGGCCAGCGCGTCCGGGGTGAGCCGGGCGACGTCACCGCGCCGGGTCTCGACCGTGACGCGGCTGCCGTCGGCGGCGGAGCGCGGGGAGGCGACCGCGGCGAAGTGCAGCAGGTAGGGGTCGCGGTCGTGCAGGATCCAGTGCTGGGCGCCGTCCAGGCGGGGTGCGAGCCAGCGGCCCATGGAGCCGGTGCCGCAGCCCAGGTCGTGCACGACGAGTCCGCCCGTCCGGCCCGGCAGGTTGGCCAGCCGGATCCGCAGCGGGTCGAGCAGTTCCGGCGCGCGGGCCGCCGCGTCGGCGCCTTCCCGCAGCTGGAGCCACTCGGGCGCGTACCGCGGCGGCTCCTGCGGGCCCTCGTCCCGCAGCCGTACGGTGGCCCGCTCGCCGGGGCTGCCCACGGGCCCGGCACCGGCGATGACGGAGGCGGCGGTGCCGGGCTCCCCGCCGTCCGTCGCCGGGTCGTCTTCGCTCCGGGCCCTCGCGGTCTCCCGCACGGACTCCCCCTCCCCTGGCCCGGGCTGAGCCGGGATCAACCCCTGCGAACCTGACCGGACCGGTACCGCTTCGTCCTTGCGCACCGTGCTCATGCCGCCCTCCTCGGGGGTTCCGGGAGCCGCCCGAGGACTCCCGCCAGGCTGCGGGCGGTGGTCGCCCAGCCGTCGAGCGCGGCGCGCCGCGCGCGGGCCGCGGCCTTGAGGCGGCGGCGTACGTCGGGTTCGCCGAACCAGCCGCGCAGTTCGGCGGCGAGCGCGGCCGGGTCCTCCGGCGGGACGAGGATGCCGGGCACCCCGCCGTCCGGTGCGCGGCCGACCGCCTCGGACACGCCGCCGACGTCGGTGGCGAGGACCGGGATGCCCCGGGCGAGGGCCTCGGTGACCGCCATGCCGTAGGTCTCGGCGTAGGAGGTGAGGACCATCAGGTCGGCCGCGGCGTAGGAGGCGTCGAGGCCGGCGCCGGAGCGCGGGCCGGTCAGGTGCAGGCGGTCGGCGAGGCCGTGCCGGGCGATCAGCTCCCGCAGGTGGGCGACGTACGCGGGGTCGTGGCCGAGGCCGCCCACGCATTCGCAGGTCCACGGCAGGTCCCGGACCGCCGCGAGCGCCTCGACCAGCCGGTGCTGGCCCTTGCGCGGGGTCACGGCGGCCACGCACAGCAGCCGGGAGACGCCGTCGGTGCCGGGCGCGAGGGGCGCGATGTCGGCGCCGGGCGCGGCCATGTGCACCCGGTCAGGGGCGAGTCCGTGGTGGGCGACGAGCCGGCGGACCGCCCAGTCGCTGGTGGCGATCACCGCGCCCGCCGCCCGCAGTACCGCCCGTTCGCGGCTGTCCAGGTCGGCGGCGACGGCCGGGTCCAGGCCGGTCTCGTCGCCGAGCGGCAGGTGGACGAGGACGGCGAGCCGCAGCCGTGCGGCCTCGGGGACGACGATCTCCGGGACGCCGCAGGCGACGAGGCCGTCGAGGAGCACGACCGTGTCGTCCGGCAGGTCCCGCAGGGTGCGGGCGAGCCGCTCGCGGGCGGCGCCGTCCGGCCGCGGCCAGCCGCCGGGGACGGCGTGCCGGACGGCCTGCCAGCCGAAGCCGGGCAGGTCCAGGCAGACCCGGCGGTCGTAGGCGTTGCCGCCGCTGGGCGCGGCCGGGTCGTCGACACCGCCCGGCATCACGAAGTGCACGGTGCGCAGGGACATGGGGATGATTCCGGCGTTCTCGGCGGCGGCGGGCTGCGCGGGCACGTAGGTGAGGCGGGCCCGGTCCACGGTCAGGTCGGTCACAGGCCACGCTCGTAACTCGCCCAGGCGATGTGCGACTCGTGCAGGGTGACGGTGATGCCCGCGAGGCCCTTGGCGCCCTCGCCGAGGGCGCCCTTCCCGATCCGCTCGGCGAGCCGGTCGGCGATGACCTTGGCGAGGAACTCGGTGGACGTGTTGACGCCCTTGAACTCGGCTTCCTCGTCGAGGTTGCGGTAGTTCAGTTCGGCGGTGACAGCGGCCAGTTCCTGGGTGGCCAGGCCGATGTCGACCACGATGTTGTCCTCGTCCAGCTGCTGGCGGCGGAACGTCGCGTCCACGAGGAACGTGGCGCCGTGCAGTCGCTGCGCGGGTCCGAACACCTCGCCGCGGAAGCTGTGGGCGATCATGATGTGATCGCGGACGGTGATGCTGAACAACGGACGACCCTCCAGGTGCGGCGCGTCTGGTCCCCCGGCCTTGCCCGCCGGGGGATGCCGTGTAGTACGGCTCTTCGCTTCCCCGTGTTCAGCCGTTCCTCACTCTTTTCTCAGGTCAGGCCGGTCTCCGGGTACCGCACCCGGTGGCACAGGGCGGGGATCTCACCGGACGCCAGCCGCGGCATGACGGACGGGAGTTCCTCGAAGGCGCTCTCCCCGGTGATGAGCGCGTCCAGCGCGGGGTCGGCGAGCAGGTCCAGGGCGAGCGCCATCCGGTCGGCGTAGGTACGGCCGGCGCGGGCGGCCGGGGAGACGGTGCCGACCTGGCTGCTGCGCACGGTGAGCCGGCGGGAGTGGAAGGCCTCGCCGAGCGGCAGGGCCACGCTCCGGTCGCCGTACCAGCTCAGTTCGACGACGGTGCCCTCGGGGGCGAGGAGTTGCAGGGCGCGGGTGAGGCCGGCCTCGGTGGCGCTGGCGTGCACGACGAGGTCGCAGTCGCCGAGGGCGTCCGCGGGCGCGGCGAAGTCCACGCCGAGCGCCCGAGCGGTCTCGGCGCGGGCCGGGTCGGCGTCGACCAGCTGGAGGCGTACGCCGGGGAAGCGGGCGAGCAGCGCGGTCACCGCGCAGCCGACCATGCCGCCGCCGATCACCGCGATCCGGTCGCCGATCAGCGGGCGCGCGTCCCACAGGGCGTTCACGGCGGTCTCGACGGTGCCGGCGAGGACGGCCCGTGCGGCGGGCACCCGCTCGGGCACCACGGTGACGGCGCTCACCGGAACGACGTAACGGCTCTGGTGCGGATACAGGCAGAAGACCGTACGGCCGATCAGCGCAGCAGGGCCCTGCTCGACCACGCCGACGCTCAGGTAGCCGTACTTCACCGGGCCCGGGAAGTCGCCCTCCTGGAACGGCGCCCGCATCACGGCGTGTTGGCTGTGCGGCACCCCGCCGCGGAAGACGAGCGTCTCCGTGCCCCGGCTCACCCCGGAGTACAGGGCGCGCACCAGCACCTCGTCCGCGGCGGGCTCCGCGAGGGTGACGTCGCGCAGCTCCCCGTGGCCGGGCGAGCGGAGCCAGAACGCGCGGGCCGACCGGTTCATCGGCATCCTCCTGAACGATCGGGAAGTTGTTCACGTACCGAGTTGTGCACAGGCCGCGCACAGTACGCGGCGTTGATCGACTCTGTCACTCGGCCGGAGGGTGTGCGGTGGCCCTGAACAACACGTATGACGCGAGGCTCCAGCAGGAGACCGCTGTGGGAGCGGGCGTGCAGATCCTGCTGCTGGCCCTGCTCGGCTCGGCGATCGGCATGGGGCCGGTCGGCTGGCTGACGGGACTCGTGTTCGCGTTCGCCACCTGGGCGGTGCTCTCCCGCGCCGTGCACCGCTCCCGGCTGCGCTCCTTCGGCCCCGCGAACCGGGTCACGCTCGGCCGGTCCATCCTGGTCGGCGGGGTGACCGCGCTGGTCGCGGACTCCTTCCAGAGCGCGCCGCCGGTGACGCTGCTGGTCGCGCTGACCGCGGTGGCGCTGCTGCTGGACGGCGTGGACGGCAAGGTCGCGCGCCGCACCGGGACCTCCTCCGCGCTCGGCGCGCGCTTCGACATGGAGGTGGACGCGTTCCTGATCCTGGTGCTGAGTGTGTACGTGTCGACGCAGCTCGGGCCGTGGGTGCTGCTGATCGGCGGCATGCGGTACGCGTTCGTCGCCGCGGCCCGGCTCGCGCCGTGGCTGACCGCGCCGCTGCCGCCGTCGTTCGCCCGCAAGACCGTCGCCGCGGTCCAGGGGGTGTGTCTGCTCGTGGCGGGCGCGGAGCTGCTGCCCCGTCCGGTGAACCTCGCGATCGTGCTGCTGGCGCTGGGTTCGCTGGTGTGGTCCTTCGGCCGGGACGTCGCGTGGCTGTGGCGGAACGCGCGGATACCGGTGGTGGTGCCGGCCGAGCCGTCGCAGCTGCTGGAGCTGGCGGCGCGCTGAGCGGCGGGCAGAGCGGGAAGGGCCCGGACCGGCTGCCGGTCCGGGCCCTTCGGCGTGCCGTCGAGGGCCGTGCCGTTACGGCCGCGCGGCCCGGCCCTGGACGAGCGCGAAGACGGGCGCGGCCGGGCCGAGCACGCCGACGGCCAGCCCGGCGACGCCGAGTCCGCGGGCGGTGGAGCCGGTGGTGTGGCGGCGTGCGGGTGGTGGTGGTGCGCCGGACCGGCGCCGGTCGGGTGGGCCGCGTCGAACCCCAGGTGCAGGGCCGCCTGGGCGGGCAGCATGGCCGCACCGATGCCGGGCGGGGATGGACCGCTCCCGCCCGCCGAGGACCCGCCCGAGCCCGAACACACCTGCGAACCCGGCCGCGTCCGCCGACACGGCGGCATGTCCCCCACGGCGGCCCCGTGCCCGGCGGCGGCGAGCAGCAGCACGCATACGGCCGCGGACACCCCGGCCCGCACCCCCGCGGACGCACCCGTGGTGAGCGATCCTCCCGCGGCCGGGTGGGTACGGGCAGGAAGGACGGTCGTCGGGCGGGGTCCCGTACCGGTCGGCCAGGGTCCCGCCCGCCACGGACAGCCCTGAACCGCGGGGGCGGGCGGCGGGGTGCCGGCGGCGCCGTGGGCGAGCAAATCCCGGCCGCCCGGCACCCGTCCGCACCGTGTTCCCGCCGGCACGGCGTTCCGTCGGGGGCGATTGTCACCGCCAGGCGATAGCCTGACAAAGCGCTTGTGACACATGTGTCTTCAGACCACGGGGGGTGTCCATGCACGGCCGTGACCACGCACTGCCTCAGGACTGCCCGGGTGATCACCCGGGCATGTCGACCGAGGCCGGAATCGACGTCCAGCGGCAACTGGAGTCGCTGATCCAGGACTTCCGGACCAGCGACTCCCCGATGCCGGTCATCGTGCTGCACGCCGAGGACCCCGCCGACGACGACCGCGTCACCGCACTCGTCGACGAGCTGTGCGAAGGACAACAGCGCCACGGGACGCGCCTGGCCGTCGCCCCGACCGAGCCGCAGCCGGGGGACGTCGACCCCCTGGCCAGGGCCACGCGGCTCCTGTGGGATCTCGGCGACTCCAGGAAGTGGGGCGGCCGGTCCGCCGCGTACCGGCCCTACGCCTTCCCCCGCCTCAACCTCGTCCGCGCCCTCCAGGAGGCCACCGACGACCCGGAGATGCGTGAGCACTGGCCGACCGTCCCCGCCGGCACACCGGACGGCAACGCACAGCGGGAGCAGGCCCAGACGCACCTGTTGCGCATCCTGGCCCGGCAGCGCTGGCGGCCCCGCAGACCCGCGCGCCGGCACCGGCAGCTGCTCCTCAACGACGTGCAGCAGTTCCTGCCCATGGGCGTCCTGGGCGCGTTCACCGCGCTGCTCACCCGGCCCGAGTGGTACGTCGCCGTCCTGGCGGGCATCGGACTGATGATCCTGCTCGCCGGCCTCAACCACGTCCCCGGGCGCGCTCCCCTCTTCCTGTGGCTGCGCAGAGAGAGCCGGTGGTTCCTGACCACGACGTTCCTCCAGTCCGCCGCCCGCCGCCGGTCGACCAGCGTGCGGCTGCTGCGGCCCGTCCGCTCCTGGAGAGCCATAGCGGCGCGCACCTACGACGTGGCCGAGGCGATGCGGGCGGGCGGCCCGTTCCCGCTCCAGCTGTATGTGCTGGCGCTGTTCGAGGACCTGCGGGACAACCACCGGCGCGGCAGCTGGGACCTGCGCGGGTTCAAGCGGACCCGCCCGCCGGTGCTGTTCCTGCGCCGGATCAGCCGGGACAACGGCGGCGTCGAACTGATCAGGGCGGTCAGCGACGTCCGCAGCAGGCGCAGTGAGCTCGACCCGCTGCTCATCGTGGCGGGCGTGGCAGCCGGCGACGCCGCGCTGCTCGACCGCGGCACGGACGCCGACCCACCGGCCGGCCGGCCGGTGCCCGCGCCCTCGGGCCTCCAGCAGCGGTTGCGGCACTGGTACGACGAGTGGGCCGGGAACCTCCGGGCCGACCAGTCGCCGAGCCGGACGAACGCCCTGCCCTGGGTGCTCAGGGTGCCGCTGCCCCGCGACGAGCTGCTGCCGCTGCGGCAGACGGACTGGCGGTGCGTGCGGGCCAGGCACCGGCCGCCCCTGGCCCGCGTGGTGTGGTCGGCGTACAGCCTGCTCCTCGTCCTCGTCCTCGCCGGCACCACAGGTGTCGTCCACTCACTCGAACTGCACCGTGCCTACTGCTCGGCGGGGCTGCTGAGCGCCGACCGCGACACCGTCCGGCGCCCCGCGCCCGGCGGTGGCACGGAGTGCGTCGGCATAGCCACCGGAGACATCCGGTTCGGCGCGTACCTCCCGGGCGGAGCCGACGAGGAGGGCCGGCGGCTGCGCGAGCTGGAGGACCTGGTGCGCGCCGAGAACGCCGACGTGCTGCGCCACCACCGCGGCACGTACGTCACCGTGGTGTACGCGGGACCGCTCAGCTCCTCAACGACGGACTCCTCCCTGGTCAAGGGCGCCGAGGAGCTGGCCGGCGTGTACCTCGCCCAGCGTGTGGTGAACGAGAACTACACGGTGAAACTCCGGGTACTGCTCGCCAACGGGGGTGTGGACATGCAGCAGCAGCGCGTGACGGCGGACGCGATCGCCGAGTACGCCGACCGGGACCCGACCCTCGTCGGCGTGGTCGGCTTCGGCCGGGACCTGCAGAGCAGCCTCGACGTCACACGCCGGCTCCAGGCGGTGGGACTGCCCGTCGTCTCCGGCACCAACTCGGCGACCTACCTGCCGAAGCAGTTCTCCAACTGGTTCAGCCTCGCGGCGCCCGACGAGCACCAGGCGCAAGCGCTCGGCCTCGTCGCCCGGCAGCTGCGCGCCCGGGAGAAGGACCCGTACGCGCTGGTGCTGGCCCGCGACACCAAGGATGCGCAGGACCGCTACACCAGCGAACAGGCCTTGTACGGCGGGCAGATGCTCCGCCGTGAGCACTTCCGGCTGCTGCCCGAGCGGCGCTACCGGGTGGCGAACGGCAAGCCCGAGCTACGCCTGCACGCGGAGAGCATCTGCCGGGGGAAGACGGTTCCCTCGGTGATCTACTTCGCCGGACGGGTCGAGGACATCGGTCCGCTGATGACCCAGCTGGGCACCGAACCGGGCTGCGCGAGCCGGGAAATCTCCATCCTCACGGGCGACGACCTGAGCAAGGCCAGGTTCTCCGGCACGGGCGGCCGTGACGGCGTGGCCCCGCGGATCACCCTCTACCACGCCGCCCTGGCCGAACTGAGGGAGGCCGCCTCCACGACCGCCTTCTACGAGGACGCCGCGAAGTACCTCCCCTGGCTGAAGGGCAAGGAAGCCACCTACGACGCCCCCGGCTTCGCCAGCGGCCAGACGGCCCTCGCCCACGACGCCACGCGTGCGCTGTACTGGGCGGCCAGCCTCGGCGACGTGCGCCAGAGCCGCGCGGCGACCTGGGTCAACCTCAGAGGCGTGAAGCTCGACGGGATGGCCACCGGAACGATCGACTTCACCGACGCGCCCCTGTACGGCGAACGGCACGGCCACAGCATCGTGCTCAAGCGGGTCCGCAGGACCCCGCAGGGCATCTCGGAGACGCACGTGCTGTGCAGCCGGCCGGCCGGCAGCACCAAGCCGCTCAGCGTAAAGGAGTGCTCGATCGGATGACCGGGTCCGGGCCGGGCCGGGCCGGGCCGGACCACTCCACGATGGTGGTTACGCTGACCGGATGAGCATTCCGGGACCCGACGAGATCCGTGCGCTGCACGAGAAGTACGCGCCCACCGCCGAGGCGTTCGCCCTCGTCCACACCCACTGCGAGATCGTCTGGAGCATCGCCGAACAGCTCCTGTCCGCCCCGCGCCTGCGCCACCTCGACGCCGGTCTGGTGCGCGCCGGCTGCCTCCTCCACGACATCGGCGTCTACCGCCTCTACGACGCCGGCGGACGGCTGGACCACGCGCAGTACATCCGGCACGGACTGCTCGGCCACGAGATCCTGGAGCAGGAGGGCTATCCCGAGCCGCTGCGCCGGTTCTGCTCCCATCACACAGGGGTCGGCCTCACCCGGCACGACATCCTGAGCCAGAACCTCCCGCTGCCTGCTGCCGACTACCTGGCGGTGACGGAGGAGGAGCGGCTGGTGATGTACGCGGACAAGTTCCACACCAAGTCCCGCCCGTCGGCATTCCTCACCGCCGACGAGTACGCCGCCCACGTCCGCCGCTTCGGCGAGGACAAGGTCACCGCGTTCCAGGCCCTGCGCACGGACTTCGGCGACCCGGATCTGTCGCGGCCGGTGCCACGAGGCGGCACGTCCGTCACCACGTGACCGATGTCCTGCGGTGTGCCGGTGCGCTCCGCAGTGCCCATGGGCGAACACGAGCCGCTGGGGCCGGCCGAGCGGCCGCTGGTGCGGGAGCCGGCCGAGCGGTTCACGGCCGACCTCGCGGCGGACGGATGGCGCACCTGCTGGAGGCGGGCGTGTGAAGTAAAGCAGCACGCACGGGGGTTGCGGCTATCGAATGCTCTGCAGAAGTGCCCCAGTGGCTGTGACGGTCCAGAACGCGTGGTAGCCGCCCTCTCACCGGAGGTGATGCAGGGAAACGTCGTCGGTATCGGCCGTGTTCGGCATCGCTTGTCGGCTACCCCTTCTGCTCCACCCGCACCCAGTCCACCTCCGCCTGCACTCCCCCGCCCGCGATCCTGTCGACGCTGGACTGCGGCAGGCCCCAGTAGGGGGTGGTGACCTTGTTCCAGCCGGCCGGGTAGGCGCCGCCGAGGGCGAGGTTGAGGATGACGTACTGGTCGTGGTCGTAGACCCATTGGCCGCGGGTGGACTCCAGCTTGTTGCGGGTGGTCTCCTGGACCAGGCGGTCGTCGACGTGGAAGCGCAGGGCCGTCGGGGTCCATTCGACCGCGTAGGTGTGCCACTGGTCGGCCCTGCCGCCGCCCGGATACGTCTGGCGGGCCCCGATGTTGCCGTCGGCCGAGTAGCCGGGGCCGTGCAGGGCCGTGCCGGTCCAGTCGGGATAGCCGATGTTCTCCATGATGTCGGTCTCGCCGGAGGCCGGCCAGGAGACGGACGGGTCGTCCACGTTGCTGCCGAGCAGCCAGAAGGCCGGCCAGAATCCGTCGCCGACGGGCAGTTTCATCCGGGCGCTGACCTTGCCGTAGGTGAAGTCGAAGTGGGTGCCGGTGTCGATGCGGCCCGAGGTGAAGTCGTAGGTGCCGCCGCCCGCCCGGGTGCAGCCCCTGCAGTACTTCGCCCGGAGGACCAGCTCACCGTTCTCGGTGCGGATGTTGTCCGGGGAGTCGACGTACGCCTGGGACTCGCCGTTGACCGGGCCCATCTCCGTGCCGGTGCGCACCACCCGCCACTTGGAGCGGTCGAGCGCGGCGCCGGTGAAGTCGTCGAAGAAGGTGGTGCGGTAGGTGCCCGACTGGTCGGCGGGCAGGGCCGGGTAGGCGGCCGACGCGCTGCCGCCGGTGCCCCAGACCTGGAACTCGTAGAGCGAGTAGCCGAACTGGGCGGTGGCGGGTGCCGGGTTGTAGAAGGAGCGGCGTTCCTTGCCGAGCATACGGACGTAGCGGCCGGTGACCGGTGAGGGCAGCTTGATGGTGTCGTGCAGGCCGGTCGCGTCGGAGGGCGACTGTATGTTCGCGCGGCGGGCCGCGATCTCGGTCGACGGCGGTTCGTAGACCGTATGCCATGTACGGTCGTCGTCCGACACCTGCAGCAGATAGTCGACTGCATACGCAGCCTCCCAGTACAGGTCCACACTGTCGACGGTCGACTGCATACCGAGGTCCACCGACACCCACCGGTCCGCATTCCAGTCCGTCGACCAGCGCGTCGCGTCCCCCTTCAGGTCCGTCGGCCAGCCGCCGTCCGTGACGAACGCCGGTGAGTGGCCCGCGTCCTGGTAGTAGTCGGAGTAGGCCGGGTGGTTCAGCGCGAGGTTGGTGCGGGTCGTCGACGCCGGAGCGGGTTCGCCGCCGTAGACCTTGAAGTTCCACAGGGAGTAGCCGTAGGGCGTGGCGCGTTCCAGGCCGCGCAGGCGGACGTAGCGGCCGGTGATCTCCTGCGGGTAGGTGTGCGCGGTGACCGTGCCACCGGTGCCCGCGGTCTCGGTGTAGAAGGGCGTCCAGTCGGTGCCGTTCTTCGAGACCTCCAGGACGTAGCGCTTGCCGTACGCGGCCTCCCAGTCGAGGACGACGCGGTCGACGCGGATGACCGAGCCGAGGTCGACGCGGATCCACGCGTCGTCGGCGAAGGTGCTGGACCAGCGGGTGGAGGCGTTGCCGTCGAAGGCGAGGCCGGGCGCGGTGCCGGCGTTCTCGCTGCCGGAGGCGGTGACGGCGGCGGGGTTCGCCTGGTAGGCGGCGGCTGCCCGGTCGGTGTCCCAGGCGGCGGCCGTGGGGGCCGCGGAGGCGGGGGCGGCCAGGAGCGGGCCCGAGGACAGCAGGGCCGTGGCGGCGAGGGTGGCGAGCAGGGTGCGGCGGACACGGGTTGGCATGCGGCTCTCCTCGTGGGGTGGAGGTGCACTTGCTCACTGGATGTCATATGCATGACATACCGGGTGTGCCGGCCGGTGGACACGGGACTCCCCGCTCGTGTCCACCGGCCGTCCGGGCCGGGCTCAGGCGGCCCGGCGGCTCTGGCCCCGGTGGACGCGGACGATGTCCGCGTACCGGTGGCCACTGCCCTTGATGGTGCGGACCTGGGTGCGGTAGTCGACGTGGACCAGGCCGAAGCGCTTGTCGTAGCCGTACGCCCACTCGAAGTTGTCCAGCAGGGACCAGGCGAAGTAGCCGGCCAGCGGAGCACCCTTGCGGGCCGCGGAGGCGCAGGCGGCGAGGTGGCGTTCGAGGTAGTCGCGGCGCTCGGGGTCGTCGACGCTGCCGTCGGGGCGGACCACGTCCGGGAAGGCGGAGCCGTTCTCGGTGACGTGGATCTGCCGGGCGCCGTACTCCTCGGTGAGCCGGAGCAGCAGCGTCTCGAGGCCGGAGGCGTCGATCTCCCAGTCCATGCCGGTGCGCGGGACGCCCTCGCGGCGGACGGAACGGGCGTACGGCGCGGGCCCGCCGGGGTCGTCGGTGACGTGCGCCGGGAAGTAGTAGTTCAGGCCGAGCCAGTCGAGCGGGGCGGCGATGGTCAGCAAGTCCGCCTCGGACACGGGGAGTTCGACACCGTAGGTCTCCACCATGTCGGCGGGGAAGCCGCGGCCGTGCACCGGGTCGAGCCACCAGCGGTTGACATGGCCGTCGTGCCGGCGGGCCGCCGCCCGGTCCTCGGGGCGGTCGGTGGCCGGGTGCACGGTGGACAGGTTGTTGACGATGCCGATCCGCGCGCCCGGTGCGGCCGCGCGGATCGCCTGGGTGGCGAGGCCGTGGCCGAGGAGCAGATGGCAGGAGGCGCGGACGGCGGCGGTGAGGTCGGTCCAGCCGGGGGCCATCGTGCCCTCCAGGTGACCGATCCAGGCCGAGCAGGAAGGCTCGTTGAGGGTGGCCCAGAGCGTGACCCGGTCGCCGAGTCGTTCGGCGACGGCGGAGGCGTACTCGGCGAACGCCAGGGCGGTGTCCCGCTCCGGCCAACCGCCGCGGTCCTGGAGCACCTGCGGCAGGTCCCAGTGGTAGAGGGTGACGGACGGGGTGATGCCCGCCTCCAGCAGGGCGTCCACCAACTCGTCGTAGAAGGCCAGGCCCTTGGGGTTCACCGGGCCGGTCCCGCCGGGGATCACGCGCGGCCAGGCCACGGACAACCGGTAGGCGTTGACGCCGAGTTGCCGCATCAGCCCGATGTCCTCCCGCCAGCGGTGGTAGTGGTCGCAGGCGACGTCGCCGTGGTCGCCGTTCGCGATCTTCCCCGGGGTGTGGGAGAAGGTGTCCCAGATCGAGGGCGCACGGCCGTCCTCGGCGACGGCTCCCTCGATCTGGTACGCCGCTGTCGCGGTGCCCCACAGGAAGTCGCGGGGGAAGGCGGCGAGGTCGATGGGTTCGGACACGGAAGTCCCTTCGGGATGAGGGGTGGGGGTCACTTGACGGCGCCCGCCGTCAGACCCGCGACGAGATAGCGCTGCAGCAGCAGGAAGCCGGCCACCACGGGCACGCTGACGACCAGCGAGGCGGCCATGATCTGGTTCCAGTAGACGTCGTTGAGGGTGGAGTAGCCCTGGAGGCCGACGGCGAGGGTGCGGGTGGTGTCGTTGGTCATGACCGACGCGAACAGCACCTCTCCCCAGGCCGTCATGAACGCGTAGACGGCGACCGCGACGATGCCGGGGACCGCGGCGGGAACGACGATCCGGAACAGGGCGCCGAGCGGGCCGCAGCCGTCCACCAGCGCCGCCTCGTCCAGGTCGCGCGGCACCGAGTCGAAGTAACCGATCAGCATCCAGATGGAGAACGGCAGCGAGAAGGTGAGGTACGTCAGGATCAGCCCGCCGCGGGAGCCGAACAGGGCGATGCCGGTGGCGTTGCCGATGTTGACGTAGATCAGGAACAGCGGGAGGAGGAACAGGATGCCCGGGAGCATCTGCGTCGACAGCACGGTGACCGTGAAGACGCGCTTGCCGCGGAACTCGTACCGGCTGACGGCGTAGGCGGCGAACACCGCGATGACCACCGAGCAGACGGTCGCCGCACCCGCCACGATCAGCGAGTTCACGAAGTACTTGGCGAGCGGCACGGTCGACCAGATGTCGATGTACGGGCGGATCGTCAGCTCGCTGGGCAGCCAGCGGAACCGGCCGGTGACGTCGGCGAGCGGCTTCAGCGAGCTGGACACCATCACGTACACCGGGGTGAGCACGAAGGCGGCCAGCAGGGTCAGGAACACCCGCCGCGACCACAGGAACGAACGCGGCGGCGCCATGGGCGACTCAGACATCGGCGGTCCTCCGTCCGCGTGAGGTCAGCAGCAGGTATCCGCCCGTCACGACCAGCAGGAAGAGCAGCAGCAGGACGGACATGGCCGAGCCGGTGCCGAAGTTCCAGGTGACGAAGGACGATTGGTAGATGTGCACGGAGATGAGGTCGGCGGCTTCGGGAGCGGCCTTGCCGAACAGCACGTACGGCGTGTTGAAGTCGTTGAACGTCCACAGGAACAGCACCAGGACCAGCACCTGGTTGACCGGGCGCAGTGACGGCAGGGTGATGCGGCGGATCTGCTGCCACAGCCCGGCGCCGTCCAGCGCGGCGGCCTCGTACAGCTCCCGGGGGATGTTCTGCAGTCCGGCCATCACGATGAGGAACGCGAACGGCCAGCCCTTCCACACCGACACGGTCAGCAGGGCGTAGAAGCTGTTGTCGCCGATGAGCCAGAACGACGGTTCGCCGGTGAGGTGCAGCTGGTCGTGCAGCACGTGGTTCACCAGCCCGTTGTCGTGCTGGAACATGAACACCCAGGTGATGACGGCCGCGTACACGGGCAGCGCGTACGGCACCAGGAACAGCGCGCGCAGCAGGCCGCGGCCGCGGAAGGTGTCCTGCATGAAGACCGCGGCGGCCGTGCCGATCAGCCAGCACAGGCCGACCGACAGCAGGGTGAAGCCGACGGTGACGCCGAACGACTGCAGCAGCGCCTTGCCGACCGGGGCGTCGAAGTCCACCGACACCCGGTAGTTGTCCAGGCCGCTCCAGGGCGCGGTGCTCCAGTCGCGGATGTAGAACTGCGTGAGCTCCTTGAAGCTCATCACGATGCCGATCACCATCGGCACCAGGTGCACGAGGAGTTCGAGGAGCAGCGCGGGCAGAAGCAGCAGGTACGGCAGGGAGACGCGGCGGATCCGCCCGGCGCGGCGGCGCGGTGCGCGCGCCGCGCCGGGGGACGTCTCGCGCACCGGTTCCTTCAGTGCGGTGGTCGTCATCGTGGTCACGCCGCCGGCATCTGCTGCTGGGCCTTCTCCAGCTTCGCCTTCACCGAGTCGGTGGTCACGGCGCGTCCGGCGGCGGCGTCGGCGAACAGCTCCTTGACGGCCGTACCGACCGTCGTCTCGAACTGCGACTCGGACGGCACCTGCGGCAGCGCGGCCGCGCTCGTGGCGAGGGTGTTCTTCAGCACCGCGGTGTCGGGGGCGCCGAAGGCCGGGTCGGCTTGCGCGGACCTGACCGGCGGGACGGTGCTGTAGGCCGTGTTGAGGACCCTCTGCTCGGCGTCGGAGGTCATGAACTTCACGAACTTCGTTGCGCCGTCGAGGTTGTGGGTGTTCCGGAAGACGGCGATGTTGATGCCGGCGACCATCGAGTTGACCTGGGTGCCCTGGCCGGGAGTGCCGGAGCGGACCGGTACGGGGGCGATGCCGTACGCGTCCTCGCTCATGCCCTGGGACTTGAGGTTGGCGGCGGCCGACTGCCACAGCAGCATCGCCTGCTTGCCCTTGGCGAAGTCGCTGACGGACTGGTTCTGCGCGTACTCGGCGTCGCCGGCCGGAATGACCTTGTCCTTGGCCATCAGATCGACGTAACTCTTCACCGCCTCGACGACCTTGGGATCGGTGAAGTCGGGCTTGCCGTCGGCGGTGAAGAAGTCGGCGCCGTGCTGCTTGGCGAAGACGAAGACGTGGTGGATGTTCTCCGAGAGGTTCGCACCCTCGGCGCCGAGCACCGACTTGCCCCGGGCCTTGATCTTCTTGCCGTCGGCGATCAGCTCGTCCCAGGTGGCGGGCGGTTTGCTGATCCCGGCGTCGGCGAAGATCTTCTTGTTGTAGTAGAGCGCGTACGCCATCGAGTACAGCGGCACCGCCGCCGGGTCCTTGCCCTGCGCGCCCGTCGAGCCGAGCGCGGACTCCACGAAGCGGTCCCGGCCGCCTATCTTGGCGAAGTTCTGCTCGTCCCACGGCAGCAGCGCGCCGGTCGCCTGCAGCGAGGCGCTCCAGGTGTTGCCGATGTTCAGCACGTCCGGGCCCTGGCCCGAGGTGGTCGCGGTGAGGATCCGGTTGAGCAGGTCCGACCAGGGCACGACCTCCAGTTTCACCTTGATGCCGGTCTGCTTCTCGAACTTGTCGAGCTCGGGCTGGAGAACCTTCTTGTCCACGGCGACGCTGGCGCCCTGGTTGGTGGCCCAGTACGTCAGCGTCTTCGGCGAGTCGTCGGACCCGCCGCCGGTGGACGATCCGCCTCCGCAGGCCGTGGCCGCAAGGGCGAGAGACAGGGTGACGGCGCCTACGGCCGCGGCTCGGATCCTGCGCATGGCTCCCGGTGTCCCTTCAGGGATTGCACTCATGACTTAATTTAGGACGTGAGTTAATCCGTCGCGGGGGCGCTCGTCAAGGGATTGGGCGGGGGGAGTGGATTCGGCGAGGGATCGGGAGTGGAGTGGGAGCTGGGATGGGGTGGGAGCCGGGATCGGGTGGGAGCCGGGATCGGGTGGGAGCTGTCCGCCCGACCCCGGAACGGCGCCCCCGCACGGCCGCAGCCCAGCACCCGCACCCGCACCCGCACCCGCACCCGCCACGGACCGAGGGCCCGGTGAGGAGGGGGTTGAAGTGGCTGAAGGGCGAGAACGTGGCGCCGATGATCAGCGTGCTGCGGCCTTCGGCACGGCGCCGGCCCGCACCATCGAGCCAACGACGACTCGTGATGCGGGCCGGCACCGGGGACCGTACCCCTTACCGGACCGGTGCGGGCGCGTAACCGGCGGGCCGGGTGGTGAACGTGCCCCGGCCCTGCGTGCGGCTGCGCAACCGGGTGGCGTAGCCGAACAGTTCGGCCAGCGGCACGGTCGCGGTCAGTACGGCCGCACCGCCTCGGGTCTGCGAGCCGCCGACCCGGCCCCGGCGGGCGGCCAGGTCCCCGAGCACCCCGCCGACCGCGTCCTCCGGCACGGTCACCGTGACCTCGGCGACCGGTTCGAGCAGCGCGGTCGTGCACGCCCGCAGGGCCTCGCGGAGACCGAGCCGGCCGGCCGTGCGGAAGGCCGTGTCGGAGGAATCCTTCACATGGGTGGAGCCGTCGGTGAGCGTGACGCGCAGCCCGGTCACCGGGTGCCCGCCGAGCGGTCCCTCGGCGAGCGCATCCCGGCAGCCGGCCTCCACCGCGCGCACGTACTCCTGCGGTACCCGCCCGCCGACCACGGCGGACCGGAACACGAAACCGGTGAAGCCCACTTCGGGTCCGAGCGGCTCCACGTCCAGGACGACATGCGCGAACTGCCCCGCGCCGCCGTCCTGTTTGACGTGCCGGAACACGAACCCGCCGACGCCGCCGACGACGGTCTCCCGGTACGCCACCCTGGGACGGCCCACCGTGACCTCCGGCCCGCCGTCGCGGCGGATCTTCTCCACCGCGACCTCCAGGTGGAGTTCGCCCATCCCGGACAGCACGGTCTGCCCGGTCTCCGCGTCGGTGCGCACCACCAGCGAGGGGTCCTCCTCGGCGAGCCGGGCGAGCGCCGCCGCGAGCCGCCCGGTGTCCGTGCTGCGCCGCGCCTCGACCGCCACGGACACCACGGGCTCGGCTGCCACCGGCGGTTCCAGCAGCAACGGGGCCCCGGGGTCGCACAGCGTGGCACCGACCCGGGCCGACTTCACGCCCGCAAGCGCGACGATGTCACCGGCGACCGCCCGGTCCAGCTGGACGTGCCGGTCCGCCATGACCCGCAGGATCCGCGCCACCCGCTCGGTGCGCCCGCTGCCCGGGTCCCGCACGGTGTCCCCCTTCTCGACGGTGCCGGAGTAGACCCGCACGAAGGCCAGCCGACCCGTGGCGCTCGCGTTCACCTTGAACACCAGCCCCGCGAACGGAACTTCGGGGTCGGCGGCGCGCCGCTGCCCGGCGTCCGCGCCGACACCGCGTACGGCGGGTACGTCCAGCGGCGACGGCAGATAGGCCACCACCGCGTCCAGCAGCGGTTCGATCCCGCGGTTGCGGTAGGCGGAGCCGCACAGCACGACCACGCCGTCACCGGTGCGGGTGAGGTCGCGCAGGGCAGCGGTGAGGGTCGCGGCGGAGAGCGTCTCGCGGTCGCAGAACTCCTCCAGCGCGGCCGGATGCCGTTCCGCGACCGCCTCCTCGAGCGCGCGCCGTCGCCGTACCGCCTCCTCCCGCAGCCCCTCGGGCACCGCCCCTTCCCTGGCCGTGGTCTCGCCGTCGCGCCACACCAGGGACCGCATCCGCACCAGGTCCACGACGCCGGTGAAACCGTCCTCGGCGCCGATCGGCAGCTGGACGACCAGCGGCGCGGGGTGCAGCCGGTCCCGGATGGAGCCGACGGCCCGGTCGAGGTCGGCGCCCGCACGGTCCAGCTTGTTGACGAACGCGATCCTCGGGACGCCGTGCCGGTCGGCCTGCCGCCACACCGACTCGCTCTGCGGTTCGACGCCGGCGACGGCGTCGAACACCGCGACCGCCCCGTCCAGGACCCGCAGCGACCGCTCGACTTCGTCGGCGAAGTCGACGTGGCCGGGGGTGTCGATGAGGTTGATGCGGTGGCCGTCCCAGGCGCAGCTGACGGCGGCGGCGAAGATGGTGATGCCACGGTCGCGTTCCTGCGGGTCGAAGTCGGTGACGGTGGTGCCGTCGTGCACCTCGCCCCGCTTGTGGGTGGTGCCCGTCGCATACAGGATCCGCTCGGTGACGGTGGTCTTGCCGGCGTCGACGTGGGCGAGGATGCCGAGGTTGCGGACGGCGGCAAGGGTGTCGATGTGGGTGCGCACGGCCCGGTGCCTTTCGGGAAGTGGTCCTGGAAAAGGGCGGCGCGATTCCCCGTGTGCCGGAAGGAGCGGACGGTACGGCGGCGGCCGGACGGGTGCCGGGCGGACGGCTGGGGTGTCAGCGGGGCGTCACGGGCATCCGGTACCGGCCGCGCAGCGGGCACCGGACGGACGAGGACACCAGGATCACCTCGGTCCGCGCAGGGGGAACGACGACGGCGGTACGGTCACGCACGGCCCGGCTCCCCTCGATCATCACGGCTCACGAAGCGCGCCGCCCTGGTGCGGGCACGGCGCGCGGTGCGTGGCGAGTCTAGGGAAACGATCAGCCGGTGGAGTACCGGTTTTTTCGCCGGGGGCTTGCTGCTGCGGCAACGAAGGAACCCCATGGCCGCAGCCATGGGGTTCCTGTCGGTGTCCGAGGGGGGACTTGAACCCCCACGCCCGATAAAGGGCACTAGCACCTCAAGCTAGCGCGTCTGCCATTCCGCCACCCGGACTAGGTGTCTGCCGCCTTGTTGGGTGTGTTCCCCGCGGCGACATGGACAACAATACCAAGGTTTCGGAGTGCGTTTCACCTGCGTATCCGTCCGCGGGACGGGTGCGGAGCGGCGGATTGCCGACGGTATACAGTCCGCAAGATCCTGCGTACGGTAGGTGAAAGACGGGCTCCCAGGCCGGACCGCCGTCGGTCAGGACTCCTTGCGGTGGTGGTACGAGTGGCGCGTGCGCTCGGTGTGTTCCCGCATGAGCCGGGTGGCCAGGTCCGCGTCGTGAGCGCGAATGGCCAGCATGAGGTCGGAGTGCTCCGACCAGGAGGTGCCACCGCGGAGGCGGGCCACCGGCGTGTAGTACCAGCGGACCCGGCGGTCGACCTGGGCGGCGAGTTCGGAAAGAACGGCGTTCCCGGCCAACTCCATGATCTTGGCGTGGAAGGCGGCGTTCAGCGCCACGGCCCGGTTGACGTCGTCGGCGGCGACGGCCAGCCGGCCCTGCTCCACGATCAGGCGGAGCGCGTCGACACCCGCCTCGTCGGCGTTCAGGGCGGCCAGCCGGGCCGCCTCCGCCTCCAGCAGGGTGCGGACCGTGAGCAGCTGGTCGGCCTCCCCCTCGGTCGGCTCGTGCACGAACGCTCCCTGCGCGGGCCGCAGATCGACCCAGCCCTCGGTGTTGAGCCGCTGCAGCGCCTCGCGCACGGGCTGACGTGAGACGCCGAGGTGCCCGGCGAGTTCGCTCTCCACGAGGTGCTGACCGGGCTGCAGGGCGCGGGTGGTGATGAGTTCCAGCAGCGCCTCGTACACGCGTTCACGCAGCGGCCCTGGGCGTTCCAGCTTGGGCACCGCCCCCTGCGGCAGTCCGGTCGACAACATCGCGGTCCCCCTCCTGGGCAGGTCCGGGCGCGCGGGCGCTGGACGCTCAGTATCGATTGTCTTTTGTCTACAATCTACGTGCACCGTATTCAGGAGACGGTGCACAGAATCCTGGACTCAGGGGCAGCGTACGACCTGCCCGGCGTACGACAGATTGCCGCCGAAGCCGAACAGCAGCACCGGATCGCCGGTGCTGAGCGCTCCTCGCTCGACCAGCTTGGAGAAGGCGAGCGGAATACTGGCGGCCGAGGTGTTGCCGGATTCGGTGACATCGCGGGCGATCACCGCGTTGACGGCGCCGAGCTTCTCGGCCAGCGGTTCGATGATCCGCAGGTTGGCCTGGTGGAGGACGACCCCGGCGAGGTCCCCGGGTGCCACGCCCGCCCTCTCACAGGCCTTGCGGGCGATGGCAGGCAATTGGGTGGTGGCCCAGCGGTAGACGCTCTGCCCCTCCTGCGCGAACCGCGGCGGTGTCCCCTCGATCCGCACGGCGTGCCCCATCTCCGGCACCGACCCCCACAGCACCGGTCCGACCCCGGGCTCCTCCCCCGGCGCGCATGCCGTCAGTACAGCGGCCCCGGCGCCGTCGCCGACGAGGACGCAGGTGGAGCGGTCGGTCCAGTCGGCGACGTCGGACATCTTGTCGGCGCCGACGACCAGGGCACGGGTGGCCGCGCCGGCCCGGAGCGTGTGGTCGGCGGTGGCCAGCGCATGGGTGAAGCCGGCGCACACCACGTTGACGTCCATGGCGGCGGGCTGCGGGATGCCGAGCCGGGCCGCGACCCGGGCGGCGGTGTTCGGGGAGCGGTCGATCGCGGTGGAGGTGGCCACGAGGACCAGGTCGATGTCGCCCGGAGAGAGGCCGGCCGCGGCGAGGGCCTTGGCGGCGGCGTGCGCGGCCAGTTCGTCGACGGGTTCGTCAGGGCCGGCGATATGCCGGGTCCTGATGCCCACCCGGGTGCGGATCCACTCGTCACTGGTGTCGACCATGTCTGCCAGCTCGTCGTTGGTGAGCACCCTGGCGGGCTGGTAGTGACCGATGGCGGCGATGCGTGAGCCGTTCATGACGGGGATCCCCTCGTGCCGTGGGTAGCGGGATCCACAGTCTGATCAGTGACTCACGGGTACGAGGGCAGGTGAACCCACAGGAATCGGGCGCCGGGATTGTCGGCTCTCCTCAGACTGTCGGACGTGCACGCATCCACCGCGTCACCATCCGGTCTGCTCCGCAGTACGCGCAGACCAGGCTGCACCTGACTCCCCATGTGCAGGACAATGAGATCGTGGAGGTCACCTCGGCCGCACGACAACCCGGTGACCCACGGCAACCTCTGCAGCAAGGGCCGTTTCCGCTACCAGTACATACAGAACCGGGGCTGATCAGAACATGGGACGAGTCACGGAACGACGCAAGGTGCTCCGCATCCGGGACGGCGCGGTCTCCACCCGGCCGGACACGCTCGTCGCCGAGGAACCCCTGGAGATCCGGCTGAACGGCAAGCCGCTCGCGATCACCATGCGCACCCCCGGCGACGACTTCGCGCTGGCCGCCGGTTTCCTGGTGAGCGAAGGTGTGCTGGCTGCGGCATCCGATCTGCAGAATATTGTCTACTGTGCCGGGGCGACCGTAGACGGTTCGAACACCTACAACGTCGTCGACGTGAAGACCGCGCCCGGTGTCACACTCCCGGACTTCAGTCTGGAGCGGAACGTCTACACCTCCTCTTCGTGCGGACTGTGCGGCAAGGCGAGCCTGGACGCCGTTCGTACGACCGCGCGCTGGCCGATCGCCGACACTCCCCCGCTCCGGGTCACCCCCGAGCTGCTGGCAAGCTTTCCCGACCGGCTGCGGTCGGCACAGCGAGTGTTCGACCGGACCGGGGGCCTGCACGCGGCCGCCCTGTTCAGTGCGGAAGGAGAACTGCTGGACACCCGCGAGGACGTGGGCCGGCACAACGCGGTCGACAAGCTGGTCGGACGGGCGCTGCAGAACGACGGACTGCCGCTGTCCCGGACGATCCTCATGGTCTCCGGCCGGGCCTCCTTCGAGCTGGCCCAGAAGGCGGTCATGGCGGGCATCCCGATGCTCGCGGCCGTGTCGGCGCCCTCGTCGCTCGCCGTGGACCTGGCCGCGGAGACCGGTCTGACCCTGGTGGGCTTCCTTCGGGGCAGCTCGATGAACGTGTACGCGGGCGAGGACCGGATCACCCTCCAGGAGCCGGCCATCCACAACTGACCGGTGCGCTTTTCGAGCGTGTTCGGCCGGTCGGCCAACGCGCAGCTCCGTCAGCCCTCCGTGCCGGAAATCCGGAGCAGCAGACCCATGAACTGGTCGCGTTCGGCGGCCGACAGCGGGGCGAGCAGTTCGTCGTTGGCCTGCCGGGCGGCCTTTTCGCAGCGTACGAGGAGACGGGCGCCGTCTTCGGTGAGGGAGACAGCGTTCTTGCGCCGGTCGCGGGGGTCGGGGGCGCGGTCGACCAGGCCGGCGGACTGGAGGTCGTTGAGGATGCCGACGACGTCCTTGGGGTCGAGGCTCACGCTGCGCCCCAGCTCGGCCTGGGCCACCGGGGCGAGGTCACGGACGGCGGAGAGGACGACGTGGTGCCACATTTTCAGCCCTTCGGCGGCGAGGGCGTCGGCGACCAGGGCGCGGCCCCGCGCGGCAGCTCGCCCCAGGAGCCAGCTGGGCAGAGAGCGGATCGCGGGCAGGGGTGCATCGGCCATGACGGCAGCCTATCCGAACAATCATTGGACTCCCCAACGAATTCCCCTTATCGTTGGGGTCCCCAACGACTTCATGGGTGTTCCCAATGATTATCGCGCCGGCTCGCCCGGTCTCTGGAGGTTGCCATGCGTCGCGTCCGGTACGAATCCACCGGCGGACCCCTGTTCGTGGAGGAGGCCCCCGTTCCGGAACCGGGCCCCGGGGAGCTGCTGGTGCGCTGCGCGGCCGTCGGTGTCACCCTGCCGATGGTCCGCAAGGTGGCCGAGGCCGCAGAGCCGGTGCAACTGGGGGGCGAGGTCGCGGGCGAGGTGGTCGCGGCCGGCGAAGGCGCCACCCGCTTCCGCGTCGGCGACCGGGTGACCGGGCTGTGCTTCGGGCACGGGTACGCGGAGTTCGCCCTGCTGCACGAGGCCATGACCTCACCGATACCGGACGACGCCGACGCCGTGACCGCGGTCGCGCTGGTGCGCAGTGGTCTCGTGGCGCTGGGCGCGCTGGAGGCAGCGCGGCTCGCTCCGGGAGAGTCGGTCCTCGTCACGGCGGCTGCGAGCGGCGTCGGGCATCTCGCCGTACAGCTGGCGCGGGCGCGGGGTGCGGGACGGGTGCTGGGGGCCGTATCGGGTCCGACGAAGGCGGAGACCCTGGCCGGTCGGGCGAAGGCGGACTTCGTCCGCTCACTCGGTGCGGACGACTGTATGCAGTATGACGACGACAGTTGGGGTGATCCGGTCGACTGTGTACTGGATGCCGTCGGCGGCGACCTGCTCACCTCCGCCCTCGCCGCGCTCGCCCCGCACGGCCGCCTGGTCGCCTACAGTTCCGGCGGCGGCACGGTCCAGGCGTACGACCTGCTGGTCGGGGCCAAATCTGTGATCGGCTTCCAGATGGCGCTGATCGCCCGCGGCCGGCCGGACCTGTACGAGCAGTGGCGGCAGGACCTGTGGCGCCTGTTCGCCGAGGGCACCGTAAAACCGGCCGTGCACGGGGAGTTCGCCCTGGAAGACGCGGCGGCTGCTCACGCGGTGATCACATCCCGGGCCAACCTCGGCAAGGTCGTCCTGCGCCCATAACCGCCTGCACGCTTCTTGTGACGTGCGCCACCCCCAACTACCGTCGATGGGACGGACATCGGACGTGGGATGTCGGGATGTCCAGATGTCCGGCTGACGAAGGGCAGGTCACATCGTGCCGTCATCTCTTCGCGCCCGGCTCAGATCCGCACTCGCCGCCGCCGTCACCGCGACCGGCCTGCTCGCACCGCTCGTCCCCGCCCACCCGGCCCACGCCCGACCGGCGGGCGGCACCGCACCGGCGTTCGAGCAACAGGTGCTGTTCAAGGCCACCCAGGACCCCGGCTACGCGTGCTTCCGTATTCCGGCGGTCGTCAGAACGGTCGACGGCACACTGCTGGCGTTCGCCGAGGGCCGGGTCCTCAACTGCGGGGACGCGGCCGACATCGACATCGTGCTCAAACGCTCCACCGACGGCGGCCGCACCTGGGGGCCGTTACAGGTGGTCAACGAGGGCGCCGGCGACACGCACGGCAACCCGGCACCGGTCGTGGACCGCGCCACCGGTCGCGTCTGGCTCGCCGAGACCTACAACACGGGCCGTACCGACAGCGCCAGTTGCTCGGTCCCCTGCGACCGCACCCCGCATCTGCAGTACAGCGACGACGACGGCCGAACCTGGTCGGAGCCGCGCGACCTGAGTCCCGAGATCCTGCCCGCCGACTGGAACTCCTGGTACGCCACCGGGCCCGTGCACGGCATCCAGCTCACCCGCGGCCGGTACGCGGGGCGCCTGGTCTTCGGGGTCAACGCCGAGACGTGGAACGGCAGCAGGGTCACCACCAACCGCGCGGCCCTGATCGTCAGCGACGACCACGGCGGCCACTGGCGGATCGGCGCCACCGACAGCTGGCCCGTCGCCGCCGACGGCACTTTCCGGCAGAAGCCCTCCGAACTGACCCTGGCCGAGCGCGGCGACGGTTCGGTCCTGGTCAGCGGTCGGGAGCAGGACGGTACCGACCTCGGCCACCGCACCCAGGCCGTAAGCCGCGACGGCGGCACCAGCTTCACCGCGCCGTTCCGCGACCAGCCCGACCTGTACACCCCGCAGGTGCAGGGCTCGCTGCTGCGCCTGGGCGACCGTCTTCTGCTCGCCTGCCCCGGCGACCCCGACCGGCGGCGCACCATGATGATCCGTTCCTCCTACGACGGCGGCAGGACCTGGGACAGCGTCGACCGCGGCACGGTCGTCACCACGGACTGGTCCGGCTACTCCGACCTGGTGCGCGTCGGCTCCGGCACGGTCGGCCTCATGTACGAGGGGGGCGCGGTGGACGCCCGCGACGAGATCCGCTTCGCCCGCTTCACCGAGGACTGGCTCGCCCCGCGCCGCGGCCCCGACCCGGTCACCGCCGACCTCGCCCCGCACGCCCGCCCCGCCGCGGTGCTCGGCGACCCGGAGGAGACGGACGGAGTCTCCGGGAACGCGCTGGAGTTCGACGGCACGGGCGACGCCGTACGCCTGCCGTACCGCGCCGCCCTCCCCCTGGGCACGAAGGACTTCACGGCGTCGCTCCGGTTCCGGTACACGGCGACAGCCGGGGAGCAGCCGCTGCTGTGGATGGGCGGGGTCGGCACCAGCCAGCCACAGATGTGGCTGCGCGGGGAGCCGGCGAGCAACCGTCTACAGGCGTTGATCACCGTGCGGAATGCCGCCAGTCCACCGCAGACTGCATACGTTCGCACGGATATCGCATACAACGACGGCCACTGGCACCACGCCGTACTCCGCCGCGGCGGCGGCCGGCTGTCGTTGTCCGTCGACGGTATGCAGTCTGCCGCCGCCGATGTACCGGGTTCCGTCAGCCGCAACTCCCCCTTCGGCGTCCACCTCGGTCAGCGCATGGACAGCCGCGCTTTCTTCACCGGCGCGCTGGACGAGGTGCGCCTCTGGGACAGGGCGCTCACCGACGAAGAGCTGACCGACCCGGACGTCCTGCGGTCACCGCAGGACACGGTCCTCTGGCTGCCCCTCGACCGGGTGCACGGCTGACCCCTCGGCCGCGTCCGCGGTCGCCTCGGGATCGTGGGCGCGCCGCTTGGCGATGACCGCGCACACCATCAGCTGCATCTGGTGGAAGAGCATCAGCGGCAGGACGGCCAAGGAGGCGTGGCTGCCGAAGAGGACGCTCGCCATGGGCAGTCCGGAGGCGAGGGATTTCTTCGACCCGGCGAACTGGATGGCGATCCGGTCCTCCCGGCGGAAGCCGAGGGCCCGGGCGCCGTACCAGGTCAGGAGCAGCATCACGGCCAGCAGGACGGCCTCGACGCCAAGCAGGCCGGCCAGTCGGACGGGGCTGACCTGGTGCCAGATGCCCTGGTTCATGCCCTCGCTGAAGGCGTTGTAGACGACCAGCAGGATGGAGCCGCGGTCGACGAGCCCGAGGATCTTCTTGTGCCGGGTGACGAAGCCGCCGATCCAGCGCCGCAGCAGCTGCCCCGCGAGGAACGGCACCAGCAGCTGGAGCACGATCTTCAGCAGCGAGTCGGTGGAGAACCCGACCCCGTCGCCCCCGAGCAGTCCCGCCGCGAGCAGCGGGGTGAGGACGATGCCGGCGAGGGAGGAGAAGGACCCGGCGCAGATCGCGGCGGGCACGTTGCCCCGGGCGATCGAGGTGAAGGCGATGGACGACTGGATCGTGGAGGGCACCAGCGTCAGGAAGAGCAGGCCCTGGTAGAGGGGCTGGGTCAGCAGGACCGGGACCAGCCCGCGCGCGGCGAGCCCGAACACCGGGAAGACGACGAAGGTGCAGATCAGGACGGTGACGTGGAGTCGCCAGTGCCTGAGTCCGTCGAGTGCCTCGCGGGTGGACAGGCGGGCGCCGTAGAGGAAGAAGAGGAAGGCGATCGCAGCCGTGGAGGCGCCGGAGGTGACGTCGGCGGCGGTGCCCCGGGCGGGGAGGAGCGCGGCGAGACCGACCGTCCCGAGCAGCAGCAGGATGTACGGGTCGATCGGCATCCGACTCGGCCGGCGCAGGCGTTTCACAGTGCTCCGATTGCGGTGGGTGACGGGCGTTCCCGGGGCCGTAGGGCCCCTGTCCATCGTCCTCCTCGGGCGGCTGATCGGGAATCCCGCATACCGCTCTCACTGTCATCACACAGTGCGATGACTGCGCTAGGCTCGGGGGGCGTGTACGACCCGACGCAGTTGCGCACCTTCCTGGCGGTCGCCCAGACGCTGAACTTCACGCAGGCGGCCCGGCGGCTGGGGCTGCGCCAGTCCACGGTCAGCCAGCATGTGCGCCGGCTGGAGGACGCGGCCGGCCGGCAGCTGTTCGCCCGCGACACCCACTCGGTGGAGCTGACCGAGGACGGGGAGGTGATGCTGGGGTTCGCCCGCCGGATCCTGGAGGTGCACGAGCAGGCCACGGCGTTCTTCACGGGCACGCGCGTGCGTGGCCGGCTGCGTTTCGGCGCCTCGGAGGACTTCGTGGTGACCCGGCTGCCGGAGATCCTGGAGGGCTTCCGCTACGACCATCCGGAGGTCGATCTGGAGCTGACGGTGGAGCTGTCGGGAACCCTGCACGAGCAGCTGGCCGCCGGGAAGCTCGATTTGGTGCTGGCCAAGCGGCGTCCGGAGGATCCGCGCGGTGAGCTGGTCTGGAGCGACGACCTGGTGTGGATCGGCGCCGAGCGGCTGCGCCTGGAGCCCGACCGGCCGGTTCCGCTGATCGTGTATCCGCCGCCGGGCATCACCCGGGCCCGGGCGCTGGAGGTACTGGAGCGGCAGGGCCGTCCGTGGCGGATCGTGTGTACGAGCGGCAGCCTCAACGGGCTGATCGCGGCGGCCCGCGCCGGCCTCGGCGTGATGGCCCATTCCCGGCGGCTGATCCCGCCGGGCCTGTTCCGGCTGCCCGACCGTGCGGGCCTGCCGGATCTGGGCAGGGTCGACTTCGTTCTCGTCCACGGCCGCCGCCGCGGGCCGTCCGAGAGCGCCGCGAACGCGCTGGCGGCGGCGGTTCTGGCGGGCGGCGAGCGGCTGCGCCGCAGCGGCGGCTGACCCGGCCGGACCCGGTCGCCGGAATGTCCTCCCCGGTGCCTGCGAGCGCGCCGAGCGGTGCGTGAGCTGCTTGACCCGGCGCAGGAAGGGCGTCGTGGCGGGCCAGGCCGGCGACGGAGCCCTGCGCGCCCTGGGCGGTGTCGAGCGGGGCTCCCGGGCCGCCGCGCGCGCGTGGGGCGCCGTAATCGGCGCGTACAGATTCGGTGGAGATTACGGGACCGAAACTTACTGACCCGTCAGTATCGTGTCCGGCCCTTCCCCATGTGCGGGCATTTCGCGACCCTCGTCCAGGTGGAACGTGAGGTTTGCTCGGTTTCCGTACCCCTCCCGCATACCGACCGGGTGGGGTAGCTTTCACCGCGCTGTGCGGTGCGTGGACCAACGTCACTGAGGCGCGAGACACGGGGAGCGAGGTTGCGCGAGTTCACCAACCCTCCGCTGGCGTCGGCGCCGCCGGCGGGCGGTCTGGCAGACGTCGTCTTCGACCATGCCCTGACCGACCCGCTGCACATCGCTCTCGGCCGCAAGGACCCCGACGGACAGTGGCGGGACGTCACCTCCGCCGAGTTCCGCGACGAGGTCATGGCCCTCGCCAAGGGCCTCCTCGCCCGCGGCGTCCGGTTCGGCGACCGGGTCGCGATCATGTCCCGCACCCGCTACGAGTGGACCCTCTTCGACTTCGCCCTGTGGACCATCGGCGCGCAGGTGGTGCCCGTCTACCCCACCTCCTCGGCCGAGCAGTGCTTCTGGATGCTCTACGACGCCGAGGTGACCGCGGCGATCGTGGAGCACGAGGACCACGCGATGACCATCGCCACCGTCATCGACCGGCTGCCGCAGCTGCGCCAGCTGTGGCAGCTGGACGCCGGCTGCGTGCAGGAGCTGTACGACGCGGGGTCGCACCTGGACGACGAGGTGGTGCACCGGCACCGGCAGGCGGTGACCCCGGACTCGGTGGCCACCGTCATCTACACCTCCGGCACCACCGGCCGCCCCAAGGGCTGTGTGATCTCCCACGGCAACTTCATGTTCGAGGCGGACACCGTGATCCAGCGGTGGGAGCCGGTGTTCCACTCCAAGAAGGGCGACGAGGCGTCCACGCTGCTGTTCCTGCCGCTGGCGCACGTCTTCGGGCGGATGGTGGAGGTCGCCGCGATCCGCGGCCGGGTCCGTTTCGGGCACCAGCCGCAGTTGCACGCCGCCGCGCTGCTGCCCGACCTGGCCGCGTTCCGGCCGACGTTCATCCTCGCGGTACCGTACATCTTCGAGAAGGTGTTCAACGCCGCCCGCCGCAAGGCCGAGAAGGAGGGCAAGGCCGGGCCGTTCGAGAAGGCCGTCGACATCGCCGTGAAGTACGCGGAGGCGGTGGAGGCGAAGGCGTGGGGCATCGGGCCGGGCCCGTCGGCGGGGCTGCGGATGCAGCACCAGCTGTTCGACAAGCTCGTGTATGCAAAAGTCCGGGCGGCTATGGGCGGCCGTATACGGAATGCAATGTCCGGTGGATCGGCTATGGACCGCCGGCTGGGACTGTTCTTCGCGGGCGCCGGTGTGCAGATCTACGAGGGCTACGGCCTGACCGAGTCGACGGCCGCGGCGACCGCGAACCCGCCCGAGCGCACCCGCTACGGCACGGTGGGCCAGGCCATCCCGGGCGTGACCGTGCACATCGCCGACGACGGGGAGATCTGGCTGCGCGGCGGCAACGTCTTCCAGGGCTACCTCAACAACCCCAAGGCCACCGACCAGACCCTGCACGACGGCTGGCTCGCCACCGGCGACCTCGGCTCCCTCGACGAGGACGGCTATCTGACTATCACCGGCCGCAAGAAGGAGATCCTGGTGACCTCCGGCGGCAAGAGCGTCTCCCCGGGCGTGCTGGAGGAGCGGGTCCGCGAACATCCGCTGGTCAACCAGTGCATCGTGGTCGGCAACGACCGCCCCTACATCGCCGCCCTGGTCACCCTGGACCAGGAGGCGGTCGAACACTGGCTGCAGATGCGCGGCAAGCCCAGGCTGGCCCCGGCCGAGCTGGTCCGGGACCCGGACCTGGAGACGGAGGTACGGCGGGCTGTGGTCGCCGCCAACACCCTCGTCTCGCAGGCCGAGTCGATCCGTACCTTCCGCATCCTGGCCCAGCCGTTCACCGAGGAACACGGGCTGCTGACGCCGTCGCTGAAGCTGAAGCGGAAGGCGATCGAGAAGGCGTACGCCAACGAGGTCGACGCGCTCTACCAGACCTGACGTCTCGTCGGCTCTCACTGGCCCGAGGACGTCGGCGGGCGCCGCCGGTGGCGCCTCCGGTACGGCCTCCACGGGCTGACAACCAGGGCTTCACCAGACCTTCTCATCCGGTGTACCCGGCACGTACCAGGTTCACGGAACTGCAAGCGGATCGCGTGGTCAGGAATGCACAGCGGCCCGTGATCGTTGACGATACGAGTACCACCTGTCGACAACCGAAGGATCAAGAGGCTCGTGAGCAGCAAGGTCCCCCCGATCATCCTCAACAACGGCGTCCAGATGCCCCAGCTGGGCTTCGGCGTCTGGCAGGTGCCGGACGACGAGGCCGAGCGGGCCGTCGCCACGGCGCTGGAGGCCGGGTACCGCAGCATCGACACCGCTGCGATCTACGGCAACGAAGAGGGCACCGGCAAGGCCATCGCCGCCTCCGGCCTGCCCCGCGAGGACATCTTCGTCACCACCAAGCTCTGGAACAGCGACCAGGGGTACGACTCCACGCTGCGCGCGTTCGACGCGTCACTGGAGAAGCTGGGTCTCGACTACGTCGACCTGTACCTGATCCACTGGCCGCTGCCGTCCCGGGGCACGTACACCGACACCTACAAGGCGTTCGAGAAGCTGCACGCCGACGGCCGTGTCCGCGCCATCGGCGTCTCCAACTTCCTTCCCGAGCACCTGCGGCAGCTGATCTCGGAGACCTCGGTCATCCCGGCGGTCAACCAGATCGAGCTGCACCCGCACCTGCAGCAGCGCGAGGCGCGCGAGCTGCACGCCGAGCAGGGCATCGCCACCGAGGCCTGGTCGCCGCTCGGCCAGGGCAAGGGCCTGCTGGAGGTGCCGGCGATCGTCGCGATCGCGCAGAAGCACCACCGCACCCCGGCCCAGGTCGTGCTGCGCTGGCACCTCCAGCTCGGCAACATCGTGATCCCGAAGTCCGTGACGCCGTCCCGGATCAAGGAGAACATCGAGGTCTTCGACTTCAGCCTGGACGACGAGGACCTCGCCGCGATCAGCGCCCTCAACGAGGACCGGCGCCTGGGCCCCGACCCCGCCACCTTCGACCTGGGCTGACCACCGGCGAAAGGGCGACACCGCCCTCCGCCGGTCCCGGCCGTGCTGCCCGCTGCCGCGCGGGGCGCACGGCCGGGCACGCTCGGGCGTGACGGACGTACCGGGCGTCCCGGCTCACTCGAAGCGCACGTCCGCGTGCACCACCTCGAGCTCCTCCAGGCCGACGACGTCCACGTGCGCCTTCGCCGACACGTCGTGGCGCACGGGCGCCACGGCCGCGCGCGAGGCGGCCAGGGAGGCACGGTCGACGAACAGGGTGCCGCCCATGGCCCGCCCCCGTTCACGGTCGATCAGCAGGGAGACCCCGGCCAGGCCGGGCAGCGCCTCGGTCCGCGGCACCACCGTGGCCCGGAAGGTGTCGACGACGAGATCCGCGTCCCGCGGGTCGAACTCCATCCTCGTCACGCGCAGTCCGCCGCCCTGTCGCGGGTGCATGACCTGGTGGAACACCGCCGCCTCGTAGTTGGCGACGGACACGGTGCCCGCGAACGGCTCCAGCAGTGCCGCGCGCCGCTCGCGCATCACCTCGTCGCTGTTGTGCCGCGCCTCCTCGGTCTCCCACCAGCTCACCGTGAGGAGTTTGCCGAGTTCCCGGTCCGCGAACACGCCCGCTCCCCGGTATCCGGGACGTTCCTCCAGCAGGTCCCGCCCCTCGCTGTTCACTGACCGGACGGCCGTGTCGAGCAGGGCCGGGTCTCCGGTCGCGTACACCGCGCGTACGAACATGAGCCCTCACCTCCGGGGTACGGGGACCGCCGACAGTGCCGGACGAAGAGGGAAATATCCGGTCCCGTCCAGTCTGTACGCCCCGGTAAGTCACCGCAATACGCACAGGTTTCGGCCGTTCGCAAGCCGAGGGTTGACGAGGGCATGCCGAAAGCGCCACGGTGTACGACACTCGGTAAGGAAACTTTCCTAACAGAAGGGGTTCCCGTGCGCCTTCGAACACTGACTCTCGCCGCGGCCTCCGGCACCGCTCTGCTCGCCGCCGGACTCCTCCCCGCTCATGCCTCCGCCGCCGCCTCCCCCAAGTCCGCACAGGAGGGCACGGTCAGCGCCGCCGACCTGCTCGCCAAGGTGACGTCCTGTTCGCAGATCTCCAACGGCAAGTACAAGACCGACGACGAAACCTCGGCCACGGTCCCCGTGTGCGGCAAGAACGGCGCGGTGTTCTGGAAAGCCGACATGGACATCGACTGCGACGGCCAGCGCACCACCAACTGCAACGAGAACCGCGACCCCTGGTACCAGGACGACACCGCCTTCCACCAGTCCGACGGCAAGCCGCTGAAGGCGGAGACCCTGCCGTACGTCGTCGTGCCCAGCACCAGCAGCATCTGGAACTACTCCAGCGCCGGCATCAAGGGCGGCGGCGTGGTCGCCGTCATCTACAACAACAAGGTCGAGTACGCCGTCGTCGGCGACACCGGCCCCACGAAGATCATCGGCGAGGCGTCGTACGCCACCGCCAAGGCGCTCGGCATCGACCCCGACCCGGCCACCGGCGGCACCGACTCGGGTGTGACCTACATCCTGTTCAAGAACTCCCAGGTCTCCCCCATCGAGAGCCACAGCGCCGCGGTCTCGCTGGGCGACAAGCTGGCCAAGCAGTTCCTCGCGAACAACTGACGTACCGCCCACGTCAGTCGGGCCGCCCCATCGGACGGACGACGACCCTGTCGGCCTCGCCCCCGGCCGGCTGCCGGACCGCCCAGACGACCGACTCGGCGATCCGACCGGCGGTCAGGAGATGCCCCGGGGCAGGCTGCCGTAGCTTTCCCGGAAGGGGGGTCTCCACCCGGCCGGGGGCGACCAGCGTGACACGGATCCCGTCATGCCTGCCCCCCTGTACGCCGGGGATCGCCGGGGAGTCCCTCACTTCGCGCCGGCTCCCCATCATGCGTCCGGGCTACCCCCGGCGGACCGCCGTGTGCACGGTGTACGCCCCCAGCACGAACACGTCCGGCCGTACGTGCACGCTCGCCGGGTCGGACGGGTCGAGGAGCCGGTCGAGGGTGGCGCGGTCCTCGGCGTCCAGGGCGTCACCGATGCCGTCGCGCAGGCGGGACAGGTGTGCGGCGACGTAGGCCCGGGCCCGGTCGGGGGTGGGGGCGGGCAGGTCGAGCAGGAAGGTGCGGGTGCGGGTGTGCTTGAGGCCGGCGGCGGTCAGCAGGGCGGGCCAGTCCTCGGTCTCGGCGACGGAGCCGGGCAGGTCTGCGCGCATGCGGGCGAACCAGTCCTCCTCCAGCGCGTCCAGCCGTGCCTGCAGCCCGGGGCGGCCGATGCCGATGTCGCGGGGCAGGAAACGGGAGGGCAGGCCGCCCTCGAGGAGGGCGAGGGTGCCGCCGGGGGCGAGCCGTTCGGCGAACGCGGCGAGCGCGGCCCGCTGGTCGCCGAGGTGGTGCAGGCTGCGGCTGGCCCACAGCAGGTCCGCCGGATACTCCAACTCGTCCAGCACCTCGGGCAGTTCGCCGGCGACGGTCTCGAAACGGTCGGCGACGCCCTGGCGGGCGGCCCGGGCGCGGGCACGTTCCAGCAGCGGCGCGGTGGCGTCGACGGCGACCACCCGGGCCCCGGGGAACGCCTCGGCGAACAGGCAGGCGACCACACCGGGACCGCTGCCCGCGTCCACGATCAGCCCCGGCTCGGTCACTTCCTGACCGAGCCACGCCATGGCCCGTTCGTAGACGGGGGTGAACAGCTCCGCCTGCGACTCCAGCAGGGGACCCAGCTCGTTCCAGTCGATGTCCGTGCCGTGCTCGTGCCCGTGCCGGTGCTTGGTGTCGTGGTGGTCGTGCGCCATGGTGGTCAGCCTCTCTTCCGGATGCGGTCAGGGTGCGACGGCATGCCGGTCGGAGGCCAGCGGTGTTGCCGATGCGGCAAAAGCAGGACGCGCCACGGCAAGGTCCACGTTTCCGCTGCGCTTCCCGGACGAGGCCGGTTGGCACATCGAGCCGCGTCGGCTTTCATCGGGACGTGCCGGCGGTCCGCGCCCCGGTCCTAGCCCCGGTCCTACGACGAGGCGGGGCGTCCTTCCCGGGCCGGGCCCCCAGGTCGCGGCCGCCTCGGCGCACCGCCCATTACTCGCTTGGGGACGCGCGATCCGCCGGGGCCGGACCGGTGCGGTCGGACCCCGGCGGAGGTTCACCCGGCTACGGCAGCGGCGGGTAGGCGTTCTGCATCAGCTGCTGGAACTGGGCGGAGAACCAGTGCCCGGACAGCGGCGCGTTCGGCAGGGCGCCGGAGAGGTTGTTGCCGTTGCGGGCGTTGCCGGTGTACGTCGGGTCGCACATCCGGTCGAAGCCCTTGCCCTCGTCGTTCGGGATGGCGCTGCTGGAGCCGTCGGACTCGCCCGGGGGCTTCATCCACACGTAGGCGTCGATCCCGGCGGCCGGGCTGGCCTGGGGGCGTTCGCCGAGGCCGGCGCCGGCCTGGTTGCACCAGTTGCCGATGTGGATACGGCGGTCGTAGCGGCCTCCGTCGACGTAGGTGTCCACGCTGGTCTTCGCGCCCGGGCCGGTCGGGCGGGCGGTGCCGCCCCAGCCGTTGCGGGAGGTGTCGATCAGCATGCCGATGCTGGAGTTGAAGCCGACCGAGACCAGCTGGTTGCGGAAGGCCTGGGCGAAGGACAGCTCGTCCACGTAACGGTTCCAGTCGACCCACTTCGACTGGCGGACGGAGGTGCCGTTGACGGTGTCGTTGATGGTGAAGTTGTTCTCCTTCAGGGCGCTGTAGTTCGCCGTGTTGGTGATGAACCCCTGTACGTCGTCGACCGTCGCGCCCTCACTGGTGGCCGCCTGCTTGAACAGGTTGGCCGCCGGGGCGAAGTTGTCGTCCCAGCCGAGCCAGCCGTGGTGGCCGGCGTCGAGGTAGTTGTAGACGTTGGGGATGGCGCCGAGCTTGGCGAGGGCGTAGCCGACGCCCTTCACGTAGTTGCCGTTGGCGAGCATGGTGTCGCAGTTGGGCGTGGCGGTGGCCCGGCTGCCGGTGTTGGTGACGAGGTTGGGCAGCGAGTCGATCTCGATCGTGTTGACGATCCGGAGGGAGGCGTACTTCGGGTCGGACAGGATCGCCGCGATCGGGTCGATGAACTGCGTCTTGTACTTGTCGATCTCGGTCGGGCCGAGTTCGCCGTTGGATGCGAGGGCGGCGCAGTCGCGGCCGGGCAGGTCATAGATGACCAGCTGGACCACCTCTTCGCTGCTGCCCTTCTGCTTGAGTGCCTCGTCGAGGTGGGCGCGCAGGCCCATGCCGCCGCCCACGCCGTCGATCGCGGCGATGCGGTCGAGCCAGACACCGGTGGGCTGGTTGGAGATGCGGCTGCCGCCCGGTTCGGCGGCGGCCTTCGCCGACCACTCGGGGTTCACGTAGACCTTGGCGCCGGCGTAGGGGTTGTCGACGCGGCTGCCGGTGCCGCCGCCTCCGCCGCCCCCGCCGCCGCTGCCTCCGCCGTCGACGTTGCAGGTGACGCCGTCGAGGGTGAACGTGGTGGGCACGGCGTTGGTGCCGCTGTAGGTGCCGTTGAACCCGAAGCTGACCGAAGCGCCGGTGGCCAGGCTGCCGTTGTAGCTTTCATTGGCGGCGGTGACCGCGGTGCCGCTCTGGCTGAGCTTCGCGTTCCAGCCGCTGGTGATCTTCTGGTTTCCGGCGTACGACCACTTCACCGACCAACTCGACTTGGCGGCCGCGTTGTTGGTGACGGTGACGGCGGCGGTGAAGCCGGTGTCCCACTGGTTCTGCACCTTGTAGTCGACGGTGCAGGGGACGGCGGCGGCCGCGGCGGAGGCCGGCTGCGTGGTGAGCGCCGCCCCGGAGGCCCCGGCGACCAGCGCCAGGGCGGCGAGCAGTGATGTTCTGGTACGACTCATGAGTGCGGGTTCCTTAGGTGTTCCGTGTGATCTACGGGTCGAGGGCGCGCAGGTGGTCGCGCAGGCCGGTGCCGTACGCGGTGGGTGTGCCGTCGTAGGCGGAGATGAGGGAGGGCCCGGAGGAGCAGTCCCAGGTGTTCCAGGTCCAGCCGAGGTAGGACAGGTTGTGGTTGTCGAACCACTTCATGACCTGGTCGACGAACCCGTGCGAGCAGGTGTTCTCGCCGATCTCGCCGGCGATCAGGGGGACCTGGGCGGCGACCGGGGCTAGCGTGGAGTTCCAGCAGCTCTCGCTGGAGCAGGTGTTGAAGTTGTAGACGTGGTAGGCGGCGGCGAGATTGCCGGCCGGGTCGGCGGGCTTGTATGCAGTCCACTGGCTGAGGTCGTTCGAATACGCCAGCCCGCCGGCCATGATGACGTTCTTGGCGCCAGTAGCCCGGATACTGTCTACAAGATCCTGCATACCGGCGACCTCGTACGAGATCCCGGGGCAGCTACCCCCGTCCCGCCAGCACTTCCAGGCATCGGTGACACTCGAGGTCGCCCGGTCCGGGTACGGCTCGTTGAACAGATCGAACACAGCCGCCTGGTCGCCCTTGAAGGTGCTCGCAACCGACGACCAGAACGACGGGCTGTACTGCAGGTCGGGCATCGGCTTCTGGCAGGTGGCGTGCACGTCCGAGCAGCCGGCCGAGTTGCCGGTGTACTGGCCGTAGGACCAGTGCAGTTCCAGGATCGGGGTCATGCCGTGCGCCTCGACGCGGGACACCAGCTCCTTGACGGCGCTGATGTAGTTGGCGCCTCCGTACTCGGGCTTGATGTTGGCCAGGCCCAGCCAGCACTCCTCGTTGAGCGGGATGCGGACCGCGTTGGCCTTCCAGTCGGCGATCGCCTTGACGGCCGCGTCGTCGACGGGACCGTCCCAGATGCCGTAGCCCTGCACGCACATGAACTCGCCGCCGGACCGGTTGACGCCCAGCAGGCGCCGGGTGGCGCCGCCGGCGTCCACCAGCTTGTTGCCGGAGACGTGCAGGGCGGGGGCGGTGCCGCCGGACGGAGGTGGTGTCGTGGGCGGTGGGGTGGTCGGCTCGGAGTCGACGTTGCAGGTGGTGCCGTTGAGCTTGAACACGGCCGGCGCGGCGTTGCTCCCCGACCAGGAGGCGAGGAATCCGGCGCTGATGCTCGCGCCGGTGCCGAGCGTGCCGTTCCAGCTCTCGTTGGCGGCGGTCACGGCGGTGCCGGACTGGGACCACTTGGCGTTCCAGCCCTGGGTGACCTTCTGCCCGCCGGCGAAGTCGAAGGTGAGTGTCCAACTTCTGAGCGCGGCCTGGTTGTTGGTGATCTTCACGGAGCCCTGGAAGCCGTTGTCCCACTGGCTGGTGACGGCGTACTCCACCGTGCAGGCGGGCGTGGCTCCCTGGGCCGAGACCACCGGCACGACCACGCTCGTGACGAGCGCGACCGCTCCGGCGGCGGCTAAAAGTACTGAACGCGGGGGGTGTCGCATGAGCGACTCCTTGCAGCTTGGCGCGCCGTGACGGACGCGTCGACTGAACGGAATCGCTCCCACTGGTGCGAGGAAAGGTAGCGCCAAGTGCCCGGGATGCCCAGGGGAGTTGCTTGACTTTCCCTCGACCGGATCTGTCGAATCTTTTCGACTCTTCAAGCACCTTGACCACCCATGACCACGTCCTCACTATGGGAGCGCTCCCACTGGTTCAAGCCTTGACTTCTCCCGAGCCGCACGCCCGCAAGGAGGAACCAGCACATGGATCCCGGACGCAAACGCAGAGCCGTGCGTCGGCTGTGGACAGCAGTGGCCGCCGCGTTCGCCCTGCCCCTGTCGATGCTCGCCACCGGCACGCCGGCCGCGCAAGCGGCGTCGGTGCAGTGCAGTGTCGACTACAAGACCAACGACTGGGGTGCGGGCTTCACCGCCGACCTCACGATCACCAACCGTGGCACGGACAGCATCGACGGCTGGACACTGTCGTACGCCTACACGGGCAATCAGAAGCTGAGCAACGGCTGGAACGGCACCTGGTCCCAGTCCGGCCAGACGGTCACGGTGAAGAACGCCTCGTACAACGGCACCATCGCCGCGGGCGCCGCCGTCTCCACCGGCGCCCAGTTCACCTACAGCGGCACCAACACCGCCCCCACCGCCTTCACTGTCAACGGCACGGCCTGCGCCGGCGCCCATCAGCCGCCGGTGACCGTGCTCACCAGCCCGAACGCGGGCGCGGTGTATACGCAAGGGGCCGCGGTGCCGCTCGCGGCGACCGCGGCGGCGGCCGACAACGCGACCATCAGCAAGGTGGAGTTCTACGACGACACCACTCTGCTCGGGACGGACACGAGCGCGCCGTACACCCTCTCCACTTCCGATTTGACCGTGGGCAGTCATTCCCTGGTCGCGAAGGCGTACGACAGCCTGGGTGCGTCCGCCGCCTCCACCCCGGTCGGCATCACCGTCGCCTCCGGACCCGCGGTGGTCGCCTCGCCGAGCCAACTGGGCGTGCAGCAGGGCAAGTCGGCCACGCTCTCGGTGAAGCTGTCGACACAGCCGAGCGCGAACGTGACGGTGAGCACGGCCCGTACGGACGGCAACACCGGCCTGTCCGTGACCGGCGGTTCCTCGCTGACCTTCACCCCGTCGAACTGGAACACCGCGCAGACGGTGACCATCACGGCCGACTCCTCCGGCAGCGGCAGCGCGACCTTCACCGCGTCCGCCGCCGGTCACACCAAGGCGACGGTCACGGTCACGGAGCTGCCCGCGTCGAAGGCGTACGACGCCCGCTTCCTGGACCTGTACGGGAAGATCACCAACCCGGCGAACGGCTACTTCTCACCCGAGGGCATCCCGTACCACTCGGTGGAGACGCTGATCGTGGAGGCTCCGGACCAGGGCCACGAGACCACGTCGGAGGCGTACAGCTACCTTCTGTGGCTTCAGGCGATGTACGGCAAGGTCACCGGCGACTGGTCGAAGTTCAACGGCGCCTGGGGGCTCATGGAGAAGTACATGATCCCCACGCATGCCGACCAGCCGACGAACTCCTTCTACAACGCCTCCAAGCCGGCGACGTACGCGCCCGAGCTGGACACGCCGAACGAGTATCCGGCGAAGCTGGACACGTCGGTGTCGGTGGGTTCGGATCCGATATCCGGTGAACTGAAGACTGCATACGGTACGGACGACGTCTACGGTATGCACTGGATCCAGGACGTCGACAACGTCTACGGCTACGGCAACGAGCCCGGCAAGTGCGAGGCCGGCCCGACGGCCACCGGCCCGTCGTACATCAACACCTTCCAGCGCGGTGCGCAGGAGTCGGTCTGGGAGACCGTTCCGCAGCCGACTTGTGACGCCTTCAAGTACGGTGGCAAGAACGGCTACCTGGACCTGTTCACCGGCGACAGCTCCTACGCCAAGCAGTGGAAGTACACCGACGCCCCGGACGCCGACGCCCGCGCGGTGCAGGCGGCGTACTGGGCGGATGTGTGGGCGAAGACGCAGGGCAAGAGCTCGGACGTGGCCGCGACGGTCGCCAAGGCCGCGAAGATGGGCGACTACCTGCGGTATGCGATGTACGACAAGTACTTCAAGAAGATCGGTAATTGTGTGGGCGCCTCCGCCTGCCCGGCCGGCACCGGCAAGGACGCCTCGCACTACCTGCTCTCCTGGTACTACGCCTGGGGCGGTGCCACCGACACATCCGCCGGCTGGGCCTGGCGGATCGGCTCCAGCCATGTCCACGGCGGCTACCAGAACCCGCTCGCCGCGTACGCGCTCAGCTCCAACGCCGACCTGAAGCCCAAGTCGGCGACCGGCGCTTCGGACTGGGGCAAGTCCCTGCAGCGGCAGCTGGAGTTCTACCAGTGGCTGCAGTCCTCCGAAGGCGCGATCGCGGGCGGCGCCACCAACAGCTGGGCCGGCCGCTACGCCAGCCCGCCGGCCGGCACCTCCACCTTCTACGGCATGTACTACGACTGGCAGCCCGTCTACCACGACCCACCCTCCAACCAGTGGTTCGGCTTCCAGGCCTGGTCCATGGAACGCGTCGCCGAGTACTACCAGCAGACCGGGAACGCCCAGGCCAAGACCGTCCTGGACAAGTGGGTGAAGTGGGCGCTGTCCAAGACCACGATCAACCCCGACGGCACCTACCGCATCCCCTCCACCCTCCAGTGGTCGGGCCAGCCCGACACCTGGAACGCATCGAGTCCCGGCTCCAACAGCGCCCTGCACGTCACCGTCGCGGACTACACCGACGACGTCGGCGTGGCCGCCGCGTACGCCAAGACCCTGACGTACTACGCCGCCAGGTCCGGTGACACCACCGCCAAGTCCACAGCCAAGGCGCTGCTGGACGGCATGTGGAACCACCACCAGGACAGCCTCGGCATCGCCGTCCCCGAAACCCGCACCGACTACAGCCGGTTCGCCGACAGCGTCTACGTGCCCAGCGGCTGGACCGGCACCATGCCGGGCGGCGACGCGATCAACTCCTCCTCCACCTTCACCTCGCTGCGGTCCTTCTACAAGAACGACCCCAACTGGTCGAAGATCGAGGCCTACCTCAAGGGCGGCGCCGCACCCGTCTTCACCTACCACCGCTTCTGGGCACAGGCCGACATCGCACTGGCCATGGGCTCGTACGCGGAACTCCTCGAATAGCCAGCCCCCGCTGAGGTTCCGCGTGCCCGGCCCCGTCACAGGACGACGGGGCCACCCGGCCGGGCGGCCCCCACCCGCACAGGGGGCCGCCCGGCCTTCACGCACTCCTCCCCCGAGCCGCCCCGCACCTCCCACGAAAAGGACCCCCACCGTGCGCAGAACCCGCATCCTCGTGGCCGCTTTCACCCTCGCGGCCGGCCTGCTCGCCGGCACCCCGCCCGCACTGGCCGCGTCCGGACCGCACACGACCCTGGCCGCGGACACCTACACCTGGAAGAACGCCCGGATCGACGGCGGCGGTTTCGTCCCCGGGATCGTCTTCAACCGCTCCGAGAAGAACCTGGCCTACGCCCGCACCGACATCGGCGGCGCCTATCGCTGGCAGGAGTCGACGAAGACCTGGACCCCGCTGCTGGACTCGGTCGGCTGGAACGACTGGGGCCACACCGGCGTGGTCAGCCTGGCGTCCGACCCGGTGGCTCCGGACAAGGTGTACGCAGCCGTCGGGACGTACACCAACAGCTGGGATCCGACGAACGGCGCGGTGCTGCGCTCCGCCGACCGGGGCGCGAGCTGGCAGAAGGCGGACCTGCCGTTCAAGCTGGGCGGCAACATGCCGGGCCGGGGCATGGGCGAGCGGCTGGCGATCGACCCGAACAAGGACAGCGTGCTGTACCTGGGCGCACCCAGTGGCAAGGGGCTGTGGCGGTCGACGGACTCGGGGGCGACCTGGTCGCAGGTCACGAGCTTCCCGAATCCCGGCAACTACCAGCAGGATCCCAGCGACTCGACCGGCTACGCGAGCGACAACCAGGGCATCGTCTGGGTCACCTTCGACGAGTCGACGGGGGCGTCGGGGAACGCGACGAAGACGATCTACGTGGGGGTCGCCGACAAGGACAACGCGGTGTACCGCTCTACGGACGCGGGAGCCACCTGGTCCCGGCTCGCGGGCCAGCCGACGGGATACCTACCGCACAAGGGTGTACTGGATACGGAGAACGGTTTCCTGTACATCGCATACAGCGACAAGGGCGGCCCGTACGACGGCGGCAAGGGCCGGCTGTGGCGGTATGCGACGGCGACCGGCACCTGGACGAACATCAGCCCCGTGGCGGAGGCCGACACCTACTACGGCTTCAGCGGGTTGACGGTCGACCGTCTACACCCGTCCACCATCATGGCGACTGCATACAGTTCCTGGTGGCCGGACACCCAGATCTTCCGCTCCACCGACAGCGGCGCCACGTGGACGAAGGCCTGGGACTACACGTCATACCCGAACCGCTCGAACCGGTACACGATCGACGTGTCCTCCTCCCCCTGGCTGACCTTCAGCGCCAACCCGTCCCCGCCCGAACAGACGCCGAAGCTGGGCTGGATGACGGAAGCGCTGGAAATCGACCCGTTCAACTCCTCCCGCATGATGTACGGGACGGGCGCCACGCTCTACGGCACCGAGAACCTGGCCGAGTGGGACAGCGGCGGCCGATTCACGGTGAAGCCGATGGTGCAGGGCCTGGAGGAGACGGCGGTGAACGACCTCGCGGCACCGCCCTCCGGCGGCGCCCAGCTGTTCAGCGCGCTCGGTGACATCGGCGGCTTCCGGCACACGGACCTGACCAAGGTGCCGTCGATGATGTACACCTCGCCCACCTTCACCACGACCACCAGCCTGGACTTCGCCGAGTCCGATCCGGGCACGGTGGTCCGCGTCGGCGACCTGGACTCCGGTCCGCACATCGCGTTCTCGACGGACAACGGCGCCAACTGGTTCGCGGGGACGGACCCGTCGGGTGTCTCGGGCGGCGGCACGGTGGCGGCGGCCGCGGACGGCAGCCGGTTCGTCTGGAGCCCGGCCGGCACGGGCGTGCAGTACACGACGGGGTTCGGCACGTCCTGGTCGGCGTCGAGCGGTATCCCGTCCGGCGCGATCGTCGAGTCGGACCGCGTCGATCCGAAGACCTTCTACGGTTTCAAGTCCGGGAAGTTCTACGTCAGTACCGACGGCGGTGCCACCTTCGCCGCCTCCTCGGCCGCGGGCCTGCCGAGCGGTGACAGCGTGCGCTTCAAGGCACTGCCCGGCACGAAGGGCGACGTCTGGCTGGCGGGCGGGGCGGCGGACGGCCCGTACGGTCTGTGGCATTCCGCGGACGGCGGCGCGAGCTTCACCAAGCTGTCGAACGTCGAGCAGGCCGACACGATCGGTTTCGGCAAGGCCGCGGCCGGGGCGTCGTACCAGACGCTGTACACCAGCGCGAAGACCGGCGGGGTGCGCGGCATCTTCCGTTCCACGGACAAGGGCGCGACCTGGACCCGGATCAACGACGACGCCCACCAGTGGGGCTGGACGGGCGCGGCGATCACGGGCGACCCCCGGGTGTACGGGCGCGTGTACGTCTCGACCAACGGCCGCGGCGTGATCTACGGCGACACCTCCGACCCGAGCGGCGGCGGGGGCGGCGGAGGCGGGGACGGTGGTACGACGCCGCCCCCGTCCGGTGCCTGCACCGTGACCTACAAGATCACCAACCAGTGGTCGGACGGTTTCCAGGCGGACGTCCAGCTCACCAACACCGGCTCGGCGGCCTGGAACGGCTGGTCCCTCGGCTGGTCCTTCCCGAACGGCCAGAAGATCACGCAACTGTGGAACGCCGGCTACACGCAGTCGGGGCCGGCGGTGACGGCGAAGAACGTGACCTGGAACGGCACCGTGGCGGCGGGCTCGTCGGTGGCCTTCGGGTTCACGGGGAGCTGGTCGGGCACGAACGCGAAACCGGCGTCGTTCAAGCTGGGCGACCAGACCTGTACGACCGGCTGACCCGTGCGAGGGCGTGCGCCGGCCGGGTGCGCGCCCTCGCCTCCGCCTCCACCGGTGGAATATGCGGCTCCGCCCTGGTGCGGCGGCGGTTCCCGTGGTGTGCTGGTAGCAGCGGGAAGGACGCGTCGACCACGCGGAGAAGCGGCCGACTGCCGTGCACCGCGCAATCCGGATCCGCGAGAAGCGGGTGGCGCCCTTCCCGTCTCCTCCCTCCCTCCCGCCCTGCCGGCGATGCTCCCTCCGTCTGCGCGCGGACGCCGTGCCCGGGCCGAAGGTCCCCGGCCGGGGCCGTGCGGCCCATGGTGCCGGGCACCGGCCCCGGCCAGGCTGGACGCAGGAGCCAGAGGAAGGGACCCGGTGCGATGACCACCGCCACCACCATGACCACAGCTCTGCCGGCCGAGCAGCGGGACGTGCTGATGCGCCTCGCCCGCGAGGTCTCCTTCGAGGCCGGCACCCGCCTGTTCGAGGAGGGCCGGCGCGCCGACCGCTTCTGGATCGTGCGCACCGGCACCGTCGCCCTCGACCTGCGGGTGCGCGGCCGCCGGTCCGCGGTCATCGAGACCCTCGGGCACGGCGAACTGATCGGCTGGTCCTGGCACTTCCCGCCGTACCTGTGGCAGCTGGGCGGCGAGGCGATGAGCCCGGTACGGGCCTACGCGTTCGACGCCGGTCCCGTGCGCGCCCTGTGCGCGCAGGACCCGGAATTGGGCCGGGCGATCGCGGTCTGGGTCGGCCGGGTGGTCGCCCAGCGGCTGCACGCCTCCCGGGTCCGGCTGCTCGATCTCTACGCCCCGTACGGCAGCGGTGGTCTGGTCTGACCTCCGTGTCCACCCCGTCCCCGTCCCCGTCCGCGGCCGGTCCGCCGGCCAGGTGCCCCGGTCCCACGGTGCTGCCGCTGCACGGCGCGATCGATCTGCTGACCGCGCCCGCCCTGTCGGCACGGCTCGATGGGCTCACCGCGCACCCGTGTCCCGATCTGGTGCTGGACCTCCGGCCGACCGAGTTCATCGACTGCACCGGCCTGGGTGTGGTGTGCCGGGCGCGCAACCGCGTCCTGGCCCGGCGGGGCCGGCTGCGGCTGGTCACGGACAGCGCCCGCTTCCTGCGGATGCTGCGCGCGACCGGCCTGTGGGGCGTCTTCGAGGTGCAGCCACGGCTGCCCGGCTCCCCGGCGACGGCGGGGACGTACGGCCCCTGCTAGCCGGTACTGCCGGGCTCCTCGTCGGCCGCCGGTCTGCGGAAGGCGCGGACACTGAACCGGGGGTCCGGGCGCCGGCGGTCCTGGTCCGGGAGTGCGGCCAGGCGTGCGGCGAACTCCTCGGTGCGCGGCTCGCCCGGCGGCAGCATGGTGAACCAGCCGCGGCGCAGGTCGGCGATGGTGGTGCGGGGGCTGCGGCCCTGTCCGGTGCCGCGGAAGGTGCCGTGGCCGGCGGGCCGGAGTCCGTACCGGACGGCGTGCGCGGTGACGGTGCCGGGGTCGTCGGCGGCCGGGCGGCGCGGGCGGGCCGCGAGGACGGCGTCGATGTCGCTGCCGACGTCGTGCGCGGCGGCCTTGTCGACCGTGGTGACGTAGGTCCCGCCGGGCCGCAGCACCCGGGCGCACTCGGCGACGACGGCGCGGACGTCGTCGGGGTCTGCGAGCAGGTGCAGCAGCCAGATGCTGGTGACCGCGTCGAAGGTGCCGGAGGGGAAGGGCAGCCGGCGGCTGTCGGCCCGTACGACCGCGCCGGGAAGCCGGGACGAGGCCATGCGGACCATGGCCGGGGTGAGGTCGGCGCCGGTCACCCGCAGCCCGGGACGCGCGGCGGCGAGCCGCCGGGTGACGATCCCGGTGCCGCAGGCGACGTCGAGGAGGCGGCCCGGCCTCCCGGGTATCAGGCCGAGGACGGCCTGTGCGGCCTCGTGGGCGCGGGCCTCGCCGCCGCGTAGGGCGTCGTAGTCGACGGCTTCCTTCTCGTAATCGAGCACATCGCTCAGTGTGCCCCGTGGCCTGGGGCGATGTCCTCCACCCTGCGGGCGAGAGCGAAGTCCTTGTCGGTGACGGCGCCGCCCGCGCTGTGGGTGTTCACGCTCAGGGAGACGGTGTTGTAGCCGAGGGTGAGGTCGGAGTGGTGGTCCAGCTCGTCCTGGATGCCGGCGATGTGCACGACCAGTGCGGCCGCCGCGAAGTGTGAGCCGAGGCGGTAGGAGCGGGTGAGACGGTCGCCGTCGGCCGACCAGCCGGGCAGTTCGGCCAGCCGGTCCTCGATCTCCTTCTGCGACAGCGGTTCGACGGCCATGGCCGGGGCTCCCTTCGGTGCGTGTCCCCGTGCGGGGAGAGGCGGGTACGGTTCAGCCTGCCACGTCGGCGGTGCGCGCGAGGCAGCGACGCGTGTCGGCTGCGGCACGGGACGCCGGGCTCGTTGCGGTGTGCCGGCCTCGACTAGGGTCGGCGGTATGCCTCTTGCCGCGTCCGGTCCCACCGCCTCCGCCGTCACCGGCAAGGGTGTCGGCCCGCTGCTGCGCGCCTGGCGGGAGCGGCGCAGGATCTCCCAGCTGGAACTGGCGTTGCGTGCCGACTCCTCGGCGCGGCACATCAGTTTCGTGGAGACCGGCCGGTCCCGGCCGAGCGAGGAGATGGTGCTGCGGCTCGCCGAGCAGCTCCAGGTGCCGGTGCGGGAGCGCAACGCCCTGCTGCTGGCGGCCGGTTACGCCCCGCGCTATCCGGAGACGCCGCTGGACGATCCGGCGCTGGACGCGCTGCGCGACGGCATCGAGCGGCTCATCCGGGGCTACGAGCCCTATCCCGCGCTGGTGGTCGACGCCGGGTACACGGTCGTCGCCGCGAACCGGGGCATCGCCATGCTGCTGGAGGGCGTCCCCGAGGAGCTGACGGCACCGGTACCGAACGCGATGCGGCTGACGCTGCACCCCAAGGGGCTGGCGCCGCGCATCCGCAACCTGCGGGAGTGGCGCGGGCATCTGCTGGCCCAGATGGAACGGGAGATCGCCCTGCACCGCTCCGACCGGCTCCGCGCCCTGTACGAGGAGGTCGCGGCCTACCCGGTGCCCGAGGAGCCGCCGGGCACCGAACCGGCCGAGCCGGTACCGTACTTCGCGCTGCCGCTGCGCATCGAGCACGCCGGCCGGACCCTGTCGTTCGTGTCCTCGATCTCCACGTTCAACACGCCGATGGACGTCACGGTCGCCGAACTCGCCATCGAGACGTTCCTGCCGGCGGACCCGGCGACCGCCAAGTACCTGCACACACTGGCCGGTTGACCACCCCGGAACGGATTCGTTGCCTCGGGCACGTGTGCGAGACGGCGACACGTGACAGACTGCTGCCCGCTGCGGTCGGCGCACAGGGGAGGGCGTGGCGTGAGTGAGCGGCGGGCTGCGCCCACCGTGGGGCAGGTGGTGCTCGGCAAGCGGTTGCAGGAGCTGCGGGAGGCCGCGGGGCTCAGCCGCGAGGAGGCCGCACGGGTCCTGAGGGTGGCGTCGGCGACCGTACGGCGGATGGAGATGGCCGAGGTCGCGCTGAAGATCCCCTACGTGCAGGTGCTGCTGTCCACCTACGGGGTGGCCGAGGAGGAGGCCGGCGCGTTCGTGCGGCTGGCCGAGGAGGCGAACCAGCCGGGCTGGTGGCAGCGGTTCCACGACGTGCTGCCGGACTGGTTCAGCCTGTACGTCAGCCTGGAGGGTGCCGCCCGGATCATCCGCTCCTACGAGCCGCACTTCGTGCCCGGCCTGCTGCAGACCGAGGAGTACGCGCGGGCGGTGCTGGAGGCCGGGACGATAGGGCAGAGCTCGCCGGAGACGGTCGAGCGGCATGTCTCGCTGCGTATGGAACGGCAGCGGTTGCTGGAGCGCGACGACCCGCCCCACCTGTGGGTGATCATGGACGAGACGGTGCTCAGGCGCCCGGTGAGCACGCGGCCCGAAGTGATGCGGAACCAGCTGGACCGGTTGCTGGAGTACGCCGAGCGGGACCGGGTCACCCTGCAGATCGCCGAGTTCGCGGCCGGCCCGCACCCGGGGACGTACGCGCCGTTCACGCTGTTCCGGTTCGCCGAGCCGGAGCTGCCCGACATGGTGTTCACCGAGTACCTGACCGGCGCCCTGTACCTGGACTCGCGCCGGGAGGTGGCCGTGCACCTGGAGGTGCTGGACCACATGACGGCCCGGTCCGCGTCCGCGCAGCGCACCCTGAAGCTGCTGCGGGAGCACCGCGAGGGACTCTGAGCGCTGCGGCGTGACCCGCGTCTGGGCGGGGGTGACCCGTACGGGTCTGCGGACAGGTGGGTTTCCGGGGCCGCCCCTAGCTTCTGAGTACGGGGCTGATCCGAGGGAGCGTACTCCGGCACGCACCCACCGCCCGACGCGAAGGAGGCCTGATGCCCTCGGACGCGGTGCTCTACCAGGCGGCGGCCCTCTGCCTGACCTACCCGGACGAGGACCTCATCGCCCGGCTGCCGCTGCTGCGCCAGGCCGCCCCGCAGCTGCGCGCGTTCACCGACCACGCGGCCCTGACCCCGCCGGAGGAACTGGCCGCACACTACGTGCAGGTCTTCGGCCTCGGGGACCGGCACAGCCTGTACCTGAGCCGGTGGTACGACGGGGACGCCCGGCGGCGCGGGATGTCCCCGGCCCGGTTCACGGACGTCTACCGTCGGCACGGGCTGGAGTGCAGCGGTGAGGAGCTGCCGGACTTCCTGCCGGCGGTGCTGGAGTTCACGGCGCGGACCGGCGACAGCATTCTGCTGACTGCATACCGCGGCGGCCTGGAGCGGCTGCGTATGCGATTGACCGGCTACGGCACACCGTATGCAGGCGTGCTGGATGCTGTATGCGCCACATTGCCGACTGCATACACCGGCCGGCCATCGTGACCGCTCCGCTGCTGCGGCCGAAGCGGTGCCGCGCCCCCGAACGTGGGGCGCGGCATCCGGGGACGTACGAGCGTCAGGCCAGCTCGGCCGTCAGGGTGATCGTCGTACCGGTCAGGGCCTGGCTGACCGGGCAGTTCTTCTTGGCGTCCTCGGCGGCCGAACGGAAGCCCTCCTCGTCCAGGCCCGGCACCTCGCCGCGCACGGTGAGGTGGATGCCGGTGATGCCCTCGCCCGGCTGGAAGGTGACGTCGGCCTTGGTCTCCAGCCGGGTGGGCGGGGTGCCCGCGCCGGCCAGGCCGTGCGAGAGGGCCATGGAGAAGCAGCTGGAGTGGGCGGCGGCGATCAGCTCCTCGGGGCTGGTCTTGCCGTTGGCCTGCTCGGCGCGCGAGGGCCACGACACCGGCTGCTGGCCGATGCCGGAGGAGTCGAAGGTGACGACTCCGTTGCCTTCGAGCAGGTTGCCTTCCCAGACGGTGTGCGCGGTGCGCGTGGTTGCCACGATGCTTCCTTTCGCGAGTGTCGCGGTTCCGGGGTTCCCGGGTGTTCCTATCCGATCACACTCGGGCTCATCGCACTCTGAAGACCGGCCCACGCGGCGTGAACGGCAGGTGGCTTCCCTGCGGGATCAGATAGGCGTGTTCCCTGCGTACCCGCAGCACGTCGCACCAGCCGTCGGTGATGACCAGCACCGGCGCGGTGGGCGGGAAGTCCTCCGCCCGGTGCAGCAGGTCGATGCCGGGCTGCAGGACCGTACCGCCGCGCCCGTGCACCCGTACCCGGCCGGCGATCTCGGTGACCGGCAGGTAGCCGGCGTCGTGCGGGGCGGCGTCGCAGAACACCACGCGGGCGGCCGGTACGTCGCGGGCCTCGGCGTAGGAGGCGATCGCGCCGAGTGCCTTGCCGAGCAGCGTGGTGCCCATCGAGCCGGAGGTGTCGAGGACCACGCCGAAGGTGCAGCGGGCGATCTCCTCCGGCGGGAAGTAGCGGCCCGCGCGCGGGATGTCGGGGGTGGAGGCCTGGCGGCGGGCGGGGCGGGCGTAGGACCGTACGGGCTCCGGGCGTGGCACGAACTCGTCGAACCAGCGGGCCAGTTGGGCGTCCCAGGGCAGCGGCGGGTGGCTGAGGGCGCGGATCTCCGCGACCAGGCCGCCGGGCAGGAAACCGCGTTCCTGTGCCTGGTGCAGGTCGAGGCCGCGGGTGAGGCCGCGGCGGTAGAACTCGTCCAGGCCGGCGTAGTCGCCGGCCGGGCGGAGCGGGCCGCCGAGGACGTCGCCGGCGCCCTTGCCGCGCAGGGTGGCCAGGCGGCGCATCCGGCGCAGGTCGCCGGCGATGCGGTCGTATGCCTCCTCCGCGGACAGGCCGGCCAGCCGCGGGTCGTGGAGCAGGCCCTCGGGCATGGTGCCGACCTGCATCTCGACGAGCCAGCCGTTGACGACGTAGTCGCAGGCGATGTTGAACAGGTAGGGGTCGCGGGTGCCGCAGCGGTCGCCGTGGCGCAGGGCGGCGTGCAGCATCTCGTGGGCGAGGACGAACCGCCACTCCTCGTCCTCGAAGGTGCGCAGCGGGTTGACGTAGATCTCGCCGGCCCCGGGGTCGACGGCGGCGATCTGGATGCCGTGGGCGCGGGCGAGTTCGGCGTCGGCGACCAGGGTGATGCCGGCCGCGATGCCGCCGAGCAGCGGGTAGGAGGAGACGAACCAGCTCAGGGCCTGCTCCCAGGGGCGCCGCGGGAGGCGCTCGCCGTCGAGGCTGTCCCGGCGTCCGCCGGCCATGTCCATGGCGGCGGAAACCGTCCGGGTCAGGGCGGTGGCGAACGCCAGCTGGCGGTCCGGGGCGGGCCCCCGCCAGGGGAGCCATTCGGTGAGCACCTGGTCGGGTCCGGCGCCGGCGGTACCGCAGCGCTCGTAGGCGGGCGGCAGTCCGTGGGCGCGCCAGCGGGCGGCGAGCCGTTCCTCGTCGCCGTCGGGGTAGCTCACGGGGAGTTCCTCGGGCGCGGTGCCGACGGGGAAGCCGAGCAGGAAGCGGTTGACGACGACGCAGCGGGCGGCGAGGTCGTACCGGTCGGGCTGCCGGCGCGTGCCCGGGGCGGCGGGGAGGTGCCCGAAGCCGAGGTGGAGGGCGGCGTGCGCGAGCGCCCACGCCCAGGCGGCGGGTTCGGCGAGCCGGTCGGGGCGGGCGTGCACGGTGCCGTCGGAGTCGGTGACGAGCAGGCCCTCGCGCGGGGCGAGGACGCAGTTCTCGGTGCGGCAGACGCCGAATTCGACGGCGGCGAGGGCCGGGTTGGCGCGCAGCAGCCGCATCCCCTCGGCGAACGCCTCGCCGGCCGGGTCCCGTTTCTTCTTCGGCTGGCTGCGGCTCACCGCCGGGCCTCGACCAGGCGGGGCATGTCGCGGGCGGCCTCGACCAGGAACCACGACGGCAGGAGCGGGTTGCCGTCGGCGTCGGAGGCGATGACGGTCTGGGCGACCTCGACGGAGATCTCGGCGAGCTGCACCAGCAGCGACTTGGCGCGGTAGGCGATCTGCCGGCCGTTCTCCGACATGTGTTCCTTGTTGACGGGCAGCTCCTTCACGAGGCGGCCGCGGAAGGACTCGGCGAGGTAGTACAGCAGGTCGCGGTCCTGGACGCGGTGCGGCCAGCGGGCGTCGCCCTTGAGGATCGCCTCGATCCCGTACCGGCTGCGGACGACCTTGACGTAGCCGCAGAAGGCGGTGGCGTGCGCGGGGGTGAGGGTGCCGTGCGCGAGGACGGTGAGGGTCGGCTCGTCCAGGCCCTGGCCGAAGGAGTGCAGGGCGTCGGAGAGCATGTGCCAGGACCGGGGCGTGGAGAACGGCTCCTCGGTCTTGGGCGGCTTGGACCACAGGTGGTCCGGCCGGTCGGTGAGGTGGTCCACGATCCACGGGTGGATGCCGTTGTCGGCGGCCCAGGCCAGCCAGTCCTTGGCGGAGACCTCCAGGTGGACGTGGGCGAGCCGGTTCACCAGGGCGGAGGCGAGCGGCCGGGCCAGGGCGTTGTCGGTGGCACGGTTCCCGGCGCCGATGACGATGGACCCTTCCGGCAGCTCGTAGCTGCCGATGCGGCGGTCCAGGATGAGGGAGTAGAACGCCTTCTGCACATCCGGGGTGGCGGCGTTCAGCTCGTCCAGGAACAGGCAGTACGGCTCGTCGCGCGCGATCGCCTCCGGCGGGCAGAACACCGAGCGTCCGTCACGGATCTGCGGCACGCCGATCAGGTCCTCGGGGGCGAGCTGGGTGCCGAGCAGGCTCACGCACTCCAGGCCGAGCGAGGCGGCGAACTCCCGCACCAGGGAGGACTTCCCGATGCCCGGGGCGCCCCAGAGGAAGACGGGGCGGACGGTGGCGAGACCGAGGAGGAGTTCGGGGACGCGGGCGGGGGTGACGGTGACGGCGGCCTGCAACGCGGGGCTTCCTTGTGGTCGTTCGAGACGTGTACGACTCGGACAGTGTGCGGGGTGGCGCGGTGCGGGTGCAGCCGAATTTCAGGCGGCCCGCTCCTCTTCCGCGTCCGTGGTGAGCGGCACCTGGGGGCCGTCCAGTTCGCGCAGCCAGCGGCGCAGCACGCGGTGGACGTGCTCGGCGCCGGCCGGCTCCGCCCCGTCCGCGACCGGTGCGGACAGTTCCCGCGGGAAGAGCAGGAACGCGCGGGACTGGGCGCCGCCGAGCCCGCCGTGGGAGCCGATCTGTTCCTCGAAGGCGAGGACTTCGCCGTCGGCGGGGTCGTAGGCGGAGTTCACCATGATGTCGGCGGTGTGCGGGAAGGAGTGGGTGCGGCGGACGGCGTCGGGGGCGCCGGGGCCGAAGCGGGCCAGCGGGCCGGGCTCGTCGTCGAGCTCGGCGAGCGGGATCTCGGCCCCGTGGGCGCCGAGCACCACGCCGTCGTGTTCCTCGCTGCGCACCAGCAGGAAGCCGATGCCGGGGTGGTTGGCGAGGGTGGTGAGCAGGGCGGGGTGGCGGGCGTCGATCTCCTCCTTGGTCATGCGGTGCGGGACGTCCGGGAAGGAGATCAGGCCGAGGTTGCCGGAGGCCAGCACGACCGGCTCGGAGCGGCGGGCCGTGCGGTGGCGCTCGTCCTTCTCCTCCACCGGCCGGCGCAGGGCGGCGCGGACGGCGGCGCGGGCCTCGGCGCCGCTGCGGGTGCGCTCCGCGCGGCGCGGGACGGGCAGCCCGCAGCCGGCCCGGACCAGGTCGCCGAGGGTGAGGCCGTAGCGGGAGCGAAAGGTTTCGCCGGGGCTCTGTCCGTGGTCGGAGAGGACGACGATGCGGTAGGGGCGCGGGGCGTGTTCGGCGACGCGTTCGAGGAGGGCGAGGGACCGGTCGAGGCGCTGCAGGACCTTCTCGGCGTCGCGGCTGTGCGGGCCGGAGTGGTGGGCGACCTCGTCGTAGGCGACGAGGTCGGCGTAGACGGAGGTGCGGCCGGCGAGCATGTCGCCCATGACCGCGGCGACGACGACGTCCCGTTCGACGACGGTGGCGAAGGCGCGGACGAGCGGGTAGAGGCCGCCCCGGCCGACGCGCGGGCGCTGCTTGCGCAGGCGGGCGCGGGTGGACTGGCCGATCTCGCGGGCCACCTCGGCCATGAAGGACAGGGCGGTGCGTACGGCGTTGGCGGGGTCGGAGAAGTAGGCGAAGTAGCCGGCGCGGGAACGGTTCCCCCGGCCGCGGCGGCGGGTGGCGATGGACAGTACGAGGGCCTGTTCGTCCGCGCCGCCGCTGAAGAGATTGCCGCGGCTGGCGCCGTCGACGGTGAGCAGTCCGCCGTCGCCGGTATGCAGTATGGCGCGGCGCTGCAGTTCGGCGGCGCTCGTCGGCCGGTTGCACACCATCACCTCGCCGCGGTCCTTCTCGTACCAGCGGAAGGCCGGGACGTCGAAGGTGGTGCCGTGCAGGATGCCGAGCTGGCTGGCGCCTGTCTGGCTGGACCAGTCGGTGCGCCAGGGGGTGAGGCGGTGGGTGGGCTGGATGCGGTGGGCTGGCGGGTGAAGGGTGCTGTCTGTCGGCTGTATGCAGTCATCCGCCGGCAGTGTGCCGCCGGTCGTCGACATCATGCCGTCATGCGCCGACCGTATGGTGTTGCCCGTCGACTGCATACCTTCGCCCGCCGACCGCGTACCGTCGCCCGCCGACCGCACACCCTCGGCCGCCGAGTGCGCAGCTTCGCCCGCCGACTGCATACCGTCGTCCGTCGACCGCACGCTGCCCGCTGTCGGCTGCATACCGTCGCCCGTGGACAGCCAACGGCCCACCGTAGGCATCAGCCCCTTCCGAACCGCGTCCACGAGCACGTCGTGACCGACCCCGTCGAGCTGGACGCAGACGAGCCCGGGCGCGCTGGGGCACGGTGGATGGGCCCGGCGGCTGCGGGTGGCCAGGCGGTGCAGGCGGCGCCGGTAGGCCTCGTCGTCGCGTACGGCGAGGGCAGCGCCGGTGGCGGAGGCGACGGCGGACATCACGGCGGCCACGATGACGGCGGTTTCGGGGGCGGCCTCGGGGCGGCCGGAGGGGTTGACGCGCAGGGCGAGCAGCAGCAGGGAGCCGTTGAGGAAGAAGACGACCAGGCCGAGGACGAGTGCGGGGACGAGCAGGAGCAGGCGGACCAGGAGGGGCCAGACGACGGCGGAGAGGATGCCGAAGGCGCCGGCGCCGCAGACGGCGGTGACGGCGATGCGGGTGGCGCTGTCACCGTCGGGGGACTGGAGCTGGAAGTCGGGCAGGAGGGCGGCGAGGGCCAGCATGGTGACCGTGGAGACCGCCCAGACGGTGATGCTCCGTCCGATCTGACTGGCGGTCCGTCGCCACCGTACGCCGCGCACGCCTCGTACACCTCATGTCCCGGCCCTCCACCCGCCCCGGGCGGGCAGGCGGGCCCCCTCTCGTTTCGCGGGCCGCGGTCGGGCCCCGCTCCACCTTGTCACACGGGGCCGGGGTCACCGTCCGTCGTAGCCGGCCGTGGGCATGGACAGCCGCCGGTGCACGCGTGCCTTCATCTGGGCGTCGTACGACGGCTCGGCCCGCCCCACGGTCTCCACGCGTACGCCTCGGCGGGCGCACTCGGCGGTGAACTCCTCCACCGACGACAGGGCCCGGCGCAGTACCCGGAGGCTGGGGGCGACGAACACGTCCACGCCGGGGCGGACGCCGTCCCAGAGGGCGCAGTGGTCGAAGCGCAGGCCGCCGACGAGGAGTTCGCGGGCGACGACGTAGCCGCGTTCGGCGGCCCAGCGGGCGCACATGGCGTGCTGGCTGCGCGAGTCCACCAGGAAGGGGTCGGCCTCCAGCTCCTCCAGGGGTGTGAGGCTGGCGATGGCGGTGACCCGCACGGTCGTGAACGCGCCGAAGGCACCCCGCAGCTGTCCCATGGCGTCCCCCTCACCTCCGGGTTTCGCCGCCGACCCTACTCCTGCCCGTAGGCTTCGGGGAGTCGCGTGAAGGAGGCGAAGAAGGTGCCGGTGGAGATCACCTGGTGGGGTCACGCCACCTGCGCGGTGGAGGATGCGAACGTCCGGGTGCTCACCGATCCTCTGTTCGCCGGCCGGCTGGCGCATCTGCGGCGGCGCCGGGGTGCGCTGCCGCCCGCCGGGGCCCGTCGCGCGGACGTGGTGCTGGTCTCCCATCTGCACGCCGACCATCTGCATCTGCCGTCGCTGGCCTGTTTCGGCCCGGGTACGCGCCTGCTCGTGCCCCGGGGTGCACCACGGGCGGTGCCGGGTCTGCGCCGGCTGCGGCATCTGCGGGTCACCGAGGTGGTGCCCGGGGACGAGGTGCGGATCGGGGAGGTGCTGGTCCGGGTGGTGCCGGCGCTGCACGACGGGCGGCGGCTGCCGGTGGGCCCGCGGCGTTCTCCCGCGCTGGGTTATGTCGTGGAGGGTGAGGCGCGGACGTATTTCGCCGGGGACACCGGGCTGTTCGACGCGATGGCCGAGCGGGTGGGGCCGGTGGACGTGGCGTTGTTGCCGGTGGGCGGCTGGGGGCCGTATCTCGGGGAGGGGCATCTGGACGCGGGGCGGGCGGCGCGGGCGCTGGCCCGGCTGGCGCCGCGGGTCGCGGTGCCGGTGCACTACGGGACGTACTGGCCGATCGGTATGGACGCGGTGCGTCCGCACGAGTTCCATGCGCCGGGTGACGAGTTCGTGCGGCTGGCGGCGGTGGCGGCGCCGCAGGTGGCGGTGCACAAGCTGGGGCACGGGGAGAGTGTGCGGCTGGAGGTCGCGCGGTGACGTGGCTCGCCGACGCGTCGCGCACCGTGACGACCGGGTCCGCGCAGCAGGCGGTGGGCTATCCGTCGTTGTTCCTGCTGGTGTTGACCGGGGCGTTGGTGCCGGTCGTGCCGACGGGGGCGCTGGTGAGTTCGGCGGCGGTGGTGGCGTTCCACCGGACGGCGCCGTTCTCGCTGGCGTTGGTGTTCGTGACGGCGTCGCTGGCCGCGTTCCTGGGGGATGCGGCGTTGTACTGGCTGGGGCGGCGCGGGATGCGGTCGAGGAACGGGTCGCGGTGGCTGGCGGCGATCCGTCGGCGGGCGCCGGAGGAGCGGCTCGCGCAGGCGCGGGGCAGGCTGGCCGAGCACGGGATCGCCGTGCTGGTGCTGTCGCGGCTCGTCCCTGCGGGGCGGATACCGGTGATGCTGGCGTGCCTGATGGCGGAGTGGCCGCTGAGGCGGTTCGCGCGGGGGAATCTGCCGGCGTGTCTCGCGTGGGCGGCCACGTATCAGGTGATCGGGATTCTGGGGGGTTCGTTGTTCAAGGAGCCGTGGGAGGGCGTGGTGGTGGCGGTCGCGCTGACCGTCCTCGTCAGTGCGGCGCCTGGCATGTGGCGGCGGGTCCGGGCTGCCGGGTGAGGTCGCCTGGTGCGGGTGCGGTCTTGCTGATCGCGCCCACGCGGCCGAACCGCATGGTCAACCCGGTCGCGCCCACGCGGCGGAACCGCATGCGCGGCACAGCACCTCCGGGACGCGTTTCAGTCCAGGGCTCTTGAAGCGCCTATGGGCAGGTCCCACAGGTCTTCGCGTTCCAGCCCCGCCTTCTCCCAGGCCGCCTTCACCCGTGTGAGCGGTTCGAGGACCGGTTCGGCCGAGAGGATGAAGGTGCCCCAGTGCATGGGGGCCATGCGGCGGGCGCCGAGGTCGAGGGTGGCCTGGACGGCTTCCTCGGGGTCGCAGTGGACGTCGCTCAGCCACCAGCGGGGGTCGTAGGCGCCGATGGGCATGAGGGCGAGGTCGATGCCGGGGTAGCGGCGGCCGATGCGGGAGAACCAGTGGCCGTAGCCGGTGTCGCCGGCGAAGTAGAGGCGCTGTCCGTCGGGTGCGGTGAGGACCCAGCCGCCCCACAGGCTGTGGCAGGTGTCGGTGAGGGTGCGCTTGGACCAGTGGTGTGCGGGGACGAAGTCGAAGCGGACGCCGGAGAGTTCCGCCCCTTCCCACCAGTCCAGCTCGGTGACGACGGTGAACCGTCTGCGGCGGAACCAGCCGCCGAGTCCGGCGGGTACGAACACCGGGGTGTCGCGCGGGAGTCGGCGCAGGGTGGGGGCGTCCAGGTGGTCGTAGTGGTTGTGGCTGATGACGACGGCGTCGACGCGGGGCAGGTTGTCCCAGGGCACGCCCACGGGGGTGATGCGGGCCGGGGTGCCGAGGATGCGGCGGGACCAGACGGGGTCGGTGAGGACGGTGAGCCCGCCGACGCGGACGATCCAGCTGGCGTGGCCCGCCCAGGTGACGGCGAGGGTGCGGGTGCCGACGCGGGGCAGCGGGGCCGGTTCGTAGGGCAGGCGGGGGATGTCGGCGAGGCCTTCGGGGCCGGGGCGTACGGCGCCTTCGCGGGCGAAGCGGGCGAGGGACTTGAGGCCGGGCAGCGGCGCGGTGAGCCGGTCGTGGAAGGTGCGGGGCCACACCCGGTGTTCGCCGAGGGGGCGGGGCTCGGCCAGCGGCGGGAACGGGGGCGCGAGGGGAGCCGAAGCGTCCGTCTCGTCGGTGCCTGTGGTCGCGGTGGTCGCAGCGGTCGCCGTCGTGGTGGTGGCCGGTCCGGGCTCGTGCGTCTGCTGCGTCATCGAGGATGCTCCCATCGCTGAGCGTCGTCGCGGAGATCGTCGAAGGCCGACTTCAAGGAGGTCAACGCACGTTGCACGTGGGGCAGTTCCAACGGCGCGGGTGAGGTGAGGCATTCCGTGCGTTCCTCGTCCGTGCCGCCCAGCAGGGGCCCGGTGGCGAGCCGTACGCGCAGCGCGCCGAGGTCGTCGCCGAAGCGGTGGCCGCCGGGTGCGGGCATGCCGAGCCGGGCGGTGAGCAGGTCCTCCAGGTCCTGGGCGTCGCCGACGCCTTGGGCGGCGAGCGGTTCGCGCAGCGGGCTCAGGTCGGCGTACAGGTGGCGGCCGGCCTGCGGGGGCCGGGCGAGCGCGCCGGCGGCGACGACCGCGGCGTGCGCGGCGGCGGCCACGTGCGCGTGCAGCCGTACGGTGGCCTCGCGGCGTTCGGTGAGGGGCGGGGGTTCGTCGAGGGCGTAGCCGGCGGCCGCGGCGACCGGTGCGGCGATGCGTGCGCCGAGGGCGGTGAGGATGTCCAGCACGCGCGCGTGGAGGTGCCGCCCGCCGGCGGTGGCCGGGAAGCGGGCGACGGCGGCGGGCCAGCCGGGGGGCAGCAGGGCGCCGGCCAGGTCGGTGACGACGGTGACCTGGTCGGGCCACATCTCGGCGGGGCTGAGCAGGACGGTGTCGCGCGGGGCGTGCAGGGTGTCGCGCCAGGTCTCGTCGCTGACGAGGTGGAGGCCTGCGGCGGTGGCGGCCTCGACGGCCTCGTGCAGCAGTTCGGGCGGGGCGACGGTGGCGGTGGGGTCGTCGGCGACGGACAGCACCAGCAGCCGGGGGTCGCCGCCCTCGGCGCGCACCCGGCGGACGGTCTCCAGCAGGGCGTATGGGTCGGGGATGCCGCCGCTCTCGGCGGGGGTCGGCACGTGGTAGGCGGGCCGGCCGAGCAGCCGGGCGTACGGCGCCCACCATGCGGCACACGGCCGGGGTACGAGGATGTCGGCGCCGTCGCCGGCGAGTGCCGCGGTCAGGGCGAGCAGCAGGGCGGGAGCGCCGGGTCCGGCGGCCACCTGGTCGGGGACGGTGGGCAGTCCGCGCCGGGTCCAGTAGCCGCAGGCGGCTTCCAGCAGGGCGGGGGCGCCGCCGACGGGCTGGGCGTCGGCGCGGGCCGCGGCGGCGGCGAGTACGGCGGAGAGTTCGGGGAGTACGGGGAGGCCGTCGGCGGGGAGGGGCGGGCCGTAGCGGACCGGGCCGTGATCCTCGCCGGGGTCCGTCCGCCGCATGTTCGCCTCCGCGCAGTCGGTGATGCCGTCGCGCCCTGTCCGGGCCGTGCCGTCCGCTGTCCTCGTGGGCCGTCGTCCTGTCCTCGTGGGCCGCGGTGCGCCGGGGCCGTGGGGCGTCCGGACCGTGCCGTGGTCGGTGATCTCCTGCTGCGAACTCTTCCCGTGATCCGTCGCCTTGAACGTGTGCCGTGATCTGTTCGCGGTGTCCTCGGGAGGGTGTGTACCCGCCGTACGGCCCTCCATGGGCGGCGTTAGAGGTTGCCCGGGTCACATCCCGGTGGGCCGGCCGCCCGGGGAGCGCCGGTGGCCGTGCAGCCGGTAGCCGGCGCCCGCGCAGGCGGCGGCGATGCAGGCCGCGCCGGCGGCGAGCGCCGGGACCGAGTCGTTGAAGGTGCCTCCCTTTCCGGCGTCCACGCCGTGCTGGACGGCGGCCGGGGTGCAGCCCGGGTCGTCGTGGGAGTCGCGGCAGGAGTGGCCGTCGCCGTCCGGGCAGCGTGTCCCGCGGGAGTCCCCGCACGCGTGATCGTCATGACCGCAGTCGCCCGCCCCGGCTTCCGTGCACTCCCGTCCGGCCCCGTCCTGCCGCCCGCCGTCACGCCCGGCACCGTCCTGCCCGGTCCCGTCAGGCGCGGCCTGGTCACGCCCGGCGCTCTCCCGGCCGCCCCCGTCCTGTCCGGCACCGGCCTGCCCGCTGCTGTCCCGCCCGGCACCGTCCCGCCCGCCCCCGTCCCGCCCGGCCCCCACCTCCCCGGCACCGGCCTTCCCGGCCCCGTCGCCCCCGGCGTCCTCACGTACGACCCCCGCCGGCCCCTCTCCCTGGACCCCGGCCCCGGCCTGCCCGCCACCGTCACGTACCGCCCCGTCCTGCCCGCAGGATGTGCTCTCCGGGCCGGCCGGTGCGCCGGCGTCGGGAGGGACGGGCACCGGTCCGAGGACGGGATCGCAGACCACGGAGACGCTGCCGGTGCCGGGGCTCGCCTCGGCAGCCGGGCCGGCGAAGGCGGCGGTACCGGCCGAAACGGTGGGACCGGCAAAGGCGGCAGGGCCCGTGAGGGCGAGCACGGCACCGGCGGCGAAGGCGGCGGACAGGGCGCGAGCGGTGCGGCGCATGGGAGGGGCTCCTCGGCGGACGGCGACGGTCGGGCGGTACGCCGGCGCACCGGTACGACGGCAACGCCGTGCGGCGTCCGGGTACGGGGCACGGGGCGTGCCCTCGCTGCCATGACAGCCCGCGGCCGGCCGTACCGCGCGCGGCCGGAGCCCATTCGCGGGACAGGCGGGGCCGGCCGGGTGACAGCGCAGGCGTGGTGCCGCCGTCCGGGTCACCGGCGCGGGTGGTGGAGGTTTTCCGTCTTTCTCGCCGGTGACTCGGTATCCGCTGACCGGATCGTCCGCTTCGTACTCCACCGGGAGGTCTCTTCATGAGCACCAAGGTCTCGGACCACATTCTCGAGCGGTTGCGCGCTTGGGGCGTGGAACAGGTCTTCGGCTACCCGGGCGACGGCATCAACGGGCTGCTCGCCGCCTGGGGCCGCGCCGAGGACCGGCCGCGGTTCATCCAGTCCCGGCACGAGGAGATGTCCGCTTTCGAGGCGGTCGGGTACGCGAAGTTCAGCGGCCGTATCGGGGTGTGCGCGGCGACGTCGGGACCGGGTGCCATCCATCTGCTGAACGGTCTGTACGACGCGAAGCTGGACCATGTGCCGGTGCTGGCGATCGTCGGCCAGACCAACCGGACCGCGATGGGCGGCTCGTACCAGCAGGAGGTCGACCTGCACACGCTGTACAAGGACGTCGCCTCCGAGTTCGTGGAGACGGTGACGGTGCCCGAGCAGCTGCCGAACGTGCTGGACCGGGCGATCCGTACGGCGTACGCCCGGCGCTGTCCGACGGCGCTGATCATCCCGGGTGACGTGCAGGAACTGGACTACTCCCCGCCGACGCACGAGTTCAAGATGGTGCCGTCGAGTCTGGGGATGAGCGACTTCACGGCGACCCCGACGGACGAGGCGCTGCGCCGCGCGGCGGATGTGCTGAACGCGGGCTACAAGGTGGCCATTCTGATCGGGCAGGGTGCCGCGGGTGCGGTCGCGGAGGTGCGGGAGGTCGCGGAGCTGCTCGGTGCGGGGGTGGCGAAGGCGCTGCTCGGCAAGGACGTGCTGAGTGACGAGCTGCCGTATGTGACGGGGCCGATCGGGCTGCTGGGGAGCCGGCCGTCGTACGAGCTGATGCGGGACTGCGACACGCTGCTGACGATCGGTTCGTCGTTCCCGTACACGCAGTTCATGCCGGACTTCGGCAAGGCGCGCGGGGTGCAGATCGACATCGACGCGCACATGATCGGCATGCGGTATCCGTACGAGGTGAACCTGGTCGGTGACGCCCGCGCGACGCTGCAGCGGCTGATTCCGCTGCTGAAGGCGGAGGGGCGCGGGCGTGAGTGGTACGACACGGTGTGCGCGAACGTGAAGCGCTGGCACGAGACGATGGAGCGGCGGGCCGGGCTGGCGGCGGATCCGATCAACCCGGAGTACGTGGCGCGGGCGCTGGATCCGCTGCTGCCGGACAACACGATCCTGACCTCGGACTCGGGTTCGGTCGCGAACTGGTACGCGCGGCACATCACGATGCGGCCGGGCATGCGGGGTTCGCTGTCCGGGACGCTGGCGACGATGGGCCCGGGGGTGCCGTACGCGATCGGGGCGAAGTTCGCGCATCCGGACCGGCCGGTGGTCGCGCTGGTCGGGGACGGCGCGATGCAGATGAACGGCCTGGCGGAGATGATCACGGCGGCGAAGTACCAGGACCGCTGGTCGGATCCGCGGCTGGTGGTGGCCGTGTGGAACAACCAGGACCTGAACCAGGTGACGTGGGAGATGCGGGCGATGGAGGGTGCTCCGTCGTTCCTGCCGTCGCAGTCGATCCCGGACGTGCAGTACGCGGCGTTCGCCCGGTCGCTCGGGCTGACCGGGATCCGGGTGGAGAAGCCGGAGGACGTCGAGTCGGGCTGGCGGGCCGCGCTGGACGCGGACGGGCCGGCGGTGATCGAGTTCCTGACCGATCCTGCGGTGCCGCCGATCCCGCCGCACGCCACCTGGGAGCAGATGGAGGCGACGGCCGCGTCGATCCTGAAGGGGGACGCCGACCGGGGTTCGATGATCAAGAAGGGGCTGAAGGCGAAGGTGCAGGAGTTCCTGCCGGGCCGGGACAAGCAGTGACCGTGCGGCACGGATTCGGTGTCGGACGTGCGGCACCGGGTACGCGGTGCGGACCTTCGACCCTCTGGAGGGAGACATGCAGCGAGGCAGCGACCGGCTGAGCGTCCACCGGGACGACGAGATGAAGCACGAACTGAAGGGTCTGCTCCGGTCCGGCCATCCCACGCGTGTGGAGGAGTGGCACGACCCGGAGCCGGCCGCGGACGACGACCCGGAGGTCTGGAGCGGCCCGGTGGGCGGTCTGGGGTCTCCGGCGTCGCTGGAGCGGACCCGGCTGGAGCTGGCCCGGCACTTGAGCCGGCACGCGTTCCCCGGGAAGCCGGGGGAGCTGGCCCGGGCGCTGCGCCGCGGCAATGCGCCGGGCGGGCTGGTCGACGCGGTGGCCGGGTTGCGGCACGGGGAACGGTACGAGAACGTGCAGCAGCTGGCCGAGGCGGTGGTGGGCGGCGCGTGAGCGGGGGCCGGGCGGCGGAGATCGCGCGGGGCACCACGGTCGACGTGGGGGATGTCACCACGCGGTTTCTGCTGTGCGGGCTGCTGCCCGCGTGGTTCGTGCCGGGGCTCGCCGACTGGGTGCTGCACCGGCGCACCCGGATCGAGGACACGGCGGGGACGAGGGAGTCCCTGATCCCCGCGCTGATGATGGCCGAGGTGGGCGCGCCCATCGCGCTCACCTTGCGGTACGGGGTCAATCCGCTGCTGCTGTCGGTGCAGCTGGGCGCGGCGGCGGTGCACGAGGCGACGGCGTTGTGGGACGTGCGGACGGCCGTGCGCAGTGACCGGGAGGTCAAGCCGGTCGAGCAGCACATCCACGGGTCGCGATCGGCGTGTGTGTGCTGCTGCCGTACGGCGAGGAGCTGGTGCGGTGCCGGCGGGCGGCGCGGGCACGGAAGCGGCGCGCCCGGTCCCATCGCGCGGCACTGCGGAGAGTGAAAGGGAGCTGAGCAATCATGCGTATCGCGTTTCTGGTGGCACCCGAGGGCGTCGAGCAGGTCGAGCTGACCGAGCCGTGGAAGGCGGCTTCGGACGCCGGGCACGAGCCGGTGCTGGTGTCGACCGAGTCCGGGAAGATCCAGGCGTTCAACCATCTCGACAAGGCGGACACGTTCCCGGTGGACGAGGTGGTGGGTGAGACGTCGGCCGGGTCGTTCGGTGGTCTGGTGCTGCCGGGCGGGGTCGCGAACCCGGACTTCCTGCGGATGGACGAGAAGGCCGTCGCGTTCGTGCGGGACTTCTTCGAGCAGGGCCGTCCGGTGGCCGCGATCTGCCACGCCCCGTGGACGCTGGTGGAGGCGGACGTCGTACGCGGCCGGGTGCTGACGTCGTGGCCGAGCCTGCGGACGGACATCCGCAATGCCGGCGGCACGTGGGTGGACGAGCAGGTGAAGATCTGCGACCACGGTTCCAACCAGTTGGTGACCAGCCGCAAGCCGGACGATCTGAAGGCGTTCTGCGACGCGTTCGTGCACGTGTTCGCCGGCGAGGCCGGCTGACACGCGCCGGGGTGTGCGGGGCCGGCCCGTCACGGGCCGGCCCTTCGCGTGCCGTGGGGGGCGCCCTTCAGGTGCCGGGGGTGCCCGGGGTCGCAGCCTCGCCGCAGGTGCGTTCACGGGCGCCCTCGCGGGTGCGGGCCGCGCTCACCAGGCGGCGGGGGTTGCGGCGCAGATACTCGCCCTCCAGCTGTGCCATGCGCTCGTTGTGGGCCCGCAGCGCGTCGTTGGAGCCGTACAGGAGTGTGTCGTGGCGCGTGCGGTGGATGGTCTCCAGCTCCTTCATGAGCTGCTGGTCGTCCAGCCGGCTGGGGTCGACTCCGGTCATGGTGGTGCCCCGCTCGTCGTGTTCGTTCATGGGCTTCGAGTACCCGCCCGGCACGCACTGCCCCCGAGTGATTTCCGGGAGGACATTCCATGGAGCTCGCGTTCCTGCATCCACTGTACGAACATCCGGGGTCCCGGGCCTCCGCATACGTCGGCCTGTCCCGGCGGCGCTCGCGGAGTGCCGGGCCGCGACCGGGGCCGGCCGGCTGATCCTGATACGGGCGGGAACGGGAGTGCCGGTCGGTGCGCGAGCAGCCGGGGAGCCGGAGGACGTCCGTGCCCGGCGCGTGCGGAAGCGGATCCGGGCGCTACCGGGCCCGCTCCACCCGCCGTTCGTCCCAGACCGGCTCCGGGGTCTCACGGACCCGGCCGTCGGAGCCGAAGACCAGGAAGCGGTCGAAGGAGCGGGCGAACCAGCGGTCGTGGGTCACGGCGAGGACGGTCCCGTCGAACGCCTCCAGGCCTTCCTGGAGGGCCTCGGCGGACTCCAGGTCGAGGTTGTCGGTGGGCTCGTCCAGCAGCAGCGCGGTGGCGCCGGCCAGCTCCAGCAGCAGGATCTGGAAGCGGGCCTGCTGGCCGCCGGAGAGCCGGTCGAAGGCCTGTTCGGCCTGCTGGGTGAGTTCGTAGCGGCGCAGCCGGGACATGGCCGCGCCCCGGTCCTGGGCGTGCTCCTTCCAGAGGATGTCGAGGAGGGTACGGCCCTGGAGCTCGGGGTGGGCGTGGGTCTGCGCGAAGTGTCCGGGCACCACCCGGGCGCCCAGCTTCCACTCCCCCGTGTGCGCGACGTCCTCGCCGGCGAGCAGACGCAGGAAGTGGGACTTGCCGGAGCCGTTGGAGCCGAGGACCGCGACCCGTTCGCCGTAGAAGACCTCCAGGTCGAACGGCTGCATCAGGCCGGTCAGTTCGAGGCCCTTACAGGTGACGGCCCGCACGCCGGTACGGCCGCCCTTCAGGCGCATGGTGATGTCCTGTTCGCGGGGCGGCTCCGGCGGCGGCCCGGCCTCCTCGAACTTGCGCAGGCGGGTCTGCGCGGCCTGGTAGCGGGACGCCATCTCGTGGCTGACGGCGGCGGCCTGACGCAGGTTCAGGACGAGCTTCTTCAGCTGGGCGTGTTTCTCGTCCCAGCGGCGGCGCAGCTCCTCGAAGCGGGCGAAGCGTTCGCGGCGGGCCTCGTGGTACGTGGCGAAGCCGCCGCCGTGCACCCAGGCGTCGGCGCCGGCCGGGCCCGGTTCGACGGAGACGATCTTCTCGGCGGCGCGGGCGAGGAGTTCACGGTCGTGGGAGACGAACAGGACGGTCTTTCGGGTCTCCCTGAGCTGCTGCTCCAGCCACCGCTTGCCGGGCACGTCGAGGTAGTTGTCGGGCTCGTCCAGCAGCAGCACCTCGTCGGTGCCGCGCAGCAGCGCCTCCAGCACGAGCCGTTTCTGCTCGCCGCCGGAGAGGGTACGCACCTGCCGCCACTGGGCCCGCTCGTAGGGGACGCCGAGCGCGGCGGTGGTGCACATGTCCCACAGCGTCTCGGCCTCGTAGCCGCGGACCTCCGCCCAGTCCGCGAGGGCCTGCGCGTACGCCAGCTGGGCGGCCTCGTCGTCGACGGTCATGATGGCGTGCTCGGCCCGGTCGACGGCCTGCGCGGCCTCCCGGATGCGGGGCGGGGCGACCGACACGAGCAGGTCCCGTACGGTCGTCTCGTCCCGTACGGAGCCGACGAACTGGCGCATCACGCCGAGTCCGCCGCTGACGGTGACGCTGCCGCCGTGCGGCTTCAGCTCGCCGGAGATCAGCCGCAGCAGCGTCGTCTTGCCGGCGCCGTTCGGCCCGACCAGGGCGACGGCGGCGCCTTCTCCCACCCGGAAGGAGACGTCGCCGAGGAGCGCCCTCCCGTCGGGGAGGTAGTACTCCAGGTGCGCGGCTTCCAGATGTCCCATGGGGAGGCATTGTGCGAGGTGGCGGGGGTCGGGAGCAAACGCTTATCCGGCAGCGCTGGCCGGCGGGGCCGGCACCGGAAGGTGGTCCCCGTTGGACGGGGTCCGGCCGTGGCGGACGAGGAGCAGGCGCATCCGGGGTCTCCTCCCGCGCCGGCGGCCGGCAGTGCGGGGGCACAAGAAACGGGCACTTGAGGGTAACCGCACCCCATGAGCCCAGACCTGGACCTGACCGTTCCCGCGACCGCCGCCCGGACCCCGCTGCGCAGGCTCCTCGAAGTCGACGGCCGCCTCTTCGAGGCCGCCGCCGCGTGGAACTGGCCCGGCGCCGAGCGCGTCCTGCCCCGCCTGAGCCGCAGCGCCAACCACGGGGTGCTGTGGTTCGCGACAGCCGCCGCGCTGGCCGCCAGCCGCACCCCCCGGGCCCGCCGGGCGGCAGTCCGGGGGCTGGCCTCGCTCGGCCTGGCCTCGCTGACCATCAACACGCTCGGCAAGCGCTCGGTGCGCCGGGCCCGGCCGGTACTGGACCCGGTACCGCTGGTGCGGCAGCTGAAACGGCAGCCGATCACCACGTCGTTCCCGTCCGGGCACGCGGCGTCCGCGGCGGCCTTCGCGACCGGGGTGGCGCTGGAGTCGCCGGCGTGGGGTGCGGCGGTGGCGCCGGTGGCGTTCTCGGTGGCGATGTCCCGGGTGTACACCGGGGTGCACTTCCCGAGCGACGTGCTGGCGGGGGCGGCGCTCGGCGCGGGCGCCGCGTTCCTGGTACGACGCCTGGTGCCGACCCGCGCCCAGCTGCGCAGGCCCGCCCGGCCGCGGGCCGAAGCCCCCGCGCTGCCCGAGGGCGACGGCCTGGTGATGGTCGCCAACCGGGCATCGGGGACCGCGGAGCGGGTGCGGGCGCTGCAGGACGCGCTGCCGAAGGCGGAGATCGTGGAGTGCGCGCCGGAGGAGGTCGGGGACGAGCTGGCGAAGGCGGCGGCCCGGGCGCGGGTGCTCGGGGTGTGCGGCGGCGACGGCACGGTGAACGCGGCCGCCCTGGTCGCCCTGCGGCACGGCCTGCCGCTCGCGGTGCTGCCGGGCGGCACTCTCAACCACTTCGCCTACGACCTGGGCGTGGAGGACGAACGCCAGCTGGCCCGGGCGGTCCGGCACGGCGAGGCGGTCCGGGTGGACGCGGGCCGGTTCGCCACCCGGGACACCGAGGGTTTGTTCCTCAACACGCTCAGCCTGGGCGTATACCCGGAGCTGGTCCGCGCACGGGACCGCTGGTCGCACCGGATCGGCGGCTGGCCGGCCGGGCTGCTCGGCGCGCTGCGCGTGCTGCGCGCCGACCGGCATCCGCTGGAGGTGGAGGTCGGCGGTGAACGGCGGCCGCTGTGGCTGCTGTTCGTCGGCAACGGCGTCTACCACCGCATGGGTCTCGCACCGGGCCGCCGCACCGATCTGGCGGACGGCCTGCTGGACGTGCGGGTGGTGCACGGCAGCCGCAGGCCCGCGCTGCGGCTGCTCGCGGCGGCCGCGGCGGGCCCGCTGACCCGGTCGCCCGCGCACGCGGCGGTGCAGGTGAACCGGCTGCGGCTGACCGGCATCGCCCCGGACACCCCGCTGGCGTACGACGGCGAGGTCACGGCGGTGTCGGGCGAGGTGACGCTGGAGAAGCTGCCGGAGGCGCTGACGGTCTACCGTCCACTGCATACAGGATTCTGACGGCCGGTCAGCCGGATCCTGAAGACAGGCGACCGTCGGCCGGATACCGAAGACACCTTGTCCACATGGCGAAACGCCGGTCTCAACATACGGCATGCGGGCGTACGGTGAAGGCGTACCGGCGGACGGACGGTCCGGCCGGTCCGCCTGACCAGGGTGAAGGGGTACAGCCATGCCGAAAGCGCAGGAGAGCGCCGTCTACACGCACGGGCACCACGAGTCCGTGCTGCGTTCGCACACCTGGCGGACCGCCGCCAACTCCGCGGCCTACCTGCTCGGCGTGCTCAAGCCCCACATGCGGATCCTGGACATCGGCTGCGGGCCCGGCACCATCACCGCCGACCTGGCGGAACTGGTCCCCGACGGCCGGGTCACCGGCGTCGACCGGGCGTCCGGCGTCCTGGAGCAGGCCCGGGCCACCGCCGCCGCCCGCGGTCTGACGAACGCGGACTTCGCGGTGGCGGACGTGCACGCCCTGGACTACCCGGACGACTCCTTCTGCGTGGTCCACGCCCACCAGGTGCTCCAGCACGTGGGCGACCCCGTGCGGGCACTGCGCGAGATGCGCCGGGTGACGAAGCCGGGCGGGTTCATCGCCGTGCGGGACGCGGACTACGCGGCGATGACCTGGTATCCGGCGGTGCCCGGGCTGGACGACTGGCTGGACCTGTACGAGCGGGTGGCCCGCGCCAACGGCGGCGAACCCGACGCCGGGCGCCGGCTGACGGCCTGGGCGCGGGCGGCCGGCCTCAGGGACATCACGGCCACCTCCAGCACCTGGACGTTCGCCACCCCCGAGGAGCGGGCCTGGTGGAGCGGCCTGTGGGCGGACCGCACGGTCGCCTCCGACTACGCCGGCCGGGCCACCCAGGGCGGCCACGCCACGGCGGAGGAGCTGCGGGCGGTGGCCGAAGCCTGGCGGGAATGGGGACGGCGGGAGGACGGCTGGTTCGCGGTCCTGCACGGAGAGATTCTGTGCCGGAAAGAGGCCTGATCCGCGGAGTGCGTGGGTTTCCGGGCCCGCGGTACGACCGCGGGCGGTGGCAGGGGCCGGCACCACGGATCGCCCGTGGGCCCCGCACCCTCCCGTAGGCGTCTCACTCGCGGGGCAGCAGCGGTCCCAGCGGCCCGAGGTCCAGGTTGAGGTCCTCGGGCCGCAGGCCGTAGCGCTCCCGCAGCTCGGCCATCCGGTCCTCCAGCAGCATCAGGGTGAGCCCGATCCGCTCCTCCTGCTCCTCGGTCAGCTCGCCGGTGTCGAAGCGCCGTACGGCCTGCCGTTCCATCAGCTGGCGCAGCAGCTCCACCACGGTGAGCACGAGCTTCACCAGGTCGCGTTCGACGGTGTCGGGTTCCAGGTCGAGCCGGTTGCGCCGGGCCTGGGCAGTCATGCGAGCTCCTCGAAGGGCGACGGTACCTGCGCGTTCACGGAGCTGATCAGCGCGTTCAGATCGATCCGGACGAGGTCGACGTCCGCGATGCGCAGCGTGATGTCGCCGGTGAGGACGACGCCGCCGGCCAGCAGCCGGTCCAGCAGGTCCACCAGGGCGATCTCACGGCGTTCGACGACGGTCACCGGCCCTCCCCCGATCCCACTCCGGACCCAGCTCCGGATTGTGTTCCGGTTCCTGCGCCGGATTGCGTTCCGGTGCCTGTGCCGGATTGGGTTCCAGATTCCTCTCCGGAAAACGAGTACGCCGCCCAGGGCCCGGTGAGTTCCACCCGCATTCCGGGCGCCTCGTCCTTCGTACGGTCCACGAGTTCCACGAATTCCTCGGAATGCGCCCGGGGCACCAGATAGGCCGCGTTGAGCACGTTCTGGCCCGGTGTTTTGGACAGCGCGGAATTCTGCGGGCGGTGCAGCCGGAACTCCTCGGCGCGCTCGGCGAGGCGCTCGTGCAGGGAGTGGGCGAACCGCTCGGCCCGCTGCCACCGCTCCTCCTGCTCGTGGCTGTGCCGGCGCCGGCTGCGCAGATAGTCCCGCCCGCTGGCGGGCCGCGCCGCGGCGGCCGGTACGGGCTCGGCGGGCTCGGGCTCCAGGTACACCTTCACGCCCCACTCCACGCGGCCGTGCAGCCGGTCGAGCAGGCGCCGGAAGTCGTCCTCGCGGGCCTCGATCATCGTGCGTACGGCGCTGTCGTCGCGGAAGACGGTCGCGAGCCGCAGCGGCAGCGGGGTGGTGACCGTGGTGAGCGCGTCGACCACCCCCTGGTGGGCGCGGGCGGTGGCGGCCAGCCAGTCCAGGTCCTCCAGGTGGGCCTTCAGCGCGTCCTCGCAGAAGTCCGCCTCCGGGACCGTACTGACCACCGCGACCAGCCCGTGGTGGTGCAGCAGCGCCGGCGGGGCGCCCGCGACGCCCGTCAGCTCGGCCTGCAAGGGCGTCCCGAAGGGGCGGCAGACGGCGTACACGTACCGCAGTCCGGTCATGGTGCCTCCCTCGGGGCGCGGCCCGGCTCGAGTTCCTCCAGCCGGGCGAGTCGTTCGCGCAGCTCGGCGTTCTCCCGGGTCAGCTCGTCCCGGCGGGCCCGGGAGGAGAGCGCCGGATCGGTCTCCCACCAGTCGATCCCCATCTCCTTGGCCTTGTCGACCGAGGCGACGATGAGCCGCAGCTTGATGGTCAGCAGTTCGATGTCGAGCAGGTTGATCCGGATGTCACCGGCGATGACGACACCCTTGTCGAGCACGCGCTCCAGGATGTCGGCGAGGTTTGCCCCCGAGCCCTGGCCGTAGGGCTCGGGGAACCGGCCGCCTTCGGGGAAGCGGCTCGTCATCGACGGCCCCCGCGCTCTGCGTACTCGGGTTCCTCTTTCTCCTCTTCCGCAGGTTCCTCCTCTTCCTCTTCCTCAGGTTCCTCTTCGTCCTCGTACTCGCCCTCGTACGCGTCTTCCTCCCCCTCGGCCTGCTCTTCCTCCTCGGGCTCCTCCTCGCCTTCCTCCTCGGCCTCCTCGTACGGCCCCTCTTCCTCCTCGTCGTACTCGCCCTCGTAAGGCTCCTCTTCCCCTTCGGCTTCCTCTTCCCCTTCCTCTTCCCCTTCGGTTTCCTCTTCCCCTTCGGTTTCCTCTTCCCCTTCGGTTTCCTCTTCTTCCTCGGGCTGCTCTTCCTCGGGCTGTTCTGCCTTCGCCTGCTCTTCCTCCGACTCCTCCGCGAGGGCGTCCTCGTGGCTCTTGACCACCTCGCCGTCGCGGATCTCGCCGCGCCAGCTGTCCTCCGCCTCTCCCTTGAGGGTGATGAAGCGGGCGAAGTTCTTCAGGTCCAGCCGGGCCCGGCGGCCCTGGGCGCGCCAGATGTTGCCGGTCTTCTCGAACAGGCCGGTCGGGTAGTACTCCATGACCAGCAGGACCCGGGTGAGGTTCTCCTCCAGCCGGTGGAAGGAGACCACGCCCTTGGTGGTGCCCTTGGCGCCCTCCGAGGTCCACTGGATGCGGTAGTCGGGGATCTGCTCGGTCGTCTTCGCCTTCCAGCTCCGGCTCGACCAGAAGATCTTGGCCTGCCAGTCGGACTGGGTGTCGTCGGCGCGGTTCGCGCTCTTGACGCCCTTGGCGAAGGTGGAGAAGGACTGGTACTGGGTCCACTGGTCGTAGGCGGTGCGCAGCGGTACGCCGACGTCGACGGACTCCATGATGACGGTGGGCTTCTTGCCCGCGCCGCCCTTCTTGCCCTTGCCGCCCCCGAGGTTCTTCAGCGCGCCCATCACGTTCTCCTTGACACGGGAGGCGCCAAGCTCCACGGCGGAGCGCACCGGGCCCTTGCCCTCGGCGAGCTTGCGCCCGCCCTCGAGGGCGAGTTTGGCGAAGCCCGGGCTGTTGCCCTCGGCGATGTCGTTGAGCTTGACGGTGGTCTCGCCGAGCTTGCGGCCGAGCCCCGTCAGCATGCGCTGGGCCTGTGCGGACAGGTACTCCTGTGCCTCCTCCTTCAGCCGGTCGGCCGCCTCACTGTGCGCGAGACCGCTCAGCGGGCCGCCCTTGGCGGCCCCCGTGGCCTTACCGGCCGCCGAGGTGGCGGATCCGAGGGTGTCGGTCATCGGTCATCGCCGCCTTTCGACTGCCGGGAGGCGGCGCCGGAGGCCGCGTCCCCAGCCGAAGCCGTCTTCTTCGCGGCCGTCTTGCGGGCCGCGGTCGCCTTCTTGGCCGCCGTCTTCTTCGCGGGAGCCGTCTTCTTGACCGCGGCCTTCTTGGCCGCCGTCTTCTTCGCCGGACCCTTCCGGGCCGGCTTCTCGTCACGTGACTCCTCTTCGCGCGACTGCTTGTCGCGCCGGTCTTCCTCGCGGTCGCCGGCGGACTCCTGACGGCTGTCCTCCTCGCCGTCCTCCTCGTCCGGCTCCTCGTCGGACTGGGACGGCACGATGCCGGACAGCTGATCGCGCACCTGCGCCGTGCGGCCGTGCAGCCGGTCGGCGAGCGCGTTCAGCTGCCGCTCGGCGACTGCGCCGGAAGCGGCCTTGCCGACGCCTCGCAGGTCCTGGCGCAGCTGGTCGCCGATCTCCTTGAACTGCGGGTTGTTCTTCAGCTGCTGGTTCACCAGGTCTGCGACCATCCGCGGGCTGAGGTTGAGCTTCTTTCCCGCCACCAGCGAGCCGACCGCGAGGGCCATTTTGAGCTTCTTGGTACGTCCGAGCAGGTATCCGGCCCCTACGGCGAGGCCCAGTGCGGTTCGGTTCATGTCACGTCCCGTTGCCTGTGGTGTCGCCGGAGCGCATGGCGGTCTCCAGCCGGTCGAGAAGTTCGTCCTCGCGCTGGTCGAACTCCTCCGCGGTGATCTCGCCCGCCTCCAACTGTTCCTCGAGGCGGGCGAGTTCGGCCCGTACGGTGGCGGGGTCGTAGTAGATCCGCTCCGCTTCGCGGAGCACGTGCCTGATGGCCCACGCGCTGCCGCGCACGGGTGCGAACGGCAGCATCAGCACTTCGCCGATCAGCCCCACGGTGTTCTCCTTTCCGTCCGGGCCGGGAGCGCTACTGCGCGCCGGCGTCCGCGCCGGCCGTGCTGCCCGCGGGCTGCGCCGGGCCGGGCTCGACGAAGCTGTACGGCGGCAGCGGCCCGTTGACCCTCAGGTCCAGATGGGCGTGGCTCTTGCGGATCTGCTCGGCGGTGGCGAGGAAGTCCTCGGCCGTGCTCCGTGCCACCAGGAACGACACGTTCAGCAGCCAGCCGGTGGACTCGGGACCCACGCTGACGGCGGAAGCGGCCGGTGCGAGCAGTCCCTGTACCTCCTGCGCGTCCTCGGCCTCCTTGGCCTTCACGGCGGCGGCGACCATCTCGCCGAGGCGGATCTTGTCGTCGTAGCTGCCACCGCCGGCCTTGCGGTTGGCCTCGGCGAGGGCGCGGACGTCCGCGTTCTCGGCCATCACGCGGTGCAGGACGGCCTCCTCGACGTGGGTGGCCTTGACGTTGTACTCGACCTTGCCGTCCAGTTCGCGCAGCCGCTCCAGGTAGTGCTCGGCCCGCTCGGTGAGCACCTGGGTGACGGCGTCGTCGGAGTCGGCGACGCTGCCGAACCGCATCGGCAGGACACAGCCGCCCGCGCCCGCCTCGGCGAGCACGTTCTGGTGCGCGAGCAGGTCCCGGCGCTTGGGGCGCAGGTCCTCGGGGGCGTCACTGACGACGGCGGCCAGGTCACCTGCGGTGAGCACGCGGACGGTGCGCGGCGGCTCGCCCACCCCGGTCATGCCCTCGGGCAGCGCCGGGTGGGACCGGGCGGTGATCCCGTAGACGTAGGTGCTCACTCCTGCTCCTCCTTACGACGCGCCGGAGCCTTCCGGGCGCGCGGCCTTGATTCGGTCTCCCCTTCCTGGCGCGCCTGGTTGAAGGCGTCGGATATGGTCTGCGCGGCGCCGGACAGCGCGCCCTTGGACTTGCCGCGGGCGCCGGACTCGGTGATCTCGCCCACGATCTCGGGCAGGCCCGGGCTCTTGTGCGGGCCCGACTCCAGGTCCAGGCGGTTGCACGCCTCGGCGAAGCGCAGATAGGTGTCGACGCTGGCCACGACGACCCGGACGTCGATCTTCAGGATCTCGATGCCGACCAGGGAGACGCGGACGAACGCGTCGATCACGAGTCCTCGGTCCAGGACCAGCTCAAGTACGTCGTAGAGGCCGCTGCTGCCGCCTCCGCCTCCGGTCTGCTGTGCCGGAACAACAGTCATGCCGGCGATTCCTCCTCCTGCGTAGTGGGTGCACGGTCTGCGCGGGCGGGAAGCACGCGCCGTGGCTCAGCGGCCACCGCGCGCGTCGGCCCTGCCGCGTTCGTAGCGGCGGACACGCCGGTACCCGGTCAGCTGGCCCTCCGGGTCCAGCTCCACCTGGTAGCTCGCCATCAGGCTCATCGTGTCCGGGACCCGGACGAGTTCCAGGACCTCGACCTCGAGGGACCAGCCGTCCTCGGTCTCCTCGAAGGAGGACACGGACTCGGGCGCGAGGCCGGTGAGCTCGGCGAGCTGGCTGCGCGCCTGGCGCAGCACCTCGATGGGGGTCGGTCGCCGGCGGTTCGCCTCGCGGCGGGTACCGCCGCCGTGCGTCTCGTGCGTGTTGTCGGAGTGCTGAGAGTGCTGAGAGTCCTGTGCTTTCTGTGAACTCTGTGAACTCTGTGAATCTGAAGTGCTGTTTGTGTTCGACATGGCCACCTCTCCCCTGCGTGTGGCCGTTCCTCCCTTGGCCAAACCTCAGGAGCGCATGTCATCGAGACGGCGTCGGGCCGGGCCCAGGGAACGGCCTCGGCAGAGCAGGTCGCCCCACGGCTCCGTCCGGGCCTGGTCGACTGCGTCGGCGATGCTCCACCGGCGGGCGTCCAGCGACGGATCGTCCACCTGCTTCCAGGCTAGGGGCACGGCGACCGGGGCGCCCGGGCGGGCGCGAACGGTGTGGGGGGCGACGGCGGTCTGGGCGTAGCCGTTGCGCTGTACGTCCAGGTAGAGGCGGTCCGCACGGTGCTGCTTGCGGGCCGCGGTGGTGAGCCGGTCGGGATGCCGGGAGGCGGCCAGCTCGGCGACGTCATGGGCGAACCTCCGCACCTCGTCGAAGTCGTGGCGGCCGTCCAGCGGGACGACGAGGTGCAGGCCGCGCGAGCCGGTCGTCATGGGCGCCGCGGGCAGACCCAGCTCGTCCAGCAGCTCACGCACCCAGTGGGCCGCGTCCCGGACGGCGGCGAAGTCGTCGCCGTCCGGATCGAGGTCGAAGACGAGCCGGTCGGGGTGGTCGGGGCCGCCGGCCCGGTCGGTGCGGGAGAGCCAGCGGTGCAGGGTGACGCAGGCCTGGTCGGCGAGGTGGGGGAGGGTGGCGGTGTCGTCGCACACGACGTGCGTGACCGTGCCGCCCTCCTTGGCGACCTCGACGCGGGTGATCCAGTCCGGGTAGTGCTCCGGGGTGTTCTTCTGCAGGAACCGCTGGCCGTCCAGGCCGTCCGGGCAGCGTTCCAGGGTCAGCGGGCGGCCCCGCAGGTGCGGCAGCAGGTACGGCGCGACGGACCGGTAGTAGTCCGCGAGGTCGCCCTTGGTGTACTCCTTCACGCCCCCGCCGCCGGGGAAGAGCACCTTCCCCGGCCGCTGGATCTCCACCGTGCGGCGGCCCGCCCGGAGGGTCCGGGCGTCGCCGCGGCTCATCGCACGACCGCCTCCTCGACCAGCATCCGGGCCGCCGCCGCGATGCCCGTGGCGTCGATGCCGGCCGCGTGCAGCTGCTCGTCGGGCGCGGCCGAGCCCGGCATGGTGCGCACCGCGAGCCGGACCAGGCGGGGCACCGGCCGGCCGTCGCCGAACGCCTCGGCGACGGCGTCACCGATGCCGCCCTCGGGGTGGTGGTCCTCCACCGTGAGCAGGCAGCCCGTCTCCTCGGCCGCCCGGTGCAGGGTCCCGGCGTCGACGGGCTTGACCGAGTACAGGTCGATCACCCGTACCCGGATGCCGTCCGCGGCGAGCCGGTCGGCGGCGGCCAGCGCCTCGGGCACGGTCGTCCCGGCGGCGACGACGGTCAGCCGGTCGTCCTCGCCGGAGCGCAGCGTCTTGCTGCCGCCGACCGGGAACTCCTCGTCGGGGCCGTAGATCACCGGGGTTTTGCCGCGGGAGGTGCGCAGGTAGCGGATGCCGTCCAGGCCGGCCATGGTGGCGACCAGCCGGGCGGTCTGGTTGGCGTCGCACGGGTAGAGCACCGTCGAGCCGTACAGGGACCGGAACATCGCCAGGTCCTCCAGGCCCATCTGGGAGGGTCCGTCCTGCCCGATGGCGACACCGGCGTGCGAGCCGACCAGGTTGATCCCGGACCCGCTGATGGACGCCATGCGCACGAAGTCGTGGGCGCGGCTGAGGAAGGCCGCGAACGTGGAGGCGTACGGCACCCAGCCGCGCGCGGCCATGCCGACGGCGGTGGCGACGAGCTGCTGCTCGGCGATGTAGCACTCGAAGAACCGGTCGGGGTGCTCCTTGGCGAACTCCTCGGTACGGGTGGAGTCGCCGACCTCGCCGTCCAGGGCGACGACGTCGCCGCGGGCGGTGCCGAGCGCGGCGAGGGCCTTGCCGAAGGCGTCCCGCGTGGCGACCTCGTCGCCCTGGTCGTAGCGGGGCAGCCGGACGGCCTCGGTGGTCAGCGAGCGCAGCGCGGCGGCGGCCTGCGGCTCGGACACGCGGACGTGCAGGTCGCGCGGGCCGCCGAGTTCGGCGATGGCGTCCTCGGCCTCGGGCAGCGGCTTGCCGTGCAGGCCCTCGCGGTCCTCGACGGCGGCGACGCCCCTGCCCTTCAGGGTGCGGGCGAGGATCACGGTGGGCTGTCCGGTGGTGGACAGTGCCTCGCCGTAGGCCCGGTCGATCGCGTCGACGTCGTGGCCGTCGATCTCGATGGTGTGCCAGTCGAAGGCCTGGAAGCGGCGGGCGTAGGCGTCGAGGTCGTGGCCGTGCCGGGTGGGGCCGCGCTGGCCCAGCCGGTTGACGTCCACGATGGCGACGAGGTTGTCCAGGTTCTCGTAGCCGGCGTGTTCGGCGGCCTCCCACACCGAGCCCTCGGCCAGCTCGCTGTCGCCGCACAGCACCCACACCCGGTAGTCGGTGCGGTCCAGCCGCTTCCCGGCGAGGGCGATGCCGACGCCGACGGGCAGGCCCTGGCCGAGGGAGCCGGTGGCCGTCTCCACCCACGGCAGGCGGCGGGGCGTCGGGTGTCCCTCCAGCCGGCTGCCGATCTTGCGGAAGGTGACCAGCTCGCCGTCCTCGATCGCGCCGGCGGCCTTGTACGCGGCGTACAGCAGCGGCGAGGCGTGTCCCTTGGACAGCACGAAGCGGTCGTTCGCGGGGTGTTCGGGGCGCTCGAAGTCGTAGCGCAGGTGGTGGGCGAGCAGGACGGCCAGCAGGTCGGCGGCGGACATCGAGGACGTGGGGTGCCCGGATCCCGCGGCGGCGGCCGCCCGCACACTGTCCACGCGCAACTGCTGGCCCAGTTCGGCGAGTTCGTCGGTGTTCATGTGTCTCCTAGGTCTCCTTGCGCTGGGTCGCGCCGGGCGGCGCTCAGCCGGGTGCGTTCGGACGGTCCGCGGGATCGCCCGGTCCGGCGGGCTCGGGGGCGTCGGTGCGCTTCACGGGGCCGGGAGCCGGATGGTCCGGCCCGCCCTCCGCCGGCATCCCGCCGGGCTGGTTCTCGGCGGGCTCGCCGCCGGGCTGGTTCTTCGCCGGCTCGCCGCCGGGCTGGTTCTTGGCCGGCTCACCGCCGGGCTGGTTCCTCGCGGGCTCGGCGGGCCGGTTGTTCTGCTGGGTCATGGTGTCGCCTCCTGCCTGGGCGGACGGCCGGTGTGGGCCGTCCGGTACCCGCGCCAGTTCCGGTGAGGCCGTGTCCAGCGGCACCGACCAGGCCCGTACGAGGCCCAACTGGACGCCCTGGCGCGGGAGTACGGCGTCCAGCAGCCAGTCGGCGGCGACCCGGATGCGGTTGCCGGGCAGCGCGGCCAGGTGGTAGCCACGCGTGACCGCGCCCGCCGCCGGGCCGGACAGCGGGATACCGAACGGGTTGGCCGCGGCCCGGACACCGCCCAGGTCGACGGCGAAACCCAGGTCCCGGTGGCGGTAGGGGCGCCGGCGCCGGCCGAGGCCGAGCGAGCCGGCCACGTTCTCCCCGGCCACCCGGCCCTGCCGCCAGGCGTGCTGCGCCGTCATCGGCGTGAACTCCCCCGGACGCTCCAGGTCGGGCACGGCCGCCGCGTCCCCGCAGGCGAACACGTCGGTGCGGCCCGGCAGTTGCAGATGCGGGTCGACGATCAGCCGCCCGCGCTCCAGCGGCTGCCCGACCGCGTCCACCAGCGGGTCGGGCCGTACGCCCACACACCACACCAGGGTCCGCGACGCGACGAACTCCCCGTCGGTGAGCAGCACCCCGTCCCGGGTGGCCTCCTTCACCGACGTGCCCGTCCGCACCTCCACCCCGCGTGCCCGCAGCACCCGGTCGGCCGTACGGGAGAGCCGCGCCTCCAGCTCCGGCAGCACCCGCGGCGCCACGTCCAGCAGGATCCAGCGGGGCCGCACGCCCGCGGGCAGCGAGTGCCGGCGGGCCAGCCGGTCGGTGAGCATCTGCAGATGGGCGGCGACCTCGGTGCCGGTGTAGCCGGCGCCGACCACCACGAAGGTGCAGCGGGCGGCACAGCTCTTCAGGTCGTCCTCGGCGGCCGCAAGCTCCACCTGCCGGGTCACGTGGTCGCGCAGGTACAGCGCCTCCGGCAGCCCGCGGAACCCGTGCGCGTGCTCGGCGACCCCGGGGATCGGCAGCAGCTTGTTGACGCTGCCGACGGCCAGCACCAGCCGGTCGTAGCCGAGGCTGCCGGCACCCCCCTCGGGGTCGGAGTAGTGGACGGTGCGGCCGTCCAGGTCGATCCCGTCCGCCTCGCCGAGTACCAGCCGCACCCCGCGCAGCGTGCCCGGCAGGGACACGGTGACCCGGCGGGCCTCCAGGACGCCGGCGGCGACCTGCGGCAGCAGCGGCAGGTAGAGGAAGTAGTCGGTCGGGTTCAGCACGATGATGTCGGCGCGGTTCCGGGTCAGCCGGGCCAGAGTGCGGGCAGCCCGGTACCCGGCGAAACCGGCGCCGACGATCACGACGCGAGGTCGGCTCACGGTGCGCCTCCGGCGGTCTGGCTCGTCCGAGGTCTTCCGCGTAACCGGGGCGGGGGCACCCAAACGCCGGGCGGGTCACCCGTACGCCCCCGGGAGCACCCGGACGCCGTCCCCGCCGCCCGCCGTCGTACCGGCGTTTCGCCCGGTCGCGCCCGGTTACCCGGGCCGGGAACGGATCAGCCGGCTTCCCCCGCGGAGGTTCGCCCATGCCCGAGTACGGCTATTTCCTGGCGAGCGAGGAGCACGACCCCGCTGCCCTCGTCGAACAGGCCCGGATGGCCGAACAGGCCGGCTTCCAGGCGCTGTGGATCTCCGACCACTACCACCCGTGGAACGACGCGCAGGGACAGAGCGCGTTCGTGTGGTCGGTGATCGGCGCGCTGTCGGAGGCGGTGTCGCTGCCCATCGAGACCGCGGTGACCTGCCCGACCGTGCGGATGCACCCGGCGGTCGTGGCGCAGGCCGCGGCAACCAGCGCGGTGATGACCGGGGGCCGCTTCCGGCTGGGCGTCGGCACCGGCGAGGCGCTGAACGAGCACATCCTCGGCGACCGCTGGCCCCCGACGCAGGTGCGCCTGGAGATGCTGGAGGAGGCGATCCAGGTGATGCGCCGGCTGTTCACCGGCGAGGAGGTCACCCACCACGGCACCCACTACACCGTGGAGAACGCCCGCCTCTACACCGTCCCCGACGAGCCCGTCCCGATCGACATCTCCGGCTTCGGCCCGAAGGCGACCGCGCTGGCCGCCCGGGTGGCCGACGGCTACATCACGATGATGCCGGAGGAGGAGATGGTCACCCGGTTCCGCAAGGGCGGCGGCGGGGCCAAACTGGTCAGCGGCGGCACGAAGGTCTGCTACGGCACCGACCGCGACGCGTGCGTCCGTACGGTGCACAAGCTCTGGTACAACGAGCTGCTGCCCGGCGAGATGGGCCAGGTGCTGCCCTCGCCCCGGCACTTCGAGCAGCTGCAGGAGCTGGTCACCGAGGACATGGTGCGGGACAAGACGGTGTGCGGGGACGACGTGGACGAGCACGTCTCGGCCCTGCGGGCGTTCGCCGACGCCGGGTTCGACCGGGTGTACGTCAACCAGATCGGACCGGACCAGCGAGGGTTCTTCGACTTCTACCGGACGAAGGTGCTGCCGCAGCTCGTCACCGGGTGAGCGGGAGGTCCGGAAGGGATGCCGGAAGGGATTCTGGAAGGGATGGGGCGAGGGGGCGGGGCGGATGCCCCGCCCGCTCGCTGTCAGGCCCGGTGGTGCGGGGCGTCGGGGGCCTCGGGCGGTGTCTGCGGCATCGGCGGGTACGGCATGCCCAGGCCGCTCGGCGGGGTGGCCGGCGGGGTGCCGCCGAGCACGCGGTGCGCGGTGTGGTGGCCGTGGTCGGAGTGGGCGGCGCCCCGCAGGACGTACGCCACCACGCCCAGGAGCGCCGCGGTGATCAGTGCCGCGGCCCAGCCGGGCAGTCCGATCGCCAGGGCCAGGCCGACGGCGAGGGCCACCGCGCCGCCCGCGTACAGGGCGGCGGCGCCCGACGCGGCGTAGAGCATGGCGGTGCGGCGCCGCTTGCGCGACTGCTCGCGCAGTTCGTCGCGTACCGTCTCGCGTGCCACCTGAGCCAGTTCTTCGACGAGGTGCTTGTCCAGATGTTCCAGGTGATCAAAACGGTCCATACCCTGCGGGTACCCGCCGGGCACAGCGGGTAACGCCGGGGGCCTGCGCGCCGGCGGCGGCCCCAACCAGGCTCGGGCGCATGGAGATTCCGGGCGCCTCGCTGCGCATCCGCGTCGACGACCTCGAAGCCGCCGTCCCCTTCTATCCTGCGCAAGGTGGCCGCGACGATCGCCGTGCAGACGTGGACGAGGCCCGCCGGCTGCTGACCGAGCTGGGCGCCCGGATCGTCGCCGGGCCGGTGCCGACGCCCGTCGGCCGGAACCTGCTGGCGGTGCATCCGGACGGGGCGTCTTCGAGTACGTGGATCAGCGCGGCCGAGCCGCTCCCCCGCGCATCTCCACGGTGAGGGCCCAGCGCTCGTGGTCGCGCCAGGCGCCGTCGACGTAGATCATGTCCGGGGAGAAGCCCTCCAGCCGGAAGCCGGCGCCCCGGGCCAGGGCGATGGAGGCGGCGTTGCCGGGCTGGACGTTGATCTCCAGCCGGTGCAGGCCCAGCGGCCCGAACGCGTACCCGATCACCAGCTCCATGCCTTCGCGCATCAGGCCCCGCCCGGCCGCGTGCGCGAAGGCGCCGTAGCCGAGGGCACCGGACTGGAAGCCGCCCCGCACGATGTTGTTGATGTTGATGAAGCCGGCGATGGCCCCGCTGTCCTTCTCGCACACCAGGAAGCCGGCCCGGTCCGGGGCCTCGATGAGCCGGCCGGCGTAGTCGGCGTACGCTTCGTCGCTGTCCGGCGGGAACAGCCAGGGCCGGTGCAGGTCCTTGCTCTCCCGGGCCCGCGCGGTGAACTCGGGGCCGTCCTCGAGGGTGAAGGGGCGGATGGTGACGCGGGGGCCTTCGGCGAGGTGGCGGGACGGGGGGTGCGGCATGCGGCCAGCCTACGGCGTCAGCGCAGCGCCGGCTCGTCCAACGTCAAGGTGCCCGTGTCCGCGTCGAGTTCGGCCGATGCCCCGAACGGGATGGTCAGCGCCCCCGCGCAGTGGCCGAAGCCGACGTTCTCCGCCACCGGCACCCCGAGCCCGCCGAGCCGGTCGGCGAACAGGGGCCGCAGCCGGGCGTAGTCGGCGCACCTCTCCCAGGAGCCGAGGAGCACCCCGCGCACGCCCTCCAGCCAGCCGGTACGCAGGAGTTGGGTGAGGTACCGGTCCAGCCGGTACGTCTCCTCGCCCACGTCCTCCAGGCAGAGCAGTCCGCCGCCCGCCGAGGGCCGGGCGTGCGGGGTGCCGAGGTCGGTGGCGAGCAGGCTGGGGCAGCCGCCGAGGGTGACGCCCCGGGCCCGGCCGGGCACCAGGGCGGTGCCGCCGGAGGCGATGGTGCGGACCGTCTCGGGCGCGAAGAGCGTGGCCCGCAGGTGCTCCTGGGCGCGGGCGTTCTTGATGAAGTCGATGCCGGCCGCCATCGGCCCGTACAGCGTGACCAGGCCCAGGCGGGTGGCGATGGCCTCGTGCAGCACGATGAGGTCGCTGAAACCGACGAAGACCTTCGGGCCGGCCGCGCGCAGCGCGTCCCAGTCGAGCAGGTCGATCATGCGCTGCACGCCGTAGCCGCCGCGGGCGCACAGCACGGCGTCCACGGTGGGGTCGCACCAGGCGTTCTGGAAGTCGGCGGCGCGGTCGGCGTCCGTGCCGGCGAGGTAGTCGAACTCGGGGTGCCGGTCCAGGACATGGGGGCCGGCCACCGGGTCGAGGTCCCAGCCGCGCAGCACGTCGAGGCCCGCCTGCAGCCGCTCCTCGGGCACCGGCCCGCTGGGGGCGACGACGGCGACGCGCGCGCCGGGGGCCAGCCGGTGCGGCCGTACGAGCTCCTTCACCAGGTCAGCTCCACCTTCGGCACCTGCGGTGTCGGCTCCAGCCCGAACACCTGGGCGTACAGGGACAGTTCGGCCTCCAGGGCGCGGATCATCGTCTCGGCCCGGCGGAATCCGTGCCCCTCGCCCTCGAACGTGAGGTAGGCGTGCGGTACGCCCCGGCCGGCGATCCGGGCGAGGAATCGTTCGCACTGGGCGGGCGGGCAGATGACGTCGTCCAGGCCCTGGAGCAGCAAGAAGGGCACGCGAAGCCGGTCGGCGTGCGCGGTCGGGGAGCGTTCGGCGTACCGGGCGGGCACCTCGGCGAGCGGGCCGATCAGCGACTCCAGGTAGCGGGACTCGAAGTCGTGGGTCTCGCCGGGGCCCCAGGTGGCGAGGTCGAGCACCGGGTAGACGATGGTGCCGCAGGCGTAGACGTCGGTCGTGGTCAGGGAGGCGGCGGTGGTCCAGCCGCCCGCGCTGCCGCCCCGGATCGCCAGCCGGGCGGGGTCGGCGGTGCCCTCCTCGGCGAGGGCGCGGGCGACGGCCGCGCAGTCCTCGACGTCGACCACGCCCCACTGCTCGCGCAGCCGCTCCCGGTAGGCGCGGCCGTATCCGGTGGAGCCGCCGTAGTTCACCTCGGCGACTCCGATGCCCCGCGAGGTGAAGTAGGCGATCGCCAGGTCCAGCACGAGCGGCGCCCGGCTGGTGGGCCCGCCGTGCGCCCAGATGACGTACGGGGGAAGTTCGCCGTCGGGCGCGGTCCGTGCGGGGTGGTGCGGCGGGTAGACGTGGGCGTGCACCTCGCGGCCGTCCGGGCCGGGGAAGGTGCGGATCTGCGGCTCCGGGTAGTGGGCCGGGTCCACGGCATCCCGGTGCCGGGCGCCGATCACGCGGGCGCGGCCGGTGGTGGTGTCCAGCTCGACCACTTCGTATGCGGTACGCGGGCTGGCGGCGACCGTGACGACGCGGTGGCCGTGGGTGGCGAGGGTGGGACTGCATTCCGTCCACGGTCCGGCGGTGTCGACGAGCTCACCGGATTCTGTATCCAATATCCCGAGTACGGTCGACCCGCGACCGTGTACGACCGCCAGTAGACCGTCGTCCAGCGGCGCGAACCAGCGCAGCCCCAGCTGCCACAGCGGTCCGCCGAACTCCTCCTCACGCGGGCAGAGCGGGGTGCCGTCGCGGTAGAGGTTCCACCAGCCGCTGCGGTCGCTTGTATACAGAATGCTGCCGTCTGTCGACCACTCGACCTGCGCGACCGCCTCATCCGGTCCACCGGCGACTGTATGCACGTCCGTCAGCCGGCCGTCCTCTCCCACCGCGGCGACCAGCAGCTCTGTCCCGTCCCACGGCATCCGCGGATGATCCCACGCCAGCCACGCCGCCCGCCGGCCGTCCGGCGACAGCCGGGCGCCGGTGACGAACCGGTGCCGGGGGTCGGCCAGTGCGCGCACGGCTCCGCGGTCGCCGGCGGCGGAGCCGTCCAGCGGTACCGCGGCCAGGAGGCGCCGTACGTCGTCGGGGCCGTCCCCGGTGAACTCCTCCAGCACGCACCACACCTCACCGCGGGCGAGGTCCACCCGGGGCTCCGCCCAGCGCAGGCCGCCGCCCACCGGGGAGACGGGGGTGAGCGGGACGGGCTCGCCGCCGGGTTCGTACCGGTACAGCCGCTGGTCGGCGAAGTGCACGAAGACGATCAGCGGCCGGCCGTCGCGGACGGTCCCGGTCCAGGGCCGGCCGCCGTACTCGATGACCCGGCTGCGCACGTTCCACGGCGCCGGCAGTACGGACTCCTCGCGGCCGTCGGTGCGCCGCCGGACCAGGGCGCGGCGGCCGCCCTCGGCCGGCCGGGGCTCGGTCCACCAGATCTCGTCGCCGACGAAGCCCACCCACTCCGGCCGTCCGTCGTGCGCGGCGGCGAGCGCCGCGTCGATGGGCGACGGCCACGATCCGTACGGCGATCTCAGCACCTGCTCCCCCACCGTCTAGGCCGTCCGCAGGAAGCGGTCCAGGACGCGGACCCCGAAGTGCAGCGCGGTCACCGGCACCCGCTCGTCCACGCCGTGGAACAGCGCCTGGTAGTCGAGGTCGGCGGGCAGCTTCAGCGGGGCGAAGCCGTAGCCGGTGATGCCGAGCCGGGAGAACTGCTTGGCGTCGGTGCCGCCCGACATGCAGTACGGCACCACGTGCCCGCCGGGCGCGAACTCCTCGACGGCGGACCGCATGCGGTCGAACAGCGGAGCGTCCACCGGTGCCTGCAGGGCCACTTCGCGGTGCGCGAACTCCCACTGGACGTCCGGGCCCGTCAGCTCGTCCAGCGTGGCGGTGAACTCCTCCTCGGCACCGGCCAGATAGCGCCCGTCGACGTAGGCGACGGCCTCGCCGGGGATGACGTTGAGCTTGTAACCGGCGTCCAGCATGGTCGGGTTGGCGCTGTTGCGGACGGTCGCCTCGACCAGCCTGGCCGCGGGACCCAGCTTCTCCAGCAGCCGGTCGGCCTCTCGGAAGTCGGCGTCGATGCCGTAGAGCGCGGCGAGTTCGGTGAGGGCGGCCCGTACGGTCGGGGTGAGCCGGAGCGGCCACTCGTGCTCGCCGATGCGGGTGACGGCGGCGGCGAGCCGGGTCACCGCGTTCTCCTTGTTCACCTTGGAGCCGTGTCCGGCGCGGCCGCGCGCGGTGAGCTTGAGCCAGCCGGTGCCCCGCTCGCCCGCGGCGATCGGGTAGATCTCCCGGCCGGACCCGTCGTGGAAGGTGAAGGCGCCCGACTCGCCGATGCCCTCGGTGCAGCCCTCGAAGAGTTCGGGGTGCCGGTCGGCGAGGAACCCGGACCCGTCCTCGGCGCTGGCCTCCTCGTCGGCGGTGAACGCGATGACGAGGTCGCGGCGGGGCCGGACGCCCTGCCGGGCCCAGGACCGGAGCACCGCGAGGATCATCGCGTCCATGTTCTTCATGTCGACGGCGCCGCGCCCCCACACGACGCCGTCGCGGACCTCGCCGGAGAACGGGTGGATGCGCCAGTCGGCGGCCTCGGCGGGTACGACGTCGAGGTGGCCGTGGACCAGCAGCGCGTCGGCGGACGGGTCGGTGCCCTCGATCCGGGCCACCACGTTGGTGCGGCCGGGGGTGCGCTCCAGCAGCAGGGGTTCCAGGCCGGCTCCGGCGAGCCGTTCGGCCGCGTACTCGGCGGCGGGCCGCTCCCGGCAGTCGCCGCCGCCCCGGTTGGTGGTGTCGATGCGGATCAGGCCGGAGGTGAACTCCACGACCTCCTCCAGGGACAGCTCGTCGGCCTGCTGGTCAGCCATACTGCTCCTCCACGGCGGCAGAGGCGATCGTGGTGACCGCCTTGAACGTCCTGATCCCCTCGTACATCGTGGCGCTGGTGTACGCCACCTTGCGTTCCGCGATCCGCGCCACGCCGGGGACGACGGTGGCGGCCATCGCGAGGTGTTCGGCGTCGAACTCGACGGCGACCGTGAACGGCCCGGCGTGCACGGGTTCGTGACGGACCGCCAGCCGGGCCGCCTCCTTGGCCGCCGCGCGGATGTCGGCCGCGGTCCTGGCCGGGGTCCGGCACACGGCCGCGTACCGGGACACGTGGTCCTTGACGGCGACCTTCGGTGCCTCGGGTGCGTAGCCGAGGGCGTCCTCGCAGGCGATGTCGTCGCCGGTGACGAGGACGACGGGGACGCCGTACTCGGCGACGACGTGCGCGTTGAGCAGACCCTCGCTGGCGCGGACGTCGTTCAGCCACACCCCGGTGATCTGGTTGGCGAGGTAGGTGTGGGCGAGGACGCCCTCCATGCCGGCGCCCGCGTGGTAGCCGACGAACGCGATGCCGTCGACGTCCGCGTGCTGGACGCCCTCCACCATGGACAGCGCCTTGTGCCGGCCGGTGAGCATCTCGACCCGCTCGTCCAGCCGCTCCAGCAGCAGGTTGCGCATGGTCCAGTGGGCCTCGTTGACCAGCACCTGGTCGGCGCCGCCGTCGAAGAAGCCCTCCACGGCGGCGTTCACGTCCGAGGTGAACATCGACCGGCACCGCTCCCACTGGGGCGTGCCCGGCAGCACGTCGGCGGGCCAGGTGACGCCGGTGGCACCCTCCATGTCGGCACTGATGAGGATCTTCATGTTCCGTCACGTTACGCGCCGGGCGGCGGCCAGGCTACGACCCCGCCGGGGGAAGCGGTGCCGGGTCCCGGTCAGGCGCGGGCGAGGACGAACCAGCGGGCCGGCAGGTCGAGGCGGGTGCCGTCCGTCAGGTACTCGGTCTGCGGCACGGTCGTCTCGCCGTCGGCCAGGACGGTGAGGCCGGCCTCGGCGAGCAGGCGCGGGATCTCGTCGTCGGAGGCGTCGGCGGGCTTGAGTCCGTGGTGGAAGACCCGCTGGAGCTTGGGCGGCGGGCCGGCCGGCTCGGATGCCGCACGCCGCAGGACGTCCCGGGAGCCGGAGGTGAGCTCGACGACGAAGGCGCGGCCCTCGGTGCCGAGGAGTTCGGCGACGGCGGCGGCGACCGCGGGCCGCGCCTCCGGTTCGCTCTGGTGGATGACGGCGCGCATGTAGACGTGGCTGTCGCCGAGCCGCTGGTGCAGGGTGCGTACGGCGTCGGTGTCGGTGAGGTCCAGTTGCTGGAACTCGACGGGGTCGCCGTTGGCTGCGCGGCGGGCGTGTTCGACGGCCGCGTGGGAGAGGTCGACGCCGACGGCGCGGGCGAACCGGGTGGCCAGGTAGCGGGTCTGGGTGCCGTTGCCGCAGCCGAGGTCGACGATCGTGCGGTCGGGGTCGGCGTGCGGCAGGAGCAGTTCGCTGTGGGGTGCGGCGCTCAGGGAGGGATCGGAGTCCCATATCGCCTCGCCCCGGGCGTCGGAGGTTTCTCGCCAGTAACTCTCCCACGCGGTGCGGTACTTGTCCGAGACGTTCATGCGCTCTCCCCACGGTCGGTTCCGTGATCGGGATATCGCGCCGACCGGCCCGGGGGCAAGGGCCCGGTGGTCACCTTTCCGAGATGGGGATGGCCTGTTCGAACCAGACGGTCTTGCGGTGCCCGGTGGCGCTGGCGCCCCATTCCCGGGCCAGCCGGCTGACCACGCGCAGGCCGCGGCCGGACTCGTCGTGGGGTCCGGCGTTCAGCATGGCGGGCAGGGCGGGTTCGTCGTCGGTGACCTCGAACAGCAGTGCGTCGGTGCGGACCACCCGCAGGCCGACCCGGTCGCCCTCGGCGTGCCGGACGGCGTTGGTGACGACCTCGCTGACCAGCAGTTCGGCGGTCTCCACGGCCTGCGGCAGACCCCAGTCCAGGAGCTGCCGGCGGACCAGGCGGCGGGCCCGGGCCACCTCGCGCGGGTCGGTGTCGAGCTGCCAGGCGGCGACGTGGTCGTCGGGGATGCCGTTGAGGCGGGCCATGAGCAGGGCGACGTCGTCCTTGCGGCCGCCGTGGGTGTTGAGGGCGCGGATGATGGTGTCGCAAGCGTCGTCCATGGAGGCCGCGGGGTGCGCGGCGGACTCGCAGAGCGCGGCGAGGCCCTCGCCGATGTCGGAGCCGCGCACCTCGACCAGGCCGTCGGTGCACAGCACCAGCCGGTCGCCGGGCCGGACCGTGACCCGGGCGGCCTCGAAGGGGACGCCGCCGACGCCCACGGGTGCGCCGGTGGGCAGGTCGAGGAGTTCGCTCCTGCCGTCCTCCGCGCGGACCAGCACGGGCGGGATGTGGCCCGCGTTGGCGAGGGTCAGCTCGCCGCGGATCGGGTCGTAGACGGCGTACAGGCAGGTGGCGAGGTAGGTGTCGCCGAGCCTGCGGGCCAGGTCGTCGAGGTTGCGCAGCAGTTGGGCGGGCGGGGTCTCCATGGTGGCCATGGTCTGTACGGCGGTGCGCAACTGGCCCATCATGGCGGCCGAGTTGAGGCCGTGGCCCATGACGTCGCCGACCACGAGGGCGGTGCGGGAGCCGGACAGTTTGATGGTGTCGAACCAGTCGCCGCCGATCCGGCCGAGCCGGGTGCCGGGCAGGTAGCGGGTGGCGATGTCGCAGCCGGCCATCCGCGGGGTGACCTGCGGCAGCATGCTGTCCTGGAGGGTGTCGGCGACGTTCTCCTGGTAGGTGTACATGCGGGCGTTGTCGAGGACGAGGCCCGCGCGGGCGGCGAGTTCGGCGCCGGTGGTGCGGTCCATGTCGTCGAACCGAGGCCGGTCCGGGCGGCGCATCAGCACCATGAAGCCGAGGACGACGTTGCGCGCCTTGAGCGGGACGATCAGCAGGGACCGGCCGGTGATCAGCGGCCGGAGGTCTCGCTTCTCGAACTGGCCGGAGATGCGCTCGCTCAGTTCCTCGGTGACCCGGGGGATGAGCACCGGTTCGCCGGTGTGCATGCACTGGTAGAACGGGGTGTGTTCGGGGAAGGCGAAGGCCTCGCCGACGGGCACGGTGTCGTCCCAGCGGCCCGGTTCGTCGTTGTGCTCGACCCAGACGCGGAACATCACGGTGCTGGCGTCCGGCGGTCCGTCCGGGAAGCCCTCGCCGGCCAGTACGGCGGCCCGCAGATGGGTGCCGGCGAAGTCGGCGAACCGGGGTACGGCGGCGCTGGTGACCTCGCGGATCGTCTCGCCGAGGTCCAGCGAGGAGCCGATGCCGGAGCTGACCTCGTTGAGGAACTCCAGGCGCTCGCGGACGGCGGCGTACTCGAGGTCCTGTTCGGCGCCGGCCGGGACCACGGCCGGTGTCCGCTGCTGCGGTACGACGGCTTCGGCGCGGGTGCGGCCGGGGCGGCGGGGCACGCCCCAGTACGGGGTCACGGGCACCCGGTCGTACTGGCTGAACTCCAGGACGGGGTAGCCGAGTTCGAGGATCTGGGAGACGATGCGGGCGCTCAGTCCCGGGCCCATGTTGGGCAGGATGTCGGGCAGCCGCCGTTCGAGTTCCTCGGAGGCGGGCAGCTCGGTGTGGCGGGCGAAGCCGGGCGAGATGCGTTCGGTGGTCTCGTCGTCGTAGCCGCGTTCGTCGCGCAGCCGGGTGGCGTCGGTGGCGAGCACGACCAGCCGGTAGGGGCCCGGGCCGACCAGCGGGTAGGCCCACCACAGCACGTCGAGCCGGTCCTCGCCGCCGGGTGCCTGCGCGGGCGGGTGGAGGCGGGCGCGGCCGGCGGTGGCGTACCCGTTGTGGCCGCCGAGGGAGGTCTCCAGGTCGGGGCCGGGTTGGTCGTGGAGCGGGTGGGCGTCCGGTGGCGCGCTCTCGTCCGGGTCGTCCGGGAGGGCGCCGGAGACCGGCAGCAGGTCGGCCGCGGGATGTCCGACGGCGTCCTCCCTGCTCACGCCGAAGAGGCGCCGTGCGCCACTGCTCCAGTGGGACACCGTCCCGGCGCGGTCGACGACGACCACCGCCAGCGGAATCCGGCCCGCCGCGATGTCGCCGGCGCCGCGCCCGGGCGCTGCGTCCCGCTCGCTGCCACGGTCCATGGCCCAGGCCCTCTCTCCCCACGGCTGTCCGCAAACGATCTGTGCCGCCCGCCACTACGGTACGGGGACGGCCGGTCGCGATGTGTGCCAATCCTGGAATTGGTTTCACCGGTGCGCTCCGGCGCGCCGCACGGCGCCCCGGCTCAGTCCTCGTGGCCGAGCTGGAGGTCCCGTTCGGTACGGCCACCGCCCGCGACCTGCAGCACTGTGGCGACCGGCGGGTAACCTGCGGCGATGACGGTGTACTCGCCGGAGGAGAGATCGACGAACCGGAACGTTCCGTCGGATCCGGTGGTGAGGGTGTCGACGACGTTGCCGGCGGCGTCGAGCAGGGTCACCCGGGCGTCCTCCACGGGCCGTCCGCCGCCGGCCCGGACGGTGCCCTTCAGGACGGCGCCGCCCGCGAGTTCGATGTCCTGCCGCGTCTCGCGGGAGGCCTGCACGGTGACCGGGAGGGCGGCGGGCCGGAAGGCGGGGGCGCTGCCGGCGAGGGTGTACTCGCCGGCGACCAGTTCGGTGATGACGTAGCCGCCCTCGCGTCCGCTGCGGGTGGTGGCGACGACCTCGCCGTGCACGTTGGTGAGGGTGACGGTGGCGTCCCGGACGGGGGTGCCGTCGGCGGTGAGCACGCTGCCGGCGAGGCGGCCGGCGCCGCCGAGGACGACGTCGAGTTCGACGGGGCGTTCGCCGACGGTGACGGAGACGGCCTGCGGCTGGTGTCCGCCGGCGGCGGCGATCAGCACGTAGGCCCCGGAGCCGGGCGTGCCGAGCGCGTACCGCCCGTCCTCGCCGCTGGCGCCCCGCCCGATCTGCTGCCCGGCGACGTCGATGAGGGTGAGGGCCGCGCGGGGCACCACGGTGCCGTCGGGGTGCTGCACCGTGCCGCAGACGGGGACCCCGGCGGCGTGCGGGGACCGGGCCTGGGGGATCGGGGCGGTCATGGTCTGCGGCTCCGTTTCGGCGGTGTTGTGGGACACCAGGGGTTTCTCCTTGAGGAAGAAGGCGATGAGCAGGCCGAGGACGAGCACCGGGACGAGGTAGAGGAAGATCCGGGGCATCGCGTCGGCGTAGGCGCGGATGTAGGCGTCGCGCAGGGCCGGGGGCAGCGCGTGGACGAGCTGCGGGGTGAGCGAGTCGGCGTCGGGCAGGCCGGTGCCGGCGCGCGGGGGCAGCTCCTCGTGCAGCGAGGAGGTGAGCCGGTCGGCGAAGAGGGTGCCGAAGACGGCGGCGCCGACGCTGCCGCCGATCTGCCGGAAGTAGTTGTTGGCGCTGGTGGCGCTGCCGAGGTCGGCGGGGCGCACGGAGTTCTGCACGGCGAGGACGAGGACGGGCATGACCAGGCCGATGCCGGTGCCGAGGACGGCCATCCAGATGCTGTAGTGCAGCCGGGGCGTGTCGGTCTCCAGCCGGGACAGCAGCCACATGCCGGCGGCGGCGACCGCGCCGCCGAGCACGGGGAAGACCTTGTAGCGGCCGGTGTGGCTGATGAGCTGCCCGCCGATGATCGAGGCGCCGACGATCCCGGCCATCATGGGCAGCATCAGCAGCCCGGACTCGGTGGCGCTGGCCCCGTCGACCATCTGCAGGAAGGTCGGCAGATAGCTGGCGGCGCCGAACAGGGCGACGCCGATCACGAGGCCGACCAGCCCGCTGACGGTGAAGACGGAGTCGCGGAACAGCCGGAGGGGGATGAGGGGTTCGGCGGCGTGGTGCTCGGCCAGGAGGAAGAGGGCGGTGGCGGCGAGGGCGCCGGCGCCGAGGCCGAGGATCTGCCGGGAGTCCCAGGCGTATGCGGTGCCGCCCCAGCTGGTGAGCAGGACCAGGCAGGTGGAGGCGGCGGCGAGCAGCAGGGTGCCGAGGACGTCGAGCCGGGCGCGCACGCGGGGCCTGGGGAGGTGGAGGACGGCGGCGACGACGGCGAGGGTGACCAGGCCGAAGGGGACGTTGACGTAGAAGCACCAGCGCCAGGAGAGGTGGTCGGTGAAGTAGCCGCCGAGCAGCGGTCCGGCGACGGAGGCGAGGCCGAAGACGGCGCCGATCAGGCCCATGTACCGGCCGCGCTGCCGGGGCGGCACGATGTCGGCGATGATCGCCTGTACGCCGATCATGAGTCCGCCGGCGCCGGTGCCCTGGACCGCGCGGAAGGCGATGAGCTGGTCCATGGTCCCGGCCCGGCCGGCGAGGGCGGAGCCGAGGACGAAGACGGCGATGGCGAACTGGAAGACGCCCTTGCGGCCGAGCAGGTCGCCGAGTTTGCCGTAGACCGGCAGGCCGACGGTGGAGGTGAGCAGGTAGGCGGTGATCGCCCAGGACATCCTGTCCAGGCCGTGCAGTTCGCCGACGATCTTCGGGAGGGCGGTGGCGACGATCATCTGGTCGAGTGCGGCCAGCAGCAGCGCCAGCATCAGCCCGGTGAAGACCAACCGGACCCGGCGGGGGCTCAGTTCGACGGCCTGCGCGGGTGCGGGGACGGGGGGGTCGGGTGGCGCGGCGACCGTTTCCGTCCGCTCCAGAGTGATCCCGCTCATGTAGCGCTCCCCTCGTCACACCTGCCACACAGTTGCCGCGCGATGCGACAACTCCGAGCAAGTGCGACGAGTTACGGCGCCGACCCGGTCGAGATGTGATTCCACTCGAACCGGTGAAGGGGTCAATGCCCCTCGGGTCCCTGGGACTTACTTCTCGACCTCGGCGGCGAGGTTGGCGAGCAGGGCGTCGTAGATCCGGCCGAGGCCCTTGGGCGCGAAGGTCTTCTCGAAGAAGCCGCCGATGCCGCCGGCGCCCTGCCAGGTGGTGGTGACGACGACGCGGGAGCTGCCCTCGCCGGCGGGGGTGACGCGCCAGGTGGTGACCATGGAGGAGTTGCGGTCCTTCTCGACCAGCTCGCCGTCGGTGGGCTCGCTGACCTCCAGCAGGCAGTCGCGCACCCGCTTGCTGGTGGCCTGGAGCTTCCAGTGGACGAGGGTGCCCTCGCCGTCGCCGCCCTCGCGCACCTCGTACTCGCTGAAGTGCTCGGGCAGCAGCTTCTGCCGGGTGCCGCGGTAGTCGGCGAGGGCGTCGAACACCTTCTCCGCGTCCGCCGCGACGACCCGCTCCGTAGTGGCCTCGACCTGCGCCATTGCGTTCCTCCACGACCTGGTTCCTCGGGGTTGGGGCAAGCCAACCACTCCGGCGCCCGGCCGCCCAAATCGGGGTTCGCACGATCATGGGAACAGATGTTCTATTCTGGTGGCCGGTGCGAGCGAGGAGGCGTCCATGCGCTGGGAGAACCTCACAGACGACAGCGAACACGGCCGGGCCGCCGACGCGGCGCTGTTCGGCGCGGACGCCGTGATCACCCGTACGTTCGACACGCCCGAGTTCCGCGGGATCACCTTCCACGAGGTGCGGGCGCGCTCGGTGCTCAACCGGGTGCCGGGGGCCTCGCGCATGCCGTTCGAGTGGACGGTCAACCCCTACCGGGGGTGCACGCACGCCTGCGTCTACTGCTTCGCCCGCCGGACGCACAGCTATCTGGACCTGGACACGGGCATCGGCTTCGACACCCAGATCGTGGTCAAGGTGAACGCCCCCGAGGTGCTGCGCCGCCAGCTGGCCTCCCGCCGATGGCAGGGCGACCACGTGGCGATGGGCACGAACGTCGACTGCTACCAGCGTGCCGAGGGCCGCTACCGGCTGATGCCGGGCATCATCTCCGCGCTCACCGACCACGCGAACCCGTTCTCGATCCTCACCAAGGGCACCCTGATCCTGCGCGACCTGGACCTGCTGGTCCGGGCGGCCGAGGTGGCGGACATCGGCATCTCGGTCTCCGTCGGCTTCCTGGACGGCGAGCTGTGGCGCACGGTGGAGCCGGGCACCCCCGCGCCCGAGCGCCGGCTGGACGTCGTGCGCACCTTCGCGGAGCACGGGATCGGCTGCGGGGTGCTGATGGCGCCGGTGATCCCGTTCCTGAGCGACCACCCGGCCCAACTGCGGGCGACGGTACGGGCGATCGCGGCGGCCGGGGCCACCTCGGTCACCCCGCTGGCGCTGCACCTGCGCCCGGGCGCCCGGGAGTGGTTCATGGCCTGGCTCGGGCAGCACCACCCGCACCTGGTGCGGCGGTACGAGCGGCTGTACGCGGAGGGCGCCTACGCGCCCAAGTGGTACCAGCGCCGGATCACCCGTCAGGTGCACGAGCTGGCCGAGGAGTACGGCATCGGGCCCACGCGCGCGGCACTGGCCCGCCGGATCCGCCCGGCCGAGCCGGCGCAGACCCCCGCCGCACCGGAGCCGGTCCAGCTCAGCCTCATGTGAGCACGTCCGGGCGTTAGGGGGCATCCCACGGCCCAATTGGGTCAACTATGGCCCCGGCGCGTTCTTCAGGGGTCCGATTCCGGGACGATCCGGCGAGGACCGTGAGCCTCGCGGTTCGCCGAAACCCTCCGTCCCGGGAGGACCCGAATGAGAACACGCGCAGCCCTGCTGTGCGCGGCCGCGGCCGCCGCCGTCCTGGCGGGCTCGGTCACCGCCGTTCCCGCGCAGGCCGCCCGGCCGGCCGGCCTCGGCTGGAAGAAGTGCGGCACCAGCGCCTATCCCCGGCTCCAGTGCGCCTCCCTGAAGGTGCCGCTGGACCACGCGAGACCGTCGGGCCGGCAGATCACGCTCGCCCTGTCCCGCGTCCCGCACACCGCCCGGACCTCCCAGGGTCCGCTGCTGGTCAACCCCGGCGGTCCCGGCGGCAGCGGCCTGGCCCTTGCGGGGGCCGTCGCCTCGGGGCTGCCGAAGAGCGTCGCGGCCCGGTACGACGTCATCGGCTTCGACCCGCGCGGCGTCGGCCGGAGCCGGCCCGCCCTCGACTGCGTGCCCGGCCACTTCACGCCGGTGCGCCCCGACTCGGTGCCGGTCACGCCCGCGCTGGAGCGGACCAACCTCGACCGCGCACGGACCTTCGCCGCGGCCTGCGGCCGCAAGTACGCCGACCTCCTGCCGTACCTGGACACGGTCAGCGCCGCGCAGGACCTGGACGCCGTCCGCCGGGCCCTCGGCGCACCGCGGATCAGCTACTTCGGCTACTCCTACGGCACCTATCTGGGCGCGGTCTACGCGAAGCTGTTCCCCCAGCGCGTCCACCGCCTGGTGCTGGACTCCATCGTCGACCCGACCGGCGTCTGGTACCGGGACAACCTCGGCCAGGACTACGCCTTCGACGACCGCCACCGCGCGCTGATGGCCTGGATCGCCCGGTACGACACGACCTACGGGCTCGGCCGGGACCCCGACCGGATCGAGGCCCGCTGGTACGCGATGCGGGCGGCGCTGGCGAAGAAGCCGGCCGGGGGCAGGGTCGGCGCCGCCGAGCTGGAGGACACCTTCATGTCCGGCGCCTACTTCAACGGCTACTGGCCCTCCCTCGCCGAGGCGTTCGCCGCCTACGTCCACCGCAAGGACACCGGGCCGCTGGTGAGGACGTACCGGAACATCGCCGCCGTGGACGCCGCCGGCGACAACGGCTACAGCGTCTACACGGCGGTGCAGTGCCGTGACGCGGCCTGGCCGCGCGACTGGAACCGGTGGCGTGCGGACGGCTGGGACGTGTACGCGAAGGCGCCCGTGATGGCATGGAACAACGCCTGGTACAACGCGCCCTGTGCGTTCTGGCCGACCGGCCCGCGACGGCAGGTGGACATCGCCAACAGGGCGCTGCCGCCGGCGCTGCTGTTCCAGGCGACCCACGACGCGGCGACCCCGTATCCCGGCGGTGTCACGGTCCACCGGCTGCTGGCCCGCTCCAGCCTGGTGGTCGAGGAGGGCGGCGGCAACCACGGCATCACGCTGAGCGGCAACACGTGCCTGGACAAGCACCTTGCCGCGTATCTGGACAGGGGCACGGTGCCGCGGGGCGCCGGGCCGGCCGACGCGGTCTGCGCCAAGTCCCCCGACCCGAAGCCGCTGCAGGGCAAGTCGGCGCCGACGACGTCCCGCGCCTCGGCCCTGCACGGCCTGCTGGGCTTCCGCCCCTAGCGGCCCGGCGGGCCGGACCGGAGCTGCCGCCCCGGGCAACCGCCCGGCCCGCCGGGGGCGTTGTCGGTGGCATGGTCCACCATGAACGCATGAGCGAACCGACCCGCACCGCCGCCCCCGCCGGGGTGTTCCCCGCGGCCCAGTACACCCATGTGGTGACCGCGACCGGCCGCCTCGTCGTGGTCTCCGGGCAGCTCCCCCTCGACAGGGACGGCGAACTGGTCGGGGCGGGCCGACCGGCTTCCAGGACGTGGTGAAGCTGACGTACTTCGTCACGGACATGGCTCACATGCCGGCCGTCCGCGCGGCCCGCGCCGCCCACATACCCGAGGACCGGCTGCCCGCCTCGACCGCGGTGCAGGTGGCCGCTCCGGTGGCGCCGGAGTCCCTGCTGGAGGTCGAGGCTCCCCCACTGCCAAAGAGCGTGGGGGCACCCCCAGCGGTGGTGGCCGAGTGAGTTCCCTGACGGTCCGGGAGATGACCCTCGCCGACTGCGACCGCGTCTCCGAGATCCGGATCCGCGGCTGGCAGCACGCCTACCGGGGGCTCGTGCCCCAGGCGTACCTCGACGGGCTGAGCGTCGCCGCGGACGCCGAGCGGCGGCGCGCGGGGTTCGCGCAGCGCACCGACGTGGTGAACCTGGTCGCCGAGCGGGACGGCACGGTGCTCGGATGGGCGGCGTACGGGCCGTACCGGGACGGCGACACGCACACCGGTGACGCCGAGCTGTACGCGATCTACGTCGACCCGGCCCACCTCGGCGGCGGCATCGGGCGGGCGCTGCTCGCCGCGTCGCTCGAGCGGTGTTCGGCCTGGCCGCGCATGCTGCTGTGGGTCCTCGAGGACAACGCCCCGGCCCGGCGTTTCTACGAGCGCGCCGGGTTCCGGCCCGACGGCGCCGAGGAGCCCTTCGAGGCAGCCGGCGTGTCCGTTCCCGAGGTGCGGTACGTGCGCACGCTTGCCGGCTGACCGGGCGTCACCTGGGCTGCTGCTGCGGGAGCCGTGCCAGGGCGTGCACCGCCGCCTCGGCGAGCGCGGGGTGCGCGAGGGCCTCGCTCAGGACCTGTCGGGCGCGGGGGTCGCCGAGCGCGCCCAGGCCCTCCACGCAGGCCAGGGCCACCCGCCGGTAGGGGTCGTGCGGGCGCAGCCGCCGCTCCAGGGTGGTGATCAGCGCGGGCACGGACTCGGGGGCGCGCAGGGCGATCAGGAGCCGTACCGGGTGCAGGGCGTAGGCCACGCGGAGTTCGTTGGTGGCGAGGGCGGCGGCGGCGCGGGCCGTGCGCGGGTCGCCGAGCCGGGCGAGGGCGTGCGCGGCGGAGGCGCAGCGGGGCGGGTCGCGGTGGTTGAGCAGCAGCACCAGGGACTCGAAGGCGCGCCGGTCGCCGGCCCTGCCGAGGCGGAACGCGGCCAGTTCCCGGGCCCACAGCGGCTGGCCGGGCGCGGTGAGCACCTCCGCCAGGGTGTCGTGGTCCCCGGTGGCCAGCAGGCTCTCGAACGCCGCCGAGCCGCCGGACTCCTGCCGTAAGCGTTCCGTGAGCGATCGCAACTCTTCGTCCACGAGGTCCAGCGTAGGCGGGTCGCGGCCGGCGAGGGAGGTACATCACAAAGTCGGTTTCCGCTCGGGGCTGGCGTGCTCGTTACCCGCCGGTTAAGCTCATTCGAGCGAGTAACCCTCTCGCATCTCCGCTGGCGACGGTTTGGTGACGCGGCCGTCGCGAGCGTGTCTGTCGGTTCGGTACACCGTGTGTACCGCAGTACGACCCGGCTTCGGGACAGAGCCGGTCGGACGTTCCGCCACTCCCGGGCGTGTGCACGCCCGCGGCACCGGCGGCCCCGGGCGTGTGCGCTCGCAGCCCGGCAACACCCGCACTCCTCTCGCACCGCGGTGCGCCCTCGGGCGCACCCGGCGCGCTCCTCGTCGTCACCCTCATTCCTGGAGTCCCGCGATGGCCACTCCCCTGTCCCCCCAGTCCGGCACTTCCCTGTCCCCGCTCAGGACGATCGCCGTGGTCGGCCTCGGCACCATGGGCACCGGTATCACCGAGGTCCTCGCGAGGGCCGGCCGCGAGGTGATCGGCATCGACATCAGCGAGGCCCAGGCCGCGAAGGCGCTCGCCGCCCTGGAGACCGCCACCGCCCGCGCCGTGGAGCGCGGCCGGCTCACCGAGGAGGAGCGCGCCGGGGCACTGGCCCGGGTGCGCACCACCACCGACCTCGCCGCGGCGGCCGACGCCGACCTCGTCATCGAGGTGGCCCCGGAGTCGTACGAGATCAAGCAGCAGATCTTCCGCGAGCTGGACGGTGTCGTCCGCCCGGAGACGATCCTGGCGACCGGCACCAACGCGCTGTCCGTGACCCGGCTGGCCGCCGGCTCGGCCCGTCCCGAGCGCGTGCTCGGACTGCACTTCTTCAACCCCGCGCCGGCCATGAAGCTGGTCGAGGTGGTCTCCTCGGTGCTGACCGCGCCGCAGGCCGTCGCCGCGGTCACCGACCTCGCGATCGAGCTGGGCAAGGAGCCGGTCGCGGTCGGCGACCGCCCCGGCTTCGTCGCCGACGGGCTGCTGTTCGGCTACCTCAACCAGGCCGCCGCGATGTACGAGGCCCGGTACGCCTCCCGCGAGGACATCGACGCCGCCATGCGGCTCGGCTGCGGCCTGCCGATGGGCCCGCTGGCCCTGCTGGACCTGATCGGCATCGACACCGCGCGCACGGTCCTGGAGGCCATGTACGCCGAGTCCCGGGACCGGCTGCACGCGCCCGCCCCGATCCTCAAGCAGCTGAGCGAGGCGGGCCTGACCGGCCGCAAGGCCGGGCGCGGCTTCTACACGTACGAGGCCCCGGGCAGCGGCACGGTGGTGCCGGACGCGCTGACCCCGGCGGCGGACGGCTCGGTCGGCGCGGGCCGCGAGGTCCGCTCGGTCGGGGTGGCCGGCTCCGGCACCATGGCCTCCGGGATCGCCGAGGTGTTCGCCAAGGCGGGCTACCAGGTCGTGCTGGCCGCCCGCAGCGAGGAGAAGGCCCAGGCGGCCAGGGCCCGGATCGGCAAGTCCCTCGCCCGTTCCGTGGACAAGGGCCGGCTGACCGCCGAGGCCGCCGCCGGGATCCTGGAGCGGATCGTCCCGGCGGGCTCCTACGAGGCCTTCGCCGAGGTGGACCTCGCCGTGGAGGCGGTCGCGGAGGACCTGGAGGTCAAGCGGCAGCTGTTCGCCACGCTGGACAAGGTGTGCAAGCCGGGCGCGGTCCTGGCCACCACCACCTCGTCGCTGCCCGTCGTCGCCTGCGCCCGCGCCACCTCGCGCCCGCAGGACGTGATCGGCATGCACTTCTTCAACCCGGCGCCGGCGATGAAGCTGGTCGAGGTGGTCCGCACGGTGCTGACCGCCGACGACGTGCACGCCACGGTGCGCGAGGTCTGCGGCCGGATCCGCAAGCACGCGGTGGACTGCGGCGACCGGGCCGGTTTCATCGTCAACGCGCTGCTGTTCCCGTACCTCAACAACGCGATCAAGATGGTGCAGGAGCACTACGCGTCCCTGGACGACATCGACGCGGCGATGAAGCTCGGCGGCGGCTACCCGATGGGCCCGTTCGAGCTGCTGGACGTGGTCGGCCTGGACGTGTCGCTGGCCATCGAGAAGGTCCTGCACCGCGAGTTCCGCGACCCGGGCCTGGCTCCGGCGCCGCTGCTGGAGCATCTGGTGGCCGCCGGCTGCCTCGGCCGCAAGACCGGACGCGGCTTCCGTGAGTATGCCCGCCGCTGACGGCGTCGGCGACTGGTTCCGGACGGAGACGGACTGGGGCGGACTGCTCGACCCGGGAGCCTCCCCCTCCCCCGCCCGGTCCGGTGCTCCCCCGCCCTCCGCGGGCGGGGGAGAGCCCGGACCTGCGCATCGAGCTGCGCGGATGCAGTACGTTCGGGTCATGTCCCAGCCCGCCAAGTCCTCCCGTACACCAGCTACGCCCGACGCGCCGGAAAGTGCCGCAGGCAGTCGCGCGGCCGCCCAGCGGCTCAAGATGCGCCGAGAACTGGCGGCAGCAGCCATGGAGCTGTTCGCGACCAAGGGGTACGAGGCCACCACCGTCGACGAGATCGCCGCCGCCGCCGGGGTCGCCCGGCGCACCTTCTTCCGCCACTTCCGCTCCAAGGAAGAGGCGATCTTCCCGGACCACGACGACACGCTGATCCGCGCGGAGGCGGTCCTCAACGCCGCACCCGCGCACGAGCACCCGCTCGACACCGTGTGCCGCGGCATCAAGGAAGTCATGAAGATGTACGCGGCGCGGCCGGAGATCTCGGTCGCCCGCTACAAGCTCACGCGCGAGGTCCCCACCCTGCGCGAGGCGGAGATCGCCTCCGTGGCCCGCTACGAGCGCCTGTTCACCCGGTATCTGCTCGGCCACTTCGACGAGCACGCGCACGCCGACGACGCCAACGACGACCCGCTGCTGGCCGAGGTCGCCGCCTCGGCCGTGGTCACCGCCCACAACCACGTGCTGCGGCGCTGGCTGCGCGCGGGTGGCCAGGGGGACGTGGAGGCCCAGCTGGACCACGCCTTCGCGATCGTGCGCAAGACCTTCGGCACCGGCATCGGGGCCGGCCGCGAGAGCGCTCCGCGCACCCCGCCGGCCACCGCCGCCGCCCACGGGGAGGTCCTGGTGACGGTGGCCAGGACCGACGCGCCGCTCGACGAGGTGATGCGCACCATCGAGCAGGCGCTGCAGGCACGGTCCTGACCGGCCGGAGCGGGAGAAACGGGCTGGGGGCGGCACCGGGTGCCGCTCCCAGCCCGTTTCCCTTGCCCCGGCCGTGATCGATCATCGCTCATTTGTTGCGTAAAGATTTCATCTGAGAGCAAGTTCTGGCACTCAGTGCCTTGCGACCTGACACGCGGTGTCATACGTTGAAGGTGTCCGGGCGGCCGGCGAGCAGAGACCTTTCGTTCGCCGGCTGTCCCCGCAAGCTCATGGCCTGCGCGCCCGGACGCCTGCGTCACAGGCAACCTCCCGCGCCACAAAGCGCTGCCGAAGCACCACCGCGCCGAACCGACGGCACACCCCTCGAAAAACCCTCAGCAGCACTCATCGCAGCACCGACGATCCCTCAGGCGCCCCTCCCTCAGGGCGCTCACCGCCGGAGGCAACACCGTGACCGTGAAGGACATCCTGGACGCGATCCAGTCGAAGGACGCCACGTCCGCCGACTTCGCCGCTCTGCCGCTCCCCGACTCGTACCGCGCGATCACCGTGCACAAGGACGAGACGGAGATGTTCGCGGGCCTGCAGACCCGCGACAAGGACCCGCGCAAGTCGATCCACCTCGACGAGGTCCCCCTGCCCGAACTGGGCCCGGGTGAAGCCCTGGTGGCCGTCATGGCCTCCTCGGTCAACTACAACTCGGTGTGGACCTCGATCTTCGAGCCGCTGTCCACCTTCGGGTTCCTGGAGCGCTACGGCCGCACCAGCGAGCTGGCCAAGCGGCACGACCTGCCGTACCACATCATCGGCTCCGACCTCGCGGGCGTCGTCCTGCGCACCGGCCCGGGCGTCAACGCCTGGAAGCCCGGTGACGAGGTCGTCGCGCACTGCCTGTCGGTCGAGCTGGAGTCCTCCGACGGCCACAACGACACGATGCTCGACCCCGAGCAGCGCATCTGGGGCTTCGAGACCAACTTCGGCGGCCTCGCCGAGATCGCCCTGGTCAAGTCCAACCAGCTGATGCCGAAGCCGGACCACCTCAGCTGGGAGGAGGCCGCGGCCCCGGGCCTGGTCAACTCCACCGCCTACCGCCAGCTGGTCTCCCGCAACGGCGCCGGCATGAAGCAGGGCGACAACGTGCTCATCTGGGGCGCGAGCGGCGGCCTCGGCTCGTACGCCACCCAGTTCGCGCTCGCCGGCGGCGCCAACCCGATCTGTGTCGTCTCCTCGCCGCAGAAGGCGGACATCTGCCGGGCGATGGGCGCCGAGGCGATCATCGACCGCAACGCCGAGGGCTACAAGTTCTGGAAGGACGAGAACACCCAGGACCCGAAGGAGTGGAAGCGCTTCGGCAAGCGCATCCGCGAGCTGACCGGCGGCGAGGACATCGACATCGTCTTCGAGCACCCCGGCCGCGAGACCTTCGGCGCGAGCGTCTTCGTCACCCGCAAGGGCGGCACCATCACCACCTGCGCCTCGACCTCGGGCTACATGCACGAGTACGACAACCGCTACCTGTGGATGTCGCTGAAGCGCATCATCGGCTCCCACTTCGCCAACTACCGCGAGGCCTGGGAGGCCAACCGCCTCATCGCCAAGGGCAAGATCCACCCGACCCTGTCGAAGACCTACTCCCTGGAAGACACCGGTCAGGCCGCCTACGACGTGCACCGCAACCTGCACCAGGGCAAGGTCGGCGTGCTGTGCCTGGCGCCCGAGGAGGGCCTCGGCGTGCGCGACGAGGAGATGCGCGCCAAGCACATCGACGCCATCAACCGCTTCCGGAACGTCTGAGGCCCGGAGAGTCATAGATGACAGAGCGTCAGAAGGACCGTCCGTGGCTCATGCGGACGTACGCCGGCCACTCCACGGCCGAGGCGTCCAACGAGCTGTACCGGCGCAATCTCGCCAAGGGCCAGACCGGTCTGTCGGTGGCGTTCGACCTGCCGACGCAGACCGGCTACGACCCCGACCACATCCTCGCGCGCGGCGAGGTCGGCCGGGTGGGCGTGCCCGTCGCGCACCTCGGTGACATGCGCCGGCTGTTCCAGGACATCCCCCTGGAGCAGATGAACACCTCGATGACGATCAACGCCACCGCCATGTGGCTGCTGGCGCTCTATCAGGTCGTCGCCGAGGAGCAGGGCGCGGACATCACCAAGCTCCAGGGCACGACCCAGAACGACATCGTCAAGGAGTACCTCTCCCGGGGCACCCACGTGTTCCCGCCGGGGCCCTCGCTCCGGCTGACGACGGACATGATCGCGTACACGGTCTCCCACATCCCGAAGTGGAACCCGATCAACATCTGCAGCTACCACCTGCAGGAGGCCGGGGCCACGCCGGTGCAGGAGATCGCGTACGCGATGTCCACCGCGATCGCCGTGCTCGACGCCGTGCGCGACTCCGGCCAGGTGCCGCAGGAGCGCATGGGTGACGTGGTCGCCCGCATCTCCTTCTTCGTGAACGCGGGTGTCCGCTTCGTCGAGGAGATGTGCAAGATGCGGGCGTTCGGCCGCATCTGGGACAAGGTCACCCGCGAGCGGTACGGCATCGAGAACCCCAAGCAGCGCCGGTTCCGCTACGGCGTCCAGGTCAACTCGCTCGGCCTGACCGAGGCGCAGCCGGAGAACAACGTCCAGCGGATCGTGCTGGAGATGCTGGCCGTGACCCTCTCCAAGGACGCACGCGCGCGTGCCGTGCAGCTGCCCGCCTGGAACGAGGCCCTCGGCCTGCCCCGCCCGTGGGACCAGCAGTGGAGCCTGCGCATCCAGCAGGTGCTCGCCTACGAGAGCGACCTGCTGGAGTACGAGGACATCTTCGAGGGCTCCAAGGTCGTCGAGGCGAAGGTCGGCCAGCTGGTCGAGGAGGTCCTCACCGAGATCGACCGCATCCAGGAGATGGGCGGCGCGCTGGCCGCCGTGGAGTCCGGCTACCTGAAGTCGCAGCTGGTCGCCTCGCACGCCGAGCGCCGCGCCCGGATCGAGTCCGGCGAGGAGAAGATCGTCGGCGTCAACATCTTCGAGGGCACCGAGCCGAACCCGCTCACGGCCGACCTGGACACCGCGATCCAGACGGTGGACCCGGAGGTCGAGACCCGGGTCGTCGAGTCGCTGCGCAAGTGGCGGGACACCCGCTACCAGCCGCCCTTCAACCACCCGCGGCCCTGCAAGGCGCTGGAGCGGCTGAAGGAGGCCGCCAAGGGCACCGGCAACCTCATGGAGGCCACGCTGGAGTGCGCCCGCGCCGGGGTCACCACCGGCGAGTGGGCCGGCGCCCTGCGCGAGGTGTTCGGCGAGTACCGGGCGCCGACCGGTGTCTCGTCCGCGCCGGTGGCCGTGCCCGCCGAGCAGGGCTCGGCGATGGCCGAGGTCCGCGCCAAGGTGGACGCCACCGCCCGCGACCTGGGCGTCGGCAAGCTGCGCTTCCTGGTCGGCAAGCCGGGCCTGGACGGGCACTCCAACGGCGCAGAGCAGATAGCGGTCCGCGCGCGGGACGCCGGCTTCGAGGTGGTCTACCAGGGCATCCGGCTCACCCCGGAGCAGATCGTGGACGCGGCCCTGGCCGAGGACGTGCACGCCGTCGGCCTGTCGATCCTGTCCGGCTCGCACGCCCAGCTGGTCCCGGACGTGCTCCAGCGGCTGCGTGTGGCCGGTGCCACAGATATACCCGTGATCGCAGGTGGCATCATCCCGAACGGTGACGCCGAACAGCTCAGGGCCGCCGGAGTGGCCGCGGTGTTCACCCCGAAGGACTTCGACATCACCGGGATCATCGGCCGCATCGTCGACGAGATCCGCAAAGCGAACAAGCTCGACCCCCTGGAGGTCCCCGCATGACGACCCCTGTCAACCGCCTTCGCCCGCGGCGCTCCTGCCTGGCCGTACCGGGCAGCAACCCGCGCTTCCTCGAGAAGGCGCAGGGCCTCCCGGCGGACCAGGTCTTCCTCGACCTGGAGGACGCGTGCGCGCCGCTCGCCAAGCCCGAGGCGCGGCACACCATCGTCAAGTTCCTCAACGAGGGCGACTGGACGGGCAAGACGCGGGTCGTGCGCGTCAACGACTGGACGACCGAGTGGACGTACCGCGACGTCGTGACGGTCGTCGAGGGCGCCGGCCAGAACCTCGACTGCATCATGCTGCCGAAGGTGCAGAGCGCCGAGCAGGTCGTCGCGCTGGACCTGCTGCTGACGCAGATCGAGAAGACCATGGGCTTCGAGGTCGGCAAGATCGGCATCGAGGCGCAGATCGAGAACGCCCAGGGCCTGAACAACGTCAACGCGATCGCGCAGGCCTCCCCGCGGCTGGAGACGATCATCTTCGGCCCGGCCGACTTCATGGCCTCCATCAACATGAAGTCCCTCGTCGTGGGCGAGCAGCCGCCCGGCTACCCGGCGGACGCCTACCACTACATCCTGATGAAGATCCTGATGGCCGCCCGCGCCAACAACCTCCAGGCCATCGACGGTCCCTACCTGCAGATCCGCAACGTCGAGGGCTACCGCGCGGTGGCGCAGCGCGCCGCAGCGCTCGGCTTCGACGGCAAGTGGGTGCTGCACCCGGGCCAGGTCGAGGCGTCCAACGAGATTTTCTCGCCCTCCCAGGAGGACTACGACCACGCCGAGCTGATCCTGGACGCGTACGACTACTACACGTCCGAGGCGGGCGGCAAGAAGGGCTCCGCGATGCTCGGCGACGAGATGATCGACGAGGCCAGCCGCAAGATGGCCCTGGTCATCGCCGGCAAGGGGCGGGCGGCGGGAATGACCCGTACGTCGACGTTCGAGATCCCGGAGGCCTGAGCGCTATGCAGTTCGGACGCACGTACGAGGAGTTCGAGGTCGGGGCGACGTACAAGCACTGGCCGGGCAAGACGGTCACGGAGTACGACGACCACCTGTTCTGTCTCCTCACCATGAACCACCACCCGCTCCACATGGACACGAACTATGCGGAGAAGACGACGGACTTCGGCAAGAACGTCGTCGTCGGCAACTACATCTACTCCCTCCTGCTCGGCATGTCCGTCCCGGACATCTCCGGCAAGGCGATCGCCAACCTGGAGATCGAGTCGCTCAAGCACGTGGCGCCGACCTTCCACGGCGACACGATCTACGGCGAGACGACCGTGCTGGACAAGTGGCCGTCGAAGTCGAAGAACGACCGCGGCATCGTCTACGTCGAGACCAAGGGCTACAAGCAGGACGGCACCCTGGTGTGCGTCTTCCGCCGCAAGGTGATGGTGCCCACCGAGACGTACATCAAGGAGCGCGGCGGCGAGCAGCCCGGCCGCCCGGAGCTGAAGCAGCAGGAGAAGTAACGATGGCCCGTCTCGCCCAGACCGCCGGTCTGACCGACGTCCAGCAGGAGATCCTCTCGACGGTCCGTGACTTCGTCGACAAGGAGATCATCCCCGTCGCGACGGAGCTGGAGCACCGCGACGAGTACCCGCAGCAGATCGTGGACGGGCTCAAGGAGCTGGGTCTGTTCGGTCTGATGATCCCCGAGGAGTACGGGGGCCTGGGCGAGTCGCTGCTCACCTACGCGCTGTGCGTGGAGGAGATCGCCCGTGGCTGGATGTCGGTGTCCGGCATCATCAACACCCACTTCATCGTCGCGTACATGCTCAAGCAGCACGGCACGCAGGAGCAGAAGGACCACTTCCTGCCGCGGATGGCGGCCGGCGACATCCGGGGCGCCTTCTCGATGTCGGAGCCGGCCCTGGGCTCGGACGTGTCCGCCATCACGTCGAAGGCGGTCAAGGACGGCGACGAGTACGTCCTGAACGGCCAGAAGATGTGGCTGACGAACGGCGGCACGTCCTCGCTCGTGGCCGTCCTGGTCCGCAGTGACGAAGGACACCCCGAGGGCACGGCCCCGCACAAGTCGATGACCACCTTCCTGATCGAGAAGGAGCCGGGCTTCGGCGAGGTCCGCCCGGGCCTCACCATCCCCGGCAAGATCGACAAGATGGGCTACAAGGGCGTCGACACCACCGAGCTGATCATGGACGGCCTGCGCATTCCGGCCGACCGGGTGCTCGGCGGGGTCACCGGCCGAGGTTTTTACCAAATGATGGACGGCGTGGAGGTCGGCCGCGTCAACGTGGCGGCGCGTGGCTGCGGCGTCGCCCAGCGTGCCTTCGAGCTGGGCGTCCGGTACGCCCAGCAGCGGCACACCTTCGGCAAGCCGATCGCCCAGCACCAGGCCATCCAGTTCAAGCTGGCCGAGATGGCCACCAAGGTCGAGGCCGCGCATGCGATGATGGTCAACGCGGCCCGCAAAAAGGACTCCGGGGAACGAAACGACCTGGAGGCCGGCATGGCGAAGTACCTCGCCTCCGAGTACTGCAAGGAGGTCGTGGAGGACGCCTTCCGGATCCACGGCGGCTACGGCTTCTCCAAGGAGTACGAGATCGAGCGCCTCTACCGCGAGGCCCCGATGCTGCTCATCGGTGAAGGTACCGCCGAGATCCAGAAAATGATCATCGGCCGCAGGCTGCTCGAGGAGTACAGATTCCAGGGTTGATTGTCCGGTTACGGGGTGTTTTCTTCGAGAAGAAGATCACACCCCGTAGACACTCTTCGGCCGCCGACTCGGCTTCCTGGCTTGCCGAGTTGCGGCCCGCGCCCGGTACGATCCCGGGAAAGCCGCCGTCCCCCGTCAGAGCGCGGCATCATCCGCTACGAAGGTCATCCATGCCCCACAGCCAAACCTCTGCACACCGCGACAGCCTGGTAGGCGCACGCCTCGCGCGCGGAGCATCGCCGTGGCTTCTCCCGACCGTCGCCACCGCAGCCCTCAGCCTGGCCCGCGCCCGCCGCTCGGGCGCTGCCAAGGCCGTGGCCGTGCCCGCCACCGCGCTCGCGGCGGGCATGCTGTGGTTCTTCCGCGACCCCGAGCGTGAGATCGCCACGGGCCGGGTCATCTCGCCCGCCGACGGCGTGGTGCAGAGCATCATGCCGTGGAAGGACGGACGCACCCGCGTCGCGATCTTCATGAGCCCGCTCAACGTCCACGTCAACCGCGCGCCCCTCGCGGGCACGGTGACGTCGGTCGAGCACATCCCCGGCGGCTTTGTTCCGGCTTTCAACAAGGAGAGCGAGAACAACGAGCGCGTAGTCTGGCATTTCGACACCGAACTCGGCGACATCGAGATGATCCAGATCGCCGGCGCGGTGGCCCGCCGCATCGTGCCCTACCTCCCGGAGGGCTCGAAGGTCGAGCAGGGCGACCGAATCGGTCTGATCCGCTTCGGCTCGCGTGTCGACCTCTACCTTCCCGAGGGCGTGGAGGTCGCGGTCGAGGTCGGACAGAAGACCGTGGCTGGGGTGACTCGCATTGACCGTGATTGATCCGGAGACCCAGGCGGGCTGGGTGCCCGAGGCCGACGAGGCGGACGACGAGGAGGAGATGCCTCTCTCGCTCCGCCTGTCGATAGCGGACACCCTCACGCTGGGCAACGCCACGTGCGGCTTCATGGCGGTGTACTTCACCACCACCGGCATCCTGATCCCGCACCTCTCGGGCGACGACTCGGGCATGGCCCGCAACAGCGCGGCCACGGCCGTGATACTCATGCTGTGCGCGGCGGTCTTCGACCTGTTCGACGGCCTCGTGGCCCGCAAGCTGCGGTCGTCGCCGATGGGTGCGGAGCTGGACAACCTCTCCGACCTGATCAGCTTCGGTCTGGCGCCCGCGTACTTCGTGCTCGTGTACGGCATGGTCGCGAGGGACGCGCATGAGCGTGTCGCCGCGGTGGGCGCGATCGTGGTGCTGTTGGCGGTGGTGCTGCGGCTTGCCCGCTTCTCGTGCGTCACCGTGAAGGACGGCACGTTCCAGGGCATGCCCTCGCCGTTCGGTGCACTCACGGTCGTCTCGATCGTGCTGCTCGAGCTGCCGTTCGAGGCGACACTGCTGGCGGTCGTCGGGACCGCCTGGCTGATGGTGAGCCGGGTCGAGTACCCCAAGCCGCGGGGCGCCCTCGCGGTGGCGGTGCTGGGCTGGATCGTCTCGGCCATGGGCCTGCTGGCGGCGTGGGCGTTCGACGCGCCGGGCGGCCAGGTGCTGCTGCAGATGGGCTGCGCGCTGCAGATCGTGATGGCGGCGACCATCCCGCTGTTCGCGACGGCGCGCCGGGTGAACACCTTCCGTGACAACCGGCGCGAGAGCCGTGCGGCGCGGGCGGCGCAGCTCCCGTAGCAACGGGCTCGTACGTGGCCTGAGGGGTCCGGACCGAATCGTGATTCGGTCCGGACCCCTCAGGCTTTCCCGTGGTGGCACCCCCGATGCCCTACCGGCCCGGCGACGGACGCTGGAAGGGCGTTGTCTCCTCGGCCGCTTGCGCCTCCCTGGCCGGGGACACCCCTGACACCGCCCGGCGTGTCTGTGCCCGGTGAGGCGGCACAGGTCGCCTCGTGGCCGGGCAGGTTCCGTGGCCACGGCCGGGTCGTGCTCAGGCGGCGCCGACGGGGCACCCGTCGGTGCCCGGCGACCTGATCCGAACGACACACCCCAGGGCCCGCGCCCCGAGGACGGTCAGGTCAGGAAGTCCCGCGCGATCGACTCCGCCACGCGTTCCAGGAGCGGACCCGCCTGGGCCATGGACTTCACCGGGTCCGGTTCGAGCGCCGACAGGGGGTACGCGCGACGGATGCCCGCGGGGGCCAGGGCCTCGGGGGGCAGGGCCAGACGGCCGCAGACCGCCACGACATCGATGCCCCGGGCACGGGTCGCCGCCGCAACCCCGGCCGGGGCCTTGCCGTGCAACGTCTGCTCGTCCAGCGAACCCTCGCCGGTGATCACCAGGTCGGCCCGCTCCAGGGCGGACGCGAATCCGAGCACGTCGAGCATGACCTCGATGCCCGCGCGGAACCGCGCGCCCAGCAGCAGGGCGCCGTACCCGATGCCGCCCGCCGCGCCCGCGCCCGGCGCGGCCGCGTACTCCGCCGCCCGCGGGCCGACGGCGGCCTCCAGGATCTTCGCGTAGTGGGCGAGGGCCGCGTCCAGCGCCTCCACGTCGTCCGGGGAGGCACCCTTCTGCGGGCCGTACACCGCGGGCGCACCCTTCGGGCCGGTCAGCGGGTTGTCGACGTCGCTGGCGAGGATCAGCTCCACGTCGGACAGCCGCGGATCGAGACCGGACAGGTCGGCCCGCGCCAGCTCCGTGAGGCCCCCGCCGCCCGGCGCCACCGGTTCTCCGTCCGCATCCAGGAAACGCGCGCCCAGCGCGGACAGCATGCCCGCGCCGCCGTCCGTGGTCGCGCTGCCGCCGACCCCGAACACGATCGTCCGCGCCCCGGCGTCCAGCGCGGCCCGCAGCAGCTCGCCCGAGCCGTACGTCGACGCCGTCAGCGGCGCGAAGACACCCGCCGGCAGCCGCTGCAGCCCGCTCGCCTCGGCCATCTCCACCACCGCGGTGCCGTCCCGCAGCGCGAACGCGGCCGTGACCTCCTGGCCGAGCGGCCCGGCGACCCGTACCTCCCGGCGTTCGAAACCGGCCGCGACCGCCGCGTCCACGGTCCCGTCACCGCCGTCGGCCACGGGAAGCGCCTCGACCGGGAGATCCGGCACGACCCCGCGCAGCCCGGCCGTCACCCGCTCGGCGACCTGTACGGCCGTCAGCGAGCCCTTGAACTTGTCCGCGGCGATGAGCACCCGACGGGTCTCGTTCACTGCAGCGTCCGCCACCTTGTCTTCCCCTTGCTCTCCGGGCCCCGCGCATGTCAGGGCCAGTCGCGCCGCTGTGACGATAACCGCAGGACACCCCTGGCGTCATGCCCTGCCCGAACCCTGGGAAGCCGCGGGGAGCCGCCCGGCAGAACGGGTACACCCCTGTCATGAGCACCGAGCGCCCCGGAGGGGACCTCGCCGACCGTATCCACGGCGGCTGGCTCGGCCGGATCGCGGGCAACATGCTCGGCAAGCCGGTCGAGCAGGGCGAGGTGTGGACCCGCGACCGTATCGACGGCTATCTGCGCCGGGCCGCGGCCCTGCCCCTGACCGACTACCTCCCCGAGCCCGCCGACCCCGCAGAGGCAGCCGTACTGCGCCCGGAGTGGCGCTGCTGCGTGCGCGGCCGGATCCACGGCAGCTGCCGGGACGACGACGTCGACTACGCGATCCTCGGCCTGCACCTGCTGGAGACGCACGGCTTCGGCTTCAGCACCGAGCAGGTCGGCGACCTGTGGCTGCTCAGACTGCCGTACCTGCAGACGTTCACGGCGGAACGGGCCGCGTACCGCAACCTCGCGAACGGGCTGAAACCGCCGGTGACGGCGACCTACGACAACCCGTACCAGGAGTGGATCGGGGCGCTGATCCGCGCCGACGTCTACGGCTGGACCTGCCCCGGCGATCCCGTCCGGGCCGCCGGTCTGGCCCGCCGGGACGCGGTGCTCTCGCACACCGGCAACGGCGTCTACGGCGCCATGTGGGCCGCCGCGCTGATCTCGGCGGCCTTCACCGCCCCGACGGTGCGGGACGCGCTGGACACCGCGCTGACGGTCGTCCCGGCGAGCAGCCGGCTGGCCCGGACGGTACGGCGGGTCGCGTCCCTGCACGAGACGCGGCTGCCCTGGGAGGAGACGCTGGCCACGGTGGCCGAGGAGACCGCCGGTCTCGGCTGGATCCACACGGTGCCGAACGCCGCCGTGCTCGCCGCCGGGCTGCTCTACGGCGACGGCGACTTCACCCGGACCATCGCGCTGACCGTGCGCGGCGGCCTGGACACCGACTCCAACGGGGCGACGGCCGGTTCGGTGGCCGGCGTCCTCACCGGGGCGGAGGCGATCCCGGCGCGGTGGCGGGACCCGCTCGAGGACACGGTGCGCAGCGCGGTGTTCGGCTTCGACGGCGTACGGATCAGTGAACTGGCCGAACGCACCCTGCGCCTGGCGAGGAGCGGGTCGTAGCGGCCGGACGGCTGGTTACCCTTCCTCAATGACCTCGACGCCTGACTTCGCCGCGTACCTCGCGAGCCTGCCCCGTGTCCTCGCCGGCGCCGCCGCGCTCTTCCGGGACGCCGAGGGGCGGGTGCTGCTCGTCGAGCCGAACTACCGGGAGGGGTGGGCGCTGCCGGGCGGGACCGTCGAGTCCGACGACGGGGAGACACCGCGCCAGGGCGCCCGCCGGGAGACGCTGGAGGAGATCGGCCTCGACCGGGAACTCGGCCGGCTGCTGGCCGTGGACTGGGTGCACGGGGCGGGCCGGCCGCCGCTGGTGGCGTACCTGTACGACGGCGGTGTGCTGAGCGAGGCCGACCTGAAGGCGATCCGCCTGCAGGAGGAGGAGCTGCTGTCCTGGCGCCTGGTCGGGCGCGAGGAGCTGACCGCGCACCTGCCCGGCGCGCTGGGCCTCAGGGTGCTGGCCGCCCTGGACGTCCTCGCGGCCGGCTCGGGCACGGCGGAACTGGAGAACGGCCACCGCGTGGCGTGACCGCGCGGCCCTCCGCGCTCTTATCCGCTCGCGGCGGCCGCGCCGCCCGGCCTACCCTCGGTGGCATGGCCAAGCCTCTCGTCGCCCTGCTGAGCGGGGCCGGTATCTCCACCGACTCCGGGATTCCGGACTACCGCGGCCCGAACGGGCTGTGGCGGCGGGATCCGGAGGCCGAGAAGCTCGTGACGTACGCGTACTACATGGCCGACCCGGAGATCCGGCGGCGGTCCTGGCAGATGCGGCGCCGCAACCGCACCCTCGCGGCCGAGCCGAACGCGGCGCACCGGGCCGTCGCCGAACTGGAGCGGTCCGGCGTCCCGGTCCGGGTCATCACCCAGAACGTGGACGGACTGCACCAGCTCGCCGGAATGCCCGCCCGCAAGGTGCTCGAACTCCACGGCAGCGCCCGCAGCGTGGTCTGCACGCGGTGCCACGCGCGCGGCCCGATGGAGGACGCCCTGGCCCGGGTGGAGGCCGGCGAGGAGGATCCGCCGTGCCTGGAGTGCGGCGGCATCCTGAAATCGGCGACGGTGATGTTCGGCGAGCGGCTGGACCCGGTGGTCCTCGGCGAGGCCGTGGCCATCACCAAGGCCTGCCAGGTGTTCGTCGCCGTCGGCAGCAGCCTCCAGGTACAGCCCGCCGCCGGCCTCGTCGGCGTCGCCGCCGACCACGGCGCCCGCATCGTCATCGTCAACGCCGACCCGACCCCGTACGACGAGATCGCCGACGAGGTCGTACGGGAACCCATCGGCACCGCGTTGCCCGTGCTGCTCGGTCGGCTGGGTGCGGAGGGCGCGGAGGGTGCCGGGTAAGGGGCGCGGCGGCCCTGGTCAGAAGAGGGGGGTGCTGCGTTCGAAGTCCAGCAGGCGGCGTTTGCGCTCCAGGCCGCCGCCGTAGCCGGTGAGGTCACCGCTCGCGCCGACGACACGGTGGCAGGGCACGATGATGCCGATCGGGTTCCTGCCGTTGGCGAGGCCGACCGCGCGGGACGCCTTGGGAGTGCCGAGGACGTCGGCGAGCTGGCCGTAGGAGCGGGTCTCGCCGTACGGGATGCGGGTCAGCTGGTCCCAGACGCGGCGCTGGAACGGGGTGCCGTTCAGCCGGAGTGGGACGGTGAACTCGGTCAGCTCGCCCGCGAAGTAGGCCGTGAGCTGCTCGGCGGCCTCGGCGAACGGGGTGTCGTCGGGGGTGCCGAAGGTCTCCTCCGGCGGGCGGTGGCGCTGGTCGGTCATGTAGAGGCCGCACAGGACGCCGTCGTCGGCGACGAGCGTGAGGGGGCCGTAGGGGCTGTCGATGACGGTGTGCTGCTTCATCGTGGAGATCCTTACGCGGGCAGGAAGTTGATCGGGTGGTCGTCGGTCGCCCACAGGTACTGCACGGCGTACGCCCGCCAGGGCCGCCAGCCCGCCGCGCGGGCGGTCAGCGCGGCCGGGGTGGACGGCAGGCCGAGTTCCTTCGCGGCGCGCCGGATGCCGAGGTCGGTCGGGAGGAACGCGTCGGGGTCGCCCAGGGCGCGCATGGCGATGACGTCCACCGTCCACGGCCCGAAGCCGGGCAGCGCGAGCAGCCGGGCCCGTGCCTCGGCCCAGTCGGCCTCCACCCCCAGGCGGAGGTCACCGTCGGCGAGCCGGCGGACGAGGGTGGTGAAGGTGGTGCGCCGGGTGCGGGGCATCGCCAGGGTCTCGGGGTCGACGGCGGCCAGCGCCCCGGGGTCGGGGAAGAGGTGGGTGAGGCCGCCCTCCGGGTCGTCCAGGGGTTTGCCGTGCGCGGTGACCAGACGGGCCGCGTGGGTGCGGGCGGCGGCCGTGGACACCTGCTGCCCGAGCACGGCCCGCACGGCGAACTCGGCCTCGTCGACCGTGCGCGGCACCCGGCGCCCGGGGGCCTGGTCGACCAGCGGGGCGAGCAGCGGATCGGTCCGCAGCCGCTCGTCGACGGCGACCGGGTCGGCGTCCAGGTCGAGCAGGCGGCGGCAGCGGCTGATGGCCACGGTCAGGTCGCGCAGGTCGCTCAGGGTGAGGCGGCAGGCGATGTGGTCGGGGCGGGGCGCGAGGGCGGCGATCCCGTGGCCGTACGGCAGGCGGAGCGTGCGGCGGTAGGCGCCGTCGCGCCACTCCTCGACACCGGGTACGGCGGTGGCGGCGAGGTGGCCGAAGAGGTTGGACGGGTGCAGCGGGGCACGGAACGGCAGCCGCAGGGTGAGCACGCCCGGGGTGCCCGGACCGCTCTTCGGGGCGCGGGCGCGCAGTTCGCTCGGGGAGAGGGCGAAGACCTCGCGGACGGTGTCGTTGAAGGTGCGGATCGAGGAGAAGCCGGCCGCGAACGCGATCTCCGCCATGGGCAGCGTGCTGGTCTCGACGAGCAGCCGCGCGGTCTGGGCGCGCTGGGCGCGGGCGAGCGCGAGGGGGCCGGCGCCCAGCTCGGCGAGCAGCTGCCGCTCCACCTGCCGGGTGCTGTAGCCGAGCCGGGCGGCGAGTCCGGGCACGCCCTCGCGGTCCACGACCCCGTCGGCGATCAGCCGCATGGCCCGGGCCACCAGGTCGGCGCGCCGGTTCCACTCCGGGGAGCCGGGGCTGGTGTCGGGGCGGCAGCGTTTGCAGGCCCGGAATCCGGCCTGCTGGCAGGCGGCGGCGCTCGGGTAGAACGTCATGTTCTCCGGCTTGGGCGGCACGACCGGGCAGCTCGGCCGGCAGTAGATCCGGGTGGTCAGCACGGCCGTGAAGAACCATCCGTCGAACCGTGCGTCCTTGGAGCGCACGGCGCGCACGCAGTGCTCCCGGTCGTGGTGCATCCCTGTCTGCATGCCTCCAGCATCGGCGACCGCGCGTCCCGGAGCTGGCGGAAATCCGACACGTACGTGGGCCGGCCTGGCCTCAGCAGGTGCGAGCCTGCCGGAACCGGGTGATCCACTCGGCGGTGGTCCGCAGCCCGCCGAAGGTGTAGAAGTGCACCTTCACCGCGCCGTGCCGGGCGGGGTCGTAGCGGTCGGCCAGCGCGTGCAGGAAGCGGTCCGGGCCGGCCGTACCCACGAGGTTGGTCAGCGAGAGGCCGTACTTGCGGGCGACGGAGGCGCTGGTGCCGACGCCGAACCGGGTGGCGTAGCCGAGCAGCCGGCGCACCCCCGCCGGTCCGGGGACGCCGATGCGGACGGGCAGGTGCACGCCCCGCGCGCGGAGGTCCTCCAGCCAGCCGAGGACCGGGTCGACGTCGAAACCGAACTGGGTGATGACGTCCCCGGTGAACCGGTCGGCCCCGATGGCCGCCGCCTTCTCGGTGAGCGCCGACCACAGGGTCCGGTCGGCTATGCCGGGGTGGCCCTCGGGATAGCCGGTGATGCCGACGTGCCGGACGCCGTGGCTGCGCAGCAGCCCGGTGCGCAGGACGGCGAGGGCATCCGCGTAGGGGCCCTCGGGGCGGGCGGGGTCGCCACCGACGACGAACACGTTCTCGGCGGTGCCGTCGGCCGCGAGCCCGGCGAGGAATTCCTCCAGGGCGGGCCGGGAGGGCAGGCGGCGCGCGGAGATGTGCGGTACGGGGACGAAACCGAGCCGTTTGACCGCGCGGGCGGCCGCCAGCCGGGTCGCGGTGTCCTCGCCGGCCAGGAAGGTGATGTTGATCCGGGTGCCGGGCGGGATGCTGTCGTGCGCCTCCTCCAGACCGGGTACGTCCTTGCCGGTCATCTCCAGGGAGAAGTCGTCCAGCAGAGCAGGGTTCATGGTGCTTCTCGTGCTTCTCGTGCTCCTGGTACGGCTCGCCTCGGCGGGTAGGCCTCGCCGTGGCGCGTACGGCTGTGGTCCCGGACCCGGCCGATGATGTCACGCGCGCCGCCGGGGGCAGCGGGCAGGGGCGCCGGTCGCCGAGTTATGGACCGGTGCGGTGTGCCGTGTTTGGCCCTGGCCGCCGGGCCAAGCGCCGGGCAGGGTGGTGTTCCCGATCACCCAGGAGGTCCTGTTGAGCGTGTCGTCCGTGCGATTCCGGCATGCGGACGCGGTGCGGGCCGCGTTCCCCGAACTGTCCGCCGGCGTGCTGTACGCCGCCGGTGTCGACACCCCTGCGGACACCCGGCCGCGCGCCGCCGCGTACACCGGGCGGGCCGTGACGCGGCTGGCGGGGGCCACCGAGGGCGAGTTCCCCGAGGTGCTGGCCTGGCGGCGGGCCTTCTCCCGGATGGGGCTGAAGCCGACGCAGTACCGGTCCGCCTCGGAGTCGCTGCTGCGCCGGCTGCGCAAGGAGGGGGCGCTGCCGGGCATCCACCCGCTGGTGGACCTGTGCAACGCCGTCTCGGTGGCGTACGCGGTGCCGGTGGCGGTCCTCGACGCCGACCGGATCACCGGCCCGCTGCTGGAGGTGCGGCCGGCCCGCGGGGACGAGACGTACACGGCGTTCGGCGGCGCCTTGGAGCATCCCGCGCCCGGCGAGGTCACCTTCGTCGACTCCGCGGGCCGCGCCCACGCCCGCCGCTGGACCCACCGGCAGAGCGGGCACTCGGCGGTCGGCGCGCACACCGGCCGGGTGCTGGTGGTGGCGGAGGCGATGCATGACGGCGGCGGGGACGTCGTGGCCGAGGTGGTCAAGACGGTCGAGGAGGAGGTGGCGGCGCACTGGGCGGCCACCACGGCGGCGGCCGTCCTCACCCCGGCCGCGCCGGAGTTCGCCTTCGGGCACTGACCCGGCGCGTGGCAGCATGAGCAGGATGGACGAGGGGCGGGAGACACCGGCACGCGGCTCCGACTTCCTGCAGCTGGCGGTCGCCGACGTGCCTGCCGGCGGCAAGGCGGAGTGGCTGACCGGACGGCTGCGGCAGGCGATGGCCGACGGCCGGCTCCCGGTGGGCAGCCGCCTCCCGCCGACCCGCGTCCTCGCCGCGGAACTCCGCGTCTCCCGGGGGGTGGTGACCGAGGCCTACCGCCGCCTGGCCGAGGACGGCCAGGTGGCAGGCCGCCGCCGCGGCGGCACGGTGGTACTGGCCACACCGTTCCCCTCCGCGGTGCCACCGGGCGCCGGGGACGGGGACGGCTCGCCGGGCGCCGGTGAGGAGGGCGTCGACGGGAGGCCGGGTGGTGCCGGCGGGGATCTCGACGCGCGGTCGGCCTGGGAGCGCGGGGACGGGGCCGGTGGGGCGTACGCCGGGCGAGGCGGCGGCGCAGCGCACGGGGCACGGACCGCGCGGGACGACGAGCCGTGCGCCGGGAGGCGCGGGGGCGAACCGGAGGGGACGCTTGCCGGACGGGACGGCGGGGCCACTGGAACGGACAGCCGGCCACGCAGCGGCCAGGCCCACGGGCCGGACGCCGGACGGAACGGCGAGCCGGACGGCGGCCGGCCCCGCAGGCCGGACACAGGACGGCACCCAGACGAACCGGATGAGGCATGCACCGGGCGCAGCGGCGGGTCCGCCGAACCGGACAGCCGGCCGCACAGCGGCCAGGCCCACGGGCCGGACGCCGGACGGAACGGTGGGGCGGTGTTCGGGGGTGTGCTCGGGGCGGGGGTGTTCGACGTGTTGCGGGCCGCGCCGGCGGACGTCGACTTCACGCCGGGGCGGCCCGACCTCAGCACCTTCCCGCGGGCGGCCTGGCTGCGGGCCGAGCGAGCCGTGCTGGCCGGGCTCTCCGCCGACCAGCTCGGTTACGGCGACCCGCGCGGAGCGCCCCCGTTGCGGCGGGCGGTCGCGGACTGGCTCGCGCGGGTGCGGGGCGTACGGGCGGAGCCGGACGCGGTGCTGGTCGTCGCGGGCACCGCGCAGGCGCTGACGCTGCTGCACCCGGTGCTGCGCGCGGACGGCGTCGACGCGGTCGCGGTGGAGGATCCCGGTTCGCTGGGGGCCCGCCAGCACCTGGGGAACGGGGGCCTGGCCACCCCGCCGGTGCCGGTCGACGAGGAGGGCGTACGGGTCGACGCGCTGCGGGCGACCGGCGCGCGGGCCGTCCTGCTGACGCCCGCCCACCAGTTCCCCACCGGCGTGGTGACCAGCGGCGAACGCCGGCGTGAGCTGCTGGCGTGGGCGCGCGGCGGCGGGCTGATCCTGGAGGACGACTACGACGCCGAGCACCGCTACGACCGGCCGCCGGTTCCGGCGCTGCGCGCCCTGCTGGCCGACCGGGTCTGCTACATGGGCAGCGTGTCGAAGCTGCTCGCGCCGGCGCTGCGGATCGGCTGGCTGGTGGCCCCGGCCCGCCACCGCGCCGCGCTGGTCGACGCCAAGCGCTTCAACGACCTCGGCAACGCGGTGCTGCCCCAGCTGGTGCTGGCCCGGCTGATGGAGTCCGGGGAGCTGGAGCGGCATCTGCGGCTGGTGCGCGGGCGCCACCGCAGGCGCCGGGACGCGATGATCGCCGCCCTCGCCGAGCACCTCCCGGGGGCGCGGGTGCACGGGGCCGCGGCGGGCCTGCACCTGACGGTGACGTACGCCGCGGACGTGCCCGACACCGAGTTCGCCGCGGCGGCGCTCGCGCGGGGCGTGAAGTGCCAGCCGCTGTCCTGGCACCGGCAGCGGCCCGGCCCGCCCGGTCTGGTCCTCGGTTACGCGGCCACCCCGCCGGGTGTCGTCGCCGACGGGGTGGCGGTGCTCGGCAGGACGCTGCGCGAGCTGGGCGGACCGGCCGCCGTGCGCCTCAGGCCACCGCTTCCTGGCGGGTCGCCAGGGCCCAGATCAGGAAGACGTCGATGGCCATCATGACGAACGACCAGATCGGCTGGTACGGGAGGAAGAGGAACTGCGCGACGAGGCTGAGCGCGACGACGAACAGACCGGCGAGGCGGGCCCAGCCCATGTCCATGAGCAGGCCGATGCCGATCAGCAGGACCAGGACGCCGAGGATGACGTGGATCACGCCCCAGCCGGTGAGGTTCATCTTGTAGACGTAGGCGCCGAGGCGGAAGTAGACGTCGTCCCCGGCGATCGCGGCGATGCCCTGGAGGACGGCGAGGACGCCGCTGCACACCATCAGTACGCCGGCGAACGTGACGCCGCCGGTCGCCCAGCCACCGTCCCGGGCCCTCGGCTGCCCCGGCGGCCACGAGCCGCCCGAGGAGGCCGGTCCGCCGGGCTGCGCTGCCTGGCTCATGAGCGTGTCCTTTCTGCCGCCCCGTTCGTCCGGTGCCCGGGTGCTCGCGAGGAGCACGGGGGCATTCCGAGCGTTGGCCAGGCGGCGGCCGGGCGCACCGGGTACTACGCCGTCCGGGTGACCCAGGGGCGGCCCGGGCGAGGGCGGTGCCCGTCAGCCCGTCAGCCCGTCTGCCGGGCGAAGGCCTCGTACGCGCGCTCGTCGAAGAGCACGAACCGGACCTCCTCCACGGCCGTCGGCGTGCTCCGTACCGCCTCGACGGCGATCCGCGCCGCGTCTTCCATCGGCCAGCGGTAGACGCCGGTGGAGATCGCCGGGAACGCGACCGTCCGGGCGCCGAGTTCGTCGGCGACCCGCAGGGACTCGCGGTAGCAGGAGGCGAGCAGGTCCGAGCGGTCCTCGGCCGGGCTGTACACCGGGCCGACGGTGTGGATCACCCAGCGGGCGTCCAGTTCGCCCGCCGTGGTGGCGACCGCCTGGCCGGTGGGCAGGCCCTTTCCGTACCGGGAGGCGCGCAGGGCTCGGCACTCCGCCAGGACGGCGGGGCCGCCGCGGCGGTGGATCGCGCCGTCCACCCCTCCGCCGCCGAGGAGGGAGGAGTTGGCCGCGTTGACGATGGCGTCGGCGTGCTGCCGGGTGATGTCGCCCTGGACGAGCGTGAGGGTGGTCATGTCGTCTGTCTCAGTTTCCGCCAGACGGCCTTGGCCGCGTTGTGGCCCGACATGCCGTGCACGCCGGGACCGGGCGGGGTGGCCGAGGAGCAGATGAAGACGGCCGGGTGGGGCGTGTGGTACGGGAACAGGGACAGCTTGGGACGCAGCAGCAGCTGGAGTCCGGAGGCCGCGCCGCAGGCGATGTCGCCGCCGACGTAGTTGGCGTTGCGGGCGGCCATCTCGGCGGGTCCGGCGGTGGCGCGGGCGAGCACGCGGTCGCGGAAGCCGGGTGCGAAGCGCTCCAGCTGGCGTTCTATGGCGTCGGTGAGGTCCCCGGACCAGCCGTTCGGCACATGGCCGTACGCCCAGAAGACCTGCTTGCCCTCGGGGGCGCGGGTGGGGTCGGCCACGCTGGGCTGCACGGTGATCATGAACGGTCTGTCGGGGGCGCGGCCCTCCCGGGAGGCGGCGCGCAGGGCGGTGCCGATCTCGGCCCGGCTCGCGCCGATCTGCACGGTGCCGGCGGTGCGGGCCTCGGGCGCGGTCCACGGCACCGGCCCGTCCAGCGCGTAATCGATCTTGAAGACGCTGGGGCCGTAGCGGTAGTTCGCGTAGTAGTCGCCGAAGCCGGCGATGCGGGCGAGCGCGGCGGGCGAGGTGTCGAAGACGTAGGCGCGCGCGGGCGGCAGGTCGTCCAGCCGCTTGACCTCGTAGTCGGTGTGGACGGCGCCGCCGAGGTCGGTCAGGTAGGCGGCGAGGGCGTCGGAGATGGCCTGGGAGCCGCCGCGGGGCACCGGCCAGCCGCGGGCGTGCGCGGAGAGGGCGAAGACCAGTCCGACGGCGCTGGTGGCCAGGCCGTCGAGCGGCGCCATCACATGGGCGACCAGGCCCGCGAAGAGGGCCTTGAACCGCTCGTCCCTGAAGCGGCGCATCAGCCAGGTGGACGGCGGCAGGCCGGCCAGGCCGAAGCGGGCCAGGGTGACGGGGTCGCGCGGCAGCGCGGTCAGCGGCAGGGACATGAAGTCGCGTACGAGGGTGTCCCAGTGGGCGAGGAGCGGCTCGACCAGTCTGCGGTACGGCCCCGCGTCGCGCGGTCCGAAGGAGGCGGCGGTCTCGGCCACCGAGCGGGACAGCACGGCCGCGCTGCCGTCCGGGAACGGGTGGGCCATGGGCAGCGGGGCGTGCAGCCACTCCAGGCCGTACCGGTCGAGGGGCATCGCGCGGAACGCCGGGGAGTTGATGCCGAGGGGGTGGGCGGCCGAGCACGGGTCGTGCCGGAAGCCGGGGAGGGTCAGTTCCTCGGTGCGGGCGCCGCCGCCCACGGTGGACTTCGCCTCGAACAGGGCCACGGAGAAGCCGCGGCGGGCCAGCTCCACGGCAGCGGTCAGTCCGTTCGGTCCCGCACCCACCACGACCGCATCGAGCATCGACGGCACCTTCGGACCCCTTCGTCAGCCGATGGCCATTCTGGATCAGGATATGCCGGGGGACCGGCACTCCCCCGGCCCGGGTGCCCCCGGAGGGTCAGGACGCGCTGCGCAGCAGGCCGGCCACCCGGCGGGCGGTGGCGGCGTCCCGGGCGGCGGTGAACGGCAGCGCGTTGCCGCCGGTGACGCGGAACGGCTCGCCGCTCAGGGTGAGGTGCGCGCCGCCCGCCTCCTCGACCAGGAGCAGACCGGCCGCGTGATCCCAGGCGGCCTCCCAGGAGAACGCCACGGCGTCCAGCTCGCCCCGGGCGACGGCGAGGTACTCCAGGCCGGCGGAGCCGCACGCGCGCGCGGCGACACCCTCGGTCCACAGCACGCGCAGCGCGCGCTTCTGCGCGTCGGTGGTGTAGTCCGGGTGGGAGGTGGCGACGACGAGGTCCCGGCCGGGCGCGGGCGCGCCCGCGGACAGCCGCTGCCCGTCGAGGAAGGCGCCGTGGCCGCGGACGGCGGTGGCGAGCTGGTCGCGCGCCGCCGCGTAGGTCCAGGAGGCGCGTACGACGCCGCGCTGGACGAGCGCCACCAGGGTGCAGAAGCCGTCGTCGCCGTGCACGAACTGGCGGGTGCCGTCGACCGGGTCGACGATCCAGACCGGGGCGTCGCCCTGGAGCGCCTCGTACACCGCCGGGTCGGCGTGCACCGCTTCCTCGCCGACCACGACCGAGCCGGGCAGCAGGGCGCCGAGGTCCTCGGTGAGCCGCAGCTCGGCGAGGCGGTCGGCGTCCGTGACCAGGTCGTGCGGGCCGTTCTTCTGGTCCACCTCGTGCGCGGCGAGGCGGCGGAAGCGGGGCAGGATCTCGGCCGCGGCGGCCTTGCGGACCGCCTCCTCCACGTCGGCCGAGCAACGGGCGAGAAACTCCTCGATGGTTTCCGTCTCTTCGATCATGTCCTCCATCAGAACACGGCCCACTGACAATCCCCGCCGCCGGCCGGTGCACGCGCGGTGGAATCGAGATGAAGAGCGGGGGCCGGCGCCGTCCTCGAGCGGGAGCCCGGCAGCGCCGTCAGCGGCCGACGGCGTAGCCCTGCATCCCGCGCGGGTTGGCCGCCGCGGACAGCACGCCGGTCTCCGGGTCCCGGGCCACCGCGCACAGCCGCCCCTCGGACCAGGCGGGGCCGACGGTGACGTCGTGGCCGCGCCGTCGCAGCTCCTCGATCACGGCCGGGCCGGTGCGGGACTCCACGGTCACGCTGCCGGGCCGCCGGCCGCGCGGGTGGAAGGAGCTGGGGAAGCTGTCGTTGTGCCAGTTGGGGGCGTCGACGGCGCCCTGCAGGTCGAGGCCCCCGCGGACGGGGGCGCGCAGGGCGGCGGCCAGGAGGAAGTGCAGCTGCCACTGGTCCTGCTGGTCACCGCCGGGCGTGCCGAACGCCAGGACCGGCACGCCGTCGCGCAGCGCGAGGGACGGGGTGAGGGTGGTGCGGGGGCGGCGGCCGGGGGTGAGCGTGTTGGGCAGGCCCTCCTCCAGCCAGGTCATCTGCAGGCGGGTGCCGAGCGGGAAGCCCAGCTCGGGGACGACCGGGTTGGACTGGAGCCAGCCGCCGCTGGGGGTGGCCGCGATCATGTTGCCCCAGCGGTCGACGACGTCCAGGTGGCAGGTGTCGCCGCGGGTCGTGCCGTCGGCGGCGACGGTCGGCTCGCCGGCGCCCATCGGGTCGAAGCCGGGCCCGGTGCCGTCCGGCACGCGCGCGTGTGCGAGCGCGAGTGCGGGCAGCCGCGGGGTGCGCCCGCCGGGGCTGCCGGGGCGCAGCGCGTGGTCGGCCTTCTCCCCGACGAGGGTCCGCCGCGCGGCGTTGTAGTCGGCCGACAGCAGGTCCGCCAGGGGCACCTCGGCGGCGTCCCCGTACCAGGCCTCGCGGTCGGCCATGGCGAGCTTGCAGCCCTCGATCAGCAGGTGGACGTAGTCGGCGGAGCCGTACGCGGGCAGCCCGGGCGGGAGCAGGGCGAGCTGCTGGAGCAGCGCGGGGCCCTGGCTCCAGGGGCCGGCCTTGCACACGGTCCAGCCGTTCCAGTCGTACGTCACCGGTGTCTCGTAGGTCGCCGACCAGCCGGCCAGGTCGGCCTCGGTGAGCGTGCCGGTGTGCCGCTCGCCGCTGGTGTCCAGGGTGGGCCGCCGGGACTGCCGTACCAGGGCCTCGGCGATGAAGCCGGAGCGCCACACCTCGCGCGCGGCGTCGATCCGCGCCTCCCGGCCGCCCGCGCGGGCGGTCTCGGCCAGCAGCCGCTTCCAGGTGGCGGCGAGGGCGGGGTTGCGCAGCAGGGTGCCGGGGCGGGGTGCCCGGCCGCCGGGCAGGTACAGCTCGGCCGAGGAGGTCCACTCGGTCTCGAAGAGCCGCCGTACGCTCTCGACGGTCAGGCCGACGTTCTCCACGGGCGCGTGCCCGTGTTCGGCGTACCCGATGGCGTAACCGAGGACGTCCTCCAGGGACTTGGTGCCGTGGTCGCGCAGGAGCAGCAGCCAGGCGTCGAAGGCGCCGGGCACCGCGGCGGCGAGCGGTCCGGTGCCCGGTACGAGGTCCAGCCCGAGTCCCCGGTAGTGCGCGGGCGTGGCGCCCGCCGGGGCCACGCCCTGCCCGCACAGCACGCGCACCGCGCCGCCCGCCGGGGCGAGCAGGATCGGCACCTCGCCGGCCGGGCCGTTGAGGTGCGGCTCCACGACGTGCAGCCCGAACGCCCCGGCCACGGCCGCGTCGAAGGCATTGCCGCCGCCCTCCAGGACCGCCATCGCCGACTGCGAGGCGAGCCAGTGGGTGGAGGACACCATGCCGAAGGTGCCCTGGAGGGTGGGGCGCGTCGTGAATTGCATCTCCGCCTCGGTGGTCGCGCGTCAGCCGGCGTCATCGGTGCTCCGGACCGCTCGGGGGAGAATCTACGGTCGGGGGCGGACGCGCTGCCACCGTGGGCGCGCGTCGCCGCCGCGGTGTCCGGCCACGGAGGCGCAGCGCCGGCACACCCGCTGCACACGGTCGGCCGCGCCGCCGGATTCCGGGAAGATGTCGGGCCAGCCGACGTGCGGGAAGCGCACGAGGTGCGAGCGGCCGAGGGACAGCCCGCACACGGTCTCGTTGCGGCCCGGCTCCCAGGCGTGGACCTCGCCGGCCGGCAGCCTGCGCCGGCCGTCCTCCTCGTCGGTCCACTGTCCGGAGGCGGCAACGGCGTACCGCTTGGCGCGTTTCACGGCCCGGACCGCTCGTCCGGTCGGTTCTCGTCCGGACCGCTCGTCACCGTGAGCAGATCGTCCCGTGCGGCCAGGGCGTCCAGGGAGAGGGTGCGGTAGCCGACTTCGTCGAAGAGTACGGTGATGCGGTCCCCTTCCTCGCTCAGCACGGTGCCGCGGCCCCACTCGCCGTGCCGTACCGCGGCTCCCGGCGGATAGGCGCCGGCGTCCGGGTGCCGGCCGGTGACCGTCGCGTCGCTGTCGCCGCTCTCCTGCTCGTCGCACAGGTCGCAGTTGCCGCAGGGGGCTTGGTACTCCTCGCCGAAGTAGCCCAGCAGGAAGCGCCGCCGGCAGCCGGTCGTCTCGGCGTACGCCCGAGCCATGTCCACTCTCGAGCGGTCCATGCGCTTGTGGGCCTCGGCGGTGTCCACGGCTCGCCGTACCGCGCGCGACGGTGCCGTGCCCGGGACCGGACGGACGGCGCCCGAGGCGTCCGTGACCACGGCGTCCGCCTCCTCCAGCAGGTTCACGGCCGCGGTGACCCTGGCACGCGACAGGTCGGTGTCCCGGCGCAGTGCGTCGAGGTCCGGTGGGGCGTCCCGGTGGGCGTGGACCGCCCGTACCACCGCGTCCACGGCCTGGGGACGGGGCGTGCGGCTGCTGAAGTACGCCTGCATGCCCGTGTCCTCGGTGCGGTAGTGCAGTACGGCGAGGGCGGGCCGTCCGTCGCGGCCGCAGCGCCCGATCTCCTGGTAGTAGGCGTCCAGGGAGCCCGGCAGCGACGCGTGCAGCACGAACCGTACGTTCTCCTTGTCGATGCCCATCCCGAAGGCCGAGGTCGCCACCACCACGTCCAGGTCGCCGGAGAGGAACGCCTCGTGGATCCGCCGGCGTTCGGCGGCCCGCAGTCCCGCGTGGTAGGCGCCGGCGGCAAGCCCGAGGGAGGCCAGCTCGGCGGCGTAGGACTCGCTGTCCTTGCGCGTCGCCGCGTAGACGATGCCGGGCTTGGGAGCGGCGGCGGCGTCCTCCAGGACGCGGGCCCGCCGTTCGTCGTCGTCGAGGTGGCGGCGCACCTCCAGTCTGATGCCCGGGCGGTCGAATCCGGTGACGAGCTGCCGCGGCCCGTCCATGCCGAGCCGTTCGACGATGTCCTGCCGTACCGGCGGTGCGGCGGTCGCCGTGAGCGCGAGCACGGGCGGCCGGCCCAGCCGCCGTACCGCCTGCGCCAGACGCAGGTAGTCGGGCCGGAAGTCGTGGCCCCACGAGGACACGCACTGGGCCTCGTCCACCACGAAGAGGGCGGGGTGCGCCGCGGCCAGCCGTTGTACGACCTCGTCCTTGGCCAGTTGCTCCGGGGACAGGTAGACATAGCGCACCGACCCCTCGCGCACCGCTGCCCAGACCTCCTCGGTCTCGGCCGCGCCGAGGTCGGAGTTCACGGCGACGGCGCCCGGGCCGCGGTCGCCGCCGGGCAGTCCGGCGATCTGGTCCCGCTGCAGGGCCAGCAGGGGTGACACGACCACGACCGGCCCGGACAGCAGCAGGGCGGGAACCTGGTACACGGCGGACTTGCCCGATCCGGTCGGCATGACGACGAGACAGTCCCGTCCCTCCAGCACCCACTCCATGGCGGTGAGCTGTTCGGGCCGCAGTTCCTCCCAGCCGAACACCTCGGCGGCCGTCTCGCGCAGCCGGCCGCCCCGCCGTCCGCGGGCCGGTGCTCCTTCCCCGGTCATCTCACACTCCTCGCACGGTGGCAGGGCTGTCCTGGGTACCCCGGCCTGCGGCGAGTACCCCGGGCACGACGGTCAGGTGCTCAGGTGCCGTTGCAGCCAGTCGGCGGCGGCACGGCGGAAGAGCCGGCGGTTGTCGGCGCGGAGGAACTCGTGTCCCTCGTCGAGCAGGGTGAGCAGTTCGGCGGACACACCGCGCTCGCGGGCCGCCCGTACGAACTGCTCCGACTCCCCCGGCGGCACATTGGTGTCGTGCTCCCCGTGCACGGCGAGCACCGGTGCCCGCAGCGCGTCGATGCGGCTCATCGGTGACAGCGCCCGCAGCAGTTCCCGGTCGCGTTCGGGGTGGCCGTACTTGTGGGCCGCGGACTGGGCGATCCAGGGTTCGGTGCCCTCGAAGAACGTCGCGAGGTCCGACATGCCGCACACCGCGACCCCGGTGCGGAAGAGGTCCGGGTGCCAGACCAGGGAGGCGAACGTGAGATAGCCGCCGTACGAGCGGCCCATCACCGCCAGCCGGGCGGGATCGGCCGGGCCGGCCAGCACCGCGTGGGCGGCGCAGTCCGCCACGTCGTCGATCGCGGCGAACCGTCCCCGTCCCAGGTCCGCGTCGACGAACGACCGGCCGTACCCGGAGGAGCCGCGGACGTCGGGTGCGAAGACGTCCAGTCCTCGCCCGAGGATCTCGTGGTACAGCGGACTGAGGACGGGGCGCTCCTGGTCCTCGGGGCCGCCGTGCAGATGGATGACGCAGGGTGCCGGTTCGCCGGGGCCGCGGCCCGGCGCGCGGTAGTACCAGCCGTTCAGCGGCAGCCCGTCGCGGGCGGTGGGGCGCAGGGGGGCCGGTCGCACGGGCGGGCGGCCCGGGGGAACGGCGTCCTCGTCGCGTGACGACCACGGGGTGCGCACCGGGGTCGCGCCGTCGGGCAGCCACCAGATGCCGGGGCGACGGCGGGACCCGGACACGGCCAGCAGCAGCCGCGGGCCGGCGTCCGCGATGCGCGTGACCACTTCGTGCGGCAGGGACACGGGGCGGGACGGGCCCGGGTCCGCGCCGGGCCGGCCGGACGCGTCCGTGTCGAGCACCTCCACCTCGCTCATGCCCCGGACGTTCCAGGCGAGCACGGCGGAGCTGCCGTCGCGGGCGCACCGCAGCAGCTCCAGGTCGCTGTTCTCCCGCGCGGCAGCGGCCGACCAGCCGCGCGGCCGGCCTTCCGGGTCGAGCGCGGCGGCGAGCAGGACCGCGAACTCCCGGTAGGCGTTGCTGCGCAGCCAGAGGGTGTCCGCACGGGGTGAGAAGCCGCCGATCCACGGGTCCCCGTCGGCCACCGGCATCACGCAGGTCGTCACGTGGTCGGCGGTGCGCAGCACGACCGCCTCGCGCCGGCCGCGGGGTCCCCGGCGCAGCAGCGCGAGCGCGCCGTCCCGGCTGAGATCGCACACGCGGAGCGTCGCCGCGTCCTTCTCGACGGCGAGCAGGACGGGGGCGGCGACACCGTCGGGGTCGACGAGGTACGCCGACAGTCCGTCGCCGAATCCGCCCGCGGGGGCGGTACCGCCGCCGGGTGCGCCGATCGTCGTCGTCTCCACGGCGAGTACGGGCGACGGCAGCGCGGGTCCCAAGTCCGTGTGGGGTGCCGGACCGAGCAGCTCCGTGTCGCCCGTCCGGCTCTGCCAGGCGCCCGGCAGGTGGCCGTCGGACGGGCCGGGTCCGGACGCACCGGCCTCTGCGGTGGCGTGCGGGGCGGGTGCGGCGGTGGGGACCGCGACGGTGACCGCGACCGCCGATCCGTCGTGCGCCCAGCAGCCCAGGTGGGCCGAGCTGCCCGGCTCGGCTCCGGCGAGGATGTGCCGGTCGCTGCCGTCGGGGCGGACACACAGCACCCGTGTGTGCTCACCGCCGCCGGGGGCCGTGGTGTAGGCGATCCAGCGGCCGTCGGGTGACCAGGACACCTCCGTGACGGGGTCCGGTCCGTCGTCGAGCAGGTGTACGGCGTCACCGTCGACGGGACCCGTCCAGAGCTGCGGCACACCGCCCCGGTCGCAGATGAAGGCGACCTGGGTGCCGGCCGGGTCGGCCGAGGGGTACCAGCAGCCGTGCGCGATGAGCCGCGTCGTCGCGTCGCGCGGCCCGGAAGCGTTCGGCAGCGGGACGCGGGCGGGCGCGGCGATGGCGGCGGTGCGGCCGTCCGGGGCCGGCGAGGGCGGGTGGGCGGTCCGCTTCGGGGGGGCGGCGGAAGGCCGCCCGGCACCGGCCGTGCCGGCGTCGGGCCGCCGTACCGCGGGGAATTCCCCGGTCAGATTCCGTGCGTCTGCAGCCATATCTCCAGCAAAGCCACTTGCCACAGTGCGTTCGCTCCGCGCTTGGTGCGGTGTCGGTCGGGGGCCGCCAGGAGTTCGGCGACGTAGGAGTCCTGGAAGAGCCCGCGCCGCTTCGCCTCGGGGGCGCCCAGCGCCTCACGCACCCTGTCCAGGACGGGGCCGGCCATGTGGGTGATCGCCGGGACCGGGAAGTAGCCCTTGGGACGGTCGACCACCTCGCGGGGCAGCAGTTTGCGGCCGGCCTCCTTCAGGACGCCCTTGCCGCCGTCGGCCAGCTTCAGCTCCGGCGGGCACGCGGCCGCCAGCTCGACCAGTTCGTGGTCCAGGAACGGCACGCGGGCCTCCAGGCCCCAGTCCATCGTCATGTTGTCGACCCGCTTGACCGGGTCGTCCACCAGCATGACATGGGTGTCGAGGCGCAGGGCGGCGTCGAGCGCCGTCTCCGCCCCCGGCACCGCCATGTGCTCCCGGACGAACCGGCCGGAGACGTCGTCCTGCGGCAGCATGTCCGGTTGCAGCATCGCGGCGAGGTCGGCGTGCGGCCGGTCGAAGTACGTGTCGGCGTACCTGTCCGGCTCCTCCTCGCGGGCCGCGGCGGCCAGCTCCGGGTACCAGTGGTAGCCGGCGAAGACCTCGTCGGCGCCCTGCCCGCTCTGGACGACCTTCACGTTCTTGGACACCTGCTCGGACAGCAGGTGGAAGGCGACCACGTCGTGGCTCATCATGGGCTCGCTCATCGCCGCGACCGCCGCGTCCAGCGCCGTCGACACGCGGTGCGAGGGAACCACCAGCTGATGGTGATCGGTGGCGAACTCCCTGGCCACCAGGTCGGAGTAACGGAACTCGTCCCCTTCGTCGCCGCCCTCCGCCTCGAAGCCCACGCTGAACGTCGCCAGGTCCCGCTGCCCCTCGTCGGCCAGCAGGGCCACGATCAGGCTGGAGTCCAGTCCGCCGGACAGCAGGACGCCGACCGGGACGTCGGCGACCATCCGCCGCCGTACGGCGGTGCGCAGAGCCTCCAGCACCGCGTCCCGCCACTCGGCGGCGCCCATGCCCTCGTGCTCGGGGCGGCGCGTGTACGACGGCTGCCAGTAGCAGTGCTCCCGGTGGGTGCCGTCCGGCTCGACGACCCGCACGGTGGCCGGGGGAAGCTTGCGCACCCCCGCCAGCACGGTCCGGGGTGCGGCCACGGTCGCGTGCCAGCTGAGGTACTGGTGCACGGCGACCGGGTCGAGCGAGGTGTCCACGCCGCCGGCCGCGAGCAGGGCGGGCAGCGAGGAGGCGAAGCGCAGCCGCCCCGGGGTCTGTGCGAGGTACAGGGGCTTGATGCCGAGCCGGTCGCGGCCCAGGATCAGACGGCCGGTCCGGTGCTCGACGAGGGCGAAGGCGAACATGCCGTGGAAGCGGTCGACACAGGCGGTACCCCACTGCCGGTACGCCGCGAGGACGACCTCGGTGTCGGAGGTGGACCGGAACCGGTGGCCGAGGGCCGTCAGTTCCGCGCGCAGCTCCTTGTAGTTGTAGATGCACCCGTTGAAGACGCCGGTGATCTCCTGCCCGGTGTCGGTGAGCGGCTGCGCCCCCCGCTCGGAGAGATCGATGATCTTCAGCCGGCGGTGCCCCAGCGCGACGGCGTCCCGTGACCAGATCCCCTCGCCGTCGGGTCCGCGGGCGGCGAGCCGGTCGTTCATGCGCTCGACGGCCGCCAGGTCGGGCCGCGTGCCGTCGAAGCGCATCTCTCCGCTCAGGCCGCACATGCGCAACCACCTCCCCACTGCGCGTAGGGGCCGCGCCGGGTGCGCGACGGTGGGGTGCGCGGCGGGCCGCCCACCGGTATGTGGCCGGAACTGATGGACACGGTGGTTCTTCTCCTTCGCAACAAGGGCGTGTACGCGGTGTATCGAGGGCCCGGAGGTTCTCCCCCGCGCCTCAGCGGCCGGCGAGCCCGGCCCGGCCGGCCCCGGAGGGGTACGCGACAGGGCGCGCCGGGGAGGCGAGGTGCCGGGCGGGGGCGGCGGGCCGTCGGCGCGGCTGGTCGTCGCCCCGGGTCTCCGCGATCGCGAGATCGGTGCAGGCCAGCAGGTCGTCCTCGTCGGCGGTGCGGCGCATGCGGTGGGCGGCGCTGCCGGTGGCGAGGGCCCGCTCCGCGAGGTCCCGGACCGTGTGCCAGTCGCCGGCCGCCTCGAGCGCCGGGCGCACCCGTCCGAGCAGGCGCCGGACGACCTGGGCCGCGGGTGCCTCGTGCCGGGTCTCGGGATCGATCAGGACCCCTTCCAGGCCCGACCGCGCGGCCCGCCAGGAAGCGGCGCGCAGCCACTCGTGCCGGCCCGGGCAGGCAGGCGCGTCCGTCGTCTCCAGCCGCTCGCGGGCCTCGGTCACCAGGGCGCGGTAGAGGCCGGCGATCAGCACGACCGTCTCCGCCCGGGGGCAGGCGTCGCAGATGCGCAGCTCGAGGGTCCGCTGGTGGGCGGAGGGCCGGATGTCGTGGTAGATCATTCCCGCGTCGCTGATGACACCGGAGTCGATCAGGCACTGCACGGCCGCGTCGTACTCGGCGGCGTCGGCGTAGCATCCCGGCGGGCCCGCGGTGGGCCAGCGCTGCCACACCATGGTCCGCCAGCTGGCATAGCCGGTGTCGGCGCCCAGCCAGAAGGGGGAGCTGGCGGACAGGGCCAGCAGGACGTGCAGCCACGGGGACACCTCGCACATGAGGCGCACGGCCAGGTCGCGGCCGGGCACGTCGACGTGGACGTGGGTTCCGCAGATCAGCTGCTCGTCGGCGATCATGCGGTATTCGTCGACCATGTGGCGGTAGCGGCGCCCGCCGGTCGGGCGGGTGTCCTGGGTACGGGCCAGTGGCACGGTACCGGCGGCCACCACGGCCAGGCCGTGGGCGCTCGCCGCGGCGTCGAGCCGGCGTCTTGCACGGATCACATCGTCGTACAGGCCGGCAAGCGACTCGTGCACACCGCTGTTCGACTCGATGGTCGCCTGCTGCAGTTCGGTCGTGAAGGTGCCTTCGGGGAGCTTTTCCAGCATGGCGTCGGCTCGGGGAGCGAGCAGGCCCGTCTCCACCTCGACGATGTGGAACTCCTCTTCCACTCCGATGCGAACAGTCACGGCACTCCTAAGGTGACGGGCGAACGCTGACTGCCTCACCCGGGAATCGACCCGCTCCGCCGGTTCACCGGAGGCGGGCTGTGCACCTCCGACTTCCCACCAGGCCCATTACTAAGCAGGGGTGCTCTTCGGAGAGCGCGATATCACAGATGAGCGGCCGGCGCGTCTCGCGCAGAAGCCCGCGATTTCAGAAAGAGGACGTTTGTACGAGCGCAGACGGTACAGACGGGAGCTAACAAAGTCTTTATGCGACGAGACGGAGACGCATCATGGGCATCATCGCGTGGATCATCATCGGCCTGCTCGCCGGCGTCATCGCCAAGGCCATCATGCCGGGCAAGGACCCGGGCGGCATCATCATCACCATGCTCATCGGCGTGGCCGGCGGCCTGCTCGGCGGCTGGCTCGGCAAGGTGATCTTCGGCGTCGACTCCATCGACGGGTTCTTCGACCTCTCCACCTGGATCGCCGCGATCGTCGGCTCCCTCATCCTCCTCGCTCTCTACCGCGTCATCGCCGGCAACCGGCACTCGCACCGGCACGCCTGACCGGCCGACGCCGAGCCCGTCAGGCAAACCCCCGCCCGGGTCCTCCCCAGCCGCTCCCCCCGGGAAGCGGCTGGGGAGTTTTTCGATCGCCCCGGGAACACCCCGGCCGGGGCGGGTGTTGATCCCGTGCGGCGGGAACGGAGGTCCAGGCGGTGCACGGTGAGTACAAGGTGCCCGGCGGCAAGCTCGTCGTCGTGGACGTGGAGGCCGAGGACGGCGTGCTGCGGCACGTGCGCGTGGCGGGCGACTTCTTCCTGGAACCGGACGAGGCACTGGACGCGGTGAACCGCGCCCTCGAAGGCGCCCCCGCCGACACCGACGCGGCGGGGCTGGCCGCGCGGATCGAGGCGGCGCTGCCCGCGGGGACGGTGATGTACGGGCTGACCGCGGAGGGCGTCGGGATCGCGGTGCGCCGGGCGCTCGCGCACGCCACGGACTGGACGGACTACGACTGGCAGCTGATCCACGAGGCCGCGCAGCCGCCGGCCCTGCACATGGCGCTGGACGAGGTGCTGACCGCCGAGGTCGCCGCGGGCCGGCGGCCGCCGACGCTGCGGGTGTGGGAGTGGGGTGCCCCGGCGGTGATCATCGGCAGCTTCCAGTCGCTGCGCAACGAGGTGGACCCGGAGGGCGCCGCACGGCACGGCATCGAGGTGGTGCGCCGGATCTCCGGCGGCGGCGCGATGTTCGTGGAGCCCGGCAACACGATCACCTACTCGCTGTCGGTCCCCGAGTCGCTCGTCCACGGCCTGTCCTTCCAGGACAGCTACGCCTATCTGGACGACTGGGTGCTGGGCGCCCTCGGCGACATGGGCATCCGGGCCTGGTACCAGCCGCTGAACGACATCGCCACGGACCAGGGCAAGATCGCGGGCGCGGCGCAGAAGCGGATCGTCGGGCCGGACGGCGGCCCGGGTGCCGTGCTGCACCACGTGACCATGTCCTACGACATCGACGCGGACAAGATGGTCGAAGTGCTGCGGATCGGGCGGGAGAAGCTGTCCGACAAGGGCACGAAGAGCGCGAAGAAGCGGGTCGACCCGCTGCGCCGGCAGACCGGGCTGCCGCGCGAGGCCGTCATCGACCGGATGATCGAGTCCTTCCGGGCGCGCTACGGCCTGGCGCAGGGCAAGGTGACCGACGAGGAACTGGCCCGGGCCCAGGAGCTGGCGCGCACCAAGTTCGCCTCCGAGGAGTGGACGGCGCGGGTGCCGTAGGCCCGAACGGAACCCGCGGGCACGGCAGATACCGGGCAAAGCACCACACCGTGCCCGGGCCGGCGTGACCGGCCGGGCACGCAGCGCGTTGGCACTTCCGCCCCACAGGCACTCGTGTGACACTGTCGTCCCCGTCCACCCTGCGGACCCCTCCGCACCCCCTCCCCCACGAGAAGTGCGCCGTGCGTTCCCTTCCTCTGCCGCTCGCTCTCACCGCGCGTCTGTCGCCGGTCGCGGTCCTCGCCTGCGCCGGCTGGGCACTGACGTCCGGGCCGGCCGCGCCGCCGGCCGCCGCCGGGCACCAGACGGCCCGGAAGGCGCCCGTCGTATCCGCCTCCGCCGCCCCCTCCGCCGGCGCGGCGGCGCAGACGTACGCCACCGCGCCCGCCCCGTGCGCGGCCGTGCCCGCGGCCACCGTCAAGTCCCTGGTGCCGGGCGCGAAGCCGGCCGGCAAGGAGATCCCGTCGACGGACACCGACCTGCGCCGCACCTGCTCCTGGAACGCCCTCCAGGGGTACGACTACCGCTGGCTCGACGTGTCGTTCGAGATCGGGAAGTCCGAGCAGGAGACGACGAAGGAGTACGAGCAGCGGGTCGCCGAGAAGAGCGGCGGCGGGGCCGTGCCGGGGCTCGGGGACAGCGCCTACTCCGTCGTCAACCTCACCACGGAGGACAAGCAGCAGACCCGTGAGGGCGTGGTGCTGGTCCGCGTCGCCAACGCCCTCGTCATCGTCACCTACAACGGCAGCGACTTCGAGACCAAGAAGGCCCCCGGCACCGACGAGATCAACAAGGGGGCCATCAAGGCCGCCAAGTCCGCGGTGGCCGCCCTGGGCGGCGGTCAGGGCTGAACTGCCGTACGCCGGTGGTCAGTCGGCCGGTCCGGCGGGCTCGTCCTCGATGCCGCGGACCACGAAGCCGACCCGGGGGCCGAGGTCGACCCGGTCGCCGTTGCGCAGGCGGACGGCCCGGTCCGGGACCAGCACCCGGTCGTTGACGCGGGTGCCGTTGGTGGCACCCTGCGCGACCTCGGTCACCCAGGCCGCTCCGTCCGCGGTGTGCACCACGGTCGCGTGCCGGCCCGACACCGTCTCCTCGCCGGCCAGGAGCGCCGACGCCTCCGGTGCCCAGGTGCTGCTGCGGCCCAGCCGGAGTTCGCCGCCGCGCGGCACGTCGAGGTGCCGGCCGCCGGTGCGGAAGACCAGCCGCAGCATCCCGCCGGCCAGCCGCTCCGGCCGCCGGCCCGCACCGGCCTGCCGCCCGGGCGCGCCGACCGGGGCCAGGCACGCGGGGCACACGGCCGTGCCGGCGGGGACGACCGCGGCGCAGTCGGGGCAGCGCACGCCGACGGGGGGCGGGGACGGACGGTGGGGTGCGGGCCCGGGTGCGACGACATCCGGGACCTCCTCCCAGTCGTCCTCGGGACGGGGGCCGCTGCCCGGGTCGTCGTGACGCCGGTCGTCGTCCGGCCCGTGTCCGGCCGTCCGGCCGTCGTCCGCCGCGGGTTCGTCGTCCCAGTCCTCGTCATCCCAGTCGTGCACCTCCGCCGCCACCTGCGTCTCCCTTCTTCACGACGACCGTCGTGTCCACCCGGCCGCTGTCGGCCTCCCGGACGTCCGTCACCACGACCGTGGTGCCCGGGCCGAGGTCGGGCGCGGCGAACAGCTCCCGGGCGAGCGGGTTGATGAGGTGGGTCTCCAGCACCATGCCGATGCCCCGGCCGCCGTTCCACTTGTCCCGGGTGCAGTGTTCCAGGAGTTCGCGCCGGGCCTTGTCCTCGATGCGGAGGACGAGTTGGTGCCCCTGGGCCAGCTGGCGCTGGATGTTGCGGACCTGGAGGTCGAAGATCTGCTCGGCGACCGTGTCGGAGATGAAGTCGAAGACGACGACGTTGCCGCCGATCCGGTTCATCAGCTCGGGCCGGCCGATGACCTGTTCGAAGTGCTTCTTGACGTTGTCCCGGACGGTGGTCTCCAACTCCTTGTACGGCGTGCCGGGTTCGACGATCCACTCGCGTTCCCCGGTCTGCGGGTCCGTGCGCTGCACGCCGAGGTTGGAGGTGAAGATGAGCACGCACTCGCTGAAGTAGGTGGTGACGCCCTGCCCGTCGGTGAGCCGGCCGTCCTCCAGTACCTGCAGGAACTTGTCGAGGATGCCCTTGTCGGCCTTCTCGATCTCGTCGAAGAGGATGACGCGGAACGGGTTCTCCCGTACGGCGGAGGTGAGTTCACCGCCCGCCTCGTAGCCGACGTAGCCCGGGGGCGCGCCGACGAGCCGGTCCGCGGAGTGCGCGGCCGAGAACTCGCTCATGTCGAAGCGGAGGTAGGCCTGGTCGTTGTCGAAGAGCGCGGAGGCCACGGCCTTGGCCAGCTCGGTCTTGCCGGTGCCGGTCGGGCCGGCGAAGAACAGCACACCGCGCGGCCGGTGTCCGGGGCTGGTGGCCTGCGCCCCGGACAGCCCCAGCGCGGCACGCTTGAGGATGTCCAGGGTCATCGCCACGGCCGCCTCCTGCCCCCGTACCCGGTTCGGGATGGACCGCTCGTTCCGCGGGTCCTCGCCGCGGAGGATGCGCTGCCGGATCTCGCCGCGGCTCCACGGGTTCTTCTCCACCCCCAGCCGGTAGATGCGTACGGCGTCCGGCATGCCGGCGAACGGCAGGCCGCGGGAGCGGGCGAGCTTCACGCTCTCCTCCATGGCCCGCAGGCTCAGTCCGGAGGCCGCCCGGGCGAAGGCGCCGACCGCCCGCGCCGTCTCCTCGGCGTCCGCGCCGGCGCCGGCGGCGGAGCCGTCGCGGGCGCCGTGTCCGGCGTACCGCTCGTACCGCTCGTGCAGGAGGCGGGCCATCGTGCCGCGTTCGTCCGCGTCCGGCTCCGGTACGGCGACCGCGCGGATCCGCTCGCTGCCGGAGACCAGCCAGCCGGGTACGTCCCGTTCCCCCTCGGCGAGCCAGATCACCGGGTTGAACAGACCCGGTGCCTTCGGTACGACGCCGGGGGCCGTCCGGGGCGGCAACGGCTCGGCCTCGTGGGCGAGTTTGAGGCAGGCGAGGAAGAAGTCCCGTTCGTCAGGGGTCAGCCGGGACGGGTCGGTGAGTAGGCGGGAGGCGTGGTCGATCACCAGGGCGACGCGCAGCGGCCGTTGCCGGCGGCCGTCGCGCACCGTCTCGTCCCGTTGCCGGGCCCACCCGTTGGTGATGTTCCGCAGCTGTTCCAGCACCGCCTGGCGTTGCGCCGCCGTCTGGCCGGGGAACTCGCGCGGTCCCTGGAGCAGTTCCTCCACGGCGGCCCGGGCCGCGCCCTCACCGACCGCCGCCACGCGGAAGCCGCTGACCTGGTCGCACAGCACCAGTGCCTCGTAGCCCTTTTCCCGCAGCGGGTTCCACAGCACGTCGAGCAGCGAGTGGAACCGGTCCCGGCCGCGCCGGCGCACGAGGTGCAGGTCGCGGATGTTGCCGTGCAGGAGGTACTGCGCGTGCACACCGAGCGTTCCGATCAGCTCCTCCACGAAGGGCGGGAGCCGGTCGTCCTTGGACAGGTCCATCATTCCTCCCCTGTGCGCGCTGTTGCGGGCCGCGCGCCGGCCATGGGTGTGACGGTGTTGCCAGCGGCGGGCGCCGGGGGCGTCCGCCGGTCTTCGGGGGTTGCGTCGGTCATTGGGATTGCGTAGGTCTTTGGGATTGCGTCGGCGTCCGCCGGTCTTCGGGCCTGCGTCGGTCTTCGGGCCTGCATCGGTCTTCGGGCGTCCGCCTAATCTTCTGGGCGCCCGCCGGTCTTCGGTCCTGGGTCGGTCTTCGGGTGTAGGTCGGTTTTCAGGCGTGCGTCGGTGTTCGGGTCTGGGTCGGTTCTCGGGGCTGGGTCGGCGTCCGGGCGTCCGCCGGTCTTCTGAGCGTCCGCCGGCCGTCGGTCCTGGGCCGGCCTTCGGGCGTGCGTCGGTCCTCTGGGCGCCCGCCGGTCTTGGGGCTTGCGTCGGTCTTCAAGGCGTCCGCCGGTCTTGGGGCGTGCGTGGTGGCGGGTCGGCCCTCGGTTCTGGGGCGTCCGCCGGGGGGCCGACGCCAGTCCCGAAGCCATCCGCCAGTCCCGAGCCAACGCCCGTCCGCCAGCCCCGAGCCAGCGCCCGTTCCCAGGCCAGCCGCCAGTCCCGAGGCCAACGCCCGGCCCCAAGCCGGCCGCCGGCCCGGACCGGCCCGCGAGTCCGGAACGCGCCGCCGCGTCCGCGGCCGTGCACCGCGTCCGGCGACAGGTGCCGTGTCCACCACAGGCGTTCGGTGCGGGCGACGGCCTTCCGTGCCGGTGGCGGTTTTCCGTACCGGCGGCCGGCGCCGAACCCTGTGCCGGCCCAGCGGGACCCTCGGCACCTCCTCGGCCTGTTCAGCGGCGGCCGTCGTCGTCGACGGTTCGGTAGCGGGGCGCGTCCCGGTGCGTGTCGGCCGTTCGGCCGGCCTCCTCCATCAGGTCGTCGAGTACCAGGGCGTCCTCCCCGAGCACGCCCGGCAGTGCCCCCTCCGTGTGTTCGAGCGTGAACTCGAGGCCGAGGCCCAGCGTGCCGGTGATCTCCTCGAACTCGGCGAGCCGCTCGCGGGTCTCGGTGCAGCGGGCGTCGTCCAGGGCGCGTTGCTCGGGGCTCCGCTCCCCCGGCCCGCCCCGGTACATGGTCGCCACGCGCAGGCGGCCGTCGATCAGGGTCGCCCTGAGCCAGTGGCCGGGCTCCCAGCCCTCCGGCGTCCAGTCGAGGCGGATCTCCTGCCCCTCGGGCCGCCCCGCCCCGGCCCGGCCGCCGAACCTCCTCGCCAGTTCCGCGACGGCGTCCGCGCACTGCTGACGGACGTAGAGCGCCTCCAGGGCGTGCAGCCGCTCCTCCACCCGGCGTTCGACCAGCTCCTGTTCGGCCGGGGTCAGCGGGATGCCGTCGTCCAGGGTGCGGCGGAGCAGTGCGAGGGCCTCCGGTGCCGGGGTGAGATTCTCGGCGCCCTCCGGGGTCTCGTACCGGAGGAAGTCGTAGTGCAGCGCGGCCCGTTCCTGGGCCTCCCGGGTCTCCCGGGCCTGTCTGTTGGCGTCCCGGACGAACTTGCGTGCCTCGGTGAGGTGGATGCGCGTCCGGCGGGGGTCGTCGGCGGCCCGGCGCACGGCGTCGCGGACGGCGCGCGCGGCGAGTTCGGCGGCCTCGGCTGCGGCGTACGGGTCGAGTTCGCCGAGGATCTCCGCCCCGGTGCGGCGGACCTCCTCGGGGTCCAGGGCCGCGGGGGCGCGCCGGGCGGCGGTCTGCCGGGGCACCTGGCGTGCCTCGGCGTCGGCGGTGCGCTCGGCGGCGAACCGCCGCAGTGCGCGCTGCCGGCTCTCGCGCAGGGCGCTCTGCCAGTCGTCGTCCTGCTCCTCGTCCAGCCGGAGCAGGGCGGCGAGCCGTTGCTGCTCCCACGCCGCCTGCCGTTCCTCCGCGCGGCGCAGGGCTTCCTCTGCGCGGGCCAGTTCCCCGCGCAGGTCGCCCAGCCGTTCCCCGACGGGCGTCAGCGGCGGCGGCACGTCGGGGGCCGGCGGGGGCGGGCCGCCGTACGCCGTGGCCCGCGCCGCCCGGGCCAGCAGGGCGCTCCGGCGGGCGTTGAGCCGTACGGCGGCGAACGCGGCGGCCTCCCACTGCTCGGCGGCCGTGGCCGCGAGCTGCTGCCGGCGTTCCAGGCAGCGCTGTTCCTCCGCGGCCCGTACCGCCGCGGCGGCGAGGAGCCGGGTGCCGATCAGGGCGGCCCGTCCGGCGAGCAGGACGCCGCTGAGCGAGCCGAGTACCTGGAGCGCGGCGTCCGCGGCCTGGTGGACGGCGTGGCCGGCCGCGTCGGCGAGGTGGGTGGAGGCCTGTCCGGCGGCGTCGTGCAGGTGGAGCATGCCGGTGTGCGGCAGCGCCTGCGGGTCGAGGGGCGGCGGGGGCGGTGCGAAGTGCACGGCGGGTTCGATCGTCTGGATCGTGGGGAAGGCGAGACCCGAACTCATGTCTGTTCTCCTGTCGTGTCGTTCGTCTTCCCGGTCCGCCGGCGGACCGCCCGCCGTACCCGGCGCCACCGTTCCCCGGCCCGCCCGCGGGCGGCCGTCCACACCCGGCGCGACCACTGCCCGGCCCGCCGGAGAGGCCCTTGCCGCAGCCTGTGCCACCGCTCCCCGGCCCGCCGGACCGGCCCCTGGCGCACCCGGCGCCACCACTCCCCGACCCGTCCGCGAGCCGTCTGCCACAGCCGGCTCCACGCGTCGCGAGCGAGCCGCACGGGTCCTCGCTGGTCGTGCGGGCCGGGCCGCCACGGCCGGCCGCGGCGGCGGGCCTCGCGCCGGGCCCGGTGTTCGCGCCGCAGGCGCCGCCAGGCCCAGCCGCGCCGGAGGCTCCAGGCGGCGACGGCGACCGCGGAGGCGAGCGGCCACAGCCACGGCACCACGGCGAGCGCGTAGATGCCGAGGAAGCCGGCGAGAACGAGCAGCGCCGCCCCGGCCCAGCGGCCGGCCGGGGTCCGGGCCAGCCGGCCGGGCCGCTCGCCGCTGCGGATCAGCAGGCCCGCGAGCGACCGTGCGGGGTGGTAGAACGGCGGGCCGATGTACACGGCGGTCCACAGCTCGACCACGAACACGAACGCGGCGGCGGGCAGCGCGAGCAGCCAGGCCGTGACGACCGCCTCCTGGGAGGCGCGGCCGAACACGTCCGCGAGGCCGATGACGAACGTCCAGGGCGCGGTGACGAGGACGGCGCCGAGCAGCGCCCAGCCCAGCGTGGGCAGGCGGTCCAGCCGGCGCAGGACGGCCATGAGCCCGTCCTGGTCCGCCGCGAGCAGCCGCGCGTGCTCCTCGGCGACCCGGCGGCGCCGCAGTTCCTGTGCGTCCTGACCGGCCCGGTCGCCGAGCAGCAGGGCGGCGACCAGGCGCAGGTCGTCGTCCTGGGCGGAGAGCAGCGCGTCGAACCAGGGGACGGGTTCCGGGAACCCGGCGCGCAGCCGCAGCAGCAGGGCGGTGAGCCGGTCCCGGGTGCGGTCCGGTTCGCGCGCCAGCTGCAGCAGCCAGGCGTCCACCGCCACGGTGCGTCTGAGGACGGCCCGGTCCCGGCGGTCGCGCCGCAGCTCCTGGACGGTGGGCGCCCACCGGGCGCGCAGGACCCGCCAGGCCCGGTCGGTCTCGTCCAGTCCGTGGCCGCCGGGCCGCTGGGCGAGCCCGGTCAGCACCTCGGGGTGGTTCGCGAGGTGCCGGAGCAGCGCGACCGCGTCGGCGTGCCCGTCCCGGGCGCCCTGGCACAGCCGGCGCATGCTCTGCGCGTCCAGGGCGGCTCCGTGCCAGGTGACGTCCAGGGCGGGGCCGAGCCAGTTCAGCAGTTCCACGACGACCCCGACGGGCGGCGGCTGTGCGAGTTTCCCGCGCAGGTCGGCGAGCCGGGCCAGTTCCCCGGGGCTGCGGTCGCCGACGCTCTCGAACTGGCCGAGCCACTCGACCAGCCGGGCCCGGTCCGTGCCGTCGGCCAGCATGCGCGCCGCCGACACGTGGTTCTGGTCCAGGTGCAGGGCGAGCCGCTCGGTCCCGGTGAACTCCTGCCCCATGAACGGGAAGGGGCGGATCGCGGGGCGGGTGGGGTCGTCGGGGAAGACCCGCCCGTCGGTGCGCGGGGCGACGTCGGGGTCCTGGCCGGCCAGCCAGTCCCGTACCTCGGCCGCCTGCCAGCGCTGCTCGGGGGCCCGGGTGAGCAGGCCCTCGCAGAGCAGGCGGGTCCGCCGGTGCGTGATGCCGCCGACGTCGGGGTCGTGCGTGGCGATCTCCGCGAGCACGTCCTCGTCCCGGCGGAATTCCACGGGGTGTCTGCCGAGGGCCAGCTGGGCGGCGATCATGCCGACCGACCACCAGTCGCCGGCCTCGGAGACGGTCTGCCGCAGCGGTCCGGCCTCCGGGGCGAGGTAGAGGGGTTTGCCGCGCCAGTCGGTGCGGGGCTCCAGTGCCTCGTCGGGGCGGTGGACGGCGGCGCCGAAGTCGACGAGGACGAGGTCGGCCCGGTCGCCGCGGCGCGTGGGCACCATGATGTTGTCGGGGGTGATGTCCCGGTGGACGACGCCCCGTTCGTGCAGGGCGGTGACGGCGTCGCAGAGCTGGCTCACCACGGCGCGGACGGCCTCGGGGGGCAGGCCGTCGGGGTGGTCCTCGTGGTACTTCTCCAGGGTCTCCTCGCCGTGCGACCAGTACAGGTGCCAGGGGTGTCCGTGGGCGTCGCCGGTCTCCAGGAGCCGTTCCAGACGGGGAGCCGCGGCCTCGGCGAGCTCGCGCAGCTCCTGTTCCACCGCCGGGTCGGGGGCGTGCAGCCGGTGGTACCACTTGAGGACGAGGGGTATCTCCGCAGCGCCATGACGTGCCGTCAGGTCACGGACGCGCAGGACGACGGCCTCGGCGGGCCGCCGGGCCGCGGAAAGCACGGCGACGAGCAGGAATCGGTCGGCCAGTTCCGGAGGCACCTCGGCGCGGACCGGGCGGGTCTCCGTGAGCCGGGCATTGGTGAAAGCCCCGTCCCCGGGGTCGACGAATCGGGTGGGCGGCGTGGTCGTCATGTACCGGCCTTCCGGGAAACGCGCTGGGTGAACCGGGGGGCCACAATGCGGATCGAGCCGGCCCGACGCGCGGGCCGCAGGACGAAGAACATATCCCGATTCCCTTCCGGCGAAGGGGAGTTTCCGGGATCTTCAGCGAATCCCCGGCCGGGGCTACGATGCGCATCATGTGCCCCCTGCCCTCGCACGAAAATCTCGTCGCCGAACTCAGGGAACTGAGACGGCGCGGCCTGCCCGGGTTGCGCCACTGCACCCGGGACGCGCTGCGCGAGGCCGCCGTCGCGGCCGGTCTGTGCGCCGGGCCGGACGACGAGCAGACCGGCATCGAGGAGCTGCTGGGCGCGGCGGTGCGGCGGCTGGCCGGCGGGCACCCGGTGCGGGACGACGACTCCTGCGATCCGCTGGCCCGTGCCGCCGCCCACTCCTTCGGGATCTTCGCCGCGCGCCGCGGGGTGCCCGGCACCGACCGGCGCAAGGCGGCGGCGGGGGTCTACGGCGTGACCACCGAACGGTTCCGCAAGAGCCAGGAGCACGACGTGATCGCCGAACTGGCGGCCGCGGTCCTGGCCGTCGCCCGGGAGGCGCTCACCGGTACGGCTCCCGCACAACGGGTCGACAGCGTACGCGAGTCGGGGACACCAGCGGTCGCCGCGCCACCCGTGCACGCGGTGCCGCTCGTCGCCGGGGTCCCGTCGCGGCGCCCGGGTGTCCGGCCGGTCACCGCGGCGCCGGCGGGCCGGATCACCGTCCGGGTGTGCCCGATCGAGGACGTGCGGAACGTGGACGTCCTGGTCTCCTCGGAGAACACCTATCTGGAGATGTCCAAGACCTTCCGGCCCACGGTGTCCGGGGCGCTGCGCCGGGCGGCCGCCCTGCGGGACGCCTCGGGCGAGATCGTGGACGACGTCCTGTCCCGGGAACTCGGCGTGTGGCTGCGGACGCACGGCCGTACGGGCCTGCCCGTGCGGCCGGGCACGGTCGTCGCCACCTCGTCCGGCGCCCTGGCCGCCCACGGGGTACGGCGCATCCACCACGCGGCGATCGCCACCCCGGTCGGGGACGGCGACCGCTACCACGTGTCCCCCGCCGTGCTCGGCGAGGTCGTGCGTACGTCCTTCGAACTGGCCCGCCAGGAGAGCGAGTTCCTCTCTCTGCCCATGTCCTCCATCTGCTTTCCGCTGCTGGGGTCCGGCCGGGGCGGACTGCCCGTCGAGACGGCGGCCCGCCGGCTGCTCGACGCGGTCCGGGCCGAGCTGCGCCGCGACCCGTCCTGGTCGGTGCTGCTGGTCACCATGGCGGAGAGCCACGCCCGCCTCCTCAGGGCCGCCAGCTCCGCCCCGTGAAGCGCACCCCGCCCTCCCCCAACCGCCGCTCCAGCTCCGCGAGTTCACCTCGCAGCGGGACGCCGTAGAACCGCACTTCGCCGTTCCCGGCGGGGCCGGTCTGCAGCCGCGGTCCCGGCGCCTGCCGGGTCAGGTACGGGCCGTAGCGGGCGGTGCCGAGCGGGGTCAGCGGGACGATCCGCTGGTTGGCCGAGCCGCGCCAGGCCAGCCGGGTGGGCTCCGCCACCCGGAACCGGCCGGTGATCACCGCGTCCGCGCCGCCGAGGGCGCCGCGCCGCTGCGGCGTCAGCTCCGCGGGCTCGTACCCCGTGTAGACCAGCAGGTCGGCGGGGTGGGGTCCGGCGCTCCCCACGCGGCGCCGGGCCCCGTCCCGCAGGCGTGCCGCACCGGCGAGGAGTTCCGCGAGCGCCGCCGCCTGCTGCAGGGGCTCGCCGCCGCTGACCGTGAGGCCGTCCGCCCCGTCGGCGAGGGCCCGCCGCCACAGCGCGAGCACCTCCGCGACCGTCGTGGCCGTCCCGGCCGCCGGGTCCCAGGTGTGCCGGGACATGCATCCGGGGCAGGCCAGCGAGCAGCCCTGGAACCAGACGCCGAGCCGTTTTCCCGGGCCCAGCGTTTCCAACGGGTAGTGCGTCCCGTCGAGGCGTAATTCCACGGTATCTCCTCCTCGCACCGGCTTGGAGTATCCAGTGCGCCGAGGGCCGCCCGCAATTGCCGAAAGGTTTCCCTCCGGCTCCGCTCCGGGCGAAGTCCGGTTGTTTTCCGGAAAGCCCGCAAGGAATGATCGGTTCCCCTCGAAACACGTGTCCCCCGAGGGGTTTTGCTCCGCTACTCTCTCCCCATCGCGGCGCCTTCCCACCCGGACCGCCCGCGACGAATGGGGGCACTTCGAAATGATCAACAAAGCTCGAATAAACGTCCGGGTCCGGCGGCCGGGAATCCGGCGCCTCTCCTCGGCACGCGCCCGGTTCCACGGCCGCCGGGACGCGGCCGGTCTCCGGGAATTCCTGACGGGCGCGGCGGCGGGCGGCACACCGGACGACGACGGCCTGCCGCCCTACGTCCTGGGTCTGCGCGCACAGGTGCGGCGCGGTACCGCACGGCTGCGCTCGCGCACCCTCGCCGCGCACCGCGCGCTGCACGTGCGGATCCAGGCCGAGTCGGTGCGCGTGGTGACGCAGTACACCGTGCGCGGCGAGCCGGCGCCGGCCGCGCTCGCCCGGTTCGGGCAGATGGTCGGGGAGTGGCGCGCGGCCGCCTCCGTCTGCCGACAGCAGGCCCAGCAACTCGCCGACGAGGCGAACCAGTTGATGGCCAGTTATTGGGACGCCGCCTGGACCCGCACCCAGCGTGACGGCCACGTCGGCGGGACCCGGCCCACCGGCTGGCTGCCCGGGGAGATCACCCTCGACCGCACCTGGGCGCATCTCGACGACGGCCTGCTGAGCGACCGCTGGTACGCCCCGGACCAGGCCGGGCGGGACACCGACCCGTCGGCCGTCGCGCAGGCGCTGCACATCCTCGACCACCAGGCGGCTCGCGGCGGCGCCCCGAGCGCCATCCGCGGGCGATGACCGGCTCCCGGCCGCCCGCCGTGCGCTCCCCGTCCCCCGGCGCGCCCCACCCCGGCTCGCCGTACCCCGGTTCCCCGTCGCCCGCTCCCCGTCCGCCGCTCCCAGGAAGGCCAAGGCCCGTCATCGTGCATCACTCGGCCCGGACCGCTCACCGGTCCCCCGTCCGCTCCGCCCGCCGGCTCGCCGTCGTCGTCCCGCTGGTGTGCTCGCTCGCCGCGCTCGTGTCCTGCACCAAGCAGGAGGAAGCCCTCACCACGCCCTGCGGGGTGGTCGTCGACGGTTCGGGGTCGGCCGCCGCCGTGCAGCAGGGATTCGACTCGGAGGCCAAACTCAAGGACAGCCTGGTCGAGTTCCTCACCGACCAGAAGTGCGGAACCGTGGACTTCGCGCCCATCACGCGTTCGTCGCGCAGCTCCTCCTGCCGGCAGGGCCAGGTGGACCTCGACCCGCCGCACGACGCGAACACCGACCAGAAGGTGCAGCGCGCGAACGCCCAGCGGGACGCGGCCGTCGCGGCGCTGGCCGAGCTCAAGTGCGCGCGGGGACAGAACGGTTCGGACGTGTGGGGGGCGCTGGCCCGCATCGGGGAGGGCGTCCCCCACGACGGCGGGACGCCGAAGCTGCTCGTGGTGAGCGACTTCGATCAGTCCGACCCGGAGTTCGTGCTCTCGCACCAGGACCTGACGAGCAAGGGCAAGCGGGCGAAGGTCATCGACTCGCTGGTGAAGCAGCGGGGTCTGCCCGGCGTCGAGGGGATGGACGTGTTCCCCGTCGGGCTCGGCATGCAGTACTCGGCGAAACCCAGCGAGGCCGACGACTTCGAGTCCTTCTGGGTGGAAGCACTCGAAGGGAGGGCCAAGGCCCATGTCGACACCCAGTACAAGCGCTGAAACCCCCGAGCCGCGCCGCCGGCGACTCGCCCGCGCCCTGCCGCTCCCGGGGCGGAGCGCACAGCAGACCGCGCGGCCCGGGGCCGGCCCGGGCACCACCGGACTCGCCGGCCGCCGCCCCCTGGTCCTCGACGACAAGGCCGAGGGCGGCCTGCTCGTCGAGGCCCGCAAGAGGGGCCGTCAGGCGGGCAGGAAACGGACGCTGGACCCGTGGGTGCTGGGCAGCGGCGACCGGCTGCCCTACTTCGCCGAGCTGGCCTCCGTACGGGACACGGTGATCCACCGGATCGAGGAGGAGCTGAACCTCGCGGAGGAGACGGCCCGGCTCCAGGACGCGCAGGCGGCCACCGCCGTGACCGCGGGTGAGGCCGGGACCCGGCTGCTGGACGAGCGGCTCACGGAGGCCGACCGGGACATCCGGGCGGCCCGCAGCCAGCTCAACCTCCTCGCGCTCCGCTCCTCGCGCTGGCTGCGCTTCCGGGACCGGCTGCGCGAACGGGTCGAGGAACGCTGGCTGCGGGCCCGCTTCCCGGACGCCGCCGGGCCGCCGGCCGGCCGCACCGCGGACCCGGACGGGTCCGGCCTGCCGGAGGACGGGACCGGGCAGCCGGCCGGCAAGCAGGAGGGCGCGGACCCGGGCGACGAGTGGCAGTCGGTGTCCACGGCGGGCACCGCCCCGGACGACACCTCGCCCGCCGCGCTGCGGGAGGAGTACCGCGCCGCACGGCGGGAGACCGGCGACATCGGGTCGGGCGAGGGCTGGGAGGGGCTGGCGACCCGCCCCGGTCTGCCCCGCTGGCTGACCCTGGCCCTGCTGGCCGTCATCATGGCCGTCGAGGTACCGGTCTACTGGGTGGCCTACCAGCCCTTCCACGGGGTGGGCAGCACCGGCGGCGACGCCCTGTCCGGGACGCTCGCGGTGTCGTCGGCCGTCGTCATGCTGATCCTGCCGCACCTGGCGGGGCACATGCTGCGGTGGCGTTCGGCGACCGGATCGCCGCGCAGCGGCTGGCTGCCGGCCCTGTCGCTGCTCGGCGTGTGGGGCGGCCTGACCTGGGTGCTGGGCACGCTGCGCGCCAGGTTCGTGATGCAGCACGACGCTCCGGCGCCCACCGCCGGGCAGGCCGCGGGCTTCCGCGGGCTGGGCGGTTCGGCCGGGGACACCTCGACCCTGGTGGACCGGCTGCACCTGTCGTCCCAGACGGTGACCTGGCTGTTCTGCGCGCTGCTGCTGCTCTCGGGCGGTGTCGGCTTCCTGCTCGGCCTGTTCCGGGAGCACCCGTTCCTGGACGCCTACCGTACGGCTGTCGAACGGCGTGCGGAGCTGCAGGGGCGGCGCGAGCAGAACGTCGCCGCCACCGAGCGGGCGCGGGCCGCGCAGGAGACGGCGCAGGACCGGCAGCAGGACCGCAGGGAGGCCGCGAACGAGCGGATCGCCGCGGCCCGCCAGCTGTACGAGGCCGCCGCCCACGAGTATCTCGACGGGGTGATGGCGGCCTCGCGGGACACCGCCGTCACCGAGTCGGCGATGCGCCTGTCCCGGAACTGGCCGCTGCTGCCGGCCCCCGTGCGGGACCGCTGACGGCAGGCGGTACACCGGAACCGGTACTGCCCCGGCCCCCCTCGGGGGACCGGGGCAGCCGCGTGCCGGCGGTGCTCAGTCCTGCGGGGCCGAGACGACCGCGTGCAGCGGCGCAAGCAGCCGGTTGACCTTGCGCACGTCGTCCGGCGACGCCAGCCGCAGCCACTCCAGCGGGTGCGGGTCGAGGGGCGCGTCCGGGCAGCGGTCCTGGAACAGCTGGAGCGCCGGGCGCGGCCGGCAGCGTTTGGACGTCCACCACAGCCCCTGCACATCGGTGCAGCGTTCACGGATCACCCGCACCCAGTACCGGGTGCCGGCGTACTCCGTGGTGTCGATCAGCCAGTCGTCCTGCCAGACGGCGGCCAGCCCCTCGGCGGTCGTGAGGTCCACCAGGGACAGGCCGGCCGTGGTGCGGACCGCGGACAGGACGTACCGGGACGCCTGCGCCCAGGGGATCTGGCGCACGCCGTCGTCGCCGAACTCCACCGATCTGAGCAGGACTTCGGACAGGGCGGTGACCGGGTCGAGGGCGGCGTACAGGTAGGGGTAGGGGTCCTTGTCGGTGGGGTCGAAACGGCTGCCCTTGAAGAACTCGTGCGCGACGTTCGGGTTGAACTCGCCGGCCTCGAACTGCTCCTCGTGGCACCGCCACAGCACGGTGCCCGCGGGCAGCGAGTGCCGCAGCGGCGTCATGGTGACGCCCTCGGGCGGAAGCTGGCCGGCCATCAGCAGGCTCCCACCAGTTCGGCGGCGGCGCGTTCCAGCGCGTCGTCCGGCAGCACCCCGAGCAGGTCCGCGGGGACGCCGCCCAGCCAGCGGTTGCCGCCCAGCCACCAGTCGGCGGCTCCCCAGGGGTCGCGGTCCGCGCGGAGCAGGACGTTGATCCGGCGGACGACGGGCAGCGGTTCGGCCGTGCCGGGCCGGAACTGGAAGCGGGGGTAGCGGATGCCGTCGTCCGGGTCGCGGAGCCGGATCAGACCCGCGGCCGGATCCCGGCCGCCGGGCGGTCCGGTGGGGCCGGCCCCGGTCAGCGCGGCGTGTTCGGCCTCGGTCAGCGCGGGGGCGGCGAGCAGCCGGCGGCGGGCCGACCGCAGCAGTTCGGCCGGGTCGGGCGGCGGGGCGCCGAGCACAGCGATGACCGCGTCGATCGTGGTGAGGCGGGGCAGTTCCCGCGCGCCGGCGGCGTAGCGGTGGCCGCCGAGCGCCTCGGACACCGGGTGGTCGGGCGGCAGCGCGGCCAGCGTGCGCTTCAGCCGGCGCACGGCCCGGGCGACGGCCGCCGGACGGCCGGCGACCGTCTCCTCGCGCATCTCCCGCAGGGCGCCGGAGACCCGGCCGAGGTCGTCGTCGTCCAGCCCGGTGACGACGGTGGTCCAGTGGGTCTCCAGGAGCCTGAGCAGTTCCTCCGACGTCATGCGCGTTCTCCTTCCTGCCGCCGCGCGGGGGCAGGTGCCGGGTTGCCGTGGTGGACGAAGCCCGCCCAGGTGTCGGGCCGGTCGCGGAGGTCCTCCGTGAGCCGCCAGGGGGCCGCGATGGCCTTCAGCGCGGGGACGGGCGGGCGTTCGTCCGGCGCGGTGAGCATCCAGCGCTGGGCGGCGCGCAGCGCGTCCGGCGGGGCCAGGCCCCGGTCGAGCGCGTCGTGCAGGACGAGCATGAGCAGCTCGGAGCGCATGTCGTCGACCTTCCACCGGGAGCCGATGGCGTCGGCGGCCAGCCGGTGCACCAGCACCGAGGTCAGGGTCAGGGCCTCGTCGTGGTCGCGGGTGGTGAGGTCCGTCTCGCAGCCGCCGCAGACGACCAGGGGCCCGGCCGAGCGGAAGGCGTCGCCCTCGGCGGGCGCCTCCAGCAGGGCGCTCAGCGTGAGGTCACCGCCGGTGCCCGACGGCTCGCCGTCCTCGTCCGGCGCCGCCAGGCGCAGGGCCGACCGGGTCGGGTCCGGGCCGGCGAGGCCGTGGCAGGCCAGGTGCACGAGGGAGGCGGGCTCGGCGGCCCGGCCGCCGAGCAGGTCCAGGACCGTCTCCGGGGTGGCGGGGTCCTCGTCGGGGCGGTGCACGACGGCCCCCTGGTAGTGGACGGCGGCCAGGGTGTCGATCTCCTCCTCCGCCCACGGCAGGTCGTCCGCGCCGTGGAAGACCAGGGCCGGCCGGTCGGCGGGGGGCATGCGCCGGCGGGCGGCGGCGCGCAGGAACTCCCGGCCGGAGGCGGCGTGCGTGAGGACGGCGACCTCACAGGCCCGTACCGCACGCGCCGGGCCGTACCCGGCGGGCGGCTCCAGCACGGCCGCCTGCCAGGGCACCACACCCAGGTCACCGCAGGGCACGATGACCAGACGCACGGCGGCGGAAGGCACACCGTCGGGTCGTACGGCGTCGCCCGCGCCGGCCGGTGCCCGCGTCGGACCGGACTCCGCGAGGGCGCGGTCCCACACCGCGAGGCGGGTCAGGGCCGGGCCGAGGACCTCGCCGGCCCACGCGCACAGGTCGTCCAGGGCCCGCTGCCAGCGGCGTACGGCGCGTTCCTTCTCCCTGGGGTTGGCCGCGGCGGGGTCGGCGGCCTCCAGGCGCTGCCGGTCCGCGCCGGCGGCCAGGTACGCCGCGACCGGTCCGCGTCCCCCGGGGGCCGGCCCGGGCAGGGGCAGCGCCGCCACCGGGCCGGCCCCGGTGACGACGAGGACGGTCCCGTCCGGGTCGTCCACGCCGGGCACCAGGTACAGCAGCGCGTCCGCGCCCGTGGCCCGCAGTCCGGCGCGCAGGTCGCTCACGGTGGCCACGACGGGCTGTACGTCGTCCCCGCCCCGCCCCCGCAACACCTCCAGCGAGCGGCGCCGCAGGTCACCGGGGAGGCCGGGGGCGCCCGCGCCGGCCGCGGCGAGCACTTCCAGCGGGGAGCGGCCGCGCAGGTCGCCGGGGGCGTCCCGGCTCGCGTCGGCGGACAGTTCCAGCAGGGAGCGGTCGTCGCCGTGCTCCCCGGGATCGGCGGCCGCACGCCAGCGCTCGGCCAGCTCGCTCTCGCCGAGGGCCGCGAGCCGGTCGGCGACGCCCGCGGAGACGGCCGCCGCGCCGAGCACCAGGGACCGGCCCGCCTCCAGGCAGGCGATCGCCTCCTCGGTGAGTCCGGCGCGCAGCGCCCAGAAGGCCGCTCTGCGGCCCCGGTCGGCCGCGGCGCGCGCGATGCGCAGGCCGCGGCCGACGCCCTGCTGGAGCAGGACGTCGTCGGCGGAGAGCCGCAGGGAGGTGCGGGCGAGGTCCACGGCGGCGCGCAGGTCGTCGCCGGCTCCGGGCGTCTCCGCGTACAGGGTGGCGCGTTTGGCGCGCAGCGCGGCCAGGTCCCAGGTGAGGCCGGCGCCGCCCGGGGCACCGTCGGGCAGCTCGGTCAGCGCCCGCGTCAGCTCGGCGACCGCCTCGTCCAGCGCCTCCGCGTCCCCGGTGAGCAGGTGCAGGGTGTCCAGGGCGAGCGCGATGCCGCCGCGCGCCCTGGACCGGAAGTCGGAGGTGAATCCGGTGTGGTCCAGGGCGGCCCGGGCCCGCCGTACGCCCTCGGCGATGCGGCTCGGGTCCGACTCGGCGATCGCCGTCAGGGTGAGCAGCGGGGCCCAGGTGATGTCGAGGAGGCTGCGCAGCACGGGCAGGTCCACCGAGGTCTCCACGGCCCGCCGGAGGTGGTGCACGGCCGCCCGCAGCTGTGCGGTCCGGTCGTCCGCGGACGTGGCGAGCACGACACGGCCCAGGTAGGCACCGCCGAGGACGAAGGCGGTCAGGACACCGGTCCATTCCTCGGCGCCGTCGTAGGTCTCGTCCAGTTCCAGTTCGCACAGGGCGTCGACGACGTCCTCGACCGCCCCGGCGTCGCCGCGGTCCAGGGCGGACGTCAGCTGCACCTGGAGCCGGACGGCCTCCCCGCACAGGCGCAGATTGGCGGCGACGGCGCTCGTGGGGTCGCCGTCCCACTGCTGGGCCTCGAACAGCTCCCTGGCCATGTCCTCGTCCTGCAGGCTGCCGCCGGTGAGGGCGGCCCCGAGGAGCAGTGCCGGGACGACGGTGCGCAGCCACTCGCTGTGGGTGCGGCTGTCGAGTTCGCCGCCGGCCGACGCCTCGTGCATCAGCCGGAGCGCCTCCCGGAAGCCCTCCATGTCGCCGCTGCGGGTGGCGAGGGCGACGTGGACGAGGGCGGCGACCATCCTCGACGGCAGGGAAGCGCGCTCGCCGCCGGTGGCGGCGCGTTCTCCCGCCAGTTCGGCGAGGAGCCCGGACACGTCCCGGGGCGCGACGGTCCCGGGGGACATCACCTCGGCGAGGGCGAGGAACTGGGTCAGGATGTCGCGGACGTCGGCGGGGTCGTCGGTGTCGCCGGCCGGCGCGGCGCCGGTCTCCTGCGGCGGGGGCGTGGCGGGGGCCCGCCCGATGTGGTCGAGCATCAGCGCCAGGAGGGTGGCGAGCGGTGTCGGCAGTGCTCCGTCGGTCATGGTGCCGACGAAGTGCCGGCCGCCGCGGACGAGCGTGTCGGTGTCACCGGCCGACAGCGCGTCGGCCATCTCGCTGAACAGCCGGAGATGGTCACGGAGTCCGTCCGGCATGCGCTGCTGCTCGCGTTCCAGCAGCAGCCGGACGAGCAGGGCGCTGTCCTCCACCATGCCCGTGCCGCCCTCGGTGAGCGGGGTACCGAGCGCGACGAGGGACATGAGCCGGTCGACGGTCCACGGGTCCGAAGGGCCGCCCAGGGCTTCGCGGTCGAGCCGTACGAGCCGCGAGCCGACCAGCGCCACGAGGTCCCGGTGCGCGGCCTCCCGGTCCCCGTCGCCGAGCAGCGCGCAGGTGCGGGCCTCGGTCAGCAGGGGCAGCGCCCTCTCCCGGTCGGCCGGGGCGCCTTCGAGGACGAACCGTACGGCCCGGCACCGGCCGAGCCGGGCCGCCACCGCCGCGGCCGTCGCCTCAGCGCCCTGCACCCCGGCCACGTCGCCTGCGAGCGACTCCAGTTCCTCGGTCAGGGCGTCGAGCGCCGGTCCGCGTGGCCCCGTGTACGCCTCCGGGTCGAGCGGTACGGAGAATCCGTCGGTGCGCGCGCGTGCGGCGGCGGCGCGGTCGGCCACGGGGGCGGCCCCGGCTTCACTCATGTGTCATCCCCTCCGCCGCCATGGTGCCCGTTTCGGTGATCCGGCAGCCGGGTCCGGCGCACCTCACCGGCATCCTGCCGGACAACGCCCGGCTCCCGGCCGGTTTCCGCCCGATCCGCCGTGGCACGGGCGGCCCGAAGTGGGCATCCTGGGTGGTCCGTTGCGGACATCCGCTGCGATGGCCGGAGGGAGGGATGCGGTGACGAACCCCGGACCGGGCGCCCTCGTGCCGTACCTGGAGACGACGCACGACGACTACGCGGCCCGCTACACGGCCGGCCTGCGGGTCGAGGCCGCGGACGCCGGTGTGGTCGTGCTCCACGGCCGGTGTCCCCGGTGCGGCTGCGCCTTCTCGTACACGCACACGGACCGCGTCTTCCGCTCGCCGCGCCGCGGGGGCCGGCCGGCGCACGTGCCGGTGCTGTGCGCGTGCGAGGCCGGGCATCCGGGCCGCCCGCCCGAGGAGACGGGCTGCGGCGCCTACTGGAACGTCCTCGTGGAACGGGGATGACCCCCCGCCGGCAGGTGCGGCCGGGGCCGCCCGGGACGCCGGCCGACCGCCGGGCCGCCCGGCAGACCCGGGAGCTGCTCGCCGGTGAGCTGTCCCGGGCCCGGGAGGCGGCGCTCGCCTGGCGCAACGGGCTCGCCGCCCTGTTCGCCGGACTGCTCGGCTTCGGCCTGGTCAAGGGCCGTACCGACGTGGGGAAGCTGGCCTCCCCGTACGACGCCCTGGTGGGCGGTGCGCTGCTGCTGTGCCTGCTGTGCGGCACGCTCGGCGCGCTGCTGCTGCTCCGGGCGGCGCACGGCGCGCCGGCCGGGGTCCGGCTGCCCACCGGCGTCCCCGCCACGGCCACCGCGCTGCACCTGGGCGATCACATGGAGACCCGCCGCACGGTACGGGCCCTGACCCGCGGGGTGGCGCTGACGGTCGCCTGCGGGGCGCTGCTCGTCACGGCGGTGGCGCTGACCTGGTACGGCCCCGAGAAGGACGGTCCCCGGATCCTGGTGCGCACCCCGTCGGGGGTCGTGTGCGGCGAGCCCGTGCGGACCGGGGGCGGGCGTCTCCTGCTCGGCACGGACACCGGTGAGGTCGCGGTGCGGCTCGCCCGGGCCGAGGCCGTCGCCGCGGTCGACGCGTGCCCGCCGGTGCCGCCCTCACCCTGACGCCGTTCTCGGCGGGGTGATCAGGGTCAGGGCCAGGTACAGCACCAGGGAGGTGCCGAGGCCCACCGCCCAGCCGTAGTCGGCGAGGGAGGCCAGGGCGGGGATCGGGCGGCCGTCGATCAGGGGCTTGAAACTCGCCCCGCCGACCGCGAGGACACCGCCCGCCAGGAAGGCGACGACCGCCCGCCAGTTCCAGCCGCCCGCGTACCAGTAGCGGCCGCCCGCCCGGTACAGGTCGGCGAGGTCCAGCCGGGTGCGGCGCAGCAGCCAGTAGTCGGCGACGAGGATGCCCGCCACCGTGCCGAGCAGGCCGCCGACGAGGCCGAGCCAGGTGAAGATGTAGCCCTGCGGGTCGGAGTACAGCTTCCACGGGAAGATCAGCACCGCGAGGACCGCGGTGATCAGGGCCCCGGTGCTGAAACTCACCTTCCTCGGGGCGACGTTGGAGAAGTCGAAGGCCGGGGAGACCAGGTTGGCCGCGATGTTCACGGACAGGGTGGCCACCAGCACGGTGACCAGGGCGTAGAGCAGCCCGACCACGTTGTCCGTCTTCGCCGCCAGCTGCACCGGGTCCCAGACCGGCTGGCCGTACACGGCCTGCGAGCCGGAGGTCACCAGCACGGAGAGGAACGCGAAGAGGGTCATCGTGGTGGGCAGGCCGAGCGCCTGGCCCCAGGTCTGGGCCCGCTGGCTCTTTCCGTAGCGGGTGAAGTCGGGGATGTTCAGCGACAGCGTCGACCAGAAGCCGATCATGCCCATGAGGGAGGGCCAGAACAGCTTCCAGAAGTCGCCGCCCCAGCCGAGCCTGGACGGCTGGTCGAAGAGCGGGCCGACACCGCCGGCCTTGCTGCTCATCCACCACAGCATCACGAACGCGCCGACCAGGACGAAGGGCGCGGCCCAGTTCTCGAAGCGGCGGATGGTCTCCATGCCGCGGTGGATGATCGCGACCTGGATCGCCCAGAAGATCGCGAAGGACAGCCACATGGTCCAGGCGTACCCGCCGATGTGCGAGGCGTTCCGCCAGCCCTCGCCGATGAGTTTCCCGGCGAGGAAGTAGATCGCCTCGCCGCCGATCCAGGTCTGGATGCCGAACCAGCCGCAGGCCACCAACGCCCGTACGACGGCGGGCAGGTTGGCGCCGCGCACGCCGAAGGAGGCGCGGGCGAAGACCGGGAACGGGATGCCGTACTTGGGGCCCGCGTGCCCGGTCAGCAGCATCGGCACCAGCACGATCAGGTTGGCGAGGGCGATGGTGAACACCGCCTGCTTCCAGTCCATGCCCACCGCGATCAGCCCGGACGCCAGGGTCCAGGACGCGGTGTTGTGGGCCATGCCGACCCACAGGGCGGAGAAGTTGTACGTGGTCCAGGTGCGCCCCGCCGCGGGGACCGGCAGCAGGTCCTCGTTGGCGTAGGGGCCGCTGGGCGGCGGTGTGCCGGGGGCGAGTTCCACGCGCCCGTCGGGGAGGGTGACCTGGCCGGATATCGGTACGGCCGTGGGAGCGGTGTCGGTCATGGGCTGGCCAATCGGGGAGGGACGGATCGGGAGAGGCCGTGCGGGCACCAGCCCCCTCCCCGGGACGGCGGGGAGGGGAGACCAAGAGGGGCGTGGGGGGACTCGGGGAGCGGGGTCAGGCGTTGAGGGCCGGGATCACCTGCGTGCCGTAGGCGTCGATGGTGGCTTCCTGGGCGTCGTGCATGTCGTACACCGCGAACTGGTCGACGCCCAGGGCGCGCAGCGCGGCCAGTTTCTCGATGTGTTTCTCCACCGGGCCGATGACGCAGAACCGGTCCACGATCTCGTCCGGCACGAACGCGGTGTCCGGGTTGCCGCTGCGTCCGTGGTGGGCGTAGTCGTAGCCCTGCCGGGTCTTGATGTAGTCGGTGAGTTCCTCGGGGACCTGGGCGGAGTGCTCGCCGTACCTGGCGACCAGGTCGGCGACGTGGTTGCCGACCATGCCGCCGAACCAGCGGCACTGGTCGCGGGCGTGCGCGAGGGCCTCGGGCGAGTCGTCCTCGGTGACGTAGGCGGGGGCGGCGACGCAGATCGTCACCTCGGACGGGTCCCGGCCGGCGGCGGCCGCAGCGTCCTTGACGGCCTTCACCATGTACTCGGTCAGGTACAGGTCGGCGAGCTGGAGGATGAACCCGTCGGCCTCCTCGCCGGTCATCTTCAGCGCCTTCGGGCCGTACGCGGCCATCCAGACGGGGAGTTCGGCGCCCTCCCTGATCCACGGGAAGCGGATCTTCGTGCCGCCGAGGTCGGCCTCCTCGCCGCGACCGAGGGCGCGGATGACCTTCATGGCCTCGCTGATCCGGGCGAGGGTGTTGGGGGTGCGGCCCGCGACGCGCATCGCGGAGTCGCCGCGGCCGATGCCGCAGACGGTGCGGTTGCCGAACATGTCGTTGAGGGTGGCGAAGGTGGAGGCGGTCACCTCCCAGGTGCGGGTACCCGGGTTGGTGACCATCGGGCCGACCTTGAGTTTCTGCGTGTTCGCCAGGATCTGGCTGTAGATCACGAACGGTTCCTGCCAGAGCACGGCGGAGTCGAAGGTCCAGCCGTAGCGGAAGCCGTTGCGCTCGGCCCGCTTCATCAGGCTGACGACACGGGAGGCGGGCGGGTCGGTCTGCAGGACGAGTCCGAAGTCCATGGGCGCGGCTCCTAGGTGAGGTACTGACAGGTGGAGCGCGGGGTGAAGACGCCGTGCCCGGCGTGGCCGGTGTACTCCCGCTGGTCGATGACGATGTGGCCGCGCGAGAGGACCGTCTCGACGCGGCCGGTGACGCGTTTGCCCTCGTACGCCGAGTAGTCGACGTTCATGTGGTGGGTCTCGGCGGACATCACCTGCTCGGCGTGCGGGTCGTAGACGACGACGTCCGCGTCGGCGCCCGGGGTGATGGTGCCCTTCTTCGGGTACAGGCCGAACATCCGGGCCGGGGTGGCGCAGGCGATCTCGATCCAGCGGCGGCGGGAGATGTGCCCGTCCACGACCGCCTGGTGGAGCAGGTCCATACGGTTCTCCACGCCCGGAAGCCCGTTGGGGATCTTGGAGAAGTCGCCGCGGCCCAGTTCCTTCTGGCCGGTGAAGCAGAAGGGGCAGTGGTCGGTGGAGACGACCTGGAGGTCGTTGGTGCGCAGGCCCTGCCAGAGCCTGGCCTGGTGCTCCTTCGGCCTGAGGGGCGTGCTGCACACGTACTTCGCGCCCTCGAAGTCCGGCTCGGCGAGGTTGTCGGTGGACAGGAACAGGTACTGCGGGCAGGTCTCGCCGAAGACGTTCAGCCCCTCGTCGCGCGCCCGCGCCAGCTCGGCCACGGCCTCCATGGCGGAGACGTGCACGACGTACAGGGGCGCGCCGGCCACCTGGGCGAGCCTGATGGCCCGGTGGGTGGCCTCCGCCTCCAGCAGGGCCTTGCGCACCTCGCCGTGGTAGCGCGGATCGGTCTCGCCCCGGGCGAGCGCCTGCTCGACCAGCACGTCGATGGCGATGCCGTTCTCGGCGTGCATCATGATCAGCCCGCCGTTCTCGGCGGAGCGCTGCATGGCGCGCAGGATCTGCCCGTCGTCGGAGTAGAAGACCCCGGGGTAGGCCATGAACTGCTTGAAGCTGGTGACCCCCTCCTCGATCAGCAGGTCCATCTCCTTGAGCGTCTCCTGGTTCACATCGGAGACGATCATGTGGAAGGCGTAGTCGATCGCGCAGTTGCCCTCGGCCTTGGCGTGCCAGGTGTCCAGGCCCTCGCGCAGCGTGCGGCCGACGCTCTGCACCGCGAAGTCCACGATGGTCGTCGTACCGCCCCAGGCGGCGGCCCGGGTGCCGGTCTCGAAGGTGTCGGAGGCGAAGGTGCCGCCGAACGGCAGCTCCATGTGGGTGTGGGCGTCGACGCCGCCCGGGATGACGTACTTGCCGGTGGCGTCGATCGTGCGGTCCGCGCTCCAGTGCTGCGAATCGGGCGCGGCGAGGGCGACGATACGGGAGTCCTCGATGAGGACGTCGGCGTGGATCTCGTCGGACGCGGTGATGACCAGGCCACCGCGGATGACTGTTCGGCGGTTCATGGGCCCTCTCCTTCGTGGTCGCGTGCGGGTACGTGGTGGCTGGTCGCGCCCACGCGGCGCAGCCGCACATCGGACACAGCCCCGCACCCCCTGCGGGGCGCTGCCCGCACCGGTGTCTCTACGGCGCCGTCAGCGGCTCGTACGCCCCCGGCGCCCGGTCCCGGTAGAACTGCCAGCGGTCGCGGACCTCGCGGAGTTTGGCCAGGTCCAGGTCGCGGACGACGAGTTCGGTCTCCTTGTCGCTCGCCACCTCCCCGACGAACTGGGCCTCCGGGTCCACGAAGTACGTGGTGCCGTAGAAGTCGTTGTCGCCCAGGTCCTCCACGCCCACCCGGTTGATCGCGCCGACGAAGTACTCGTTGGCCGCGGCCGCCGCCGGCTGCTCCAGCTGCCAGAGGTAGCGGGACAGGCCGCGCGAGGTGGCCGAGGGGTTGAAGACGATCTCGGCACCGGCGAGGCCCAGCGCCCGCCAGCCCTCCGGGAAGTGGCGGTCGTAGCAGATGTACACGCCGATCCTGCCCGCGGCCGTGTCGAAGACGGGCCAGCCGCTGTTGCCGGGGCGGAAGTAGAACTTCTCCCAGAATCCCTGGACCTGGGGGATGTGCGTCTTGCGGTACTTGCCGAGGTAGGAGCCGTCCGCGTCGATCACGGCGGCGGTGTTGTACAGGACGCCCGGCTGCTCCTCCTCGTACATGGGCAGCACCAGGACGATGCCCAGTTCGCGGGCGAGGGCCTGGAAGCGCTGCACGGTCGGGCCCTCGGGGATCCGCTCGGCGTACTCGTAGAACGCCTTGTCCTGGACCTGGCAGAAGTAGGGGCCGTAGAACAGCTCCTGGAAGCACAGGACTTGGGCGCCCTGGGCGGCGGCGTCGCGGGCCGCCTGCTCGTGCACCTGGATCATGGATTCCTTGTCGCCGGTCCAGGCGGTCTGGAAGAGGGCGGCACGGATCACTCGGCTCATCGGGACCTCCGGTAGCTCGGTGTGCGGTGAGCCTAGAAAGCCGGGGGAGCCGGGTGGATTGGCAGCGTGTCACGTCCGCGGGCGGTCGGCGTGCCACCGTGTCACGCGTGCCCGGTCCCATGTTTCACCGCCGTTGTCGCAGGTCGTCCCATGTTTCACCCCTGTTGCGCGTCGTGCGCGAGGAGCGCGATGTGCACGGAGGCCGCCTGTTCGAAGTCGTCCAGGTCGACGCCCAGCCGGGTCTGTATGGCCTCCAGGCGGCGGTAGAGGGCCGGCCGGGAGACGTGGTGGAGCTGGGCGGTGCGGGACTTGTTGCGGCCCGTCGCCAGATAGGTGCGCAGGACGTTCAGCAGCTCCGGTTCGGCGTCGCACAGCAGCCCGTCCAGCTCACGCTCGGCGAAGGACTGCACCTGCGGGTCGTCGCGCAGCAGCCGGATCAGCCCGCGCAGGTGGACGTCCTTGAGGCGGACGACGGCCGGCAGGTCGAGGGCGGCCGAGGAGCCGGCGACGGCGTCGGCGACATGCCGGGCCTCGCGCAGCCCGGCGGGCACGTCCTCCCAGGCGGTCCGGGCAGCGGCGGCGGCGACCACGGCCGGCGCCTGGGCCCGCAGCCGGGTCGCGAAGTGCGCGGTGAGCGCGTCGGCGTCCTGGTCACGGGCGAGGCTGAGCAGCACGGCGGCGGCCCCGTCGGCGAGTTCGGCGACGATGCCGGGCAGCCCCAGCAGCCGCAGCACCCGGTCGAGCTGGTCCGTCCCGCGGCCCTGGACGACGAGCGGGACGAAGGTGCGCCGGTTGACGGGCAGTCCGGCGGCCCGGGCCCGCGGCAGCAGCTGCCGGGCCGGTACGACCCCGGAGACGAGGTCGGTCAGCAGGCTCTGCGCGGACTGCTCCTCCCAGCTGTGCGCGGAGGCGCCGCCGAGCATCCGGTGCAGCACCAGCGCCTCGGCGGCCCGGTCGGCGAGCAGCCGCCCGGTGGCCGCGTCGCCCCGGTAGCCGCACAGCAGCAGCCGGCCCCAGCGCTCCCCGCGGCCGCCCAGCTCGGCGTGGATCCAGCCGTCACCGGCGCCGCCGCCCGCCTGCCGGGCGATGCGCTCCCAGTCGCGCAGCACGTCGTCCACCGCGGACCGCTCCCCCGCGGTGCCGAGGACGCGGTGGGCGAGGTTGGTGACGACGACCGGGCAGCCGCTGTGCCGGGCGACCTCGTCGAGCAGCCGCTGCAGCGGGGCCCCGGCGGTGATCAGCCCGGTGAGCGCGGTGCGTACCGCCTCCGACAGGCTGATCGCGGCGTACTTGCGCCGCACCAGCCGGGACTGCACCTCCTCGGTCAGCTCGGCGAAGGGGAACGGCCGGTGCAGTACGACCATGGGCAGCCCGCACCGCTCGGCGGCCCGGCGCATCACCTCGGGCGGCGCGGGGAAGGCCCGCCCGAGGCCGAGGACGACGGCCGCCGCCTCCGCCCGGTGCAGCGACTGGATGTACTCGGCCTGCCGGGCCTCGTCCCCGGCGAGCAGCACCCCGGTGGTGAGGATCATCTCGCCGCCGCTCAGCATCACGCCGACGTCGGCGGCCTCGGCGACGTGCACCCAGCGCACCGGCCGGTCGAGCTGTGCGGCGCCGGCCACCACCTCGGGCTCCCCGGCGAGCACCCGTTCCAGGGTGAGCACCTGGCGGACGGAGAGCGCGGGTTCCGGCGCGAGGAGGTGGCGGGACTCCGAGATGGTGGTCATGGCCGTACACCCGTTCTCTAGTACGTGCTCCTCAGCGCGTGTTCCAGGATCGCCGCGCCCTCCTCGGCCTCGGCGACGGTCAGCGACAGCGGCGGGGTGATCCGCAGGGCGGTGGTGTCGTGGCCGCCGCCCTTGCCGATGAGCAGCCCGCCCTCCCGTGCCGCCTCCAGCACGGCGGCGAGGGCCTGCGGGTCGGCCTCGTCCGTGCCCGGCCGGACCAGTTCGACGCCGATCATCAGTCCGCGTCCGCGTACCTCGCGCACCCCGGGCAGCTGGGCGGCGACCGCCCGCAGCCGCTCGATGAGCAGTCCGCCGACGCGCCGGGCATTGCCCTGGAGGTCGTGTTCGAGGAGGTAGGCGAGGTTGGCGAGGCCGGCGGCCATGGTGACCTGGGTGCCGCCGAAGGTGGAGATGCTGTTGGCGTCCAGGCAGTTCATGATCTCGGCGCGGGCGACCACCCCGCCGATGGACATGCCGTTGCCGATGCCCTTGGCGAAGGTGACGATGTCCGGCGGGCCGTTGCGGGCGTGCGCCTGCCAGCCCCAGAAGTGGTCGCCGGTGCGGCCCCAGCCGGTCTGCACCTCGTCGGCGATCCACAGGATCCCGTATGCGTTCAGCACTTCACGGAATGCCGCATACAGTCCGTCGGGTGGCGACGTGAAGCCGCCGACGCCCTGGACGGGTTCGGCGATCAGGGCGGCCGGCGGCCGGGTGTGGCCGAGGACGTCCTTCAGGTCGGCGACACAGGCGTCGACGAACGCGCGGTCGTCCAGGCCGGCGAACGGCCCCCGGCTGCGGACCCCGCCGTGGACGTACATGGTCTGCAGCGGGGACAGGGAGGTCGGGGACCAGCCGCGGTTGCCGGTGATGCCGATCGCGCTGAAGGACCGGCCGTGGTAGCTGTTGCGCATGGCGAGGACGGTGTTGCTGCGCCGGTAGGCGGTGGCGAGCAGCAGGGCGGTGTCATTGGCCTCGGTGCCGGAGGTCGTGAAGAACACCCGTGCGTCCGGAATGCCGCTCAAGTGGGCGACCCGCTCGGCGAGTTCCACCATCGGCCGGTTGAGGTAGAGGGTCGAGGAGTGGATGATCCGGCCGGCCTGCTCGCTGACCGCCTTGGTCACCTCGGGCAGCGCGTGCGCGGTCAGTGTGGTGAGGATGCCGCCGAAGAAGTCCAGGTAGCGGCGGCCGGCGGAGTCCCAGACGTACCGTCCCTCGCCGTGGGTGATCTCGATCGGGTCGTCATAGTAGAGGGCGAGCCAGTCCGGCAGGACCCTGCGGTGGCGGGAGTAGAGGTCGTTCACGGCTGCACCAGTCCTTCGTAGGCGTCCGGGCGGCGGTCGCGGTAGAACGCCCACTGCTGCCGCACTTCCTCGATGAGGTCGAAGTCCAGGTCGCGGACGAGGAGTTGCTCTCCCTGGTCGCCGGCGACGTCGCCGACGAACCGGCCGCGCGGATCGACGAAGTACGAGGTCCCGTAGAAGTCGTTGTCGCCGTACTCCTCCTGGCCCACCCGGTTGATGGCGGCGACGAAGTACTCGTTGGCGACGGCCGCCGCCGGCTGCTCCAGCTGCCACAGATAGGCGGACAGGCCCCGGTGGGTGGCGGACGGGTTGTAGACCAACTGGGCACCGTTCAACCCGAGTTGCCGCCAGCCCTCCGGGAAGTGCCGGTCGTAGCAGATGTACACGCCGACCTTGCCGACGGCGGTGTCGAAGACGGGCCAGCCCAGGTTGCCCGGCTTGAAGTAGTACTTCTCCCAGAAGCCCTTGACCTGCGGGATGTGGTGCTTGCGGTACTTGCCGAGATAGCTGCCGTCGGCGTCGATCACGGCGGCGGTGTTGTAGTAGAAACCGGACTGCTCGACCTCGAAGACCGGTGCGACGATCACCATGCCGGTCTCGCGCGCCAGGTCCCGCATCCGGCGCACGGTCGGCCCGTCGGGCACCGGCTCGGCCCAGCGGTAGTGCTCCGGCTCCTGGACCTGGCAGAAGTAGGGGGCGTTGAAGACTTCCTGGAACCCGATGATCTGCGCGCCCCGGCGGGCCGCCTCGCGGGCGTGCTCCTCGTGCTTCGCCACCATGGACTCGGTGTCGCCGGTCCAGGTGGCCTGGACCAGAGCGGCGCGGACGACGTTGGCCATGAGCTGCTCCTTCGACACGACGTCAGAGCCTCTACGCCCGTAGAGCAGGCCGTAGAGGGACGAAAGTAAGCCTCTGCGCGGCCCTTGCCAAGACCATCGTCGTCAACGGGCCGAGTCGATCACGTTTCACACTCCGGTGGGTGAGCGCAGCGGCGGCCCGGGTGGGCGGATCGGGGCAGATCAGGACACTGCGGCCCGGCTCCGGTCACGTGGTGTGCCCGGCGACCCGCAGCGCGTGCACGAGGTCCCAGTGCCGCTCGTCGGAGACGCCGAGCGCGGCCCGGAGGAGCAGCGGGACCAGGCGCCGGGGGCCGGCGGCGACGCACCGGGCGGCCTCCTCGGGCGTCCGGACCCGCACATAGGCGTCCAGCAGGGCCCGCACCTCCCGCTCCCGCCCCTCGCCGTCCAGCCGCAGCACCGCCGCGCCGATCTGCTCCGCCGGCCGCGCCACGCCCTGCCGCAGCATCTCCCGCCCGTCGTCGTCCCGTCCGGCCGCGGCGAGCGCGTCGGCGGCGGCGACCAGCTGCTCGGCGGGCAGCGCGGCGGCCTCCCACAGCAGCGTCGCCCAGTCGGCGCCGAGCCCGGCGCGGTGCAGGGCCTCCGCGAGCAGCGGCAGCCGGCCCACGGGCCACCGCGCGGCCTCGACCAGCAGTACGTGCGCCTCCCCGCTGCGCCCCTCGGCACGCAGCCGCGCCAGCCGCTCGACGACTCCCGCGACGGCCGCTCCGGCCCCCTCGTCCACGGCGGCGACGGCCGCCCGCACCGGCTCGGCCGGCTCCTCCACCCCGGCGAACCGGGCGCCCCGCGGGCTACGCCGCCCCGCGGCAGCCTCCGGCACCCCGGCCACGGGCGCCTGCGGCACGACGACCGGAGCGGCTTGGTCCCCCTCCACGACCCCGGCGAACCGCGCGCTGCCGCGCCGCCGCTTACGGGGTTTACCGGGGGCAGCGGTGACCTCGGGATCCGTGGGGCGGGGTACGGCGGCGGGGGCGGACCGGTCGGCGGGTGCGCCGGGAGGCTGATCGGTCCGGCCGGTGCGCGAGTCACCGGCCGCGGGCGCGTGCAGGCCGACGGAGGCGTCACCAGGCGGAGAAGACCAGGCGCCGAGCGGGTCACCGGCAGCAGGCGCCCCCTGCGCGAGCCCCCCGCCGAAGTCACCGCCCCCCTGCGCGAATCGCCCGACGGCCACGGCACCGGCAGCCGGCATGCCGGGAGCGGGCCGGTCGACGGGCGCCCCAGGGTGCTGCGCAGACCAGTCGCCCAGCGGAGCCCCGGCAGCCTGCGCCAGCCCCCCACCGGAATCACCGGCCCCCCGCACGAATCGCCCGACGGCCACGGCACCGGCAGCCGGCATGCCGGGAGCGGGCCGGTCGGCAGCGGCGCCGGCAGGCCGGGAAGGCCGGCCGTCGTGCGCTGTCCCGGCGTCCCCTTCCCGGGGTGCCGTCCGGCCGTCCCCTCCACCAGGGGCCACCCCGGCGCCCGCTCCCCCGGATGCCGTCACCGCACCCCCTCCCCCGGACACTGCGCGCATCCTCTCCCGGTCGAGTCGTTCCAGGCGGGAGCGGAGTTCGGTGCAGCGGGCCGTGGCGCGGTCGTGGTCGTCGCGGGCCCAGGCGAGGTCGAGGCGGAGGGACTCGGCCTCCTGGTCGGACACCGGCGCGGACAGCAGGCGGGTCAGCTCGCCCTGGCGTTCCGCGGCGTACCGCTGCTCGCGGAGCATGACGTCGAGCCGGTCGGCCAGCGCGTCCCGGGCGCCGGGCCGGGCGTCGTACGCGGTGAGCGCGGCGGCGTGCAGCGCGCGGGCCCGCTCCCGCTCGGCCGCCGCGGCTGCGGGGCCGTACGCCACGCCGAGGTCCTCCAGCAGCGCCTCCACCACGTCCCACGGCGGCACCTCGCGCCCGTCCAGGCAGGCCCGCATGCCGTCGGGGTCGCGCTGCCAGAACACCCCGCTCCAGCCGCCGCGCGGATCGAGACGCGCCAGAAAGGCGTCCAAGTAGCTCGCGAACTCCCGCACCCGACCGGGAAGTTGATGCACAGTCATCGCCCAGCTCCCACCCGACCGCCAGCACTGACGCCCGGTAGGCAACACCAGTCGTGTTACGGGCTTGCTACGCACAGTTTTCCGGCAGCGCGCGGAGAACTCATTGCCGGATCCCGACCCCTGCGCGGCCGCCCCCGCAGTGCGGGTGTGCTCAGACGGGCACGAGGGCGCACCGGGCGGCCAGGTCGTCCATCGACAGACCGAGGACGCCGGCCAGTGCGGCCACGGTGAAGAACGCCGGCGTCGGCGCCCGCCCCGTCTCGATCTTGCGGAGCGTCTCGGCCGAGACGCCCGCCCGGGCGGCGACCTCGGCCATGCTCCGGTCGCCGCGCGCCTCACGCAGCAGCAGCCCGAGCCGCTCGCCGCGTTCGCGCTCTTCGGGGGTGAGGGGGGTGCGCACCATGCGACCCATTCTAATACCGCCCGCCTCGGTACCCCATTCAAATACCGGTATAGTAATTGGCATGGTGGAACTGAAGACGGACACATCGATCGACGCGATGCACGCGGCGGGCCGGGTCGTCGGCCGGGCCCTGACGGCCGTACGGGAGGCCGCCCGCGTCGGCGTCTCCCTGCTGGAGCTGGACGAGGTCGCCCGGGAGGTGCTGCGCGAGGCGGGCGCGTCCTCGCCGTTCCTGGGCTACCGCCCCTCCTTCGCCCCCACCCCCTTCCCTGCGGTGATCTGCGCCTCGGTGAACGACGCGATCGTGCACGGCATCCCCACCCGCTACCGGCTCCGCGACGGCGACCTGCTCTCCGTCGACTGCGGCGCGGTGCTGGACGGCTGGGCCGGCGACTCGGCGATCAGCTTCGTGGTGGGCCGCGCCCGCCCCGCCGACCTCCGGCTGGTCGAGACCGCCGAGCGGGCGCTGGCGGCGGGCATCGAGGCGGCCGTGGCCGGCAACCGCATCGGCGACATCGCCCACGCCGTCGGCCGGATCTGCCGTACGGCCGGCTACGGCGTCCCGCAGGGCTTCGGCGGCCACGGCGTGGGCCGTCGTATGCACGAGGAGCCCGAGGTCCCCAACGAGGGCCGCCCCGGCCGCGGCCTGCCGCTGCGCCCCGGCATGGTCCTGGCCATCGAGCCCATGCTGATCGCGAGCGGCAAGGACGGCTACCACGCGGCGCCCGACGGCTGGACCCTGTGCACGAACGACGGCTCCCGGGCCGCCCACGTCGAGCACACGGTAGCGATCACGGAGTCGGGCCCGAGGATCCTGACGGCACGCGTGCCGGCCTGAGGGGCGGGGGGCCGCACCGGACGCGCTCCTCCGCCGCGCGGGCACGGGCGCCGCAGCACACCGGACCCGCCCCCACAGGCGAACATGCCCGCCCCAACGGATCGTGTCATCGTGGGCATGAGCAACCCGCCCCCGGGTTACCCGGCCGCTCCGCATGTCGTCAGCGAAGGAACCCACGCGATGACCAACGGCTACCCTCCTGACCCCTTCGGTGAATTCCTGGCCCGCTTCTTCGGCGGAACCGGCGGAGCCCCCGGGCCCCGCCACATCGACATCGGCCGCCTGCTCAGCCAGCCGGCCCGGGAGCTGGTCAGAGGAGCCGCCCAGTACGCCGCCGAGCACGGCAGCCGGGACCTGGACACCCAGCACCTGCTGCGCGCGGCCGTGTCGACCGAGCCCACCCGGAGCCTGCTCAGCCGGGCGGGCGCGGACCCGGACTCGCTCGCCCACGAGATCGACGACCGGTCGGGACCGGTCCAGCACCCGCCGGGCGAGGCACCGGCGCCGACCTCACTGTCGCTGACGCCGGCGGTCAAGCGGGCCCTGCTGGACGCGCACGACATGGCACGGGCGAGCGGCGCCGGGTACATCGGCCCGGAGCACGTGCTGAGCGCGCTGGCCGCGAACCCGGACTCGGCGGCCGGGCACATCCTGCACGCGGCCCGGTTCGCGGGCGGCGCCCTGCCGCCCGAGGCCCCGGAGAGCACACAGCCGCGTCCCGAACGGCAGCGGCAGCGGCCCACCGGCACGCCGACCCTGGACAAGTACAGCCGCGATCTGACCGACCTGGCCCGGCAGGGCGGGATCGACCCGGTCATCGGCCGGGACTCGGAGATCGAGCAGACCATCGAGGTGCTGTCCCGGCGCGGCAAGAACAACCCGGTGCTCATCGGTGACGCGGGCGTCGGCAAGACGGCCATCGTGGAGGGCCTGGCCCAGCGGATCGCGGACGGGGACGTCCCGGACGTGCTGGCCGGACGGCGGGTGGTCGCGCTGGACCTCACGGGTGTCGTGGCCGGCACCCGCTACCGGGGCGACTTCGAGGAGCGGCTGAACACCATCGTGGAGGAGATCCGCGCCCACTCCGACCGGCTGGTCGTGTTCATCGACGAGCTGCACACCGTCGTCGGCGCGGGCACCGGCGGCGAGGGCGGCGCGATGGACGCCGGGAACATCCTCAAGCCCGCCCTCGCCCGCGGCGAGCTGCACGTCGTGGGCGCGACCACGCTCGAGGAGTTCCGCCGGATCGAGAAGGACGCGGCGCTGGCCCGCCGCTTCCAGCCGGTCCTGGTGCCGGAGCCGACCGCCGAGGACACCATCGAGATCCTGCGCGGCCTGCGCGACCGGTACGAGGCCCACCACCAGGTCCGCTACACCGACGAGGCGCTGGTCGCCGCCGTCGAGCTGTCGGACCGGTACCTCACCGACCGGCGGCTGCCGGACAAGGCGATCGACCTGATCGACCAGGCCGGCGCGCGGGTCCGGCTCGGTGGCCGGACCAAGGGCACGGACGTGCGCGCGATGGAGCGCGAGACCGAACAGCTGGTCCGGGACAAGGACCAGGCGGTCGCCGACGAGGACTACGAGCAGGCCAAGCAGCTGCGTGACCGGATCGCCGAGCTGAAGCAGCGGATCGCCGAGGCGAGCGGCGGCGACCGGGCCGACGAGGGCCAGGACCTGGCCGTGACGGCGGAGGCCGTCGCCGAGGTGGTGTCCCGGCAGACCGGCATCCCGGTCAGCCGGCTGACCCAGGAGGAGAAGGAGCGGCTGCTCGGCCTGGAGCAGCACCTGCACCAGCGGGTGGTCGGCCAGGAGGAGGCGGTCGCCGTGGTGTCCGAGGCGGTGCTGCGCTCCCGCGCCGGGCTCGCCAGCCCGCACCGGCCGATCGGCAGCTTCCTCTTCCTCGGCCCGACCGGTGTCGGCAAGACCGAGCTGGCCCGGGCGCTGGCGGAGGCCCTGTTCGGCAGCGAGGACCGCATGGTGCGCCTCGACATGAGCGAGTACCAGGAGCGGCACACCGTCTCCCGGCTGGTCGGCGCCCCGCCCGGGTACGTCGGTCACGAGGAGGCCGGGCAGCTCACCGAGGTGGTGCGCCGGCACCCGTACTCGCTGCTCCTGCTGGACGAGGTGGAGAAGGCCCACCCGGACGTCTTCAACATCCTGCTGCAGGTCCTCGACGACGGCCGGCTGACCGACTCCCAGGGCCGGACCGTGGACTTCACCAACACGGTCATCGTGATGACCAGCAACCTGGGCTCCGAGGCGATCACCCGGCGCGGTGCCGGGATCGGGTTCGGGCCGGGCGGCGCGGACGCCGACGAGGAGGCGCGGCGCGAGCAGATCCTGCGGCCGTTGCGCGAGCACTTCCGGCCGGAGTTCCTCAACCGTATCGACGAGATCGTGGTCTTCCGGCAGCTGACGAGCGACCAGCTGCGGCGGATCACCGATCTGCTGCTGGAGGGCACCCGGCGGCTGCTGGACGGGCAGGGCGTCTCGGTGGAGTTCACGGGCGCGGCCGTCGACTGGCTGGCCGAGCGCGGCTACCAGCCGGAGTACGGCGCCCGGCCGCTGCGCCGCACCATCCAGCGCGAGGTCGACAACCAGCTGTCCCGGCTGCTGCTGAACGGCACGGTCACCGAGGGCAACCGGGTGACGGTGGACGTCAAGGACGGGCGGCTGGACTTCGCTACCGAGGAAGCACAGCCGCCCGCGCCAGAGTTGTGAGCACTACCGCTCCGGGTCCACCACCATCGCCGAGCCGCCGCCGCGCCGTACCTTCTCGGCGGCGGCCAGCCACCTCCCGCCCGGCAGCCGCTGCACGGCGGTCGCCGCGCCGATCTCCGGGTTCGGCTTGAAGCGGTGCCCGATAGCCTCCAGCTGCCCCCGCAGCCCGCTGTCGTACAGCGCCGGTTCCAGCTCGGTCTGGGCCGCGTTGCGCTGGCTGGCGCGCGGTGCGGCGATCGCGTCGACCAGCGGCAGACGCCGGTCCAGGAACTCGGTGAGCGTCTGCAGCACGGTGGTGATGATGGTGGCGCCGCCCGGCGAACCGAGCGCCACCACCGGCTTGCCGTGCCGGTCCAGGACGATCGTCGGGGAGATGGAGGAGCGCGGGCGCTTGCCCGGGCCCGGCAGGTTCGGGTCGTGCACGGCCGGGTTGGCCGGGGCGAAGGAGAAGTCGGTCAGCTCGTTGTTGAGCAGGAAGCCCCGGCCCGGGACGGTGATGCCGCTGCCGCCGGTCTGCTCGATGGTGAGCGTGTAGGCGACGACGTTGCCCCACTTGTCGGCGACCGTGAGGTGGGTGGTGTTCTCGCCCTCGTAGGTCGTCGGGGCCGCCGTACCGCCCGGGCCGCAGGCCGCCGGGTGGCGCGGGTCTCCGGGCGCCAGCGGGCTGCTGAGCACCGCGTCGTCCTTGATCAGGCAGGCGCGCGAGTCGGCGTACCGCTGGGACAGCAGCTGTTTGGCCGGTACGTCCTCGAAGGCGGGGTCGCCGACCCAGCGCCCGCGGTCGGCGAAGGCGATCCGGCTTGCCTCGATGAAGTGGTGCAGGTACTGCACCTCGCTCGCCTTCGACAGGTCCGTGCGCTCCAGGATGTTGAGCGCTTCGCCGACGGTGGTGCCGCCGGAGGAGGAGGGAGCGATGGAGTACACGTCCAGGCCGCGGTACGACGTCCTCGTGGGCGCCTGGAGTTTGGCGCGGTAGACGGCGAGGTCCTTCTCGGCGAGCTTGCCGGGGCGGGCGTTCCAGCCGGATGCGGGGTCCACGGGCGGCTTCTCGACGGTCCTGACGATGTCGTCGCCGATGTCCCCGCGGTAGAGCGCGCCGATCCCCTCGCGGCCCAGTTCCTCGTAGGTGCGGGCGAGTTCGGGGTTCTTGAACGTGGAACCGACGACGGGCAGCCTTCCGCCGGGCAGGAACAGCTCGGCGGTGTCCGGGAAGTAGCGGAACCGGGTCTCGTTGGACGCGGTCTGCGCACGGAAGGTGTCGTCCACCGTGAAGCCGCCGCGGGCGAGCCGCTCGGCGGGCTTCAGCAGGGTGCCGAGCCTCTTGCTGCCCCACTCGTCCAGCGCCTTCTGCCAGGTGGCGGGGGTGCCCGGGGTACCGACGCCCAGACCGCTGCTGACGGCGTCGGCGAAGGCGAGCGGCTTGCCGTTCTCGGTGAACAGGTCCTCGCCGGCGCTCTGCGGTGCGGTCTCGCGGCCGTCGATGGTGTGCACCGTGCGGGTTTTGGCGTCGTAGTAGACGAAGTAGCCGCCTCCGCCGATGCCGGCGGAGTAGGGCTCGGTGACGCCGAGCGCGGCGGCGGTCGCGACGGCCGCGTCCACCGCGTTGCCGCCGTGCTCGAGCACCTCGATGCCGGCTGCGGAGGCGTCCGGGTCGACGCTGGCGACCGCGCCGCCGTGGCCGACGGCCACGGGGACCTTCGCCGGCGCCGCATCCGCCATCGCGTTCGCCGGCGCGTTCGTCGCGGCGGGTGGCGCCGCCGCCCCCACCGACACCACGGCGGCCGAGACCGCCAGGACAGCCAGTTTGCGCGTACCAGGACGACCCATCCGTACCTCCCGTCGGGACAGTCCGCGCAGCGTAACCGGATCGCCGGTACTACGACAGTACGCCTGGGCCCCGTGGCCGTCGCCCGGGCCCGCTAGCATGCGCGGCCATGAACGACGACGTGCGCAACATCGTCCTGGGGGTCATAGCCGCGGGCGTCTCCGCCGCGCTGGGCTGGCTCGCCCGCACGTACCTGTGGCGGCGCAGACTGCGGCGCAAGCAGGCCTTCTTCGGGCTGCCGGACCACTCCGAGTCGCTGCTGGTGGTCAACCACAAGGCGGGCGGACCGGAGCTGTCGGTGATGCGGTACGACGTGTTCGCTCTGCTGGAACTCGCCGCGCTGATCAAGGACTGCAACGCGCACGCCCAAGTGGTGGCGCACGACGCCGCCCGGCAGGGCTTCGGCGAGCGTACGGAGTTCTGCCTCGGCGGGCCCTACTCGAACCGCCGTATGGCGGCCCATCTCTCCTCGCTGCTGCCGGGTGTGCGGATGAACGTCGAGACCGACGCCGGCCCGGAGCTGGGCGCCTTGCGGATCGGCACGGAGGAGTACCGCATGGACCGCGGCCGGAGTGAGTACGTGCTGCTGGCCCGGCTCACCGCGGACGGGCAGGCGAACTCCCGCCCCGTGTTCCTCTTCTGCGGCCAGCGCGCCGTCACCAACCAGGCCGCCACCCGCTATCTCGCCCGCCATCACGAGCGGCTGCACCGCAGACACGGCACCGGCTCCTTCGTCCTGCTGCTGAAGGTGGTCAACTCCGAGGCGTACGGCCCCGATGTGGTGGAGCTGGTGGCGGATGTGACGCGGACGGCGCGGACGCCCGTGCCGGAGCCCGCCCCCGCCACCGGCGCCGAGTGACACCGCGTGATGCTTCAACAATCTTTACTGGTACGTAACTTACCGACGGGTTACTTGCGGTAAGGCTGTGAGGTTACCGTCGGGTCACTTTGCATGGACACAAGTAAGGAGTGACCCGTGGGACAAGGTCGTACCGCGCTGCGCGCCTCCGCCGCCGGAGCCGTGTCGGCGGCGCTGATCGCCGGCACCGTCGTCGGTCTGGCACCGGCCGCGTCGGCGGCACCGAACGTCCGGTTCGTCGACATCGCCGGCGACGGCGGCACCGTACTGAAGGCCAACGTCCTCATGCCCGAGGGCGCCGACGGCACCCGCAGCTACCCGCTCCTGGTGCTGCCCACGAGCTGGGGCCTGCCCCAGGTCGAGTACCTGGCCCAGGCCCAGCAGCTCGCCGACGCCGGTTATGTGGTGCTCACCTACAACGTGCGCGGCTTCTGGCAGTCCGGCGGCGAGATAGAAGTAGCCGGTCCGCCCGACGTAGCGGACGCCTCCAAGGTCATCGACTGGGCGCTGGCGCACACCCCGGCCGACCCGGAGCACATCGGCATGGCCGGGGTGTCGTACGGCGCCGGGATCAGTCTGCTCGCCGCCGCGCACGACAAGCGCGTCAAGGCGGTGGCCGCGCTCAGCGGCTGGGCCGACCTGATCGACTCGATCTACTCGGGCCGCACCCAGCACCTCCAGGCGGCGGCCGTGCTGGACGGCGCGGCCACCCTCACCGGCCGCGAGAGCGCCGAGCTGCGCACCATCTTCGACAACCTGTACTCCTCGGACCTGTCGACGGAACAGGAGATGATCGACTGGGGGCGGAAACGTTCCGCCGCGACCTACGTCGACCAGCTGAACAGCAACGGCGCCGCCGTCATGCTGGCCAACGCCTGGGGCGACACGGTCTTCCCGGCCAACCAGTACGCCTCCTTCTACGAGAAGCTGACCGGACCCAAGCGGCTCGAACTGCGCCCCGGCGACCACGCGACCGCCGAGCTGACCGGTCTGTTCGGGCTGCCCAACGACGTGTGGACGGACACCCGGCGCTGGTTCGACCACTACCTCCGGGGCGCCGACAACGGCGTCGACCGCGAGCAGCCGGTCCGGCTGAAGTCCCGTGGCGCGGGGGGGTACGAGGGCTACCCGGACTGGAAGTCGGTCACCGCGACCCGGAAGAAGATCACCCTGGCGGGCTCCACCACCATCCACGCCAACGTCGACTCCGGCGCGGACGGCGGGATCGTCTTCCTCTCCAGCATCCTGGACCAAGTGGCCCAGCTGCCGCCCATCGCCTCGATGCCGCTACTGCCGCGCCGCTGGGCGGCCGTGTGGCAGTCGGAGCGGTACGGCAGCGCCCAGCGGGTGCGCGGCACGGCCGGCCTGCACACCACGCTCACGCCCACGAAGGAGAGCGGCACGCTCGTCGCCTACCTGTACGACGTCGGCCCCCTCGGCCTCGGCAAGCTGGTCACGCACGCGCCGTACACCTGGCACGGGCGGACGCCCGGCGAGCCGTTCGCCGTCGACCTGGACCTGTTCTCCACGGCCTACGACGTCCCCGCCGGGCACCGCCTCGCGCTGGTGGTCGACACGGTCGACCCGCTCTACGCCGAGCACAACCCGTCCGGCGCGCAGCTGACCTTCTCCTCGCCCGTGGACGACCCGTCGTACGTGTCCGTCCCGCTCGGCGAGCAGTGATCTCCGGCTGCCGCCGGACGAGCCTGGCCCGTGTCAACTGCCGCCCCCCTCACGGTCGCGGGGCCGTGGGGGGCACCCCACCCGGCAGCAGCGCCCCCGGCCCGGGTGCGGCGACTGCCACACCCTTGGTCTTGGGGCTGCGCCGCTCACGCCGGGACACCCAGTCGGCGAACCACGAGAGCAGCATGCACATCCCGATGTAGATCGGCGAGATCACCATCACCACGGGGATGAACGGCAAATCGTAGTCGAGATCGGAGGCGATGAGCTTCCCGGCATGGAGGAACTCCTCGTAGGTGATGAGAAAGCCGAGGGAGGTGTCCTTCAGGGCGACCACCGGCTGGCTGATGATGGCGGGCAGCATGGCGCGCACCGCCTGCGGGACCAGGACGTGCAGCATGACCTGCGTCTTGCGCATGCCGAGCGCGAACGCGGCCTCCCGCCGGCCGCGTTCGACGGCGTCCACTCCCGAGCGGAAGACCTCGGCGAGCACCGAGCCGTTGCAGAGGGTCAGTCCGGCGACCAGCGCGGGCAGCGGCTGCACCTTCAGCGCCACGAAGACGAAGAAGATCATCACCAGTACGGGCATCGCGCGGAGGAACTCCACGACGAGGGTCGCGAGCAGGCGCACCGGCCGGTGGTCCGACAGCCGGCCGGTGGCCAGCACCCCGCCGAGCGCGAGGGAGAGGACGGCCGCGATCGCGAACGCCTTCAGGGTGTTGCCGAGGCCGCGCAGCAGCAGTTGCTGGAGTGCCCTGGTACTCGAAGGGCATCCACTTGGTGTGGGTGAACTGGCCGGTGTCGAAGAGGAGATACGGGAGCCAGGCGACCAGCGCCAGAAGGACGACGGTGGACAGGAGACCGTATGCAGTATGCCGTCGACGGCTGCGCGGGCTTGGCGAGCGCGATGAGGGTGGAGCCGACGGGCGGGATCACCGCCCGGAACGCCTGCGGGAGCACCACCGGCGACAAGGTCTGCCAAACGTCATCCCGAGGCTGCGGGCCGCCTCGCTCTGGCCCCGGGGTACGGTGTTGATGCCGGAGCGCAGCACCTCGCAGATGAACGCCGAGGTGTAGCAGCCCAGGGCGAGGACCGCGAACACCGTGAAGGGCAGCACGAGTCCGAACCGGGGCAGCCTACGGTGACCCACGCGGTGCCAGCAGGGAGGCGCAGACGGCCAGTTCGAGGGTGCCGAGGAAACCGTCGCCGTAGGTCGAGAAGTTGTCCGTGAGTACGTTCATGCCGTCCTCGGTCGGCTCGCCCGATAGCGGCCGATGGCGGGCGGGCGGGGTGCGGGCACGCCGGACAGGCCGAGCGTGGCGTCGTACGCCTTCTTCCAGTCGCCGTTCCTCTCGCGGGCCGCGAGTGCGTCGTCGAGCGCGAAGCGCAGGGCTTCGTCGGCGTGCGGGACGCCGATGCCGTAGGGCTCCCTGGAGAACGGCCTCCCGACGACCTGGAGTTCGTCCGGCGCCTTCGCCGCGTAGCCGATCAGGATGGCGTCGGTGGTGGTGACCGGCCAGGCAGTAAGGGCCGGCGAAGCGAACGAGCTTCTTGCGGCCGGTGTTGATGGTGTCGGTGCCGACGTAGTAGTCGATCCGGCCGTTCTGCAGTGCGGTCTCGCGGTTGGCGGAGGCGATGGTGCGGAAGCGGATCGTCTTGGGCGGGAAGCCGAGGGAGGCGGACATCATCCTGGCGATCTCGATGGGTGCCGGTGGCCGGGTCCCTCTCGCCGAGGTAGGGCTGGTCCTCCTTGGCGCCGACGACGAGGTGGCCGCGCTTGCTCGCCCGGGTCCAGGTCCGGGAGGCGGGGAGGCGGAATCCCTCGGCCACCCGGTAGTGCGGGAGTTTGTCGGCCGCCGGGCCCTTGCCGGGCGGGCTGCCCTCCTTGCCGCAGGCGGCGGGGCCGGCGAGCAGGCCGGCGAGGCGGCGCACAGGGCGCGGCGCGCACGGGTGGTACGGAACACGGGTCGCACTCCCCCGGGTCAGGGCTGGAGGATCTCGGAGAGGAAGTCCTCGGCGCGGTCGCTGCGCGCCTCCCTCCCGGCCATCCGCAGGCCCGCCCGCTCTCGGCTGTGTCGTGCTGCCGCAGCCTATCCGGACGGTGCTGCGGGAGTCAGCTCTCGGCGATCTCCGCGTACAGCTGGGACAGCTCGGGGACCCCGCTCGCCGCCCACTCCTGCCCGGCCGGCACCACCTCCACCGCGCGGCCGGAGGCGAGCCGTACGACGGGTTCGCCGTCGGACCGGATCTGCCAGGCGGCGCCGGGTACGGTACGCACCACGACCGTGCCCAGGTACAGCCCGGCGTCGTGCCCCAGCCCGGGCAGGGTCTCGGGGTCGTCCCGCCAGCGCGGCACCATCTGGTCGAGAGCCTCCAGCGAGGCCGGGGTGTCGTCGAGGCGGACGCCCGCCCGGGCCGCCTGCGAACGCAGCAGCTCGCACTCGGACAGCAGCGCGGCGACCGCCTCGGGGTCGGCGGGCAGCCGCGCGTCACCGTTCTTCTTGTGCGGGCCCAGGAACGGAAGGTGCATGGACCCAGCGTGGCATCACACGTCCAGGTCGACCACCACCGGCGCGTGGTCGGAGGCGCCCTTGCCCTTGCGCTCCTCGCGGTCGACGTAGGCGTCCTTGACGGCCTTGGCGAACGGCTGGTTGCCGTACACCAGGTCGATGCGCATGCCGCGGTTCTTCGGGAAGCAGAGCTGGCGGTAGTCCCAGTACGTGAACGGGTGCTCGTACTTCAGGGGACGCGGCACGACGTCGTCCAGGCCCGCCTCGCGCAGGGAGGCGAGAGCGGCGCGCTCGGCGGGGGTGACGTGGGTGGAGCCCTCGAAGAAGGCCGGGTCGAAGACGTCGTCGTCCGTCGGCGCCACGTTGTAGTCGCCCAGGACGGCGAACGGGCGGCTGCCCTGCGCGTCTCCGTAGACGGCGGCCTTCAGGGCTTCGAGCCACTGGAGCTTGTACGCGTAGTGCGGGTGGCCCACCTCGCGGCCGTTCGGCACGTACACCGACCAGACGCGGACCGGGCCGCAGGTCGCCGAGAGGGCGCGGGGCTCGGTCACGCCGTCGTAGCCGGGGTCGCCGGGCAGGCCCTTGACGACGTCCTCGATGCCGACGCGGGAGAGCACCGCCACGCCGTTCCACCGGCCGGTCGCGTGGACCGCCGCCTCGTAGCCCAGCTCGCGCAGCTGGTCGAACGGGAACTGCTCCTCGGCGATCTTGGCCTCCTGGAGGCAGAGCACGTCGGTGCCGCTGCTCTCCAGCCAGGCCAGCAGCCGGGGAAGGCGGGCGGTGATCGAGTTCACGTTCCAGGTAGCGATGCGCATGCCTCACAACCTACCCGGAGCCTCTGACAGCCGGCTCAGAGCTCCGTCCACGCCCCCGGCGTGAGCCGCTGGTGGTCGGTGCCGCCCAGGCGGCCGATGTGGCCGTCGTAGATCGGCCGGGCGAGGTCGGTGAGCAGGGCGTCGTGGACGTCGTAGGCGCGCCGCGGCCCGACCTCGCGGACGTAGTCGACGACCTCGGCGATCTTGCTCCAGGGCGCCATCACCGGCAGCATCAGCGTCTCCACCGGCCGGTCGGGCACCGTGAACGCGTCACCGGGGTGGAACACCTTGCCGCCGTCGATGAGGTAGCCGACGTTGGTGATGCGCGGGATGTCCGGGTGGATCACCGCGTGCAGCTCGCCGTGGACCTGGACGTCGAAGCCGGCGGCGGTGAAGGTGTCGCCGTGGCCGACGGTGTGCACGCGCCCCGGGAAGGCCGCCGTGAGCCGGTCGGCGACGGACTTCAGCGTCCAGATCCCGGCGGCCGGGTTGTTCTCCATGGCGGCCCGCAGCCGGAACTCGTCGAAGTGGTCCGGGTGCTCGTGCGTGACCAGGATCGCGTCCGCGCCGAGCGCGGCGTCCTCCTCGCTGAACCCGCCCGGGTCGATGACGAGCGTCTGCCCCTCCTTCTCGAGGCGGACGCAGGCGTGGGACTTCTTCGTGAGCTTCATGGCTCCCCATCCTGCCGCCTGCGGCCGCCCGGCGGGCGTCACCCGGCGGGTGTGGTCTCCTCCCGGATCACCTGCTGGGCCACCCGGAACGCGCTGTTCGCGGCCGGCACCCCGCAGTAGACGGCCGCGTGCAGCAGCACTTCCTTGATCTCGTGCGGGGTGAGCCCGTTGCGCAGCGCCGCCCGGGTGTGGGAGGCCAGCTCCTCCAGGTGGCCGCCGGCGACCAGCGCGGTGAGCGTGATGCAGCTGCGGGTACGGCGGTCCAGGCCGGGCCGGTCCCAGATCTCGCCCCAGGCGTAGCGGGTGACGAACTCCTGGAAGTCCCCGGAGAACTCGTCGGCCTGCGCCAGCGCCCGGTCCACGTGCGCGTCGCCGAGCACCTCGCGGCGGACCTTCAGCCCGGTCTGGTACCGGTCCGGCGGCCCGGCGGGCTGGGCCGGTACGGCGGCCGGGGCGATCTCGGCGACCGGCGCGGGCTGCGGCGGGGCGACCGGGACGGCGGCGGCGGGGGCGGCGGGCAGCGCGGTCTGCCCGGTGTCGAAGGGCTGCTGCCAGGCGGTGGAGAAGTGGTGGACGAGCAGGTCGGTGACGGCGGCGGGCTGCTCGACCGGGACCAGGTGGGAGGCGCCGGGGACGACCGCGAGCCGGGCGTCGGGGATGCCGGCGACCAGGGTGCGCGCCTCGGCGGGGCCGGTGACCTGGTCGTCGGAGCCGACCAGCACCAGGGTCGGCACCCCCACCCGGCCCAGCTCGGGCCGTACGTCGAAGCCGGCGAGGGCCTCGCAGGCGGCGATGTAGCAGCCGGGGTCGGTGGTGCGGACCATCTGGACGGCCCACTCGGTGATGGCGGGCTGCGCGGCGGCGAACCCGCCGGTGAACCAGCGGTCGGGCGCGGTCCGGGCGATCGGGTCGAGCCCGTTGGTGCGGACGACCACCCCGCGCTGCCGGAACTCGTCCGCGGTGCCGAACCGGGGCGAGGCCGCGACCAGCGCGAGCGAGGCCATCCGCTCGGGGTGGCGCAGGGCCAGCTCGATGCCGATCGCGCCGCCCAGCGCACAGCCCGCGTAGCCGAACCGCTGCACGCCGAGCGCGTCCAGCGTGGCCAGCAGCCGGGCGGTCAGCTCGGCGACCGAAGCGGCCGGGCGGGCCGGAGCGCCGCCGTGCCCGGGCAGATCGAAACGGAAGACCCGCCACTGCTCGGCCAGCTCCGGCACCTGGCGGTCCCACATGTGCCAGGTGGTACCCAGTGAGGGACCCAGGATCAGGACGGGAGCCTCTTCTGGCCCGTCAAAGCGGTATTGCAGGGTGTTCGACGGTGTCTCACTCACGCCCCAGACCCTCTCACGTCTCACGAAGTCTCACACGACCGGGGGAACCGGGCGGCTCTTGCCCGTCACGGCGGGACACGTCCGGCGCTGCCGGAACCCTCAGGGATCCAGGTACTGGTTCTCCTGCGTGTAGGCGTGACCCTTGGGACGGAGCGCCCTCCTGACTCGCGCGCCCTCCAAGTCATCGCGCCGCAGAGCTTCCCCCTTCGGCCCGGCTTCAAGATGTTCCGGTTTGCAGCAAAGCGTGCAGTGCCGCCTGCCGGTCCAGCCGGCCTCTCCGGTCCACCTCGATTTTGGCCGCCATACGGCTGGGCAGGAGCGTATGGCCGCGACCAAGGACCCCGCCCCTGTTCGATCGCCGACACCCTGGCGCTGGTCGGTGTCGCTCAGCCGGTAGGCCGCCTGACTCACGCTTGCCCCTCCGTCGCAGCACCGTGCAGGCCGTCCCACGTTGTGGCGGCTCCGCGGAGGTCCTCAACGTCCGGCTTCCCGTACCACTTCTTGGTGGTCTTGACGTTCGTGTGTCCGGCCCACCGGGCAAGGCTGTGATCCGGCACGCCGTTGTTGGCGAGGTATGTGAGGCAGGAGGAGCGAGCGTCGTATAGGCGCACTCTGCGGAGTTCAAGGATCTCCATGAGCCGGTAGGCGCGTCTGCGGAGCTGCTTGATAGTGAAGCCTTCCCCGGTCTCATGCACCACGACGTACCCGGAATCCGAGTATGCCTCACCGAGAACGAGCTTCTCCTTGGCTTGGAGAGCCTTAGACGACTTGAGGGCGGCCAGCACGGCTGCGCAGAGTCGTTCCGTCCGGACACCGTGAATGAACGCCTGGACCTCCTGGACGTTCCACGGCTTCACCTCCTGCTTTTTCTTTCGTTCTTCTTTGCGCGCCCTGCGCGGAATGGTCACATACTGAGCCACATTAATGGTTACTAGGCGACGCGTAACGGCTCGATTCAGGGCGTCCTTCAATCGAGCGAAACTCAGCATTCGGTGACGGCCTTGAGCAGGGCCACGGGGGTTTCGAGCCCGGCCAGCTTGTCGGGTGACTGGACGGCGAAGACACCCCAGCGGGGCCGGTCGATGAGCCAGCCCCGGTTGATCAGTGGTGCGATCGCGAGGAAGGGATCATGGTCATTGTCCCCCGAGAGGGGTCTGGCCAGGTAGCGGCCCGGCCCCTGCTGATACGCCTCGGCCAGCGTGGTGGTGAAGGCGGTGACGAACTCCGTCGGACAGGAGTCGTTGAAGCACACGCCCCAGACGGGCGGGCCGAAGGGGTCTTCGTAGGCGTTGATGCGCCACAGGCCGTCGTCCTCGCCCTCCGGAAGGCAGCCGAGGCGGACCTTGCTGTCGGGCGCGGTCAGGTAGGCGTTGCCCATTATGTGGAATCAGGTTTGTCAAGTTTCACCGAGCAACTCTGACTGGGGCCTGCGTAGCTGCGTCTCCGCCTCGCGTATGGCCATGCCGCCCCGAGTTACGCGTCAGCCCGCCTGGCAGCCACTCGCGCCTGGACGAAGGGGGCTCAGGGGCCCCGCGGCACTCTCACTCCTGCTGAGTCAGACGTTCCTGCAACCGGGCATGCCGGAACTGGTACACGGGGCCGGTCACTCGCAACAGGTTGCGGTGGTGGGCGTCTTCCAGAAATGCCATCAGGCGCATGGGAGTGCGCTCCCGGAAGGCCAGTTGTACGGCGGTGAGGGCGGTGGCCACGGCGAGGTTGCTGGCGGGGCCGGCGAACAACGCGGCCCACAGGCCGGCCACAAGACCCGTGGCAACGCCGTTGTGCAGCCCGTGGGCCCAGCCCATGAGGCAGGCGAAGAACAGTGCCACGGCGAGTCCGGACAGCAGCGCCAGCACCAGCCGTAGCCCGACGTGGTGCCGCCACACGTCACGTGGGCCGATAGACCGGCTCTCGGTCACTGCGCGTCGGGTCAGCCCTCTTCGCAGGCCGTCGAACCGCCGTCCGGAACCCACAGCGAGCAGGAAGCCTCCGGCCATGAGCTGATACCCGGGTCCGCTTGCCATGGTGGCGGCGAAGCCAAGCGGCAGCGCACTGAGCAAGTCAAGCCAGACCGGCATCGGTGGGTCCGTGAAGTGCGGGCCCAACCAGTTCAGAAGCCCGATGCCAAGCCAGACCGTGAAACCCATCTTGAGGGTCGCCGGGGAGAAGATGTCCCGCCATCCGGCGCTGGGCAGCGGCTGCGGGGCAGCCAGGAGGCTCGCCTGCCGTCCTGCCGCGCACCCGGCGGCGACCGCCATAAGAGGTCCCGCCACCCAAGCGGACAAGGCGCCGGACGCCCGCCATAGGCCGAGGGCGTTGACAACCCCGTACACCACGCCGACTACGATGCCGACGACGACCGCCCTGGGCCGGGGGTTCGCCCATCCCGGAATGTGCCACCAGGACAGATCGCCGGTTCCCTCTTGGGCGAGCCGGATAGCGATGAATCGCAGTGTTCGCTCGGCCGTCTCTGGGGAGTAACGAGGCCGGGGATCCCAGTACCCTGGGGTGTATGCAGCCGTGACCGCGTGGTCGAGGAGGTGCTTCTCGATCGTACGGGAGTCGGGGAAGCGGGCGGTGTCGAGCAGCTCGTCGACCGGGTCGTCTTCACGGTAGACATCCCGTACCAGGCCGATCGCCAACGGGCTGGAGAGCGCCTCAACAACGGCGCTGTCGGATTCGTGCAGTAGTCTGCTGGTGAACCGGTGCCAGGCGGGCGGCGGCGGGTCCGGCAGCTGGTTGAGCAGGTAGTCGGCGGCGACCTTCGGCTTCACTGGCCGGATCTCAAGGCCGACAGCCCCGCGCAACCGCACCTTCTGAGCGGTGTGTTCGGCCTCGTCAACCCGCGACGTCACCACCATCCGAAACTCCGCGGATCCCAGGGCACTCACCATGGCCCCCCGCAGCTTGCCCACGACCTCGTCGAGCCCGTCCAAGAACAGCGCGACACGGCGCTCTTTCAGCAGCTGACGGACATCCTCGGGCTCGCGAAACCGGTACCTGCGCGCGATCTGTGCCGCCGCCCAGTCCAGCGGCCTCTCCTTCTTGGGATCCCACCCCTCCAGGGGCAGGAGCACCGGGACAGGAATGCGCCGCTGGTCCTCGAGCTTGGCCTCCCTCCGGTATTTGAGCGCCTTTAGCAGCAACAGCACCAAGGCTGCCGTCTTTCCCGCTGCCTCGCGACCGACCAGCAGAATCCGGCCGGAGGCTAGCCCGCCGTATACCTCGTGCAGTTCGTCCAGGCCCCCGCCCTCCAAGAGCTGCTCGCGCGTGACCACCCTCAGCCCGGGAAGCGGGCCGAAGTTGTCCCTCTTGCCCTCGGCGGTCGCTCCGGCGACCCGATCTGTCACCCTGTGCCCGCTCACCTTCCATCGCACGGGCAGCGGTGTCTCGTCCACTACCCGCGCTTTCAGGCGCCGCAGTCCGGCCTCCTTGTTCCATTCCTCTTCCACTGCGATGGCCAGCGCTTCGGCCATGTCATCGAGTGGAGTTTGAGGCGTCAGGTGGTGGTGGACCACCATTGTGCCGTGATCACCGACCACCATGTTCGTCATACCGTTGAACGTGCTCTGCGAGACCCCACCAGGGCCACGGGACCTGGAACGCCTCATCACGCGGAACCGAACTTGTTTTCCTGATGGTTGTGGTTGCCGGTCTGAAAGTTGGTCGGGCCGTTAAACGTGTTGCCCGACACCACCCCTCCGGCGGTCGCGTCCGATGATCCGAAATCGGCTGCGATGGCACGTAGCTCGGCGGCTGCCCGTTCCCTGTCCTGATCCCCCAGGGACTCCAGCAGTGAGGCGAACTCACCCCTCCACAGCTGTGCGTGCACGATGCCGACGCCCTCCCGCTCGTCGTCCGAGGCTGCCGCCAGGGCGGTTGCGGTCTGGTCCAAGCGTTCCAGCGCCTCGGTTTCGCGCGCGGGATCACCCCGGCCGATGAGCCGCGCCCCGCGTGCTCTGCACCAGGCCCAGAAATCCGTGCCAGCGGCCTGCACCATCGCCGTGCCGCCAGCCGCCGCAGCCGCCGTCATCGCTTCCGCTAACACCGTCAGTCGTCTCCCCGTCGTTAGGTGGCCCGGCATTCAGACCACACCCCTCTTGCTGCCCGAAGGGCCCGGCTCCTACCCCCCTCATCAAGCACCGCGTCTCGCAGGGTGAGCCCACGGTCCCGCTCCGAATTATCGGGCAACACAGGGCGCATTGACGGTAGTTGCGAGTAGCGACACACGAACTCCCCCTGCAGCACCAGCAGCGTGCACTGGCGGGAGGCAGAGTACGACGTTGGCGATCAATCGGTCATGGCCAGCTCATCGGCTCTTGGCGCAGCCCCTCCTCGACCAGGAAGTCGTAGAACAACCGCACCGACACCAGACGCTGCTGGAGCGTCGCGTTCGACAACCCGGCACCGGAGTCCAGAGCCACCACGTTGCTGCCCCGGCGACTCGGTCGAAAACTTAACTCCCGTGCATGTAGGGCAATATGCGCTCGCGTGGCCCGCACCGGGTCCACGCCAGCCTGCTCGCACAACTCCAGGTACTCCGCCAACCCCCGGGCGTAGGCATCGATCGTCCTCGGCGCCCGCCCCAAGTCCTGCCACACCTGCAACCAGGAGGCGGCCTGCTCGTGCCGACCGAGTATCGGCCACTTCTTCCTTAGCTCGACCATCTGGTACCGCTGATTCCTTCAGTCCGTGGGTCCCTGTACGAGGCAGCCAACCTCACACGTGATTCCACGTAACTTCTAGATCGTCGTGGCGGAGTTCCCAACCAAGGTTGCGCAGCGGGGCGAGGCCGGGATCGCCGATCGCGGTGGCGCGGGCAAGGTAGCGGGGGGAGACGTAGACGTCCCCGTCGATGGTGTCGTCGTGAGGTAGCACAGCATCCTGGAACGGTGGGGTGAGGTGGGGGCGGTTCACGCCGTGGGGAGCAGTGCCGCTTCAAGGTCGGCGGGCCGGCCGGTGTAGTGCAGCGCCGTCAGCCCTAGGCTGCGAGCGGTCTGGCAGTTGTCGGCGCGGTCGTCTACGACCAACACGCGCTCTGGGTTGCGGGCGCCGGTGGCCGCAAGGGCGTGGCGGTAGGCGGACGGGTCGGGCTTGCACGCCTCCAACCGGGCCGAGTACAGGGCCTGGGTCATCAGCTGCCGCCAGTCGTAGGTGTCGAGCACGTCGCTGAGGTGGCGGGGTGCGTTGGACAGGAGCACCATCGGCAGTCCCGTCCGGTGGGCGCGGCGAAGGACGGCCAGGACGTGCTCGTCCGTTCCGGCCACATGTCGGTGTCCGCGGTGAGGAGTTCGCGCAGGAGCCGGGGGCCGGGGTGGGAGCCGAGGACGCGTGCCCAGTACGCCATGTCGCTGAGCTGGCCGGCGTCGTAGGGTCCGCGGGCGCTCCAGAAGGCGCGCTGGAATCCGGTGAGGTCGTCGTCGGGCCAGGAAGCGGTGCGAGCGAGGCGGAGCCACTGGCTGCGGGTGGGCTGCTGGCCGATGACGCCGTTGTAGTCGAGGTTCACGGCGTCGAGGCCGGTGTGGCGGGTCAAGGGGTGGTGTTCTCCAGGGCGCGGTGGGCGAAGAGAGCGATGGCGGCTGCGAGGAGGGCGGGCAGCAGCAGGGCCGTGGGCAAGGTGGTGGTGCTGGCGAGGGCGCCGATGACGGCGGGGCCGGCCAGCAGGCCGAGGTAGCCGGTGACGCAAACCGTGGCCACGGCCTTCGGTCCACCGGTCCCGGCGGCGGTGATCAGGGAGGGGACAGTGCCAGACAGGCCGAGTCCGAAGACCGTCCAGCCGGCCAGGGCCGCGGGCACGCTGTCGGCCAGGACGCCGGTGGCCAGCCCCACAGCGGCGAGCACCGCACCGGCACGAACCACAGTGGGGGCGCCGAAGGCGGCGGTGAGCCGGTCGCCGCTCAGCCGCCCCAGGGCCATGGCCGCGCTGTAGAGGGCGAACGCGCTCGCTGCGACGGCCGTGGTGGCGTGCAGGGAGTGAGCGTGCACGGCTGCCCAGTCGGCTGCCGCCCCCTCCCCCAGCAGACTTGCGGCCGCCAGGGCACCCAACAGCCGCAGCCTCGCGGACGGCAGTACCACGTGGGCGGAGCCGGAGTCGGCGTCGGTGGGCGTCAGAGGTTGATCGGTGCCGTGCAGAGCGAGGGCGCATGGTCCGGCAGCGAGTACAGCGGCGGTCAGCGCTAGGCCGGTCACCAGGAACAGGGTGCTGTGGCTGGCACGGGCGGTGGCGGCGGCCAGGGCGGCGGCGCCGAGCGCGCCCAGGGAGTAGGCGGCGTGCAGGGAGGGCATGATGGGCCGGCCGTAGGCGTTCTGGCAGCGCACCGCCGCGGAGTTCGCGGCGACGTCCAGCACACCGTGCGCAATGCCGAAGGCTAGCGCCACCGCGAGCAGCGAGGCCAGCGTGCGGCACTGGCCCAGGAGGGCCAGCGTTGCGGCCAGGCCGACAGCTCCGCAGATCAGGGGGAGGGGGAGCCGTTCTGGCCGGGTGAGCCGGCCGCCGCGGTGCAGTCCGGCAACCATCCCGACGGCGGCCTCGACTACTCCCGCGCCTCCTCCAACGGGATGCGCGGCAACGTACGCGACGACCGGGACAACTCGCTCATCGGTCAGGCCGAACTCTTCGACGCCCCCGATCGGTACACCGCTGGCTACCACGACGGCTACGACCACCGGTCCCACGACGACGAGTTCCTCCGTTACCTCGCGGACCTGCCCGCCCGCGAGGTGGTCCAGTGGTTGGGGGACCTCGCTTATGACGCGGCGGCCCGCGGCTTCGCCACCGCCCGCCCTCGCATCAACGCCTGGGTGCGCCAACGCGTGGACAAGCTGCGCAGCCGCTCACCGAGGGTTGCTGCAGCCACCCACCCCAAGCCCGCCCAGCAATCCGGTCCCGAGCGCGTACCGCCGCGACCGGCCGCCGCGACCGCGGGCCACCACCGGGTGGACCCCGTGCTGCGCGCCGACCAAGGCGATGCCTGCGCGAACGCCGCCCTGGAGCGGATCAGCGCTCGGGCGGTCGAGCTCCACGGGATGGCCGCGCGCTACGCCGCTGACCTGCCTGCGGCCGATGCCGCCGACGAGGCCATGCGCCAGGCCGTGGCTGCGGCTGCGGCTGCGGCTGCGGCTGCGGCTGCGGCTGCGGCTGCGGCTGCGGCTGCGCCAGGACTAGCCGCCGCCGCTCTCCAACTCATCGCTTCTGACGAGGCGCTGGGCCTGACCGCTGAGCAGCAGATGTACATGTGGGAGCGTGCCGCCGAACTCGACCTCGCCGTGGTCGAAGACCTCACTGGCACTCACACCATGCCGGCAGAGGACGTCGCGCTGCAGAGCCTTGGTGCGCGAGGGGCTAGAGGCTCGGCCAACGAACCAACTCAGCCCTGATCGCTCTCAAGGCTCGCGGATCTCGGTGGCCGTCTGCCGGGATCGGCTGCCACGATGTGGCTGGCGAAGTCGCCCGCAACGGTGCGGCAGCCCGAGAAGCAAGGGAGTCGTCCATGTTGCTGCGGCCCGGGGTCACCTGCGAGAAGGCGATCAGGTTCCTGGACGACCTGGTCCAGGGCGGCCTCAACGACGTCCGCAACTCCGTCCCGAACTTCGCCCAGCCGATGCTGGCGGGCGTGGAACCCTCGAAGCTGGCCGGGCCCGACCTGGTGGTGACGCTACGGCAGTACACCGAGTGGACCGCGACGACCGCCCGGCAACTGGCGGATGTCTTCACCGACCCGGCGGTGCCAGCGCGGCTGCGCGGCGAGCACTACAGCCACATCGTGCACAGCCCCCTGACGCCCTACCGAACCGCGCTGCTGCTGCACTGGGAGTTGGGCGAGCTGGCGACGTACTTCATGGAACTGCAGAACCAGATGCGGCAGACCGTGGAGGAGTACCGCAGCTACCGGCAGCGTGTGCTGGTCGTGGACGCGAACACCCTGCTGCACTGTCAGCGCTTCGACAAAAATCCCGTGGTCTCGGGTGTGCGGAAAGGGCCCGGCGACGCTGGTGATCCCGCACGTGGTGGTGGAAGAGATCGATACCAAGTCCTACTCCGAGGGCAGCGAAAGATCAGGAAGCGGGCGCGCGGGGTCTACGAGCTGCTGGGCGACGTCCTCAAGGGGCTGTCCACCGAAGGTCGCTTCGAATTGCACGACGGCACCGAGGTCAAGGTCCTACGCGACGAGCTTGGGCACCGACGCCTGCCGAACAACGACGACGAAGCCGTGGCCCGCGCGGCCCACCTGCAGCAGGCCATCGCACCGCGTCAGATCACCGTCATCACGCGCGACAACGGGATGCGCGGCAAGGCCATGACCTGGTGCCTGCCCTGGGACTTCCCACCGGACAAGTACCTGATCCCCGAGGACGGCTTCGGTGCGAAGCACCGAGAGGCGAATCTCGCGAGTATCAGCGTCGACGTCCCCGAGGACGGTGACGACACGTAGTCCCACCCGGGACCGCGGCCTTCCGTGACGGCTACGACCGGTGCTTCATCGGCCCGCGCCTCCGAGTGGAACGTCAATTTGCGTGGCTTACTCGCAAAGTCGTTGTCCGTCTTTCGCGCTCCTACCGGACCAGCGGGAACGCCCTTGTGCAATCAAGGATTTCCAGGATCTGTTCCGCTTGAAGGGAATCTCGAAGATCCGGGAGAACAGCCACGCCCCTAGCACCGATACCGGCAAGGCCAGGATAAGCGTGAACCAGAATGTGGGCAGACCGGGCGACACGAAGCGCGGGGCTACTCGGCGAATCACGGCCATGACGATCGGCAGATGGATCAGGTAGAGACTGTAGGAGAAGCTACCGAGGCTCTGAATGGGGCGCGTGGTCAGGAGCCGTACGAGGATGGCGGGCCTGCCGGTGGCAACCGCAGCGAGCAGCATCGTCATAGCGGGAGCGATGGCGAGATCCACCCAGAAGTAGTGGTTCACCGTCCAAACGGAACCCTGGCTGAGGCCGAGAGCCAGGACAGGCAGAGCGGCCAGTCCGGCGAACCATCCCCACGGCAGGCGTTGAACTCGTTCCGACGCAACGACGACTCCTGCGCCGATCATGCCGGCAACGAACACGGGAGCAAGATGTGGAGCGAGCCAGTTGTTGCCCTCCACGGGAGATGCGTCAACCGCCATCAGCCCACGGGCGATCACCGGTAGTGTCACGCAGGCGATCAGTACCGTCGCGCTCAACCGCCGCCGCACGAAGAGGAAGAGCGGGAAGAGTAAATAGAGTTCGGCCTCCACTCCGATCGACCAGAATGCGCCGTTCGGTGTGGGGGCAGTGAACATGTCTTGGGCAACGAGGCCGTACACCAGGATTGACTCCCCGGTCGGTCGTCCGTAGTGCGAAGCCGACACCACGAACCAGGAAGTGATCAGGCTCATGGCCAGGGCTGCCCAATACGGAGGCAGGATCCGCCAGGCGCGCCGGCGCAGGAACTCGCCGACGCCACCCGACCGCCAGTCCTGACGCGCTGGGGAGATCGCCAGGGAGAATCCGGACAGCACCAGAAAGAAGACGACAGCGAGGCGCCCGAACTTCAGCCCGTCCAGCCACGCAGGCGCCGAACTGTCGGGAAAGCCCGGGAAGGTGTACAACCAGCAGTGGAACAAGACCACATACAGTGCCGCGAGCCCACGGAGCCCATCCAGACCCGGTACTTGCTGACGGACGCGTGCCCGGCTCGTCCTCTCCTCCTGCCCCGCTGGGACAGCTTCATCGAGAGCACTGCTGACTGGACGGCTCGAATCCACTGAAATCGTTCGACCCTTTCTGTAGGCATCGTGCACCACACCACCAAGTCTCGGCGGTACGCCGCACGATGCAACCTGCGAACCGGCGCGTGCCCGCCGACCCGTTTGCCTGGCAGTACGCCAGGCGGCACAGCGCCGCCCGCAGTGACTGGTACGTAGCGTCCGGCCGTGCAGTTCAAATGCCAGCCCACATGATCCTGGCGTCGCCATGGATGGACCTGCGCTCACGCAGAGGGGTTTCCATACGGGGCACAAGAACAAGCCAAGGGACCGCTCCCTGGAGCCGGTCCACCCGATGGGCGGTGATCAGCAGCAACGCCTCTGGGGACAGAATCGGCGTACCTCATCGAGTAGTCACTTCCAGTCCAACTGCTGGATGGATCTAGCAAACTCCGCTCACGGTTGGTTGAGTACTACCAGCCCATGTCAACACAATCCCATGTAAGGACATTTGTCATGCGCACAAAAAGGGCACTGACCGTCATCCTCACCGGCGCGCTGCTGGCGGTGGCCAGTCCGGTGATCGCTCACGCGCAGTCGTCGCAGGGCAGTGACCCCAAGCCGTCCGAGATCAAGACGGGGTATTCGCACCTGAAGAACCTAAAGTCAGGCAAGTATCTGCAGGCCGCGAGCACCGTCAACGGCGCAAAGGTCACCCAACAGCCCTACGACGGTCCCAGCACCTTGCAGCAGTGGGACATCTACACGTTCGACGGCTACTACACGTTTGAGAACGTCGCCGCCGGCAGAAACCTCGGTATCGACGGTGCCAGCACGTCGGCTGGGGCGGCGGCCATCATCGCAAACGGTTCCAGTGACCTCAATCAGGACTGGGCGGTGGACTGGACCGTCTACGACGGGGACTACTTCGCGCTGAAGAACCGCAAGAGCGGTCTGTGCCTGGGCATTTCTGGCGCCAGCACCGCCAACGGTGCACAGGCCGCCCAGTTCAAGTGTGACGGATCAGCCAACCAGGGCTGGGCCTGGTGATGCAACGAGCCGACCATGGGTTCGGGTTCGCGGCTATGTCGACGGCGTCCAGCAGTTGGGGGGCCAGTCGGCTTGCTCCAGCCGAGTGAACCTCCTTGGTGAACGCAAGAGACCTGCGTCTCGGCCCCGAGCGCGAGCACTTCCGGCGGCACGCGGTCACCCGAATGCTCCGGCGTGCTCCCGACTGAGGAGCTCCTGGCCTTGGCTTGAGCTGTTCCGGGTATGCGCCGCCGTGGTGCCCCGGCCTTCCCCGGTCTGGGCACAACGGCTTGTTCCTGGAGCCGGCGACCTATGGATGGGAGGCCGCCGCCTATGGCTCGGGTCTCAACCCACAGCTCGCCACCACCCGCAGGGCGGGCGACTCAAGTTGACGCCAATGGCCGGAGGCTAGGCGTAAGCCATCGGTAACTCCGGCAGCAAGCCGCACGCATGTCGCAGGCGCGGATCCCCCGCCAGGCAGTGATCAGCGCCGACGCCCCTGCGGACACCACCGCCTCCCCTCGTCAAGCGGTCACTTCCAGCCCGATTGTTTAAATGATCTAGCGAACCCTCGCCCTGGGCTGGTTGAGTCATCAACGCAACGACAGAACTCAACACAAGGAGATGTGTCATGCACACAACACGTGTGAGGAACGCCGTAACCGCGGTGCTCGCCGGCACGCTACTGGCGGTGGCCAGTCCGGCTGTCGCTCACGCCCAGTCGTCGCATAGTGTCGACTGGGGTCAGCCCATACCGTCCTCGAAAATCCTCGACGGCAGCCTTTTAAGCCTCAGGGCTTCCGGCATCGGGATCGGGAACCTCAAGTCCAAGAAGTTCCTCCAGGCCAACAGCACGGCCAACGGTGCCCGAGTCGTCCAGCAGCCGGGGAACTCCGCCAACAGTCTGCAGAACTGGGCTGCTGTCAGCGACAGCCCTTACACCAGTTTCGAGAACGTCGCCGCCGGGAGAAACCTCGGCGTCGACGGTGCCAGCACGTCGGCCGGAGCGGCGGCCATCATCGCGAACGGCTCCGGCGACGCCAACCAGGACTGGAAGCTCGTCCCAGTCTCTGGCTACCCCGACGGTTACTTCGCCATGAAGAACCGTAAGAGCGGTCTGTGCCTCGGCATCTCCGGCGCTAGCACCGCCGACGGTGCACAGGCCGCCCAGTTCGCCTGTGACGGTTCGGCCAACCAGGGCTGGGCCCTGTTCAATCCCTGATCGCCAGCGGTAAGCGTTCCGGGCCGTGTCATGTGTGTGGCGCGGCCCGGAAGCCAGCCCTGTCCAGGACGGTATCAACGGCTGACAAGGTCTTGTGGGCCGTGTCCGATCGGTGAGCCAGGCGCTGCCGGACCGACGGGTGTTTCGCGGCACCATGGTTTCTTTAAACCACTTCCTGCGCGGATTGGCCGCCAAACCTCGCTGCCGCCCGACGCGGTCGACCGGCTGATCACGAACGCGGATGCCGACCTCGCTGAGGTCCTGGCCGGTCGCCCGGACCTCAGCCGTGGGCAGGGGTTCGCATCGGCCGCACGCTTCAAGAGAGCACCGGTGCTCTGGCGTACCGGCCCCGACTGATCTTCTGTATTCACACACAGATGATCATCGGTGGCCGCAGAACGGACCTTGGTCGGGCCCGCCGTATCACGCGCGTATCACACAGCCATCACCAACTGGGCAGACCCTCCCGGACCAAGAGGCTCTGATCTGCAACTCCATGCCCGCACTGGACTGGCATAGACGTCCCTGGACGGTCTCTACAACCTGTGCCAGGTGGTACCCAGTGAGGGACCCAGGATCAGGACGGGAGCCTCTTCTGGCCCGTCAAAGCGGTATTGCAGGGTGTTCGACGGTGTCTCACTCACGCCCCAGACCCTCTCACGTCTCACGAAGTCTCACACGACCGGGGGAACAGGGCAGCTCTTGCCCGTCGCGGCGGGACACGTCCGGCGCTGCCGGAACCCTCAGGGATCCAGGTACTGGTTCTCCGGCGTGTACGCGTGACCGTTGGGACAGCGCGTCCTCCTATCGAGGTGTTCACCGGACTGCGTCCGGCCCAGTCCCGCCGCCTGGTGCAGGCGGTACGGAGCCGTGGGCGCTGGATTCGCCCTCGCCCGGGTTCGCCGCAAGCCGAAAGCGGACGAAGTCGTCATCGTCGACGACCCTCTTGTGCCCACCCGCGACCGTGCCGTGGCCGCCTCCTCCAAGAACTACCGCTACTCGGCAAGCCTGCAGGTCCTCGTGCATGCCGACACCCGCCTGGTGCTGGCCATCTGCCGTCCGCTGCCAGGCAACCGCAACGACTGCACTGCCTTCACCGAGTCCGGCATCGACAGCGCCTGCGGCAAGGCGAGCGTCCTCGCCGATGGCGCCTACCAGGGCACCGGCACCCTCATCCCGCGCCGCCGTAGAGCCGGCCAGGAACGACTCGCAGGTCGTCTTTCCGCCTCTGCCTCGACGCCGATCACCCCCACTCATGGCAAGGCCACGACCTCGACTTCACCAGCGCAGTCTTCGACGGCAAGCATGTGAGCTCCTTCCGGGGCGCGGCGGTGCCGAGGACCACGCGGGAGACGTCGATGAGGCCTGCGTCGTCGAGCCGGTGCAGGACCGCTTCGTGCAGCCGGCCCCACGCCCTGGCCTGTGACCGAATCAGGAGCCGTCGGTGGGCGGTCGGCTTGGATATCCCGAAACACGGCGGCAGAGCCCGCCAGGCACAACCGGTGACCCACACGTAGATGATCGCGTCCTGCGTCCCCGGGTGGGGAACAATCCAATTCGACGTACCCCGACACGGCCTAAGCCAGCAGAAGCTCGCCAAAGATTGTCCCGGCCAACACAACATAAACGGTGCATGCAATGTAGTTCAGCACGGCCGTTGCTTTGGTCGAGTCGACAAGACGTGCGTGAAAGAATCCCGCCAGAATCCCGATGCATCCGTAAAGAATCACCTCCATCAGAATGTCGATCGCACCAAGGATCGCCATCTGCAATCCCGGGTTTTCCGCGCTCCCGATGAACTGCGGGAGCACCGCAAGGAAAAAGAGAATGATCTTCGGATTCGTGATGCTGACGAAGACGCCTCGCAGATACCAGCGACCTGCCGGGACGTCACTGCGCCCGCTGATCGCACGACGCGCATGACGCATCGTCACGTACGCCAGCCACAGTAGATACGCTGCACCCAAAATCCTGACCGCATCCAGTACTAATGGGTGCGATCGGGCGATTTCCCCCATGCCGGCGACGACGGCGGCGGCGTAGACACTCATGCCGGTTCCGATGCCGAGGATGGCTTTCACCGCGGACCGGCGACCGCCTTCGAGGCCCACCGCGAGCATGTAGGCCATATCGGGCCCGGGGGGGCCGAGAAAGAGCAGGATCACTGCCACGTAGGCCGGCAGCACCGTCAGATCCACCATCGTCAGCGACCTCCAGCCCTGGCGTGACGTGCGGGAACTCCCCAGTGCTGATAGCGATCACTCCACGCTGTGTTACCGCCGGCGACGGACGGGCACCCGATGCTGGTCTTGGAGGGTGTCATGAGATCTCCCAGTCGCGTGTAGAACCACCTAAGGCGGTTCTACCATACACGCGAAGCTCCTGATGGGCATGGGTGATCTTGCACGTGGACCCATCCACCAGGAGCTTCGCCGTTCGCAGAAGTCAGGAACGCGGGGTGAACGTGAGCGGCAGTTTCCTCGCGCCGGTGTTTCCGGAATCAGGCAGCCACTCAGCGCCTTCCCCCACACGCAGATCGGTCATCCGCGTGGCCAGCGCCGAGAGGGCCACATTGATGTCCGCCCTGGCGACGAAGTGCCCCAGGCAATGATGCAGGCCGCCACCGAACGCAAAATGAGGCGAGCGATCGGCGTCGAGGTCGATACGGTCCGGGTTGTCGAATTCGGCGGGATCAGTGGCCGATGAAAGGGTGAACAGGTGGACTGTTGTACCCTTCTCGATCGTGCGCTCCTTGTGTTGGAATGTTTCTGCCGCTTCGCGCGTGATCCATCGGCCGATCGGATTGATGCGGAGCACTTCTTCGACTGCCTTGACAGAGTAGCGGTCCGGGTCCGCGGCCAGCTTCTCCCACTGATCCGGCTGCCTTGAAAACGATTCGACAGCCAGCGCCAGTTGGTTCCGAGTCGTGTCGATCCCCGCGAATATGAGCAGGATGATGAGATTGATCAGTTCCTGATCCGAGAGCCTGCCGTCATCCTCGTCCCTCGTTTCCACCAGGGTGCTAAGGATGTCTTTCCGAGGTGACTCCCTCCTGCTTTTCACCAAAGACTCTGCATATCGCGTCAGTTCGACGACAGCTTCGTCGATCTGTGCAATGTTCTCCTGGATGGAGATGCCGAGACCGAGTCCGATCGTGGATGCCAGCTGATTGATCTTCTTCCAGTCGCGCTCATCGATGCCCAGCATCATGCACAGGATCCTGGTCGCATACGGCGCCGCGAAGCGACCGGCGAATTCTGTCTGCCCGTCTTCGATCCATTCGTCTATCAGGCTGTCCGCCAGGGCTCGGAACCGGGCATGCAACGGCTCTATCCGGCGCGGAGAGAAAGCGGGGTTCACCAGGCGTCGGATCCTGTTGTGCTCGTCACCCTCCAACACCAGCAGAGTCTTCTTCCACCAGCTGTCGAAGTGCCCCTCGACCACTCCGTGCTGAGCCGGCCACTTGGCCGACCCTTGCGTCAGACGGGGGTTCTTCAGCAGGAAACTGCTGTCCTCGTACGAGAGGACGGCAATGCCCCAGTCGGTTTCTGCGTACCAATGTGCAGCTCGCGCCTTCCGCACCTCTTCCGAGTCCATGCGAAAGTACTTGTCATTGATGTCGAGGTGCAGAGGTGTGGGTTGCTGCGCCATGGGAAACGACTCCTGATCGTCGAACACTGCGGAATCAACCGGCGGTCAACGGGCCGATGCGGTAGAGGACCTCGTCGTGGTGGCTCTCGGGGAAGAGGCTGCTGGGGAACAGCACGCGAGTTTCGATGTGAGCCGAGTGCTTCTTGGCGAACTGCTTCAGCACCATGAGGATCGCCTTGTTGTCGGCGGAGACCGTGGCCTCGACGTACCGGGCGCCATGGGCCACCTGCTGGTCGGCCGCGGCCTGGAAGAGCTTCACCCCGAGGAAGGGGATGCCGTGGCGCGGGTTGACGGCGGTTTGCCAGACGAAGTAGGTCTCGGGCTCGTCGGGGCGGCGGTAGCCGGTGAGGAAGCCGACGATTTCGTCGTCCACGGTCGCGATCAGCGAACCGTCAGCGAAATCCCGAAACCACAGCGTGTAGTAGTAGATGCTGTTGGAGTCCAGGCCGGGGGTGTTCTCGACCAGTTTCCACACGGCTGGGCCGTCCTCGGGCACCGGTGCCCGGAAGACCGCCCGCTTGTTCGCGACGGTGCTCTGGTCTGCGCCGGCTGCGGGGGTAGCGCTGATCGTCATGGTCAGACCGCCTCGGTCTCTGTCAGCAGCGGGTGGGCCATCATGGCGGGGTGGATCCTTTCTCCATCGCGGGTATCGGGCGCGGTCATGCCGTTTCGTAGACGGCGCGCTGTACGATGCGCAGCCCTTGGTCGAGTTCGTCGCTGGTGATGGTCAGCGGGGGCAGCAGCTTGACGACCTGGCCGTGTGCTCCGGAGGTCTCCATGAGCAGTCCGAGTTCGAAGGCCCGGCGTGCGGCGCGGCCGGCGTGCCCGGGGTCGGAGAGCTCCAGGCCCCATACCATCCCGCGGCCGCGGTAGGCGGATCCGCTGTGGTGCGCGGCAGTGTCGCGCAGCGCGGCTTCGATGGTCTGGGCGTGTGTCAGGGTCTGCTGCTTCAGCTTGTCGTCGGCCCAGTAGGTGTTGAGGGCGGCGGCCGCGGTGACGAAGGCCGGATTGTTGCCGCGGAATGTGCCGTTGTGTTCGCCCGGCTCCCAGACGTCCAGCTCCGGTCGGAACAGGCAGAGGGACATGGGCAGTCCGTACCCGCTGATGGATTTGGAGACGGTGACGATGTCCGGGGTGATGCCGGCCTCTTCGAAGGAGAAGAACGCCCCGGTGCGGCCGCAGCCCATCTGGATGTCGTCGACGATCAGCAGCATGTCGTGCTGCTGACAGAGCTGGGCGAGGCCACGCAACCACTGCGGGCGAGCCACGTTGATGCCACCCTCGCCCTGGATCGTCTCCACGATCACCGCGGCCGGCTTGTCCAGCCCCGACCCGTGGTCCCGGAGCAACTGCTCGAACCACAGGAAGTCGGGTGTCTTCCCGCCCATGTAGTGGTCGAAGGGCATGGGAGTGGTGTGCACGAGCGGTACGCCGGCGCCGGCCCGTTTGAAGGCGTTGCCGGTCACTGCCAGGGAGCCCAGCGACATGCCGTGGAAGGCGTTGGTGAAGGAGACGACCGTCTCGCGCCCCTTGACCTTGCGCGCCAGCTTGAGGGCGGCTTCGACGGCGTTGGTGCCGGTCGGGCCCGGGAACATGACCTTGTAGGGCAGGTCCCGCGGGCGCAGGATCATGTTCTGGAAGAACTCGAGGAACGCGCGCTTGGCCGTGGTCGACATGTCCAGGCCGTGGGTGACGCCGTCGCGCTCCAGGTAGTCGAGCAGGGCGCGCTTCAACACCGGGTTGTTGTGGCCGTAATTGAGGGATCCGGCGCCGGCGAAGAAGTCCAGGTACTCGTGCCCGTCCTCGTCGTACATCCGGCTGCCCTGCGCCCTGTCGAACACGGTGGGCCAGCTGCGGCAGTAGCTGCGTACCTCTGACTCCAGGGTCGTGAAGACGCTCAGGTCGGGCTGGATGAGCGTCATGCCGAGACCTGCTCGAGCTGAGTGCGGAGGACGAAGTCGGTGAAGGTGTCCACCGAGACGAAGTCGTCCGCGTCCAGGTCCTCCGGGTCGACGACCAGGCCGATGGAGTCCTCCAGGGCCATCAGCATCTCGAGCATGGTGGTCGAGTCGAGGTGCAGGTCGTCGAAGAGCTTCACGTCGCCGGTGAGGCCGGTGACGGGGCGCTCGAGGACGTCGGTGAGGGCGTTCTCGAGGGCGGTGACAACGTTCTGGCGATCCATGGTCATGTCCTTGAGGGGAGTGAGGAGTTGCTGCGGTCGGGTGGGAAGAGGATCAGTGGGCGAGGCCGGCCTGCGGGGCCTCGGCGGTGACCGGGGTGGCCGAGGTCTGTTCGATCAGAGCGGCCAGCTTCTTGCGGTCGACCTTGCCGTTGCCGTTGGTGGGCAGGGCGTCGAGGCGGACGCAGCGCCGCGGGATCTTGAAGGGCTCGATGTGGTCGCGCATGCCCTCGCGCACCTCGTCCGCGGTGATGTCGGCGACCACCGCGAGGAGCGCTCCCCGCTTGCCCTCGGGCGGCAGTACGGCGGCCGAGGTCACCCCGTCGACGCGGGTCGCCGCGGCTTCCACCTCGGTGGCGCTGAGACGGAATCCCCGCTCCTTGTACAGGTCGTCCCGGCGGCCGGAGAAGTAGAGGTAGCCCTCCTTGTCCAGCCAGCCGTAGTCGCCGGTGCGCAGCTCGGGGAAGAGTCCCTCCGCACGGGGGAAACGCTCGGCGGTCAGCTCGGGGCGTTTCCAGTAGCCCGCCATGACGTTCGGGCCGCGCACGACGAACTGGCCGATCTGTCCGGGAGGCAGCCGGTTCCCGTCGTCGTCGATGACGAAGACCTCGGTGCCCGGCAGCGGCAGTCCGCAGGATCCCGGATGGTCGAGGTCTCCGTCCGGCGGCATGATCGCCGTGCGCTTGCACTCCGTGAGGCCGTACATGACCTGGATCCTCAGCTGGGGCAGTGCGGCGCGCAGCGCGGACATGGTGGTTTCGGACAGGGCCGCTCCGGTGTTGGTCAGCAGCCGCAGCCGGCTCGGTCCTCCGCTGCTGCGGCGTAGCAGCCAGGCGAGCCGATCGGCGATGGAGGGGACGGCGGGCAGCACGGTCGCCCCGGCTTCCTCCAGGCTGCGCAGCAGCGGGGGACCGACCTCGGCGACCGTGCCCAGGTGCAGTCGGGCACCGCTCAGTGCCGCGAGGTAGACCTGGTAGAGGCCGTAGTCGAAGGAGAGCGGCAGCGGGCAGTACACGACGTCGTCGCTGCGATACCGCAGGCACTCCTGGATCGCGGAGACGGCGAAGAGCACCTGCTGGTGGGTGCTGACCACGGCCTTGGGCAGCGAGGTGGTACCCGAGGTGTAGATCAGGCTGACCGGGTCCACGGTCAAGGCGCTCTGGCCACTGGGGATGAGCGACACGTCGGTGCCTGCATCGAGCGCGGTCCGGACAAGCTGGTCGAGCCCGAGGAATCGCACATCGTGCTCGGCGGCGGTCCGTCCCGCATCGGGATCGTCGGAGACCAGCAGCTTGGGTTCGCAGTCCCGCAGCACATGTTCCAGAGGCCCGCCGCGTACCTGTTCGTGCAGCACACTGAAGACGGCGCCCAGGCGGGAGGCCGCGTAGAGCAGCACGGCGATGCCGATCCCGTCGGCTGCGGTGACAACGATCCGGTCGCCGCGCCGCAGTCCTTCGCGTTGCAGGAGTGCGGCCATCCTGGTGCTGGCGGCGGCGAGTTCTCCGTAGGTCAGGCTGCGGCTCTGCGAACTCAACGCGGAAGATCGAGGGCTGCGGTCGGCGGCCGCCTCCAGCAGTTCGTGCAGCAGCTGCGCTGTACGGGCCATCAGGTCTCCTCGGCAACGGGGTTGAGGGCGGTCGCCGTGTCCGTCCTGCGGTAGGGGACGACAGTGGTGGCGGTGGCGGAGCAGACGAGCTGGGGGGCGTCGAGTACTGCGGCGGCGCTCTCTCCTGCTCCTGGGCGGGCGCTGAGGACCTTGTGCGCCTCGAGTTCGACGACCCGGCGCAGCCTGGTCCGCCGTACCAGTCGCCCGCGTGCCTCGATGTAGTCGCCCGGCTTCACGGGTGCGGCGAAGCGGACATCGCTGTACTGGGCCAGCAGCCCCTCGTCGCCGTCCGTGCGGATGGTGATCTCAGTGACCAGATCGCCGAACAGTCGCAGGATGCGGGCGCCGTCCACCAGGTCGCCCCCGTAGTGGGCTTCCTCCTGGCCGACTCGTACGCGGAGGAAGGCTGTGGTCTCCGGGGTCTGTTCACCGCGGGCACTCTGTTGGGCGGGGGCTGTCGTGTTGATGCTGGGCGGCGACACGGCGTCAGGCTCCTTCAGTTCTGTGGATGCTGTTCGTCCGTTTTCGGCTGCCGCACCGCCGGCGCCGGGGATGCCGATGGCGACTGCGGCTACGACGGTCTGTTTGTGGGTGATGGACACTGAGACGGAGGACGGGGCCAATTGGGCGGCTCTCCCGCGGAAGCGGACGACGGGGGCGCCATGCGGTGTGTGCTCCACGCATATCTCCCGCGGCGCCACGCCCTGGAGGAAGCCCTTGCCCAAGACCTTGAGGATGGCCTCCTTGGCGGCGAAGCGGCCCGCGAGGAACTCCAGGCGCCGATGGCCACCGAGGGTCTCGGCATGGACCAGTTCCTCCGGGGCGAAGCTGAACCGCAGGAACCAGGGTCGCTCGACCAGGCGGCGGAGTTCCGAGCAGTCGAGGACATCCACCCCGACCCGGGCGGCCGGGCTTGCCGAGGTGGTCATGCGGGCGCGCTGCGGAAGTCGACGAGGTGCTGCTTGGCCAGCAGATCCTCTGTGGTGTCGCGTTCCCGGATCAGATGGGCCCGCCCGCCGTGCACCATCACCTCGGCCGGGAAGCCGTGACTGAGGAAGAGTCCGGGTGAGGCGGTAGGCCCGTAGGCCCCGGACCGCTCCACTGCCAGCAGATCCCCCGGCCGCACCTCCGGCAGCTGGACCTTCTTGGCAATGACGTCGTTGGGTGTGCACAGCGGCCCGGTCACGCTGTAGGGCCGCAGCGCTCCAGCAGCCCGGTTCCCCACGTGGCGGATCGGGAAGTTGCGTTTGACGAAGCTCCCGACACCGACGGCGGCCATGTGGTGGTTGGTGCCGCCGTCGGCGACCACGAAGCTCTCCCCCATGGAGTTCTTCACATAGCGCGCCCGGATGAGGTAGGTGCCAGCCATGGCCGTCAGGAACCGGCCCAGCTCCATGATCATCCGGCAGTGCGGGTTGCGCGCGGAGAAGGAGGAGAGAACGTCCGCCAGTCCGGTTCCCAGCGCGGCGAGATCCAAGTCCTCCTCGTTCTCGAAGTAGGCGACGCCGAGCCCGCCGCCGAAGTCCACGGTCTCCAGGGGGAAGCCGAGTCGTCCGGCCAGATCCTCCGCGGTGGCGAGGATCTGCCGGGTGTTGTGGACGACGTCTTCGTGGTTCAGGAACCGTGTCCCCATGTAGGCGTGCACCCCTTTCACCCGGATGTGGCGCAGGGCTGCGAGTCGCTGCTTGGACTCACGCAGTTCGGCTTCGTCGATGCCGAACTGCCGGGGCTTGCCCCCCATGGCCAGTCCTGACCCCTTGCTGCCGAAGGCAGGGTTTACTCGCAAGAGCACCGGGAACTCGTCACGGCTGGCGGTTGCCAGCAGCGAGTCCAGCAGGTCGAGTTCGTCCAGTGATTCGCAGACAATCGCGTGGATTCCGGCTTCGATGCAGGCGGTGAGCTCTCGTTCGTCCTTGCCGGGGCCGAGGAAGATGATGTCCTGGGGCGCGACCCCGGCTCGTAGAGAGGTGACCAGTTCGGCATGGGAGGAAACCTCGGCGCCGGCACCGAACGAGTTCAGCAGTGCGCAGACACTGACGTTCGGGTTGGCTTTGAGCGAGTAGAAAACATCGACACTGGCGGGTAGCACGCCGCGCAGCTTGCGATACGTGTCTTCCAGGATGTCCGCGTCGTAGACGAACAGCGGGGTGCCGAACTCCTCGGCGAGTGCCGCCATCGTATTGCCCTGAATGTGGTCATTCGAGGTAGCCATACAATCACTGCCATCCGCCGTCATCGAGCCGGCGGCTTACGGTCCGCTCCTTCGCGAGTGAGCTGCCTGGGGTGGATGTCCGCTCTTTCATCGCTCGCCTCTCTCACTGGTTCGTGATCCAGCAATCACGATTCTGCGAGCTCCCGCGCGGCAAAGGAAGAACTAACGGGTGGACTGAATCGGTCCTGACCTATTCAGGCCCCTGGGCGGACTTGGCGTCTCGCCCAATGAGTTGTGGGCGATCGCGATATTCCCCGTGTACACTGAATCAAACTTATGAAAAGGACCGGTTCCCGCGGTGGCCAACGGGCACAGCGGCACCGGCCGAGCGTTCGTGACGGCATGCAGGCAAAGGGCATCGAGGACATCCGCACGGAAGGCACGGCCGCACGGGTCCTTGCGCCTTGGCCGCCCGCGCGGCACGCCTGAGGGTGTCCCGCAATCGATCTTGTAAGTGTGCCAGGGCATACCGATTGCTGGGGCGGTGGTCCGGCTACCCGGCTTGGAGCAGGTTGTGGAGGCGGGCGGTGCCAAGCATGGCGTGGTGGACGCCTTCGTCCTTGAGCCGGCAGTCGCGCAGGACCTTCCAGACCTTCATCCGGGCGAACACGCGTTCGACCCGAGCCTGGACTTGCTTGTGAGAGCGGTGGTGGTCCTGCTTCCACTCGCAACGTTCGCCGCCGGCCGAGCGGCGGTGCGGGATTACAAGTCCGGTGCCCTGGTAGCCGCCGTCGGCGATTGTCGTGGTTCTTCCTACGGCTTACTCGGCCCCGGATTCGGCCCACGCCTTGCAGTCGTTGCGGTTGCCGGGCACTGGCCGTCCGACCGCGAGCGAACAGTACGGCTCCGGCCGAGCTGGCTACTCACCGCCCCCGGCAACACGGGACAGCCCTTGGACGCGTCCCCAAGAAGATCGCTGAGCGGAGCGGCGTGGTCATCCTGCTCGCCGGCAGGGACACCCTGATACGGATCAGATCAGGGTGAGACGATCTCAATCCAACTCGTAGTACATGAGCGGCGCTTCAGCGCGTCGCAGGCACCATTCAGCCAGTTGAGGGCACGCAGTGGCTGCGCGCACCCAGATCTGCTCCGCGGTCGACTCGGCCTCGTTCAGGGACGCGACGCGGAGGAAGAGACCGATGACAGGGTGAGGTCGTGACTGGAGATGCACGCTGACGTGTTCAAGGACGTCCGGTGCGGTGGCTTCCAGCATCTGCCTGATCTCAGCAGGCAGGGGGGCATCGCCTGGAGGGGAGACAGCGAGATGGACAAGGTACATGAGGCAACTGTCCTATTCGGATCGTCATTCCCTTCCACTGCTTGTCGACCAGCGATCATACGGACCATCATGGCCGGATGAGCCCCCTCGCGACCGCGTGAACACCAGCCTGGAAGCGGCTTCGCGCACCGAGGTGGTCCATGAGTTTCGTGGCGATGCGGCGTGCCGTGCGAGCCGACACACCCAGCCGCGCCGCGACGGATTCGTCGGTGTGCCCTTGGGACAACAGGCGCAGGACTTCCGTCTGTTGCGGACTCAGCCTCTGCGTATCCGCGGGTAAGGCGGTCGCGCCCATCGGCCGGGCGGACTGCCAGACGCAATCGAACAGGGCGTACAGCGATGAGACCACTCCCGGCGTCTGCAGAACCACGGCCCCGGCAGCGGTGTCATCACAGTCAGCGGCGACGACGGCGATCCTCCGGTCACAGATGATCATGCGGTTCGGTAAGGAGGGGACGGTCCGGATTCGCCCGCCGAGCGCGGCCAGCCACTCCGCGTGCGCCACCGTGGCAGGGTCGTTGCGGGCGCTGTCCAGATAGACGGTGCGCATCCGCACACCGCGCTCGAGCAGATTCTCGGCGAGCGGCCGCGAACTGCGCACATTGGCCGCCGTCTGGGCTCCGCCCGGAGCGAAGGTCACCAGCTCGTCCTCGACCCTGTCGTACAGAGTCGCCAGGTAGTCGCGGACGCAGTCGACCCCGTTCAGGCAAAGTAACTCTTCCCTGTCCTGGGTGAACTCCGATTTGAGACGTACGGCGGCAGCCTGAGCCTCTTGCACACGTTTCTGTTGCGCGGCGAGCTCGGCTCGTTGCCTTGCCAGCAGAATGTCTGCGGCCAGGTGCGGGTCAACTGCGTGGAAACTACGGGGATCTTCGGAGGAACTGCGTATCAGGGCCAGTTCGCTGAGGGTGTCGAGTGCTGTCAGTACCGCCTGCTCAGTCAGCTGGAGGCGGCGCATCAGATCGGCCACACCGTCCTGCGGGTGCGCCAGCATCTCGCGGTAGACCACCTCGGCCGTGGCGTCCATTCCCAGAACATCGAACATGCCATTCCCCCTTTTTAAGCAGCGTGCGGTAGCGAGACCGCGGAGCGCGGGAGTCTCGATACTACGAAGTCACGATGACCAGCGATCGAACAGCACGGTCAGTCAGCAAGGCTCGACTTCTTACCCTTGTTGGCGAGGAAGCGTGCCTTTTTCTCACGATTTCCGCACGTGTTCATGTCACACCATTTGCGGGTGTAGCCGCGGCTGGTGTCGACGAACGCGGCTCGGCACGTCGGCGATGCACACAACGAAATCTTTCCTTCTCGTTCTCCCGCGAGGAGGCTGATCGCATCGGCGGCGATCACGCTGAGCGCGTCTTCCGCAGAAGCAGATCCCAGCCGCCACTCCCGGCTGCCCCCGGGCGTCAAGATCGCCGAGGCCAGACCGTGAGTACTGCAGTCATTGATGACTTGGACAGCTGAAGAGGGAAGCGGGTCCTGGTTCGCGACAGCGGTGGCAGCTGCGTGAATTGATTCCCGTAGCTCCCGGGCGTGGTCGAGCTGGGATTGGCTGCAGGAGTCGACGGCGAGTCCATTGACTGCCAGCCAGTCCGCGAGCCGGGATGGCACAGGAATGCGCTCCAGCGCCTCGCCGTAACGCTCCGACAGAGTCCCCGTGAAGCTGGTCGCCAGCACCTTGCCCAGACGGAACTCGGGGAAATACACCACCGCCATGGAACCACCTTAGCCGGTTGCCTTCTGCAGCACAAGCATACGAGAACCCCCACAGATGGTTCTACGCGACTCGGGGATCCCGCACACCCTCCAAGGTCAACATCGTGTGCCCAGCCGCCGGTTGAAGAAACCCAGCGCGGAGCGCCGGCTGCGCCGACCCGGCCCATGGACCGCCCACTACGGGCCTGAACAGGTCAGGACCGGTTCAGGCCACCCGTCACTTCTTCCTTCGTCGCGCGGAGGCTCGTAGGGTCGTGATCGCCGGAGAACGGACCGGCGAAAGGGACGAGCGATGGAAGACCAGGGACCATGAAGATTTTTGTCGACAGGGTCAAGTGCCAGAACCACGGGCAGTGCGCGATCTCGGCCCCGACCAACTTCGAGCTCGACGCCAATGGGGAGCTTCAATACCAGGAAGCGTTCGATGAAGAGAACATCAGCGATATCGAGGACGCTGTCGACTCTTGCCCTCTGCAAGCGATCTTCCTGAAATCGTGACGCCGCCGGTGGCTGATAGGCGGCCGCTTATCGGCATAGTCGGCTCCGGTATAGCCGGACTACGAGCGGCCAACGCGATACTCAAATGCAAGGTCGACGCCAGGATCGTTGTCTTCGGAGACGAGACTCACCGCACCTATAATCGGCCGGGTCTGACGAAGAAGCGGTATCCCTTGTCGGATGCCCTCGAAATGGCGATCGCCGAGGATGTGAAGGTGAATGGAGTCGAGAACGACGCTCTGACCTGGCGCCTCGGCACCAGAGTCGAGACTGCGGACCTGCGCGACAGGGTTCTGCATCTGAGTACAGGTGAAACATTCGAGTACGACGGTCTGGTGATCGCTGCGGGTGTACGCCCGCGTACCTCGGTGTGGGGCAACGGGGAGTGCGAGCTCCATACGCATCGAACCCTGCGTGGTCTGGGCGATGCGCGATACATCCACCACCGGCTCCAAGCAAGCGAAAAGGTCACGATCGTAGGCGCTGGTTTCGTTGCTTGTGAGCTTGCTTCGCTGGCCAAAGAGTACGGCTGTGAAGTCCTCATGCTGGAAGCGCTGCGCCGCGGGCCATTCGAGAACATCCTGGGTGAGCGTGTTTCGATGGCGCTTGGCCGCTGGCTCGTTCAGCATGGCATCACGTTTCTGACGGGCGATTCCGCAAGGGAACTGCTCTGTGATGTGAAACCGTCGGATCCGGAGCCCCCATCCGATCGATCCCTTTTCATCGAGGCGATCGGAAGTGTTCCCAATGTGGAATGGCTGCATGGAAACGGCCTGGATCTGTCCGACGGGGTGCGCGTCGATGAATACATGCGTGTGTCACCGTGGGAGAATGTGTTCGCGGCCGGGGATATTGCTCGTTACCCTGACCCGTGGACGGCCGGGAACCTTACGCGCATGGAATTCTGGAAGAATGCGATCGATACCGGTGATCTTGCGGGCAGGTCTCTGGCGTCGTCCTTGGGGTACGGTTCGGTGACCTCCCGGATCGGATACTTCCCCAGCATGTCCACGGAAGTACTCGGACTGCGTATCCAGATTGCCGGCAACCCGAAGATGTCGGATTCGATGGAGATCGTCTGCGGAGATCTGGATCAACTGGACCAGGGAGTGCTCGTCGCGTACCTCCGGGAAGGCTCCATGGTCGGGGCTGCCTACCTGGACAAAGGCGCTCGGTTCAATAGTGCCTACATAAAACTCTTGAAGTCGTTGAGGGAGCGCTGAAGAGGCGCCGGGACCTCTCGCCGGCGTCGAACGACCGACTGTGCAGTCGCCGGGCTGCAGACCTCCGCCCCGGCCTGGCGCGGCCGTCTCCGTGTGAGCCTGCGGGTCAGCCGGCCAGGCGGTTGATCGTGCGGATCTGCTTGTCGAAGGCCCGGGCGGGAACGAGACGGCGCAGTGTGCGCACGCGTCCGGCCGTGGGACCGGCGGTGTAGCGCAGCTTCGGCCTGGCGTCGGTCGCCGCCGCGACGATCGCCTTGGCGACGACAGCGGGGGCGTCGCCGTTGCTGATCGCCTCCGCCATGACGCGGTCCACGGTCTGCCGCTGCTTCGCGTAGGCGTGCAGGGGGATGTCCGGCTTCGCGCTGTTGGCCTCGAATCCGGTCCTGGTGTAAGCGGGTTGGACGAGAAGCGACCGGATGCCGTGCCCCCGGACCTCGTGGTCCAGGGACTCGGAGTAGCCCTCGATCGCGTGCTTGGAGGCGGCGTAGACGGCCATGTACGGCTGGGGCATGAACCCGAGTACGGACGAGATGTTGATGATGCGTCCGCGTTTCTGGGCGCGCATGTACGGCAGGACCTGCGTCACCATGCGCATGACCCCGAAGACGTTGGTGTCGAAGACGGCCCGGGCCTGCTCGACGGAGGTTTCCTCCGCCGCGCCCATCGAGCCGGCGCCGGCGTTGTTGACCAGGACGCCGATCCGCCCGAACCGCTCGCTCACCTCCTGGACCGCCGCGGCGACCGAGGAGTCGTCGGCCACGTCGAGGTCGAGGAACGTCACACCGTCGAGCGGGGTGACACGCGAGGTGTCGCGGCTTGTGCCGACCACGTCGAAACCCGCTGCGACCAGTGCGAGCGCGGCTTCCTTCCCGATGCCGGATGACGCACCCGTCCCGAGTGCCACCGGCCGATCCGTCGTCATCAGGGTTCCCGCTCTCCTCGAGAACGGTTTCCGCACCTGTAAACCGATCGGTTTCCGCACGCAGGCTCAGACAGGGAGAAGGACGGTATGGGCTTCTTCGCCTGCGGCATGCTCGGCAACAACTTTGCGGCTACGGGGCTTCCCCCGAACGCCGGGCGGCAGGGCAGCGTTCGGGAGGGGCGATGCGTCAGCGCATGCCCGCCGCATCGAGCAGGGTGATCACCGTGGGCGCGATGAGGCCCGTCAGGGTGTCCGCTCCGATGCCCGCGCGGGCGCTGGCACCGTCGAAGACCAGGCTGAGCTGCCGGGCCAGCAGGCCGGGATCGCTCGCTCCGCCCTGCTCGGCCTCGGCGCGGAAGAAGGCGGTCAGGTTCTCCTTGACCCGATGGGCGACCCGGCTCGCGGGGTGGCTCTGGTCCTTGAGCTCGATCTGCGCGGCCAGGAAGGGGCAGCCGTAGAACTCGGGTGCGCCCGACCGCGATTCCACCTGCTCGAAGACATGCAGGATCCGCTCCCGGGGTGAACGGTCGTCGTCCGCCGCGGGGAGGAGTCCTGCCACGTAGGCGGAAGTGCGCCGCTCCAGACTGGCCGCAAGGAGTTCGTCCTTGCTCTCGAACAGCTGGTACATGGAGCGCTTCGACACTCCCGCCGCCCTGCACAGCGCCTCGACGCCGATGCCGACGCCGTCCCGGTAGGTGAGTGTGGCCGCCGCCTCCAGCAGCCGCTCCCTGGGGCTCTGTTTCACTTCGGTGGTCATCCTGCGAGGTTAACTCGATTCCGACAGAATGAAAACTGATCGGTTTCCGGCTTGGCGTCCTGGCGGAGGCTCGGCGGCGGCCTGAGGGAAAGGCCGCCGCCGCGGCTTTCGCTATGCGGCGACCGCCGCCTTCTCGGGCGTCGTCTCCACCGGGATGCGGTGCAGCCCCTTGCGGTCGTACCACCCCAGTACGCCGAAGCCGAACAGTACGGCCGCCACGAGGCCGGCCGCCATCATGACCCAGCCTCGGGTCAGACCTGCGTCGCCCTGGGCGTCGTAGTAGAGGATCGAGCGGATGCCACCGGTGATCTGCCGCAGGGGCTCGAACTCGGCGAGGAAGCGGTAGAAGCCGGGCAGCGCCTCGAGGGGGGTGGTGGCTCCGGCTGTCGGCACCGCCATTCCGATGAAGACCAGCGTGACCACCAGCATGCCGGGCGTGCCGAAGACCGCGAGAAGGGTGAGCGCACCGATCCCGCAGACCGCGACGGCGCACACCGAGTACAGCCACAGGAGCGGCAGGTGAGAGGCGTCCATGCCCATGATGCCGACCGCACCTGCCATGGCCAAGGTGCCCATCAGCAGGGACAGTCCCACCATGAGGGTGCCGCTGATGGCGAGGGTCTGCACCCGGGTGGCCCGGATCAGGGGACGGTGCAGGCGCAGTGGGCCCATGTCGTTGTGGGTGTGGCCGAGGGCGTGGTCGACCTGGCCGCTGATGACGTTGGCGGAGAGCATTCCGCAGACCACCAGGACGAGGGCGTAGTAGAACGCCGTCAGGCCCAGGCCGCTGTGCGAGTCGAGCGGATGGCCGTCCTCGACGGTGACGGCGGCCGGGTCGGCGAGCAGGACGCGTGCCGCGGCGGGCAGCTTCGCCTGCCGGGCGCCGGTCTGCGCGGTCAGTTCCCTGCCCACCTGGAGCGAGGCGTTCTCGGCCGCTCGCGTCGTCGCCGTCCGGGCCAGGCCGGAGCCCACGCTGCCGGCCGACTGGTTGGTGAGCACCGTCAGCGTCGGACGGGCCGGGGTCCCGGTGGCCGTGGCGTCGGTCAGCGCGATGGTGGAGGAGGTGAAGCCGTCAGGCACGACGAGCGCGCCGAACAGCTTGCCCTTGCCGAGTTCCTCCTTCATCTCCTGCTCGTCCATCACCTTCCAGTCGATCTTGTCCCCTCCCGCGGTGGACTGCCTGATCGAGCCGGTGATCTGGGCGCCCAGGTTGACCTGCTTGCCGCCGACGGCGGTTCCCTTGTCGGCGTTGACCAGACCGACCGGCAGCTTGCTCAGGTGACCGGCCGGATCGATGTTGGCGCCGACGTAGAACACGGCAAACAGGAGCGCCAGTACGCCTGTGATGACGCCGTTGGTCATCCACAGAGGTTTGGCGCGCAGGACGCGGAAGGGGGGAGTGCCACTCATGACGTACGTGTCTCTCGATCGGTGGGCGCGGAACGCTTCGCCGGGGGTTGCCAGCCGCCGGTGACTTCCTTGACGGGCTTGTGGGGGAATCGGCGCCGGGCGTACTCCTGTGCGTGTGAGCCCGGCAGGACGTAGAGCGTTTCCTTCTTGTCCTGGAGTGGTCGCAGCACGGTGTCCATGAACGTCCTGCGGTCGTCCAGGTAGGAGCCCAGGACGTCTTCGCCGGCGGGGCAGACGGCAAGGCAGTAGCCGGACTTGTAGCCGGGTGGTGAGGACAGGCTCTGCCACATGGAGGCGCTCTCGGAATCGGTGACCCGGGAGCGGTAGTCGGCGGCGTCCTCGCTGTCGGCCACGGTCTGCGCCCAGTCGGTGAACCCGCTCATGAACTCGCGGTAGTTGTGCGTGGTGCAGGCCAGCGCGTCGAAGGCGCCGTCCTTGGCGATGGCGCCGACCGGGCAGGCGGCGACGCACAACTTGCAGTCGATACAGGGGTTGTACTCCAGCGCCTGCCCGTACTCGCTCACCTCCGCGTCCACCAGGACGGTGACCAGCAGGAGGAAGCTGCCGAACTTCGGGTGGATGACGTTGCGGTGCAGGCCCATCACGCCGAGCCCGGCGGCCACCGCGACCGTCTTGTGCGCCACCACCCAGATCCGCTCGCTGGGGAAGCGGTCCATCTCCTGAGGGAAGCCGACCGACGGATTGAGCGCGCGGTAGCCGGCGTCCTGGAGGGCCTGGGTGACGCTGCGCGCGGCATGATTGGCCTGCTCGTCGGTCTGGTGGAACTCCTGGTTGGCCACACTGCGAGCCGGGGAGCGGCAGTTGTCGCGGTTCATCCGGACCGCCATCGCGATCAGGGTGCGGGTGCCGGGCAGCGCGGCCAGCGCGTACTCGCGCTCACCGGCCAGGTCGGGGTGGTCCAGGCTCACCGCGGCCGCGTCGTCCGCCCCGGCCGCCAGGCACAGCTCGCGCAGCCAGGCCGCGTCGATCACCGCCGGTGGGCGCACCGCGTCACCGGCCCTGCGCCGGGCAAGTACGGCCTGTACCGACGGGTGGGCGGCCAGCTTCGCCGGAAGCCTGGGACTCGACGGTTGCCCCTCGGCGTCGCGCGCGGCAGTCATCCGATGCTCCTCGTGACTCGGGTCCGGAACTCGCCCACTGCACCGCGAGAAACCGATCAGTTTCACCACCGTAAACCGATCGGTTTCCGCATGCAAGCCCGAGCTGCGGGCCCGAGTCGCGGACCGCCCCCGCCAGGGGGCCACGAGCCCCGAGGCCGGCTCCTCACGGTCCCGCCACCCCGTCACCAACGCCCGCAGCGCAGCGCTCGTAGCAGTCGGCGACCGCGAGCTCCGGCGGCTCGCTCGGGTCTCGCGGTCGCCATCGACTACGGCCTGCTGATCGTGAGCCGCTACCGCGAGGAACTGGAGGCCGGCTACACCGGCGAAACGGCGATCGGGCGCACCATCGCCCCGGCCGGACGCACCGTGGTCATCTCCGGCATCACGGTCGCGGCGGCGCTGGCCGGCCTGGCGAGCGGGGTGTCGGTGACCACAGGCACTCCGCCGGGGACGCACTCCGCCGGCCGCTCCTGCGGGTGGCCGCTCGCGCCGCCGCCCGCCTGGCCTGCCTGCAACTGGCGGCTGTCCTCGGGCGTCGCCGCACCCTTGTTGTTGCGCCGTGGTTCAGGTTGCTGCGGATTGGGCATGCGCTGGACCTCCTCCTGCGGCGGTGCTTGCTCCGGGCGTCCGGGCTCCCGGGGAGACCCGGGTGGCGCACGGCGCCCGCGGATGCATCACCTCGCCGGGGCTTCACGGAATCTCGGTCGGAGTGTGATCCGCTCCGAATGGGGGCTGCGGCGGGTGTCAGCCGGCCAGCTTGTTGAACTTGCGGATCTGCTGGTCGAAGACCCGGGCGGGAACCGCGCGGCGCAGCAGGCTGAGGCGCCGGGCGAGCGGGCCGGCTGTGGAGCGCAGCCGCGGCTTGCGTGCGGTGGCCGCCGTGACGATGGCCTGCGCGACGACGGCGGGGGCGTCGCCGCCCGTGACCGCCTCGGCGACCACCTGGTCGACGATGCGCCGCTGTTTCGCGTACACCGGCAGCGGCGTGTCGGGCTGCACGAGGTTGCCCTCGAACGCGGTGTTGGTCCCGCCGGGCTCGACGAGCAGGACCCGCACGCCGTGCTCACGGACCTCGTGGTCCACGGACTCGGAATATCCCTCGACCGCGTGCTTGGACGCGATGTAGGCGGCCATGTAGGGCTGGGGGATGAACCCGTAGATCGACGACAGGTTGATGATGCGGCCACGGCCCTGGGCGCGCATGTGGGGCAGGACGGCCTTCGTCATGCGGATGACACCGAAGACGTTGATGTCGAAGACGTGCTGGTGCTGCGCCAGGGAGCTTTCCTCGGTGGCGCCCGACGAGCCGATGCCGGCGTTGTTGACCAGGACGTCGATGCGGCCGAACCGATCGATGACTTGCTGGACCAGCGTGGCAACCGAGGCGTCACTGCTCACGTCGAGGTCGAGGAAGGTCACGCCGTCGCGCGGGGCGACCTTCGCGGTGTTCCGGCTGGTTCCGATCACGTCGAAACCCGCTTCGACGAGGGCGAGGGCAGCGGCCTCTCCGATGCCGGAGGACGCGCCTGTCACGAGTGCTACAGGTCGTTTCGTGGCCATCATGGGCTCCTGAGATCTTGATCATGTTCATAGCGAATTGCGGCTTTCGCGGCGCCTGGTCATCTCGCGCCTTCTGTCGGCACCCTGGCGATAACCGCATCTCGAGGGTATCCGTTCTCTTCTTATCCGCAACTTCACTGTTGCGGTTTACTGAGAAGGTGCAGCTCAGGAGTATCTTCTTTGGTGAGCGGGAGTCGACGACGGGAAGGGAGACCCCATGGGGCGAGCTCTGCGGGCGGATGCCGAACGCAGCGTGCGCGCGATTCTGGAGGCGGCCGAGAGGGTGCTGGCCGAGGATCCCGGCGCGACGATGGAGCAGATCGCCGAGGCTGCGGGCCTGGCCAGGACGACGGTGCACCGGCGGTTCGCGAACCGGCAGGCCCTCATCGAGGCACTGGCCGCTTCCGCGAAGCAGCAGCTCACCGACGCCATCGACGACGCCCACCTGGACACTGCTCCCCCGCTGGTCGCGCTGCACCGCGCTACCGCGAACACGCTGCGGGTCAAGGGCGCCTGGCGGTTCACGCTCGGCAACCCCTTGGCGCACAACGATGTCGCCAAGGATGTCTGGACCGAGATCAACGCCCGGTCTCTCGCCTTTCTCGCCCGAGCCCAGCGTGAGGGACTCCTCGATCCCGCGGCAGATCTGGAGTGGACACGGCGGGTCTACTACGCCCTCATCGGCGAGGCCCTGCACGGGCCCGGCGCCCACGAAGACCCGGACGCACAGAATCCGGACGCGCTGGCCACGCGTATCGTCGACACGCTGCTGCACGGTGCGGGACGACGGGACTGAGCCGCACCCACCCGACGGAGCACCGGGGAAAGCCGTACCCGGCACGGAGATCACGTGTCGTGATCGTCTGATGGCTTTCACCCAGGCCATCAGGCAGGCGGCACCTGACGCTCTGGTGCCGTTCTGCGGTTCGGCCGGAACGGGGCGCGCGGATGCCCGCCGCTTCCGTCTTCACGGGCCCCGCGCAACGGGCGCCGCCACCGGAGGTCCGCCCTGGCCCTCGGTGTGAGAATCTGAGGGGTGGGGCCCGCCAGCAGAGGGGACCGGTCGATGAGCACGTTCGGCTTGCGGAGCGGCGACGGCATGTCGGATCCCTTCGATCTCAGGACCGCCGCGCTCGTGACGGTCGACGCGGCCGGCCTGATCGAGAGCTGGAGCCGGGAGGCCGAGCTCCTGCTCGGTCATGCTCCGTCGGACGTGGCCGGGAAGCCGCTGTCAGCCGTCTTCCAGGGGCCGGACGCGCTCGTGGCCATGGTCGAGGGACGGCTGACGGCCGACCACTGGGAGGGCCGGATCTGGGCGGGCCACCATGACGGCCACCAGGTCGAACTGGGGCTGCGGCTGCGTGCGCTGCCGGCACCGGAGGGGGGCGGCGGCTGGCTCCTGGCCCTGTGCTCTGCCGCGGCGCTGCACCGGTGGGAACTGGGCCAGGCAGCACTGCGCGGGCTCCTGATCAGCTCTCCGGTCGGAGTCGCCCTGTTCGACACCGACCTGCGGTGCGAGTGGCGCAACGAGGCTCTGGCCGCCATGGACGGTTCGCCCCGCTCCGCTCCGGCAGTGCGGCCGACGGCACCGCACGCCGGCGAGCGACAGGCCGGCCAGGCGCTGGCGGTCGGAGAGGTGGTCTCGTCCGTGGAGCACTTGGCTCCCCCGCCCGGCACCCCCGGTCAGTCGATCATGGAGCAGCCGCTCAGAGTGCGTATGTCCCTCCCGTTGCGGGCTCGGACCGGTACGCCCCTGGGCGTCTGCCAGGTGGTCGTCGACTTCACGGACCGCGACCAGAGGCGCCGGCGGCTGGTGCTGCTGAACGAGGCCGGCGAGCGCATCGGCACCACCCTCGATCTGGAGCGTACGGTCGGGGAACTGACGGAGGTCCTGGTGCCCCAGGTCGCCGACTTCGCGGCGGTGGATCTGCTCGACGGAGCGGGGCCGGCCGACGACATCCCCGCCGGTTCCGGAAAAGTTCACGGCACGCTCTACCGCGCCGCCCATCTGTCGGTCCGTGCCGACCATCCCGAGGTGGTGGTCGAGGTCGGCCTGCCCGCCCGGTATCCCCCGCAGTCGCCGCAGAGCCGCTGCCTGGCCACCGGCCGGACCGTTCGCGACGCGGTCGTCTCCGCGTCGACGGACTGGCTCGCCGTGGATCCGCTCCGGCGGGAGACGCTGGTCCGCATCGGTGTGCACTCCCACATGGTCGTGCCCCTGCGGGCGCGGGGAGTCACCGCTGGGGTGATCACGCTTCTGCGGTGGGAGCATCCGGACGCCTTCGACGAGGACGACCAGTTGCTCGTCGAGGAGCTGGCTGCCCGCGCGGCCGTGTGTGTCGACAACGCCCGGCGCTTCGCCCGTGAGCACAACGCGGCGCTCGCGCTCCAGACCAGCCTGCTTCCTCAGGTGCTGCCGGACCTCACTGCCGTCGAGGTCGCCTACCGCTATCTTCCCGCCGACACCCAGGCCGGGGTGGGCGGAGACTGGTTCGACGTCATCCCCCTCTCCGGGGCACGCGTCGCGCTGGTGGTGGGGGATGTGGTGGGACACGGCCTGCACGCGGCTGCGAGTATGGGGCGCCTGCGCGCCGCGGTGCAGACACTCGCCGACATGGACCTGTCGCCGGAGGAACTGCTGGCCCATGTCGACGACCTGGTCCTGCGCCTCGCCTACGAGGCGGAGATGGCTTCGGACGGTCTGGCCGTCATCGGAGCGACCTGCGTCTACGCCGTGTACGACCCGATCTCGCGCAAGCTCTGCGTCGCTCGCGCCGGCCATCCCAGTCCGGCTCTGGCACATCTGAGTGCCCCCGTCGAGATCCTCGACGTGCCGCCCGGGCCGCCCCTCGGGCTGGGCGGCTTCCCCTTCGAGTCGGCCGAGTTCGACGTGGAGGAGGGGAGTGTCATCGCCCTGTTCACCGACGGGCTCATCGAGGCTTCCGACCAGGACGTGGACACCGGGATGGAGCGGTTGTGCTTCGCGCTGGCCCACCCGGACCGGCCGCTGGAGGAGATCTGCGACACGATGATCCGTACCGTGCTGCCCGACCGCCCCCGGGACGACGTGGCGTTTCTGGCAGTGCGGACCCGCGGCGTGGACTGCGACCGGGTCGCCGCGTGGGACATCCCGTCGGCTCCCTCCGCGGTCGCGCAGACCCGCAGTGACGTGATGGCGCAGCTCACCCGCTGGAACCTGCAGGACATCGCGTTCACCACGGAATTGATCATAAGTGAGCTGGTCACCAACGCGATCAGGCACGCCCACGGTCCCGTGACCCTCCGGCTGATCCACGATCGCAGCCTCATCTGCGAGGTGTCCGACGGCAGCAACACCTCCCCGCGGATGAGACGCGCCCACTCCTCCGACGAGGGCGGCCGCGGCCTGTTCCTCGTCGCTCAGCTGGCCAAGCGCTGGGGCACGCGCTACACCCCGCACGGCAAGACCATCTGGACGGAACAGCAGTTGCCCGAGCAGGACCGGAACGTTTCGGGGCAGCGGTGAGCCACGCGCAATGCGCTGTGCGGCCGGAGGAGCGAGGAGGGGGTACCCCGGTCCCGAATCTGTTCCCGTCGGGTCCTGCCCCTCATCACGGGGACCCGGTGCTCGTACCGGCGGGCGACGACGGCCTGCGGCCTCCGTCCGGTGGTGTGTCGGCCGGTCCGGGCAGGCCGTCCAGGCCGGCTTGCGGGACCGGGCGTCCGAGGGCCGAGTCGGTGCTCTCGCCGAGGAAGCCGCCCGACTGGTGCTGCCACAGCCTGGCGTAGGCGCCGTCCGCCGCGAGCAGTTCCTCGTGGGTGCCCTGCTCGACGACGGTTCCGCGGTCGAGGACGACGAGACGGTCCATGCCGGCGACGGTGCTCAGGCGGTGGGCGACCACGAGGGCCGTGCGTCCGTCCATCAGCCGCCACAGGGCGTCCTGGACGAGGAGTTCGCTCTCCGAGTCCAGCGCGCTGGTCGCCTCGTCGAGCAGCAGGATCGGGGCGTCGCGCAGGATGGCCCTGGCGAGGGCGACGCGCTGGCGCTGGCCGCCCGAGAGTTTGACCCCCCGCTCCCCCACCAGAGTGGCGAAGCCGTCGGGGAGCTGGTCGGCGAACTCGGTGACGTGCGCGGCCGCGGCCGCCGCGTGGATCTCCTCGTCGGTGGCGCCGGGCCGGGCGAAGGCGATGTTGTCCCGCAGGCTGCGGTGGAACATGGCGGGTTCCTGCGGGACGTAGGCCATCAGTGAGCGCAGGTCGGTCTGGCGCAGCCGGCTGATGTCCTGGCCGCCGATCAGGATGCGTCCGTCGTCGAGGTCCGACATCCGCAGCAGGAGCCGGGTGAGCGTGGTCTTGCCGCCGCCGGACCTGCCGACCAGACCGATCCGGGCGCCGGCGGGCACGTCCAGGTCGAGGCCCTGGAAAATCGGCTTCGCACCGGTGTGGGCGAAGGTCACCGCCTCGAAGCGGATGCCCGTGCCGCGCGGTGCGAGCGGTTCCGGTGTCGCCGGGTCGAGCACGGTGGGCGGATCCAGCAGCAGCTCCGTGAACTGCGCGGCCTCGGTCATCGAGCTTTCCAGACGCCGGTAGATCTGGTTGAACTCGAACATGATCTGGGTGGCGTTGGAGTAGTAGGTGAAGCTGACGACGATCTCCTCGACTCCCTGCCCCGAGCCGCCGAAGGCGATGGCGACCAGCAGGCCCAGCACGTTGGTCAGCACGGACATGGGGGCGACCAGGGTGTCGACGCGCAGATTGCCGTAGTCCCACGACCTCAGCGTCAGGCGCCGGGACTCCGCGACACGGCTGCGGTGTTCGTCGGCCTCCCGCCGCTCCGCCGCGAACGCCCGGATGGTCTCCATGTTCATGAGGCTGTCGGCGACGTGGCCGGAGACCCGGGCGATCGCCGCCTCACGGTCGTTGACGAGCCGCTGCCGACGGCGGATCAGAGGCGTCGCGGCCACCACGGTCAGCCCGATCATCACAAGGAGGCCGGCGACGAGCATCGGTTCGTAGCTCCACAGCACCACGGAACCGAACAGCAGAGGGACGAGACTGCCCACGATCCGGTACGTCACCGTGTCGACGAAGTCCTCGAAGCGCTTGCCGTAGCTGAGCACCCGTTTGGTCAGGGAGCCGGCGAAGTTGTCGTGGAAGAACGCCGCGTCCTTGGCCAGGAGTTCGTCCATGCCGCTCACGTACAGGTGTTCCATACCGAGGGCGTCCACGCGGTTCAGGCAGTGCTGTCCGACCCGCCACACGGCCTCGGCGAGCAGCAGCGTCACGCCGAAGCCCAGCACGTACGGCAGCGCCGAACCGAGGGTGAGACCGCCGTCGCCGGCGGCCTGTCCTGCCAGTTTGGCGATCAGCAGGGGGGCGATGTAGCGGATGCCGATGTTGCCCACGGCCGGCAACAGCAGCGCGGGCAGGGCCAGCAGTCGTAGTCGCAGCAGTTCCCGGCCGTAGCGGCGTAGTGCCAGAACGACCGCGCTCCTGCCCGGTGTCGGTCCTCGCGTCTCTGTTGTCCCCATCACACTCCCGGAGGTTCGGAAGTCGGCAGTCTCCCCTCCGCAGAGTTACTCAGTCCAGGCATTTACCTCGGACTGGCGAGAACCGGACACCATCCTGCAGCGGAGCACCACCCTGCCGGCGGGGTCTTCCCGCGCTCCGGGGTGCGCGGAAGCCCGGACACGAAGGCGGAAGCGCGTCGCTCCAGGCTCGGGCCGGCAGTTCGTCCTTGCTCTCGAACAGCTGGTGCACGAGCAGGGCGTGTCAGGGGCGGGGCCGCAGGGGCGGCTGCTCGGTGGGCGGGCGGCCGGCGATGCCGGTCAGCAGGCGCGTGCAGACGTCACGGAGTTTGAGGTTGGTCTGCTGGGACAGCCGGCGCAGCAGGTCGAACGCCTCTTCGGCGGTGCAGTGCTGTTGCTGCATGACGCTCCCGATGGCCTGGTCGATGACGCTGCGGGACGTGAGCGCCGTCTGCAGGTCGCGGGTGAACTCCTCCGCGTCGGCCAGTCGCTGCGCCAGCGCGATACCACCGCCGGCCTGCGCGGCGATCAGGGCCAGCGTCTGCCGGTCGCCCTCGGAGAAGGCGTCGGGGCCGGTGGCGTAGAAGTTCAGCGCCCCGGCTGTGTGGGTGCGCGCCGGGATCGGCAGGGACAGCGAGGAGCGGACGCCCAGGCCGGCCGCGAAGCGGGGATAGGAGCCCCACCGGGTCTCCTCCAGGACGTCGGGCACGTGGACGGCCTCGCCGGTGCGCAGGGCCTGCAGACAGGGCCCGTCGTCCTGGCCGTACTGCTTCTCGTCCAGCTTGTCCGCCACTCCCCCGGTGCTCACCACGGTCAGCGGCCGTTGACGCCGCTGCAGTGTGACGCCGCAGCCGTCCACGCCGGTGACACCGACCGCATCGTCGATCAGGTGCTGGAGGAACTCGCGCAGGGAGGCGGTCTCCAGCATCCAGTCGATCATGTCGAGTGCGTGCTGACGACGGTCGAGTCGGTCCACCTCTCGTCACCTCCCGCGGCATCCTCTCCAGTCGCCCCTCCGCGCTGTGCTGATACCCCGGTCTCGTCGCTTCCTTCCCCACGATCGCCATCCTGCCCGTCGGCGTACGGCAGCCCTGATGCGCCGAAGCCCCGCCGGGACGCTTGCCGGCGGGGCTTGTGCGTGTCACGCAGTCAGCGGTGGCTCACGTCGGTCCAGATCCGGCTGCTGAGGTCGGAACCGCGCAGGACCTGGACGCGCCAGGGGTCGATGCGCAGGACATGGTATTTCGGGTCGGCCGGGCCGCCGCTCCAGAAGTTGTAGGGGTCGTATCCGACGCCGGCCGGACTTCCCTTCTGATAGAGATTCCAGGCGTAGGTCCTGGTCTCCATGTCCTCGGCCCAGGTCGAGACACTGTCGACGAATACGGCGTTCTGCCGGGGATTCCAGTACGAGTACGTCGTGTGGGGATTGTTCGCCAGGTGCGCCACCTTCACCGGCGTCTTGTACGCGGCGAGCCAGCCCACGGGCCTGCCGTCGACGACTTCCCAGATGGGCAGCAGGACACGGGCCCTCGGACGGGACTTCTTGTCGACCGTGATCATGGTGCAGTAACGGATGTCACTGATGTACTCGAAGAACTTGTCGGCGATCTCGGAAAACGAGTCGACCTTGGTCGCCATGACGACGGCTCCTATCTCTGTTCATTCACTCCGGGCCAGCTTGCCCGGTGTTTTCCGGGCATGGAAGAAGGCACTTTGAAGTGACCGACTGACCCCTGCCATACCGTCCGTTCAGACGTTCCACGCACCGGAGGCGGCGGCCCGTGCGGCGAACTCCGTGAAATCGCGGGGCTCGCGTCCGAGGACGCGCCGTACGGTGTCCGTGGGAGCGGCGTTCTTGTCGTCCCGGATCTGGCCGACGAGGTCGGCGACGAAGCGCGCGTAGTCGGCGGGCACGTCGTACCCCACGAGCTCCTCGACGTACTCCTCGTGGCCGACCGCGACGTAGCGGATCTCCCGCCCGGTGGCCTTCGTTATCTCCTGCGCGGCCTCGGCGAGGCTGAGTGCGCGCGGCCCGCTCAGTTCGTACGTCTGTCCCGCGTGGCCCTCCTCCAGGAGCGCCGCCGCGGCCACGGCCGCCACGTCGTCGGCGTCCACGAAGGGCTCCCGGCCGTCGCCGGCGGGCAGCCGCAGCTCGCCCGCGAGGACGCCGTCGAGCAGCACGCCCTCGTCGAAGTTCTGGTTGAACCAGTTGGGCCGCAGCACGGTCCACTCGGCGCCGGACTCCCGCACCGCGCGCTCGCCGGCGATCAGGGACTTGCCGCCCACCGGCTCGGTCACCCGGGCCTGGAGCAGCACCAGCCGGCGCACGCCCGACTCGACGGCGAGCTTGGCGAGTTCACGGATGTGCAGTTCGGCGTCCCAGGCCCCCGGCTTGTCCTGCATGTCGACCAGGTAGGCCGCCTGCGCGCCGGTGAGCGCGGGCTCCCACGTGGAGCGGTCGTCCCAGTCGAAGCGCACGTCGCCGCTGCGGCTCGCGGCCCGCACCCGGGCGCCGCGTTCGCGCAGCAGGCCTGCCAGGCGGCGGCCGGTCTTGCCGGTGCCGCCCAGGACGAGGACGGTCGGAGCGCTGTCGCCGGTGTTCTTGCTCATCACTGTCTCCCGGGGTGTTCGCGTACGGACATGGCATGGCCGTGCCCGGGCCGCCCGCCCCGTCGGGGACGAGCGGCCCGGGCACAGGGAACTCAGTGCGCCGGCCCGAGGGCCGGGCAAATCACAGGAAGGGGGTGTCGGGGGCCAGGCCGAGGAGGGAGCGGCCGTGCACCTCCATGTTGCTGTTGAACGCGTACAGCGCGTGCAGGGCGAGGCCGCGCACATCGCGGTGGAAGCGCTGGAGGGGAACGTCGCGCATGATCACTGAGGCCCCGCTGGCCTCGTAGAGCCCGTCGACGGCCTCCTTGGCCAGCTGGACCGCGAACGCGGCCCGGCCGCGGACCTCGGCCCGCTCCTCCAGGGAGGGCTGGGTGCCGGCGTCGGCGTGCCGCTGCAGGAGCGTGAGCCAGCCCTCCTGGAGCGCCTCCGCCGCGGCGATCTTGTTGGCGGCGGTGGCGGCCTGGATCTGGGTGACCGGCGACTGGCTCTGGTCGGTCCAGGAGGTGTAGGTGATGCCGCGTCCCGGGAGCCGCTCCAGGAACAGCTCCAGCGCGCCCTTGGCCATGCCGAGGAACACGGCGGCGCCATGCGCCATGAGCAGCGGGATCAGCGCGTAGTTGCGGCCGTCGGCACCGGTGTTGGAGCGGTCGCCGGTGGATCCGGCGAGCACGTCCATCAGGCCGACCACGCGGTGGGCCGGCACGGTGACGTTCGCGGCGGTCACGCTGGAGCTGCCGGTGCCGGCCGCGGCGGCGGCGTGCCAGTCGTCGGCGATGGTGATGTCGGAGACCGGGACCAGGGCCGCGTGCGGCACCGGGGTGCCGTCCGGGCCCTCCAGCAGGGCGGCGAGGATGGCCCACTGGGCACCGCGGCAGCCGGTCAGCCACTTCCAGGTGCCGTTCAGGGTGTAGCCGCCGCCCTCGGCGGGCGTGAGGGTGCCCGACGGGGTGAAGCCGGTGGAGACCCGGACGGAGCCGCCCGCGAACACCTCCTCCTGGGTGCGGTCCGGGAACAGGCTGACGATCCAGACGCTGCCGAGCCAGATCATCGACACCCAGCCGGTGGCCGTGTCGGCTCGGGCTATCTCGGTGAGGGCCCGGGTCTGGTCGGCGACCGGGGCCTCCAGACCGCCGAAGCGGCGCGGCACGGTCAGCCGGAAGACACCGGCCTTCTCCAGCAGATCGACGTTCGCCTCCGGGATCCAGCGGCGTTCCTCGGCCTCGGGGCCGTTCTCCCGAAGCGTCGCGGCCAGGCTCGTCACCTCGTCGAGCACCGAAGCGACGGCGCTGTCCGTCGTAGTCATGCTGCCTCCTGAGCAGTCTCGTCCGTCTGGGATGGGGGGAGCCCCGGGGTCCGGTCCGTGCGGTGCGCCGGCCGGCGCCCAGATCGCCCCCGCGAAGGCGTGGAAAAGCGCGTCCTTCCCGCCGGGCATATCCCGGGAACATCGCGCGTCTTCATTCTTCCCCAGGGGCGGTCACACCCCGGTAATCGGGAAGTCTTCGGTAATCCCCGCCCCTGGAACGGCCGGACCGGCGGAAACGTCCGGGGATATCCGGCCGGAAAGGAAACGGGTCGGCAGGCCCGTACCGGAAATGCCCCGGATGCCGCCGGACGCACAAAAAAGACGCCGCCCTGACCCGACGGGGGTTGTGGCCAGGGCGGCGTGTCACAGGGACCGTGCGTCCGGTGTCACCGGGACGTACGGGTCGGAGCGGCTAGACCTCGACCGAGGCGGGCGCGGGCGCGCCCGTCACGTCGTCCGCGCGCTTGCGCAGACCGAGGGTGCTGATCAGGGCGGCACCGAGCGCGGCGATCAGCGGGACGAACAGGGCCGCCTTGTAACCGTCGAGCAGCGCCGTGGGCGAGGAACCGTCGGTGGCCGCGATGTTGACGGCGGCGGCTGCGGACAGGCCGAGCGCGGCGCCGAACTGGAAGCTGGTGTACAGCAGACCGCCGGCGACGCCCTGCTCCTCCTCCTCGATGCCCTCGGTGCCGGCGATGGTGAGCGGGCCGTACGCGAGGGAGAAGGCCAGACCCAGCACGAGCAGGCTCGGGAACATCAGCGCGTAGCTCCAGTCCACCTGGAGCGGCAGCATCAGGGCGTAGGCCAGGGAGGCCAGCACCAGTCCGCCGAACATGACCCGGGCGTTGCCGAACTTCTCGACCAGCTTGGGGGTGAGCGTGGGCGAGAGCACCGTGTCGATGCCGATCACGATCATCGCGAAGCTGGTCTGCAGGGTGGACCAGCCGCGCAGTTCCTGCAGGTAGAGCGTGACGATGAACTGGAAGCCGAAGAATCCGCCGGAGAAGAGCAGCGCGGCGAGGTTGGCGCGGACGAGTCCGCCGTGCCGGAACAGGCCGAGCCGCACCAGCGGCGCCGCCGACCGGCGCTCGACGACGGTGAAGGCGATGAACAGCAGGAGGCTGGCGGCGACCGTGGCGATCGTCCAGACCGCGTCGACGTGCGTGGCGCGCTCGACGGCGAACACGAGCAGCAGGATCGCGCCGGTCACGGTGACGGCGCCGGTCAGGTCGACGGGCTCCCCCTGCCGGTCGGGGCGGGGCGACTTGGGGATGAGGGCGACGGCGGCGAGCAGGATGAGCGCCGAGAGGATCACCGGGGCGAAGAACACCCAGCGCCAGCTGATCGCGGTGAGCAGACCGCCGACGACGAGGCCGATGGAGAAGCCGCCGGCGGCGGTGCCGGAGTACACCAGCAGGGCCTTGTTGCGCTGGGGGCCCTCGGCGAAGCCGGTGGTGATGATCGACAGACCGGCCGGGGCCATGAAGGCCGCCGCGACACCGGTCACGAACCGGGCGACGAGCAGCATCCAGCCCTCGGTCGCCAGTCCGCCCAGGCCGGAGAAGAGCAGGAACACGACCAGCCAGAACACGAACATCTGGCGCCGGCCGAAGAGGTCCGCGGCCCGTCCGCCGAGCAGCATGAACCCGCCGTAGCCGAGGACGTAGGCGCTCATGACCCACTGCAGCGTGCCGGTGGACATCCCGAGGTCGTCACGGATCGACGGGAGGGCCACGTTGAGCATGGCCACGTCGATGCCCTCCAGGAAGATCGCGCCGCACAGCACGAACAGCACGCCCCAGGCGCGCCCACTCATGCGATCGGTGTCGCCGCCCGATGGGGATTGCACTGTGGACACTGAAGGTCTCCTTGAGAATGTCTGAGGGATGGACCGGGGGGAAATCCGCGGAGCCCGGACAGGGATCGGAGAAACCGAGGAAAGAACTCGATTCCGCGGGTACGCACCCCGGTTACGCGAGAGCCTGCCGGTTCCCACTTGTAACTGTCGGAATCATCGGGCACGCTGAGGTCCCATGGAAGAAGGCACTTTAAAGTCACCGAGGCACTGCTCGGGTACCGACGACTACAACATCCTTCAGTGGGACGTCCGCGAGGGCTGCGAGGTCCGCCAGATCCTGGACCGCGTCGCCGACAAGTGGTCGCTTCTGGTCATAGCGCTGCTGGAGAACCGCAGCCTGCGCTTCACCCAACTGCGCCACAGCATCGAGGGCATCAGCCAGCGCATGCTGACCGTGACCCTGCGTCAGCTGGAGCGGGACGGCCTGGTGCGCCGTACCGTCCACCCGGTGGTGCCGCCCCGGGTGGACTACGAGCTGACGCCGCTGGGCGTGACGCTGCACGACACGATCCAGGCGCTGGTGGCCTGGACCGAGGAGCACCAGGAGGAGATCGCGGTGGCCCGCGCCGAGTACGACCGGCGTACGGAGTTCAGCGAGGAAGCTTCCTGACGCACGGTGCGGTGAGCGGCGGGGCCGGTCACGGGACGCGGCGCGGCAGCGGGGCCTCGGCCTCGGCGGCTGCCTGCGTCCCGTGGTCGGTCTTCTCGCCCTCCGCGAACCGCGCGGCGTAGGCCTCGTCGCCGATCGCGCGGCGGATGCGGGCCGCTATCCGTTCCACGTCGGCCCGTTCGGCGGCGGGCTGGGGAGCGCCGGCCAGCCTGCGGGTGGCGGCGGCCGTGGCGAGCAGGCGTGCCGCGCGGCTCCAGCGGCCGGTCAGCGAGTGCGCCCCGGCCAGCCCTTCGAGGGCGAGCGCCACGGCCCGCGGGTCGCCGGTGGAGACGGCGGCGGCCAGCCCGTCCTGGTGCAGGGTGTACGCCTGAGCGGCGTCGCCGCGCTGCTCCGCGATGAAGCCGAGTTCGGCCAGCACCAGGGCGAGGCCCGGGGCGTCGTAGCGGCTGCGGTTCCACGACAGCCAGGGGCGCAGCCGGTCCTCGGCGGTGTCGAGGTGCCCCTCACGCCGGGCGCCGAGGGCGAGGCCGAGCGCGGCGAACTGCTCCGCCGGCTGGTTGCCCTGTTCCACGGCGAGGCGCAGGGCGCGGGTGTGCAGGTCCTCGGCCTCCCGGTAGCGCCGCTGCAGCAGGGCGATCCGGCCCAGCCCGGAGAGCTGGCGGGAGACCTCGGGCCACAGCTCCAGGGCCTCGGCGATGCGCAGGCTCTCCCGGTGCAGTTGTTCGGCCTGGCCGTACTCGCCGTTGATCTCGGCCAACCCGCCGAGCACCTCGATGGCCTTCAACTCGCCCCACTGCTCGCCGAGTTCCACGAAGAGACGGCGGGACTCCAGGGCGTCGCGGCGCATCGCGTCCAGGTCGCCGCGGGCCATGGCCAGCGCGGCTCGGCTGCCCAGGGCGGCCGCGACACCCCACTGGTCCCGGGTCGCCCGGAACTCCTCCAGCGCCCGGCGGACGCTCGCCTCGCCGGCTTCCAGCGCTCCCACGCTCAGCTGGGCGTGGCCGAGGAACCAGGCGGCGCGGATCGAGCCGGGGGTGCGGGCCGCGTCGGGCAGGGCGTGCACGACGTGTTCGACGCCGGACCAGCCCTCTCCCAGCAGGATGGCGAACCCGGCGTGCCAGGACACCGCCTCGGCGCGCCCGGCGGAGGCCCCGTCGCCCTCGACGGCCAGTGCGATCGCCAGTGACCTGCGCGCCTCGCCGAGCCTGCCGCGCAGGAACCGGTACCAGCTCAGGGAGTTGGCGAGCCGGAGCGCGAGGTCGGCGCTGCCGGTGCGCCGGGCCTCCTCCAGCGCGCGGCGGAAGTTGGCGTTCTCCGCGTCCAGCCGGAGCAGCCACCGGCACTGGTCCTCGCCGCTCAGCTGCCGGCCGGCGCGCTCGGCCAGGTCGGTGTAGTACCGCAGGTGCCGCCCGGCGACGCCGGCCGCGCCCTGCTCGCGCAGCCGCTGCTGGCCGTAGGCGGCGACGGACTCCAGCAGCCGGTACCGGGTGCCGGACGGCTCGTCGCCGCGCAGCGCCAGGGAGCGGTCGACCAGGATGGCGAGGGCGTCCAGGACCTCGTGCCGGGTCAGGCCGTCGTCGGCGCACACCACTTGGGCGGCCTCCAGTTCGCAGCCGTCGGCGAACACGGAGAGCCGGCTCAGCACCGTCTGCTCGCGGGGTTCCAGCAGGCTCCAGCTCCAGTCGAGGGTGGCCTGCAGGGTGCGGTGGCGGTGCGGGGCGTCCCGGTAGCCGCCGGTCAGGACGCGGAAGCGGTCGTCGAGCCGGTCGTGCAGCTCTTCGACGCCGAGCGCCCTGACCCGGTTGGCCGCGAGTTCCAGGGCCAGGGGAATGCCGTCGAGGCGCCGGCAGATCTCGGCGATGCGCACCGCGGTCGCCTCGTCGGGCGCGAAGTGGGGGTCCGCGGCGGCGACGCGGTCGATGAACAGCCGTACGGCGCTGGCCGACAGCAGGTGCGGCAGCCGGTTCTCGTCCGGCGCCGGCAGGTCCAGCGCGGTCACCGGCCAGACGGTCTCCCCGCCGATCCGCAGCGGTTCCTGACTTGTCGTCAGGACATGGAGCCCGGGTGCGGCGTCGAGCAGCGGGCCCAGCAGCCGGGCCACGTCGTCGATCACATGCTCGCAGCCGTCCAGCAGCAACAGCAGCCGCTGCCCGGCGAGTGCGTCGGCGAGCTTGCGGTCGGGGCCTCCCGCGGGGTCGGTGGTGGCGGCCTCGCGGATGCCGAGCACGGCCATCACGCGCTCGGCCAGCCACGCGGGGTCGCCGCCCTCGGGACCGACGGTGCCCGCCAGCTCCACCAGCCAGATCCCGTCGGGGAACTCCCCGGCCAGCCCGCCCACGGCCGCGGTGGCGAGCCGGGTCTTGCCCACCCCGCCGGGCCCGGTCAGGGTGACCAGGCGCCGGCCGGAGACCAGGGAGCGCACCTGGGCCACGCCCTCGTCCCGGCCGACCAGGCTGCTCACCGGGGCGCCCAGGTTGGTGCGGGTGCGCGCGGGGGCCGGCCGCGCGGGGCTCTCGGCGTGCCCCCGGGCGGCGAGGGCCGGATCGTGGCGCAGCACGGCCTGTTGCAGGGCGTCGAGCGCGGGGCCGGGGCGCAGTCCCAGTTCCTCGTCGAGGCGGCGGCGCAGGTCGGCGTAGCTGTCGAGGGCCTCGGAGGGGCGCCCGGCCCGGTACAGGGCGCGCATGTGCACCGCGCGCAGCCCCTCCCGCAGCGGGAACTTCTCCACCCAGAGGGTGAGTTCCCCGGCGAGCGCACCGTGTTCGCCCAGTTCCAGCCGGGCCTCGGCGTACTCCTCCACGGCCGCCAGCCGCTCCTCCTCCAGCGCGGCGGCCGCGGTGCGCGCGAACGGCTGGTCCGCGAAGTCGGCGAAGGCCTCGCCCCGCCACAGCGCCAGGCCCTCCGTCAGCAGGGCGGCCTTCTCGGCGGGGTCCTCGGCGAGCCGGGCGCGCGCCACGAGGTCGCGGAAGCGCCCGCTGTCGAGGTCGTCCGCGGGTACCTCCAGGCTGTAGCCCGGCGGCTGATGGGCCACCAGGGCGCGGGCGCCCGGCTCGGCGTCGTCGAGGGCGCGGCGCAGCTGGGAGACCTTGGCCTGCAGGGACGAGGCCGGCCGGGCGGTGTAGCTGGACTCCCCCCACAGGTCGTCGATCAGCCGGACCGACGGCACCGCCTCCCCGTGGTGGACGAGGAGATCGGCGAGGAGCGTCCGCACCTTCACCTCGGGCACCCGCACGAGTCTTCCCTCGGCGCTCCACACCTCCAGCGGACCCAGCACCCCGAATCGCATGTGATCACAGTAACTCGAACGTGACAGAGTATTGACCGATTCTTTGCGCTCCGGCGGTCCGAAGAGGGTGCGGGCGGAGGTCCGAATCCGGCCCGAAGCAAACCCGAAGCGCCATGGGAGAGGGTGGTGGACGGCCCGGAGAACGAGTACGGCGCCACGGACGCAAAGGGGGGCGGCATGGCCGAGGGGGATCGGCTCCAGCTGGTGATCATCATCGGCAGTGTCAGAAAAGGCCGGTTCGGACCGGTCGTCGCGGACTGGCTGGCGTCCCGTGCGGGCCGTCGCCACGACTTCGACGTCGACATCATCGACCTCGCCACGGCCTGGCTGCCGGACGTGATGTCGGCCGACCGGGACGCGCTCAGACCCCGGGCGGTCCAGGACCTCGCGCCGTGGCTGGGCGCGGCGGACGCCTTCGTGGTCGTCACGCCCGAGTACAACCAGAGCTTCCCCGCCGCGCTGAAGAACGCGATCGACTGGTACGACGAGGAGTGGCACGCCAAGCCCGTCGCCTTCGTGTCCTACGGGGGCGCCTCCAGCGGACTGACCGCCGTGGCGCAGCTGCGGCAGGTCTTCGCCGATGTGCACGCCGTGACGGTGCGCGAGACGGTCAGCTTCCACAACTACTGGTCCAGCTTCGGTCCGGACGGCCTTCCGCTGGCCCGGGAGGAGTGCGACGAGGCCGCCTGCAAGATGTTCGACCGCCTGGGCTGGTGGGCGCGCGCCCTGCGCCGGGCCCGCGCCGAGGAGCCGTACCGGCTCCCGGGATGACAGCACGTGACGTAGTGACGGGGGAAGCGATGGACAGTCTGTGGTTCAGGCGGTTCGGGACCGAGGAGTCCCGTGCGGTGCGCCTGATCTGTTTCCCGCACGCGGGCGGTTCCGCCGCCTCGTACGTCCCTCTGCTGCGGTGTCTGTCACCACGGCTCGACGCGCTGGCCGTGCAGTACCCCGGGCGGCAGGACCGCAGGCGGGAGCAGCCGGCCGAGGACGTCGCCGGGCTCGCCCGGCAGATCGCCGCCGCGCTGCGGCCGGCCACCGACCGGCCGTACGCCCTGTTCGGGCACAGCATGGGCGCGCTCGTCGCCTTCGAGACCGCCCGGGTGCTGCGCGCCTCGGGAGCGCCCGCCCCGCTCAGGCTGTTCCTCTCCGGGCGCGGTGCGCCCACCGGGCAGCCGAACCCGCACGACCAACTGCCGGACGACGCCGCGATCCTGGCCGCCGTCCGCCGGCTCGGCGGGACCTCGGCCGCCGCGCTCGCCGACCCGGACCTGCTGGAGCTGGCCCTGCCCGTCCTGCGGGCCGACTACCGCGCGCTCGCGGCATACCGCCGTCCGCCCGGCGAACCGCTGGACACCCCCGTCACCGCGCTGACGGGCGACACCGATCCCGTCGTGGCGCCGGCCGAGGTGGCCCGGTGGCGGGAGTTCACCCGGTCCGGGTGCGAGGTCCGGGTCTTCCCCGGCGGTCACTTCTACCTGGACCACTGTACGGACGCCGTCGCCGACGTCGTCGTCGACGGTGTCCGGGAAGTCCAGGAGGCGGTCGGACGCTGACGGCGTCCGCGCCGCTCGCCAGGTGAACCGGCCCGGGCCGACGCTGCCCCGGGCCGAAGCCGCGCACGGCCTGCGCGAGCCCGCGCCTCCGGCTCGCGGTGCGGTCCCGTGTGTCTCAACCGTCCGTTTCCGGCCCCGGCAACCGGCCGCGTGATCCCCTCCGGATCCCGTCGCCGGCCGCTCCCCCTGCCCGGGCCCCGATCGCGTCCGCAGCCGCCGCCGCACCGGCACACCCCCGTATGCACGGGCCGGTCCGCGGGCCTGGCGCGGTTGCGCAGAGAACCACGGCGGGCCCTCGGACGATCCCGGACGGGTGCCGCCGGATCGACCCACCGTCGAAACGAGCAAGAGGGGCAGTCGTGGAATTCAGAATCCTGGGACCGCTGGAAGTGCAGGCCCTCGGCCACACGCTCGCGCTGGGCGGATTCAAACAGCGGGCCGTGCTGGGCCTGTTGCTGCTGCGCGCCAACCAGGTCGTCGCCACGAGCGAGTTGCTCCGGGCCCTGTGGCCGGACGAGAACCGGCCGGCCACCGCGCGCAAGATCCTCCAGAACGCCGTGTCGGGGCTGCGTACCGCCCTGGCCCGCGCCCACAGCCGGGCCCGCCCGGCCGAACTGCTCACCCGCGCCCCCGGCTACATGCTCCGCATAACCCCCGGCAGCCTGGACGTCTCCCGCTTCGACCAGCGGGTGGCCGAGGGCCGGACCCACCTGGAGGCCGGCCGTCCGCTGCGCGCGGCCGAACTGCTGCGGGACGCGCTCGACGAATGGCGCGGCCCGGTCCTGTCCGACCTGGTGGAGCAGGGCATCGACTGGCCGGAGATGGCCCGGCTGCGGCAACTGCGCCTGGACGCCATGGAGTTCCGCTTCGAGGCCGAACTGCAGTGCGGCCGCCATCAGGCCGTCCTCGGTGAGCTGATCACCCTGACCGCGGCGGAGCCGCTGCGGGAGCGGCTGCACGGGCAGTTGATGCTCGCCCTGTACCGGTGCGGCCGCCAGGCCGAGGCCCTCGCCGCCTTCACCTCCCTGCGCCGCACGCTCGACGAGGAGTACGGTCTCGAACCCTCGCGCGAACTGCAGCATCTCCAGCAGCAGATCCTGCGGCACGATCCGGGGCTGGTCCTCGCCGCGCAGGCGGAGCATCCGCCGGAACCCGTCGCTCTCGTGGCGAACACACCGGCCACGGCGGTGACCGAACCCGCCGGCACCTCTTCCGGCGGGGCTCCTGCGGCGGAATCCCCGCCCCGCGCGGCCGCCCTCGCCGGCTCCGCCGCGGCGTCGGACCCGGTGCTCCGCCCGGAGTCCGGCCGGCCGCTGAGCGAACGGCGCGATGTCGCCGTGCTCCTGGTGCGCGCGGCCGTACGGCCCTCCGGGGAACACGTCGGGACCGGGGCGCAGGACACGCTGGCGCACGACGCCATGTCCGCGGCGGCGGAGAGCATCGCCGCGCACGGGGGCCGGGTCGTGGGATCCCTCGGGCAGGTGTGGGCCGCGCTGTTCGGACTGCGGGACGACACGCCGTCGGCGGGCCCGGACGCGGTCCGGGCGGCCCTTGCCGTGCGGGACCGGCTCGCGCGCCGGCCGGAACTGGCCGTGAGCGCCGTCGTGACGACCGGCAGCATGCTGATCCGCCGGTCCTCGGTGCGCCCCGACAGCGCCGTCTCCGCCGTCGGTGTCCTGCTGGACACCGCGCGGCACATGCTCGCCGAGGTACCGCCCGGGAAGGTGTACGTCGGCGGCCGGGCCGTCGCGGACACCGAGGACCGCATCGCGTACCAGCGGGTGGCGGGCGGACGGGGCACCGGCCACGGTCTCTACGAGGCCCTCGCGCCCCGTACCCGCCGCAGCCCGGCGCCGGGGGCGGGCCACCACGAGCGGGAGCACGAACTGACCGTGCTCACAGGCCTGTTGGCGCACTCCCGGCACCGGCGGGTGCCCTATCTGCTGACGGTTCTCGGCGGGCCGGGCACCGGCAAGTCGCGGCTCCTGGCCGAGTTCGCCGGGCGGGCCGGGGCCACCGACGACGTGCTGGTGCTGCGGCCCGCGTTCGGCGGACCGGCGGCCCCGGCTGCCGCGCTGCTCGACGCCTGGCGGGCGGCCTGCCGGCCGCGGCCGGCCGCCTCGGCGGACGCCGCGCTCGCCGCGCTCGTCCGCTCGGTGGCGGGCCCCGGGCCGGAGGCCGACCCGCTGTTACGTGCCATGCTCGCTCCGGACCGCTCGGGCGGGTCCCCGGGTACGGCGCTGGAGGTCTGGACGCGGGTGCTGCTGGCCGGAACCCGGCAGCGACCCGTGGTGCTGTGCGTCGACGACGTGCACCTCGCCCCGGGCCCGGTGCAGGACTGGCTGGAGGGACTCGCCGGCAGCGCGACGGACGCCCCGCTGCTCGTCGTGGCCAGCGCGCGGCCGGAACTCCTCGGTCAGCGCCCGATGTGGGGCGTCGGACAGCACAGCACCAGCACGATCAGCCTCGCCCCGCTGCCGGAGCCCCGGCGCGCCCCAGTCGGGCCGTCCGCGGTGCCGCCGCCGCGCGAGGGAGTGGTGGTCCTGCGCCCGGGTGCGGGCCGTGCGCGGCTGCTCACGGGGTGACCGCGGCCTGCGCCCGGGTGCGGGCCGTACGCGGCCGCTCACGCTCGCCGCGGCCCGCGGCCGCCCGCCTGGGGGGCGGCCAGATGCCGCGCCGAGAACACCCGATGACCGGGCGGTGCAGCGGGAAGTGGGTGCGCGATGTGCGCCGTCTGCTGTGCTGGACGGCATGGACGATCTCCTGACACCCCATACGACACGTGCCCGGCCGGAGGGCGACGGCGTACCCGCGTTCCCGCCGGCACCGTTCGACGACACCACGTTCGCGGCCTTCGTCGGGCGGGAGTTCACGGCGGCCCTGTCGGCCGGACTGCGCCGGGCCACGGCCGGGACCGCTCCCGCGCACACCGGTGCGCTCCGGCTCCCGGACCACGCGCCGGAGCGGACACCGGCCCCTGAGGCCCTGCTGCTGCGCGAGCACGCGCCGCAGATCCTCCGGCGCTACGAGCGGTCCCTGGCGGCCCTGCCCGCGCTCGCCGCCGCCCGGCACCGCAGGGCACGCTCTGCGCTGGCGCGCTGGGGAAGGCAGCTGCTGGACACCGCGTGCGGACCGGACGCGCGGGCGACGTCCGCCCCGGCCGGCGCCGACGCGCAACGCCGCGCCGTCGCGCTGCCCCTGCTCATCGACGCGGCCACCCGGTGCCTGCCCTCCGAGGACCCCGCCTCCCTCGACGTCGTCCGGGCGCTCCTGCGCGCCGGCGGCCTGCCGGGCCACCGCAGCGGGGGCGGCAGCCCGGCCGGGCAGCGACTGTCGGGGTGACCGCGCGGGGCGCGAGCGGGGGTGTCCGGGGAGCGGCCCGACAGGGCCCGTACGGCTGAGCCCGCGGGGCGCGAGCGGCGGGGCCCGGGGAGCAGCCCGACAGGGCCTGTCCAGCGCCTGTACGGCTGACCGCGCCGAGCGCGAGCGGCAGGGACCGGGAGCAGGCCCGCCAGCGCCCGACCGGCTGACCACACCGGGGCGCGAGCGGCAGGGACCGGGGGTCGGGCCCGGTCGGTCCTACGCCGCCCATGCGAGGCGGTCGAGTGCGTACAGGCATTCCAGGAGCCGCTCCAGCGCGCTGTCGGCCGACGGGACCAGACTGATCGTCATGGTCTGCGGGCGGCCCGCGGACCAGTCCGGACGGCGCTCCAGCAGCCGCGGGTCCGCGCCGGCCACGGTCAGCAGCGGTACGCCGGGCGCCGCGCACACCATGTCCTCCACCAGCGTCAGCGCCGCCTCGTCCGCGCGGTCCAGGTCGTCCCAGATCACCACCAGCGGCTCCCGGGCCGCCGCCAGCACGAGGAACTCCCGTTCCGCGGCGAGGGCCTCGGGCGGCACGGGCCCCGGCGCCGGGCGGAACAGCGGGTCCAGCCGGTCCAGCAGCGCGTCCCGCCGCCGCCGGTCGTCGACGAGCCCGGACAGGGCCCCGTCGAGCTTGGCCCGCACCGACTCCGCGAGGTCGTCCGGGCTGATACCGGCGTAGGCGGCGAGCAGGGCCGCCGGGGCGGGCCAGCCGTCGGCGCAGGGGCCGCAGGTGGCCGCCAGGACGCGGGCGGGGCTGTCCTCCAGCTGCTGCCGGAAGGCCATCAGCAGCGAGGTCCGGCGGTTCCCCGGGCCGAGGACGGTGAGCAGATGGGGCAGGGCGAGGCCGACGCTGCGGCGGGTCATGCCGCGCATCAGGTCCAGTTCGCAGTCCCGGCAGTCCGTGGCGGCGCCGGGGTCGTGCCACGCCCCGTCGGCCACGTCCTCGACCGCCCAGGCCGGGAGGGGCCCGTCGATGCGGCGGTAGGCGATGCCGGGTTCCGTCAGCCGACGGGTGGTGTCGCACACGCGCACCTCGTCCGGCTCGACCTCGGCGAGCAGGACCTCGCACGCGGAGACCAGGCCCCCGCCGATCCACGGTGCCGTCGGCCCGGCGTCGGGCCTGTGCCGTACGACGGCGGGTCCGGTGGCGACGGCGGCCCGGGCCGAGATGCCTCTGCCGGCGAGGTGGAAGGAGGCGGAGGCGCGGCGCAGGCCGGCGCGTACGACCGCCGCGGCCCGGACCGCGGCGGCGGCCGCCCGTTCCTGCGGCTCGCCCTCGAACAGCCCGAGGAGTACGGAGCCGAGGGCCGACGCCATCACTCCGCCTTCGGCCTCGATCCGCTCCCGGGCCAGCTGGGTGACCGCGTCGAGGGTCTGGTCCAGGGACTCGGCGGAGACCCCGTCGAACCCGGCACCGAGTTCGAAGCGCAGCAGCACGACCGTGACCGGCCGGCCCTCGTCGCCTCCGGCCGCCGGGAAGGCGGGGCGGCGGACGGCCGCGGCCGCGAGCGCCTCCGCCGCGGGGGCCGGGCGCTTGGGCAACGGCGCACCGGGCACGCGGTGCGGCGCCGCGGGGCGGGGCTCCGTACCGTCCGGCCGGCCGGCCGCGGGCCGCTCCGCGTCCGGCCGGGTCGCCCCGGGCCGCTGCGAGCCGTCGGATGAGGTCGCGGCCGGCCATTCCGCGCCATCGGGTGGAGTCGCCGCGGGACGGCCCGTGCCGTCCTGAGGGGCCGCCGCGGGCCGTCCCCTACCGTCCGGCCGCGCCGCCGCGAGCCACCCAGCGCCGTTGTGAGGGGTCGTCGCGAGCCGTCCCGTACCGTCCTGCCGCGCCGCCGCGGGCCCCTCCGTGCCGTCGGGTGAGGCCGCCTCAAGCCGCCTCGCATCGTCAGGCGGGATCGTCGCGGCCCCCTCCGTACCGTCCGGTGCGGTCGCCGCGGGCCACCCCCTGTCGTCCGGCCACCGCGCACCGTCGGGTGCAGCCGCCCCGAGCCACCCCGCATCATCAGGCGGGGTCGCCGCGGCCCCCTCCGTACCGTCCGGCCGGACCGCCCCAGGCCAGCCCATACCGTCCAGTGCGGTCGTCCCGGACCACTCCGCGTCGTCCGGTGCGGTCGTCGCGGACCACCGCGGGCCGTCCGGTGCGGTCGCCGCAGGCCACTCCGGGCCGTCGGGTGCAGCCGCCCCGAGCCACCCCGCATCGTCAGGCGAGGTCGCCGCAGCCCCCTCCGGGCCGCCCGGCCGGACCGCCCCAGGCCAGCCCACGCCGTCCAGTGCAGTCGCCGCAGGCCACTCCGTGCCGTCCGGTGCAGCCGCCCCGAGCCACCCCGCATCGTCAGGGGAGGTCGCCGCGGCCCCCTCCGGGCCGTCCGGCCGGACCGCCCCGGGCCAGTCCGTACCGTCCGGCGCGGTCGCCGCGGGCCACCGCGGGGTGTCCGGTGCGGCCGCCCCGGGCCGCCTCGGGCCGTCCGGCCGCGCCGTCCCTGGCCACCCCGTGCCCTCCGGCGGGGTCGGCCCAGAAGGGATCGCCCCAGGCCACGTCCGGCCGTCCGCAGGGGCCGCCGCGGGCCGTTCCGTGCCGCCGGGTGGCGTCCCGTGGGCCGCCGGGGTGTCGGGCGGGAGCATCGGTACCGGGCCGGGTGTGGCGTCGAGGGCGTCCCGCGGCCCCTGTTGTTGCGGCATGACCGGCGTGGAGGGGCGGTCGTCGCGGGTCGGCGTCGGGGCCGGCAGGTCCAGCGAAGGGTCCTGGACCAGCACGGCCTGCTGCAGGCGCTGCAGATCGGGGCTCGGCTCCAGGCCGAGGTTGTCCACCAGGGCCTCGCGTAACCGGCCGTAGACGGCGAGCGCGTCGGCCTGCCGCCCGCAGCGGTACAGCGCGAGCATCAACTGGCCGGCGGCGCGCTCGCGCAGGGGCTCCTGCTCGGCCAGGGTCTTGAGGTCGTGCAGCACACTCTGATGACCGCCGCACGCCAGTTCGACCTCGAACCAGTCCTCCATGACATCGAGGCGCTCCTTCTCGATCGAGGCCAGCTCCGGCCAGCAGGTGCCCTCCTCGACCAGGTCGGCGAGGACCCCGCCGCGCCACAGCGACAGCGCGCCGGTGAGCAGCTCGCGCGCGCCGGCCGGGTCGCCGGCGGCCATGGCCGTACGGCCCTCGGCGACCCGCTGTTGGAAGACCAGCAGGTCCACCTGGTCGGGCGTGACCCGGAGCATGTATCCCGGGTTCCGCGTGAGGAGTTCCGGAGGCGTACCCTCCGGCCGGTTCCCGGACAGCGCGCCCCGCAGGCGCCAGACGGCGTTCTGCAGGATCTTCCGCGCGGTCATGGGCGCGTCGTCGGCCGGCCACAGCGCCGCCAGCAACTGGCTGGTGGAGACCACCTGGTTGGCGTGCAGGAGCAGATAGGCCAGGGCGGAGCGCTGCCGCACCCCGCCCAGCTCGACGAGGCCGGAGTCGTCCTCGACCTCCAGCGGCCCCAGAATGCGTATGCGCATGCGTTTCCCCCGTCATCCGCACTCGTACAACGGAAATCACCGCGATTCTCGCCGGATCACCGTACGGCGGTGCAACCTGCTTTCACTCAATGCTCAACGATCACATACCCCTTGGCCCAGGGTCACGGGTTCCGTCAACCGGCCGTTCGCCCAGGCGCGAGGAGGTCCGGCACCGGACTACGCCGAGCCGAGTGCCGCGCCGTCCTGGGCCCGCAGCAGGGCGCAGACGTCCCGCAGTCCCGTCTCCAGCTGCGCGATCTGCGTGTCGTCGACCTCGACGGACGGCTCGAAGCGCAGGGTGTTGACGGCGCTCGCCGTGGGGAAGGTGCGCACCCGGTGGCGGCGGAGCAGGTGTCCGGCCAGCACATAGCCGAACAGCCCGCCCTGGGCGGCCTGCCGGATCTCCGCGGAGGCGGACTCCGACTGGTCCCGGAACTCCAGGCCCAGCATCAGGCCCCGGCCGCGGACGTCCGCGACGACGTCGGGGAAGTCGGTGTGCAGCCGGGTCAGCATCGAGCGCAGCGCCTCACCGCGCTCCTCGGCGCGCCGGTAGGCCGCCCCGTCGTCCGCCTCGAGGAGTTCCAGGACCTTCAGGGCGATGTGGCAGGAGAAGCTGTCCTTGGCGAAGGTCGAGCTGTGGACGATCTCGAACTCCTTGCGGTACCAGGTGCGGCGCACCAGCATCACGGACGTCTTCGCGATGCCTCCGCCGAGCGTCTTGGCGAGCGTGTAGTAGTCGCCACGCAGGCCGAGCGGGGAGCTGGCGAGCAGGGTGCCGGTGCGTCCCATGCCGCTCTGGATCTCGTCGACGACCACGGGGCAGTCGATGGCGGCACAGAACTCCTGTATCTCCCGGGCGAATTCGGCCGAGAGTTCGCGGATGCCGCCCTCGCCCTGGACGGGCTCCAGGAGGAAGGCGCAGAAAACGGGGAACTCCCGTTCCACCAGGGTGACCTGGCCGTCCACGACGGCCGGCTCCGGCAGGACGCCGCGCTCCTCGGCGTGGATCTCCTTGAGGATGTCGGGCCGGTCCTGCGGGACGAAGCGTGCCTGGGCGGCGAGGGCGGCGAACGGCAGCCGGTAGCCCTCGTTGTGGGTCAGCTGCACACTGGCGGCGAGTTTGCCGTGGAATCCGCCCTCCAGGGACAGGAACATCGGCGGACGGGCCGTCAGTTCGCGGGCGCGCCGCTCGATCTCCTCCTCCGCGAGGGCGAACCGCTCGGCCGCGGAGTCCGGTCGCGCGGTGACGCCGAGGGTGCTGAGGACGGTGTCGGGCACGGTGGCCGTGCCGTCCGCCACCGCCGCCCGCACGGAACTGCGCCGGGCGGCCGTCCGTTCCAGGAGCTCCGCGACGCGCATGCCCCGGTCGAGTTCGGCGTGCTTGATCGCCGCTTCCACGGCCTCGGCGCCGCTGTTGGCGAAGACGGCGTAGTAGGGCTCGTCCGTGCACAGTTCGCGGTGGATGATGCGGTTGAGTTCCGCGGCGAGCCGGTTGGCGTAGGGGTGGCGGGAGAACTGCGCGTGCACGGGGGTGCCGCCGTCGAGCAGTTCCTTGGCCCGCGCCACGATGGCCGGGTGGTTGTGGCCGAGGAGCACGGAGCCGTAGCCGCCGGCGAAATCGGCCACCGGGAGCTCGCCGTCGTCGGTTCGCTGGTAGAGGGTGTTCCCCTGCGCGCGCACGTATTCGACGGCCAGTCCCGCGCTGTCGAGCACCTCGCGCAGATAGGGCTCAGCCAGCTCGGGCCCGGGAGTCGTCGCGTAATAGTCGTCCATGGCCAAAAGAGTGCGTCAGGGGGGTCAACGGGCGGTCATCGCGGGGTCATCACCGGTGCTCAGCGGGGGATGGCGGGGCGGTTACCCGACAGTGGGAGACGGAGCGAAAGGCGCGGGTACGTTGAATGTGTCGGCTGCTCATGCCCGTCGCGGCCCGCCGGCATCCCGTGCAGCCTAATCCGGAGAGGGTGGCATGAATTCCGCGTCCACTGACATCGATTCCGTGGCCCTGCGTTCGGGGCCGGCATCGGAATCCGGGCCGCCGCCCGCGAAGATGCGGGAAGTGATGTCCCGATTCGCCACCGGGGTCACCGTCCTCACCGTCGGCGGCGAGCACGTACACGCCATGACGGCGAATGCGTTCACGTCTGTTTCCCTCGATCCGCCGTCCGTGCTGTGCAGTGTCGGACACGGAGCCGTGATGCACAGTGCGCTCAGCTCGGCGGGGCGGTTCGCCGTGAACATACTCGGCGTGGAACAGGAAGGGCTGGCCCGGCATTTCGCGGACAAGAAACGCACCCTCGGCGCCGCGCAGTTCCAGGGCGTGGACTGGTCGGCCGGCGAACACACCGGGGCGCCGCTGCTGGCGGGTGCGGTGGCGTGGCTGGAGTGCACGCTGACCGACTCGCACGTCTTCGCCGACCACACGCTGTTCATCGGCACGGTGCTGGCCGCGGGTCAGGGCGACGACGCGGACGGCCTGCTGTTCGTGAACGGCCGCTTCGGCCGCGCGGAGGCCCCTCGGCCGGCTGCGCACTGAGAGGCGCCGGCCCGCCGGCGACAGCGGGCCCGTCCCGGGCAGCCGTTGCGCCCACGGCAGCCGGTACGCCCGGGCCGGCGGCGGCCCGGACCTACGGCCCCGGGTACGACGCCCGGTCGGGCAGGCATGGCCCCGGCTCCGCCTGCCCGCCGCCCCACGCAGGTACGACTTCACCGGGCCGCCCGAAAGGCACGGATCGCCGAAGTCCGGCGAGGGCGGCTCCTCTCGCGGCGGCACAGCGATCACGCATCCGCCCGTCCCAGTCACCGCCACCGCCACCGCTCGGTGCGCGTACGCCCCGATGCTCTGCAGCCCAGCCCGCCCGCCGTTGAGGCGGTGAATGCCCGGGGTGGGGTGGCGTAGGCCTTGCGGGCTGCGGGTGTCGCATGGGCTTCGCGCCTGCTGCCGCGGACGCAGCCCCCACGCCGCCTGAGGACGCGTCTCCGCCCGACCTCCTCGCGCCGCATGCGCGCCCCTGTGCGAACCGGGGCGGGGTGACCGCGGGCCGTACGGTGAATGCGGCGGCCGGCGTAGAGCAACCGCCCTCCGGGCGCCCGCCGGCTCGATCCAGACGTAGGTCTTCCCGCAGACCGTGCAGCGCGTACGGGGCCCGACCCCGAGCTCCCGGCCCCCGGGCCATCGCCGACCCCATCCGGACGTGGCTTCGCCCCACCGGCCGGAACACCCGACCAACCCCGTGGCCGCGGGCTGGGCAGTGCGTACGGGGTCCCACTCCGACGACCGACCCGGCCCCGGCCCTTCACCGGGTGGGGTCGGGCGTGGGTTTGCCCAGCCGGCCGGGACAGCCCGAACACCCGACGACCCGGCGGCCGCGTACCCGGCAGTGCGTACCGGGTCCTACTCCGACGACCGACCCGGCCCCGGCCCTTCACCGGGTACGGTCGGGCGTGGGTTCCCAGCCGGCCGGGACACGCGACTGGCCCAGGCGGCCGCACGCCGTGCAGCGCGTACGGGGTCCGACCCCGAGCTCCCGGCCCCCGGGTCATCGCCGACCCCATCCGGACGTGGCTTCGTCCCACCGGTCGGAACACTCGACCAACCCGGTGGCGGGGGTCGTGGAGTGCGTACTGGGTCTATTCCATCGACCGACCCGGCCCCGGCCCTTCGCCAGGTCGGACCGGGGCGTGGGGTCGCCCAGCCGGCCGGGACACCCGACCAATCCGGTGACCACGGGCCGCGCAGTGCGTACGGGGTCCGACTCCGAAAACCCGGCCCCCGGCCCTTCGCCGACTCCACCCGGGCGTGGCCCGACCGGCCAGAACAGGCGACTGACCCCAGCGACCTCGGGCCGTGTGGTGGGGCGTGACGGCTGACTCCGAGGGCCCGGCCCCCGGCCCTTCGCCGACTCGATGCAGGCCTGGGTTACCCAGCCGCCCACGACACGCGACTGGCCCCGGACCCGCGCGCCGGGCCAGGGGCCAGGGGCGGACCGGAGCCAAGGGCGGACCCGGAGCCAGGAGCGGGACCGAGTCCAGAGGCGGACGCGAACCCGAGCCAGACACCGGACCTGAGCCAGACGCCGAACCCGCGCCGGACGCCGGACCGAGGCCAGACACGAACTCGAGGCCAGACGCGGACCCGAGGCCAGACGCGGACCCGAGGCCAGACGCGGACCCGAGGCCAGACGCGGACCCGAGCCGGACGCGGGACCTGAGCCAGACGCCGAACCCGCGCCAGACGCCGGACCGAGGCCAGACACGAACCCGAGGCCAGACACGGACCCGAGGCCAGACACGGACCCGAGGCCAGACACGGACCCGAGCCGGACGCCGGACGGAGCCGGACGCCGGACCGAGGGCGGGGGTGGGCCCTGGGCGGGGGTGGGCCCTGGGTCAGTCGTGGGACCCGGGGTGTCAGAGGAAGTACGTGCCGGGGTCCAGGCCCAGGAGGACTCGGCCCTGGACTTCCAGGTTGGTGTTGAGCTGCACCAGGGCGTGCAGGGAGAAGCCCTGGATGTCGCGGTGGACGCGCTGGAGTGGCTCTGTGCGGCGGATGACCGAGCCGCCGCTCGCGGTGAAGAGCAGCTCGACGGCCTCCTTCGCCAGCTGCGCGGCGTAGGCGGTGCGGCCCCGCATGACGGCCTTGTCCGTGTCGGACGGCTGGATGCCGGCGTCGGCCGCCTCCTGCAGGACCCGGTGCCAGGTCGCGGAGAGCGCCTCCGCGGCGGCGATCTTGTTGCCGGCGACGGCCACCTGCTGCTGGGTGAGCGGGTGCAGGCTCTGCTCCGTCCACTCGGTGTAGGTGATGCCCCGCCCGGGCAGCCGCTCCACGAACAGCTCGAGGCCGCCCCGGGCCATGCCCACGAAGGTCGCGGCGACACCGGAGAGGATGTAGCCGAGCAAGGCGTAGTTGCGGCCCGTGACACCCGCGTTGGCCCGGTTGCCGGTGCCGCTGACCATGGCCTCGTCGAGCCGCACCACCCGGTGCTCGGGCACGAACACGTCCTGCGCGGTCGTGGTCGAGCTGCCGGTCGCGGCGCCGGCCGTCACGTCCCAGTCGTCGGCGACGGACAGCTCGGCCGTCGGCACGAGGGCGACCAGCTCCTCCTCGGTCCCGTCGGGACGCTCGACGAGCGCCCCCAGCAGGTCCCAGTCGGCTCCCCGGACACCGGAGTTGAAGCGCCAGGTGCCGCTCAGCCGGTAGCCGCCGTCGACCGGGGTGAGGGTGCCGTTGGGGGCGAACACGATGGACACCCGGGTGCTGCCGCCCTCGAACACCTCCTTCTGCGCCCGGTCGGGGTACAGCGCGGCGGCCGCGGTGCTGGTCAGCCACACCATGGTCAGCCAGCCGGTGGACGGGCAGCCGCGGGCCACCTCGGCGATGACCTGCGCCTGCTGGGCCACGTCGAAGTCGAGGCCGCCGTGGGCGCGCGGCACGGCCGTACGGAACACCCCCGCCTTCTCCAGCAGGTGGATGTTCTCGTCCGGGATCCAGCGGCGCTCCTCCGCCTCCGCCCCGTTGCGGCGCAGGGTGGGAACGGCCTCGCGGACCGCGGTCAGTACGGAGTTCAGCTCTTCTTGCGTGGCCACTCTCTCTCCTCGATGTGCGTGCTGTGCACGGATTGCCGTCAGACGTCCGAACCCCCCTGGAGGGGCAGGGGGGTTCGCAGGGGTGGTGCGCTCGCCGGCGTCAGTCGGCCAGCAGGCCGTTGTCGGCGACGGGGCGGTCGATGGCCATCAGCCAGCGCCCGTCCTCGCCGCGTCGCAGCACGTCGGTGCACTGGCCGCGCAGCTGGACCGGCTCTCCGTCCGGGCCGGTGGTGTCGACCTTGTAGTCGACGCCGATCAGCGCGACGTCACCGGCGACATAGGAGTGCGTGACGGCCGCCTCCAGGCGGGGCTTGGCGGCCAGGAACTCCTTGAAGAAGGCGAGCCGGGCCGCGCCGGTGAGGGGTTCGCCGGAGAAGTTCGAGATGGAGTCGTCGCGGTAGAGCAGGTTGAACACGGCTCCGTCACCGGAGTTGAAGGCCTGCAGGAAGATCTCGTTCTGCAGGTCGGTGTCGGCGGTCAGGTCCGGGTGGTCCGGGTCGAAGTCGACGGTGAAGTGCGACATGGGCGGTGGTCCCTTCTGCGGTCCGGGGTACGGGGCGTGCGGCTGGGGGTACGGCGGGCGGGTACCGGTCAGCGCTGGCCGTACGGGTCGTCGATGGCGTAGCGCCACACCTTGTCCTCGCCCAGGCGCAGGACGTCGACGCCGATGCCCTGGAGCCGCTCGGGCTTGCCGTCGGCGTCGACCGTGTCGATCGTCCAGTCGACGATCAGGAGGGCGGTGTCACCGGTGACGTACTTCTCGCGGGGCACGGCCGTCATCTTCGGCCGGTTCTTCAGAAATTCCCTCTGGTACTCCCGCCGGGCCTCGCCGGTCATCGGCTTTCCGGGCTCCCAGATGATGACGGCCTCATCCGTGTAAAAACTGTCGACCGTCTCGAAGTCGCCGGCGTTGAACGCCGCCACATACTGATCGGTGTGCTTTTCGACGTTGTCGGTGAGCTGAGACATGACGAGAGTCAACCTGCCTTCTCGTGACGTGGCGTGCATTCCGTCGGCAACATTAGGGGCGGGCATCAACGTGCCGTCCATCACGGGGTAATGGGCCGATCTCCTGCCGGGAAGCCCGCGATTACCGGGCGGTTGACAGCTGCTGAGAAGCCGGAGAGCAGCGCCTGCCTACGATCGGCGTGCTTTCTCCGAAACGCCTTTGCCGGCCGGTGACCCCGACCGGTGCGAGCTGGAAAGGGACGTCGAACGCCATGACGGATCAGCAGCGTTCCCACCCGGTCGTCCGCGGCCCCGGACACGACGAGGACACCGCCGAGGGCATCGCCGTCGTCGGCATGGCCTGCCGGCTTCCCGGAGCCGATGGACCCGACGCGTTCTGGGACCTGCTGCTCCGGGGGCGGGACGCGATCACCGACGTGCCCGACGGGCGGTGGACGGCCGCGGCGACCGGTACGGTGCCCGAGGCCGCCGAACCCGGCATGCGCCGCGGCGGGTTCCTCGACGAGGTGGACGCCTTCGACGCCGCGTTCTTCGGTGTCTCGCCCCGCGAGGCCGTCACCATGGACCCGCAGCAGCGGCTGGTGCTCGAACTGGCCTGGGAGACGCTGGAGGACGCGGGCGTCCTGCCGCAGTCCCTGCGCGGCAGCCGCACCGCGGTGTTCGTCGGCACCCTGCGCGACGACTACACCGCGCTGCTCTACCAGCACGGCGAACAGGCGGTCACCCAGCACACGCTGGCGGGCGTCAACCGGGGCGTCATCGCCAACCGGGTGTCGTACCACCTCGGGCTGCGCGGCCCGAGCCTCACGGTCGACTCCGCGCAGTCGTCCTCGCTGGTCGCGGTGCACCTGGCCTGCGCGTCCCTGCGGGCGGGCGAGTCCGAGGCGGCCCTGGTCGCGGGCGTCAATCTCCATCTGCTGGCCGAAGGGGCGCTCGCCGAGGAGCGGTTCGGCGGGCTCTCGCCGACCGGGACGACGTACACCTTCGACGCGCGCGCCGACGGTTTCGTCCGCGGCGAGGGCGGGGCGGCCTGCCTGCTCAAGCCGCTGGCCCGCGCGATCGCGGACGGCGACCGGATCTACGGTGTCATCCGCGGCAGCGCGGTCAACAACGACGGTGCGACGCCGGGGCTGACCGTGCCCGACCGGCAGGCGCAGGAGCGGGTGCTGCGCGAGGCGTACCGGCGGGCCGGGGTCGATCCGGCGGCCGTGCAGTACGTCGAACTGCACGGCACCGGCACGCCGGTGGGCGACCCGATCGAGGCGGCTGCCCTCGGCGCGGTGCTCGGTGCCGGACGCCGCCACGACGAGCGGCTGCGGGTCGGCTCGGCGAAGACCAACGTCGGGCACCTCGAAGGCGCCGCCGGGATGGTCGGCCTGGTCAAGACGCTGCTGGCGATCAGCCGCCGGCGGCTTCCCGCGAGCCTGAACTTCGCCGAGCCGAACCCGGGGATCCCGCTGGCGGAGCTGGGTCTGCGGGTGCAGGACGAGCCGACCGGCTGGCCCGCGCCCGAGGCACCGCTGGTGGCCGGGGTGTCGTCCTTCGGCATGGGCGGCACGAACGCCCACGTGGTCGTGACGGAGTCCCCGCTGCCCTCGCCGGCCCACCCGGCCGACCCCGCAACCGCCGACGTGGCCGGCAGCGGCTCCGAAGCCGCCGGCGTCCCCACCAACGGCCTCGAACCGGCCAACGCCCCCACCAGCGGCCCAGAAGCCACTGCCCCCGACCCCACCGGCACCCCGACAGCCGCCGCCGACCCCACCGCCACCTCGACAGCGGCCGCCGACCCCACCCACACGCCGGCCGCGGACCCGGCCCCCACCGACACCTCCACCACCACCCCCGCCACTCCCCCGGCGCCCCTCCCCTTCGCCGCCCTCGTCCTCTCCGCGCGTTCCGAAGCGGCCCTGCGCGGGCAGGCCGCGAAGCTGGGGGCCGCGCTCGGGCGGGACGGTGCGCCGGGGACGCTGGACGTGGCCTGGTCGCTCGCGACGACCCGCAGTGTGTTCGAGCACCGGGCGGTCCTGCCGGCCCCCACCGACGACCGGCGCGAACTGCTCGCCGCCCTGGCCGCCCTCGCCGGCGGCGAGCGCTCGCCGCAGGTGGTGACCGGGGCCGCGACCGACGCCGGGCTCGCCTTCCTGTTCACCGGGCAGGGCGCGCAGCGCGCCGGCATGGGCCTGGAGCTGTACGCGGCGTTCCCGGTGTTCGCGGCGGCGTTCGACGCGGTGTGCGCCGTACTCGATCCGCTGCTGGAGCGTCCGCTGCGCGAGGTCGTCGCCTCCGGCGAGGGCCTGGACGAGACGGCGTCCACGCAGCCCGCGCTGTTCGCGGTGGAGGTCGCGCTGTACCGGCTCGTGGAGTCGTGGGGCCTGCGGCCCGACCTGGTCGCCGGTCACTCGGTCGGCGAGATCGCCGCCGCGCATGTCGCGGGGGTGCTGGACCTGGCCGACGCCGCCCGGCTGGTCGCGGCCCGCGGGCGGCTGATGCAGGCGCTGCCGGCCGGCGGCGCCATGGTCGCGGTGGAGGCCACGGAGGACGAGGTCCTCGCGCTGCTGGCCGGTCACGAGGAACGGGCCGGTGTCGCCGCGGTGAACGGGCCGCGCGCGGTGGTGGTCTCCGGCGCCGAGGACACGGTCCTGGAGGTGACCGGGCAGCTGGCCGCCCAGGGCCACCGGACGACCCGGCTGTCGGTGTCGCACGCCTTCCACTCGCCCCTGATGGAGCCGATGCTGGAGGAGTTCCGCGCCGTGGTCGGCGCGCTGACCCTGCGCGCGCCCCGTATCGCGGCCGTGTCGACGGTGACCGGCCGGCCGGTCGCCGGCGAGTGGGCCTCGGCGGACTACTGGGTGGAGCAGGTGCGCCGCCCGGTGCGCTTCGCCGACGCGGCGCGCGCGCTGGCGGACGCGGGCGCGGGCCTGTTCCTGGAACTGGGCCCCGACACGGTCTGCGCCACCATGGCCGACGCCTCGGTGGGCGGCGACGGCACGATCGTCACGGCCGGCGCGCTGCGCCGTGGGCGCCCCGAGGTCCGTACCCTGCTCGCCGCCGTCGGCAGCGTGTTCGCGCACGGCGCCGATGTCGACTGGGCGGCCGTGCACGCGGGCCGGGGCGCGCGCCGGGTGCCGCTGCCCACGTACGCGTTCCAGCGGGAGCGGTACTGGGTCGGCGGCGCCGCCCGCCCGGCCCTGCCGTCGGCTCCGGTCGCGGACCGGCGGAGCGCTCCGGCGGCCACGGCCGCGCTGGACGTGCGGGAGCTGGTGCAGCGGGAGGCCGCCCGGGTGCTGGAGTACCCGGACGGCCAGCCGGTGCCGGCCCGCGCCACGTTCAAGGAGCTGGGCTTCGACTCGCTGATGTCCGTGGAGCTGCGTGACGCGCTGGCCGCGGCGACCGGGCTGCGGCTGCCCGGCGGGCTGCTCTTCGACCACCCGACGCCCGAGGCCCTCGTCGAGCGGCTGGGCGCGCTCCTGGAGGGGACGCGGCCGGCCGGGGCGCCGGAGCCGGCCGAGCCGGCCGGTTCCGAGGAGCCGATCGCCGTGGTCGGCATGGCCTGCCGCTTCCCGGGCGGGGTGCGCTCCCCCGAGGACCTGTGGCGGCTGCTGGTCGAGGAGCGGGACGCCGTGTCCGGCTTCCCGACGGACCGCGGCTGGAACCCGGAGCTGTACGACGGCGATCCCGGGCGCAGCGGGCACAGCACCGTGCGCGAGGGCGGCTTCCTGGACGACGCCGCCTGGTTCGACAACGGCTTCTTCGGCATCTCGCCCCGCGAGGCGCTCGCGATGGATCCGCAGCAGCGGCTGCTGCTGGAGACCGCGTGGGAGGCCGTCGAGCGGGCCGGCCTGGACGCGGAGGGCCTGCGGGGCAGCCGTACCGGCGTGTTCATCGGTGCCACGGCGCTCGACTACGGGCCGCGGATGCAGGACGCCCCCGACAGTGTCGAGGGGCATGTGCTCACCGGTACGACCCCGAGTGTGCTGTCCGGGCGCATCGCCTACCAGCTGGGGCTGGTCGGACCCGCGGTGACCGTCGACACGGCCTGCTCCTCCTCGCTCACCGCCCTCCACCTCGCGGTGCGTTCGCTGCGGTCGGGCGAGTCGGCGCTGGCCCTGGCGGGCGGTGTGACGGTGATGTCGTCGCCGGGCATGTTCGTGGAGTTCTCCCGCCAGCGCGGGCTGGCCGCCGACGGCCGGTCCAAGGCGTTCGCGTCCTCGGCCGACGGCACCTCCTGGGCGGAGGGCGTGGGTCTGCTGGTGGTCGAGCGGCTGTCGGACGCCGTGCGCAACGGCCATCGGGTGCTCGCCGTGGTCCGCGGCACCGCGATCAACCAGGACGGCGCCAGCAACGGGCTCACCGCGCCCAACGGCCCCTCGCAGGAGCGGGTCATCCGGGCGGCGCTGGCGGACGCGGGGCTCGCCCCGGCGGACGTCGACGCCGTCGAGGCCCACGGCACCGGCACCCGGCTCGGCGACCCCATCGAGGCGGAGGCGGTCATCGCCACCTACGGGCAGGACCGCCCGGACACGGCCCCGGTGCGGCTCGGCTCGCTGAAGTCGAACATCGGGCACGCGCAGGCCGCGGCCGGCGTCGGCGGCGTGATCAAGATGATCGAGGCCATGCGGCACGGCCTGCTCCCGCGGACCCTGCACGTCCAGGAGCCCACCCCGCTGGTCGACTGGTCCGCGGGCGCGGTGTCCCTGCTCACCGAGCCGGCCGTGTGGCCGGACGCCGGCCGGCCGCGGCGCGCCGCCGTCTCCTCCTTCGGCATCAGCGGCACCAACGCCCACGTCGTCCTGGAGCAGGCCCCCGAGCCGGTGCCCGCCCCGGAGCCCGTCGAGCCGGCCGCGCCGGTGCCGTGGCTGCTGTCCGCGCAGGACGGGGCGGCGCTGCGCGCCCAGGCCGGCCGGCTGCGCGATCTGGTGCTCACCACGGGGACGCACCCGTCCGACGTGGGGTACACGCTGGCCGCCCACCGGACGGCCCTGCCGCACCGGGCGGCCGTCGTCGGGCTGACCACGCAGGACCTGCTGACGGGGCTCGGTGCGCTCGCCGAGGGCCGGGACGACGTGCGTACGGTGGTCGGCGACGCGTCGGGAGCGGGCCGCACGGCCTTCGTCTTCACCGGTCAGGGTGCCCAGCGCCTCGGTATGGGGCGCGAGTTGTACGGCGCTCACCCCGTCTTCGCCGCCGCCCTGGACGAGTTGTGTGCGGCCTTCGACGCCCACCTGGAACGGCCGCTGCGCGAGGTGCTGTTCGCCCCGGACGACAGTGCGGAGGCGGCGCTGCTCGACCGCACCGCGTACACCCAGCCGGCCCTCTTCGCGATCGAGGTCGCACTGTTCCGGCTGGCCGCGCACCACGGGCTCGCCCCTGACCTGCTCGCCGGGCACTCCATCGGCGAACTGGCCGCCGCGCACTGCGCGGGCGTGCTCTCCCTGGCGGACGCGGCTCGGCTGGTGGCCACGCGCGGCCGGCTGATGGAGTCGGCACGGGAGGGCGGCGCGATGGTGGCCGTGGAGGCGGATGAAGCCGAACTGGCCGACGAACTGGCCGAGTTCGTGGGACGTCTCGCGGTGGCCGCGGTCAACGGGCCGATGTCCCTCGTGCTCTCCGGTGACGAGGACGCGGCGGGGGAGGTGGCCGAGCGACTGCGGGCCCGGGGCCGCCGGACGCGCCGCCTGACGGTGAGCCACGCCTTCCACTCGCCGCACATGGACGAGATCCTCGCCGAATTCCGTTCGGTGGCCGCGGGCCTGACGTTCCACCAGCCGGACATCCCGATCGTGTCCACGGTGACCGGCCGGATCGCCACCGCCGCCGAGCTGGCCTCCGCCGACTACTGGAGCGGGCAGATCCGCGCGACCGTGCGGTTCCGCGACGCCGTCCGCACGTTGCGGGCACGCGGCACGACCGTGTTCGTGGAGATCGGCCCCGACGCGGTGCTGACCCCCCTGGTACGGGCGAGCCTGGACGAGGAGACACCGGCCGTGGCCGTACCGCTGCTGCGGGCGGGCCGTCCCGAGTCCGAGACCCTCGCGCTGGGCCTGGCGACCGCGCGGGTGCACGGCGCCCCGCTCGACGGCGCCACGTTCTTCCCGGGCGGCCGCCGGGTCGATCTGCCCACGTACGCCTTCCAGCGGGAGCGGTTCTGGCTGGCCTCCGGGGCCCCGGCGGACGCGCGCTCCCTCGGGCTCGACCCGGCCCGGCACCCGCTGCTGTCCACGGCCGTGGAGCTGGCCGACCGCGGCGACCTGGTGCTGACGGGTCTGCTCTCCACCGCCACGCACCCGTGGCTGGCCGATCACGCCGTCGCGGGCGGCGTCCTGGTGCCCGCCACGGCCTTCCTGGAGCTGGCGCTGGCCGCCGGCGACCGGCTCGGCACCGACCGGATCGGTGAACTGACCCTGGAGACGCCGCTGGTGCTGTCCGCCGAGGCCGCGGCACGGGTCCAGGTCACCGTCGGCCCGCCCGACGCCGACGGCCTGCGGCCCTTCGCGGTGCACTCCCGGCCCGGCCACACGGCGGACGGGGACCCGCAGTGGACCCGGCACGCCTCGGGCCTCCTGGGCGGCCCGGCCGCCGACCCCGCCGCGGACCTGGCCGCCTGGCCGCCCGCCGGGGTGACCGAACTGCCGACCGAGGACGTCTACGAGCGTCTCGCCGAGGCCGGATACGTCTACGGCCCCGCCTTCCAGGGCGTGACCCGCATGTGGCGGTCGGGCGACGACCTGTACGCCGAGGTCCGGCTGCCGCAGGAGCAGCGGACCGGTGCCACCGGCTTCGGACTGCACCCCGCGCTGCTCGACGCCGTGCTGCATCCGCTGGTCCTGCACGCCGCCGAAGCCGCGGGTGACGGAGCGGTCCGGCTCCCGTTCGCCTGGACGGGCATGGAGCTGCGGGCGGCCGGGGCCACCGAGCTGCGTGCCCGCATCTCCCCCACCGGTACGGACACCTTCGCGCTGTCCCTCGCCGACGGCTCCGGAGCGCCGGTGGCGTCGGTGGCGTCGCTGGCGCTGCGGGCGGTCCCGCGCGGCGGGCTCGCCGTGCGGGACGGCGCGGCGGACGCCCTCTACGAGGTGGAGTGGCATCGACTTCCCTCGCCCGCCGCCGACGAGGTGCGGCTCGTGGCGGCGACCGGCGGCGAACTCCCCGACGAAGGCGGCGCGTTCACCGTGCTGGTGCGCGTCGGGGAGTTCGCCGCCGAGGGGGACGACCCGGTTGCCGCGGCCCACGGCACGGCACGGCACGTCCTCGGACTGGTCCAGCGGTTCCTCGCGGACGAGCGGTACGCGCAGGCCCGCATGCTCCTCGTCACCCGGCAGGCGGTGGCCGCACGGGAGGGCGAGGCGATCACCGGGCTGGCCTCCGCTCCGGTCTGGGGGCTGGTGCGCTCGGCTCAGTCGGAGCACCCGGGCAGGCTGGTGCTCGCCGATGTGACCGGCCCGGACGACGAGTCCCTGCTGTCGGCCGCCCTGGCCACGGGCGAGCCGCAAGTGGCGCTGCGCGACGGCGAGTTGCTGGTGCCGCGCCTCGGCCGGGTGGGTGCCGCGAGCGACCCGGCACGCCTCGCCGCCGACGGCACCGTCCTGATCACCGGCGGAACCGGCGGTCTCGGCGCCCTGTTCGCGGAGCACCTGGTGCGCGAGCACGGGGTACGGCACCTGCTCCTGGTCAGCCGCCGCGGCCCCGACGCCCCCGGCGCCCAGGACCTGCGCACCCGCCTCACCGGACTCGGCGCCACCGCCACCCTCACCGCCTGCGACACCACCGACCGCGACCAGCTCACCCACCTCCTCGACACCATCCCCACCGACCACCCCCTCACCGCCGTCATCCACACCGCGGGCACCCTCGACGACGGCCTCCTCACCGACCTCACCCCCGACCGCCTCCACACCGTCCTGCGGCCCAAGACCGACGCCGCCTGGCACCTCCACGACCTCACCCGCAACCACCCCCTCACCGCCTTCGTCCTGTTCTCCTCCGTCTCGGGTCTCGTCGGCACCCCCGGCCAGGCCAACTACGCCGCCGGCAACGCCTATCTGGACGCGCTGGCCGCGCACCGCAGGGCACAGGGCCTGCCCGCCGTCTCCCTCGCCTGGGGCCTGTGGGACGCGACGGGCGGCATGGGCGGCACGCTCGGCGAGGCCGACGTCGCCCGGTGGCGCCGTGCGGGCATCCGTGCCCTCGAACCGGCCGAGGGGCTCGCGCTGTTCGACCGGGCGCTGGCACACCCCGCCGCGCTGCTGGCGCCGGTCGCTCTCGACCTGCCCGCGCTGCGCGGCCGGGACGAGCAGCCGGCGGCGCTGCTGCGCGGACTCGTGCGGCCGGTGTCCCGTCGTACGGCCGCCCGCGCGGGCGGGGCGGACACGGGCTGGGCGCAGCGGACCGCCGCGCTGCCCGCGGAGGAACGCGGCGGCGCCGTACTGGAGTTGGTGCGGGCCACGATCGCGCGGGTGCTCGGGCACAGCGACGCGGCGGCCGTGGAGCCGCAGCGTGCCTTCAGCGAGGCCGGATTCGACTCGCTGACCGGCGTCGAACTGCGCAACCAGCTCATCGCGGCGACGGGCCTGCGCCTGTCGACCACGGTCGTCTTCGACCACCCCTCGCCGCAGGCCCTCGCCGACCACCTGGTGTCCCTCGTGGCCGCTCCCGCTGCCGCCCCGGTCGCGGCCCCGGTCCGTACGGCCGCTTCCGCGGACGAGCCGATCGCCATCGTGGGCATGGCCTGCCGCTACCCGGGCGGTGTGGCCTCGCCGGACGACCTGTGGCGGCTGGTCGCCGAAGGCACCGACGCCATCAGCGGGTTCCCGGCCAACCGCGGCTGGGACCTGGAGCGGCTCTACGACCCCGACCCGGCCGCCACCGGAACGTCGTACGTGCGGCACGGCGGGTTCCTGCACGACGCCGACCAGTTCGACCGCGAGTTCTTCGGGATCTCGCCGCGCGAGGCGACGGCGACGGACCCGCAGCAGCGGCTGCTGCTGGAGACGGCGTGGGAGGCGCTGGAGAGCGCGGGGCTCGACCCGGCCGCCCTGCGCGGCTCGCGCACCGGTGTGTTCACGGGCGCCATGTACGACGACTACGTGTCGCGGCTGGCCTCCAGCCCGAAGGAGTACGAGGGTTTCCTGCTCGCCGGCAACCTCTCCAGCGTCATCTCGGGGCGGCTGTCGTACACCTACGGCTTCGAGGGACCGGCCGTCACCGTCGACACCGCCTGCTCCTCCTCCCTCGTCGCCCTCCACCTCGCCGCCGGCGCCCTGCGCAACGGCGAGTGCGACCTCGCCCTGGCCGGCGGGGTGACCGTGATGGCGGGCCCGAGTGTCTTCGTGGAGTTCTCGCGGCAGCGGGGGCTGTCCGCCGACGGGCGCTGCCGCTCCTTCTCCGCCGACGCCGACGGCACCGGCTGGGCCGAAGGAGTCGGCCTCCTCCTCGTCGAACGCCTCTCCGACGCCCGCCGCAACGGCCACCGCGTCCTCGCCGTGCTGCGCGGCAGCGCCGTCAACCAGGACGGCGCCAGCAACGGCCTCACCGCCCCCAACGGCCCCTCCCAGGAACGGGTCATCCGGGCCGCGCTCGCCGACGCCCGCCTCACCGCCGCCGACGTCGACGCCGTCGAGGCCCACGGCACCGGCACCCGGCTCGGCGACCCCATCGAGGCCCAGGCCCTCCTCGCCACCTACGGCGCCGCCCACACCCCCGACCAGCCCCTCTGGCTCGGCTCACTGAAGTCCAACATCGGCCACGCCCAGGCCGCCGCCGGAGTCGGCGGCATCATCAAGATGATCCAGGCCCTGCACCACCACACCCTGCCCAGGACCCTCCACGCCGACAACCCCACCCCCATGGTCGACTGGACCACCGGCACGATGCGCCTGCTCACCGAACCCGTCCCCTGGCCCGCCGACCCCACCGCACGCCCCCGCCGCGCCGCCGTCTCCTCCTTCGGCATCAGCGGCACCAACGCCCACGTCATCCTTGAGGAGGCGCCCGCCGAGGATCCGCGCGAGGAGCCGGCCGGGCACTCCGTCGGCGCCGGGCCCTGGCTGCTGTCGGCGCGGGACGAGGACGCCCTGCGGGCCCAGGCGGCACGGCTGCACGCGCACGTGGACGCCTCGGACACGGCGCTGGCCGACATCGGCTTCTCCCTGGCCACCACCCGTCCCCTGCACGGCCGGGCCGCGGCCGTCGTGGCCGCCGACCGCGCCGGGTTCCTGGACGCGCTGGAGCGGACGGCCCGCGGCGAGACCCCGTCCGCGGTGGTACGCGAGGACGGGACCGTGCCGCGCGGCAGGACGGCCTTCCTGCTCACCGGGCAGGGGGCGCAGCGGCTCGGCATGGGCCGTGAACTCTACGAGAGCTCCCCGGTGTTCGCGGAGGCGTTCGACGAGGTGTGCCGGCACTTGGACCGCGAGCTGGTACGGCCGGTCAAGCAGGTGCTGTTCGCGCCGGAGGACTCCGCCGACGCGGCGCTGATCGACCTGACCGCGTTCACCCAGGCCGCGCTGTTCGCCGTGGAGACCGCGCTGTTCCGGCTCGCCGAACACCACGGTCTGGTCCCGGACTTCCTGCTGGGCCACTCCCTCGGCGAGGTGACCGCCGCGCACCTGTCGGGGGTGCTGGACCTGCCGGACGCCTGTCTGCTGATCGCCGAGCGGGGCAGGCTCATGCAGGCGGCGCGCGAGGGCGGGGCGATGGCCGCGATCGAGGCGGACGAGGAGGACGTACGCGCCACCCTCGCCGGGCTCGGCGACGCGGTGACGGTCGCCGCGGTCAACGCGCCGCTCGCCACCGTGATCTCCGGCGACGCCGAGGCCGTCGACGCGGTCACCGCCGGGTGGCGCGAGCGCGGGGTGCGGACCAGGCGGCTGCCGGTCAGCCACGCCTTCCACTCGGCCCACATGGCGGAGATCCTCGACGAGTTCCGGTCCGTGGCCAAGGGCCTGACGTTCCACCGGCCGACGATCCCGATCGTGTCGAACGTGACCGGTGTGCTGGCCACCGACGAGCAGCTGACCTCCCCGGAGTACTGGACCCGGCACATCCGGGAGGGGGTCCGCTTCATGGACGGCGTACGGCACCTGGCGGACCTCGGCGTCACGGAGTGGCTGGAACTCGGCCCCGACGGGGTGCTCACCGCGCTCGCCCGTGCCTGCCTCGACGGCAGGGACACCGGTGCCCTGGTGCCGGCGCTGCGCCGGGACCGGCCGGAGGGCGTCGCGTTCGCCACGGCGCTCGCCCGGTTCGCGCTGCGCGGCGCCCCGGTGCGCTGGGAGAGGGTCTTCCCCGGCGCCCGGCGTACCGATCTGCCGACCTATGCGTTCCGGCACCGGCGGTACTGGCTGGACGCGCCCGCCGCGGCGGGCGACGCGAACGGCCTGGGCCTGGCCGAGGCGGACCATCCGCTGCTCGGGGCCGCTGTCGCCCTGGCGGGCCGTGACGAGCAGGTCTTCACCGGGCGGCTGTCCCGCTCCGGCCTGCCCTGGCTCACCGGTCACGCCGTCGCCGGCACGGTCCTGGTGCCCGCGACCGGTCTGCTGGACCTCGCGCTGACGGCGGCGGAGCGCACCGGTGCGGCCGGGGTCGAGGAGCTGACGCTCGCCGCCCCGCTGGTGCTGCCGGAGCGCGGCGGCGTCCAGCTCCAGGTGTCCGTCGCCTCCGACGACGCCGGCGGCCGCACGTTCCGGGTGCACTCCCGTCCGGACGCGGGCCGCGACGGCGGCGAGGAGCCCGGCTGGACGCTGCACGCGCACGGACGGCTCACGGACACGGCGGGCGGCCCCGGCGAGGAGCTGCGGGCCTGGCCCCCGGCGGGCGCCACCGAGGTCGATCTGAGCGGCGTCTACGAGCGGCTGGCCGAGGCGGAGTACACGTACGGGCCGCCGTTCAGCGGTCTGCGCCGGCTGTGGACGTCGGCCGACGGCGCGTTGTACGCGGAGGTGTCCCTCGACGAGGAGTGGCACGCGGACGCCGGACGCTTCCTGGTGCATCCGGCGCTGCTGGACGCGGCGCTGCACCCGGTGCTGCCCGGGGTGGCGGGGCCGGGAGGCCGCTCGTGGCTGCCGTTCGCCTGGTCCGGGGTCACGGTGCACGCGACGGGCGCCACGAGCCTCAGGGTCCGGCTGGCGCCGGCCGCCGGCGACCCGGACTCGCCGACGTACGCCCTGACGGTCTGCGACCCCACCGGCGCGCCGGTGGTCTCGGTCGACGCGCTCACCCTGCGACCGCTGTCCGCGGAGGCGCTGCGGGCCGCGGACGGAGGGACCCGCGACGGGCTGTTCCGGGTCGAGTGGACGCCGCTCCCGCAGGAGCCGGCGCAGCCCGCAGCGGGCTCGCTCGCCGTGCTCGGCGGGTCCGCGACGGCGTCGTACGGCACCGCGGTCGCATACGACGACCTGCCCGCCCTGGTCCGCGCGGTGGACGCCGGTGCCGAGGTCCCGCCGTACGTGCTGCTGCCGGTGGCGGAGCACCCGGAGGCGGAGGTCCCCGACGCGGTGCGGGAGGTGACGCGGGGCGTCCTGACCGATCTGCGGACCTGGCTGTCCGACGACCGGTTCGCCGCGTCGCGGCTCGTGGTGGTCACCCGGGGCGCCACCGGCGGGACGAACCTGGTCCACGCCCCGGTCTGGGGTCTGGTGCGCTCCGCACAGACGGAGAACCCGGACCGGCTCGTCCTCGTCGACGCCGAGCAGGACGGCGACCTCACCGCGCTGCCCGGCGCGCTCGCCACCGGGGAGCCGCAACTGGCCCTCCGGGACGGTGGGTTGCTCGTGCCCCGCTGGGCCCGCGCGGCAGCGGACGCCACCGCGCCCGAGTGGGGCGACGGCACCGTGCTGATCACCGGTGCGACCGGTGCCCTGGGCACGGTCCTGGCGGAGCACCTGGTGCGCGAGCACGGGGTACGGCACCTGCTCCTGGTCAGCCGCCGCGGCCCCGACGCCCCCGGCGCCCAGGACCTCCACACCCGCCTCACCGGACTCGGCGCCACCGCCACCCTCACCGCCTGCGACACCACCGACCGCGACCAGCTCACCCACCTCCTCGACACCATCCCCACCGACCACCCCCTCACCGCCGTCATCCACACCGCAGGCACCCTCGACGACGGCCTCCTCACCGACCTCACCCCCGACCGCCTCCACACCGTCCTGCGACCCAAGACCGACGCCGCCTGGCACCTCCACGACCTCACCCGCAACCACCCCCTCACCGCCTTCGTCCTGTACTCGTCCGTCGCCGGTCTGCTCGGCACGGCGGGCCAGGCCAACTACGCCGCCGGGAACACGTTCCTGGACGCGCTGGCCGCGCACCGCAGGGCACAGGGCCTGCCCGCCGTCTCCCTCGCCTGGGGCCTGTGGGAGGAGAGCAGCGAGCTGAGCGGACACCTCTCGGAGGCCGATGTGCGGCGGCTGGCCCGCTCGGGTCTGCGTCCGCTGGCCACCGACGACGCGCTGGACCTGTTCGACGCGGCGCTGGGCAGCAGCGAGGACGTCCTCGCGGTCACCCGGCTGGACACCGCGGCGCTGCGCGCCTCGGGTGCCGTACCGCCGCCGCTGCGCTCCCTGGTGCGCCCGGCGCCCCGGCGGGCGGCGGCGGAGCGGCAGGACACCCCGGGCCTGGCCGAGCGGCTGGCCGCGCTGGCGCCCGAGGAGCGCGACCGTGCCCTCGCCGACCTGGTGCGCGGCCGGGTGGCGGCCGTCCTGGGCCACGCGGACCCGGGCGAGATCGATGCCGTACGCCCGCTGCAGGAGCTGGGCTTCGACTCGCTGACGGCGGTCGAGCTGCGCAACCAGCTGGTCGCGGAGACCGGGCTGCGTCTGCCCACCACGCTGGTGTTCGACCACCCCACCCCGCAGGCGCTGGCCGACCATCTGCGGGACCTGCTCGGCGTCGCCGGCGAGCCGGCGGACGACGCGCTGCTGACCGGTCTGGACCGGCTGGCTCCGGCGGTGGCCGCGGTCGAGCGGGGCACCGACGCGCACGACCGGGTCGTCGCACGGCTGCGGGAACTCCTGGCGGCCGCCGGTGCGGACAGCGTGGTCCGCACCGGGCCCGATCCCCGGGACGCCGACCCCGCGTCCCTGGAGACGGCCACCGACGAGGAGCTGTTCGCCCTGCTCGACGACCTCGACTGACCCCGGCGGGGCGACGGCGCCCCGCCCCTGCGCCGCACGGCGCCCATCCGACGACGACGCTGACGACTGCAAGGAGTTGAACGGCTCATGGCGGGCGAGGACAAGCTCCGCGACTACCTCAAGAAGGCCATCGGGGAGGCGCAGGACGCGCGGGCGAGACTGCGCGAGATCGAGGAGCGGCAGCACGAGCCGATCGCCATCGTGGGCATGGCCTGCCGCTACCCGGGCGGTGTGGCCTCGCCGGACGACCTGTGGCGGCTGGTCGCCGAAGGCACCGACGCGGTCGGCGGGTTCCCGGTCAACCGGGGCTGGGACCTGGAGCGGCTCTACGACCCCGACCCCGACCGGCCGGGTACCTCGTACGGCCGGGAGGGCGGCTTCCTGCACGACGCGGACGGTTTCGACGCCGACTTCTTCGGGCTCTCGCCGCGCGAGGCGCTGGCGACGGACCCGCAGCAGCGGCTGCTGCTGGAGACGGCGTGGGAGGCGCTGGAGAGCGCGGGGCTCGACCCGGCCGCCCTGCGCGGCTCGCGCACCGGTGTGTTCACCGGGGTCATGTACAACGACTACGGCACGCGCGCCCACCGGCCCTCCGAGGGCCTGGAGGGCTTCCTCTTCAGCGGCAGCGCGGGCAGCATCGCCTCGGGGCGGCTGTCGTACACCTACGGCTTCGAGGGACCGGCCGTCACCGTCGACACCGCCTGCTCCTCCTCCCTCGTCGCCCTCCACCTCGCCGCCGGCGCCCTGCGCAACGGCGAGTGCGACCTCGCCCTGGCCGGCGGGGCGACGGTGATGTCGACGCCGGTCGCGTTCGTGGAGTTCTCCCGGCTGCGGGGGCTGTCCGCCGACGGGCGCTGCCGCTCCTTCTCCGCCGACGCCGACGGCACCGGCTGGGCGGAAGGCGTCGGCCTCCTCCTCGTCGAACGTCTCTCCGACGCCCGCCGCAACGGACACCGCGTCCTCGCCGTGCTGCGCGGCAGCGCCGTCAACCAGGACGGCGCCAGCAACGGGCTCACCGCACCCAACGGCCCCTCCCAGGAACGGGTCATCCGGGCCGCTCTCGCCGACGCCCGCCTCACCGCCGCCGACGTCGACGCCGTCGAGGCCCACGGCACCGGCACCCGGCTCGGCGACCCCATCGAGGCCCAGGCCATCCTCGCCACCTACGGCGCCGCCCACACCCCCGACCAGCCCCTCTGGCTCGGCTCACTGAAGTCCAACATCGGCCACGCCCAGGCCGCCGCGGGCGTCGGCGGCATCATCAAGATGATCCAGGCCCTGCACCACCACACCCTGCCCAGGACCCTCCACGCCGACAACCCCACCCCCATGGTCGACTGGACCACCGGCACGATGCGCCTGCTCACCGAACCCGTCCCCTGGCCCGCCGACCCCGCCGCACGCCCCCGCCGCGCCGCCGTCTCCTCCTTCGGTTTCGGGGGTACGAACGCGCACGTCATCCTGGAGGAGGCGCCCGCCGACGAGCCCGTGGACGGCGACCCGGTACGCCGGCCCGCCGGCGCGCTGCCCTGGCTGCTCTCGGCGAAGACCCCCCAGGCCCTCAAGGCCCAGGCCGAACGCCTCCTCACCCACGTCGAGGACCACCCCGACCAGGACCCGCTCGACCTCGCCCACTCCCTCGCCACCACCCGCACCGCCCACGCCCAGCGGGCGGTGGCGGTCGGCACCGGCCGGGAGGAGCTCGTCGCGTCGCTGCGGCAGCTGGCCGGAGCCGAGGTGTTCCCGGGACGCGGGTCCGGCGGCCGGGTGGCGTTCCTCTACACCGGCCAGGGCGCCCAGCGCATCGGCATGGGACGCGAACTCTACGAGACGTACCCCGCCTTCGCCGAAGCCTTCGACACCGCCTGCGCCGCCCTCGACCCCCACCTCGACCAGCCCCTCCACCACACCATCACCACCGGACACCACCTCGACGACACCCGCTACACCCAACCCGCCCTCTTCGCCCTCGAAACCGCCCTCCACCACCTGATCACCACCTGGGGCATCACCCCCCACCACCTCGCCGGCCACTCCCTCGGCGAACTCACCGCCGCCCACCTCGCCGGCATCCTCACCCTCCCCGACGCCGCCCGGCTCGTGGCCGCGCGAGGACGGCTGATGCAGTCCGCACCCGCGGGCGGCGCGATGATCGCCGTACAGGCCACCGAGGCGGAGATCGCCGCGCACCTGACGGACGGGGTCGACATCGCCGCCCTCAACTCGCCGGACTCCACGGTCGTCTCCGGTGATCCGGAGGCGGTGCGGCGGGTCGCCGACCACTTCACGGCGCTGGGGCGCAGGACCAGCCGGCTGAAGGTCTCGCACGCCTTCCACTCGGCGCACATGGAGCCCGTCCTGGAGGAGTTCCGGCAGATCGCGGCCACGGTCGACTTCCGTCCGCCGCGGATCCCGGTGGTCTCCAACCTCACCGGCGGGACGGGTGAGGACCTCGCCACCCCGGAGTACTGGACCCGGCACATCCGCGGCGCGGTCCGCTTCGCCGACGGCATCCGCACCCTGGAGGCCGAGGGCGTGACCACGTTCGTGGAGATCGGCCCGGACGCGGTGCTCAGCCCGTTGGTGAGCGCCGGTGCCGACCGTCCGCAGGAGCTGGCGGCGATCCCCCTGCTGCGGCGCGACCAGGCGGAGTCCCGGAGCCTGGTCGAGGCGCTCGGCGCCCTGCACACCCGCGGGGTCCCGGTGGACTGGGAGCGGTTCTTCGAGGGCACCGGCGCCCACCGCGTCCCCCTGCCCACCTACGCCTTCCAGCACACGCGGTACTGGTTCGAGGCGCGGACCCCCGAGCCGGCCGACGAGCAGGTCACGCCCGGGCAGCAGCCGTCGACGGATTCCGCCGGTCCCGGGCCGGCCGAGGTGCCGACGCTCGCCGAGCGGCTGGCGGGTCTGACCGCCGTGGAACGCGAGCAGCATGTGCTGACCCTGGTCACGCAGGAGATCGCCGCCGTGCTGGGCCATGCCGGCCAGGGTGCGGTGGCCGCGGACCGGCAGTTCCAGGACCTGGGCTTCACGTCCCTGACGGCGGTGGAGCTGCGCAACCGGCTGAGCGCGGCCGCGGGGATCGCCCTGCCCACCACGCTGGTCTTCGACCATCCGACGCCGGGCAACCTGGCCGCCCATCTGGAGTCCCTGGTGCAACCCGCCACGGGCGGCTCGGAACAGTCGGTCCTGGCCGAACTGGACCGCCTGGAGGCCGCGTTGACCGGTCTGCCGCCGCAGGACGAGGCGCGCGCCACCGTGGCCGTGCGGCTGCACGCGCTGCTCGCCGGACTCGACGTCCAGCCGCCGGTGCCGGTCGAGGCCGCGGCGGCGGAGCCCTTCGCGGCGGCTTCGGCGGACGACCTCTTCGCCTTCATCGACCAGCAGTTGGGCCGCGAGGCCCGCTGACGCCACCTCCCTGTCCCCATCGCCGTACGTTCTTCTAGGAGAGGCTGTTCCCGCATGTCCGCAGAGCCGTCCAACGAGCAGAAGCTGGTCGACTACCTGAAGTGGGTCACCGCGGATCTGCAGAAGGCCCGTGAACGCATCACCGAGCTGGAGAACGCCGGCGGCGAACCCGTCGCCGTCGTCGGCATGGCGTGCCGGTTCCCGGGCGGTGTGGCCTCTCCCGACGAGCTGTGGCGGCTGGTCGCCGAGGGCAGGGACGCCATCAGCGCCTTCCCCGACGACCGGGGCTGGGACCTGGACCGGCTCTACCATCCCGACCCGGACCACCCCGGTACCACCTACACCCGGCACGGCGGCTTCCTCGACGGTGCGGCGCAGTTCGACGCGGGCTTCTTCGGTGTGTCGCCGCGCGAGGCCCGGGCGATGGACCCGCAGCAGCGGCAGCTGCTGGAGTCCGCGTGGGAGGCGCTGGAGGACGCGGGGATCGATCCGGCCTCGCTGAAGGGCTCGCGGACCGGTGTGTTCGCGGGGCTGGTGGAGCAGAGCTACCTCGGCCTGGAAGGTCCCCAGGAGTACGAGGGCCACCTGATGACCGGCCGGTACGGCAGCATCGCCTCCGGCCGCGTCGCCTACACCCTGGGTCTCGAGGGCCCGGCCGTCTCCGTCGACACCGCCTGCTCCTCGTCGCTGGTCGCCCTGCACCTCGCCGTCCAGTCGGTGCGGCGCGGCGAGTCGGAGCTGGCGCTGGCGGGCGGGGTGACGGTCACGGCGACGCCGGGCGGTTTCGTGGACTTCTCACGGCAGCGGGGTCTGGCCCCGGACGGCCGCATCAAGTCCTTCGCCGCTGCGGCCGACGGCACCTCGTGGTCGGAGGGCGTGGGCGTCCTGGTGGTCGAGCGCCTCTCCGACGCCCGCCGCAACGGACACCGCGTCCTCGCCGTCCTGCGCGGCAGCGCCGTCAACCAGGACGGCGCCAGCAACGGCCTCACCGCGCCCAACGGCCCCTCCCAGGAACGGGTCATCCGGGCCGCGCTCGCCGACGCCCGCCTCACCGCCGCCGACGTCGACGCCGTCGAGGCCCACGGCACCGGCACCCGGCTCGGCGACCCCATCGAGGCCCAGGCCCTCCTCGCCACCTACGGCGCCGCCCACACGCCGGGACGGCCCCTCTGGCTCGGCTCGCTGAAGTCCAACATCGGTCACACGGTCGCCGCCGCCGGGGTCGGCGGTGTCATCAAGATGATCCAGGCCCTGCACCACGACACGCTGCCGCGGACGCTGCACGTGGACGAGCCCACCCCCATGGTCGACTGGTCCTCCGGCACGGTCCGGCTGCTGACCGAGCCGCAACCCTGGCCGGCCCGGCCCGACGGGCCGCGTCGCGCGGCGGTGTCCGCGTTCGGCGTGAGCGGCACGAACGCGCACGTCATCCTTGAGGAGGCGCCCGCCGACGAGCCCGTGGACGGCGACCCGGTACGCCGGCCCGCCGGCGCGCTGCCCTGGCTGCTCTCGGCGAAGACCCCCCAGGCCCTCAAGGCCCAGGCCGAACGCCTCCTCACCCACGTCGAGGACCACCCCGACCAGGACCCGCTCGACCTCGCCCACTCCCTCGCCACCACCCGCACCGCCCACGCCCACCGCGCGGCACTCGTGGGCAGGGACCGCGAGGACCTCACGGGGCAACTGCGGGCCCTGGCAGACCGGGTACCCGGCTCTTCGCCTCCCGCGGGCGGCAGGGTGGCGTTCCTCTACACCGGCCAGGGCGCCCAGCGCATCGGCATGGGACGCGAACTCTACGAGACGTACCCCGCCTTCGCCGAAGCCTTCGACACCGTCTGCGCCGCCCTCGACCCCCACCTCGACCAGCCCCTCCACCACACCATCACCACCGGACACCACCTCGACGACACCCGCTACACCCAACCCGCCCTCTTCGCCCTCGAAACCGCCCTCCACCACCTGATCACCACCTGGGGCATCACCCCCCACCACCTCGCCGGCCACTCCCTCGGCGAACTCACCGCCGCCCACCTCGCCGGCATCCTCACCCTCCCCGACGCCGCCCGGCTCGTGGCCACCCGCGCCCGCCTGATGGGAGCCCAGCCGCCCGGCGGCGCCATGATCGCGATCCAGGCGCCGGAGGACGCCGTCCGTCCGCTCCTCACCGACGACGTCGACATCGCCGCGGTCAACACCCCGCACTCCACAGTGATCTCGGGCAGCGCCCCGGCCGCCGAGGCCATCGCACAGGAGCTGCGCCGGCGGGGCCACAAGACGCACCGGCTCACCGTCTCGCACGCCTTCCACTCCCCCCACATGGACGCCGTCCTCGACGAGTTCCACACCACCGCGAAGCAACTCGCCTACGCGGCCCCGGTCCTGCCGGTCCTGCCCACCCTCACCGGCACTCTCGCCACCCCCGACGACCTGCGCACCCCCGAGTACTGGACCAACCAGCTCCGGCACGCGGTGCGGTTCGCCGACACCGTCCGCACCCTGCACGAGCAGGGCGTGACGACGTTCGTGGAGATCGGTCCGGACAGCGTGCTGTCCGCGCTCGCCCGGGAGGTCCTCGACGACCTGGGCGCCACCGCCGTCACGATCCCCCTCCTGCACCGGGACCGGCCCGAACCGCACTCCCTCGTGTCCGCCCTCGGCCGGCTGCACGAGGCGGGCGTGCCCGTGGACTGGCAGCGGTTCTTCGCCGGCACCGGCGCCCACCGCGTCCCGCTGCCCACCTACGCCTTCCAGCACGAGCGCTACTGGCTCGGCCCGGCGGACACCTCCGCGAACACCGCCGGTCTGGGCCTCGTCCCGGCCGGGCATCCGCTGCTGGGCGCCGCGCTGCGGCTCGACGACGGCGGCGTGGTCCTCACCGGACGCGTCTCACGCCGTACGGCGCCCGAGGACACCGTACGGACCGTGGCGGGTGTGCCGTTGCTGGCCGAGGAGGTGCTGGTCGAGCTGGCGGTCCGGGCGGCCGACGAGGCCGGCTGCGACGCGGTCGAGGAACTCGTCGTGGACGAGCCGGTGGCGCTGCCCGCCGAGGGCGCCCTCCAGGTGCAGGTCCGGGTGGGCGCGCCGGCCGGCGAGGGGCGCCGTGCCGTCACCGTCCACACGCGGTCCGACGACCCCGACGCGCCCTGGACCCAGCATGCGCACGGCACACTGGGGGCCGTACCCGTGATCGCACCGCCGGAGCCCGAGCAGTGGCCGCCGGCTGGGGCCGAGAGTGCCCCCGAGGACGGCAACCGGCCGCCGCTGACCGGTGTGTGGCGCCGCGGCGCGGAGGTGTTCGCGGAACTGGCGCTGCCCGAGGCGGCGGTCGAGGAGGCTGGGCGCCTCGGACTGCATCCGGCGCTGCTCGCGGCGGCGGTACGGCTGCTGCGGCCCGCATCCGGCGGGGAGGCCGGCGCGGTCCACTGGCGCGGGCTGCGCCTGCACGCCTCGGGCGCGACCCGGCTGCGGGTGCGCGCCGTCCCGCACGACGACGGCACCGTGGCCGTGCGGCTGTCCACCCCGGCCGGCCGCCCGGTGGCCGACGTCGAGGCGGTGACCGTGCGGCTGGCCGAACCGGCCCGGCCGGCGGCCCTCGCCGCCCGCGGGCACGAGGCGCTCTTCCACGTCGACTGGGTGCCGCGCTCCCTGGCCCCCGCTGCCGAGGGCACCCCGGTCCCGGAGATCGTGCGTCTGGCGACGGCCGCGCCCGGCGGCGACCCGGTGGACGCGCTGCACGTCACCACTGTGGAGGCGATGCGGCTCGCCCAGCGCGTGATGGCCGACGAGAGCGGCACCGGGGCCCCGGTGGCCGTGGTGACCTCGGGTGCCGTGGCGGCCGGCGGGGAGCCGGTCACCGACCCCGGCGCGGCCGCCGCCCTGGGCCTGCTGCGCTCGGCCCGGTCCGAGGCGCCGGGCCGGTTCGTCCTCGTCGACGCCGACCCGGCGACCGACCCCGCGCTGCTGACCGCCGCGGTCACCGCGCTCGCCGCGGCCGGGGAGTCCGAGGCGGCGATCCGGCGGGGCACGGTTCTCGTGCCGCGCCTGACCCGGGCGGCGGGACCGGCCGCCCGCCGGGGCGGGCCGCCCGTCCGCCCCGCCTTCGGCCCCGACGGCACCGTCCTGGTGACCGGCGGCACCGGTGCGCTCGGCGCCCTCTTCGCCCGGCACCTCGTCACCGAGCACGGCGTCCGGCACCTGCTGCTGGTCAGCCGCCGGGGCGAACAGGCACAAGGGGCCGGCGAGTTGGCTGCGCAGCTCGCCGGTCTGGGGGCGCGGGTCACGCTCCGGGCGTGCGACGTCTCGGACCGCCACGCGCTCGCCGCGCTCATCGCGGACATCCCCGCGGAGCACCCGCTCACCGCGGTCGTGCACATGGCCGGTGTCCGGGACGACGGTCTCGTCCCGGCGATGACCGCCGAACGCCTTGCCGGTGTGCTCGCCCCGAAGGCGGACGCGGCCTGGCACCTGCACGAGCTGACCCGGGACCGGGACCTGACGGCCTTCGTGCTGTTCTCCTCGGTGGCGGCCCTGCTCGGCGGCCCCGGACAGGCCGACTACGCCGCCGCCAACGCCGCGCTGGACGCCCTCGCGCAGCACCGGGCGGCCCGGGGCCTGCCCGCCACGTCGGTCGCCTGGGGCCTGTGGGCCGAGGCCGGCGGCCTCGCCGAGGGGCTGACGGAGGCCGACCTCAAGCGGATCGCCCGCACCGGCCTCCTCCCCGTGCCCACCGCCGAGGGCCCGGGCCTGCTGGACCTCGCGCTGCGCTCGGGCCGCCCGGACGCCGTGGCCGGCCCGCTGGACCTCGCGGCGCTGCGCGAACAGCCCGCGGTACCGCCGGTGTTCACCTCACTCGTCCGCCGCCCGGCGCGGCCGTCGGTGACCGACGAGGCCACCGCCGAGCCCCCGCTCGCCGAGCTGCTCACGGACCTGTCACCGGCGCAACGGCAGGCCGCCGTGCGGGACATGGTGCTCGCGGAGACGGCCGGCGCGCTCGGTCACGCGGGCAGCGCGGGCATCGACGCGCAGCGCCCCTTCCCGCAGCTCGGCCTGGACTCGCTCACCTCGGTGGAGCTGCGCAACCGGCTCGCGGCGCACACCGGCCTGGGCCTGCCCGCCACCCTCGTCTTCGACCACCCGACGCCCGCGGACCTCGCCGCGCACCTGCTGACCCTGTTCGACGAGGGGCCCCGGGCCTCGGGCGCGCCGGCGGTGGACCACGCCGCGGACATCCGGCTCGACCCCGCGATCCGCCCCGCCGAGCAGGTCGTCCGCACGGTCACGGACCCGGACGAGATCCTGCTCACCGGCGCCAGCGGCTTCCTCGGCGCGTTCCTGCTGCGCGACCTGATGCGGCGGACCCGGGCCAGGATCCACTGCCTGGTGCGCGGCGCCGACGACGCGGCGGCCTACGCGCGGCTGCGGGCGAGCCTGGAGTGGTACCGCGTCTGGGACGAGATCGACCCGGACCGGCTCTCGGTGCTCGCCGGCGACCTGGCCCGGCCGCTGCTCGGTCTCCCCGAGGAGTCCTTCGAGGGCCTGGCCCGCACGGTGGACGTCGTCTACCACGCGGGCGCCACGGTCCACTGGCTGCACCCCTACACGGCGCTGCGGGACGCCAACGTGGGCGGCACCGAGGAGATCCTGCGCCTGGCCGCCCGGTACCGCACGGTGCCCGTCCACCACGTGTCCACCGTCGGTGTCTTCAACGGCCCCCGCGTCCCGGGCGTGCCCCTGAAGGTGACCGACCCCACCGGGCCCGCCGACGCGCTGCCCAGCGGCTATCTGCAGAGCAAGTGGGTGGCCGAACAGGTGCTGGAGCTGGCCCGGGAGCGTGGTCTGCCGGTGTCCGTGTACCGGGTGGACGTGATCTCCGGCGACCAGGTCAACGGGGCCTGCCAGACACGTGACTTCGTGTGGCTCGCGCTCAAGGGCCTGCTGCAGTCGGGTGCGGTGCCGGCCGGTGTCGAGGGGCGGTTCCACCTGCTGCCGGTCGACTACGTCAGCGCGGCGATCGTGTCGATCTCCGGCCGCCCGGCGGCGGCGGGCGGCACCTTCCACCTGTTCAACCGGGACGCGCTGGGCCTCGGCGAGTGCGTCGCCCGCCTGCGGGCGCTCGGCTACCCGCTGCGGGACCTGGCCCCGGAGGCCTGGCGGGAGCTGGTCCGGTCGGACCGCGACAACGCGCTGCTGCCGCTGCTGCACGCCTTCGAGCTGATGACGGGCGACACCGACGCCTTCTATCCGGCCCTGGACACCACGCAGACGGAGGAGGCCCTCTCCGGCACGGGGATCGCCTGCCCGCCGCTCACCGGCGAACTCTTCGACCGCTACGTCGAGTTCTTCGTCCAGGAGAACCACTTTCCGGCTCCCCCGCAGTCCGGGTGACGCCCGCTCCCGGCACGCCGCCGGCCTCGCGCGCCGCCCCGGTCGGGGCGGCGCGCGAGGCCGGCGGTCCGGACGGGCGGGGCTTACAGCCGCAGGTCGTGGATGCCTCCGTCGACGGCGAGGATCGTGCCGGTGGTGCCGGAGGCGTCGGTGGCCAGGAAGGCGATGGCCTCGCCGACCTCCTCGGGCCGCGCCAGCCGGCCCAGCGGGTGGCGGTCGTTCAGCGCGTCCCGCTCCGCCTGCGGGTCGGCGGTCTTCGCCAGCACCCGCTGGATCCACGGGGTGTCGACGGCGCCGGGCGCTACGGCGTTGACCCGGATGCCCTCCCGGACGTGGTCGGCGGCCATCGCCAGGGTCAGGGAGTGGACGGCGCCCTTGGACGCGGAGTAGAGGACGCGCCGCCGTACCCCCATGGAGGCGAAGACGGAGCAGGTGTTGACGATCGCGGCGGCCGGGGACTTGCGCAGGTACGGGAGCGCGGCACGGGCGAGGCGCACCATGCCGACGACGTTGACGTCCAGTACGCGCCGCCACTCGTCGTCGTCGTTGTCGGTGATGTCGCCCTGCGCGGCGATGCCGGCGTTGTTCACGACGATGTCGATGCGGCCGAACCGGTCGGCGACCTCGCCGACGGCTGCGCGCACGGACGCGTCGTCGGAGACGTCGCAGACGATGCCGACGGCCGGTGCGGCGACCTCGTCGGGTTTCAGGTCCAGGGCGGCTACCCGGACGCCCCGGGCGGTGAGCGCGGCCGCGGCGGCCGCGCCGATGCCGGACGCGCCGCCGCTCACCACGGCCACGAGGGGATCGGACGACTGTGCTTCGCTGGTGACGGCCACGGTGGGCGCCTCCTTGACGGTGGGTGCGGTCGGTGAGAAGGGAAGGGCTGACTACCGGGGCCGGCGCGGCGTGCCGCGCTCCAGCCGCTCCAGGAGGGGGTGCACCTCGGCGCCGGCGGCCCCCACCGTGCGCCGCGCCCACCAGGCCGCCGCGAGGTTGGACGTCAGCAGCGTGGTCCGGCCGAACTCGCGGTCGAGTTCGGCCAGGGCGGCCAGGGTGCCCATGCCCGTGCCGGTGAACAGGATCGCCCCTTCGTCGGGGAGGCCGGCCTCGCGTATCCGGCCGAGGAGGGTCCTCGTCGTCACCCGGTACGGGTCGAACTCGTGGTCCTGCTCCTTCGGGTCCGCCACCGCCGGGGCGAGGACGACGCGGTCGACGGCGACGCCGGCCTGCTCCCAGAAGGAGCGCGACGTCTCCGTGAGCCAGTCCCAGTAGGGGGAGACGAGGGTCAGGCGGGATATCCCGAATTCCTCGCACACCGCGAGGATGGCCTGCGTCGTCGACTGCACGGGATAACCGAACGCCTCGGACAGTTCGGCCACGAAAGCCCGGTCGCCGTCGGGTCCCAGCAGATAGTGCGAGGCGTTGCAGGCCACCACGGCGGCGTCCAGGCGCATGCGGCCGAAGGTGGCGAGCGTGTCCGCGAGCACGTCGTTGTACCGGAGCATCGTTTCCTTCACACCCATTCCGGGAGTCAGCGGGAAACGCGCGGTGTACACATTCAGCTCGGTGCCGATCAGACGGTTGAACTCCGGTTCGGCGAGCGGGTTTTCGGGGGGAACGACCAGCCCGAGCCGGGGCAGCGGGAAAATGTCCATGGCGGCACATTAGTTGCCGCTCCGGGCACCGGCCGCGGTAATCCGGCGGACTTGACATTCCGCCAGGCCAATCTTGCAACTCCTTTCCGTCTTGACACTTCTTGACAATCCACTACAGAGATTTAACCGGCCCGCCTTTACTCTTTCCGGCGGCGCGTTGGAAGGTGGTGGACCGTTGCGAACCTCACCGAACGGAGTTGATCCATGTCCAGCGCCACCCTCACCGGCGCCTGCCCCGAGTGCGAGACCGAGCTGACCGTCCCGCCGGTCGTCCAGGGCGAGACGCTCTCCTGCCCCGAGTGCATGCTGACCCTCCGCGTGGAGGACATCGCGGACGGCCGGCTGACCCTGGAGATGGTCGAGGTCCAGCTGCGCGACTGGGGGCAGTGACAGCATGTCCGATGCCCCGTCCATCCCCATGTCGGCGACCCTGGCCGCCGACGAGGCCCTGGACCGCAGGCGACGGGCCGGGGAACAGGTCCTGCCCATGGCCGGCGGGGAGATCGGCCTGCCCGTGCTTCCCGCGCTGCGCCGGCGGCTCGCCGCCGCGGCGGACGAGAACGCGTACGGGCCCGTGGCCGGCAGCCGGGCGCTGCGCGCCGCCGCCGCCGGGTACTGGGGCCGGCGCGGTCTCGCCACCGATCCCGGGCTCGTCGTGGCCGGGCCGGGCAGCAAGCCGCTGCTGTTCGCGCTGCTGCTCGCGCTCGGCGGGGACGTGATCGTGCCCGTGCCCAGCTGGGTCAGCTACGCCGCACAGGCCCGGCTCGTGGGGGCCCGTCCCGTCCCCGTGCCGATCGCGCCGGGACAGGGCGGGGTGCCCGACCCGGAGCGGCTGCGCGCGGCCGTCACCGCGGCGCGGGCCGCCGGCCGGGATCCCCGGTGCGTGGTGGTGACCCTGCCGGACAACCCGACCGGCACCGTGGCCTCGCCCGGCACGGTGCGCCGGCTCGCGGCGGCGGCCCGGGAGCTGGACCTCGTCATCGTCTCCGACGAGATCTACTGCGACCTCGTGTACGACACCTCGGCGCCCGCCGAGTCCCCGGCCCGGCACGCCCCGGAGCGCACCGTCGTCACCACCGGGCTCACCAAGAACCTGGCGGTCGGCGGCTGGCGCACCGGTGTGGCCCGGCTGCCCGACAGCGCCGCCGGGCGTGCCCTGCACGGCCGCCTCGTGTCGGTCGCCAGCCAGATCTGGTCCAGTCCGCCGGCGCCGGTGCAGGCCGCCGCCGCGTACGCGTTCGGCGAGCCGCCGGAGGTCGCCGAGCGCGTGGCGGCCAGCCGCCGGCTGCACGAGACCGTGGTCCGCGCGGTCGCCGGCCGGTTCTCCGGCGCGGGCGCCCTGCTCGCCCCGGTCCGCGCGACCTGCTACCTCTATCCGGACTTCACACCGCTCGGGGACCACCTCGCCCGGGCCCACGGCGTGCACGGCGGTGCGGACCTGGTCCGGTTCCTCGGTGAGCGGCACGGCATCGGCCTGCTCCCGGCCGGCGCGTTCGGCGAGGAGGGCGACCCCTTGCGGATCCGGGCCGCCACCAGCCGTCTGTACGGCGAGGACGACGAGCAGCGCACCGCCGCGCTCGCGGCGGCCGACCCGCTCGAACTGCCGTGGATCCGCAAGAACCTTGAGCAGATCGACTCCGCGCTGGCCGATCTCACCGGCGCCCGCACCCCGCGGGCCTGAGCCGTTCCCGTCCCGGGAGGACCCTTCCACGCCGGGCTCGACCCTCACACCGAAGGCACCCATCATGACTAGCGCCGAGCCGTCCACCGGCACCGCCACCCCAGTCCCCGCAGCCGGCACCGCGCCGGCGGCCGAGCAGAAGCTGCCGATGGCGGCCCTGCTCGCCCTGGCCGTCGCGGTGTTCGTCACCAGTCTCACCGAGACCCTGCCCGCCGGGCTGCTGCCCGCCATGAGTTCCAGCCTGCACACCAGCGAGTCGGCCACCGGCCAGACGGTGACCATCTACGCGCTGGGCACGGTGCTCACGGCCATCCCGCTGTCCGCCGCGACCGCGGGATGGGGCCGCAAGCGCCTGCTGCTGACCGCCATGGCCGGCTTCGCCGTCGCCAACACCGTCACCGCCCTGTCGGTGAACTACCCGCTCACCCTGGTCGCCCGGTTCGTCGCCGGTGTCGCCGCCGGACTGGCCTGGGCCCTGCTGGCCGGCTACGCCCGCCGCATGGTCGCCCCGCACCAGGAGGGCCGCGCGATCGCGATCGCCATGGCCGGCATCCCCGTCGCCCTGTCGCTGGGCGTCCCGGCCGGGACCTTCCTGGGGCAGGTGGTCTCCTGGCAGGCCGCCTTCCTCGCGATGACCGCCCTGACCGTGGTGCTGCTCGTGTGGATCACGGTCGTGGCGCCCGACCACCCCGGCCAGCCGGCCGGCGGCAAGATCCCCATGCGCAGCACCCTGCGCGTGCCGGGTGTCGCCGCGGTGCTGACCGTCACCCTGGTCTTCGTCCTGGCCCACACCCTTCTGTACGCCTACATCGCCAGCTACCTGGACCACATCGGCATGGGCGGCCAGGTCGACTCGGTCCTGCTGGTCTTCGGCGTCGCCTGCCTGGTCAGCATCTGGGTCGTCGGCGCCCTCATCCACCGGCACCTGCGCGCGCTGACCGTCGCCGGCACCCTGCTGGTCGGTGTCGCCGTCGCGGTCATGGGCGCCTTCTCCGGCACCGACGCGCTGGTCTACGTGGCCGCCGCCCTGTGGGGGCTGGGCTGGGGCGGGGTGCCGACCCTGCTGCAGACCGCGGGCGGCCAGGCCGGCGGGGAGGCGGCCGAGGCGGCCCAGGCCATGCTCGTGACCCTGTGGAACGTCGCGATGGCCGGCGGAGGCATCGCCGGCGGCCTCCTGCTGGACGCCGCCGGCGCCGGCGCCTTCCCCTGGACGGTGCTGGTCCTCCTGGTTCCGGTCCTCGCCATCGTGCTCGCGGCCCGCTCCCACGGGTTCCCGGCCGCCCATCCATCCGCCCACTCCTGAGGAGACCCCGACAGCCATGTCCATCATCTTCGAGTGCGAATACCAGGGCCGGCGGTACGCGGGCCACGGCCTGCCCGTGCCCGGCAGCCCGCTCACCCTGTACCCGGTGGCCGACGGGCAGTTGCAGGCGGCCCTCGTCGCGGGTCACGGCCCCGAGGACCTGCGGTCCGCCGTGGGCGGCGAGCACGGCCGGATCGAGGTGGACCCCGGCGACGCCGGCCTGCGGTTCCTCCCGCCGCTGCTGCCGACCGCCTCCAACAACGCCCTGATCAACGGGTTCATGGGCACGCACCGCTCCAAGTTCGACCGCGCTCCGGAACCGGACGAGGAGTTCACCCCGCCGAACTACTACATCAAGGGCTTCGGTTCCTGGCTGCGGCTGCCCGACGAGCCGCTGACCACCCCGGCCGACCCGGTGTGGCTGCTGGAGGAGCCCGAGGTCGTCCTCGTGTACGCCAACGACGACCAGGGAGTCCCGCACTACGCCGGCTACACCTTCGGCAACGACCTGAACGACATCGGCCTGCACCTGAAGAACCCGTGGGCGTGGACCCCGTACGCCAAGCTGTGCGAGACCTCGATCACGCCGTGGCTGTTCCTCGGCACCCCGCCGGAGAAGGTCACCGGCAGCGTCACCATCGAGCGCGACGGTGCCGCGGCCTGGCAGGGCGGCTTCTCGTGCGGTGCCGACTCCATCTTCCACCGGATCCCGGACATGGCCGAGTACCTGTTCTCGTACCCGGTGCTGCGCCGGCCGGGCCTGGTCAACTACCTCTTCCTCGGCGCGGACAAGGCCACGTACCACGACGGGTTCCGGATCGAGAACGGCGACCGGATGGTCATCGACGTGTCCAGCCACGGGGTCGTGCTGGCGAACGAGGTCCGGTACGGGGCGGCGGCCCCGAAGTAGCCCAGCCGGACGCTCCAGGCGCTCGGGCCGGGTGTGCGGGATCGCAATGCTCCCGCACACCCGGCCCGGGCCTTTTTCATGACGGACCGCGCACGTGTGCGCGACGTACGGAGGGACAGCAAGGATGGTCGACGCACTGTCCGTTCTCGACCTGGTGGCGGTCGGAGAGGGCCACACCACGCGGGAGGCCCTGCAGACCTCGGCGCGGCTCGCCCGCCTGGCCGAGGCCCGCGGTTTGCGCCGCTACTGGGTCGCCGAACACCACTCGATGCCCGGCATCGCCAGCAGCAGCCCCGCGGTGATCCTGGCGTACCTCGCCGCCCAGACCACCCGGATCCGGCTCGGTTCCGGGGGCGTCATGCTGCCGAACCACGCCCCGCTGGTCATCGCCGAGCAGTTCAACACCCTGGAGGCGATGGCCCCCGGCCGGGTGGACCTCGGGCTCGGACGCGCCCCGGGCACCGACCAGTTGACGGCGCGGGCGCTGCGGCGCACCGACGGTCCGGCGACGGGCGACTCCTTCCCCGCCGACGTGGCCGAACTGATCGGCTTCCTCCACGACGACTTCCCCGACGGGCACCCCTATCGCCGGGTGCACGCCGTGCCCGGCCCGGTGCAGGGGCCCTCCGGCGGGCGGCCCGGGGTGTGGCTCCTCGGGTCGTCCGGGTTCAGCGCCCAGCTGGCCGGCCGGCTGGGCCTGCCCTTCGCCTTCGCCCACCACTTCGCCGCGCACCACACCATCCCCGCGCTGGAGCTGTACCGGCAGACGTTCCGGCCCTCCCCCGTGCTGGCCGAGCCCTACGCCGTCGTGGGCGTCTTCACGTTCGCGGCGGAGACCGAGCGGCAGGCCCGGGACCAGGCCCTCACCGGGGCGCTGACCACGGTGCGGTTCCGCACCGGGCGCCCGGGGCTCGTACCGACCCCCGAGGAGGCCAGGTCGCATGTGTTCACCGGGTACGAGCGGGACGTCCTCGGCGGCTGGCTGGAGAACGCCGTCCACGGCACACCGGACTCGGTACGGGACCAGCTGGACGAGCTGCGCAAGCGGACGGGCGCCGACGAACTCATGCTCGCGTCCAACGCGCACGGCTTGGAGGAGCGGCTCGCCTCGCTGTCCCTGATCGCCGACAGCTACGGGCTCCCGCACGTGCAGCCCGGGCCGGCGTAGGACTCCCGGTCCACGCGACAGCGCGGCGGCACCGCCCGAGGGCAGTGCCGCCGCGCTGGGTGCGCCGGGGCGGGTCAGGCTCCGGCGAGGCGGCGCCGGAGTTCGGCCTTCTTGACCTTGCCGGTGAGGGTCTTGGGCAGTGCCTCGACCAGGTCAAGCCGGTCCGGGAGGAAGCGGGGGTCCTGGCCGCGGCCGAGCAGGTGCTCCCGGATCTCCCGGAGCGTGGGCCGGGCCCCGCCGCCGCGAGGCACGAGGACGGCCACGATGGGGTCGTCCGCCTGGCCGGTGGGCCCGACCAGCGTCGCCTCCGCGATCTTGGGGTGCGCGGAGAGGATCGCCTCCAGTTCGGCCATGGGGACGACGATCCCGTCGCGCAGGATCGCGTCCTTGGCCCGGCCCAGCACACGGATGCCGCCGCGGCCGTCGTCCCGCGCCACGTCACCGGTGTCGAACCAGCCGTCCGCGGACAGTTCGGCGTCGAAGGCGGCCTGGTTGCGGTAGTAGCCGAGGGCCTGGGAGGCGCCGCGCACCCGCAGCCGGCCCACGCGGGCACGCTCGCCGGGGTCGCCGCTGCCCTCGATGCGGATCTGCATGGCGTCGATCGGCCGGCCGTGGCTGTGCGCGGACCAGTCCTGGTCGTAGTCGAGCCGGCTGATGGTGATCGGCCCGAACTCGGACATGCCCCACACCGAGTACGTGGTGGTGTCGAAGGTGTCGCGCAGCTCGTCCACCAGCTCCTGCAGCACCGGCTGGGCCCCGGTGACGGTGTGGCGCAGGCTGGACACGTCGTGCCGGTCGGCGCGCTGGGCGGCCGCCACGCCGAAGAGCGTGGGCGGCGGGCCGTACAGCAGGGTGGCCCGGTAGCGCTCCGCCAGGTCCAGCAGGCTGGTGTGGTTCCTGCCGTCCTGGAAGGCGACCGTCCCGCCGAGCATCACGCCGGCGAGGACGCCCTGGGCGAAGCCGGAGTAGTGCACCAGCGGGGTGGTGACGACGGCCACCAGGTCGTCGCGGAGCAGGAAGGTGTCCACGTAGCCGCGCACGCCCGAGTAGACGGTGTTCTGGCTGTGCACGACCCCCTTGGAGAAGCCGGTCGTGCCGGAGGTGAACAGCACCACGAACGGCTCGTCGGACCCGAGTGCGCGGCCCTCCAGGTCGCCCAGGCGGGTGTCCTCCCAGGGCACCGCGACGAAGTGGTCGTGGAAGTCGAGCGTGCCCTCGGGTGCGTGCCCGCCGACCACCACCACGTTCTCCAGCGGCAGTCCGGGACGCAGCGCGGCGACGTCCCGGGCGAGCGGACGGCCGTCCCACTCGGCGACGGTGACGCACAGCCGGGCCTCGGTGAGTTCGAGGCGGTGGCGCAGTTCCTCGCCCTGGCACTCCGGCGCGATGGGACAGATGACGGCGCCGACGGCCATGCAGGCGTACATCAGCGGCACCATCTCCCACCGGTTGGGCAGCTGGACCGCGACGACGTCCCCCCGCCGGACGTCGAGTTCGAGCAGGGCTCCGGCGAACCGGTCGGCCAGCAGGGAGAGTTCGGCGTAGTCGAGGGTGTCGGTACGCGCCTCGCCCAGCCGGCGGCCGGCGACGGCCAGCTTGCGCGGCCGGATCCGGGCCTGCCGGCGCAGGTCGTCGAGGAACGTCTCGTCCCGCCACCAGCCGCGCGACCGGTACTCGGCCGCGCGGTCCGCCGCCGGCGCCGGGGCCGGCGCCGGTATCGGGGCGGGGGGAAGGGTCGTCGTCATCGCAGTTCTCCACGTCGTACCGTCAGCAGCTCCGGCAGCGGGTCGCCGGCGCGGGCGGCGGCGATCTCCAGCAGGGCCCGGGTGTTCTCCCGCACCCGGTCGCCGATCCAGTCGAAGACCCACGCCTTGCGCGCCTCGGCCGCCAGCTCGAAGGGGACGACCCGGGTGACGGCGAGGGCCGCCGCGCCGGCGCCGCCGATGTTGGCGATGACGCCCGGCACGAGGGTGGCGCCGGCCGCCCGCGCCTTCTCCCGCGCCTCGGCGTCGGAGGCGAGGTTGGCGCCCTCGACGATCAGGCCGGCGCGCAGCCGGTGCGCGTTCTCGGCGTTCAGCGCGTGCTTCTGGGCCGCGAGGACCAGCAGGTCGGCGTCGACGTCGAGCCAGGCGTCCGGCCCGCTGGAGAGGGTGACGTGCTGCGGCAGGCGGGAGCGGTCGATCAGCCCGAACTCGTCGGTGACGGCGACCAGGTCGGCCACCGGCAGCCGGTCGGCACTGATGGTGCCCTGGGCGTCCGCGACGCCCACGACGACGTGGCCGCGGTCCTCCAGGAACCGGGCGACCGCGCGGCCGACCGCGCCGAAGCCCTGCACCACGACCCGGGCGGGTCCGGTGCGGCCGCTCGCCTCCAGGGCGGTGACGGCGGCGACGCCGACGCCGTGCCCGGTGACGTCGATGAGCGGCTCGTAGTAGGTGCGCCAGTCGATCGGCATGTCCGGGGCGCCCAGCCGGTAGCGCGGGTCGTAGCCCGCCTCGTCGAAGAACACGGCGCGGTCGGCGGGGGTGACGCCCATGTCGATGCCGAGGTGGATACCGCCGTGCAGCAGCGGCTTGACGGTACGGCCGAAGGTGCGGAAGGTCTCCTCGCGGTTGCTGCCGTCGGAGACGATGCCGCCCTTGGCGCCGCCGATGCGCAGACCCGCGAGGGTGAACTTGTGGGTCATGTCGCGGGCGAGGCCGGCCACCTCCTCCCGGGTCACTCCGGGGGTCATCCGCACGCCGCCCATCGCGAGACCGTCGACCAGCGTGTCGATCACGACCCAGCTCTTGATGGCGCCGCCGCTGCCGTTCAGGTGCACGACGAGCGCGGGGTCCTGCGTGGTGTCGTCAACAAGGCTCATGTGCCGAGTACTCCTGTTCGTTCATGAGGTGCGTTCACTGGTAGAGCTGTGCGAAGCCGCGCAGGATCTCCAGGCCGTCGCTGCGGAACTCCAGGTGGGCCTGCGATCCGTAGATGCGGCCGTCGTCGGAGCGCAGGAACTCCACGGGCGCGTGCTCGGAGCGGCCGATGGAGCGGAAGCCCTCCGGGGCCTCCTGGAGGTAGAGGGTGTGCCGGTGGAAGACCGTCACGGTCGGCTTCACATGGGTGAAGAGCGGATCCTCCTTGTCGACCTGGACCTCGTAGCCGCCGACCCGCTGCGGGCCCTCGGCCAGCCGGCCGCCGGCGGCGACCGCGAGGATCTGCATGCCGCCGCAGATCCCGAAGACCGGGACGTCGGCGTTCATGACGAGGTCGACGAGCGGCTTGTAGTACTCCTGGTCGAAGGCCCGTACCTTGGTGCCGCTCAGCACGACGGCCTGGTAGCGGCCGTCGAGCCGGGCGGGCACGGCGGCCGGTTCGACGGTGTCGGTGTCCGAGCCGAGCGCTTCGAAGCGCCCGCGGAGCTGTTTCAGGGAGAGTGTGCGGTTGTTGACGACCAGCACACGGGATTTCGCCACGTGGGTGCTCCTCAGGTTCGCGTGATGACGGTGCCGGTGCGGGCGGCGAGCAGGTCCGTGACGGGTGCGCTGCCGATGACGACGCGCTCCACTCCCCGGTCCAGGGCCTCGCCCGCGGCCCGGAGCTTCTTGCGCATGCCGCCGGTGGCGCCCTTGTCGCGGAACTCGGCCGCCGCCTGCGCGGTGATCTCGCGCACCGGTTCGCCGTCGATCAGCAGGTGCGCGACGTCGGTGACGAGGATCAGGTCGGTGGCGCCGGTGGCCCCGGCGATGGCGGCGGCGGCCCGGTCGGCGTCGGTGTTGACCTCCTGCCCGGCGGCGTTGCGGGCCAGCGGGGTGACGAGGTAGGCGCGCCCCGGCTCCAGCTTGGTCAGCGGCGCCGGGTCCACCCCGGTGATGGGGCCGACCAGGTTCTCCAGTTCGACCAGCTGCTTGTCCTTCCACCACCAGCGTTCGCCCGCGCCGGCGCTGACCAGGCCGTCGCTGCCGAGCAGCCGCTCGGCGGCGATGCCGCTCTGTTCGAGGCGCCTGAGCACCTCCCGGCCCAGCTCGGCGCTGACGGTCTTGATGTCCTCGATGACCTCGGGCGTGGTCCAGCGGCTCTGGTTGCCGTACCGGTCGCGCAGGATCGCCGAGGGCTCGCTGTAGCGGGGGCTGAGCTGCTTCAGCGGCTTGGACCAGCCGTGGACGAGGACCAGCGGCCGCTCACGGCCGTGCTCGGCCAGGTCGTCCCACCAGCCGCCGTCGAGGTCGGCCAGGCAGCTGCCGCCGAGCTTCACCACGGTCGGGGGCAGCGGTGTCGGGGTCTCGGTCATGCGGGCATCACCGGCTGCATGGTCAGGCCCGTGTCCTCGGGCAGGCGGAAGCGCTTGTTCACGGCTTGCACGGCCTGCCCGGCGGCGCCCTTGACCAGGTTGTCCAGGGCGGCGAGGACGACGATGCGGCCGGCGTCCGGGTCGTGCAGGGCGGTGACGTCGCAGTAGTTGGAGCCGAGCACGGCCTGCGGGTCGGGCACCGGGATCAGCGTCTCGTTGTGCCGCCGCACCCGTACGAAGGTGTGACCCTTGTAGAACCTGAGGTACGCGCGCTGCAGTTCCCGCTGGTCCACCTGCTCGTCGGTGTACACGTAGACGCTGGCGAGCAGCCCGCGCACGTGCGACACCCCGTACGCCGACATGGCCAGGGAGCCGACGCTGCCGGGCTTGCTGCGCAGCAGGAAGTCGCTGACCTCGGCGGCGTGCCGGTGCCCGGTGGGGGCGTACGGCGCGATCGCGCCGTTGCGCAGCGGGTGCAGGTCCGGCACGCGCAGTTGCAGGCCGCCGCCGCTGGAGCCGCTCTTGCCGTCCACGACGACCGTGCTGAGGTGCAGGCCGAGACCGAGGGTCAGCGGCGCGAGCCCGAGGGTGATGGCGGTGGCGTAGCAGCCGGGCACCGAGATCAGCGGGGCGTCCACCAGGGCGTCACCGACCAGCTCCGGCACGCCGTAGACGAAGCGGTCGGCCAGCTCGGTGGTCCGCTCGGCCTTCGGGTACCAGCGGTCGTGCAGCTCCGGGGTGCGGATGCGGAAGGCGCCGCTCAGGTCGGTGACGCAGGGGACGCGGTCGGCGAGTTCCGCGGCGATCCGGGCGGAGACCGGGGCGGGCGTGGCGAGGAACACCACGTCGCACCGCTCGGCCACGCGGTCGGCCGTGACGGGCTCGACGGTCAGGCCCAGGTCGAGACGGAGCCCGGGGTGCAGCTCGGCCGGCCGCCGGCCGGCGCTGGAATTGCCGCCCAGGTAGGTCAGTTCCATCTCGGGGTGCTGGGTGACCAGCCTGATGAGTTCTCCGCCGGCGAGCCCGGACGCGCCGACGATTCCCACACGGATCATTCGAGTGTCTCCTGGACGTAACGGACGACGACCGACGCGATGTCGACCCCGGTCGTCGATGCCACTCCCCGCCAGGCGGGTGCGTGGTTGACCTCGTTGACGAGATAGCCGGACGGGGTCTTGAACAGGTCGACCCCGTAGATGCCGGCGCCGAGCCGGTCCACGACGCCGTCCACGATCTTCTGCACGTCGGGGTCGTGGGCCAGCGCCCGGCTCTGGTTGCCCAGGGCCGCGTTGCTGCGCCAGTCGGCGCCGGCGCTCTCGAACTCGGCGGCGGCGACGATCTCCCGGCCGACGACCAGGCAGCGGATCGACCCGCCGCCGAGGTACGGCTCCACCAGGCAGGCCTGTTCGAAGGCGTGGCCCAGGTCCTCGACGTAGTCGTAGACGGACTGCGCCAGATCGGCGTCGCGGACCAGGGTGACGCGCTTGCCCATGCCGCCGTAGACCGGCTTGAGCACGACCGGCACGCCCAGGTCGACGAGCGCCTTCTCGAAGTCCTTCCGGGACAGCACGAGCCGGAAGTCCGGCACCGGGACGCCCGCTTCGCGCAGGACGGCGCGCAGGACCAGCTTGTTCTCGCAGGAGTGGATCGCGGCGGCCGTGTTGAGGACACGCAAGCCGTCGGCCTCGGCGAGGGTGGCGATCAGGCCGCCGCGGGTGTAGCTGCGGCTGCGGACCATCAGCGCGTCGTAGTCCTTGACGGACAGGGCGTCGCGGTGACCGGCGCACAGGGACTCGTCGTTGACCCAGTCGATGCTCAGGCCGAAGTCCTGGGCGGTCTCGATCAGCCGGCGTTCCTCCCAGCCGACCCGGTCCGCGACGACGGCGACTCGGTTGGTCATGTCACTGGCCCCAGTCGCGGAGCTGGACCTCGACCATCTCCAGGGTCAGCCGGCCGTCGGCGATGGCCTCGATGCGCAGCGTCAGCATGCACTCGGGGCAGGAGAGGGTCTCGCCCTCGACCATCTCGGGCACGGTCAGGTCGGTCTCGCACTCGGGGCACGAACCGGTCAGGACAGCGGTGCTCATGACAGAACTCCGATCATGGTGACGGGTAGGGGGAAGGAGAGGTGCTCGGAGCGCGGGCTCTACGGCGCTCAGGCGGCCTGGAAGTCGACGGCGGCCTTGCGGACCGCCTCCTGGTCCAGGACCGGGGCGCCGCTGCGCTCCTGCCGCTCGATGAGCCAGGCGGTGAAGGCCTCGACGTCGACGTCGACGCCCGAACCGGCGAGCGCCCACTTGACGAGGGCGGGCGTGAGCCGGGTGCGCACGCGCAGCTCCCGGGTGTTGCCGACGAGTTCGGCCGGCAGGGTCTCGTACGCCTCCGGGTGGCTGAGCTGACCCGGCAGTTCGTAGGCGAAGGCGTGCGGCGTCGTCGGACCGGACTGGAAGGCGCTGCCCAGACCGGCGCCCCTGAGGGCCACCCGCGACAGCTCCGTGAGATGGGTCAGGTCGAACCGGGTGTCGCCGTGGATGACGCGCAGCGAGGTGAGCAGCTCGGCCAGCGGGGCGTTGCCGCCGCGCTCGCCGATGCCGCCGACGGTCGCCGAGATCCACTGCGCGCCCGCGCGCACGGCGGCCAGGGAGTTGGCGACGGCCATGCCCAGCATGTTGTGCGAGTGGATCTCGATCTCGGAGCCGTCGATGGCGGTGAGGTCGGAGATGACCTCCTCCATCTGCCAGGGCGACAGGTACGCGACGGTCTCCGCGAGCCGGAACCGGTCGGCCCCGGCCTCGAAACCGGCGGTGACGTAGGGGACGAGCCGCCCCTTGGGGGTGCGGGCTCCGTCCTCGCCGCTGAACGTGACGTGGAAGCCGCGCTCCTTGGCCTGCGAGATCGCCGAACGCGCCAGCACGTTGAGGAACTTGGCGCTGGGCGAGCCGAGCTTCAGCTTGGCGTGCTGCTCGGAGGTGGGGATGGAGTACATGATGTGCCGTACGCCCAGGCGTTCGGCCTCGTCCAGGGCCTTCTTGACCTGCTCGCGGTCGCGCACCACGACGAGCGTCATGCTGCGCTCGGGGCCGATCGCCTCGTGGGTGGCGAGGACCAGGTCGGCGTCCTTGGAGTCCGGCCCGGACACCATGCCGACCTCGACCAGGTCGATACCCGTCTTCACCAGCAGTTCGGCGATGACGGTGGCGTCCTTCGGCCCGAATTCGACACCTCCCATGTGGGCGGAGTCGCGCAGGGTCGCGTCGGACAGACGGGGCAGCCGCGGAAGGCTTCCCTCGTTCACTGATTCAGCCATTGCGTTCCCTCCTTTTCCAGAACCTGCTTCGTTTTCGACACCGAACATGCTGCGCGACCCTGTGCAAAGAAGTGATGCGCGCTCTGTCAGAGCTCTGTCAAGGGCTGTCAGGGAATGTCACGCCGGGCAAGAAGTGCGAATGATTTCTCCGGCTCGGACAATTCCGGGAACCGCTTGTTGTGTGCCGGAAAGCAAAAAGCCCCCGCCGGCTGGGCCGGCGGGGGCTGGGGTTCGGGGCCGTCGTGGCGGACGGGCGCGGGTCAGGTGGTGTAGCCGCCGTCCACGGCGAGGGAGGTGCCGGTGATGTAGCGGCCGGCCGGTCCCGCCAGGTAGGCCACCGCGGCGGCGATGTCCTCCACCTCGCCGTACCGGCCGAGGGCGGTGAGGGAGGCCTGCCACTCGGCGGAGTCGCCGTCGGCCGGGTTCATGTCGGTGTCGATCGGGCCCGGGTCCACGAGCGTGGCGGTGATCCCGCGCGGCCCCAGCTCCCGGGCCAGTCCCTTGGTCAGACCGACGAGCGCGGTCTTGGCCATCGCCTGGAGGACGAAGTTGCCGGCCGGGACACGGCCGTTGAAGCAGGAGCCGATGCTGATGATCCGCCCGCCGTCGCCCATGTGCCGGGCGGCGGCCTGCGCGGCCAGGAACACCGACCGGACGTCGGCGGCGAGCACCTTGTCCAGGTACTCGGGGGTCACCTCGTCCAGCGGGCCGTAGGCGAGGAAGCCCGCGTTGTTCACCAGGATGTCGATGCCGCCCAGTTCCCGGACGGTCTGCTCCACGGCCTCGGCTGCGTCGTTCGGCCGGGTCAGGTCGGCCCGGACGACCGCCGCCCGGCCGCCGTCCGCCTCGATCGCCTTGGCGACCTCGCGGGCCTGGTCCTCCGCCTGGACGTAGGTCAGCGCGACCGCCGCTCCCGCGTCGGCCAGCCGCTTCGCCACCGCCGCGCCGATACCGCGGCTGCCGCCGGTCACCAACGCCACTTTGCCGGTCAGGTCACTCATCGATGCTTCCTCCGTAGACGGTTCGGTGTTCGCCGTACCGCTACGCTAAAAGCTGACACCGGTGTGAGATTCAAGTCCTTGAAGGACACAGGGGGTCGGACCATGCGGATCGGTGAACTGGCCAGGCGCAGCGGGGTGAGCGAGCGGTCGCTGCGCTACTACGAGGCCCAGGGCCTGCTCCAGGCGGAGCGGACCCCCGGCGGCCACCGGGACTACGGCGAATGGGCCGTCGACCGGGTCATCCGCATCCAGGCGCTGTACGCCGCGGGCCTGAACAGCAAGAAGATCGCCCAGCTGCTGCCGTGCATGCGCGACGGCGACGGCACGCCGAGCGCGAGCGCGACGCCCCGGCTCGTCGACGAACTCACCGCCGAGCGCGACCGGCTCGACCGGATGATCGCCGACCTGGTCCGCTCCCGCGATGTCCTGGACGGCATCATCAGCACCGCGTCGACGGGCCTGGGCGCGGCCGCCCTCGCCGGTGGCGGCTGAGTCCTCCCCGGCGCGGCTCAGGCGGCCTGGTCGGCCAGCCCGGCCAGGGTGGTGCGGGCGTGGCGCTCCGCCTCGGCGGGGCTCAGCCGCGCCCCGCGCTCGAACGCCTCGGTGAAGGCGCGCCGGCCCAGGACGGAGCGGGCCGCCGCGGTGACGCGGTCGACGTCGGCGCGTTCGGCGGGCGGCAGGGGCGCGCCGACGCTGCGGCGGGCGGCGTGGGCGGCGCCGAGGAGCAGGGCCGCACAGGTGGCGCCGGACCGGTCGCCGCCCAGCGCGGCCGTGCCGGCGAGCCCCTCCAGGGAGAGGGCGAGGGCACGCGGCTCGTCCAGCAAGTGGGCGATCCCGAGGCTGCGCAGATGGTGGGCGGCGGACCGGGCGGCGTCGCCGCGGAGTTCGGCGATGAATCCGAGTTCGGCGTGGAGCAGGTGGTCGCCGGCCGGTGAGGAGACGTCGGCGTGGGCGTCGCGGATGCGCAGCAGGTGCGCCTCGGCCGCGTCGATGTCGCCGGAGCGGCGCGCGCCGAGGGCCAGGCCCATGTCGGCGTGGATCTCGCCGTACTTGTAGCCCTGGTCGACGGCGATACGGCGGGCCTGCTCGTGCAGTGCGCGGGCGCGGTCGAAGTCGTGGGCGAGCAGCGCGAGACGGCCGAGCCCGGACAGCCGGGCCGACACCTCGGCCTCCAGGTTCAACTCCCGGGCGATCTGGAGTCCTTCGTGCTGCCGGTGCGCCGCCTGCTCGTACTCGCCCTTGATCTCGGCGAGCGCGGCGAGCGGTGAGACGGTCTGCAGTTCGCCCCACCGGTCGCCCAGGCCGCGGAAGAGGGCACGGCTGCGCTGCCCGTCACGGGCCAGGCCGTCCAGGTCACCGCGGACCAGGGCGAGCGCCGCCCGCAGGCCGAGCGCGGCGGCGATCCCCCACTGCTCGTCCGCGGCCTCGAAGTGGATCAACGCGCGGGTGTTCAGGGCGCGGCTGCCGTCCAGGTCGCCGACGCTGAACCGGCCGTAGGCGTTGAGCCACAGCGCCCGGGCGCGGCGCACCGGGTCGGGTACGGCGTCGGCGTGGCAGGTCACCGTGCGCTCCCCGGTCAGCAGCCCGAAAGCGCAGTGCAGCAGGGCGAGTTCGGGATCGCAGCGGCCTGCGGTGGCGGTGAGGACGGCGGCCAGGCCGCGGCGGGCCTCGGTGAGGCGGCCGCGCAGCAGCCACCACCAGGACAGGGCGGTGGCGAGCCGTACGGCTTCCTCGCTGTGCCCCGCCGCGGCGCGGCGCACCGCCTCGTCCAGGGCGGCGCGCAGGTTGCACGCCTCGGTGTCCAGGCGGGTCAGCCAGTCCCGCTGCCGCGGACCGCGCAGCCGCTGCTCGGCGTGTTCGGCGAACGCGAGGTAGTGCCGCAGGTGGCGTTCGCGGGCCGCGGCCTCGTCGGCGGTCTCCCGCAACCGCTCGGTGGCGTAGGCGGCGACCGACTCCAGGAGGCGGTACCGGGGGCCGGCCGGGCCGTCCGTGACGACGACGAGGGACTTCTCGACGAGCCGGGTGACGAGGTCGAGCACCGCCCCGCGGGCCACGCCGTCGCCCGCGCACACCGCCTCCGCCGCGTCGAGGCCGCAGCCGTCGCGGTGCACGGCGAGGCGGCTCAGCACGAGGCGTTCGGGCGCGCTCAGCAGCTCCCAGCTCCAGTCGATCACCGCGCGCAGGGTCTGCTGGCGGGCGGGCGCGCCCCGCTGCCCGGAGGTCAGCACCCGGAACCGGTCGCCGAGGCGGGCGGCCAGCTCCCGTACGCCGAGGGCGCGGACGCGGGTCGCCGCGAGTTCCAGGGCGAGCGGGATGCCGTCCAGGCGGCGGCAGATCTCGGCCACGGCGGCGTGGTCGGCTGCCGCGCCCTCACCGGTGCCGTCGGGCCCGTCGGAGCCGAGCCGGAAGCCGGGCGCGCAGGCGGCGGCCCGCTCGGTGAACAGGCGTACGGCGTCCGGGGTGGGCAGCGGCTCGACCAGGAACACGGTCTCGCCGGCCAGGGCGAGGGGTTCCTGGCTGGTGGTGAGGATGCGCAGCTGGGGGGCGCTGCGCAGGAGCAGCGCGACCAGTTCGGCGGCGGCCCCGACGACGTGCTCGCAGTTGTCCAGCACGAGGAGGGTACGGCGGTCGCGCAGGGCGGCGGTCAGCCGGTGCACGGGGGAGGTGGCGCCGGTGCCGGTCGCGGGCGGGGCGGAGGGGGCGTCGTCCCGGATGCCGAGGGTGGCGGCGACGAGGTCGGCGAGGTCGTCGGGGGCGGCGCTGCGGACCCCCGCGAACTCGACGAACCAGGCCCCGTCGGGCAGTCCGGCGCCCCCGCCGGCGACCTCCTGCGCGGCAGCCACCGCCAGCCGTGTCTTCCCGACGCCGCCGGGCCCGGTGAGAGTCACCAGCCGCTGCCGCCCGAGAAGCCGGGAGAGATCCGCGAGGGCCTCTCCCCGCCCGATGAGGGCGGTGAGGGGGACGGGCAGGTTGGTGGGTGCGGGGGCGGACGCCGGAGGTGGGGGCGTGGTGGTTGTGGTGGGTGCGGGGGCGGGCTCAGGGGGTGACGGGGCGGGGTGCGGTGACGCGGCATCCGGCAGCGCGGGGTTCGGCGACCCGGGTTGCGGCGACGCAGGGTACGGCGACCCGGCACCCAACGGCTCGCCGTCCAGCGGCCCGGCGTAAGGCGACCCGGCGTACGGCGGCCCGATAGGCGACGGTGCAGTATGCGGCACTCCGGGGTGCGACGACCCGGCAGGCGACGACCCGGCGTATGACGACCCGGCGTCCGGCGCCCCCGCCTGGGGCGCCCCAGCAGACCGCGACCCGCGCTGCGACCCGGAACCCAACGGTTCGACGTCCGGCGACCCGACGGGCGACGGCCCAGCGTGCGGCGACTCCGCAGTCTGCGACCCCGGTCGCGGCGATGCAGGGTGCGGCGGCCCGGCGTCCAAGTGCCCGGCGGACGGCGCCCCGGCACGCGACGGCCCGGCGTGCGGCGACCCCGGATGTGACGCCCCGGCAGGCGGCAGCACGGACCGACCGCCCGAAGCCGGAGCACCGGCGCCATCGGCCGGAACCGGGGCGACGTCCTGACCCGCCGGGGCCGGGACGACGACATGACCAGCCGGAGCCGGAACCACACCAGGACCAGCCGGAGCCAGGGCGGGACCAGCCGGAGACACCGCGGGACCGGTCGACAGCGGCGTGGCCGGGTCCAGAGCCGGGTCCTGGCGGAGCATCGCCTGGTGCAGTGCGCTCACCGCGGGGCCGGGGCAGGCGCCCAGCTCGTCGGCGAGGCGGGTGCGCAGGTCCTCGTACGACGCGAGCGCCTCGCCCTGGTGGCCGGCCCGGTACAGCGCCTGCATCTGCACCACCCGCAGCCGCTCCCGCAGCGGATGCTCGGCCACCAGCGCGGCCAGCTCCCCGGCGAGCAGCAGGTGGTCCCCCGCCGCCAGGCGGGCCTCGGCCCGCTCCTCCAGCACGGCCAGCCGCTGTTCCGCCAGGCACTCGCGGGCCGCCCGGGCGAACTCCTCGTCGGCGAAGTCGGCGTAGGCCGGCCCCCGCCACAGTCCGAGCGCCTCGGTGAGCAGGGCCGCCCGCGCCCGCGGGTCGGTGACGGAGCGGGCCTGGGCGACGAGGCGGCCGAACCGTGCGACGTCCACGTCGTCGGCCGGGTCGAGCCGCAGCCGGTAGCCCGGGGGCTGCCGTACCAGCCGCTCCCGGCCGAGCACCCGGCGCAGTTGGGAGACCTTGGCCTGGAGCGCGCCCGCCGGGTTGCCGGGGAGGTGGTCGCCCCACAGGTCGTGGATGAGCCGGTCGGCGGAGACGGGGCCGCCCTCGTGCGCGAGCAGATCCGCGAGCAGCGCCCGCACCTTGGTCTCGGCGACCCGGACCGGCTCCCCTTCGTCGTCCCACACCGCGAGTGGTCCGAGCACCCCTAACCGCATGTGCACCACCGTACCCGTTGCGTGAACGCTCCCGGCAGGTCCGGCACCGGATCGGCCTGTTCCGGCCCCCGTTCCGGAAGCTTTTCCGAAGCTTTCCCGAAGTGGCCGCGCGCACTGTCGTACTCCCCGGACGGACGGCCGCCGGGCGTGCCCGGCGGGCGGCGCGGCGGGGCCCCCTCTCCCGCTGCGACGTCCGGGCATCGCCCCAGCACGATACGGAGTACAGACCCCCATGAGCGCCTCACCCGAGACCGCCGCCGCTTCCGGCGCCGCGCCGCCCGCCGGGCGGGAGGGCACGGAGCCGCCGCAGAGACTGCCGATGCTCGCCCTGCTCGCCCTCGCCACCGCGGTGTTCATCACCAGCCTGACCGAGACGCTGCCCGCGGGCCTGCTCCCCGACATGAGCCACGACCTGCGGGTGAGCGAGTCCGCGACCGGGCAGACGGTCACCATCTACGCGATCGGCACCGCGCTCACCGCCATCCCGCTGACGGCGGCCACCGCGGGCTGGCGGCGCAAGCGGCTGCTGCTCACCGCCGTGGCGGGCTTCGCGGCGGCCAACACGGTCACGGCCGTGTCGTCCGTCTACGGCCTGACGATGGTGGCCCGTTTCCTCGCCGGCGTCGCCGCGGGCCTGGCGTGGGCCCTGCTCGCCGGCTACGCGCGGCGGTTGGCACCGGTGCCGTTGCAGGGCCGGGCGATCGCCGTCGCCATGGCGGGCATCCCGGTGGCGCTCTCCCTCGGCGTGCCCGCGGGGACCTTCCTCGGCCAGGCCGTCGGCTGGCGCGTGGCGTTCCTGGCGATGACGGCGCTCACGGCGGTGCTGCTGCTGTGGATCACCGCCGCGGTGCCCGACCACCCGGGCCGGCAGCGCGGCGGACGCCCGCGCATGCTGCGGGCGCTGGGGGTCCCGGGAGTGCGTCCGGTGCTCTTCGTGACGCTCGTCTTCGTGCTGGCGCACACGGTCCTGTACGCCTACATCGCCACCTTCCTGGACGGGCTGGACATGGGCGGCCAGACCGATCTGGTGCTGCTCGCCTTCGGTGTCACCTCGCTGCTCAGCATCTGGATCGTGGGCGCCCAGATCCAGCACCGGCTGCGTTCGCTGACGATCGCCAGCACCCTGCTGGTGGCGGCCGCCGCCGCGCTGCTCGCGGCACTGAGCGACGGCGGGGCCCCGGTGTACGTCGCCGCCGCGCTGTGGGGGCTGGGCTGGGGCGGGCTGCCGACCCTGCTGCAGACCGCCGTCGGCGACGCGGGCGGTGAACAGGCCGATGCGGCCCAGGCGATGCTCGTCACGCTGTGGAACGTGGCCATGGCCGGCGGCGGTGTGCTGGGCGGGGTCCTGCTGGACGCGGCAGGCAGCGCTTCCTTCCCCTGGACGGTGCTGCTGCTCCTGCTGCCGGTGCTCGCCGTCGTGCTCGCCGCCCGCGGCCACGGCTTCCCGGCCCGGCGCCCGGGCGGCTGACTTCCGCAAAGAAAAGCAAACTGTCGCCTATTCAACGAATGGCTCGGCCCGGCGCGCAATGTGATGTTCATACGCGGGTGACGGCAGGCGGCTTTCTTTCGGACCTTCTGCGCCGGTGGCCGTGATCATCGGCCGAAGGGCCGGCCGAGCCCCCCTGACCAGCGCAGACAGTGCCCGTTCCGGGATCCGACCGGGGTGCGGGGGCTTTCCGGAGCCCCTCGTCCCGTTTCGGCCCCCTCCCCCTTGCGGGCCTGTTTGCGCTGGTCAGCGGCCGAAATGGCAAAGTGACAGCACGAGGCGTGAATTTGGCGATGCAGCCGGTAGCTTTGTCCCTCGTACGGCTGCCCGTACATCGTCACTGTGGGGCGACACGACTGCGAGGGGGCGTAGTTAAACATGTCGTCATTGGGAGTGCGCGTCGCAGCAGGGGAGCGCGAGCGCATACAAACGTTCGTTGAAAGCGTATTCAATCCACTCCACCGCGCGGAACAACGCCGCTGGGCCCGGGTGTACTTGTGGGGACTGATCCACACACCGGGCAAGAAGACCCCGCGGCGCATGGCCGAGGCCGGTTTATTGCCCGCCGGAGCGGCGCACGGTCTGCACCAGTTCATCAACAGCAGCACGTGGGCCTGGGAACCGGTGCGCCGCGCACTCGGCCGGACCGTCGCGGCGCACCGCCCGGCGTACGCCTGGACGGTCGCCGATCTCCTCATCCCGAAGCAGGGTGAACACTCGGTGGGGGTGCACCGTCGCCTGGACCAAGCGACCGGACGCATCATCAACTGCCAGCGTGGTGTGGGCCTCTTCCTGTCGGCGGGCACCCGCTGCTACCCCGTCGACTGGAGCCTCGTCCTCGACGGGGCGTGGGACTGGGACGACCTGCGCCGGCGCCGGGCGCGCATACCGGAGGCGGAGACCGGGCGCCCCGTGGGGGCGTTCGTGCTCGGCTTCGCCGCCGGAGTCACCGCCGCGCAACCGCGGTTGCCCAAGGCGCCCTGGGTGCTCAACCTCACCCAGCGGTGCGACGACGCGAGCGGGGTCATGGCCGGGCTCGCCCGCCGCGAGCTGGACTTCGTGTGCGAGGTCGATCCCGGACAGATCGTGCTCGTCGGCCGTCCCGCACCGCGGGTGATCACCGTCGGAGAACTGATGGAGGAGTCGCACGCCCGGCAACCGCACGTGCTCATGCGCCCGTTGGAACACGGCGGTTCGAAGGCGGTACGGGTGAACGTGTACGGCGGAACGGTACGGCTGTCCCAGCGCGGGGCCGCCAAGGACGGCGTCTCACGGACGTACCACGTCCTGGAACAGCCCTCCGCCGACAGCGGTCAGCCCGCCCGGTACTGGATCACCAGCCTGATGGACCGGGGCGTGGAGGAGGTCCTGGCGCTGGCCCGCCGTCAGACCGTCGCCCGCGCGACCGTGGACACACTGGGGGAACGTTTCGGCGTGCTCGACTTCGAGGGCCGTTCCTTCCCCGGCTGGCACCACCACATGACCATGGTCTCGGCGGCGTACGCCTACCAGCAGCTGTACGGCGCTCCCGGCCCTGTCCCCGCGCCGGCCACAGGGCTGTCCGCGGCACCCGCCGAAGCCGCGGGCTGCTGGGCGGGCGCCGGAGCGAAAGGCCTGGGCGCGTGAAGAAAGTGCTGGTCGTGGAGCCGGACGCCACTGCGGCCGAGACCACGGTGGGCGATCTGCGCCGGCAGGGCTACGCCGCCCACACCGTCGACAGGGGGGCTCGGATCCTGCGGTCGTACCACGACGCCGATCTGGTGCTGCTCTCCCTGGATCTGCCCGACATCGACGGACTGGAGGTGTGCCGCACGCTGCGGGCGGAAAGCGACATTCCGCTGATCGCCAGCACGCACCGCGACAACGAACTGGAAAGGGTGCTCGCGCTCAAGGCGGGAGCGGACGACTGTGTGCTCCGGACGTGGAGTCCGCGGGAGATCGGCGCGCGCATCGAGGCGGTGCTGCGGCGCACCCGGCCGCACTCGACGGGCGCGGACAGCATCTCGCTGCGGCCGTTGCACATCGATCCGCGGACGCGGGAGGTACGGCTGCGCGACCGCGTGGTCGACGTGACCGCCACGGAGTTCGAGCTGCTCTACACGCTGGCCGCCCGGCCGGACTCCGTGGTCTCCCGGAAGGAGCTGATGGCCAAGGTCTGGGGCAGCAACTGGGTGCGCACCAGCCGCACCATCGACACGCACGTGAGCAGCCTGCGGGCGAAACTCGGCTCCAGCCGGTGGATCATCACGGTGCGCGGGGTCGGCTACCGCATGGGACACGTCGGGCAGGTGCCCGAGACGTCCGCGGGCTGAACCGTCCGGCCCGCCGTTCGCGGGGCACGTGCGGTGCCGGCCACCGCGCGTGCCCGGGGCCTCGCCCTGCCCCTCTTGTCCAGCGAAGAACCGTTACGCCTGCGCGCTTCAGAAGGAGCATCTTGACGAAGCAGATCCATCTCGCCGCTCAGTTGCCGGGCATCCACAACGTCACCGTCTGGTCGGACCCGCGTTCCCGGAGCCAGATCGCCATCGGCTCCTTCGTGGACCTCGCACGGACCGCGGAGCGCGGCAAGTTCGACTTCTTCTTCCTCGCCGAGGGGCTGCGGCTGCGCGAGCACAAGGGCAGTCTCTACGAGCTGGACGTGGCGGGCCGCCCGGACAACCTCACGATGCTGAGCGCCCTGGCCGCCGTCACCACCCGTCTCGGGGTCGCCGCCACCGTCAACGCCACGTTCAACGAGCCGTACGAGGTGGCGCGCCGGCTCGCGACCCTGGACCACCTCAGCGGCGGGCGGGCCGGCTGGAACGTGGTGACCAGCTTCGACGCCTTCACCGGTGAGAACTTCCGCCGCGGCGGCTTCCTCGCGGAGGCCGACCGCTACACGCGCGCCGCCGAGTTCCTGGCCACGGCGCGCGAACTGTGGGACAGCTGGGCCGACGGGGACGTGCGCGCCGACGCGGCGTCCGGGCGGTTCCTGCGCCCCGGGGCCGGTGCGTTCGCCCACCACGGCGAGCACTTCGACATCTCGGGGCGGTTCACCACCCCGCGCGCCCCGCAGGGGCACCCGGTGATCATCCAGGCCGGGGAGTCCGACCCGGGCCGTGAGTTCGCGGCCTCGGACGCCGAGGTGGTCTTCAGCAAGTACAACCGCCTGGACGAGGCCCGTGCCTTCTACCGGGACGTCAAGGGCCGTCTCGCCCGGTACGGCCGCTCGCCGGCCGACCTGCTGATCATGCCGACCGCCACCGTCGTCGTCGCCGACACCGACGAGGAGGCCGCGGCGTACGCCGACGAGATCACCCGGGCCCAGGTGAGCCCGCAGACCGCCATCGCCCACCTGGAGGCCGTCTGGGGCCGTGACCTGTCCGCGTACGATCCGGACGGGCCGCTGCCCGACATCGACCCGGAACCCGAGTCGCTGGTCCTGAAGGGGCATTCGGTGTTCCGCACCGGCCGGGCCGAGACCGCCCGGCGCTGGCGTGCCCTGGCCGAGGAACGCGGGCTGAGCATCCGCGAGCTGATGATCGAGGTGCACGGCGGACAGACCTTCGTCGGCAGCCCGCACACCGTCGCCGACGCCATCGACCACTTCGTGCAGAGCGACGGCGCCGACGGGTTCGTCTTCGCGACGCATCTGACGCCCGGCGGTCTGGACGACTTCGTGGACCGCGTGGTGCCCCTGCTGCAGGAGAAGGGCGTCCACCGCCCGGACTACACCGGCACGACCCTGCGGCACCACCTCGGCCTCGCCCCTCAGCCGCGCGCCGAGCGCACGTCCGGGAACGCACGGGAGGCATCGTGAACGACAGCCCGCTCCACCTCGCCGTCGCCCTCGACGGCGCCGGCTGGCACCCCGCGGCCTGGCGGTCCGAGGACGCCCGCCCCGGCGCCCTGTTCACCGCCGCGTACTGGGCGGACCTGGTCGCGGAGGCCGAACGCGGCCTGCTCGACCTCGTCACCTTCGAGGACGCCCTCGGCCCGCAGTCGGCCGCGCCGCACCGCCCCGACGACCGGACCGACCAGGTCCGCGGCAGCCTGGACGCGGTCCTGCTCGCCTCCCACCTGGCCCTGCTCACCACGCACATCGGCCTGGTCCCCACGGTCAACGTCACCCACACCGAGCCGTTCCACGTCGCCGTGGGTATCGCCACCCTCGACCATGTCAGCGAGGGCCGGGCCGGCTGGCGTCCGCAGATCGCCTCACGCGCCGCCGACGCCGCCCACTTCGGCCGCCGTACCACCCCGCAGCTGACCGACGACGACGTACGCGACCCCGAACTGATCGCCAGGCGGCTGCGTCCGCTGTTCGCCGAGGCCACCGACGTGGTGGAGGTGGCACGGCGGCTGTGGGACAGCTGGGAGGACGACGCGGAGATACGGGACACGGCCACGGGCCGCTTCCTCGACCGCGACAAGCTGCACCACATCGACTTCGAGGGCCCGTACTTCAGCGTCAAGGGCCCCTCGATCACCCCGCGCCCGCCGCAGGGCCAGCCGGTGGTGGCGAGCCTCGCGCACGCCTCGACGCCGTACGAGTTCGCGGCGCGCGGCTGCGACGTCGTCTTCGTCACGCCCCGCGACCGTACGGGCGCCAAGGCGATCCTCGCGCAGGTGGACGAGGCCGTCGACCGGGTCGGCAGGGACCTGCGGGACCGGCCGCTGCGCCGGTTCGCGGACCTGGTCGTCTTCCTGGACGACGAGCCCGGCGCCGCCGCCCGCCGCAAGGAGCGCCTGGACGCGCTGGACGGCGCCGCGTACACCTCGGACGCCGCCGTCTTCACGGGCACCCCCGGCGAGCTGGCCGACCTGCTGCTCGACTGGCGCACGGCCGGACTCGACGGCTTCCGCCTGCGCCCCGGCGCGCTGCCGCACGACCTCACCGCGATCACCCGGCGGCTGGTGCCGGAACTGCAGCGCCGCGACGCGTTCCGCGGCACGTACGGCACCGGGACCCTGCGGGCCCGGCTGGGCCTGCCAGCTCCCCGCAACCGGTACGCGCAGGACGGCCGACCCGGCGTTCAGAGGCAGTCCTCCGGTATGCCGAGCCCGGTCAGCGCGCCCACCGGGTCGAGGTCCGGGGTGCCGCGGGGCCACCAGTCGTCCCGGCCGGGCTCCGACTCGTAGGCGTACCACAGGCCGTCGCGGCCCAGGCGCAGCTGGACGTGGCCGCGGGGGTGGGTGAGACGGTTGCGCCAGGGGCGGAACGCCGGGAGGTCGGCCGCGAGCAGCAGCGGGCGGGCCCGGTCGAAACGGCCGGCCGGCGGGTCCCACGGCTCCTCCAGGACGTCCAGCCCCGCCGGGCCGCCCTGCCGCCAGGCCGCGACGGCACGCGCGAGCTCGGCCGGGGTGCGGCCGACGGCGTCGGCGAGCGTGGCGTACAGCGTGCGGGTGGCCGCGGTCAGCCCGGAGCCGGGGCGGGCCGCGGCGAGCCGTACCGCGTCCTGCCACAGCGTCAGCTCGCCGACCGGGTCGCGTCCGGTGCCGAGCAGGGCGTGGGCGCGGGCGGCGGCGTCGGTCGCCAGCTGGTCCAGCGCGAAGGGGTCCGGGCCGCCGGGCGCCGACGGATAGGCCGGGGGCTGCTCGGGGTGCGGGGGCACCGGCAGCGGCGGGGGCAGCGGGGGGCGTTCGCGCGCGGCGAGCGCCTCGGTGGCCCGGATTCCGGGCAGGGTCTGCGGCTGCCGTTCCCGGGCGGCACGGGCCGCACGGGCGGCGCTGCGCCGGGACAGCGCGTCGAGCAGCTCCTTCTCGCCCCGGCCGCGCAGCAGGAGGAGCACGAACGGGTCGGCGTCGAGCAGGCGGGCCGTCTGGTAGCAGAGGGCGGCGGCGTGCTTGCAGGGGTGACCGGAGTCCGGGCAGCTGCAACGGGGGACGAGGTCACCGGGGCCGGGCAGCAGGGGCACCCCGCAGTCGGCGAGCGAGTGGGGCAGTTCCTTGTCGAGCAGCGCCGCGATGTGCCCCGGCCGGTCGGCCGCGGCGTCCAGGAACCGCTCCCAGTCCTCGTCCTCCAGCGTCCGCACCCGCACCTGCACCCGGTAGGGCCGGGGCCTGCTGCCGCGCACGTACGCCAGCACCAGTCCCGGTGTGACGGTGATCGCGTCCACATGCCCCTGGTCCGCGTACCCCCGCCCCCGCGCCAGCCGCTTGGCGTCCAACGCGCCCCGCTCCAGCGCCTCCACCCAGGCATTGCCCCACCAGGTCCCGGCGAACGGGACGTCCTCCCCGGCGTCCTCGCGGGGCGCGAACGCCGGGAAGGTGCGCCGGAGTTCGCTGTCGCGGTGGGGGGTGGCCATGGTGGCGGGCACGTGCGGGGCTGCGGGAGCGGGGCCGGCCGGCCCGTGCCCTCGCGAGGGCGCGGGGGCTGACACCGGCGTCGGCGGGGCCGGCTCGGCGGGCGTGGGCGGGGTGGGGGCCGGCTGCTCCGGCTCGTCGGGGGTCTCCGCCCACGTGGGCATGCGGAAGGCGGTCGCCAAGTAGTGCCGCATGTCCTGGACGGCCCTGGCCTTGGCGGCCTGGGACTCCTCCGCGGGCGCGGACGGGGTGCGCGGCGCCGCGGGGCCGGGACGCGCGGGGGCCCGGTGCTCGCGCCGAGGCTCCGCCGCCTCCGCGCGCAGGGCTTCCCGCCGGGCGGCGCGCAGTGCCTCCCGCGCCACATCACCGGGGCGCCCGCCCGCGGCACGGCCGGAGCCGGATTCCGGAGCGGGACGTACGGCCTCGTCGGGGCCTTCGCCCGTTGCCGGGTCGGCCGCGGCGGACCTGAGCGCCGCCCGTGCCACGTCACCCGGCCTCGGCTCGGTGCCGTCGGTGCCGTCGGCGTGCGCCGTCTCCTCCGCGGCCGGGTCTTGCGCTGCCTGGCCCTCGCCGGGATCCGGGTCGGACTCGGCCCGTTCCCGGGCGGCGCGCAGGGCCTGGCGGGCGGCGTCGCCGGGGCGGGGACGGTCGGTGCCCGTCATGGCGTCCTCCGCAGGGAGACGAGGTCGGACAGCTCACGGTCCGTCAGCTCGGTGAGGGCGGCCTCGCCGGAACCGAGGACGGCGTCGGCCAGGGCGCGTTTGGCGGCGAGCATCTCGGCGATCCGGTCCTCCACCGTGCCCTCGGTGACCAGGCGGTGCACCTGGACCGGCTGGGTCTGCCCGATGCGGTAGGCGCGGTCGGTGGCCTGTTCCTCGACGGCCGGGTTCCACCAGCGGTCGAAGTGGACGACGTGGCCCGCGCGGGTGAGGTTGAGGCCGGTGCCGGCGGCCTTCAGGGACAGCACCAGGACCGGGGTCTCGCCGTTCTGGAAGCGGTCCACCATGCGCTCGCGCTCCGGGACGGGGGTGCCGCCGTGCAGCAGGTCCACCGGGATCGCGCGGGCGGACAGGTGGGCGGTGATGAGGCGGGCCATGCCGACGTACTGGGTGAAGACGAGCGCCGAGCCGTCCTCGGCGAGCAGGGTGTCCAGCAGCTCGTCCAGCAGGGCGAGTTTGCCGGAGCGGGCGGCGAGCCGGTCGGGGTGGGCCTCCTCCTTCAGATACAGCGCCGGGTGGTCGCAGATCTGCTTCAGCGCGCCCAGCAGCTTCAGGACCAGGCCCCGGCGGGCGATGCCCTCGGCGGTCTCGATGGCCAGCATCGACTCGCGCACCACCGCCTCGTACAGCGCGGCCTGTTCGCGGGTGAGCGGCACCGGGTGGTCCGTCTCGGTCTTGGGCGGCAGCTCGGGGACGATGCCTGGGTCGGACTTCTTGCGGCGCAGGAGGAACGGCCGGACCAGGCGGGCCAGGCGCTCGACCGCCTCTGCGTCCTCCCCGTTCTCCACCGCCCGTGCGTGCCGGGCGCGGAAGGACTTCAGCGGGCCGAGGAGCCCGGGGGTGGTCCAGTCGAGCAGCGCCCACAGCTCGGAGAGGTTGTTCTCCACCGGGGTGCCGGTGAGCGCCACGCGCGCGGGGGCCGGGATGGTGCGCAGCGCCTTGGCGGTGGCCGAGTAGGGGTTCTTCACGTGCTGGGCCTCGTCGGCGACGACCATGCCCCAGCGCTGTCCGGCGAGGCGGGCCGCGGCGGAGCGCATGGTGCCGTACGTGGTGAGCACGAAGCCGCCCTCCAGTCCGTCCAGGCTGCGGTCCTGGCCGTGGAAGCGGCGGACGGGGACGCCGGGCGCGAACCGGGTGATCTCCCGCTGCCAGTTGCCGAGCAGGGAGGCCGGGCAGACCACGAGGGTCGGCTCGGTGCGCGCCCGCTTGAGGTGCAGGGCGATGAGGGTGACGGTCTTGCCGAGGCCCATGTCGTCGGCGAGGCAGCCGCCGAGGCCGAGGGAGGTCATCAGGTCCAGCCAGGCCAGGCCGCGCAGCTGGTAGTCGCGGAGGGTGGCGGCGAGTCCGGGCGGCGGCTCGGCGGGGCGCAGGCCCGCGGTGAGGCGGTCGCGGAGGGCGGCCAGCGCTCCGGCGGGGACGGCCTCGACGGTCTCGCCGTCGACCTCGGCGGTGCCGGTGAGGGCGACGGACAGCGCGTCGACGGGGTCGAGCAGACCGAGTTCGCGTTTGCGGGCCTTGCGGACGAGGGCCGGGTCGACCAGCACCCAGCGGTCCCGGAGCCGTACGACCGGGCGGTGGGCCTCGGCGAGGGTGTCCATCTCGGCCTCGCTCAGCGGATCGCCGCCGAGCGCCAGCTGCCAGCGGAACCGGAGCAGCTCCTCGCTCTCGAAGAAGCCGGTGCCGTCGGTCGCCGAGCCGGGCGCCGGGCGGACCACCGCGGTGGCGGTCAGGTCGCGGGCGAGGTCGCGGGGCCAGTGGACGGCGACCCCGGCGGCGGCCAGCCGGCTCGCCGCCACGCCGAGCAGCTCGCCGAGCTCCTCCTCGGACAGGGTGAGGACGTCGGGCACGTCCTGTTCGGCGAGGCGGTCCAGGGGCGGCCACACGCGGGCGGCGCGCCGGACGGCGAGGGCCGCGTCCACGCGCGCGCGGGGCCCGAACGCCGGGTCCGCGTCGCCCGTCCACAGGGCCGCCGCGTCGGCCACCAGGGTGGGGTCGGCGAGGCTGTGCACCTGCACGATCGCCGCCCCCGCGGCGCGCGTCCCCTCGTGCGCGCCGGCGTCGAAGACGTCGTACGCGGACAGGTCCAGGCGGAGCGAGATCCGCACCCCCGCGTCCATCCCGGCGGCGACCTCGGCCGCCCAGGCGTGCGCCTCGGGCAGGGCCTGGGGCTCGCGGGCGGCGAAGGGCCGGCCGGCGGTGTAGGGGGCGGCGGGCGTGCGGGGCAGGGTGTCGGCGACCGCGTCCAGGAAGGAGCGGACCAGGGCCTCCGGCTCGGGCAGGCACAGCGGGCCCGGCCCGGGGAGGGGCACGGCGTGGCCCTCGGGCGGCAGGGCGGCGGCGATGGCACGCAGGTGGGCGATGTCGTCGGGCTCCAGCGGGCCGGCCCGCCAGGCGTCGTGGCCGCCCGGGGTGAGGCCGGGCAGCAGCCGGCCGCGGGCGGCGAGCCGCAGCGCGTGCAGGGCGGCGGCGCCCCAGCAGGCCGTGGCCGGGTGGGCGGCCGGGTCGCGCCGGGCGCGGACCAGCAGCGGCAGGGCCTCGGCGAGCGGCAGGGTCAGCGCGGGCACCTGGCGGCGGCGCACACCGGCGCCATGGGGGCGTACGACCGTCAGCTCCTGCGGGGCGCGCCCGGTGCCGGCGGGCAGCGGGTCGCCGTCCGGGGACCAGAAGGCGAGGCGGCCCTCGCGCGGCAGGGCCGCGGGCAGGTAGACGGACGCGAGGCGCAGCGGGACCGGGTGCCCGGTCTCCGTCCCCGTCCCGGGCGTCGGGGAACTGCCCGTGCGCTCGGCCACCGCAGCCGTGCCGCCCATACGTCCTGCCACCTCCCGCCGGTGTGTCGGATCAGACTGTCTCCGACTCTACGGGCGGGGTCTGACAGTCGGCTCCGGGGCCGGTGCGGTCCCGGGGCTACGGCACCGTGCGGGAGACCACGAACACCATCGGATGCTCGGGGTCGGACAGGTTGACGACCACGTCCTGGGTGGGCGCCGGGTTCTTCTGCTCGTGGGTCAGGCCCCACCAGGGGCCCGGTCCGCCGAAGGTCCAGCCGCTGACCTTCCGGTCCCGTTCACCGACGGCGATCTCGTCCTTCTTCAGCTGCTCCCGGCGGACGCCCATGGCCTCCAGGAAGCTGTCCAGGCCCGCGGGATTGGTGCGGAACTGGACGTAGAGGCGGCTGGTCTTCCAGTTGTTCGTCTCGTAGGAGGCGATGTCGTCGGCGGGGTGCGGGACGGTCACCTGGTACAGGCGGCGCTGCACCTTCGAGGGCCAGTCCGGGGTGAGGCCGGTGGCCGAGTACTTCGCCTCCTTGTCCTTGCCGCTGTTGCGGCTCTGGTTCGCGGAGATCACCAGGTAGCCGGCCGGGACGCCGATGAGCAGGACGATGATCAGCAGGGTGAGCGCCCGGCGCCGGGCCTTGTGCCGGGAGTCCTCGGCGGGCCGCCGGGGCTCGTCCCGCGGGCCGCCCTGGTGGGGCAGCGACGGCGTCATGCGCTGTCCTGGTCGCGGCAGGACTGGACGTACCGCTCGTAGCGCTCGTAGCGCTCCACGCGGCGCCGCTTGGCCCGGCGGAACCGGCGGGCGACCAGCCGGGCCAGGTCGGCGGCGCCCACCATGCCCGCCTCGGGGCCGAGCTGGGCGCGGGTGATGCGGGCCTCGGGCCGGTAGCCGCGGCCGGTGAGGTGGCGCTTGAAGGCGTCCCGGGCCGGGCCGATGAGCAGGTCGTCGGCGGCCGAGACGCCGCCGCCGATCACGAAGCAGGAGGGGTCGAGGGCGGCGGCGAGGTTGGCGATGCCGACGCCGAGCCACTGGCCGATGTCCTGGAGCAGCTCGATGCACATCGCGTCGCCCTCGCGGGCCAGCTCGGTGATCATCGGGCCGGTGATCTCGTGGATGTTGCCCTTGACGTGCTCGATGATCCCGTAGGCCACCGGCGAGTCGGCGGCAGCCAGCTCGCGCGCCTCGCGCACCAGTGCGTTGCCGGAGCTGTACTGCTCCCAGCAGCCGCGGTTGCCGCACGGGCAGCGGTGCCCGCCGGGCACGACCTGCATGTGGCCGAACTCCCCGGCGACCCCGAACTTGCCCCGCTTGACCTGGCCGTCCTCCAGGATGGCGCCGCCGATGCCGGTGCCGAGGGTGATCATGACCAGGTGGTCCTCGCCGCGGCCGGCGCCGAAGCGCCACTCGGCCCAGGCGGCGGTGTTGGCGTCGTTGTCCACCAGGACCGGCACGGCGAGTCGGCCGGCGATGCGGTCGCGCAGGGGTTCGTTGCGCCAGGACAGGTGGGGGGCGAACAGGACCCGGTTGCGGTCGGCGTCGACCCAGCCGGCGGCGCCGATGCCGACCGCGTGCACGTCGTGCCGGTCGGACAGGTCCAGCACCAGCTCGACGATGGTGTCCTCGACGACCTTGGGGCTCTTGGACTTGTCCGGGGTCTCCGTGCGGAGCTTCTCCAGGATGTTGCCGTCGGCGTCCACGACGCCTGCCATGACCTTGGTGCCGCCGATGTCGATGCCGACGGTGGGCACACGGGGTGCGGTCAGGTGTGACCGGCGCTCTCGTGTGCCCACGGTGCGCAGGACCGGGGCTCGGCGGGAGCCGATGGGGGCGGTGAGGTCGCGGTAGGTGCTCATCGGCCTTGATTGTGCCGCACGCTCACGCCGGGTGCTGCGCGGGGCAGGGGGGAGGAGTGCGCGTCCGACGGCGGGTGCAGGTGCGTTGTGGTTGCTCGCGCCCACGCGGCGGAGCCGCACCCCGACACGGTCCCGCGCCCCTCAACTCCTGCGCAGTTCATGGCGCAGAGCGTCCAGGTCGGAGCCGCCGGCCATCTGCTGGGTCAATGCGTCCAGCGTGATGTCGTCCCGTGTGTAGTTGCCCACCATCGCGCCCCTCCTCAGCAGCACAAACCTGTCACCCACCAGATACGCGTGATGCGGATTGTGGGTGATCAAGACAACGCCCAGGCCCTCGTCCCGTGCCGCCGCCACATATTTCAGGACCACACCGGACTGCTTCACCCCCAGTGCCGCCGTCGGCTCGTCCAGGACCAGGACCTTCGCACCGAAGTGGACCGCCCTCGCGATGGCGACACACTGGCGCTCACCGCCCGACAGCGTGCCGATGGGCTGGTCGACGTCCCGGAGGTCGATGCCCATGCGGAGCAGCGCCTCGCGGGTGGTGCGGCGCATCAGATCGGTGTCGAGGCGCTTGAAGGGGCCGGCGCCCTTGCGGGGCTCGGAGCCGAGGAAGAAGTTGCGCCAGACCGGCATGAGCGGGACGACGGCCAGGTCCTGGTAGACCGTGGCGATGCCCCGGTCCAGGGCCTCGCGCGGGGAGGAGAGGGTCGTCTCCTCGCCGTCGATGCGCAGGGTGCCGCCGTCGTGCCGGTGCAGGCCCGCGATCATCTTGATCAGCGTCGACTTGCCCGCGCCGTTGTCCCCGAGGACGCAGGTGATCTCGCCCGCACGGACCTCCAGGGAGACCCCTTCCAGGGCGCGGACGGTGCCGTAGTGCTTGCTGACGTCGGTCAGCTCCACGAGTGTCACTTGGTCGCCTCCGCGCGCTTGCGGACCCAGGCGTTGAGCAGGGTCGCGAGGAGCAGCATCGCTCCGAGGAAAAACTTGAACCAGTCGGGGTTCCACTCGGCGAAGACGATGCCCTTGCTGGTCATGCCGAACAGCAGGGCGCCCACGGCGGAGCCGATCGCGCTGCCGTGGCCGCCGGTGATCAGGCAGCCGCCGATGACGGCCGCGATGATGTAGATCAGTTCGTTGCCGACGCCTTCGCCGGACTGGACGGCGTCGAACGAGAACAGCAGGTGCTGGCCGGAGATCCAGGCGCCGAACGCGACGCCCATGTAGAGGCCGATCTTGGTCCTGGCGACCGGGACGCCGACCGCGCGGGCCGCGTCCTCGTTGCCGCCGACGGCGAAGATCCAGTTTCCGGTGCGGGTGCGCAGCAGGATCCAGGAGGCCAGGGCGACCAGGCCCAGCCACCACAGGATGGTGACCTTGACGTCGACGCCGGCGACGCGGATCGTCGAGGCGAAGACGGCGTGGGCGCTGGGGAAGCCCTCCATGTCGGCGATGGTCTTGGTGGAGACCGTGCCGTCGATCAGCTTGGTGAAGCCGAGGTTCATGCCGGTCAGCATCAGGAAGGTGCCCAGCGTGATGATGAAGCTGGGCAGCTTGGTGCGGGTGAGCATGAAGCCGTTGAAGGCGCCGATCGCGAGGGTGGCCAGCAGGGACACGCCCACGCCGACCCAGGTGTTCGCGGTCATCTGGTAGCTGAACATCGAGGAGACCAGCGCGGACGAGGTCACCAGGACGCCCGCCGAGAGGTCGAACTCGCCGCCGATCATCAGCAGGGCCACGGGTACGGCCATGATGCCGATGGTCGAGGAGGCGTAGAGGACCGTGCTGAGGCTGGTGGCACGCAGGAAGCCGTCGGCGGCGACGGCGAAGAAGACGAAGACGGCGAGGGCGCCGACGACCGAGCCGAGTTCCGGGCGGGTGAGCAGCTTCCGCAGCGGAGAGGTCTGCAGAATCCTTTCGTCACGCAGGTTCTCGTCCGTGACCGCGCTCATCGGGTGCCCCGCTCGGTGTACTCCGCCAGCGCGGACGCCTGGTCCTTGGTGACGATCTGCGGGCCGGTCAGGACCGGCTTGCCGCCGCCGAGGACATCCCCGTTGTACTTGTACAGCCACAGCAGGTCGACGGCCTGGTAGCCCTGGAGGTACGGCTGCTGGTCCACGGCGAAGCCGAGGGTGCCGTCCTCCAGCGAGGCCGCGACCTTGGCGTTCAGGTCGAAGGTGTCGATCTCGGCCTTGCTGCCCGCGTCCGTCCGCGCCTTCACGGCGGTGTCGGCGTAGGGCGCGCCGAGGGTGACGACGGAGTCGATGGACCGGTCGGCCTGGAGCTTGGCCTCGATCGCGGACTGCACGTCGGGCATGTTGGTGCCGTTGACGTAGAGCTTGCGCAGCGTGCCGCGGAAGGTTTCGGCGACACCGTCGCAGCGCTGCTCGTGGCCGACGTTGCCCTGCTCGTGCAGCACGCACAGGGCCTTCTTCCTGCCGCGCTCGTTCAGCTCGTCGCCGACCGCCTCGCCGGCGACGGTCTCGTCCTGGCCGATGTGGGTGAGGGCGCCGAACGCCTTGGACTCCGCGGAGCCGGAGTTCACCGTGATCACCGGGATGCCGGCCTTCTCCGCGCGGGCCACGGCGGCCTTCAGGGCGTCCGGCTTGGCGAGGGTGACGATGATGCCGTCGACCTTCTTGTCCACGGCCGCGTCCACCAGCTGGGCCTGCTGCTGGGCCTCGTCGTCGTGCGAGTACAGGAAGTTGATGTTGTCCTTGACGGCGGCCTGCTTCGCACCGCTCTGCACGATGTCCCAGAAGGTGTCGCCGTCCCCGGAGTGGGTGATCATCGCGAAGGTCCAGCGGGGGGTGTTCACCGCCGCCCTGCCCTGGGCGGCGGCGGCCTTGCGGGCGTCCTCCGCCCGCTTGCCGCCGGTGCTGCTGCACCCCGCCAGGGACACGGAGAGTGCCCCCGCCAGCGCTATGCCTACCCAGGTCCGAAACCGTGCCACGAGGCCGTGCCCTTCTTGCCGTGTTCGTACAGACGCAAGGGGCCGTCGATCGCATCAGCGGCCCCAAACGCTCCAGTATCGAACACGGGGAACACCCATGACATGACCGGGCAGCCCACTCGGGTCGCATTGTCCGGACATTGCGACGAAGACGGTCGGCCGATCAGGGGCGTACGAGCAGCTGGAACTCGAAGGAGTAGCGGCTCGGCCGGTAGGTGTGGTCGCCGAACTCCACGGCGCGGCCGGTGTCGTCGAAGGTGGTGCGCTGCATGGTCAGCAGCGGGGCGCCCTCGGCCTCGCCGAGCCGCTCGGCCTCGGCGGCCGTGGCCCCGCGTGCGCCGATGGACTGGCGGGCGCTGTGCAGGGTGATCCCGGCCGAGCGCATCAGCCGGTACAGGCCGGTGGCCTCCAGCTGGTCGGTGCCGAGGTCGAGCAGGCCCGGGGGCAGGTGGTTGATCAGGTACGCCATCGGTTCGCCGTGCGCGAGGCGGAGCCGCTCGATGCGGTGGACGTCGCCGCCCTCGGTGACGCCGAGCGCGGCGGCGACCGCGGCGGAGGCCGGGACGACCGTGTTGACCAGGACCTTCGTCGCGGGGCGCTGGCCGGCCGCCTCCAGGTCGTCGTAGAGGCTGCTCAGTTCCAGGGGGCGTTTGACCTGGCTGTGCACGACCTGGGTGCCCACGCCCCGGCGCCGGACGAGGAGCCCCTTGTCGACGAGGGACTGGATGGCCTGCCGGACGGTCGGCCGGGACAGGCCGAGCCGCGCGGCCAGCTCGATCTCGTTGCCCAGCAGGCTGCCCGGGGTGAGGCTGCCCTGCTCGATGGCGGCCTCCAGCTGCTGGGACAGCTGGAAGTACAGGGGCACCGGGGAGCTACGGTCCACACGGAGGTCGAGCGACACGGTCGGGTCCACATCTGGTTTCGGCACGGGCCCGAGCGTAGCCCCGTGCCTGGTTGACGGGAAGTTGTGTAGTCCGATTGTCCGGACATACACATTGACAGGGTACGGGGTCCGCCCTCACTTTGTTTCCATGCGCATCGGGGTCATCGGTACGGGCCGCATCGGCACCCTTCACGCGAGGACGCTCAGCCGTCACCGCGAGGTGGGGTCCTTGATCCTGACGGACGCGGAGCCGGCGCGGGCGCAGGAGCTGGCGCACCGGCTGGGCGAGACGGCGGCGCCGGGCGTGGACGAGATCTTCCGCTGGGGCGTGGACGCGGTGGTGATCACCACGGCGACGGCGGCCCACGCCGAGTACATCGGCCGGGCGGCCCGTTCGGGGCTGCCGGTGTTCTGCGAGAAGCCGATCGCGCTGGACCTGCCGGGCACACTGCACGCGCTCGCCGAGGTGGAGACGGCCGGGACGGTCCTGCAGATGGGCTTCCAGCGGCGGTTCGACGCGGGTTACGCCGGCGCCCGGGAGGCCGTGCGCAGCGGCCGGCTCGGCCGGCTGCACACCGTGCGGGCCATGACCTGCGACCAGTCCCCTCCCCCGGCCGAGTGGCTGCCGCTGTCCGGCGGGCTGTTCCGGGACACGCTGATCCACGACTTCGACGTGCTGCGCTGGGTGACCGGCCGGGAGGTGGCCGACGTGTACGCCACCGGCTCGGACGGCGGTCCCGCGATGTTCCGGGAGGCCGGGGACGTGGACACGGGCGCGGCGCTGCTCACGCTGGACGACGGCACCCTGGCCACGGCGACGGCGACCCGGCTGAACGGCGCCGGGTACGACGTCCGCATGGAGCTGGCCGGGGAGCGGGACACGGCGGTGGTGGGCCTGGACGACCGTACGCCCCTCGCGTCCACCGAGCCGAGCGGGCCGCCGCCCGCGGACAAGCCGTGGACGGGGTTCCTGGAACGGTTCGGGCCCGCGTACGAGGCCGAGCTGAACGCCTTCGTGGAGGTCGTGCGCGGCGAGCGGGCCAACCCCTGCGACGGCCGGGAGGCGTTGCAGGCGCTGCGGATCGCCGAGGCCTGCGAACGCTCCCGCCGCGAGCGGCGCCCGGTGCCGCTCGCGGAGATCCCGGGCGGCGGCGCGGGGCCGTCGTAGGGCCGGGGGCCGTACGCCGTCCCCGCCGGGGTGGCCGCCGCGCACCGCTACCAGCGCACCGGCAGGCTGCGCACGCCGCGCATCAGCAGGCCGGGCAGCCACTCCCCCGGCTCGCCGTCCAGGGCGAGCCCGGGAGCCCGCTCCAGGAGGGTGCCGATCGCGATACGGCCCTCCAGACGGGCCAGGGGTGCGCCGAGGCAGTAGTGGATGCCGTGGCCGAAGGCGAGGTGGCCGCGGGTGTCGCGGCGGATGTCGAAGGTGTCCGGCACGGCGTACCGGGCGGTGTCGCGGTCGGCGGCGGTGAGGCCGATCAGCACGTGGTCGCCCTGCGCGATCGCCGTGCCGCCGATCTCCAGGGGCTCGGCGGCGTACCGGAACGTGGCGTTCTCCACCGGGCCCTCCCAGCGCAGCGCCTCCTCCACCGCGCCGTCCAGGAGGGTCGTGTCGGCGCGCAGGGCGGCCAGTTGCGCGGGGTGGGTGAGCAGGGCGAGAACGGCGTTGCCGATCAGGTTCACCGTGGTCTCGTGGCCGGCTATGAGGAGCAGGAAGGCCATGCCGCGCAGCTCGCTCGCGGAGAGCCGGTCGCCGTCCTCGGCGGTGGTGCGGATCAGGTCGCTCAGCAGGTCGCCGGAGGGTCCCGCGCAGCGCTTGTCCTCGATCAGCTCGGTGAGGTACTCGCCGAGGCGGACCACCGCTTCACGCTCGGTCTCCGCGTCGGCCGGTGCGACCACTCCCGTGGAGATCTTCCGGAACTCCGTGCGGTCCACCTCGGGGACGCCGAGCAGCTCGCAGATGACGGTGAGGGGCAGCGGGTAGGCGAGGTACTCGATGAGGTCGGCGCGGCCGTGCGGCAGCATCTCGTCGAGCAGTTGGTCGGTGATCTGCTGGATGCGGGGGCGCAGCTGCTCCACCCGGCGCATCGTGAACGCGCGCGCGACGAGGCCGCGCAGCCGGGTGTGCTGGGGCGGGTCGGCGGCCAGCAGGTACTTGCCGATCAGCTGCTCGTCCAGCGGGGTCGTGCCGATCTTGCTGCCGTCCTTGGCCAGCCGCGGGTCGGCCAGGGCGGCGCGGGCCTCCTCGTACCCCACGACGAGCCAGCTCTCGTAGTCCTCGTCCGCTCCCGACATCCGGATCCGGTGCACGGGGCCCCGCTCGCGCAGCCGGGCGTACACCGGATGGGGATCCCGGCGGAACGCCTCCCCGAACTCCCCCAGATCGACCACGTGTCGCCTGTCCATCGCTCCCCTTCCGGACTCCCCCGAGGCACACCGGGTACGTCCCGGTGCAGGGTCAACGTCTGCGGCGCCGGTTCAGTGCCCGTCCTGGAGAAGTCCCGCGTCGTAGGCGAGCAGGGCGATCTGGACGCGGTTGTCGAGGCCGAGTTTGGCGAGGATGCGGGAGACGTGGGCCTTGACGGTGGCCACGCTGACGAAGAGTTCCGCGGCGATCGCGGCGTTGGCGAGGCCGCGGCCGACGGCGACGGCGACCTCGCGTTCGCGGTCGTTGAGGACGGCGAGCCGTTCGCGCGCGCGGGTCTGCCGGGAGTCGGCGGCGCTGCCGGCCGCGTGCCGCATGAGCTGCCGGGTGACGGCGGGCGACAGGACCGGGTCGCCGGCCGCGACCCGGCGGACGGCGTCGACGATGTCGGCGGGCGGGGTGTCCTTGAGCACGAAGCCGGCGGCGCCGGCGCGCAGGGCGTGCAGCACCTGTTCGTCGGCGTGGAAGGTGGTCAGCACCACGACCTGCGGCGCGTCCGGCCGCGCGCGCAGCCGCCGGGTCGCGGTGATCCCGTCCACCGACGGCATCCTGATGTCCATCAGCACCACGTCCGGCCGGGTCCGCCGCACGAGTTCCTCGGCCTGCGCACCGTCGGCGGCCTCCCCGACGATCTCGATGCCCTCGGCCCCTCCGATCATCAGCGCCAGGCCGGCGCGTACGAGGGGGTCGTCGTCCACGAGGAGGAGTCTGATCGGCGTCGCAGTCATGGGGTTACGTAATCACGGGCGGGGACGCGGGACGGGGGCAACGGCCCAGGGCCGCCTCCCGGACGGTGTCCGGTGCGGGCCGGGCTCAGGTGCGGGGCCACGGCAGCCACCCCCGTACCTCGAAGCCCCCGTCGGGGCGTGTGCCGTGGCGCAGGTGTCCCCCGGCCAGCGTGGCGCGTTCCGTGAGACCGATCAGGCCCTGGCCGGAGCCGGGGACGGGGGGCGCCTCGGCGGGTGGGGCGGGATGGGTGACCGTGACCGTCAGGCCGTCGCCGGGGGTGCCGGCGAGGCGGACCGTGACCTCGGTGCCGGGGGCGTGTTTGCGGGCGTTGGTCAGGGCCTCCTGGGCGATGCGGTAGGCGGTGCGGCCGACGGAGGCGGGGACGGCGGCCGGGTCGGCGACGCCGTGGTCGAGGGTGACCTTCATGCCGGCCTCGCGGCACTCGGCGACCAGGGCGTGCAGCGCGGCCAGCGTCGGCTGGGGACGCCCGCCGGACGGCTCGTCGGCCTCGCCGGCCCGCAGCACCCCGATGATCTCCCGCAGATCCTGCAGCGCCTCGTGGGCGCTCTCCCGGATCACCCCGGCGGCCCGCGCGACCTCCTCGCGGGGCGCGTCGGGCCGGAACTCCAGGGCACCCGCGTGCACGCTCAGCAGGGTGAGCCGGTGGGCGAGCACGTCGTGCATCTCGCGGGCGATGGCCTCGCGGGCCAGCCGCTGCGCCTGCTCGGCCCGCAGCCGGGCCTCGGTCTCCGCGTGCCGGGCGCGGTCGCGCAGGCTCAGCATGAGCTGCCGTTTGGACCGTACGAACATGCCCCAGCCGACCATCGCGGCGGTGAGCAGCACGCCCGAGGCGACCGCCCCGGCGTAGGGCACGTCGGGATCGGGCCGCAGCCAGAAGAAGACCGGGAGCAGCGCCGCGGACGCCCCGCCCACCCAGGCCACGTACCGGAGGGGCCGGTGCACGGCGAGCGTGAACAGGGCGACCACGCCCGCGCCGCCCGCGGTGTTCGACAGGAAGGCGACCGGCACCATCGCCACGGCGAGGCCGACCGGCCACCGGCGCCGCAGCCACACCGCGCCGCAGGCGAGCGCGCCGAGCACCTGGTCCAGAGCGGCGTAGCCGTCCGGTAGGTCCTCGTGCCGCAGGGTGTCCGCGCTGAGCAGGCCGATCAACACGGCCAGCAGGAAGCAGAAGAAGTCGACCACCCAGTCGCGCGCGGTGCGCCGTGGCCGCCGGCCGGAGGCCGCGGCGTCCGGGTCCAGTTCGTGGACCAGTGCGGACGGGAACAGCCAGCGGCGTCCCGCGAACTCATGCGGCGCCCGCGCCCGTTCGTCTTCGCTCACGGTCGGCAAATCTACGCACCGATGGCGCGGTGTCGTCGTCCCGTGCCCGCGATCGCCTACCGGACGACCGGGATCGTCGACCAAAGTCGCACCGTGGCGGACTTTCGTCGGCCGGCCGCCGACCGGGGCGCGGCCTTTCGGCACCGTGCGCTCGCCCCGTGGCCGATGGCTGGGGGGAGGCCGCGGGGCGAGAGTCGTGCCATGAAGCGTTTGCTGGAGTTCCTCGGGTTTCTCGCCCTGGTGCAGGGCACGGGCGGTCTGGTGTACGAGATCACGGGCAGGCTGCGCTGGGGCATCACCCTGCGGTGGGGCGTCCTCGACGGCTACCGGATCTACGCGAGCATCGCGTTGATCGTGCTGGCGCTGGCCCTGTTCGCCGCCGCCGAGAGCCGCAGGCCCGGCTGACCCGCGGCCCCCGGCACCGGTGGGTCAGCAGCCGAAGTCGACCAGGTCGAACGTGGCGTAGTGGTCGGGGGTGTAGTAGTCCTCCTCGTACTCCTCGCCCGTGACGATGCGGCGGGCACCGCGGGTGGAGGAGCCGGGGGTCTTGACCGTGTACTCGTGGTAGTAACCCGACGGCTGCGTGCGCAGGACGCCCTCCCGGTTCTGGAAGACGACCCCGTCCTGCGCGTAGGGGTAGGGGCCGCCCTCGGCGATCAGGCGCAGGGTGTCGTGGGCCTGCGACGGCAGGTCGCTGTAGCAGATGCTGCCGGCCGACGCGGCCGCGGCGTCCGCGGTGGTGGCGGTGACGGTGCCGCCCACGAGGAGGGCGGACAGGAGCGCGGCTGCGGCGCCGATGCGGGTGGCGCGTGGGGGGAATCTCATGCCCACAATCATGACGCGCGTAGACGTTGACATGTCAACGTCAAGGTTGAAGATTTTCCTTTCAAGACCGAGGAGTTTTCGGGGAGTTAACCTGCCGACCGGCGGCCCCACGCGGTGCCCGCGAGGACCAGCGCACCGCCCGCGAGGCCGAGCGCGCCGAGCCGGTCGCCGCCCAGTGCGATACCGGCACCGGCGGCCCACAGCGGCTCGGTGCCGAGCAGCAGGCTGACCCGGGACGGCGAGGTGCGGCGGACGGCCCACATCTGCACGAAGAAGGCGAACACCGTGCACAGGGCCGACAGGAACAGCAGCCCCGCCCACTGCCGGGTGCCGAGGTCCGTCGCGACCGTCCAGGGCGCGGGGCCGCCGCCGGCGGCCGACAGCAGGGCGAAGACGGCGACGGCGATGCCGAGCTGGACCGTCGTCAGCGGCAGTGCGCCGGCCTGCTGCACGGCCCTGATCCGGGACATGGCGAGGACGTGCAGGGTGCGGGCGAGCGCGGCGAGCAGCATCAGCAGGTCGCCGAGGGAGGGCCGGGTGAAGCCGGCGCCCTGGGTGAGCAGGACGACGCCCAGCACCGCCAGGGCCGCCGCGCCGAGGAAGGACGGCGTGGGCCGGGTGCGGGTGGCGGCGGCCTCGGCGAGCGGGGTGACGATCATGGTGAGGCTGATGATCAGGCCGGCGTTGGTCGCCGAGGTGTGCACCACCCCGTACGTCTCCAGCAGGAAGATCCCGGCGAGGATCAGCCCGAGCAGGGCCGCGCCGCGCCACTGGGCGCCGGTCAGCGCCCGCAGGGCGCGGCGGCCGGCGAGGGCCAGGGCGGGCAGCGCGAGCGCGAACCGCAGCACCAGGACGGCGAGCACGGTGCGGGCGGTGGTGATCTCCTTCGCCGCGAGGTAGCTGGCGCCCCAGCACACCGCGACGAGCAGGACGGGCAGGTCGGTGTGCCAGGCCCGGCGGGGCGCGAGCGCGGCGGGCACGGCGAGCGAGGACATGGGTGCGGCTCTCCCGGTCTCCGAGGGGGGTGCGGAGACATCGACGGCTCGCACGGATCGCGCTCACCGTACCGGCGTCGACGATCTTCGGCCAGAGCCGGCTTCCACCGACAGGGGACCGGGCCTCTGCGCGCCCTGGTACCGCCCGGCGTGCACCTGCGCACCTGCTGAACACCGGCCGGCTCGAAGCCGGCAAGCCCTACGCAGGCCCGGGTCCCCCTCCGTTCGCGTCGCCGGAGGCTCCGTGGTCCTCCTCGGGCAGTTCGAAGGTGCCGTACTCGGGGCCGTCTCCCACGTCGTGGGGGACTGCGCCGCCGGTGAAGAGCCGGTGGCCGAGGACGACCGGGAAGGTCAGCAGGTGCAGGGTGTCGACGAGCCGCAGGTCCAGCAGGGAGCGGACCAGGGCGAAGCCGTGGATCTGGAGTTCGCCGTCCGTGCGCTCCTTCAGGGCGGTGACCTCCTTGGCGAGGTCGCCCGGGACGACGGTGGTGCCGGGCCACGCGGGTGCGCGGAGGGAGTGGGAGACGACGTACTTCGGCAGGGCGTTGAGCCTGCCGGCGATCGGGTGCCCGGGGTCGGTCACCTTCGGCCAGTAGGAGGCGAAGATGTCGTACGTGCGGCGGCCGGTGACGAACCGGCCGAAGTCGTCGTCGGCGAGCGGGAAGCTCCGGCCGCCCTGCTCGAAGCCGTCGCGGGTGTCCTCCTCGGGACCGCCGGGCGCCTGGTACACGCCGTCGAGGGTGACGAAGATCGTGGAGCCGAGGTTGCCCATGGCGGGTGCCTTCTTCCGGCTGCGGGGTCCGCTGTCATCGGGCCGGACCCCGCACCCGCCGGAACTCATCGGTTCAGCCGGCGTGGGTGGAGAACAGTCCCCCGGTCGGCCCCTGCTTGTCGCCGCCCTGGGCCTTCTTCAGGGCGGCTGCGAGGCTCTCGATGGTGAGGGACTGCAGGATCACCCGGCCGTTGCCCTCCAGGGTGGCCAGGGACAGGCCCTCGCCGCCGAAGACGGCGTTCATGATGCCCTGCCGGTTGAGGCCGCCGACGCGCTGGACGCCGTACTGGATGCCCTCCTCGAAGGCGACCACACAGCCGGTGTCGACCTCGATGCGGCCGCCGAAGTCCGCCGGGTTCAGGTCGATGAAGTTGCCCGCGCCGGCGATGATCACCGTGCCGTGCCCGGTGAACTTCTCCAGGATGAAGCCCTCGCCGCCGCTCATGCCGGTGCGGCCGCCGGCGAAGGCGATGCCGAAGTCGACGGTGGACTCGGCGGCCACGAAGGCGTCCTTCTCGGCGAACCACGCGCGCGTGCCGTCCAGCTCCAGGGCGCGCATCTCGCCGGGGAGGACGCCGGCGAAGCCGACCGTGCCCTCGCCGCCCTGGGCGGTGAAGTACTGGAAGGCGAGCGACTCGCCCGCGAGCAGGCGCTGGCCGGCCTGCATGGCCGTCCCCATGGCCTGGCGGAGCAGGCCGCCCATGCCCCCGCCGCCGCTCTGCTGCTGCCCGCCGCTGCCAGACGGGCCGGACAGCCGGGTCTCCATGGTCACGTTCACCGTCTTGAACAGGAACTTCCCGGCCTCGCAGTACACGGTCTGGCCGGGGCTCAGGTTGACGACCGCCATCTGCATGGCGTTGCCGACGATCTCTTGCTGAAGGGTCACGAGGGGAGAACGCGAAAGGAGGAGGGAAGAGTTCCGGCAGCCCGCGACAGGGGTCCGTGCGGGTGACGCGCGAGGCGCCCCGGTGCTGTCCGGCCGGGGCGCCCCGCGCGCGCGTGGGCGCAGGATCAGCCGCCCAGTTCCTGGTGGCGGGCGGCGAGACCGCTCGCGCCCTGCTCGGTCAGGGAGCCGAACAGGCGCAGCCGGGAGATGCCGCCGTCGGGGAAGATGTCGATCCGCGCGTGGGTGCCGACCGCCGGCTCCGGCAGGACGAAGCGGTGGTTCGTGTCCGGCTGGAGGCGGGTGCGCGGGAGGATCTCCGTCCACGCGCCGCTCTCGCCGTCCTTGACCGACACCGACGCCCAGCCGGCGCTGTTGCCCTTCAGGTAGGCGGTGTCGATCTCGATCGCGCGGATCCGGGACTGGGCCACGAGCCGGTAGCGGATCCAGTCGTTGCCCTGGTCGCGGCGGCGGCGGGTCTCCCAGCCGTCGTCCATCTTGCGGGAGCGGCCCGGCTGGATGGTGTTGGCGGCCGGGGAGTAGAAGAGGTTCGAGGCGTCCTCGACCCGGCCGCCGTTCTCCAGGGCGACCACATCGAAGGTGCCGAGGACCGCGAGCCACTCCGGGTCGGGTACGACCTTGCCGTACACGCGCAGGCGGGCGATGCCGCCGTCGGGGTGCTGGTTGATCCGCAGGTGCGTGAAGCGCTGTTCGGCGGTGACCTCGAAGCCGTTGGCCGCGTGGCCGCCGACGGCGGTGCGCGGGACGAGCGTCGTCCACTTCACGTCGTCGCCCAGCAGTTCCTCCGGGGACGGGGAGCCGGGTACGCAGGCGCCCTCGACCGAGACGGCCTGCGGGTAGTTGCCGCGGAAGTGGGCGGTGTCGACGACGATCCCGCGGATCACGCCGGGCGCGCCCAGCCGGACCAGCGCCCAGTCGTGGTCCTCGGCGGTCGGCCACGGGTGCTCCGCGGAGGCGCCGCGCCGGCGGCGGGTCTCCCAGCCGTCCATGATCTTGCCCTTGTGGCCGAAGTGCTCGGGGTCGAACTCGGCCCGCTCGGGCACCAGCAGGTTCTCGCGCTGGGCGAAGAACTCGTCGTTGGCGGCGATGACACCGGCGCCGAGCTGCCGGTCGGCGAGGTTGGCGTACTGGGTGAAGGGGAAGTCGGCGGTGCGGTAGTCCGCGTACGGGTCGCCGCCTCCGTAGGGGTTCGCGTCGCCGGTGAAGCGAGCCGGTGAAGTGTGATGCAGCGCCGTCACGGTGATCAGGGGGTCCTTTCCGGAGTCGGCCGGGTGCGGGTGCGGGGGGTGGCTTACCGGGGGCGGCTGAGCAGCGCGCCCTTCGGCTCGGTGAACGCGCCGTCCGCGACGATGCGTTCGCCGCGCAGCCAGGTGGACTTCACGACGCCGTGCAGGGTCCTGCCGGCGTAGGCGGTGACCCGGTTGCGGTGCTGGAGGCCGGCCGGGTCGACGGTGAAGGTCTCGTCGGGGGCGAGGACGGCGAAGTCGGCGTCCCGGCCGGGGGCGATGGCACCCTTGCGCGCGTCCAGACCGGCCAGGGCGGCGGTCCGCGTGGACATCCAGCGGACGACGTCCTCCAGGCCGTGGCCGCGCCTGCGGGCCTCGGTCCATACGGCGGACAGGCTGAGCTGGAGCCCGGAGATGCCGCCCCAGGCGGTGGCGAAGTCGTCGGTCTTCAGGTCGGCGGTGGAGGGCGAGTGGTCGGTGACCACGCAGTCGATGGTGCCGTCGGCCAGGGCCTCCCAGAGCAGGTCCTGGTTGGCGGCCTCGCGGATGGGCGGGCAGCACTTGAACTCGCTGGCGCCGTCCGGGACCTCCTCGGCGGTCAGGGTGAGGTAGTGCGGGCAGGTCTCGACGGTGATCTGCACGCCCTCGGCGCGGGCGGCGCGGATCAGCGGCAGCGCGTCGCCGGAGGACAGGTGCAGCACGTGCACGCGCGCGTTCAGCCGCCGGGCCTGGGCGATGAGGCCGGCGATGGCGGTGTCCTCGGCGTCGCGCGGGCGGGAGGCGAGGAAGTCGGCGTACCTGGGGCCGCCGTGCTGCGGGGCGGCGGCGAGGTGGTGCGGGTCCTCGGCGTGCACGATCAGCAGCCCGCCGAAGCCGGCGATCTCGGCCAGGGACTGGGCGAGCTGGTCGTGGTCGAGGTGCGGGAACTCGTCCACGCCCGAGGGGGACAGGAAGGCCTTGAAGCCGAAGACGCCGGCGTCGTGCAGCGGGCGCAGGTCCTTGACGTTGTCGGGCAGGGCGCCGCCCCAGAAGCCGACGTCGATGTGCGCCTTGTCGCGGGCGACGTCCCGCTTGATCCGCAGGTGCTCGACGGTCGTGGTCGGCGGGAGGGAGTTGAGCGGCATGTCGATCAGCGTGGTGATGCCGCCGGCCGCCGCCGCGCGGGTGGCGGTCCAGAAGCCCTCCCACTCGGTGCGCCCCGGGTCGTTGACGTGCACGTGGGTGTCGACCAGGCCGGGCAGCAGGACGTGGTCGCCGACGTCCTCCAGCCGGGCCGCGGCCGGGACCTCGGCGTCGTACGGCAGGACGGCCGTGATCCTGCCGGCGGACACGGCGACGGTGGCGGCCCGCGTCCCCTCCGGAGTGATCACGCGCGTGGAGCGCAGCACCAGTTCAGCGTCGGACACCCGAACCCCTCTCTCTACCGCCGTCGTACGTCCAGGAAACGGGATGTACACCCACGTAACGGATTTCAACGTTCTGTTGAAGGAGTCTTCACTCCCGCTCCCCCGCCGTCAAGAGGCACACTTCTGGACAGCACGGCAGAAGCATCCGCTCTGGACGTTTCCACAAAGCGGAATTAGAATTCCAGCAAGCAGAAGGTAGCTATGCACAAGCGGGGAGTCAACCGCGTGCCGGGTAGGCTTCTGCCCCTCCCGCCAGCCCCGAAAGGAACGCGCCGTGCCGACGTCCAGCGCCAGCACCACCGACTCCGCCAAGCCCTCCGCCGCAGGCGGGGTGCAGTCCCTGGAGCGCGCCTTCGACCTGCTCGAGAGGATGGCGGACGCGGGCGGCGAGGTGGGCCTGAGCGAGCTGTCCGCGGCCAGCGGACTGCCGCTGCCGACCATCCACCGGCTGATGCGCACCCTGGTCGCCTGCGGCTACGTCCGCCAGCAGGCCAACCGGCGGTACGCGCTCGGCCCCCGCCTGATCCGGCTCGGCGAGTCCGCGGCCCGGCTGCTCGGCACCTGGGCGCGGCCGTACCTGGCCCGGCTGGTGGAGGAGACCGGCGAGACGGCGAACATGGCGCTGCTCGACGGCGACGAGATCGTGTACGTGGCCCAGGTGCCCTCGAAGCACTCGATGCGCATGTTCACCGAGGTGGGCCGCCGGGTGCTGCCGCACTCCACCGGGGTGGGCAAGGCGCTGCTGGCCGGGGTGCCGGACGACGAGGTGCGGGCGCTGCTGGCCCGGACGGGCATGCCGGCCGCCACGGAGAAGACCATCACCACGCCGGAGGGCTTCCTCGCGGCGCTGGAGGACGTACGGCGCCTGGGATACGCCGTCGACGACAACGAGCAGGAGATCGGCGTGCGGTGCCTCGCGGTGTCCGTGCCGGACTCCCCCACGGCGGCGGCCATCTCCATCTCGGGGCCGGCGGGGCGGGTGACGGAGGCGGCCACGGAGAAGATCGTGCCGGTGCTCCAGCAGCTCGCCCGCGAACTGTCCGCGGCGCTGGCCAGCCAGAACCACGGGTGACCGGTCCGGAGCCGGGCCAGGGTCATCCGGGGGCCCGCCCGGACCCGGGCTGAGTACCCGTACTCATGCGCCCGCCCCGCCCGCGAGGGCAAGGTGCGGGCATGGACCTGCCCACCGCCCCGCCGGCCTTCGACGCCACCGAGGGTCCCGGGCCGCACCGCCGTGCGGCCCGGGGTGCCGACATCGGGGCCGGGTGCGGGCTGGTGGTGCTGGAGCTGATCGCCCTGGTGGTGGTCTTCGGGCTCTGGTGGCTGTCCGGGTTCGACCTCGACCCGGACGGGACCGTCACCGCCGACTCGCTGTGGGGCTATCTGGCCGCGGCCGGCGGGGTCGGGGTCCTCGCCGTCGCCGCGGCGGCGGTCGCCGCGCGGGCCGGGGCCTTCGTGACCGTTGCCGGCCAGGCCGTCATGGCCGTCCTGGTCTGCCTCGCCGTCTTCGGCGGGGCCGCGGCGCAGTGCCACCAGGACCAGGTGTGCCGCGACCTGCCGTCGGCGTCGGGCTGCCCGACGGACGACCGGACTTCACGGCCTTCGGCCGGATCGGAACGAAACCCGTAGGGGGCGCCCGCTGGATCGGGGGGCTGCCGGAAGCAGTGCCCGATCAGCCGGCCCGAGCGGGTCCGGCGCGTGCCGCTGCCAGGCGGAGGAGGGCGCCGACGCGAGGAGGTCCCCCGCGCGAGCGCGGCCGAGGATGGGGGGACCTGCAACCGACGGCAACGCGGCGGACGTGCGTGCCGGACACCGGGCGCCGACATGATCCGGAAGACACCCCCTGGAGGGCCTTTCGTTTTGGATCAGGCGCCGGATCAGGGAGCGGGGTCCGGTGCCGTGCATCGCAAGGCGAGGAGGGCGCCATGGCGGAGCCGACGGCAACGCGGCGAGGCGCGGTGCCAGGGCCCGCGAGCCCGGCCTGATCCGGACGACACGCCCTAGCCCCGGGGCGGCTCGCCGAACAGGTCCACGGCGTCGCGTACCTGCGACAGCCCCCGGGCCAGTGCGCTCATCGAACCTATGGCGCCGGCGATCAGTAACAGGGAGCTGCGCAGGCGCGGGATCTCCGGCAGGCCGCCGGCGGCCATCGCGGCCAGGGCCGCCAGCTCGTCCTCGGCTATCGCCCGGTCGGGGAAGTCCGCCGGCAACGCGGCGAGTTCGCGGCGCAGCCGGGACACCGCGGTCCGCAGTTCCGCCACTCTCGGGTCCTCGCCGCTGCCGGTCACTGGCCTCTGCCTCTGCCCCAAGCTCCGCAACACAGCCCTCCCCCCTGACACGCCGTCGTGCGCGGGTCAGTAAACGCCACGCCGTGCGGGAGCGCCACAGGGCGGACCGAAATTCAGCCCATCGGAATAGGCGCCGGAAAGCCGTCCGGTTCCGCCGCCGTCGGGTATGCAGGAGCCATGACGGACAACCAGGATCTTCAGGGGGAGGTCGCGGGGCTGCTGCTCGCCGCCGGCGGCGGCAGGCGGCTCGGCGGACGCCCCAAGGCGCTGCTGCCGCACCGGGGGCGGCCCCTGGTCGAGCACGCCGTCGGGGTGCTGCGCGCGGCCGGGTGCGGGCGGATCCACGTGGTGCTGGGCGCCGCTGCGGACGAGGTGCGGGCCCGGGCCGAACTGGGCGGCTGCGTGCTGGTGGACAACCCGGACTGGGCCGAGGGCATGGGCTCCTCGCTGCGCGCGGGGCTGGCCTCGCTCGCGGGGACGGGGGCGCGGGCGGCCCTGGTGAGCCTGGTCGACCAGCCCGGCATCGGACCGGCCGCAGTCACCCGGGTGCTCGGCGCGTACGCGGACGGGACATCGCTGGTCTCGGCCGCCTACGACGGGGTGCGCGGGCATCCCGTGCTGTTCGGCGCCGCGCACTGGGCGGACATCACCGGGACGGCCACCGGGGACCGCGGGGCGCGGGCCTACCTGAAGGCGCACGAGGCGGAGATCCGGCTCGTGGAGTGCGGGGACGTCGCCGAGCCGTACGACATCGACACCGAGGCCGACCTGAGCCACCTTGAGTGAAGGGGGTGGCACGCCGCGCCACCTTGCCTCGACCCGGAGAATCTCGACATCAACAAACCATTGAAGTTCCACAATGAGGAAACTACTATCCACTGATCAGAAGCGCCTGCCCGCACAGTCGGCGCTCTTTGCCCTATACGTGCCACTAGGCACCCGGTGCCACCGCTGAAGGAAGTGACAGCTCATGTCCGCACCAGCGCCGTCCCCGCTGGCCATCGTCGACGCCGAGCCCCTGCCCCGGCAGGAGGAGGTCCTCACGGACGCGGCGCTCGCCTTCGTGGCGGAGCTGCACCGGCGGTTCACCCCGCGCCGTGACGAACTCCTGGCCCGCCGGGCCGAGCGCCGCGCCGAGATCGCCCGCACCTCCACGCTCGACTTCCTGCCCGAGACGGCCGCGATCCGCGCGGACGACTCCTGGCGGGTCGCCCCGGCCCCGGCCGCGCTGAACGACCGGCGCGTCGAGATCACCGGCCCCACCGACCGCAAGATGACCATCAACGCGCTCAACTCGGGCGCGAAGGTCTGGCTCGCCGACTTCGAGGACGCCTCCGCGCCCACCTGGGAGAACGTGGTCCTCGGCCAGCTCAACCTGATCGACGCCTACACCCGCAGCATCGACTTCACCGACCCGAGGTCCGGCAAGTCGTACGCCCTGCGCCCGAACGAGGAGCTGGCGACCGTCGTCATGCGCCCGCGCGGCTGGCACCTGGACGAGCGGCACCTGGTCGACACCGACGGCCGCGCCGTCCCCGGCGCCTTCGTCGACTTCGGCCTGTACTTCTTCCACAACGCCCAGCGGCTGCTCGACCTCGGTAAGGGCCCCTACTTCTACCTGCCGAAGACCGAGTCGCACCTCGAAGCCCGCCTGTGGAACGACGTGTTCGTCTTCGCTCAGGACCACCTCGGCATCGCGCAGGGCACCGTCCGGGCGACCGTCCTGATCGAGACGATCACGGCCGCGTACGAGATGGAGGAGATCCTCTACGAACTCCGCGACCACGCCTCCGGGCTGAACGCCGGCCGCTGGGACTACCTGTTCTCCATCGTGAAGAACTTCCGTGACGGCGGGCCGAAGTTCGTCCTGCCGGACCGCAACGCCGTCACCATGACCGCCCCGTTCATGCGGGCGTACACCGAACTGCTCGTCCGCACCTGCCACAAGCGCGGCGCGCACGCCATCGGCGGCATGGCGGCCTTCATCCCGTCCCGCAAGGACGCGGAGGTCAACAAGGTCGCCTTCGAGAAGGTCCGCGCCGACAAGGACCGGGAGGCGAACGACGGTTTCGACGGCTCCTGGGTCGCCCACCCCGACCTGGTGCCGATCGCCATGGAGTCCTTCGACAAGGTCCTGGGCGACAAGCCCCACCAGAAGGACCGGCTGCGCGAGGACGTCCGTGTCGAGGCCGCCGACCTGATCGCGATCGACTCGCTGGAGGCGAAGCCGACGTACGCCGGTCTCGTCAACGCCGTCCAGGTGGGCATCCGTTACATCGAGGCCTGGCTGCGCGGGCTCGGCGCGGTCGCCATCTTCAACCTGATGGAGGACGCGGCCACCGCCGAGATCTCCCGCTCGCAGATCTGGCAGTGGATCAACGCCGGCGTCGAGTTCGAGAACGGCGACAAGGCCACGCCGGAGCTGGCCCGCACGGTCGCCGCCGAGGAACTGGACGCCATCCGCAAGGAGATCGGCGAGGAGGCCTTCGCGGCCGGGCACTGGCAGGAGGCGCACGACCTGCTGCTGAAGGTGTCCCTGGACGAGGACTACGCCGACTTCCTCACCCTGCCGGCGTACCGGCAGCTGCGCGGCTGAGCCCGGACGCTCCGAGCGGCCCGGGTTCTTCCCCTGGCCGCTCGGCGACGGGTCATCCGAGGTGCACCGACCAGTCCTGTTCCGCCGCCGGCTTGCCGTGCAGGTCCGGGACCCGCTTCAGCCAGGCCGGGCGGCCCGCCTGGCTCCGCGCCGCGCGGTCGGCCTCCTCGGCCGCGAGCTGCTCGCGGCTCGGGAAGTCGGTGGGCAGCCACTCGGCCGAGAGCCGCACCCGGTCCAGGAGGTAGCCGACGTAGGCGTCCCGGACGTCGTCGGGCGTGGCGAACCCGGCGTCCTCGGCCAGCCAGGCGTCCGGCACCTCGGCGACGATCCCGCGCAGCAGCTCCTCCGTCACGCGGGGCGCCAGTTCGGCGTCGGCGGCGCGCACGTCGGGGCCGTAATGGCCGAGGGCGTGGTGCCGGAAGTCGTACCTGCGGCCCGGGGCCGTGGTGTCCCAGCGGTGGTGGAAGACGAGGGCGGCGCCGTGGTCGATGAGCCACAGGCGCGGCGGCGCGGTGCCGAGCGTGGGCCAGACCATCAGGTTGGAGCTGTGCACCGTGCGGTCGACGTTCACGGTCAGCGCGTCCAGCCAGACGATCCGGCCGGCCTCCAGCGGGTCCACCGGGAAGGCCCGGGCGATCTCCGGGGTGAGGTCCACGGCGCCCGGCAGATAGTCCATGCCGAGGTTGACGCCCGCGCTGGCGCTGTGCAGGTCGCGCACCTCCTGGTGCGGTTCCGCGGCGGCGACGGCCGGGTCGAAGTGCACCAGGACCAGCTCCGGGAAGCGCAGGCCGAGCGCGCGGGCGAGTTCACCGACGATGACCTCCGCGACCAGCGCCTTGTGCCCCTGCGCCGAGCCGGTGAACTTCACGACGTACGTGCCGAGGTCGTCGGCCTCGACGACACCGGGGACGGAACCGCCCGACCGGAGCGGGGTCACGTATCGAACAGCAGTCACGTCGCGCAGCACACCGGCCAGGGTACGGCAGGTCAGGCGTCGGCCAGCGGGTTCGGCAGGGGCAGGTAGCGGGCGTCCGCGCCGTCCGCGCCGGTCCAGCGCAGCAGGAGGTTGGTCTTGCCGGGCAGGGTGGGCGCGGTGAGCAGGGCGGGGATCTCGGGCAGCGGGTGCCGGGCGAGTTCGCGGCGGGCGGCGGGCCACGGGTCGAGGCCGGGGTGCTGGTCGGCGAGGGCGCCGGCGATCTCGGCGAGGTGGTTGACGACCAGGCAGTACACCAGCCGCTCCCAGCCGGCGGCCCGGGTGACGTCGGGCAGCAGCTTGGTGCCCTCGGCGTCCCGGAACAGGGCCTGCACGGGCGTGCCGGCCGGGTCCACGGCGACGAGCGTGTTCTGCAGGTGGGCCTCCAGGACGACCCCGTGCGCGTCGAACGCGGTCAGGGCGGGCGGTACGACCTGGCGCAGATAGGCCTCCCACCAGCCGGCCGGGTCGGGGGCGGCGGCCAGCGGGCTGCCCTCGAAGCCCTCGGCGAGCCCGGCCGCGAGCAGCGGGGTCGCGCCCGGCAGCAGGTGGCCGCGCAGCCCGTCGCGGACCAGCACCGCCAGTTCCTCGAAGGCGAAGGCGGCGGTGCGGTAGCCGCGGTCGCTCAGCCAGGCCGCGGGCGGTCCCATCGCCGCGAACGCCTGCCCGGCGGCGGTGTCCGTGCGGCGGAGCCGGTGCAGGTCGTGGCGCCACAGCCGGCGGATGTCGTTGGTGATGCGGACGTCCAGGCTGAACTTCAGGAACAGGTCGCGGCGCGGCTCGTACACCGTGCGGACGGCGGCCGTGGGCCAGGCGTCGGACGCCGTCGTGCCGAGCCGCAGCAGCCGGCCGTCGGCGAAGGCGGGGGCCAGGTCGCGGGCGACCAGGTCGAGCTGCCAGGGGTGGGCGGGCAGCAGCCGGTAGCCGGGCGGGGCGGTGCCGAGGGCGTCCAGGGCGCGGGTGTCGCCCTCCTCTGCCACCTGGTCCTCGCGGACGCCGAGCAGCACCAGCGGGAAGCGGGCGTGCGCCTCGGGGGCGTACGGCAGCCAGGACGCGACCGGTCCGCCGCCGCGCGCCTTGGGCGCCGGGTGGTAGGGGTGGCCGGTGAGCAGGGACTGCTCGGAGCGCACATACGGGTCCGCGGGTGCCGTGGCCCGGGCGCGGGCGGTGAGCAGGGCGGCGATCGCCTCCCGGCTGTCGAGCATCTCGGCGGGCAGGTCGCCGCCGGGCAGCCCGGTGTGCCGGCGCAGCTCCTCGGCGACCAGTTTGACCAGCTCCGGGTGGCCGACCGGGCGCCAGGACCCGGCCGTGTACACCTCGGGGTCCGCGGGCCGCCGCCCGGCACGCACCCGCAGCAGCCGTCCGTCCGGCAGCCGGTGCACGCGCCGGTCCCCGTCGTCCGGGAGCGGCTCGGCCACCTCCCGCAGCAGGCAGTTGAGCAGGGGCGCGGTCGCGTACGCGTCGGCGCGGCGGCCGACGGCGCCGGTGGGGGGTGTGAGGTCCACGCGATCCATTCGTTCTTCGTCCGGGGGCCCGCGGTCTTCCCCGCGCACGCCGGGTGCGCCGTCCGGGAGCCGGTGACGATCAGTATGGCTGCCGTCCCGGACAATCGTGCCGTGCCCCGTGTACCCGAGGAGCCGACCGTGCACCGTCCCCCCACCGCCGACGCCGAGATCGCCGAGGAGCTGGCCGCCGTCCGGCCCGGCCTGCTGCCCCGGTACACGGCCGAGCTGCCGGGTGCCCGCGCCGCCGTGCTGACCCGGCTGTGGCGGGCGCTGGCCCACGAGCCGCTGCCGTGGCTCACCGGCCGGGTGTCCGGGGCGCACGGTCTGGCGCTGCGCCTCGCCGACGGCCGGACCCTGCACGGGCCGTCCGCGGACCCGTACGCCACCGGCGCGTACGTCACCGCCGTGCGCCTGGACCGGGAGCGGTACGACGATCCGGCGCGGCTGATGGCGGCGCTCGGGGTGCGGCACGCGTCCGCCTTCGCGGCGGAACTGGCGCACAGCGTGGCCTCGCTGGCGCTGTCCCGGGCCGGCGCGGATCACCCGCAGGAGTGGCCGGTGGGGGTCCCCCCGGCCGAAGCCTGGGGGAGGGACTGGGAGTGGGAGCAGCGGGTGGTCGACGGGCACCCGTACCACCCGAACTGCCGGTCCCGGCCCGGTTTCTCGGTGGCGGACCAGCTGGCGTACGGCCCGGAGCACGGTCCGGTGGTGGAACTGGGGACGGTGCCGGTACCGGCGGCCGACTGCCTGCTGTCCGGCGACTGGCCGGAGGAACTCCGGGACGGCGGACGGCTCCTGCTGCCGGTGCACCCCTGGCAGGCCGCGCATGTGCTGGGGCGGTCGTACGACGTCTGGCGCCCGGCCCGTCCGCTGATGTCCCTGCGGACCCTGGCGCTGCCCGGCGGCCCGCACGTCAAGACGGCGCTCAGCGCCCGGCTGACGTCGTCGGTACGGGACATCTCCGTGTACTCGGTGCGGTCCGCGGCGCCCCTGTCCGCCTTCGCCGAGGACCTGGCGGCGCGCACCGACGGCCTGCTGCACATCACCCGCACACTGGGCGCGGCCGCGGCCCACTCCCCCGACCTGGCCGCGCTGCTGCGGGAGTCGCCGCAGGTGTACGCGGGGCCGGGCGAACGGGTCCTGCCGGTGGCCGCCCTCGCCACCACGTCCCTGCCCGGCTCCCCCGCCTGGCTGGCCGCGTTCACCCGGCTGGCGCTCACGGTGGGCCTGCGCCTGCTGGATCTCGGGGTGGCCCTGGAGGCGCACGGCCAGAACCTGCTGGTCGTCCTGGCGGCCGACGGCAGCCCGCTGCGCCTGGTCTACCGGGACCTGGCCGACATCCGGATCAGCCCCGCCCGGCTGGCCCGGCACGGCATCACCCCGCCCGCCCTCACCGGCCGCCTGATCACCGACGACGACACCGCCCTGCGCCGCAAGCTGTTCGGCTCGCTGGTGGCGGGCGCGCTGGCCGCCACGGCGGGCTCCGGACCGGCCCTCGGCACGGCACTCGCCGCTGCCCTGCCGGACCTCGCACCGACCCCCGACGTGCTCGCACTGCGTCAGGGTCCGCTGCCGGCGAAGGCGTTGACGCTGATGCGGCTGTCTCCCGAGACCCCGGGTGACCAGTGGACCTCCCTGCCGAACCCGCTCGTTTTGGAGCGCGGCCCGTCTGATCAATAGGATCCGGCGATGATCACAAGACAACGGCTGGCGGCGGGCGTCTGTGCTCTGCTCGCCGCCCTGACGGCCGGGATCGCGTTCCCTGCCGGAGCGGTCGCCGACGAGACGGACCAGTCCGCTCCGAAGGTCGAACTCGTGCTGGACGTCAGCGGTTCCATGCGCACCCGCGACATCGACGGCGGCACCCGGATGGCCGCGGCGAAGCAGGCGTTCAACGAGGTGCTGGACGCGACCCCGGAGGAGGTCCGGCTCGGTATCCGCACGCTCGGTGCCCACTACCGCGGCAATGACCGCAAGGAGGGCTGCAAGGACACCGAGCAGCTCTATCCGGTCGGCCCGCTGAACCGGACCGACGCGAAGACGGCCGTGGCCACGCTGGCGCCGACCGGCTGGACCCCCATCGGGCCCGCGCTGCTGAAGGCTGCCGACGACCTGGACGGCGGTTCCGGCACCCGCCGTATCGTGCTGATCAGTGACGGCGAGGACACCTGCCAGCCGCTCGACCCGTGCGAGGTGGCCCGGGAGATAGCGGCCAAGGGCATCGGGCTGACCATCGACACCCTCGGCCTGGTGCCGGACGCCAAGACCCGCGACCAGCTCAGCTGCATCGCGGACGCGACCGGCGGCACCTACACCGACGTACGGCACAAGGAGGAACTCTCCGACCGGGTCGGCGATCTGGTCGAGCGGGCGGCCGATCCGGTGGTCACGCCGGTGGCCACCCAAGGTGCGGACCGGTGCGAGAAGGCGCCGGCGCTGAAGTCCGGGCTGTACACCGACCGGGTGGAGTTCGGGCGGCAGCGCTGGTACAAGGTGGCCGTCGAACCCGGCCAGGAGCTGCGTGCCGCGGTGAGCGTGGCGGACGACCGCGCCGTGGATCCCGACTACGGGGTACTGCTGCGGGCGGTGACGGTGCACGGCCGGGAGATCGTGCGCGGCGAGGCCGCCGGCACCGGCCGTACCGATGTCGTCTCGACCGGTCTGCGCTATCCGAGGCCGGACAGCGACGACGACACGGCGCCCGCTGAGACCGTGTGCCTCCAGGTCACCAGCTCCTTCTCGGCCGCCGCCGGCGTCAAGACGAGCCCCGGCCTGCCGCTGGAGCTGACCGTGGACGTGGTGGACGGGCCGTCGGGGCACCACGACGTGGCCGCCTTCGGTCTCGGCCGGGGCTGGTGGCTGCTCGGTCTGCTGGTGCTGACCGGCTTCCTCGCCGGTCTGCTGTGGGGCTGGCTGTCGCGCTGGCGGGTCGCGGTCTGGAGGACCAACTGATGCGGATCACACGAGTGCTGGGCGCCGCGCTGCTGGCGCTGGGGCTGGCCGCCGGGCCGGCCGCCGCCGACTCCTCGCCCTCCCCGAGCGCCTCAGCCGACGGCGACGCGCCGACCCGGGCGGGCTCCTCCTTCCGGACGGCCACCGAGATCGAGCAGGGGCAGCGGGCCACCGCCTCCGGCTCCACCGGCGACTACCTGTACTGGTCGTTCCCCGCGGACACCGGCCAGCGCCCGACCGTCCGGGCGACGGTGAAGCTCCCCGCCACGCACGGCTCCGAGACCTGGCAGCTCGACGTGTACGACGGTCTGCGGCGCCGCCAGGCCTGCCAGTACGGCGCCCAGACCCGCACCGCCGCGCAGGGCGCCGGCTCGGTCGAGCTGGCCTGTGTGCTGCGCACGGTGCGCGGCTGGTCGGAGCCGTGGGCCAATGACCCGCTGCCGGGCACGTACTACATCCGGCTGACGGTGGTGGACCTCGCCGCCGCCGACCTCGGGCAGCCGGTGAGCGCCGAGGTGCGCGTCGAGTCCAAGGACGTCGGCGGGGCGGCGGCGGTGGACGGCTCGCTGGGCAAGCCGCTCGTCCCCGGCATCGCGGCCACGTCCGGGGAGGACAAGGACGGTACGAAGACCGCGGTGCTCTCCAGCTTCGGCCGGGACGACGGCTGGTCCTCCGGCTGGTGGTCCGACCGCTGGGTGTGGACCGGCATCGGCGCCGTCCTGGCCGCGCTGGCCGGCATCGGCGGGTACGTGCTCACGCGGGGGTCGGGCCGGCCGTCGCGGGTGCCGCCGAACGGGTGAAACCGATGTGATGCGAAGGCCCGCCTCCCGGCGGGCCTTTCTCTTTGCCGCGGCCCGCTCTCACGCCTCCCGCAGCGCCTTGGCCGGTGTGCCGTCACCGGTCACCGTCACCCGTCCGTCCCGTACCGCCTGCGACAGGGCCGTCTCCCCGCGGGCGATGGCCTCGCAGGTCGCCGCGTCCATCACCAGCCGCGCGTCCGCCTCGCCGGGCGCGGGTCCGTCGCCGTACACCGGCCCGTCCTCGGCGCCGACGTGGAGGTGGAACTCGCCTTCCTCCAGGCCGACTTCGACCAGGCCCTCGCCGTCCAGGGCACGCAGCAGCGGCAGTGCGAACCAGTGGGCGCGGACAGCGTCCGTGGGCCGGCGCTCGCCCAGTTCGCCCTCGCCCCAGGCGCCCAGCGCCTGCAGTACGGGCAGCAACGCGCGGCCGCGGCCGGTGAGTTCGTAGACGTAGACCGCGCCCGGCGGGGGCAGCCGGCGCCTGGTGGCCAGTCCGTCCCGCTCCATGTCCTTCAGCCGTGAGGCGAGTACGTCCGTGCTCACGCCGGGCAGGTCCGCGTGCAGGTCCGTGTAGCGACGGGGGCCGGCGAGGAGTTCCCGGACGATCAGCAGGGTCCAGCGGTCCCCGACGAGGTCGAGCGCGCGGGCTGCGGAGCAGTACTGGTCGTAGCTTCGGCGAGGTGGCATGCGACGCAGTCTAGACATGTTGTTGGACTTTCCAAGCTCCTACTTGGTAAAACCAAGCATCACGAGTTTCCGGAGGGGCGCATGGAGTTCCGGCAGTCCAACAAGCTCAGCGAGGTGTGCTACGAGATCCGGGGTCCGGTGATCGAACACGCCAACGCGCTGGAGGAGGCGGGGCACAGCGTGCTGCGCCTGAACACCGGCAACCCCGCGGCCTTCGGGTTCGAGGCGCCGGAGGAGATCGTCCAGGACATGATCCGGATGCTGCCGCAGGCGCACGGCTACACGGACTCCCGCGGCATCCTCTCGGCCCGCCGCGCGGTCGCCCAGCGCTACCAGACCCTGGGCCTGGAGGTCGGCGTGGACGACGTCTTCCTGGGCAACGGCGTCTCGGAGCTGGTCTCCATGGCCGTCCAGGCGCTGGTCGAGGACGGCGACGAGATCCTCATCCCCGCCCCGGACTTCCCGCTCTGGACGGCCGTCACCACGCTGGCCGGCGGCAAGGCCGTGCACTACCTGTGCGACGAACAGGCCGACTGGAACCCGGACCTGGCCGACATGGCCTCGAAGATCACGGACCGCACCAAGGCCGTGGTCATCATCAACCCCAACAACCCCACCGGTGCGGTCTACCCGAAGGAGGTCGTCGAGGGCATCCTCGACCTGGCCCGCCGGCACGGCCTGATGGTGTTCGCCGACGAGATCTACGACCAGATCCTGTACGACGACGCCGTCCACCACTCGGCCGCCGCGCTCGCCCCCGACCTGGTCGTCCTCACCTTCTGCGGCCTGTCCAAGACCTACCGGGTGGCGGGCTTCCGCTCCGGCTGGCTGGTGGTCACCGGTCCGAAGCAGCACGCCAAGGACTACCTGGAGGGCCTGACCATGCTGGCCTCCATGCGGCTGTGCGCCAACGCGCCCGCCCAGTACGCCATCCAGGCCGCGCTCGGCGGACGCCAGTCCATCCGCGAACTCACCGTGCCCGGCGGCCGGCTGCACGAGCAGCGGACCGTGGCCTGGGAGAAGCTCAACGAGATCCCCGGCGTGTCCTGCGTCAAACCCAAGGGCGCGCTGTACGCGTTCCCGCGCATCGACCCCAAGGTGCACCCGATCCACGACGACGAGAAGTTCGTCCTGGACCTGCTGCTGCGCGAGAAGATCCAGGTGGTCCAGGGCACCGGCTTCAACTGGCCCCGCCCCGACCACTTCCGCATCCTGACCCTGCCGTACGCGGAGGACCTGGAGGCGGCGATCGGCCGGATCGGCAGGTTCCTGAGCGGGTACCGGCAGTAGCCGCCTGGCCCGTTTCGCTCATCCGTGCGAAGATCACCCCCGTTGCCGACCGGTGCCAGCAGTCCGGAGGGACCGGACGGACCGGACGGACCGGAAGCACCAGGGGGATCAGCAGTGTTGTCGTACGGAAGGCGCCGTACCACCGTCGTCGTGCTGTGCGCGGCCCTGCTCGGCCTCGCGGTCCCGGCGGCGGGGGCCGCGGAGCCCACGCCGCCCGGCCCGTCCGCCGGGCAGGAGGCACAACAGGCCGCACGGTTCTGGACCGCGCAGCGCATGGCCGGCGCACGGCCGCTGGACGCGGCGCGGCAGGCGCCGTCGGCGCCGGGCGGTCCCGCCGCCGCGCGCCGCCCGCAGGGCACGCTGTTCAAGGGGACGCGGCTGGTGGGGACGTTCTTCGGCACGGACGGGCCGCGCGGCACCACCTGGCACTGCACCGGCAGCGTGATCGACACGAAGGCCCGGAACATCGTGCTCACCGCGGCCCACTGCGCGCTGAACATGAAGGGCGACTACATCTTCGTCCCGAAGTTCGTGAAGGGCGCGGCCCCCGACCGGCAGCCGTACGGCATCTTCCACATCCAGCGGATCTTCATCGACCCCCGGTACGTGCCCGACCGCGGCTCGACCACCACCAAGAAGGCCGCGTCCGACCTGGACACCGCGTTCGCCCGGGTCTCGTCCAACCAGCGGGGGCAGTCCCTGCAGGACGCGGTGGGCGGCGGACTGACCTTCACCCGGCCCTCCGGCTACCACCTGCGGAACGTCACCGTCGTCGGCTACCCCTCCTACCGGCACAACAGCGCCGGACGCGCCGTCAAGTGCACCGTCCCGACCACCCAGTTGCGCGGCTACCGGCAGCTGTCGATGACCTGCGGCGGCTACTACGGCGGGGTGTCCGGCAGCCCGTGGATCACCGACTACAAGGACGACGGCCGCACCGGGCACGTGATCGGCAACCTCGGCGGCTACAACGGCGGCGGCAACGACGCGAGCGCCGACTACATCAGCTACGCCACCGCGTTCGGCGCCGACGCCGCGAACCTCCTCGCCGGCGCCGTCGCCGACCAGGCCCCGCCCGCCGACCTGCCGCCGTACCGGGGCGTGAAGGGCACGCTGCCGGGCGGGGCGGCACGCTGGCGCAAGGCCGTACTCATGGCCTCCGGCGACTACACCGGCGACCTGCACGGCGATCTGCTCGTGGTCTGGTCCGACGGCGCGGTCACCCTGCAGCCGGGAGACGGCAAGGGCGGCTTCGGCGCCGAGAAGCAGCTGCAGAAGGCCAACTCCACCTGGACCCACGCCCGGGCCGTGACCGGCGGCACCTTCACCGGCGGCGACCGGGCCGGGCTGCTGGTGCGCTGGTCCGACGGCGAGGTCACGCTCTACCCGCAGCCCGGCCCGTCCGGCCTGGGCCGGGAGATCCGGATGGCGCCGCCCGGCGCCGCGTGGAAGAACGCCGTGCAGCTCACCGCCGGCCCGTTCCGTGCCGACGGCGGCACCGGCCTGCTGGTGCGCCGGGCCGACGGCTCGCTCACCCTGTACGACGAGATCGGGGCCGACGGCTTCGGCACCGGCACGCCGCTCCTCGGGGCGAACGCCACCTGGACCAAGGCCGCCCTGCTGACCGGCGGCGACTTCGACGGCACGGGCACCGGGGACCTGCTGGTGCGCTGGGCGGACGGGACGCTCGACACGTACGCCGGCACTTCGGCCGCCGGGCTCGGCACCCGGACCCGGCTGCGCGGGCCCAACAGCCTCTGGCAGCAGGCGGCAGTGCTGACGGCCGGCGATTTCCGGCACGACCGCGCCCGCAACGACCTGGTCGTGCGCTGGTCCGACGGGGAGACCACGCTGTACGCCGACACCGGCACCAAGGCCCTCGGCACCGAGCACACGCTGGTCCACCCCGGCACCTGACACCCGGCGCCGGTGCCGGAGCGGCCGTCTGGCGCAGTCCGTCCTGCGGGCCGCGGCGGCCCTGTGCCACCGTGCCGTCATGGGTGACCTCTTTCTCGTCCGGCACGGGGAGACCGAGTGGTCGCGGTCCGGGCGGCACACCGGCTGGACCGACGTGCCCCTCACCGAGCACGGGCGGGAGGAGGCGCGCCTGCTGGTGCCGCTGATCCGCTCCCACCGGATCGGGGCGGCCTTCGTCAGCCCCCTGCAGCGGGCCCGGGAGACCGCCGACCTCATCGGGATCCCGGACGCGCGGGTCGACGCCGACCTGCGCGAGTGGGACTACGGCGGGTACGAGGGGGTGACCACCCCGGAGATCCAGCGGAGCCGGCCCGGCTGGTTCCTGTTCACGGACGGGGTCGCGCCCGGGCCGCCGGACCACCCGGGCGAGACCCCGGAGCAGGTCGGGGAGCGCGCCGACCGGATGCTGGCCAAGGCCGACGCCGCGCTCGCGAGCACCGAGGGCGTCGTCGTGCTGATCGCCCACGGCCACTTCCTCCGCGTCCTCACCGCCCGCCGCCTGGGCCTCCCGCCCCGGCACGGCGCCCACTTCCAGCTCGCGACCGGCTCCCTGTGCCGCCTGGGCACGGAACACGGCCGCCCGGTGGTGGCGGGGTGGAACATCCGGCCTCGGGAGTAGCGGCACCGCCCTGCTGCGGGCCCCGCTGTGTCGGAGGCGGGCCGTACTCTGCGAAGAGGCCGTCCGTTCGGCGGTCCCGTGGAGCGAGCGGTACCAAAAGGAGTGTCCCGTGACCCGACCGCCGACCGCCGCGCAGCGGCGGGTGATCGAGGGCGCCGACCCGGTCACCGGCCGGCTGCGCGGTACCGAGGCCCAGCTGGCGGCGCTGGTGAAGCGGGGGCTGGCCTTCCGGCATCCCCGGCCGCCGCACGACCACTTCCTCACCCCGGCGGGCCACCGGATACGTGAGGCGGTGCCCGAGGCACCGGCCGAGCCCGCGCCGGACACCGGGGTGTTCACGGCCCGCGTCGGCGGCGAGGAGGAGCCGCCCGGCACCGGTCCGGCCCGGCGGCGGGAGGTGAACAGCGCCTGGCAGGGGCTGCTGGAGCTGCGCCGGATGACGAATCCCGACGGCGCCGCGGACCGGCCCTGCGGATGGGAGCGCACGCACCTGGTGCGGGCCGCCGCGCTCGCGCTGGAGGCCGCCGGGCACCCTCCGGCGGGCGGGGACACGGACGGCTACCGGGTCCGGGCCACCCCGCAGCCGGAGGCCGTCGCGGTGTACGCGCCGGACGCCGGGGCCCTGGCGGCCTGCGCGGCCACGCTGGAGCGGGCCGGCTGGCAGGCCGGCGAGTACACCGAGCCCCGGACGAGAGCGCGCTTTCTGCTGGCCTCACCGCGCCGGGTGTGACCGGCGTGTCAGGATCGGTCGACCGCAGAACCGAACGCGAGAAGGGCAAGCAGTGGCCGAACCGTTTTCCGTCCGTGTGACCGTCCGCGGCTACGAGACCGATGTCCAGGGACATCTCAACCAGGCGGTGTACCTCAACTACGCGGAGCACGCCCGCTGGTCGCTGCTCCAGGCGGCCGGGATCAGCCAGGCCCGGCTGCTGGCCCGGGGCGTGGGCCCGGTGGCGCTGGAGACGAACATCCGCTACCTGCGGGAACTGCTCGCCGGTGACGAGGTCGACGTCACGTGCGCGTTCGAGTGGGGCGGCGGCAAGACCTTCCGGATCCGGCAGGAGATCCTCAAGGCCGACGGCACCGTGGCGGCCGAGGTCACCGCGGTGGGCGGCCTGCTGAACCTCGCGGAGCGCAAGCTGGTACCCGACCCGCGGGAGGTGTTCAAGGAGCTGGCGACGGACGTCGCCCTGTTCGGCCTGTAGGCCGCCGGACGGCCTACGCGTCGAGTGACTCGGGCCGGTGCCCGGCGTCGTAGGCCGCCCGCGCCCCGGCGACGTACACCCGGTCGCGTTCGGCCCAGCCGGTCAGCCGTTGCAGGGTGTCGTTCCACTCGCTGATGCTGGGGCGTCCGCGCGGACCGTGGCCCGGTTCGGCCGGTACCGGGTGCTGCTGGCCGGTCTGCTGCTGATCACGGCTGGCATGGCCCTGCTCGGCCGCGCCCCCGCCGACGGCCCCTACGTCACCGACGTCCTGCCCGCGATGCTGCTGTCCGCCGGTTTCGCCGCTGCCATGCCCGCGCTGACCGGGCTGGCGATGGCCGGGACGCGGCCGGAGGAGGCGGGGGCCGGCGTCGGGTCTGTTGCACACCACCCAGGTGGTGGGCGGTTCGCCGGGGCTGGCCGTGCTGTCGACGCTCGCGGCGAGCCGCACCGAGGCCCTGGCCGCCGCCGGCGCGGCCCCGCTGCCCGCGACCGCCGAGGGCTCCCGGCCGGCCTTCGGTGTCGCGACGGCCGTCGCGGCGGCGGGCCTGGTGCCGGCGGCGGCCCTCCTGCGGGAGCACCGCGCCTGACCCGGCGGCCCTCCCGGTGCATACGGGCCCCCGAATTCGCGTGCCTGCGCGCGGCGCGAGTGGGATGCTTCCGGGTCATGTCCGCACGTCGCGTCAAGCCCAGCCTGTACATCTCCGTCGACATCGAGGCCGACGGCCCCATTCCCGGGCCGTACTCGATGCTCAGCCTCGGCGCGGCGGTCGCCGGGGTGCAGGACGGTGCCGGTTTCACGGCCGCCGACCCCGAGCAGCGGACCTTCTACCGCGAACTGCGCCCGATCAGCGAGGACTTCGTGCCAGAGGCGCTGGCGGTGAGCGGTCTCGACCGGGCCCGGCTGGCCGCCGAGGGAGCCGAACCTTCCGTGGCCCTCGCGGAGTTCGCCACGTGGGTGCGGGAGGTGAGTGCGGGCGCGCAGCCGGTGATGTGCGGCTACCCGGCGTCGTACGACTGGACGTTCCTGTACTGGTACCTGATCCGCTTCACCGGGTCCAGTCCGTTCGGGCACTCCGGATGCCTGGACATGAAGACGCTGTACGCGACGAAGGCACGGCTGCCGCTGCGGGCGGTGGCGAAGGGCACCATGCCCCGCGCGCTGCTGTCCCGGCGCCGGCACACGCACCACGCCCTGGACGACGCGATCGAGCAGGCGGAGTTGCTGGCCAATCTCATGAAGTGGCCGGGGGCCGCGGCGTCGCCGCCCGCTCCCCCGGCCTCGTAACCCTGACCGCCGGCCTTCAGTGCGCAGCGGCGATCTCCTCCCCCGCCTCCATGGGATGGGTGACGTCGTGGGCCTCGCCGCCCCTGCCGAGGTGGTTGAAGAGAAGGTTCAGGACGACGGCCGTGACGCAGCCGGTGGAGATCCCCGAGTCCAGGACGATCTTCGCGGTCTCGGGGAACGCGTGGTAGAAGTCCGGCGCGGTGATCGGCACGATGCCGACCGCGAGGGACACGGCCACGATCAGGACGTTGTTGTCCCTGTCCAGACCGGCCCGGACCAGCGTCTGGATGCCGCTCGCGGCGACCGAGCCGAACAGGACGACGCCGGCGCCGCCCAGGACCGGTCGGGGTACGACCGCGATGAGCGAGGCGGCCATCGGGCACAGGCCCATCAGGACCAGGAAGCCGCCGCCGGTCGCGACGACGTACCGGCTGCGGATCCTGGTCATGGCGACCAGGCCGATGTTCTGGGCGAAGGCGCTGCACATGAAGCCGTTGAACAGCGGGCTGATCGCGGAGCCGAGGGTGTCGGCGCGCAGACCGGCCGCGATGGTCTTCTCGTCGGCGGGACGTTCGACGATCTCGCCGAGCGCCAGCATGTCGGCGGTCGACTCGGTCATCGAGACCACCATGACCACGCACAGGGAGAGGATCGCGGCGAGCTGGAACTGTGGGGCGCCGAAGTGGAACGGGGTCGGGAAGCCGATCACGTCCGCGTCGGCGACCGGGCCGAAGTCCGTCACGCCGAACGGGATCGCGATCAGCGTGCCGGCGATCAGGCCGAGCAGGACGGCGATCTGCTTGACGAAGCCGCGGGTGAAGCGGCGCAGCAGCAGGACGATCAGCAGGGTGACGCCGGCGAGGGTGAGGTAGGTGGTCGAACCGTAGTCGTCGGCCCTGGGGTCGGGGCCCTGGGCCCAGCCGAACGCGACGGGGAGCAGGGACACGCCGATCAGGGTGATGACGGATCCGGTGACGACCGGCGGGAAGAAGCGGATCGCCTTGCTGAAGAAGGGCGCGGCGAGGAAGCCGAGGAGGCCGGCGACGACGACCGCGCCGAAGATGACCGGCAGGGCGTCGGACTTGTCCTCGGTGGAGGCGACGACCGCGGTCATGGGGGCGACACCGGCGAAGGTGACGCCGTTGACGAAGGGCAGCCGGGCGCCGATCTTCCAGAAGCCGAGCGTCTGGAGGAAGGTGGCGAGGCCCGCGGTGAACAGGCAGGCACCGGTGAGGAAGGTCAGGTCGGTGGCGGACAGGCCTATGGCCGCGCCGACGATGAGCGGTGGGGCGACGACTCCGGCGTACATGGCGGCCACATGCTGCAGACCGCTGGTCGCCATTTTGAGGGCGGGGAGTTTCTCGTCAACTGGATGGGCGGCCACGGCGGCTCCTCCGGGCGGGTAACACGTCGTAGGCGACGTGGGTTTCATGGAGGTGGTGCGTGTGGTCGTGCGGGACCGTGACGGGGGTGGCGCATGAGCGGTGGGCAGCGGTGTGGTGGTGACCGTCTCCGGGGTGCGTGCGTGCGCACGCGCCCCGGAGACGGCGTGCCGTGGATCCCGCTCGGATCCACGGTCCCGGCCGGGAGCCGTCCCTCCCGGCCGGAGTCCTGGTGAGGCCCGGTGCGGATCAGGCCTGCGCGGCGATGCGGGCCAGGCGCTGGGCCTCCGCGCGGGTGCCGGCCGCGACGGCGTCCTCGTCGACGGTGAGCAGACGGCCGTTCTCCACGATCTGCCGGCCGTTGACGAAGGAGGCGGTGACCGGGGCCGCGGCGCCGAAGACGAGCGCGGTGACCGGGTCGGCGATGGAGGCGTGGGCGAGGGTGTCCATCTTCCACAGCACCAGGTCGGCGAGCTTGCCGGGCTCCAGCGAGCCGATCTGCCCGGACCGGCCGAGCACCTGGGCGCCGCCGTGGGTGCCGAGCCGCAGCGCCTGCCGGGCGTTGAGGGCGGCCTCGCGGTGCGCGCCGAGCCGGTTGATCAGCAGGGCGTTGCGCAGTTCGGTGTGGAGTTCGCCGGACTCGTTGGAGGCGGTGCCGTCGACGCCGAGGCCGACCGGGACGCCCGCCCTGAGCATGTCGGGGACCCGGGCGATGCCGGCCGCGAGGCGGGCGTTGGACGACGGGCAGTGCGCGACGCCGGTCTTCGTGCGGCCGAACGCGGCGATGTCGGAGTCGGTCATGTGGACGCAGTGCGCCATCCACACGTCCTCGCCGAGCCAGCCGGTGGACTCGAAGTAGTCGGTGGGGCCCATGCCGAACAGCTCGTGGCAGAACTTCTCCTCCTCCACCGTCTCCGAACCGTGGGTGTGCAGCCGTACGCCGAGGCGGCGGGCCAGCTCGGCGCCCTCGCGCATGAGTTCGGTGGAGACGGAGAACGGCGAGCAGGGGGCCACGGCCACCTGGGTCATCGCGTCGAAGGAGGCGTCGTGGTGCTGCTTGACGGTCTCCTCGGTGGCGGCGAGGGCGCCCTCGAGGGTCTCGACGGCGAAGTCCGGCGGCAGGCCGCCGTCCTTCTCGCTGCGGTCCATCGAGCCGCGGGCCAGCGTGAACCGTACGCCCGTCTCGGCGGCGGCCCGGATGATCGAGCCGGACAGGTCGCCGGAGCCGTGCGGGTAGACGTAGTGGTGGTCCATGGCGGTGGTGACACCGCCCCGGGCCATCATGGCGAGGGACCCCTGCGCGGCGGCGTACGTCATCTGCTCGTCGATGCGCGCCCAGGTGGGGTAGAGCGCGACCAGCCAGTTGAACAGGTTGTGGTCGGTGGCCAGGCCCCGGGTGATCCACTGGTAGAAGTGGTGGTGGGTGTTGACCAGACCGGGCGTGGCCAGGTGGCCGGTGGCGTCGATCCGGCGCACCACGTTCTCCAGGCCCTCGGGGGCCTTGCCCGCACCGACCGACTCGATCCGGTTGCCGGCGAGGACGAGGTGTCCGGAGGCGTACTCCGTGTCGCCCGCGTCCACGGTCGCGATCGCACAGTTCTCGATGACGATGCGCTGGGCTGCCGATGGTGCCATCGTGCGTCCTTGTCTTTCAGTGGCGGACCCGTGGACAGAGGGACCGAAGGGGGTGTCCACGGGGAGGGCACGGCAGGACCCTAGGAGGATTTGAGTGCCGGAGCCGGTTGCCGGCCCCGGGTGCCGAGGTGATGGAAGAAGAGGTTGAGCAGGACCGCGGCGAGCGCGCCCGCGCTGATGCCGGAGCCGAGCACGGTCTGCGCCCAGGCCGGGAACCCGGCGTAGAAGGTCGGCGCGGCCAGCGGGATGATGCCGGCACCGAGCGCCACGGCCACCAGGATGATGTTGGAGCTGTCGTCCAGGCCCGCCTCGGACAGCGTACGGATGCCGCTGACGGCGATCGAGCCGAAGAGCACGATGCCCGCGCCGCCGAGGACCGGCATGGGGACCAGGGAGACGACCGCTCCGAGGACGGGGAAGGCGCCGAGGACGAGCAGCGCGGCGCCGGCGACGGCGACGACGTACCGGCTGCGCATCCGGGTGAGGGAGACGACGCCGACGTTCTGGGCGAAGGCGGAGGTGGGGAAGCCGCCGAAGACGGGGCCGAGCAGGGTGGCGATGCCGTCGGTGCGCAGGCCGCGGGTGATGGTCCGGGCGTCGGCACGGCGGTCGCAGATCTCGCCGAGGGCGAGCATGCCGGCGCTGGACTCGGTCATCAGCACCAGCGTCACGATGCACAGGGAGAGGATGGCCGCGGGCTGGAACTCGGGGGCGCCGAAGGCGAAGGGGGCGGGCAGCGCGGCGACCGGCGCGGACTTCAGGCCGCTGAAGTCGGCCATGCCGAACGGGATCGCGGCGAGGGTGCCGATGAGCAGCCCGGACAGCAGGGCGATCTGCCGGACGAAGCCCCTGCCGAAGCGCTGGATGAGCAGGATGACGGCGAGGGTGAACCCGGCGAGCGCGAGGTGCCGCATGGCGCCGAAGTCGGCGGCGGTCTTGTCGCCGCCCTGCGCCCAGCTCACCGGGACGGGCATCAGCGTGACGCCGATCAGGGTGATGACGACGCCGGTGACCAGGGGCGGGAAGAAGCGCAGCAGCCGGCCGAAGAAGGGGCCGAGGGCCAGGCAGAAGGCGCCGGCGACCATCACCGCGCCGTAGATCGCGGGGAGCTGGTGGCCCTTGCCGTTGGTCTCGGCGATGGCGAGGATCGGGGCGATGCCGGCGGAGGAGGCGGCGTTGACGAAGGGCAGCCGGTTGCCGACCAGGCCCTTGACGCCGAGGGTCTGCAGGACGGTCGCGGCACCGGCGATGAGCAGGCTCGCGGCGATCAGCCGGGTGCGGGCCGCGAGGTCGAGTCCGCAGGCCTGGCCGATGATGAGCGGAGGAGTGACCACGCCCGCGTACATGGCGGCGATGTGCTGGAGCGCGGCGGGGACGAGCCGCGAGAGGTGGAGCTTCTCGTCCACCGGGTGCACGGACGTGACGGCGTCCTCGGTGTGCACCGGCGGGGTGGGACACGGGGCTTTCGCCGGCCCCTTTGCAGGCTGTGCCATTTCGTTCCCTCCGGTGTGGCGGGCCCCCGGCCCGGGTGGCGGGGCCGGGGGCGCGCGTCCCGCGTCAGAGGTTGGTCATGTCGACCGGGATACGGGCCTCACAGCCGTCCCGCAGGATGGTGGCCTCGATGAGGCCGTAGGGGCGGTCGGCGGCGAAGTAGACCTCGTTGTCGTTCTTCAGTCCGAACGGCTCCAGGTCCACCAGGAAGTGGTGCTTGTTCGGCAGCGAGAAGCGGACCTCGTCGATCTCGCTGCGGTTGTTGATGATCCGCGAGCCCATCTGGTACAGCGTCTGCTGCAGCGAGAGGGAGTACGTCTCGGCGAAGGCCTGGAGCATGTGCTTCCTGACCTGCTCGTAGGACTTCTCCCAGTGGGGCATCTTCTGCTCGTCGTCGGTCCAGTTGAACCGCCAGCGGCTGGAGACCTGGGTGGCGAGAATCCGGTCGTACGCCTCCTGGAGGGTGGTGTACTTGTCCTTGACGTAGCCCCAGAACTCGGAGTTCGTGGAGTTCATCACGACCAGGTCCTTCAGGCCGGAGACGACCTCCCACCGCTCACCGTCGTAGGTGATCTGGGTGAGGCGGGTCTCCTGGCCCTTGCGGACGAAGGAGTGCTTGACCTCGTCGGCGCCGATGAACCTGCTGTTGGCGTCGGAGGTCTCGATCCGCTCCCAGGCGTACTCCTCGATGCGGATGCGGGCCTGGTGGATCGGCTCCTGGCTGGTCACGAAGTGCCGGGCCAGGTGGATGCCGAACTGTTCGGCGGACTCGATGCCGTACTCCTTGGCGAACGCGAACACCGTGTTCTTGGTGGTGTCGGTCGGCAGGACGTTGGCGTTGGAGCCGGAGTAGTGGACCTCGTCCATGTCGCCGCTCAGCGCGACGGAGACGTTGAGGTCCTTGATGTGGTGGGTGGCGCCGTCCCGCGTGATCTTGACGACTCGGTTCTCGGCCTTGCCGTACTGGTTCTGTCCCAGGATGGTGGGCATTTAGCTAGCTCCCTCGGTAAACGGAGTAGCCGAACGGGTTGAGCAGCAGCGGTACGTGGTAGTGCTCGCCCGGTACGACGGCGAACGTGATCGCCACCTCCGGGAAGAACACCGCCGGTCCGCTGTCCCGATTCGCGGGGGCGTCCTGCTGCGCATCGGCTTGCTTCTTCGCAGTTTTCTCTTCGAAGTACGCCTCGACGGCGAAGTCGAGCCGTACGTGGGTGGTGCCCTCCGGCAGGTCCGGAAGGTCCTTGCACCGGCCGTCGGCGTCGGTCGCGGAGCCGCCGAGCGCCTGCCAGTCCGCCTCCCGGCCGCTGCGGGCGAAGAGGTGGACGGCGACGCCCTCCGCGGGGCGGCCGATCGAGGTGTCCAGGATGTGCGTGGACACGGAGGCGGTGGTGCTGGTGCTCATGGTGTCAGGCGTCCTCTTCGACGAGTCGGGCCAGTCGGATGCGGTTGATCTTGCCCAGCTCGGTGCGGACGATCTCCCGCTCCTGCTCCGGCGCGTTCCCGATCCGCTCCTTGACCGCGTCCCGCATCTGCTCGCCGGTCCGGCCGGTGGCGCAGATGAGGAAGACATGGCCGAACTTCTCCTGGTAGGCCAGGTTGAGTTCGAGCATCTCCGCCTTGAGCTGGTCGGAGGCGCCGGCCATGCCGCGCTGCTCGCGGGCGGAGGCCGGGTCGCCGGGCTTGGGGCGCCCGATCGGCGGGTGCCCGGCCATCGCCTCCTGGAGGTCCGCCGTGGTCAGCTCGGCCATGGCGGCGTCGCTGGCGGCGTAGAGGTCCTCCGGGGTGGCGTAGGGGCGGGCGGCGAGCAGTCGCCGGGCCCACTCGGTGGAGGCACACGCCTCGTGGAGGGCGGCGAGGGCCGCCCGCTCCTCCAGATCGTTGAACCGGGCCAGGCCCGGGGGCGTGGAAGTCGACGTCACGGGAGCCTCCGTGGCCACGATGGGCCGTCGTGCTGAACGGGCTGCCGATAGCTAACGCCCTCGGAAACACCACGTCAACACTTTGTTGAAAATTCCGCGTAACAAGCCGGGCCCGGCCCGGGCGGTACGACAGCCCCCGCCTGCCGCCCCGGTCAGGCGCCCTTCTCGCGGTTCAGGTAGTTGTAGACGGTGAAGCGGCTGACGCCGAGCGCGCCGGCCACGGTCTCCACGCCGTGCCGCACGGCGAACGCGCCGCGCGCCTCCAGGCTCCGTACGACCTCCTGCTTGGCCTTGCGGTCCAGGTCGGCCAGCGGCCGGCCCTGCCGGCGCTCCATGGCGGCGAGGATGTGGTCGAGGGAGTCGGCGAGCTGGGGCAGGCGTACGGCGACGACGTCGACGCCCTCCCAGGCGAGGACGACGTCCTCGGGGCCGGCCTCGTCGGGCGGCAGAAGCTCCGCGCCCATGGCGTCGACCAGTGGCTTCACGGCCGCGATGAACGGCTCGTCCCCGGTCACCTGCCGCCCTCCCCGATCCCGTCGCCGAGCACGTCGTCGATCACGTTGACCTGGAGCGAGACCCGGGTGGCGCCGGCCTGGAGGCTCTTGCGCAGCAGCGCGTCGACCGCGGTGAGCACGCGGTCGGCGCCGCCCTCGGCCGTGTTCCCGAAGGGGCCGACGTCGACGGCGTCCAGCTCGGCCGTCTCGATGACCTCCCGCGCCACCAGGGCGTGCGCGGGCGCCTCGTCCAGGTCGAAGGGCTCGGTCGTGAACTCCACTCTCAATCGCACGCGCTCAACCTAACGCCCGCCAGTGCTTTTGGGGCGGCCGGTGCCCGACCCCCCTTGACAAGCGGCGACACCCGGCTGCAATCTTCCATTAAGCAGAAACGAACTTCCGTATTACGGAAACACGACCACGGAAGGGAGCGCGGCCCGAATGGGATTTGCAGACCAGCGCTTCAACGTCAACCTGTCGATCCTCTTCACGGAACTCCCGCTCCTGGAGCGTCCCGCGGCCGCCGCCGCGGCGGGCTTCTCCGCGGTCGAGCTGTGGTGGCCCTGGATCGACTCCCCCACCCCCGCGCAGTCCGAGCTGGACGCGCTGAAGAAGGCGATCGAGGACGCGGGCGTCCGGCTCACGGGGCTGAACTTCTACGCCGGCCGGCTGCCGGGCCCGGACCGCGGCGCCCTGTCGGTCCCCGGCGAGGAGTCGGAGAGGTTCCGCGCCAACATCGATGTGGCCGCCGGCTTCGCCGCCTCCCTCGGCTGCACGGCGCTCAACGCGCTCTACGGCAACCGCGTCGAGGGCGTGGACCCGGCCGAGCAGGACGCGCTCGCCCTGGAGAACCTGGTCCTCGCGGCCCGGGCGGCCGACCGGATCGGCGCCGTCCTGCTGATCGAGGCCCTCAACCAGCCCGAGTCGCCGCTGTACCCGCTGGTGTCGGCACCGGCCGCGGTCGGGGTCGTCGACAAGGTGAACGCGGCGACGGGCCTCGGGAACGCGAAGTTCCTCATGGACCTCTACCACCTGTCCATGAACGGCGAGGACCTGCCCTCGGTCATCGAGCAGTACGCGGCGAAGACCGGCCACGTCCAGATCGCCGACAATCCCGGCCGCGGCGCGCCCGGCACGGGTTCGCTCCCGCTGGAGGAGCTGCTCGACCAGCTGCGGAAGGCCGGTTACGACGGCTGGGTCGGCCTGGAGTACAAGCCCGGCGACCGGCCGAGCGCCGAGGCCTTCGACTGGCTGCCCGCCGAGGCCCGCGCGGCCCGCTGATCACCCTGTACTGAGAAAGGCACCCCCAATGAGTCTTCCCAAGATCGCCTGGATCGGCCTCGGCATCATGGGCTCCCCCATGTCCGAGAACCTGATCAAGGCGGGTTACCGGGTCACCGGCTACACGCTGGAGCAGGAGAAGCTGGACCGGCTGGCCGCCGCCGGCGGTACGGTCGCCGGATCGATCGCCGAGGCCGTGCGGGACGCCGACGTGGTCATCACGATGGTGCCCGCCTCCCCGCAGGTCGAGGCCATCGCCTACGGCCCCGACGGCATCCTGGAGAACGCCAGGTCCGGCGCCCTGCTGATCGACATGTCCTCGATCACCCCGCAGACCTCCGTCGACCTGGCCAAGGCCGCCGGGGACAAGGGCATCCGGGTGCTGGACGCCCCGGTGTCCGGCGGTGAGGCCGGCGCCGTCGAGGCCGTACTGTCGATCATGGTCGGCGGTGAGCAGGCCGACTTCGACGAGGCCAAGCCGATCTTCGAGGCGCTGGGCAAGACCATCGTGCTGTGCGGCCCGCACGGCTCCGGCCAGACTGTGAAGGCGGCCAACCAGCTGATCGTCGCCGTGAACATCCAGGCGTGCGCCGAGGCCGTGGTCTTCCTGGAGAAGTCGGGCGTGGACCTGGCGGCCGCGCTGGACGTCCTGGGCGGCGGCCTGGCGGGCTCGACCGTGCTGACGCGCAAGAAGGACAACTTCCTGAACCGCGACTTCAAGCCCGGCTTCCGTATCGACCTGCACCACAAGGACATGGGCATCGTCACCGACGCCGCCCGCAACGTCGGCGCGGCCCTGCCGGTCGGCGCCGTGGTCGCCCAGCTGGTCGCCTCCCTGCGCGCGCAGGGCGACGGCGGCCTGGACCACTCGGCCCTGCTGCGGGCCGTGGAGCGCCTGTCCGGCGCCCAGGTCTGACAGCCCCCACCAGACTTCCGGGCCGCGGCGCCGCCGACACCTGTCCTGTCGCGCCCAGGCGGCGCCGCGGCCCGGAATCGACTTCAACAAACTGTTGACGCCCCGATCGCCCCACTTCTAGGCTCCACAAAGCGGAAACAGGTTTCCGCTGACACCCGCACGGAAGGTCCATGATGTCGCAGCGCGTGCTCACAACAGAGTCCGGCGCCCCGGTCGCCGACAACCAGAATTCCGCCTCCGCCGGCGTCGGAGGCCCGCTCCTGATCCAGGACCAGCACCTCCTGGAGAAGCTCGCGCGCTTCAACCGCGAGCGGATCCCGGAGCGTGTGGTGCACGCCCGTGGCTCCGGCGCGTACGGCCACTTCGAGGTGACGGACGACGTCACCGGCTACACCCACGCCGCCTTCCTGAGCGAGGTCGGCAAGCGCACCGAGGTGTTCCTGCGCTTCTCGACCGTCGCCGACTCCCTCGGCGGCGCCGACGCGGTCCGTGACCCGCGCGGTTTCGCGGTGAAGTTCTACACCGAGGAGGGCAACTACGACCTCGTCGGCAACAACACCCCGGTGTTCTTCATCAAGGACCCGATCAAGTTCCCCGACTTCATCCACTCGCAGAAGCGCGACCCGTTCACCGGCCGCCAGGAGCCGGACAACGTCTGGGACTTCTGGGCGCACTCCCCCGAGGCCACGCACCAGGTGACCTGGCTGATGGGCGACCGCGGCATCCCGGCGTCGTACCGGCACATGAACGGCTACGGCTCGCACACCTACCAGTGGACGAACGCGGACGGCGAGGCCTTCTTCGTCAAGTACCACTTCAAGACCAACCAGGGCATCCGCTGCCTGTCCACCGAGCAGGCGCAGGAGCTGGCGGGCCAGGACCCCAACTCCCACCAGACCGACCTGCTCCAGGCGATCGAGCGGGGCGTGCACCCGTCCTGGACGCTGTACGTGCAGATCATGCCGGCGGCCGAGGCGGCCGACTACCGCTTCAACCCGTTCGACCTGACCAAGGTCTGGCCGCACAAGGACTACCCGCTGCAGCGCGTGGGCCGCCTGGTCCTGGACCGCAACCCGGACAACGTGTTCGCCGAGGTCGAGCAGGCCGCGTTCTCCCCGAACAACTTCGTGCCCGGCATCGGCCCGTCCCCGGACAAGATGCTCCAGGGCCGGCTGTTCGCCTACGCCGACGCCCACCGCTACCGCCTCGGCGTCAACCACACCCAGCTCCCGGTGAACGCCCCGAAGGCGGTCCCGGGCGGCGCCCGGAACTACGGCCGGGACGGCCTGATGGCGCTCAACGCGCAGGGCCGCCACGCCAAGAACTACGAGCCGAACTCCTACGACGGTCCGGTGGAGACCGGCCGCCCGCTGTCGGCCCCGCTGGCCGTCCACGGCCACACGGGCACCCACGAGGCGCCCCTGCACACCAAGGACGACGACTTCTTCCAGGCGGGCGAGCTGTACCGCCTGCTGTCCGAGGAGGAGAAGTCCCGCCTGATCGCGAACATCGCCGGCGGCCTGTCGCAGGTCTCCCGCGACGACGTGATCGAGAAGAACCTGGCCCACTTCCACGCCGCCGACCCCGAGTACGGCAGGCGCGTGGAGGAGGCGGTCCGCGCCCTGCGCGAGGACTGAGTTCCGGGAACGCAAGCAGCGTACGGGATCTGACGGGAGGTCATGATCCCGCACGCGGCCCGCGCAGCACGCCCGGCGGCCCGGATGAGGGGTGGCCGCCGGACGGAGGGCGCGGGCAGGGCGAGGACCGCGGCGGTGTGCGAGCCAGTGCGGTGGTCAAGGACCGGGCCTCCTTCTCGACCAGAGGGAAGGGCACCCGGCTCCGTCGCCGCCACCGCGGTCCCACCCAGCCCCGTCCCTGGGGCCCACCCGCCCCGTCCGGCGGCGCGAACGACCTGTCGCGCCCAGCCTCGCGCCGCCGGACGGCAACCAACGCTCCCCGCACCGGGTCATCCCGGCGAGGGAGCGTTCGGCGTTTTCCGGGCACCGGTCCGGCGTGCAGATCCGTCCCCCGCACCGCACGCTGAAGGCATGACTCACTACCCGCACATCGTGGTTCACCCCCCGGCGCTGGACGGTTCCCGGCGGGTCACCGAGGGGGACGTGATGCTGGGGATCGCCTCGCATCTGGACGATGTCGTGGAGATCCTGCGGCTGGCCGACCTGGACCGGATCGAGGTGGAGGAGAGCGATCTGATCGAATGGCAGGGCGGCGGCCCGGACGACTGGCCCGGGCTGTCGGAGCACGAGCTGTGACGGCGGCGCCTACGGCAGCGGTCGTAGGCCGGGTGCGCAACCCTCAAATCAACCTCTGAAGACTGCGGCGCAGGCTTCAACCACCCCTCGGCCAGGGCAGATTAAGGGCATGCGGGGCCCGCCGGCACGGGGGCGGCGGGTCCCGTCCGGGGGTGTGTCATGGGCCGTACGCCATCGGTCGCTCCGGCTGCGCCGGACCCGTACGCGGTCGCCCTGCTGCGCGGGGGCGACCGCGCCGCCGTCATGGTCGCCGTGCTGGGACTGCACCTGCGCGGCGCGGTCGAGGCGGGCCGGCCGGGCACGCTGCGCAGGACCGGGACGGGCCGGGCCGAGCCCGTGCGGCATCCGCTGGAGAAGGCGGTCCGCACCGGCCTCTACCGGCCCGCGGGACCACGGGAGCTGCCCGGCCGGGCGGTGGTGGGGCGGGCCCTGGCCCGGATGCGGGCCGAACTCGCGGCGGACGGACTGCTGCGGGTGCTGCCGCCCCGCCGCACCCGCGCCACCCGCCGGCTGCTGGCGGAGCTGCGCGAGCGCCGCCCGCTGCCCGACGGGCCCGACGGCCTGCCGGAGGAGGAGGCGCTGCTCGCCGCCGCGCTGTACGGCGAGCGGGCCCTGACCGTGCTCGTGCCGCGCTTCGCCCGTGAGGCCGGGCTCACCGGCCGGGGCGCGCTCGCCGACGAGGGCCGCTTCCCGTTCGGCCATGGCACCAGCCTGCGCCACCCGACCAGCGGCCAAGACCCGTACGACGGCCCCGACGGCTGGGACGGCGGCACACACGACGGATACGACCACGGGGGCGGGGGCGGCGGCGGGTTCGACTGAAAGCCCCACGAGCGCGACGGGACGGCACGGCGAAGGGGCGGCCCGCCTCCCCTGACCGTGCTCGTGCCGCGCTTCGCCCGTGAGGCCGGGCTCACCGGCCGGGGCGCGCTCGCCGACGAGGGCCGCTTCCCGTTCGGCCGTGGCACCAGCCTGCGCCACCTGACCAGCGGCCAAGACCCGTACGACGGCCCCGACGGCTGGGACGGCGGCACACACGACGGATACGACCACGGGGGCGGGGGCGGCGGCGGGTTCGA
>NZ_JBIVJQ010000002.1:628965-963957 GCF_044750305.1 Streptomyces sp. NPDC088810
GACTGAAGGACCCCGCGAGCGCGAAGGGGCGGCCCGTCTCCCCTGGACGGGCCGCCCCTCGTGTGTGCCGGACGCGTCAGACCTTCAGCGGCTTGATCGACGTCGGCGCGTGGCCGGGCTCGGTGGCCAGCTCCTCGAACTCGCTGATGTCGCTGATGTCCATGGTGCGGCTCATCGAGATGTTGGTGATCCGCTCCAGGATCGCCTCGACCACGACCGGCACCCGGTACTCGGCGGCCAGCTTCTTCGCCTCCTCGAAGGCGGCGCCCAGCTGGTCGGGCTCGGTGACCCGGATGGCCTTGCAGCCCAGGCCCTCCGCGACCTTGACGTGGTCCACGCCGTAGACACCCAGCTCGGGCGTGTTGATGTTCTCGAACTCCAGGTTCACCTGGAAGTTGATGTCCAGGCCGATCTGCGCCTGGCGGATCAGGCCCAGGTAGGCGTTGTTCACCAGGACGTGGACGTACGGGATCCGGTGCTGGGCGGCGACGGCCAGCTCCTCGATGAGGAACTGGAAGTCGTAGTCGCCGGACAGCGCGACGACCGGGGAGTCCGGGTCGGCCTTGGCGACGCCGATCGCCGCCGGGATGGTCCAGCCCAGCGGGCCGGCCTGGCCGCAGTTGATCCAGTGGCGCGGCTTGTAGACGTGCAGCATCTGCGCGCCGGCGATCTGGGAGAGGCCGATCGTGGTGACGTACCGGGTGTCCGGGCCGAAGGCCTTGTTCATCTCCTCGTACACGCGCTGCGGCTTCATCGGCACGTCGTCGAAGTGCGTACGGCGCAGCAGGCCGGCCCTGCGCTCCTGGGTGGAGGCGACCCAGTCGCTGCGGTCGGGCAGCCTACCCTCGGCCTTCAGCTCCTTCGCCACCTCGATGAACAGCTCCAGCGCGGCCTTGGCGTCGGAGACGACCCCGTAGTCCGGCGGGAAGATCTTGCCGATCTGGGTGGGCTCGATGTCGACGTGGACGAACGTGCGCTCGCCCCGGTAGACGTCCAGCTTGTAGCCGGTGTGGCGGTTGGCCCAGCGGTTGCCGATGCCGAGGACGAAGTCGGACGCCAGGAAGTTCGCATTGCCGTACCGGTGCGAGGTCTGCACGCCGACCATGCCGGCGTTCAGCTCGTGGTCGTCGGGCAGCGCGCCCCAGCCCATCAGGGTCGGGACGACCGGGGTCCGGGTCAGCTCGGCGAACTCCACCAGCAGGTCGGCGGCGTCGGCTCCGATGATGCCGCCGCCGGCGACGATGACCGGGCGCTCCGACTCCAGAAGAAAGGTGATGGCCTTCTCGATCTGGGCGCGGGTCGCGGTGGGCTTGTAGACCGGCAGCGGCTCGTACGTCTCCGGGTCGAACTCGATCTCGGTGAGCTGGACGTCGATCGGCAGGTCGATCAGGACCGGGCCGGGACGGCCGGAGCGCATCAGGTGGAACGCCTGCTGGAAGACGCCGGGGACCTGCGCGGCCTCCAGGACGGTGACCGCCATTTTGGTGACCGGCTTGGCGATCGAGGCGATGTCGACGGCCTGGAAGTCCTCCTTGTGGATCACGTGGGTGGGCGCCTGGCCCGTGATGCACAGGATCGGGATGGAGTCGCCGATGGCGGAGTACAGGCCGGTGATCATGTCGGTGCCGGCCGGTCCGGAGGTGCCGATGCAGACACCGATGTTCCCCGGCTTGGTCCGGGTGTAGCCCTCGGCCATGTGCGAGGCGCCCTCCACGTGGCGGGCGAGGGTGTGGCCGATGCCGCCGCCCTCCTTGAGGGCCTTGTAGAACGGGTTGATCGCCGCGCCCGGCACACCGAAGGCGTCGGTGACGCCCTCGCGCTTGAGGATCTCAACTGCCGCGCGGGCAGCGGTCATACGAGCCATCGAGTACTCCTGCTTCGGCTGTCGGATGCGTACTCCCGTCGCGCCCCGCGGTGAGCACGGTCTCCAGAGGATCAATCCCCGCATGATTCCGTATTGCGGAAATTGACTTCTACTATCTGGAAGCAATGTAAGTGGGTGGCGCAAGGTCGTCAAGAGCGGTCCGGACCCCGGAAAGCGCCGGACAGGAGCGTGCGCAGGGGAGCACCATGGGGAGCGCCGTCCCGACGCGACGCCTTGGAGTGGGCCATGCCCGAGAGTGTTCCGGTGCGCTGTCCGCTCTGCCGGCGCGCGCACCTCTACACCGCGCCGGTGTATCCCTGCGTGTGCGGGGCGCCGACCGCACCGCGGCTGGATCCGGCGGCCGAGCCGGCCGTGGCGGCGCACCGGGCCTGGGACGACGAGTGGCTCACCGTGCCGTGCGCGGCCTGCGGGCGTCCGGGCCACTGGCCGCGGCCGGAACTGGGCTGCCCGTGCGGCACGGTCCTGCGCGTTCCGGTGGCCGGGCCGCCGCCCGACGGCACGGCGGCACCCGGATCAGCCGCGGCGGACCCGCTGCGCCCGCAGGCCGCCGCCGTCCAGGAACCCGGCGGCCACGTACCGCCCGGACCCCGCGCCCCCTTCCAGCCCCGCACCATCCGCACCGCACGCGACGCCGTCACCACCGCCGCGCTCTATCTGCGCTGGCTCGGCTACCGGGACATCCGCCGCGCCGACCAGCGGCCCCCGAACGGCATCGGGCTCGCCGCCCGCGGACTGCTCGCCCAGGTGGACCCGACCGTGCGGCCGGCCGGCCCGCGGGACGTGGAGTGCCTGTGGCTGACGGCGATGACCGAGTCCGCGCGGTGCGTGTACTTCTCCCTCGCCGGTTACACCGGCGCCGCCCGGACCGGCGCGGACGCGCTCGGCATCCCGCTGTTCGTGCTCGACCTGGCGGGCGTCCCGCAGCCGGTCAACGACCCGGCCGGCACCCTGCACACCACGGGCGCGCCGCGCCCGGGAACGCGGGCACGGGACGGCCGGAGCTGACCGCCCGCCCGCACGAGCGGCCCTGCATTCCCCCTCCCGACGGCCCCGGACCTGGTACGCCACCGACTGCGCGCTCGGCCCGGGACCGCCGTGGAGCATTCAGCGGATGCTCGTTCCCGGCGGTTTCACACCCCGTAGGTCTCCCGCAGTTCCACCTTGCGGACCTTTCCGGAGACGGTCATCGGGAAGGAGTCGAGGATCCGGAGCCGGCTGGGGATCTTGTAGTGGGCGAGCCGGCCCGCGCAGAAGTCCCGCAGGTCCTCCAGCGTGAGCGGGTCGGCGGGGTCGCTCGGGATGACACAGGCGAGCACCTCCTCGCCGTACCGCTCGTGCGGCACCCCGACGACCTGGACGTCCCGGATCTTCGGGTGGGCGTAGAGGAACTCCTCGATCTCGCGCGGGTAGATGTTCTCGCCGCCCCGGATGATCATGTCCTTGATCCGGCCGACGATCTCGACGTACCCGTCCTCGCGCATCACCGCCAGATCCCCGGTGTGCATCCAGCGGCCCGCGTCGACGGCCTCGGCCGTCTTCTCCGGCTCGTTCCAGTAGCCGAGCATCACGCTGTAGCCGCGGGTGCACAACTCGCCCGCGGTGCCCCGCGGCCGGGTCACCCCGGTGGCCGGGTCGACGACCTTGACCTCCAGGTGGGGCAGGACCCGGCCGACGGTGGCGGTGCGGTGCTCCAGGTCGTCCTCGATCCGGGTCTGCAAGGACACCGGGGACGTCTCCGTCATGCCGTAGCAGATGGAGACCTGCTCCATGTGCATCTCGGCGACCACCCGCTTCATCACCTCCACCGGGCACGGGGAGCCCGCCATGATGCCGGTGCGCAGGGTGGAGAGGTCGTAGGAGGAGAAGTCCGGGAGGTTCAGCTCCGCGATGAACATGGTCGGGACGCCGTACAGGGAGGTGCACCGCTCCCGCTGCACCGCCTCCAGGGTGGCCGCCGGGTCGAAGGAGGGTGCCGGGATGACCATGCAGGCGCCGTGCGAGGTGGCCGCGAGGTTGCCCATGACCATGCCGAAGCAGTGGTAGAACGGCACCGGGATGCAGATCCGGTCCTGTTCGCTGTACGCGATCGACTCTCCCACGAAGTAACCGTTGTTGAGGATGTTGTGGTGGGAGAGGGTGGCGCCCTTGGGGAACCCGGTCGTGCCCGAGGTGTACTGGATGTTGATGGGGTCGTCGCAGGACAGCTCCGCGTAGCCGACGTCCGGGGCCGCCCGCCCGAGCAGCGCCTCCCAGCTCGGGTCGCCGAAGTACACGGTCTCGCGCAACGCCGGGCAGCGGCCCCGCACCTCCTCGGCCATCGCCCGGTAGTCGCTCGTCTTGTGGGCCAGCGAGGCGAACAGCAGGGAGACACCGGACTGCTTGAGGACGTACTCGACCTCGTGGGTGCGGTACGCGGGGTTGATGTTGACCATGATCGCGCCGATGCGGGCGGTGGCGTACTGGACCAGGACCCACTCCGGGCAGTTGACCGCCCAGATGCCCACCCGGTCGCCCTTGGCGACCCCGACGGCGACCAGCGCCTGCGCCAACTCCTCGACGGCGGCGCCGAACTCGGCATAGGTCCAGCGCCGCCCGGACGGCACGTCGACCAGCGCCTCGCGGTCCGGCCAGGCCGCCACCGCCCGGTCCAGGTTGGCGCCGATGGTGTCGCCGAGCAGGACCGTGGGGCTCGTCCCGTGCGTGTACGACAGCTGAGCGGTCACCGGAAGTCCTCCTCGCGGTACTCGTTCTCCGAGCCGGCCGCCGTGGCCTCGCGCAGCTCGATCCGGCGGATCTTGCCGGACACCGTCTTGGGCAGCGCGCCGAACTCCAGCCGGCGGATGCGCTTGTAGGGGGCGAGCACCCGGCGGGAGTGCTCGAAGATGACCTTCGCGGTGCCGGGTCCGGGCTGCCAGCCCTCGGCGAGGACGACGTACGCCTTGGGCACGGCGAGCCGCAGCTCGTCCGGGGCGGGCACGACGGCCGCCTCGGCCACCGCCTCGTGCTCCAGCAGCGCGCTCTCCAGCTCGAACGGACTCACCTTGTAGTCCGAGGCCTTGAACACATCGTCACTGCGTCCGATATAGGTGAGATATCCCTCCTCGTCCCGGGAGGCGATGTCCCCGGTGCGGTAGTAGCCGCCCGCCATGGCCTCGGCCGTGCGGTCGGGGTCGCCGTGGTAGCCGGTCATCACGCCGACCGGGCGCTCGGCGAGGTCGATCGCGATCTCGCCCTCGGTGACGCCGGGCGCGCCGGAGACCGGGTCGAGCAGCTCCACCCGGAAGCCGGGGCTGGGCCGGCCCATCGAGCCGGTCTTCAGCGGCTGGCCGGGGCTGTTGGAGACCTGCACGGCGGTCTCGGTCTGCCCGAAGCCGTCCCGGACCGTCACCCCCCAGGCCCGCCGGACCCGTTCGATGACCTCGGGGTTGAGCGGCTCGCCCGCGGCCACCGCCTCGCGGGGCGGGGCGGCCAGCCGGCCGAGGTCGGCCTGGATGAGCATCCGCCACACGGTCGGCGGCGCACAGAAGGTGGTCACGCCGGCCCGGTCCATCTCGGCCATCAGCCGGGCCGCGTCGAAGCGGGTGTAGTTGAAGATGAAGACGGTCGCCTCCGCGTTCCACGGCGCGAACAGGTTGGACCAGGCGTGCTTGGCCCAGCCGGGCGAGGAGATGTTCAGGTGCACGTCGCCCGGCCGGAGGCCGATCCAGTACATCGTGGCCAGGTGCCCGACCGGATACGAGGTGTGGGTGTGCTCGACCAGCTTGGGGCGGGCGGTCGTACCCGAGGTGAAGTACAGCATCAGCGGGTCGTCGGCCAGCGTCGGGCCGTCGGGGAGGAACTCGTCGGACTCCGTGTACGCGTCCTCGTACGGCTCCCAGCCCTCCTCCGGCAGGCCGCCGACCGAGATCCGGGTGTAGGCGCCGGGCACGTCGGCGAACTTCGCCGTGTCCTCGGCGCGCACGATCACGTGCTTCACCCGGCCCCGCTCCACGCGGTCGCGCAGATCGCCCGGGCCGAGCAGCGGGGTGGCCGGGATGACCACCGCGCGCAGCTTCATCGCGGCCAGCGCGGTCTCCCACAGCTCGGCCTGGTTGCCGAGCATGACGAGGACCCGGTCCTCCGCGGCGACCCCGCGCTCGCGCAGCCACCGGGCGACCCGGTTCGACCGCTCGGCCAGCTCGGCGAAGGACAGCCGGGTCCCGGTGCCGTCCTCCTCGACGATGTGCAGGGCGGTGCGGTCGTTGCCGGCGGCGATCACGTCGAACCAGTCCAGCGCCCAGTTGAACTGCTCGGGCCGGGGCCAGCGGAAGCCCTCGTAGGCGGTGGCGTAGTCCTCGCGGTGCTCCAGCAGGAAGTCCCGTGCGTTCCTGAAGGCCTCGGTCGCCGTCGTCATCCGTCCTCCTTGCCTGGGTGGTCGCTCGCCGGCGCGCCCTCCGGCTCACTCCCGTGGTTCCCGGCCATTGCCGGGCGGCTCTCTGGCATCGTCTAATCCGTGATGCAGGTCTCACTACCCCCGAACGGGGGGGTGGGCGGCCGGAAGGGCGGACAGGTGACGGCAGACGCGGTGGGGGCGGTGGAGATCGGTGGTGCGCTGGCCCGGCTGCGGCGCACGACGGGACTCCCCGTCGCCTTCGGCGGGCTGGTGGAGTCCGGCCGGCCGCAGATCCGCATCAGCGAGCTGAGCGGCACGACCACGGCCGCGCTGCGCTCGCTCGCGGTGACCTCCGGCAGCGGGCTCGGCGGCAAGGCGGTGGCACTGGCCCGGCCGTGCGCGGTGACCGACTACTCCAGCTCCCGGCAGATCAGCCACGAGTACGACGTACCGGTGGCCGCCGAGGGCATCCGCGCGGTGCTCGCGGTGCCGGTGGTGGTCCGGCGCCGGGTGCGCGGGGTGCTCTACGGCGCGCTGCGCTCGGCCCAGCCGCTCGGCGACCGCACGCTGGGCGCGGCGGTGGCGGCGGCGCGGGACGTGGAGCAGGCGCTGCTGGTGCGGGACGAGGCCGGGGGACTGCTGGCGGCGGCCCGGCCCGGGCAGGCCGGCACCGAGCAGGGGGCCGGGTGGGAACAGGTGCGGGAGGCGCACGCGGCGCTGCGGGCGCTGGCTCCCCGGATCGCCGACCCGGGACTGCGGTCCGAACTGCTGGCCGCGTGCGGGCTGCTGACCGCGCCGCCACGTGCCGGGGGCGTGACCCTGGCGCCACGGGAGCTGGACGTGCTGTCCTGGGTGGCGGCGGGGGCCACCAACGCGGCGGTGGCCGAGCGGCTGGGCCTGCGCCCGGAGACGGTCAAGGGCTATCTGCGGTCGGCGATGCGGAAGCTGGGCGCGCACACACGAGGGGAGGCGGTGACCGCGGCCCGGAGGGCGGGGCTGCTGCCGTAGTGCGAAGGCGGTAAGGAAACCTGCCCATTCATCCGGCGTCGCTTTGAATTTCCCTATGCTTGACCGTTTGTTATTTCCCTCACCACGGCTTCCGTCCGAATTTCAAGGATCGTTGCCTAGAATTTGGCCCGGACACGACACACGAGGGGAGCGGTGACCGTGCGACGGGACTTCCAGGAGCCTGCCAGGTGCCGCCCCGACCTGGTCATCGGCCGCGAGGAGCTGTTCGCCGGCGCCCGTGAGCAACTCGCCTCGGGGGGCAGTGTGCTGCTCCACGGCCCCGCCGGAATAGGGAAATCCACCGTCCTGCGGGCATTGGCCGAGGAATACGGCGGCACCGCGCGCACCGTCTTGCGCTGCTCGGCGACCGAGTCCGAATCCCACCTCCCCTTCCTCGCCCTCGCCGACCTCCTCGGCCTGGTCCTCGACGAGGTATCCGCCCGGCTGCCCGCCGCCCAGCGCACCGCGCTGGAGTCGGCGCTCACCGGCCGCGGCGAGTCCAGCCTCCAGCGCGACGGCCTCGCCCTGCGCCTGGCCGTGCTCTCCGCGCTGCGCGCCCTCGCCGCCCACGGCCCGGTCCTCGTCGTCGCCGACGACCTGCAGTGGCTCGACCCGGCCAGCGCCGAACTCCTCGGCTTCGCCGCCCGGCGCCTGGAGGGCACCCCGGTGCAACTGCTGTGCGCGGTCCGCACGGAGGGACAGGAGAGCCAGGAGTACGACCGCCATCTGCGCGCCTGCCCGCCGGGCACCCGCGCGGTCCGGCTCGGCCCGCTGTCCCGCACCCAGGTCGCCCAGCTGCTCGACCACCGCGGCCACATCGGCCTGTCCCGCTCCACCGTCCGCGAGATCCACCGCACCAGCGGCGGCAACCCGCTGTTCGCCCTGGAGCTGGGCCGCGCCCTCGCCGACAGCCCCACCCCGCCCCGGCCCGGCGAGCCGCTGCCCGTGCCGACCTCGCTGCGCGCCCTGGTCCTCAGCCGCCTCGACATGCTCTCCGTGGAGGCCCGCCGCACCCTGCTGGTGGCCAGCGCCGGCGCCCGGCCCACCCCGGCGCTGCTGCACGCGGCCGGCCGGGAGAACGCCGAGGCCGAATGCGCCCAGGCCGCCGAACTCGGGCTGCTGGCCACCGAGCCCGACGCACCCGCCGTACGGTTCGCGCACCCGCTGATCTCCGCCGCGCTGTACGCGGAGGCCCCCGCGCACGAACGGCGGGCCGCGCACGCGGCGCTGTCCACCGCCGCCTCCGACCCGATAGAACGGGCCCGGCACCTGGCCCTCGCCACCACCGGCACCGACCCGGAGGTGGCCGCCCGGCTCGCCGAGGCCGCCGCGCTCGCCCGGGACCGCGGGGCGCCCTCGGTCGCCGCCCAGCTGGGACTGCTCGCCGCCCGGCACACCCCCGCCGACGGCACCCCGAGCCAGGAGGAGCGCCGGCTCGCCGCCGCCGAGGACGCGATCACCGCGGGCGAGGTGGACCTGGCCCGGGACATCGCCCGGGAGGTGCTGGCCCGGGCGAGCGTGCCCGCCGACCGGGTGCGGGCCTGGATCATCGTCATCGACACCGCCGGCCACACCATGGCCGAGGTCGACGCCGTCTTCCCGCAGGCCCTCGCCGACGCCGGCGACGACCCCCGGCTGCTGGCCCTCGTCCACTACCAGCTGGCCTGGCGGGCGCTGATCGTGGAGGGCGACTTCACCGAGGCCCGGGAGGCCGCCGCGCACGCCGCCGAACTCGCCGCGCGCGGTAAGGACCGGCGCACCGAGCTGCTCGCCCTCGCCTTCCAGGCGCAGACCGAGACCCTGATGGGCCATCCGGAGGCGCCCCGCACGATCAAACGCGCCCTGAGGGAACCCCAGGACCCGCGGGTGGCCTGGCACCACAACGGCGCGGGCAGCGCCCGGTTCCGCTGGCTGGTCATGGGCGACCAGCTGGCCGAGGCCCGGGCCACCGTCACGGCGCTGCTGCGCGAGGTCCGCCGGCGCGGCTCGGTCGAGAGCGAGGTGCACTTCCTGCGCGGCCTCGCCGAGACGGAACTGCGCGCCGGGCACTGCGGGCGCGCCCTCGAGCTGGCCCGCGACAGCCTGCGCCTGGCCCGCGACTCGGGCATCGGCGAGACCGCCTCGGCGATGCTCACCTCGCTCGCGGAGGCCTCCGGCGGCGATGTCGACCGCGCGCTGGCACTCGCCCGGGAGGCGGTGGACCACGCCGAGGAGGACGGCGACCAGATGTACCTCTCCCGGGCGCTGGGCGCGCTCGGGTACGCCCAGCTGGTGGCCGGGGACCCGGCGGGCACCGTGCGCTCGCTGCGCCGGGTGCGCAGCCTGGAACTGGGGCTCGGCATCACCGACCCGGCCCGCGGCCGCTGGCAGGGCGACCTCGCCGAGGCACTCGTCCGGATCGGTGAACCCGCCGAGGCGCAAGCCGTCATCGACGCGAGCCGCGAACACGCCCTGCGGCTCGGCCGGGAGAGCGTCCTCGCTGTACTGGACCGGTCCGAGGCCCTGGTGCGAGCCGCCCGGGGCGATTTGGAGGCCGCGCTCGCCCAGCTGACGTCCGCTCAGGACCGGCTCGGCAAGCTCGGCTACGGCCTGGAGGAGGCGCGGGCCGCGTTCGCGCTGGCCCGGCTGCACGGCAGGCGCACGCCGGAGGGGGCCCGCGCGGCAGCGGCGGCCCTCGACGAGGCGGCCCGGATGTTCCGGCGCTGCCGGGCGCTGCCCTGGCTGCGCCAAGTGGACGAATCCCGCACCGCCCCCGAGCCGGAACCGGAGCCGGCCGTGCCGGACGCGCCGGCCGCCCTGGCGGTACTGGCCGCGATGGAGCGTCAGGTCGCGGCGCTCGTCATGGAGGGCGCCACCAACCGGGAGATCGCGGCCCGGCTGTTCATCAGCGTGAAGACGGTGGAGGCGACCCTGACCCGGGTCTACCGCAAGCTGGGGATCCGATCGCGCGTCGACATCGTCCGATTGGCGGCAGGTCGCCGCGCGCCCTGAGCGGCGCTCTTGTTAACTGAACCGGACCGAGGGTTTTCCCTCACCCCACCCCCTAGGGGGTTCCCTCATTGGGAGCCGAGGGTTCCGGGTCCTAGCGTAAAGGGCGTGCCGCTCGCCCGGGCATACGGGGGTCGGTCCCGCGACCCCCGTGCAACCCCCACCCGCGCGACCCCCCACCGGTGCAACCCCACTGAGGAGACTCATGTTCGGGCTCACACGTGCCAGAAAGACCGCCGCGACCCTGGTGGCCACCGCCGCCGCAGCGGCGACCGCGCTGCTCGCCTCCCCCACGGCGAACGCCGCACCCCAGCCCATCGTCGGCGGTACGACCACCACGACGACCGCGTACCCGTTCATGATGCAGATCACGGACGCGTCCGGGAGCCAGTTCTGCGGCGGCACCCTCGTTGCCGCCAAGAAGGTGGTGACGGCGGCGCACTGCATGGTCGGCGAGACGACCGGCAGCGTGCGTGTGGTCGGCGGCCGGACGTACCTGAACGGCACGAACGGCACGGTGAGCCGGGTCAGCAAGATCTGGATCAACCCGGACTACACGGACGCCACCAACGGCGACGACGTGGCCGTGCTGACCCTGTCGACGTCGATGCCGTACACCCCGGCGTCGTACGTCTCCTCCTCCCAGACGGGCGTGTACGCGGCCGGCACCACGGCCCGCATCCTCGGCTGGGGCACCACCTCGGAGAACGGCAGCTCCTCCAACCAGCTGCGGACCGCGACCGTACCGATCGTGTCCGACTCCAGCTGCCGTTCCTCCTACGGTTCGGACTTCGTCCAGTCCGACATGGTCTGCGCCGGATACACGTCCGGTGGCGTCGACACCTGCCAGGGCGACAGCGGCGGTCCCCTGCTCATCGGGGGCGCCCTGGCAGGGATCACTTCCTGGGGCGAGGGGTGCGCGGAGGCCGGTTACCCGGGTGTCTACACCCGGCTGACCACCTTCTCGGACCTGGTGACCGCGCAGGTCAACTCGTGACCCGGAAGACTTCCCGAGCATCCCTCGGGTAACTGCCGGGGGGCGTTGCGGGCCACCACGAGCGGCCCGCAACGCCCCCTATCCAATGCTCCGCCTCACGCCGTCCGGCGGTCCGTGGCGGAGCCGAAGCCCAGCCAGGTGTGCCGGTTGCCGGCCCAGCACCAGCCCACCTTGGGCGCGTTGCGGCGCTCGCGGCCGTCCCGCCCGGTGCCGTTGCTGATCCAGAGCGCCGGGGTACGGGCGTCCAGGGCGCCGTCGGCCTTGCGCAGCCGGGAACCGATGGTCATGAAGCAGTGGTTCCGCTCCAGGACGGCGGGCTGCTGCAGCACCCAGTGGATGCCCTCGGCGAGCAGCAGCGGGGTGCGGGCGTCCGCGGTGAGGGCGGGCAGCGCCTCCTGCGGGCTCCAGTTGGCCATCCGGTCGCCGCGGTCGAGCCCGGTCAGGACGTAGAGCGGGGCGTCGGGCAGCGCGAGCGTGTCCAGCGGGGTGAAGAGGTCGACGTCGGACATGTCGCCGACCACGAAGCCGGGCTTGCCGTCCCGGCGGAGCAGCGGCGCGAGGGCGGAGGCCGGGGCGCGGTCCGGGTGCACGGCGAGCAGGACATCGCCGCCGGCGCCCCCGGTGCCTTCGGCGGCCTCGGCGCGTGCGACGAAGGCGCGCAGCTCGGCGGCCGGCAGCCCGGCGATCTCGTGCACCCCCAGCTCGATCAGGCGCTCGGCCTGCGCGCGGAGGGCGGGGAGTGCGGGGACGGGGACAGCGGCGGCGGGCAGAACGGCGGCGGGTGCGGGCGTGGTGTCGGGCACGATGCTCCTCGGGCGGCGACATGAGCGGACCCCGGGGCAACGACACCGCCCGCCGGAACGTTCCCGTCCGCCTGCGGGCGGCGGCTCCGGGCGCCCTCATCGCCGTACGACGTCGCCGAACCGTATGTCGTACGCGGCCCCCGGGTGCATGACCGTCAGCATCCGCTGCCCTTCCGCGGTCACCTCCTGCCGCCGGGCCCTGGTCAGCTCGTCGAAGGTCTCGATGACGAGGGTGCGGCCGTCGAGCTTCCACAGACCGGCCAGGAAGCCGTCGACCAGCAGGGTGCGGTGGGCCTGGTTGCCCTGCCAGCTGCGGCCCCGGTGGGCGGGCGGGACGACACGGGTGCGGTCGGCGTGGGCGAGCAGCAGGTTGTCGAACTCCGGGAGAAAGCGGGGCGGCGCCGGGGTGTCCGGGTCGGGGCGCGGGGCGTCGGGGAGGTCGAACAGCTCGACGCCGTTCGGGTCGCGGAACGTCAGCAGCCCGGGGCGCAGGCGCTCGAAGGCGGCCTTGAGGCGGGTGAGCCCGGCCCAGGTCTGCATGTCCCGCACGGACGCGGGACCGAAAGCGGCGAGATAGCGCAGGACCACCGCCTCGGGTGCGGGGGCCGGTTCGGCCGGGCGGCCCAGCCAGTGCTCGACGGTGGTCAGGGCGACCTGACCGCTCTCCTCCCACAGCCCGCGCGGGGTGACCTGGACGAGCGGCAGCGTGCAGCGGGCCGCGACGGCGAGGGCCCGCGGGTCGGCCTCGGGCCACTGGGCACCGAGCGCCTTCCGCAACTCGGCCATGGTCCGCGGCTCGGCCTCGACCAGCTCACGCGCGACGGCCGCGAGACGCTCCGGATCGACACCGGCCAGCCCCGCACGGAAGTTCCGCAACTCCCGGTCCCGGGCCGGCTGGACGAAGGGCCGCAGGGTGAGGCAGTCGTCGGCGGTGTGGGTGTGGATCGTGGACCGGAGGGTGACGATCCGGGCCACCTCCCGCCCGGCCATCAGCGCGGACAACCGCCCCGGCGCGAAACCCTCCAGCCGGGCGGCGAGCGCGTAGTACGGCGGCTTGGTGTTCTGGGCCTGCAGCCCGACAAGATGCCCCACCACGTCCCGGACCGGCCACCCGGACCGAGCCAGCAGCAGCTGCCGGGCAAGAGTGGCCCGGTTCAACGCCCGCACATCCAGAACGGCCCCATCGGCCGCCGCACTGCCCTGTTCCCCACCGCTCTTGGTCATGACGGCACGCTAACGCCCGGGAATGCCCGGGGCCCGCCCGGTGTCGTACGCATGGATCAAGGGTCTTCGGAAGGGGCGGGTATGAGCGAGGCGTTGGTGCTGGGTGGTGGCGGGGTCGGCGGGATCGCCTGGATGACCGGGGTGCTGGCGGGGCTCGCCGATGCGGGGCGGGATGTGACGGGGGCCGGACTGCTGGTGGGGACCTCGGCGGGGTCGACCGTGGCGGCTCAGCTGGGAAGTGGGCTGCCGCTGGAGGAGTTGTACGCCCGGCAGGTGGATCCCGCGCTGCAGGCCGCGGAGATCACGGCCGAGATGGACCTGGAGAAGTTCGCCGCCGAGATCGCTGCCGCCACCGGATCGGCCGCGTCGGTCCCCGAGTTGCGGCGCGCGGTCGGGCGGGTGGCACTCGCGGCGCGGACGGTTTCCGAGGCGGAGCGGCGTGCGGTGATCGAGTCCCGGCTGCCGGACCACGGGTGGCCGGAGCGGGCGTTGAAGGTGGTCGCGGTGGACGCGGAGAGCGGTGAGCCGCGCGTCTTCGACCGGGACTCGGGCGTGCCCCTGGTGGACGCCGTCGCGGCGAGCTGTGCCGTGCCGGGTGTGTGGCCGCCGGTGACGATCGGCGCGCGCCGGTACGTGGACGGCGGAGTGCGGTCCGTCGCCAACGTCGACCTCGCCGCCGGTGCCGGCCGGGTGCTGGTGCTGGTGCCGCTGGGCGTCACCGAGCCCTTCCCCAGCGAGCAGCCGCTGGAGCGGTCCGTGGCGGAGTTGCGCGACCGGGGTGCGGAGGTCGTGGTCGTCGCACCCGACGAGGCGTCGGCCGCGGCGATCGGCGACAACCCGCTCGACCCGGCCACCCGCCGCCCGGCCGCCGAGGCAGGCCGCACCCAGGGCCGGTCACTCACGCTTGGCTGGGGCCGGGGCTAGGACTGGGGGCACCGCCCGGCACGCCCTCCGTCCGGACGCACGGCTCCGCCCAGGCACACGGCGGCCTCCCGGCCTACGGCTCCGCCCAGGCGCGTGGCTCCCCCGGCCTACGGGTCCTTGCCGGTGACCGGCGCCGCCCTGGCGGACGGCCCCGCCCTGGCGTACGGACCGCCCGGACTCGGCTGCCCGGCCCGCAGCCGCTTGCCGGTGAAGGGCGTTCTCCCGATGCCCCCCCGGCGCGCGGCTCCTTCCGGTCCGCGGCCCGCCCCGGCACGCGGTCCCGACCCGGCCCGGGGCTCCGGCCCAACGCACCGCTCCCCCGGCCCCCTCACGGCGCTCGGTCGCACACCGACGGCAGCCAGGTCAGGTCGGGGGTGGCGCTGAGGGTGTCCAGGGAGTGGAGGAGGGTGTCCAGGTGGTCGGGGTGGGCGAGGAATTCGATGGTGGCCTCGGCGAACGCGTCGCGGACCGCGGGCGGCATCGCGTCGGAGGCGTCGAAGCAGTGCACCTCGCGTCGGTCGCGGAGGGTGAGGGCCAGGGAGCGGCGCCAGTCGGGGCCGGTGCCGCCGGGGGCGGGCCGGACGCCGGTGTGGACGGAGAAGCCGGACTCCTTGTCGCTCCAGGCCCGTTGCGCGTCGCCGGAGGCCAGGTGGCGGATCAGCTTCTTGGCCTCCGGGGTGGCGTGCAGCAGGGCGACGAGGTCCCCGGAGACCTCCCACGGGTGGGTGCCGGCGGCCCCGGGGATCAGCTGGGCGGAGGGGGCGTAGCGGCCGTCGGCCTGCTGCCAGGCGGGCCGGCCGCGGATGAACGAGGCCTGGTGCTCCAGGGTGCAGCCCCGCGGCTTCGCGGTCACCGGCTGTGACGCCTCCTCGTACCGCGTCTTCAGGGCCCGCCGGACCAGCTCCGGGTCGCCGCCGGCCCCGGCCAGCCGGCCCCAGGCCTTCCACGCCTCCCGCATCTGCGGGGACCGCCAGGACAGATCGCCGCGCGCCCACTTCTCGTAGAGGTCCGCGCCGTACCGCTGGAGCAGGATGTCCTCGATCCAGTCGGTGCCGGGCCAGCCGCTGGTGGCGCCGGAGCCCATGCCGACACACCACTCGGCCGGCCGGTGCACCGCCCGTCTGCGCTGCTGCTCACCGACGTCGGCCGGGTACCAGACGATGCTCTTCAGGTCGGCCTTGAGCGGGAACCAGTACACGTGCCCGTCGGTGAGCGGCATGGCCCAGGACGGGCCGAAGTCATCGGGGTCCACCAGCTGTTCGAGCGGTACGAGGTGCTTCTGCCGGGCGTACTCGGCGAGTTCGCCGGGGCCGGTGAGCACCACCACGTCGGGCGGCGTCCCGGCCTCGACGTCGGCACCGAGCACCTGGCTCTCGGCGTTGCTGCCCTGGTAGTCGACGTGGATGTGGTACTTCCGCTCGAAGGGCTCGATGACCGACTGACGGAAGTGCTTCTCGTCCTCGCCGGTCCAGTTGGCCAGCAGGGTGACGGTCGGCTCGTTCCCGAGGGCGCGTACGCCCGTCACGACCGCCGCCGCCAGGAGGGCCAGGCAGCTCGCCAGCACCGTGACCCTGCGGACCAGGCGGCGGGAGGGGCGGGGCCGGGCGTTCACCGGGGCCTGAACCGGTAGTCGTCGATGTGCCGCCGCAGGCCCGTCTCGGCCAGTGCCATGAGCAGGACGCCTCCTATGAGGATCCACACCGCCGCCGCCGCGCGGAAGCCGGTGTGTGCCAGGTACGAGGCGGTGTCCCGCCCCGCGTCGGGGATGAGTCGCCCGGGCAGCGGGCGGTCGAGCAGGTGCCGGGTGTCCGTCATGCCCTGTTGGGTCCATACGGTGAACAGCGCGGCGGCCGCGAAGCCCGCAGCCGACAGGACAAGTGCGGCGAGGAGTTGGCGGTTGTAGCGGCGCCGGAAGCGGCGCCGGAGGAAGAGCTGGGTCTCCAGCAGCGCGGCGCCGAGGGCGAGGGTCAGCAGCAGGGTGACGCTCCAGGCGAGCCAGAGCAGCGGGCCGAACGAGGTCTGCCGGTGCACGGCGGCCCGCTGCTGCCGTTGCAGGGCCTTCAGGCGGTCCTGTATCCCGGAGCCCTTCTCCGTCAGGATGCTGGTGGCGTAGCTGAGGTAGGCCTCCCGCAACACGCTGCCGTCGGGCTGCTGCTGGGACTGCTGGACCTTGACGGCGTAGACGGTGATCAGCCCGGCGATGGTCTGCAGGGCCTGGCGGCCGGCCGGTCCGCCGAGGTCGTCGTCCGCGGCGGCGGCCGACAGGCTCTGCACGGCGACCGAGATCTGCTTCTGGAAGTCGCTGGTCGGGGCCGGCGCGCCGGCGTCCTGCCGGGCCTGGCCGAGCGCGTACAGCGCGGTGTCGAGGGACAGCACGGACGGGGCGCTGGAGGTGCGCAGCGGGTTCGCGTCGCCGTGCACGCCCTGGTACGACACGAAGAGCGACAGCGTGAGCAGCGCCGACAGGGTCAGCAGCAGGCGGTGGCGGACGGTGAGGTCGTGGGCGGTAGTGCTGCCTCCCTGCGGCGGGCGAGGCCCGGCACCGGGCAGCCGGGCGAGCAGCCGGGCGAGGCGGCGGGGCGCCCGGCCGGGGGTGCGCCGGTCGGTCGGGCGCGGGTGCGGGTGCGGCGGCGAGGAGGGCGGGGCCGCGGAGGCGTGCGTACGGGTGCCGGTTCCGGTGCCGGGGGGCGTGCCCGCACCGCGGGCCGGGCCGGGGGCCGGGCCGGGGGTCGTGCCTCCTCCCGCGCCCTCGCCAGGTGTCGTACCTCTGCCGGTGCTCATGCGGGCGACCCCCTCAGCAGCCGTCCGCAGTCGCCCCCGCAGTAGACGGAGTCGGCCGGGCCGAGCCATCGGCAGTCCGGGCACTCGACGAGCCCGTCGGGGCGGACGGGGAAGGCGGGTCCGGCGGAACCGGGCGGGTCGGCGGCGCCCCCGGGGGGCGCACTCCCGGGCGGAGCACCGCCGCCGGTGCGTGGCCCGCTCGGACGGGGCCGGGCCGGCGGGGTGGGCGCCGGCGGTTCCGGCGGGGTCGTCAGGGCGCTGGAGAGGATCAGGTGCTGCCAGTCGACGTCCTTCAGGCCGCTGCGCACCCGGCCGGTGCCCGGCGCGGTCTCGATCAGCCGGAGCGCGCCGAGCAGTTGGGTGTCGCCCAGTTCGCCGGCCAGGGCGAGGGCCCGGGCGAGTTCGCGGTCCGCGGTGGCTCGGCCGTCCGTGCCGCGCAGCCAGGCCCGGTAGGCGTGCGCGACGGCGGCGCCGGCCTGCTGGTACAGCTCGTGCCGGCGGACCCCGGGATGCTGCCGGGAGGCGTCGAGCGGGTTGTCGGTCCAGCGCACCAGGACGGGCTGCGGCGCGGGCAGCCGTACCGGCCGGCCGAAGTCGGGTACGACGATCTCGACGGCGGCCAGCTGGAGGTCCTCGCCGGTCTCGCGGCCGGTCGGGTCGGCGGTGAGGACGACCTGGAAGTGCCGTACCTCCTCGGCCCAGGCGCGGGTGACGTACTCGGCGCCGCGTCCGCCCGGGCCGGCCGGGACGGGGGTCAGTTCCTGCTCGTTCGGCACGACCTGTTTGACCTGGCGGATCACCGTGCCGGGGGTGGGGGTGAGCCGGATGCGCAGTTCCGGCACCGCCGTGCCCAGCAGTCCGGCGACCAGCTCCTCGTACGCCCGGGTCAGTTCGGACTCGGCGCGGACGGCACGGGCGCGGCCGTGCAGCCGCCGGGTGATGCGCAGCAGCAGTTCGGCGTCCCAGTCGTCGCCGATGCCCCAGGCGTCGCAGACGAACCGGCCCTCGCAGGCGTCGAGGGCGGTGTCCAGGGCCATGGCGGCCCGGTGGTCGTGCTCGTTGCGCCCGTCGGTGAGCAGCAGGACGTGTTTGACGGGGGCGGGCTGGTCCTTGAGGAGCCGGCGGGCGAGGTCGAGCCAGGTGCCGATGGCGGTGCCGCCGTCCGCGTCCAGGATCCGTACGGCCCGTTCGGCGGCCTCGCGTTCGGCGGGCCCGGCGACGGCGAGCACGGGGCTGCCGGGCCCGGGGTGGACCAGGGTGGCGTCGAACCGGCCGGAGAGCACGGCGAACGCGGTGCCGTCGGGCAGCATCCGGACCGCCGCGACGGTGGCGTCCTTGGCGGCGTGCAGTTTGGCGGCGGGGTGGAGCATGGAACGGGAGGTGTCGACGATCAGCACCTCGGCGAGGGCGGGTCCGGTGCCGGGCACGGGCGCGCCGGTGCGTCCCGGGCCGCCCCGGCCGCCCCTGACCCCGATCTCCAGGATGGCGTGCATCTCCCGGTCGGGGTGCCGCCCGGCCGGGTCCGGCGCGAGGGGCAGTTCCTTCTGCTGGCCGACCGCGAGGGTCACCTCGGTCTCCTCGGCCACGGTCATCGCTGCCTCTTCCCAAGTGGTCCAGAAAGGTTGTCCCCTCCGGGCGTCGTGCGCCCGGAGGGCCGTGCGGGGTCAGAACGTGGTCATGGGCCGGACCGCGTGGGCCAGGTCGAGGAGCCGGCCGTGTTCCCCGGCGGTGCGGGCCTGGGCGGCCAGCTGCCGGAAGGAGTGCTCCAGCCGGGTGCGCAGGCCGTCCTCGTCCCCGGGTCCGAGCAGGTCCCCGGCGGGGAAGTGCGGTCCCCAGCCCTGGGCGGGCCGGCCGTGCAGGGCGTTCTCGCGGACCTCGGCGACCAGCCGGGCCCGGGACTCGCCGCGCGCCGCCCCGCCGTCCAGGCGCAGTTCGGGCAGCCGCCGGGCCGCGTCCCGCAGGCCGGCCGGGGTGGGCGGGTGGCCGTGCAGGATGCCGGTGCGGATACGGACGGCCGCGATACGGGCGGCGTCGTAGTGCCGGGAGGTGGCGGGGACCTCGTCGAGGACGTGTACGGCGGCGTCCCGGTCGCCGCCGGCCAGGTGGCCGCGGGCCAGGCCGAACGCGGCGGCGGTGTGCGCGGAGTCCCGTTTCCAGACCGCCTCGTAGTAGCGCATGGCCCGGGCCGGGCGGCTGCCGTCGGCGGATGCGGCGCCGGTGTGCTCGGCGCAGTAGCCGAGGGCGAGCTTGGGCACGTACTCGCCGGGCAGGGCGCGGTAGACGGCGTCGAAGCGGGCGCCGGCCGGCTCCACCTCGCCCTTGCTGAGGTGCAGGACGCCGTGGTGCCAGGCGATCCGCCAGTCGTGGGCGGCGCGTTCGCCGAGCTGGGTCTCGGCCTCGGCGAGCCAGCTCTCCGCCGCCTCCTGCTCGCCCTTCCTGAGGTAGGCCCGGCACAGCCACAGCGCGGTCTCGGGGGTGCCGAGACGGGACTCGCGGGGCCACTGCCGGGCGACCCGGTCGGGGGCGTCGGGCGGGAAGGTGTCCAGCAGCAGGGCGGCGCCGTCGTCCGGGTCGGGGACCGGCTCGGGCAGGGCGCCGGCCACTTCGGCGGCGGCGGGCGGGGAGACGTCCAGGCCGGCGGGCTGCTCGCCGGGGCGGACGGTCCAGTGGTCCAGGGCGGGGATGGCGCCGAGTCCGGCGTCGAGGCTGGCGCCGGAGGCGCGGAACCGGGTGGAGCTCTCCGGCAGCTGCTCGCCGAACTGCAGCGAGCGGAACTCGCGGAGCACTTCCCACAGTTGCCGGGACATCTCGGCGGCCGAGCGGAACCGGGCGCGGGGTTCGGCGTGGGTGGCGCGGGCGATGAGCCGGCGGAAGGAGTCGGGGGCGAGGCCGCGGGCGGGTTCGGTGCCGCGGGCCAGGGCCTGGAGGGTCATGCCGACGGTGTAGAGGTCGCTGTCGACGTGCCAGCCGCGCCGGTCGATCTCCTCCTTGGGCGGGGCGAAGCCGGCCGTGTAGACGTAGGCGGAGGTGCGGTCGCCGATGGCGCGGACGGCGCCGAGGTCGATGACCTTGACGGCCCGGCCGAAGTGGATGACGTTGGCGGGCTTCATGTCGCAGTAGAGCAGGCCGCGTTCGTGCATGTACTGCAGCGCGCCGAGGATCTTGCAGCCGTAGGTGAGGACGTGGTCGAGGCGGGGGCGGCCGTGGAAGATCCGTTCGACGTCGTCGGCGTCGAAGAGCTGCTGCAGGGAGCGGCCGCCGATGTAGTCCATGACCAGGTAGCCGGTGGGTGAGCGGCCGGCGGCCCGGTGTTCGGCGTAGGTGATGATGCGGACGATGTCGGGGTGGTGCAGGTCGGTGAGGGACCGGCGTTCCTCCACGGCGGTGCGGCGGGCGAGGGCGTCGTGCACGTTGATCTGGCCCTTGAGGACGACCCGGTGGCCGTCGGCGCGGGTGTCCTCGGCGAGGTAGACCCAGCCGAGGCCGCCGTGGGCGAGGCAGCCGAGGACCTTGTAGTGGTCGGCGACGACGTCGCCCTTGGCGAGCTGGGGCAGGAAGGAGTAGGGCGTGCCGCAGCGGGGGCAGCGGCCGGTGGCGCGGGCGGGCTGGCCGCCGTAGCCGAGGCCGATGGTCATGGTGCAGCCGTCGGCGCCGCAGCGGCGGCCGCCGGTGGGCGGGCGCGGGTCCTCGACGAGCACGTCGTCGGGGACGGGGACCTCGGGCAGGACGACCAGCCCGTGCTGGTCGAGTTCACCGATCCCGGCGACGGCGTGCACGGCGGCCGGGCCGGGGGCCTCCTCGTCGGTGCGGGCCGGGGGCCGGGCCCGGGGCGCGGTGTGCGGCTCGGCGTGCCGGTGGCCGCAGGTGTCGCAGTAACCGGTACCCATGATGCGCCCCGCACACCCGGGCCGCAGACACGAGATCACGGGGTGCTCTCCTCTCCGGGTACGGTGCGGGGGCTCACGAGACTCCCTCCGCCGGGGACGCGGTGCACGTGGTCATGAGGCCCCCTTCACCGGGGACACGGTGCACGAGGTCACGAGACTCCCTGGGATCACGAGACTCCCTCCACCGACGACGCGGTGCCCGATGACATCGGGATGCGGAACATCACGACGCCCCTCTCCGCACGGGATGCACGAGCCTCACGAGCCGTCCCCTCCCCGGGCACGCTGCGCCGGTTCACGAGGCGCCCTCCTCTCCGGGCGCGGTCGCCGCGGTGGAGCAGAAGCCGACGAACCGTTCGACGGCGGACTCGGCCCGCTCGATGTCGCAGGGAGTCTGCCGCAGCAGCGACATGGCGTGTTCGTAGAGCCGGTACGCGGCCATGACCCGGTCGCCCTGCGCGGCGGCCCGCTGCCGGCACAGCGGCCACTCGGCACCGACGCGGCCGAGGAGTTCCTCGCGGCGGCGCAACCGGGCGTCGAGCAGGCCGATGGCCTTCTCCAGGCGCCGCCGGCGGCGGCCGGCGGCCTCCTCGAAGGTGAACAGCAGGCCGGCGCGGGCGGGTTCGCGTTCCTGGTCGGGGGTGTGGGCGACCCAGGCGCGCAGCATCCGGCTGCGCCGTACGCCGGCCTCGGCCTGGTCGAGCAGCGCACGGCTGCCGGGCGCGGGCAGCACCCGGTGCCGGCGGTGCTCCAGCGCGGGCCCCAACTCGTCGGTGATCCGGCCGAGTTCGGTGTGCAGGCGGGCCCAGCGGTCGCGCAGCGGGCGGTGGACGAGGGTGTCGGCGGCCCGGGTGGCGGGCTCGCCCGGGCGGCGGAACGCGAGCAGCAGCCGTGCGCCTTCGCGGGCGAGCCGGTCCAGCAGGGCGAGCAGGGCGTCGGGTTCGGCGGCCTCGTCCACGGCGACGAGTACGGCGGCGAGCGGGACGCGCAAGGTGGCGAGCCGTTCGGGCCGGGGGTCGTCGCGGATGCCGAGGCGTTCGGCGATGCGGTCCATGACTTCTGCGGCCGTCAGCCCCTTGACGTCCAGGGCGAGGTCGTGGGCGCCGGCGGGGGGCACGGTCTCGGGCGGGTCGTGGCTGACGGCGGTGGTGTTGCGGTGGGTGCGCAGTTCGCGGTCGGCGAGGGTGACGGCCCGCTGGAGGGTCCAGGCGCGGTCGCCGCGGGCGGGGACGACGGTGACGAGCACCGGCCAGCCCTCGCCGCGGAACCAGGAGGCGAGTTCGGTGGCGAAGGGCACGTCGAGCCGGCCGGCGGCGGGGCCGGTGCCGGTGCGCAGCCGGGGGTCGACGGCCTCCGCGCCGTCGGTCCAGGCGGCGACCTGCGGCAGATGGCTGAGGATGGTCTCGGTCGGGCTCATGTAGCTGAAGGCGGAGCCCGGTCCCTCGTCCACGCTCAGCACGATGCCGATGACCTGGTCGGTGGCGTGGTCGACGACACCGCCGCCGCTGAAGCCCGGGGCGGCGAGTTCGCCGGGGGTGAGCGGGCGCAGCTGGACCTGGCTGTCCCGGCCGCGGGCGGCGACCAGGGTGGCGCCGTGCCAGCGCCCGCCGTCGTCGCCGTCCGGGAAGCCGTACATGCTGACGGGGCCGTGCGGGGCGGCCAGCCGGTAGAGCCGGGTGGTGTGTTCGGCGGGCAGCGGTGCGGCCAGGCGCAGCAGGGCGAGGTCGCCGCTGCGGTCACCGAAGGCGTCCTCGCGCTGGGGCACGTGTTCGTCGGGGCGGACGGTGGCGGCTACGGCGTCCAGGCCAGGGACGCCGACCAGGCGGACGGTGTAGCGGTGGCCGGGGCTGACGACATGGCCGGCGGTGAGCACGCGCTCGGGGGCGAGGAGGACGCCCGCGCCGAGGACGCGCCCGTCCGGTGTCTCGATGCGGGCGATCCAGGGCGGTGTCCGTAAGCGCGATGCGACGACTCGCTCCCCCGTGCGCGTCATGGTCCCGAGGTTACTCCCCGTGCCCGCCCGGTACTACTGGTGTGCACGAGGACGATGCGGACCGCTGGGTTCGTCAGCCCTATATATTCGAACTGATGGACTATACACACGGTGTATAGTCCGGGCATGCCTCTTTCCACCGACACGATCCCGACACCTGCGCACGCGACCAGGAAGATGCGCCGAACGGGCCGGAGGTTCCGCGGATGGGCGCTCGCGTCCGCCGCGGCCTGCCTGGCGCTGACGCTGACCGGCTGCGCCGAGGTCGACACGACCGCGCCGAGCACCGCACGCGCCGAGGCGGCGCACGGGGCGCCGGCGAAGTTCGGGACCGTCGACTGCCGCGAGGCCAGGTGCATCGCGCTCACCTTCGACGCGGGCCCCAGCGAGAACTCGGCACGGCTGCTGGACATCCTGAAGGAGAAGAAGGTCCCGGCCACCTTCTTCCTGCTCGGCAAGCGGCACATCGAGAAGTACCCGGAGCTGGTGAAGCGGATGGCGGCCGAGGGGCACGAGGTGGCCAGCCACACCTGGGACCACAAGATCCTGACCCGGATATCCGACGCGGAGATACGCGCGGAGCTGAAGCGGCCCGACGACGCGATCGAGCGGCTCACCGGGCGCAAGCCGACGCTGATGCGCCCGCCGCAGGGCCGTACCGATGCCGATGTGCACCGGATCTGCAAGGAGCTGGGCCTGGCGGAGGTGCTGTGGAGCGTGACCGCCAAGGACTACACGACCGACGACTCGGCGCTCATCACCAAGCGCGTCCTCGACCAGTCGTCCCGGGACGGGATCATCCTGCTGCACGACATCTATCCCGGGACCGTGCCGGCCGTGCCCGGCATCATCGACGCGCTGAAGGCGCGCGGCTACGTGTTCGTGACGGTTCCTCAGCTGCTGGCGCCCGGCCGGGCGGAACCCGGCAAGGTGTACCGCCCGTAGCCGCTCGGGCCGTTCAGAACACGACCGTCCAGCCCTCGCGGGCAGCCTGTTCGGCGGTGTAGGAGACGCCGTGGACCTTCAGGCCGGCCGCGTCCAGGAGGGACATCTCCCCGCCGTGGTCACCCAGCCGGGCCTCCGCGCCGAGCGGCACGGTGAGGCAGGCACCGGGCGCGAGCGGGCCCGCGGCCTGGACCGGCGCCCCGCGGCCGAGGCGGCCGACGACGCGCCAGCCGGTCAGGTCGACGGGGTCCGCCGAGGCGTTGAGCAGGGTGACGGTCTCCGCCCCGGGGGCGGGGCCGGCCGGGTTGACCAGCGCCGCGACGATCCGCACCGGCTGCACGGCGGGCGTGGGCCGGGTGCCGTCGACGTGTTCCAGGGTGTGCCCGGTGGTGTCGTCGGTGTGCCAGGACTGGCTCTGGAAAGCCAGGAAGATGCCGACCCAGCGGGACTGGCCGGGGAAGTGCAGCAGGAATCCGCCGTCCTGCCACACGCCGTCGTCGCCGCGGAAACGGTGGCTGTTGCCCTGGTTCATGTGGACGTCGTGCACGCCGTTGCCGGGCAGGAACCCGAACACCTTGTCCTTCTTGCCGGGTTCGGGGCCGAAGCGGGAGCCGAAGACGTACAGCAGCGCCGCCGGGTCGGCCACCGCGCGCTGTACGTAGTGGTCGAGGAGGTCGGCGAGGTCGTTGTCGGGGCCCGCGACGTCCGGCGGGAGCGAGCGCATCCCGGCCGGGTCGAAGAGGTTGCCGCGCACGAAGTCGAGGTTCGGGCCGCCGGGGCCGGACGGCAGGGTGTTCCAGCCGCCGGACAGGCCCTCCAGGCGGGCGGTCAGCGGGTGCCGGAAGTCGTCGGCGACCAGGTACAGCAGCTCGGAGGGTTGCTCCTGCGACAGCACGTTGACCGCCGCGCGGTAGTGCGTGCCGTGGTCGTCCGTGAGGTGGATCTGGTAGTGCGGCGTGTGGCTCGCGCCCTCGCGCCGGGTGTCGACGGCGCGGGCGATGAGAACGCCGTAGGTCTTCAACGGCATGACGAATCAACTCCCCCGTGCGGCAGGCGTGTTGCCCGACCCATGGCTGGAAGACTGGAGGCAGGATGTGTGTCGCGCCGCGCCGCGCACCGGCGGTTTCAGGATACGTCTGCTCGCCGGCACCTGCTACGCGGGCGGGCCGAGGCGGCGGGTGAACACGCAGGTGACCGGCGCGCATTGCCTACGATCGTGCCGTGCCCACCTTCTCCTTCGAACGTACGGCGCCCCTCCCGCCCGAGGAGGCCTGGCGCCGGCTCACGGACTGGCCCCGCCATGCCGACGCGGTACCGCTGACCCGGATCAGGGTGCTCACGCCCGCGCCGGCCGGCGAGGGCACGCGCTTCGTGGCCAGGTCGGGGATCGGGCCGCTCGCCCTGGACGACGTCATGGAGGTGACGGTCTGGCGTCCGCCGGCCGGCGGCGAGGCCGGCCTGTGCCGCCTGGAGAAACGCGGCCGCGTGATCCTCGGCTGGGCCGAGATCGAGGTCGGCCCCGGCCCCGGGGGCCGCAGCCGTGTGGTCTGGCGCGAGGAGCTGCGGGTCCGCTTCCTGCCCTCCGCCTTCGACCCCGCCCTGAAGTCGGCCTCCCGCCACCTGTTCGGCCGCGCGGCCAACCACCTGCTCAGACGGGGCTGAACCACGGACGGCACGGGGCAGAAAGGGCGGCCGGGGGGCGAGCCGGGCCGCCGCCGGGCGTCACCCGAACACCGGTCCGGCATCAGCCGAGCCGCCGACCGGTCGCGAGCGGGGCCGCCAGGCAGGCGTGAGCCGGACCACGCGGCCTTCCGGCACATCCTCGACGCCGGCCTGACCGACCCGGCCCCCTCGCCGGGCGGACCGGCGGACACGCATCGGCCCCGCACGGCAGGCGCGCATCGGCTGCCGGGGCACCCTCCTGGGCAGGTGTCGGTCGTGGCCCGCCGGTGCGACCTGCGCACCCGCCCGGTCGCGCCCCCGCGGACCTCAGGTCAGTCCTTGCGTCCGGTCAGCGCCACCGTGACGCCCAGGCCGATCATCGTCAGGCCGCCCGCGCCGCCGACGGCGGACAGGCGGCGGGGCGAGCGGGCGAACCAGTCGCGGGCGGAGGAGGCGGCGAGGCCCCAGATGCCGTCGGAGATCACCGCGATGACGTTGAAGACCAGCCCGAGCAGCAGCATCTGCGCCGGGACGTGCCCCTGCGCCCGGTCCACGAACTGCGGCAGCACGGCGGCGAAGAACACCATGGTCTTGGGGTTGGCCACGCCGACCGCGAACCCCTCCCCCAGGGTGCGCAGGCCCCCACGGGCGGGGCCGGACTCCGCGACGGCGGTTGGCAGCGAGCCGCGCTGCCGCCACGCCTTGACGCCGAGGTACACGAGATAGGCGGCACCGGCGAGCTTGAGGGCGGTGAAGACGAGGACCGAGCGCTCGACGACCGCTCCGATGCCGAGCGCCACGGCCACGACGAGCACGTACGCGCCGAGCGTGTTGCCGGCGACGGTGGTCAGCGCGGCCCGGCGGCCGTGCGCCAGGGCCCGTCCGATCACGAACAGGACGCTGGGGCCGGGGACCACGATGAGCAGGAAGGACAGGGCCGCGAAGGCCGCCAGCCGGTCGGGGGACACCATGCCGTCATGGAACACAGGGGCGAGGGCGGCGGGCAAACCCTTTTCAGGCGACCGATCCGACCCGCGGCGCCGGGAGCGCGGCCGTGTCGTGGTGGATGGGAGTGTGCGCGCCGGTCAGCGACACCCCGCTGCCGCCGCGCCGGCCCGCGACGATCTCCGCCGCGATGGACAGCGCCGTCTCCTCGGGCGTCCGCGCGCCGAGGTCCAGGCCGATCGGGGAGCGCAGCCGGGCCAGCTCCAGCTCGGTGACGCCGACCGCGCGCAGGCGCTCGTTGCGCTCCAGGTGGGTACGGCGGGAGCCCATCGCTCCGACGTAGGCGACCGGCAGCCGCAGCGCCAGCTTCAGCAGCGGTACGTCGAACTTGGCGTCGTGGGTGAGGACGCACAGGACGGTACGGCCGTCCACCGCGGTGTGCTCCAGGTACTCGTGGGGCCACTGCACGACGATCTCGTCGGCCTCGGGGAAGCGGGTGCGCGTGGCGAACACCGGGCGGGCGTCGCACACGGTGACGTGGTAGCCCAGGAACTTGCCGATCCGGACCAGTGCCGAGGCGAAGTCGATCGCGCCGAAGACGATCATCCGGGGTGCGGGGACGGAGGACTCCACCAGGACCGTGAGCGGGGCGCCGCAGCGCGAGCCCTGTTCGCCGATCTCCAGGGTGCCGGTGCGGCCCGCGTCCAGGAAGGCGCCGGCCTCGGCGGCGACCGTGCGGTCCAGCTCGGGGTGGGCGCCGAGACCGCCGTCGTACGAGCCGTCGGGGCGGACCAGCAGGGCCCGGCCCCGCAGCCGCGCCGGGCCCTCGGCGATCCGCGCGACCGCCGCCGCCTCCCCTCGGGCGGCGGCGGCCAGCGCGGCCGCGAACACCGGCCGGGCGGGACCGTCCGCCCGGACCGGGGTGACGAGGATGTCGATGACGCCGCCACAGGTCAGGCCGACGGCGAAGGCATCCTCGTCGCTGTAGCCGAAGCGCTCCAGGACGGTCTCGCCGTCCTCCAGCGCCTGCCGGCACAGCTCGTACACGGCGCCCTCCACGCATCCGCCGGAGACCGAGCCGATCGCCGTGCCCTCGGCGTCCACCGCGAGGGCGGCGCCGGGCTGGCGCGGGGCGCTGCCGCCGACGGCCACCACGGTGGCGACGGCGAAGTCACGGCCCTGCTCGACCCACCGGTTCAGCTCCTCGGCGATGTCCAGCATCTGTCGGTCTCCTAACGGGTTGCGGGAAGGACTGCGGGCGGGGCTAGTGGACGCCCAGCCAGGCCTCGATGGGATGAAGGGCGAGGTAGACGAGGAACACGACCGTCAGGCCCCACATGAAGGCGCCGATCTCGCGGGCCTTGCCCTGGGCCGCCTTGATGGCGACGTAGGAGATGACGCCCGCGGCGACACCGGTGGTGATGGTGTACGTGAACGGCATCAGCACGACGGTCAGGAAGACCGGGATGGCGGTCGCGCGGTCGGTCCAGTCCACGTGCCGGGCGTTCATCAGCATCAGGGCGCCGATGACGACCAGGGCGGCGGAGGCGACCTCCTGCGGGACGATCGCGGTGACCGGCGTGAAGAACAGGCAGGCCGCGAAGAACAGGCCGGTGACGACGGAGGCGAGACCGGTGCGGGCTCCCTCGCCGACGCCGGTGGCCGACTCGATGAACACCGTCTGGCCGGAGCCGCCCGCCACACCGCCGATCGCGCCGCCGGCGCCGTCGATGAACAGGGCCTTGGACAGGCCCGGCATCCGGCCCTTGTCGTCGGCGAGGTTCGCCTCGGTGCCGACGCCGATGATGGTGGCCATCGCGTCGAAGAAGCCGGCGAGCACCAGGGTGAAGACGATCATGCCGATCGTCATCGCGCCGACCTTGCCCCAGCCGCCGAACTCGACGTGCCCGAAGAGCGAGAAGTCGGGCATCGAGACCGCGCCGTGCAGCTCGGGCGCGCCGTTGGCCCACTCCTCGGGGGCGATGACGCCGAGCCCGTTGAGGACGGCGGCGACGACCGTGCCGGAGACGATGCCGATGAGGATGGCGCCGGGGACGTTCCGGGCCTGCAGCATGAAGATCAGCAGCAGGGTGCCGGCGAAGAGCAGCACCGGCCAGCCGGTGAGTTCACCGGCGGGGCCGAGGGTGACCGGGGTGGCCTTGCCCTGGTGCACGAAGCCGGACTTGTAGAAGCCGATGAGGGCGATGAACAGGCCGATGCCCATGGTGATGCCGTGCTTGAGCGCGAGCGGGATCGCGTTCATGATCATTTCACGCAGGCCGGTGACGACCAGCAGCATGATGACCACGCCGTACATCACACACATGCCCATGGCCTGCGGCCAGGTCATGTTGGGGGCAACCTGCGAGGACAGGACACCGGAGACGGAGAGGCCGGCGGCGAGGGCGAGCGGCACCTTGCCGACGAAACCCATCAGCAGCGTGGTGAAGGCCGCCGCGAACGCGGTCGCGGTGATCAGCGCCTTCTGGCCGAGTGTGTCCCCCGCCGCGTCCTTGCCGGACAGGATGAGGGGGTTGAGCAGGAGGATGTACGCCATCGCCATGAAGGTGGTGATGCCGCCGCGCACCTCTCGTGCGACCGTGGATCCTCTTCTGGATATGTGGAAGTACCGGTCGAGCCAGGACCGCCCTGCCGGGACGCGGGTGCCATCACCGGCGTCGTCGGCTGCGGTCCTCGGCTCCACTGACTGCTGGGTCATGGTGCCATCTCCCAAGGTTCACAGGGGCACCCGTGCCTCCTGACCGGGCACGGGATTTGGGAATGGACGACCCGGGGGACGGCCCGAGGCGAACGAATTTCCTGGTACTTCAAGGACCGCGAGCGGAGCGGAACTCAAAGAGGGTTCCTCCGGGCGGCGCGGCGGAGTGTGTGACGTTCCCTGCGCCGCCCGGAGAGCTTTTCGGTGCTACGCGGTACCCGTGAGGTGCTCGGGCCGTACCGGCGTGCGGTTGAGCTCCAGCCCGGTCGCGTTCCGGATCGCCGCGAGGACGGCCGGGGTGGACGACAGGGTCGGGGCCTCGCCGATGCCACGGAGCCCGTAGGGGGCGTGGTCGTCGGCGAGTTCGAGCACGTCGACCGGGATGGTCGGCGTGTCGAGGATGGTGGGGATCAGGTAGTCCGTGAAGGAGGGGTTCCTGACCTTCGCCGTCTTGGGGTCGACGATGATCTCCTCCATGACGGCCACGCCCAGGCCCTGGGTCGTACCGCCCTGGATCTGGCCGACGACGGAGAGCGGGTTGAGCGCCTTGCCGACGTCCTGGGCGCAGGCCAGCTCGATCACCTTGACCAGGCCGAGTTCGGTGTCGACCTCGACCACCGCGCGGTGGGCGGCGAAGGAGTACTGGACGTGTCCGTTGCCCTGCCCGGTGCGCAGGTCGAAGGGCTCGGTCGGCCGGTGCCGCCACTCCTCCTCGACCTCCACGGCCTCGCCCTCCAGGACGTCGACCAGGTCGGCGAGGACCTCGCCGCCGTCGGTGACGACCTTGCCGCCCTCCAGCAGGAGTTCGGCCGTGGCCCAGGCCGGGTGGTAGGAGCCGAACTTGCGCCGGCCGATCTCCAGGACCTTCTCGCGGACCAGCTCGCAGGCGTTCTTCACGGCGCCGCCGGTGACGTACGTCTGACGGGACGCGGACGTCGAACCGGCCGAACCGACCTGCGTGTCGGCGGGGTGGATGGTCACCTGGGCGACACCCAGCTCCGTGCGGGCGATCTGCGCGTGGACGGTGACACCGCCCTGGCCGACCTCCGCCATCGCGGTGTGCACGGTCGCGACCGGCTCCCCGCCCACGACCTCCATGCGCACCTTGGCGGTGGAGTAGTCGTCGAAGCCCTCGGAGAAGCCCACGTTCTTGATGCCGACCGCGTAGCCGACGCCCCGTACGACGCCTTCGCCGTGGGTGGTGTTGGACAGACCGCCGGGCAGCTGCCGTACGTCGGCGCCCTCGCTGGACTCCCACTGGCGCTCCGGCGGCAGGGGCATCGCCTTGACGCGGCGCAGGAGTTCGGCGACGGGGGCGGGCGAGTCGACGGGCTGGCCCGTCGGCATGATGGTGCCCTGCTCCATGGCGTTGAGCTGCCGGAACTCCACCGGGTCCATGCCGAGCTTCTTCGCCAGCTTGTCCATCTGCGCCTCGTAGGCGAAGCAGGCCTGGACCGCGCCGAAGCCGCGCATGGCGCCGCAGGGCGGGTTGTTGGTGTAGAGGGCGATGGCCTCGATGTCGACGTCGTCGATGACGTACGGGCCGACGGAGAGCGAGGAGGCGTTGCCGACGACCGCCGGGGAGGCGGAGGCGTAGGCGCCGCCGTCCAGGACGATCTTGCACTTCATGTGCGTGAGCTTGCCGTCCTTGGTCGCCCCGTGCTCGTAGTAGAGCTTGGCGGGGTGGCGGTGGACGTGCCCGAAGAAGGACTCGAACCGGTTGTAGACGATCTTCACGGGCTTGCCGGTGCGCAGCGCCAGCAGGCAGGCGTGGATCTGCATCGACAGGTCCTCGCGGCCGCCGAACGCGCCGCCGACGCCGGCCAGCGTCATGCGCACCTTCTCCTCGGGCAGGCCGAGGACGGGCGCGATCTGGCGCAGGTCGGAGTGGAGCCACTGGGTGGCGATGTAGAGGTGGACGCCGCCGTCCTCCTCGGGCACGGCGAGCCCGGACTCCGGGCCGAGGAAGGCCTGGTCCTGCATGCCGAAGGTGTACTCGCCCCGGACGATGACGTCGGCGCGCCCGGCGGCCTCGTCCGCGTTGCCGCGGACGATCGGCTGGCGGTGCACGATGTTCGGGTGCGGGACGTGCCCGGAGTGGTGGTCGTCGCGGTTCTCGTGGACGAGGATCGCGTCCGGGGCGGTCGCGGAGGCCTCGTCGGTGATGACGGGCAGCTCCTTGTAGTCCACCTTGATCTTGGCGGCGGCGCGGCGGGCCGTCTCCGGGTGGTCGGCGGCGACGATCGCGACCGGCTCGCCGTGGTGGCGTACCTTGCCGTGTGCGAGGACCGGGGTGTCCTGGATCTCCAGGCCGTAGTTCTTCACCTCGGTGGGCAGGTCGTCGTACGTCATGACGGCGTACACGCCCGGCATGGCGAGGGCCTCGGAGGTGTCGATCGAGACGATCTCGGCGTGCGCGACGGTGGAGCGCAGGATCTGGCCCCACAGCATGTCCTCGTGCCACATGTCGGACGAGTACGCGAACTCGCCGGTGACCTTGAGGGTGCCGTCCGGGCGGAGCGTGGACTCGCCGATGCCGCCCTTGGTCTTCGACCCCTGTGTGATCTTCGTGGGAGCGCCGTTGGCCGGCATGCTCAGACCCCCTCGGACTGGCGGGCGGCCGCGAGGCGGACCGCGTCCATGATCTTCTCGTAGCCCGTGCAGCGGCACAGGTTGCCCGACAGCGCCTCGCGGATGTCCGCGTCGGTCGGGTTCGGGTTCTTCTCCAGCATCTCGTCGGCGGCGACCAGCAGACCCGGGGTGCAGAAGCCGCACTGGACGGCGCCGGCGTCGATGAACGCCTGCTGGATGGGGGAGAGTCCGGTGCCCTCGCCGGTCTGCGAGTCGCTGCCCTTGGCCTGCCAGCCCTTGGCCTCGTCCAGGCTCGTGCCACCGCAGGCACCGGTCCCGCAGGAGCGCTGCCTGGCGAAGTCCGCCAGGCCCTCGACGGTCACGACCTCGCGGCCCTCGACCTGGCCGGCCGCGACCAGGCAGGAGCACACGGGCACGCCGTCCAGGCGGACCGTGCAGGAGCCGCACTCGCCCTGCTCACAGGCGTTCTTCGAGCCCGGCAGACCGAGGCGCTCGCGCAGCACGTACAGCAGGGACTCGCCCTCCCAGACGTCGTCTGCCTCCTGCGGACGTCCGTTGACGGTGAAGTTGACGCGCATTACGCAGCTCCCTCGGTGGTGCGGCGGGTGCCGCGGTACGACTCCCAGGTCCAGGTGAGCGTCCGGCGGGCCATCACGCCGACCGCGTGCCGGCGGTAGCTCGCGGTGCCCCGGACGTCGTCGATCGGGTTGCAGGCGGCCGAGCACAGGTCCGCGAACTGCTTGGCGACCGACGGGGTGATGATCTTCCCGTTGTCCCAGAAACCGCCCTCCTCCAGGGCCGCGTTCAGGAACTCCTCGGCGGCCTTGGCCCGCACCGGGGTGGGGGCGGCCGAGCCGATGCCGGTGCGCACGGTCCGGGTCTGCGGGTGCAGGGCGAGGCCGAACGCGCACACGGCGATGACCATGGCGTTGCGGGTGCCGACCTTCGAGTACTGCTGCGGGCCGTCGGCCTTCTTGATGTGCACCGCGCGGATCAGCTCGTCGGGCTGGAGCGCGTTGCGCTTGACGCCCGTGTAGAACGCGTCGATCGGGATCAGCCGGGTGCCGCGGGCCGCCGACGCCACCTCGACCTCGGCGCCGGCCGCGAGCAGGGCGGGGTGGGCGTCGCCGGCGGGCGAGGCCGTGCCGAGGTTGCCGCCGACACCGCCGCGGTTGCGGATCTGCGGGGAGGCGACCGTGTGCGAGGCGAGCGCCAGGCCCGGCAGCTCGGCACGGAGATGCTCCATGATCCTGGTGTACGGGACGGAGGCACCCAGCCGTACGGTGTCCTCCCCGACCTCCCACTCGTAGAGATCGCCGATGCGGTTCAGGTCGAGGAGGTACTCGGGCCGGCGGTGGTCGAAGTTGATCTCGACCATCACATCGGTGCCACCCGCAATCGGCACAGCGGTGGGGTGCTCGGCCTTCGCGGCGAGCGCCTCCTCCCAGCTGGCGGGGCGAAGGAAGTCCATGACCGGCTCTCTTCTTCGTCTCAGTGCTCTTGAAGTCGTACAGATTGAGCCAATCCGTGTGCGGCGGGCCCGGCTCGTTCATGTGCTGTTAACGCGGAGTGGACTCAGTACACCGCCCTGTACTCCGGCGGGGTCAGTCACCGAAACCATGAAGGAGTTCGCTGGCCAGGGCGAGCATCTTGTAGATTCGTATGAACGGAGGTCATCGGTAACCTCTCCGTTTTCCTCGGGAAACGCAGGTAACGGCATGGCAAGCCCGGTTTCCGGCCGGTGCGGCCCGTCATCGGGTCCCCTCCCGGCCCCCCTCCAAGATCCATCGTAGGTTTCGAGACAAAGAACGGCGGCGACGAGATGCGGCTGCGCGCACTGCTGGACACCGACGCGCTGGGCCTGCGGCTGCTCGGCGGCGAAGACGAGCTGGACCGCACGGTCCGCGGGGTCATGACCACCGACCTGCGCGACCCGAGCCGCTACCTCTCCGGCGGCGAACTGGTGCTGACCGGCCTGGCCTGGCGCCGGGACGCCGGCGACTCCGAGCCGTTCGTACGGATCCTGGTGCAGGCCGGCGTGGCGGCCCTCGCGGCCGGCGAGGCCGAGCTGGGCGACATTCCGGACGACCTGGTGCTGGCCTGCGCCAGGCACCGGCTGCCGCTGTTCGCGGTCCACGAGTCGGTGGCGTTCGCCACGATCACCGAGCACGTCGTCCGGCAGGTCTCCGGCGAGCGCGCCGGAGACCTGGCGGCCGTCGTGGACCGGCACCGCCGGATGATGACCTCGGGCCCGGCGGGCGGCGGCCCGGACGTGGTCCTGGACCTGCTCGGCTCCGACCTGGACCTGCGCGCCTGGGTGCTCTCCCCCACCGGCCGGCTGATCGCCGGCTCCAAGGTGGCGGGCCCGGCGCTGCCCGTCGAGACCTGCGCCCGGCTCGCCGCCGAGCACCTGGCGGCCACCCGCACCGGCCGCCGCGGCCCGCACCGGGTCCCGTTGCACGGCACCACGTACTCCCTCTTCCCGATCCGCTCCTCCGGCCGCTCCCCGCAGGCCGCCCGCGATGTGCGCGAGACGGTCCTGTCGGACTGGCTGCTGGCGGTGGAGGCCGACGCGGGCGACTGGCCCGGGGAGCGCCTGGACCTGCTCCAGGGCGTCACCCAGCTGATCGCCGTCGAGCGGGACCGCCGGGACGCGGCCCGCACGGTCCGGCGCCGGCTCGCCCAGGAGGTCCTGGAGCTGGTGCAGACGGGCGCCGCGCCCGCCGAGATAGCCGCCCGGCTGCGGGTGGCGGCGCCGGTGCTGCTGCCCGGCCTCGGGGCGGCCCCGCACTGGCAGGTCGTGGTGGCCAGGGTGGAGTGGAACGGGGACGAGGTCGAGGGCGGCCCGGTCGCCCAGTCCCTGCTGGAGGAGGTGCTGGTCGACCCGCTGGCGACCGGCCCCGAGCCGTCCGACCGGATCGCCGTCGCGCACACCGGCGACGAGGCGATCGCCCTGGTCCCGCTGCCCGCGGTCGCCACCGAGCACGACGGCTCGGAGACCGGCCTGCTCGCCGACGCCCTGCTGCAGTCGGTGCGCGAGCCGCTGTCGGCGGGCCTCGACGACGACGGCCGGCTCACCCTCGGCGTCAGCGCGGCCGTGCACTCGGCGGAGGGCCTGCGCGGCGCCCTGGAGGAGGCCCGGCACGCCCGCCGGGTCGCCGCCGCCCGCACCGGCCGGGTCTGCGCGGCCGGCCACCAGGAGCTGGCCAGCCACGTGCTGCTGCTCCCGTTCGTCCCGGACGACGTCCGCCGCGCCTTCACCGCCCGGCTGCTGGACCCGCTGAAGGACTACGACCGCCGGCACCGGGCCGAGCTGATCCCGACCCTGGAGGCGTTCCTCGACTGCGACGGCTCCTGGACCCGCTGCGCCACCCGGCTGCACCTGCACGTCAACACGCTGCGCTACCGGGTGGGCCGGATCGAGCAGTTGACGGGACGGGACCTGTCACGCCTGGAGGACAAGCTCGACTTCTTCCTCGCCCTGCGCATGAGCTGAGGTCAGGCGGGGTCGACGGGGGCGCGCGGCGGCGAGAACCGGTCACGCCCGCACCCCACTACTTTGTGAAATCTTTCACCCACCCTCTTGGCCGGGCCCCGCGAGAGGTGCTGGAATGCCGCCACCACTCAACAGCTCGATGGCGTGCTCGGGGAGGGCAACGTGGCGCATACCGCCATGTCTGGTAACGGAACCACCGGTGACGATCCGCTCCAGACCGCGGTATGGCGGTTGCGCAGCCGGGCCTGCTGGGCCGACGCGGCAGCCCTGCTGCCCGCCGACCGTCCCGCCCCGGCGCTCCAGCGGGCCGCCCTGCTGGTCGAACGGTGCCTGTACACCGAGCGGGGCTGGGAAGAAGCGGAGGACGCGCTGCGCACGGCGGAGGCGCTGGCGCACAGCGACGACGAGCGGGGGGCCGCCGCCTGCGAACGCGGCTACCTCGCCTACGCCGCCACCCTGCTCGGCGTGCGCGACCGGGCCGACGAGGCGCGGGCCGCGCTGGGCCGGGCGGCGGCGCTGGTCCCGCCGGGGGCGCCGGGGCGGGCCCTGCTGGACTTCCGGCGCGGGCTGGTGGCCCAGAACCTGGCGGGCGTCCCGCAGGCGGCCCGCGCCGCGTTCCGCCGCGCCCACGCTGCCGCCATGACCAACGCCGACCCGTTGCTGCTGTCCTTCACCTGGCGCCACCTGGCGGGACTCGCGCTGCGGGACGGCGAGCTGGCGGAAGCGCGGCACGGTTTCGCCGAATCCCTGCGCATCCGGGAGGAGTTGGGCTATCTCGTGGGCACGGCGCCCGCGCTGGTCTCCCTGGCCGACACGGAGGAGGAACCGGAGGCGTCCCGCCTCCGCGAGGAGGCCCGCCGCCTCTTCCGGTTGCTGGGCGGGGTGCCGACGTGGCTGGCGCAGCAGCTGGCACCGCCTGCGCCGGGGGCGGCGACGGCGTAAGGGAGGGCGGCCGGGGTTCGTCGCCGACTGCGGGTCCGTGGGGGCCGCACCCGGGAGACGCCCCGCACTCCCGCGGCGCCGAGCCGTGACGGCTCAGCTCGCGCCCGCGAAATGCTCCCCCGCCAGCCCCCGCACCGCATCCACGTCCCCGGCGGCCAACGCGTCCAGCAGAGCCATGTGTTCCGCCGCGTCGGCGAGCAGCTCGGCCCTCCCGCGCCGTGCCGGCGGCCACTGGGAGCGGCGGTGGAGGTCCTCGGCGATCCGCACCAGCTGCTCGTTGCCGGAGAGGGCGAGCAGCGCGCGGTGGAAGGCCCGGTCGGACTCCGCGTACGTCGCCGGGCAGCCGGAGGCCGCCGCGCGTACCGTCTCCTGCGCGAGCGGCCGCAGCTCGGCCCACCGCTCGGCCGGCACCGTACGGGCCAGCCGCAGCATCACCGGCACCTCGATGAGCGCGCGCACCTCCGCCAGCTCGGCCAGCTCCCGCGCCCCGCGCTCGACCACCCGGAAGCCGCGGTTGGGCACGACCTCGACGGCTCCCTCCAGCGCGAGCTGCTGCATGGCCTCCCGCACGGGCGTGGCCGAGACGCCGAACCGTTCGCCGAGCACCGGCGCCGAGTAGACCTCGCCCGGCTTCAGCTCACCGGTGACCAGCGCCGTGCGCAGCGCGTCCAGGATCTGCCCGCGCACCGAGGACCGCTGCACCGCGGCCCGCGGCCCGGGCACCGGCCGCTCACCGTGGGTGTGCTCGCCCCGCGCCGCACCCGGCACCGCGGCGTCCCGTTCCCGGCCCGGTGCGCAGTCGGCGGCCGGGCGCTGCTGCGCCGGCACCCGGGCGGCGGCCGGCGTGCCCGCGGAGCCCTGCACGCCCTGCTTCACGGGTCCTCCTGGCGGCTTGTCGGTACTTGGGGTCATTAACGACGGGTTGTCGCTTGTCCGTCAAGCACCTTAGGCGCAGCGGGCGGCAGTTCAAACTCCGACAACCCCGGATAAGGTAAGGCTTACCTTACGGCCCGGTCCGCGCTCGCGGACGCGTCCGAGGAGGGTGGTTCCGCCGTGCCCGCTGCGGCCACGCCGCTCACCGCCGCGTACGACCGCCTCGCCGCGGCCCTTACGGGGCTGACCGTGACCGAGCTGAGCCCGGACGAGGAGGCACCCGCGGGCGCGGGCTGGACGGCCGCCGCCGGGCTCGCGGCGGGCGGCGCGGAGCTGGACGCGTTCCCGGCCTGGGACGCGGCCCAGGTGGTGGGGGACCACGGCCGCCCGGCCCGCCCGGACGTCGTCGCGAGCTTCGGTCTGCACCGCTACGCCTGGGCCGCCTGCCTGCTGATCACCGTCCCGTGGTTCCTGTACCGCCGGGTGCCCCGGCTGCCCGTGACCCACGTCTCGTACGACCGCACCGCCGGCCGGATGGCCCTACGCCGCCCCGTCTCCGTGGCCTGTCTGCCGGGCGACCCGGCCGCCGCGCTGCCCGGCACGGTCGTCGTCGCCGACGGGGAGGCGCTGCGGGCCGAGGTGCGGGCGGCCGTGGCCGAGCGCCTGGAGCCGTTGCTCGCCGCCTTCGGGCCGCGGATGCGGCGGCGCGGGCGCGCGCTGTGGGGCATGGCGACCGACGAGGTCGCGGAGGGGCTGTGGTACGTCGCCCGGCTGCTCGGTGAGCGGGAGGCGGCGCGGGCCGTGCGGGAGCTGGAGCTGCTGCTGCCGGGGGCGACCCTGCCGTACGCCGGTTCGGCCGGGTTCCGGACGCCGGCCGGGCCGGACGGCGCGCCGCTGCACACCCGGAACGGGGCGAGCTGCTGCATGTTCTACACCGTCCGCCCGGAGGACACCTGCGCCACCTGCCCGCGCACCTGCGACCGCGAGCGGATCGCCAACGCGACGCGTTCCGCGGCTGGCTGACGGATTATCGGGTCAGGCGCACGGCCGCCCGTCCACCAGGGTCACCGCCACCGGACCTCCCGCCCCGGACCAGCTCTTTGAGAGGGATGCACAACTTCCTCAGCCGTCGCGGGAACTTTCCGGGGAACCACCCGTACGGGTAGTCCTATTTGAAGTCAACTCACGCCTCTCACACGGCAGTTCGAGCGGAACGCCGCCCTGGGCGTCCCCTTGCGCCTTCTTGGCGGCCTCTTGCCCCGAAACCCCCTGAGGGCCCTCGGGAGTGGGCCACTATGGCGGGCGTTACGCCCTATCCCAATGCAAGGGACCCCTGATGAGACTGACCGACATATCGCTGAACTGGTTGCTTCCGGGCGCCGTACTGCTCCTGGGCATGCTGGCGGCGGTGGCGGTGCTCGCGCGCGGCAAGCGCTCCTCCGGGGAGAACGCGAGCGCGGACGACTCCTGGGAGCGCAGCGAGGAGCGCCGCAGACGCAAGGAGGCCATCTACGGCACCGCCTCCTACGTGCTCCTGTTCTGCTGTGCGGCGGTGGCGGCGGCCCTGTCCTTCCACGGCCTCGTCGGCTTCGGCGAACAGAACCTCGGGCTGACCGACGGCTGGCAGTACCTGGTGCCGTTCGGCCTGGACGGCGCGGCGATGTTCTGCTCCGTGCTCGCGGTGCGCGAGGCCAGCCACGGTGACGCGGCCCTCGGTTCCCGGATACTCGTCTGGATGTTCGCGGCCGCCGCGGCCTGGTTCAACTGGGTGCACGCGCCGCGCGGCGCGGGGCACGCCGGTGCGCCGCAGTTCTTCTCCGGCATGTCGCTGTCGGCCGCCGTGCTGTTCGACCGCGCGCTGAAGCAGACCCGCCGGGCCGCGCTGCGCGAGCAGGGCCTGGTACCGCGTCCGCTGCCGCAGATCCGGATCGTGCGCTGGGTACGGGCTCCCCGCGAGACCTACAAGGCCTGGTCGCTGATGCTCCTGGAAGGCGTGCGCAGCCTCGACGAGGCCGTCGAGGAGGTCCGCGAGGACAAGCGGCAGAAGGAGGAGACCCGGCAGCGGCGGCGGGACCAGCAGCGCGTGGAGCGCGCCCAGCTGAAGGCGATCAGCCGGGGTCACCGCGGCTTCGCCGGCCGGGGGGCCGGCCGGGAGGTCGAGGTCCAGGTGGAGCGTGGGCCGGCGCCGGCAACTGCGGAGCCTGCCATATCGACCGCGGAGCAGCTGCCCGTCCGCGCTCGGCCCTCCCTTCAGCCGGTTCGCACCGGGGCTGAACCGGTGTCAGTCGACCTCACCGCGGAGGACGACACCATGGCCCTGCCGCGCCTGGACTCCCTGGAGCGCAAGCTCAAGGACCTGGAGCAGCAGTTCGGCTGACCCCCGCCCCCCGCGGGAACGGGGCGGGGACGCGACCACAAGGGTCCCGCCCCCGCCCCGTTCCCGTCCACGCCACGCATCCCCTCCGGCTCCGCTCCGCTCGCCCTGATCCCCGTCCGCGCCACTCTTCCCGGCGGGGCCACGCCACTCTCCGCCCCGGGTCCGCACCATCGGCCCCGTCCCCGTTCCCGTCCACGCCAGCCGGCCCGCCCGGGTTCGCGCCGCTCGCCCTGGACCCCGGCCACGCCACTCTCTCCGTCAGGGTCCGCGCCGCCCATCCCGCCCGGCTCCGCGCCGCCCGTCCCGCCCGGCTCCGCGCCGCTCTTCCCTTGCGGAGGCCGCGCCGCTGTTGCCTTCCCGGCCGCGCCGCTCTCCCCGTCAGGGGCCGCGCCACTCTTCGTGCCCGGTCCGCGCCGTCGGCCCCGTTCCCGTCCACGCCAGCCGGCCCGCCCGGGTTCGCGCCGCTCGTCCCGTGGACGCGGTGTCGTCGAGCAGGCTGCCTCGGCTTCTTCTCAGGCCGCCTCGGCGTCGAGTTCGAACCAGACCGACTTGCCCACCCCGTGCGGTCGTACGCCCCAGGCGTCGGCGAGGGACTGTACGAGCAGCAGGCCCCGGCCGTGGGTGTCGTCGTCCGAGCTGGAAGCGCTCGGCTCGGGCCTGCGGGCCACGAAGTCCCGTACCTCCACGCGCAGTCCGCCGTCCTCCACGACAGCCGTGAGGACGGCGTCGTCGTCGGTGTGGACGAGCGCGTTGGTGACGAGTTCGCTGGTGAGCAGTTCGGCGATCTCCGAGCGGCCCGGTTTCCCCCAGTGCCGCAGCAGTTCGCGCAGCGCCCGGCGGGCCTCCGGTACCGCCCTGAGGTCCGCCCGGCCCAGCCTGCGCCTCAGCCGGCGCGCGTGCTCCGTGATGGTGTCGGTCTCTTCCTCCGTAGTCGCCGAGAAGGCCCCTACGGTCAAGGGACCGCCCCCTCGTGCCTGCCTCTTCATGACCCCCGCCCGCACGCCGCCGGTCCCTGCCCCTCCTGGTCGAACACGTTCACGGGGGATGCTTGCCCAGCGGGCTCCGGGCCAGTCCTGGGGCATGCCCGATGACCGGCGGTTCGGCCATGTCCGCACCCAGCCCCGGCCGGCCACCTGACGGCACCTCGACCCTGCCTCGGGCTCCCCGGGCGCCGCTGGACGCCACGGACGCCCCGCGACAGCGGTCCGGACGCCTCCGGCACCGGCTGCCGTCACGCCGTCACGTCCCGTGAAACTGGCCGAAATCACTCCCCTACGGCCGCGGCACGTTGCGCAGGTTGGAGGGGGCCATCCGAAGCATCCGGCCGGCCCCGCCGTCCAGCACGATGCTGGAGGCGGACAACGCGAACCCGGTGTGGGGGTCGGTGAGGACGTCCACCAGAGCCGGCCCCTCGTGCCGGAAGGCGTCCTTGGACGACGCCGTACAGCCGGCGCACCCCGGCGCGGACGAGGATGTCGACGAACTGCTCGGCCACATTCTGTCCGCCCATGCCTCGCATGGAGTCACAGGGGCCGCCGTCACGCCTCCCACACAACGGCCGCCGTACGGTCGTCGGCGTAGCCCTTCACCCGTACCTGGGCGTCGGCGAGGAAGGCGGCGAGGCCCGGCGGGGTACGGCCGGACCAGCGACGGGCCAGGTAGGCGCAGAGGGCGGGCTCGCCGCGCAGCGGGTCGGCCAGGCCCGTCGAGCACATCACCAGCGCGTCACCCGGCCGGGCTACCGAGGCCCGGAACCGGAACGGTTCGCGGGGCGGCTGCGGGGCCGGTTCCCGGGCGGGCTCGAACGGGCTCGGCGGGGCGGGGATGCCGAGGTCCATGGTCAGCCGGTCGCCCTCCGGGGTGCGCTCCGGCGGGGAGCCGAAACCGACGACGGGGGCGCCGGTGCCGCCGTCGGGCTCCGTGCGCGGCTCGATGTCCTGCCAGGCGCCGTCCCGCAGCCGGAACAGCCCGCCGTCGCCGACGCCGAAGAAGACGCGGGTACGGCAGTCCGGGTCGGCCGGCAGCAGCAGGCAGCGCAGGCTCGCCGTGTGCTCCTCGGGGTCCAGGCCCTGTTCGGCGGCGCTCGCCCGGAGTCGGCCGAAGGCGCGGTCGGTGAGCCGGTGCAGACCGGACTTCAGGTCGCCGCGCCGGGCCGCCCGCATGTCCTCCACCAGCCGCTGGTGGCTGCGGCCCACGGCCCGCCCGATCCACCGGCACGCCTCGGCCGCCGCCAGGTGCGCGCCCGGGACGCCCCGCGCGCCGGTCGCCAGCGCGACGAGCACCAGCGCCTGTTCACCGGCCCCGAACCGCGCGGTGAGCAGTGAGTCCCGGCGCGGCTCGCCCCGGTAGCGGGCCGAGTCCCCGCGCAGCGACACGGCCCGTAGCGTGCACGTCCCGTACCGGGCGCCGTCCAGCACAGTGTCCGAGACCAGCTCCCCGAGCCCGTCCGGGTCGGAGAGGGGCAGCGCGGTGGGCTCGGGGTCGTAGGTGGGCGGACCGGAGCCGACGTAGTCGAGGGAGGGGGCGGGGGGTGCGGGGGTGCCGGGCTGTGCGCTCCCGGCGGGGGCGGGCTCGGCGGCGGGGGCCGGCTCCGGCACGGGATCCGGCGCGGTCCGCTGCGGCGGCACGGCCGCGGTCTCGGGGGGCGATGGCGCGGGGGAGGGTTCCGGGGGCGTCGGTTCGGGGGGTGACGACTCGGGCGGTGCCGGTTCCGCCGGTGCCCGTTCCTCCGGTGCCCGTTCCTCCGGCCCCGGGTCCAGGGTGTCCGTGGGACGCCCCGCCACCGCGTTCCGCGCCGAGGCGAAGCGGTCGTCCAGGGAATCGGGCACTGCCGTGGGACCCGTGTCCTGGGTGGAGTCGTCGTACAGCTGCCCCCACCAGTCGTCCTCGTGACGGGCGGGTCTTCCCCCCTGCTGGTTCATGCCCCTAATTGTCCACCGCAGGGGCCGGATGAAAACGGGGCATCAGGAAAATCCGGCGCATCGGGCGCGTCGACCGGCGGGTCGAGTGAGGAGGTGAACTGCCGTACGAGTGACGGCTGGTGGCCGCCGGGCACGAGTGACGGCTGGTGGCCGCCGGGCGGCCCCACCCCCCACGGGAGGACCGCCCGGCGACGTCCGAGGTGCCCCGGCCCCGCATCCCCTGCGTGCGCTCGCGACCGACGCCACCGACCTGGAGGTCCTCTCCCTGCTGCTGGCCGGCCTGACCGACGCGAGCGTCGCCAAACAGCTCGACCTGGGCCTGCGCACCGTCCAGCGCCGGGTGCGCCGCCTGATGAAGCTGGCCGGCGTGACCACCCGCCTCCAACTCGGCTGGCACGCCAGGGAAAGGGGCTGGGTGACCCGGGACGACGCTCCCTGACCGGGGCCCGGCCGGCTCGCGGTCCCCGGCGGAGCCGTTCACCTGCCCGCCGAGCCCGGGAGCGGTGCTGCGGGGCCGGCCGGCACGGTGACGTGGAGGTGGCCCGGCAGGGCGGAGCGGAGCTGCCGGCGGGTCAGGGCGTGGTGGACGGTGTCGGCCACGACGGCCATGCCGGCGTCGTCGAAGTGCAGGTGGTCGCCGGGGTCGTAGGCGGGCAGCATGCGCTGGGGGTCGGCCGGGTCCCGGACGGCGGCGTCGGCGTCGGCGACCGCGTCGAAGATGCCGCCGGTGCGGATGAGGGCGTTCACCCGCTGCCGTACCGCCTCGCCGGCGGCGGTCCACGCCGGGTAGCCGCGGTACGGGGTGAGAGTGACGCCGACGACCCGGATGCCGCGGGCGTGGGCGCGGGCCACCACGGTGCGGTAGGCCTCCGCGAAGGCGGCGGCGTCGCCGGCCCGCGGGACGCCCTTGATGTCGTTGATGCCCTCGAAGACGACCAGCACCCGCGCCCCGGCCCGGTCCAGGGCGTCGGCCTCCAGGCGGGCCAGGGCGCTCGGTCCGGTGCCGTCGCGCAGCAGGCGGTTGCCGGCGAGGCCCGCGTTCAGCACGCCGAGCCGGTGCCGGGACAGACGCCGGGCGAGCCGGTCGGGCCAGCGGCGGTTGGTGTCGGGGCTGGAGCCGTTGCCGTCGGTGAGCGAGTCCCCGAACGCGACGACACTGCCGGCGGCGATCCCGCGGACGTCGACCCCCGTGACGTAGTACCAGCGGCTGGTGGTCGCCGGGTACGCGCCGCCGTCCTCGTCGGCGGCCCGGCCGGCGCCGGGCCGGGCCAGGTAGCTGGTCTGCAGGGCGGTGCGGTGGTAGGTCGCGGGCCCGGAGTCGTCCGGCGTGTACACGGTGACGAGCAGGTCCGCCCCGGCCCGTACGGGCAGCGGCACCGGATCGGTGACCGTGTCCGCGCCCGGCGGGACGGTCACCTCCGGGGCGCCCTGGAAGGTGGCGGTGCGCAGCGTGCCGGGTACGGCGGCGGGGCCGGCCGCCCGCAGCGCGACGGTGACCGCGCCGAGGTGCAGTGGGCTGGTGCCGAGCCGGTTGCTCAGCCGGACCCGGACGGCGACGCCGCCGACGCTCAGGTGGACGACGTTGCGGACGGCGGCGCCGGGCAGCGCGGCCGCGGTTCCGGAGGGGGCGGTCTCCCAGCTGCCGGCCCAGGGCAGCGGGGCCGGCTCGGCGACGGCCGGTGCCGTCAGTCCCGGCAGCAGCGCCGGGAAGAGGAGCGCGAGGACCCGAACGATCCTGCCCATGTCTGCCCGCCCTTCCCCGTGGCCCGTCGCAGCCGACGGTGCCACACGGCCGGGCCGGGCCGCCGGAGCATCGAGGGCCATCCACCCACTCGGCGCAACACGGGGCAGCGGGGGGCGGCCCGTCAGGCGAGGGCGCCCTCCAGGGTGAGCAGCCGGACCTTCCGCTCAAGTCCCCCCGCGTACCCGGTCATCGACCCGTTCGCGCCGATCACCCGGTGACAAGGCCGCAGGATCAGCAGGGGGTTGGCGCCGATCGCCCCGCCGACGGCGCGAACGGCCGCGCGGGGCGCCCCGATCCGGGCCGCGATCTCCCCGTAGGTGACGGTGGCGCCGTACGGCACCTCGTCCAGCGCGGCCCACACCCGCTGCCGGAACGCGGTGCCGGTCGCCCGGAGCGGCAGCCGGAACTCCTTCAGGTCGCCGGCGAAGTAGGCGGTGAGCTGCTCGGCGGCGGCGCGGAACGGCCCCGGGTCGTACCGCCAGTCGTCCTGGACGGTCCGCCCGCCCTTCTGCCCGGGCACGGACAACGAGGTGAGCGCACCGTCGGCGTCCGCGGTGAGCAGCAGCCGCCCGACGGGGGCGTCCAGGTGGGTGCAGTAGACGGGGGTGAGCGGCTGGGTGGTCATGGGACCGGCCTTCCTCGGATGGGTGGTCGGCGGACGGGTGGTCGGCGGCTCGGCGGTCGTCGGCTCGGCGGTCATGGGATCTGCTCGCCCGCCACGCGCAGGTGCTGGACGGCGTACGACCGCCAGGGCCGCCAGCCGTCGGGAAGGCCGGCGCCGGGCGGGGCGACGTCGGGATCGCCGAGGGCGCGGACGCGCACGGTGGCGACGGTCGCCGGGTCCATCCCGGGCAGGGCGAGCAGGGCCTCCTCGGCGTCGTGCCGGTCGGCGCCCGCGTCCAGCCGTACGGTGCCGTCGGCGAGGGCGGCGGCGAGCGCGCCCAGCGGGCCGGCGGGCTCGGCCTCGGCGAGGACGGCGGGCTCCGGGAAGAGGTGGGTGAGACCGCCGTGGGGCGCGTCGAGCACCTTGCCGTACCGGCGCACCAGCTCCTCGGCGCCGTGGATGCCGACCAGGGCGCGTACGGCGGGCTCCAGCGGGTCCACGGCGCCGGGCGAGCGCAGCCCGGGCCGGGCGGCGACCAGCGGGGCGAGCCGGGGATCGGCGCCGAGCCGCTCGTCGACGGCGTACGGGTCGGCGTCCAGGTCGAACAGCCGGCGCAGCCGCTGCACGGCCGTGGTGAGGTCCCGGGGGTCGGTGAGCTGGAGCCGGGCGTCGAGCCAGCCGCCCGGACGGGTGCCGGTGCCGGTCCGCGGGGTGCGGGCGCGTTCGTGGACGGCGGCGAGGGCGGTGCCGTACGGCAGCCGCAGGGTGCGCCGGTAGGTGCGGGCGCCGGGGGCGCCGGTCACCTCTTCGACGCCGGGTACGGCCTCCCGGGCGAGCTGGTCGAAGACGGCGGCGGCCTGGTAGGGGCCGCGGTGCGCGAGGCGCAGCGGGATGCCCGTGCCGGCGGCGGACCGGCGGGCGGACCGGCCCCGCGGGGCGGCGGCCCGTACCTCGGTGGGTGTCGCGGCGTACACCTCCCGGATGGTGTCGTTGAACTGCCGCACGCTGGCGAACCCGGCCGCGAACGCGATCTCGGTGACCGGCAGGTCGGTGGTCTGCAGCAGCACACGGGCGGTGTGCGCCCGCTGGGCCCGGGCCAGCGCCACCGGTCCGGCGCCCAGCTCGGCGGTGAGCTGCCGCTGCACCTGCCGGGCGCTGTAGCCGAGCCGCGCGGCGAGCCCGGCGACGCCGTCGCGGTCCACGACGCCGTCGGCGATCAGCCGCATGGCCCGGCCGACGACGTCCGCGCGGACGTTCCACTCCGCCGACCCCGGCACGGCGTCCGGCCGGCACCGCCGGCAGGCCCGGAACCCGGAGCCCTGCGCGGCGGCGGCCGTCGCGAAGAACCGCACGTTGCACCGTTTCGGCGTGACCGCCGGGCAGCTGGGCCGGCAGTAGATGCCGGTGGTTTCGACGGCGAAGAAGAACACCCCGTCGAACCGGCCGTCCCGACTCCGCACCGCCTCGTACCTGCTGTCCTCGTCCTTCACGTGGTCCAGTGTGCGGTGGGGACGGACAACGGGCTAGCGGAAAACGGACGTGGAGCTGACGGGCACGGCCGGAGGATTCCTACATCCACCGCCCCCGCTTCGCCTCCATGGCCGCCCGCCCCTGCGCCCCCTTCCGCTTCCAGTCCTTCTTGATCTCGGACCGGAGCCGCGCGTCCGTCTTGGCCACGATCCACCGGTTCTCCCGCACCAGCTTCCGGTAGCTCTCCAGCCGCCGCTCGGGAAGCTCCCCGCTCTCCACGGCGGACCGCACCGCGCACCCCGGCTCCGTCTCGTGCGCGCAGTCGTGGAACCGGCAGTCCGCGGCCAGCTCCTCGATCTCGGAGAACACCTGCCCGACACCGGTCTCCGCGTCGAAGAGACCGACACCGCGCAGCCCTGGCGTGTCGATGAGCACCCCGCCGGAGGGCAGGGCGAGCAGGTTGCGGGTGGTCGTGGTGTGCCGTCCCTTGCCGTCGACGTCCCGGGCCGCCTGCACGTCCATGACGTCCGCGCCGACGAGCGCGTTGGCGAGGGTGGACTTGCCCGCGCCGGACTGGCCGAGCAGCACGCTCGTACCGGAACCGACAAGCGCGACGAGCACGTCGAGTCCGTCGCCGTGCAGGGCGCTGACGGTGAGGACGGGCACGCCGGGCGCGCTGGTCTCCACGTCCTGCACGAGGTGGGCCAGGGTGACCGGGTCCGGCACGAGGTCGGCCTTGGAGAGGACGACGACGGGCTGCGCGCCGGACTCCCAGGCGAGGGCGAGGAAGCGTTCGACGCGGCCGAGGTCGAGTTCCACGGCGAGGGACACCGCGACGACGGCGTGGTCGATGTTGGCGGCGAGGATCTGCCCCTCGGACCGCTGGGAGGAGGTGGAGCGGACGAACGCGGTACGGCGCGGCAGGTACGCGCGCACGTAGCGCGGGTCGCCGTCGGGGTCGACGGCGACCCAGTCCCCCGTGCACACGACCTTCATCGGATCGCGGGGCACGACGAACTCGGTGTCGGCGCGGACGACTCCGTCCGCGGTGACGACGTCGCACTGTCCGCGGTCGACCCGGACGACCCGGCCGGGCAGCAGCCCGTCGGCGGCGTACGGGGCGAACGCGTCGGCCCAGGCCTCGTCCCAGCCGTAAGAAGCCAGTGCGGAGAACACAGCAGAGGTGGAAGTCAAGGGAGACCCTTCACAAGGGTGGCCCCGGGCAGGCGCGTACGGTGCGCGGTCGGTTCAGCCGGCGGCCACGGAGGTGGACTTGAGGAGTTCCTGGATGAGGGCAGCGCCCAGCACAGTGACAGCCATCGGTCGACACCTCCTCGTTCTCGCTCGCGCGGCGCACACCACCTCGGCGTGCGGGGCAACTGTAGCCCGGGGACGGGCCGGTGCGTCAACGCATTTTCCGCACGGCCCGGCCGGGTCCCCCTGCAGGTCTCAACTCAGCGTGCAGGAAGCGCCGTTGAGGGCGAAGGCGTGCGGGGTCCGGTTCGCGCCCGTCCAGGTGCCGAGGAAGCCGAAGGACAGGGTGCCGTGGGCAGCGACCGTCTTGTTGTAGTCGGCGGCGGTGGCCGTGACGCGGGAGCCGTTCTGGTGGACGGTGGCGTCCCACATCTGGCCGACCTGCTGGCCGTCGCGGAAGGTCCAGGCCACCTCCCAGCCGCTCAGGGCCCGGTCGGTGGTGACGGTGACGGTGGCCTGGAAGCCGTCGGGCCACTGGCTGTCCAGCTCGTAGGCGACCCGGCAGCCGGCCGACCGGGTGGCGGCGGAGGCGCTCGGGGCGCCTGCGGGGCGGGTGACGGAGGAGGTGCCCTGGGGTTCGGGGCCGGGCTTCTTCCGGCCGGGCGTGCCCTCGGTGCGGGGCGCGGAGGACGGGGCGGAGGGCGAGCCCGTGGCGGTGGGGCGCGGCGCGGCCCGGGAGACGCCCGGGTCGGCGACTGGCTGCCGGTCGTCCTGGGCGGCGGCGGTGCCGTCGCCGGAGCCGCCGAAAGGCATCATCGACACCCCGAGCGCCAGCGCCGAGAGCAGCACCGCGGCGGCGAGCAGTCCGCCGCGCAGGACACGGCTGCGGCCCGCGCCGTCCTCGTGGTCGCCGGGCTCGGCGCCGCCCGGGCGGCCCGCGCCGAGCCGGACCTCGGTGGCGCGGCGGCGCCGCTCCAGGTAGGCGAGGCCGCCCCAGCCGATCACTCCGCCGGCCAGCGCGGCGGGCAGTCCGCCGCCGTGCAGCCGCAGACAGGCGGCGGCCTCGGCGCACTGCACACAGGTGGCGAGATGCCGGGAGAGGTCGCCGGGGGTCTCCGCGGCGGGCGAGCGGGTGACCGCGTCCAGCAGCCGGGCGTAGCTGCGGCACTGCGCGTCCATCGGCGAGTCGAGGTGGGCGCGGTGGCAGCGGTCCCGGAACAGGGTGCGGACCTGGTCGAGTTCGTCGGCGACGGTGGCCGGTTCCAGGCCGAGCCGGCGGGCCACGGCGGGCAGCGGCAGCGCCTCCACCTCGGCCAGCCAGAGCAGGGCGGCGTCCGCCTCCTGCATGTCCCTCAGGCCGCGCAGCGCGACCGGGCGCTGCAGCGGCGGCCCCGAGAACCGGGCGGCGCTCCCGGAGTTGAGCCACAGCCGCAGCTCCGGGTCGAGCTTGTGGCCCTGCCCGTCGGCCTCCCAGGCGGCGGCGGTGGTGCGTACGGCGGTGAGCAGCGCCGGGATCACCGGCAGCCGCGCCGTACGGCGGCCCGCGCCGCGCACATGGGTGCTCGCGGCGGCGCGGACCTCGCGCATGCCGAGCGTGAACGCCTCGGTCGCCAGCTGATGGGCCGTCAGGGACCCTGCGGTGCACAGGTCCGCGTACGAGAGCACCGCGTCCCAGCACTCCGAGAACAGCGCGGTCTCGGTGTCGTCCTGGGGGGTCGGCAGGTCGGGCATGGGACTCCTGCATCCACGAGCGAGGGCAACTCACCAAAGGAGAAAAGGAGTTGCGGGGAACCTCGCGGCAGGGCACAGAGCTTTTCACGTCCTCGACACAACTGACAAGCGGCCTGTTCACATCCGGCTACCGACGGTGGCGGCACGGAACCGCGTCGCGACGAGACCCCGACTCCGGCCTCTGATACGGACGCGGACGCGGTTCTGCTCAGCGGCGCGGGGGCCGGTCCCGGCCGCCGTCACACCTGGACCGGTACCTCCGTCTCGCCCTCCCCCGCCGTCGCCCCGTCGGCGGGCAGGCTGTCCATGAAGGAGCTGACGGAGAACACCGCGCGGCCGGGTCCGGGCGGGCCGTAGCCGGGCGGCGAGGACAGGCCGAAGTCGTCCATCGTCTGCCGGTAGGCCTGCAGCAGCCGGATGTGGTACTCCAGCGGGGCACCCTGCGGGTTGGCCTTGCCGAGCGGGGTGGTGGGCTCCGGGCACCAGGTGGTGAAGCGGGGCGTGATGCCGTGCGACATGAAGAAGCGCAGGCCCTCGGTGGTGGAGGCGATGGCCTCGTCGACGGTGGTGAAGCCGAACGGCTCGGCCATCTCCACGCCCGCCACGAAGTTCGGGATCACATTGCGCGCGCCGAACACCTCGGCGGAGTCCAGGATCCGGCGGTGCCACTCGTCCCGGCCGACGTACCGCTCCTTGCCCGGGCAGTACAGCTCGAACAGCCGGCGGTCCCACACCTCGAAGTTCGGGTGGTAGATCTGCACGCCGTAGTCCTTGAACCGCTGCACGTCCGCCTTGGGCAGCGCCTGCGCCACGACCTTGCCGATCCAGCGGCCCGGGAAGCGCTCCTCGATGGCCTTGGCGTAGTGGCCGTAGAAGTCGGCCTCGTCGCGCCCGGCGACCGTCTTGGTGATGGCGCCGCCGGTGAGGGTGTAGGCGGTGGAGGCCTTGGCGGTGTCGTACCGGTCGATGATCTCGAGGGCCTCCAGCACCTCCTCGACGTCCTTCACCCCGGTGTACGGGCGTCCGGCCGCCTTGTGCTGGCGCCAGTTGTGGTTGATGTCGCAGTACTGGCACTCCTCCTTGGCGCCGAAGTACTGGCAGACCCGGAAGACGGTGAGGTAGATCAGGTAGCCCCACTGGATGGTCGGGGCCACCTCCATCACGGACTTCCCGTTGGAGAGGGTGTGCCGGTAGTACTCCGGCATCGGCGGCACCCCGACGTCGGCGATGCGCCGGCCGTCGAGGTACAGCCCGAGCAGCCCTTCCTCGTCGGCGGCGACCCGGTACGGCGAGGCCGGGTTCACCCGTACGGAGACGACCGTACGCCTCAGGTCGTACGGGCCGCCCGTCAGGATGATCTCCTCCGGCGGCCGGCGCAGCGCGGCCTCGCCCAGCTCGGGCAGGGTGCCGTGGTCGAAGGAGAAGATGAAGTACGACTTCGGCTTGACGTCCCCGTCCTCATTGTCGCTCAGGGCGGATTTGTCGAAGGCGACACCGCCCCGGAGCAGGTCCTCCTTGAAGACGGCCTCCCGCGGTACCTGCGGAAACCGCTCCATCAGATCCTCGACCAGCGCGGTACGACTGCCCATTCGTCTGTCTCCTCCCGGCTCAGGCGTACGTCTTACACCGTATGCCCCTGCCTGCGGCTCAGCCGTGCCGGGTCCCCGCACGGCGCGCGATGTGTTCCGGTACTGCCGTCCCGGCGGGCAGCGCCGGGTCGGGGTCCGGGATGCCCCAGACCGTGGCCAGCGGCAGGACGCCGGCCCACAGGCCGAGTGCCGCGTCGGGGCCGTCACCGTCGTCGGGGGCGCCGGTGCGGATCTTGACGGAGGCCTCTTCCAGGGAGAGGGCGAGCAGGGTGGTGGCGGCCAGCTCCTTGCGGCTGGGGCGGCGGGCGTACGACCACTGGCCCGGCGCGGAGTGCTCGGTGAGCCGGCGCAGGCCCTCCAGCTTCTCCGCGGGATCGGTGACCTTGCAGGCCGTGCCGTGGATCATGGCACTGCGGTAGTTGACGCCGTGCTCGAAGACGGACCGGGCGAGCACGAGCCCGTCCACGTGAGTGACGGTCACACACACGGAGGCGTCTCCGCCGAGGCTGCGGCTGGCCACCGATCCGTGCAGATAGAGCCACCGCTCGTCGCGCCCGTAGACCGTGGGCACGACCACCGGCCGCCCGTCGACCAGCACGCCGAGATGGCAGACGAAACCGGCGTCGAGGATCTCCTCCAGCTCGGCCCGCTCCAGACGGCCCTGCTCGCGCAGCCGGCGGTGCCGGGTGCGGTCGGTGACGGGCAGACGGGCGGGGAGCGGTTGCTGAGCCATGAGGGAAAGGTACCGATATCGCGCCCTCGCGGCCAGATTTATTTCCGTTTACGTTGTCCAGCGGACACAGAACGACGAAATCCGCAGTCCGGGCTCCCGGTTGAACCGGGAGGGATGAGAGGGTCGGCACGGACGGACTCTCCGGGAGGGACGCACGCATGACAGGGACGGCCGAAACCGCAGGCACAGTCACCAACTGGGCGCGCACCATCGCGTACACCGCACGCGAGTTCCACCGTCCGCGCACGCTCGACGCGCTCGCGGCCCTGGTGGCGGACAGTGCGCGAGTGCGCGTGCTGGGCAGCGGCCACTCCTTCAACCGGATCGCCGACCCGGGCCCCGACGGCATCCTGCTGTCCACCGCCGGGCTGCCGCAGGTGACCGACGTCGACACGGCGGCACGTACGGTCCGGGTGTCCGGCGGGCTCCGCTACGCCGAACTGGCCCGCACGGTCCACGCGCACGGCCTGGCCCTGCCCAACATGGCGTCCCTGCCGCACATCTCGGTGGCCGGTTCGGTGGCGACGGGCACGCACGGCTCGGGTGTGGGCAACGGCCCGCTGGCGTCGGCGGTCCGGGAGGTGGAGCTGGTCGTCGCGGACGGCACGGCGGTGACGATCGGCCGGGACGACCCGCGGTTCGACGGCACCGTGACCTCCCTCGGCACGCTGGGCGTCGTCACCGCGCTCACCCTCGACCTGGAACCGGCGTACGAGGTGGAGCAGCAGGTCTACACCGAACTCCCGCGGCACGGTCTCGACTTCGAGACCGTGGCGGCGGCGGGGTACAGCGTGAGCCTGTTCACCGACTGGCGGGATCCGGGCTTCCGGCAGGTGTGGGTCAAGCGGCGCACGGACCGGCCGCCGGTGGACTTCCCGTGGGCGGCACCCGCGGCCGGCCCGCTGCACCCGGTGCCGGGCATGCCCGCGGGTAACTGCACCGAACAGCTGGGGGTGCCGGGACCGTGGCACGAGCGGCTGCCGCACTTCCGGGCGGAGTTCACGCCGAGCAGCGGGGAGGAGATCCAGTCGGAGTACCTGCTGCCGCGGTCGACGGCGGTCGATGCGCTGTATGCGATCGACGGCATACGGCATACGGTCGCCGGTGTACTGCAGACCTGCGAAGTGCGTACGGTCGCCGCCGACCCGCAGTGGCTCAGCCCGGCCCACGGACGGGACTCGGTCGCGCTGCACTTCACGTGGATCCGGGACGAGGCGGCGGTGCTGCCGGTGGTGCGTCGGCTGGAGGAGGTGCTGGAGCCGTTCGATCCACGCCCGCACTGGGGGAAGGTGTTCGGTATCCCGTCGGCGGTACTCCGTGGACGGTATACACGCCTCGCCGACTTCCGCGCCCTGGTCCGCTCACTGGATCCCGTAGGCACGTTCAGCAACACCTTCGTACGGGACCTGCTCGGCGACTGACGGCCCGCACCCGGCGCCGGACTTTCTCCAGCCCCTTTCCTAACCCCTTGTCGAAAGGGGCTCCCAGCCCATAGCCTGACGCCCGCGCCGGTGCCGACCCGCCCCGGCCTGGACTGGTCCGGAGGGGACGGGAGGGGCAGCCGCGTGAAGCGCACATCACGTGACATCCGCACCGCGAACCGCTACGAGGTGCTGCGCCAGATCATCGCCGAGTCTCCCACCTCCCGGCAGGAGCTGGCCGCGGCCACCGGGTTGAGCCTGGCCACGGTGGCCACGCTCGTCGGCGAGCTGCTGGACCTCCGCATGATCACCGAGGTCGGGTTCGAGGACTCGGCCGGCGGCCGCCCCCGGGGCCTGGTCGCGGTCAACGCCTCGGGCGGCGCGTTGATCGGCGTGGACATCGCGGAGACGTACGTCCATGTCGAGCTGTTCGACCTCGCGCTGAACGTGCTGGCCCGGGCCGACGAGGACATGCGGCCCGGTGAGAGCCGGCCCGAGCAGGTCGTCGGGCACGTCGCCGCCGCGGTCGGCTCGGTGGTCGCCCAGGCCGGCGTCGAGGCGGCCCGGGTGCTCGGTGTCGGGGTGAGCGTGCCGGGCCAGGTGGACCGGGACACCGGGGTCGCCGAGTACGCGCCCAACTGGAACTGGCACGACGTACCGCTGCTCGACCTGCTCGCCGAACACATCGCCTACCCGCTGTACCTGGACAATCCGCTGCGCGCCTGCGCGGTGGCCGAGCTGTGGTTCGGGGCGGCGCGGGGCCGCGGGGACGCCGTGGTCGTGAACCTCGGCACCGGGGTCGGCGCCGGTCTGGCCCTGGGCGGCGGTCTGCACCGGGGCGTGAGCAACAGCGCCGGCGAGTGGGGCCACACCACGCTGGTGCTGGACGGCCGGCTGTGCCACTGCGGCAACCACGGCTGCGTGGAGACGTACGTCGGTGCGCCCGGCATCATGCAGAACCTGCGCGAACTCGATGCGCGCTCACCGCTGTTGCACCCCGAGGACCAGACCGCCACGGTCGACGCGCTGGCCCGTGCGGTCGCTGCCGAGGACCCGGTCGCACTCAAGGTCGTCCGGGACACGGCCCGTTACCTCGGCGCCGGTATCGCCGACCTGATCAATCTCCTCAACCCCGAAGTCGTCGTGCTCAGCAGCTGGGTGGCCGCCCGGCTGGGCGAGCCGCTGCTCGGGGAGGTCCGTCAGGCGGTCGCCCGGCACGCCCTGCGCCGGCCATTGGCCGCCACCGAGATCGTCCTCTCCCCGATCCCCACCGACCCGGTGTCCCTCGGCGCGGCCACGTTCGCGCTGGAAGGGGCGCTGCAGTCCGTCGGGCAGAGGGCCGCGAAACGCACCACCGCGGTCAGGAGCCGTACCGCACCGCCTTCGTGACGACGGAAGGGATGCACGTGTCTCACCCCCGCACCATTCACCCCCGCACGACTCGTCCCCGCAGCAAGAGATCGTTCCTGCTCACCGCCTCGGCCGCGCTGGCGGTCACCGGATCCCTGCTCACCACGCCGCCCGCGAGTGCCGCGGGCACCACGGCCGCCGCCGAGGTCTCCCCGCACGCCGCGCAGACCATCGACAACATCGGTGCCTCCGGGGCCTGGTGGGTCAACGACCTGAAGAACTTCGACCCGAAGGTCCGGGCCCGGCTCGCCAAGCTCCTGTTCTCCAAGGACGGCCTGGCCCTCAGCTCGTACCGGTACAACATCGGCGGTGGCGGCACCGGGGTCACCTACGCGCCGCGCGCCCCGGAGGACTTCCTGAAAACGGACGGCGGTTACGACTGGAGCAAGGACGAGGCCGGCCGTTACTTCCTCTACGCCGCCGCCAGGTACGGCGTCAAGGATCTGATCGGCTTCGTCAACAGCGCGCCCGCGCAGTGGAAGACGAACGGCAAGAGCTGCGGCGGTTACCTGAAGGCGGAGAACGAGCAGGACTTCGCGAAGTACGTCGCGGACGTCACCGGCCACTTCGCCAGGCAGGGCGTGCGGCTGGACTACATCAGCCCGTTCAACGAGCCGACGAACAGCTTCGACTCGTGCGGTCAGGAGGGCATGCTCGTCGACGTCGGCCAGCGCGACGACATCGTGCGCGCGCTGGGCGCCGAGCAGCGGGCCCGGCACCAGAAGACGACGATCATCGCCGACGAGTCGACCAGCACGGTGAAGTTCAACTCCGAGGTCCCGCAGTGGATCTCGCAGCCGGGCACGGCACAGTACGTCTCCAAGCTGGCCCATCACACGTACGACAACCCGAGCGACGCCGACCGGGCGCGGGTGTACGAGACGTCCCGCGCGGCCGGTACACCGTCCTGGTCCACGGAGATCTGCTGCTTCGGCAAGGGCGGCACCGGCTGGGCGCAGGAGTACGACCCGACGATCGACGGCGGTCTGAACCTGTCCCGGATCATCTACAAGGACTTCGCGACCGCCCACGACTCGGCGTTCCAGTGGTGGGTGGCGCTGTCGGAGATGATCGGCAGCGACCCGAACGCCCGTAACGACGAGGGCTGGAACGACGGCCTGATCTACTACGACCCGGCGTACGCCACGAACGGCAACCAGACCCTGTACTTCACCAAGCGCTACTACGCGCTCGGCCAGTACAGCAAGTTCGTGCGCCCGGGCGCGGCCCTGCACAACGTGACCGGGGTGCCGGACGGTGTGGAGGTGTCGGCCTACGACCGGAACGGCACGTGGGTCGTCGTGGTGAACAACCACAACGCGACCGACACCGCGCTGGACCTGCACTTCAACAGCGGGACGCCGGTGCGGGCCCGGCAGGCCGTGCGGACCTCCGCCGACGAGAACTGGGCGAGCGCCCCGAAGCCGTCGGTCGCCGGCGGCACCATGTCCGCGACGCTGGCGCCGCGTTCGATCACCACGTACGTCCTGGACCAGAAGGGGCACGGCAGTTCGGCGCTGACCGGTGCCCTGGTCGGCGGTCAGTCGGGCAAGTGCCTCACGGCCGACACCTCGGGTGCGGTGATCGCCGGCTGCACGGGCGCGGCCGGGCAGTCGTGGTCGTACGACGCACGGGGCACCCTGAAGGGCGCGAACGGCTACCTGACGGCGACGGGTTCGGACCTGTCGACGTCGGCCTCGTACCGCGGTGACGGCACCCAGCGGTGGCTGCTGAATCCCAATGGGCAGATCGTGAACGAGGCGTCGGGCCGGTGCCTGGACGTCAGCGGGCAGGCGACGGCGGACGGCAGCAAGGTCATCCTCTACAGCTGCTCCGGCGGCACCAACGAGGCCTGGACCAGGCGGTAACGCCACCGTTCTCCCCGGCCGGGGGCCGCCGGCCACTCCCCTGACCCGGCGGCCCTCATCTCGCCTGCCCTGCACGCCTGTTCGTGATCCCGAACCCGGTACAACAACTCGCCACCCACTTCGTCCGACCCCTTGCCGAAGGCTTAGCCGAAGGTTAGCGTCCCGCACCACGCACCCTTGCGGATCATCCGGCCGCCGGGCGTGGGAGCCGCAGTCGCATTCGAACAGACAAGGACGTCAGCATGTCGGCACAGAGCAGCACCTGGGACCGCCGTTCGATACTCCGGGCCGCCGCGGGCCTCGCCGCCGCCGGCCCGCTCGCCGCATGCGGCAGCAACAACGGCCGGGGCGGCGGCTCCGGTTCGGGCCAGCAGCTCGTGCAGTACTTCCACGCGTACGGCGAGGCGGGCACCGAGCAGGCGATCAAGCGGTACGCGAAGGCGTACACGAAGGCCGACGTGACCACGCAGTGGATCACCGGCTCGAACTTCGAGAGCAAGCTGTTCGCGTCCCTGCTGACCGAGCAGGCGCCGGACCTGTTCGAGTTCCACCCGCAGATCCAGCTCGTCAAGAGCGGCCAGGTGGCCGACCTGACCGACATCATCGAGCCGGTCAAGGACGATTTCAACCAGGCCGACATCCAGTCCCACACGGTCGACGGCAAGATCTACGGCGTCCGCATGATCGACGACCCGCAGTTCTTCTTCTACCGCAAGTCGCTGCTGGAGAAGGCGGGTGTCGAGCCGCCGCAGACGCTGGACGAGCTGCTCGAGGCCGCCGCCAAGCTCACCACGAGCAAGGTCAAGGGCCTGTTCCTCGGCAACGACCTGCACGCGGTGATCAACCCGCTGATCTGGTCGGCCGGCGCCGACACCCTGAACGAGAAGAACGAGATCGCCTACCACACGGACGGCGTGGTCGAGGGCCTCAAGCAGATGCGCAAGCTGTTCACCAGCGGCCATCTGCTGCTGGACGCCCCGGCCGACTTCTGGGACCCCTCGGCGCTCAACCAGGGCCTGTGCGCGATCCAGTTCTGCGGCATGTGGGCCATGCCGCAGTTCCAGCAGGCCCTCGGTGACGACCTCGGCATCATGCCGTTCCCGAAGGTCGGCGACGCGGGCAAGCCGTCCGTCTACAACGGCGGCTGGTCGATGTTCGTCAACGCCAAGGGCCGACACGTCGACGCGGCCAAGGAGTACGTCAAGTGGCTGTGGATCGACCAGAAGAAGTACCAGGAGGACTGGTCGACCTCCTACGGCTCCCACATCCCGCCGCGCACCTCCATCGCGCAGTCGGCGAGCCCGCTGAAGTCGGGTCTGCCGGCCGAGGGTGTGAAACTCTTCAACGAGTACGGGCACTTCGACAACATCGGCTGGACCCAGGCGATGATCACCGCCACGGAGAACGTCTTCGCCGACTGCGTCCGCAAGGGCGGTGACCCGGAGGCCGCGCTCGACCGCTGCGACAAGACGGTCGGCGCCGAGCTGAAGAAGCTGTTCGGATAGGCCGCCGGACGGATCACGACATGTCGACGACCACCACGCGCGGTGTCGCGAGCCCCGCCCCGGCCAAAGCCGCCGGGGCCCGGCCGCGGCGGAGGCTGCGGGGCAGCCGCACCTTCAACTTCTGGCTCTTCACCAGCCCGTTCCTGATCGGGCTGATCATTTTCGTCTACGTACCGATCGGCTGGAGCCTCTACCTCAGTTTCTTCGAGGCCCGCTTCACGGTCACGCCCAGCGACTTCGTCGGTCTGGGCAACTACCGGGAGATCCTCTCCGACAGCGGGTTCATGGGCTCGCTCGGCACCTTCACCGTCTTCGCCGCCTTCATCGTGCCCACCACCTGGGCGGTCTCCCTGGGCCTCGCCCTGCTGGTGAACCGGCTGCGCTTCATGCGGGCGTTCTACCGGTCGGTGTTCTTCCTGCCGACCGCATGCAGCTATGTCGCCGCCTCGCTCATCTGGAAGATGTCCCTCTTCAACGGCGTCCGCTTCGGCCTGGCCAACACGGTGCTCGGCCTGTTCGGCGTCGACAACATCGCCTGGCTCGCCAACCCCGACCCGCCCTGGTACTGGCTGGTCATCATCACCGCCCGCCTGTGGCTGCAGTCCGGCTTCTACATGATCCTCTTCCTGGCCGCGCTGCAGAACATCCCGCAGGAGCTGTACGAGGCCGCCGCCATCGACGGCGCCAAGCGCGGCTGGCAGACCTTCCGGTACATCACGCTGCCGCAGCTGCGGGCCACCTCCACGGCCGTGATCCTGCTGCTGCTCGTGGCGGCCTACCAGGCCTTCGACGAGTTCTTCAACCTGCTGTCCAAGACGACCTGGGGCCGGCCGCCGCTGGTCGAGCTCTACTACACCGCCCTCGGCCAGGACCAGAACTACGGCAAGGGCAGCGCCGGAGCCGTGGTGCTGACCGTGCTGATCTGCGTCGTCACCCTGTTCCAGGGGAAGATCATGGGCTTCGGAAGGGGTGAGGAGTCCAAGTGACCACGACCGCACCCGACGTCCGCAAGCGCGCCCGGCGCGGCGGGGTGATGAGCTCCACCGGCCTGTACATCGCCACCAGTGTCGCCGCGCTCCTCTTCCTCATCCCCTTCTACCTGCTGATCCGCAACGCCCTGTCCACCGACCCGGAGATCACCGGCGAGAACTGGAAGTTCTTCCCGGCCCACATCCAGTGGAGCAACATCACCGAGCCGTTCGACGATCCGACGGTCGACTTCGGCCAGTCGATGTGGAACTCGCTGGTCGTCGGGATCCTGCATACAGTCGGCACGCTGTTCGTCTGCTCGCTGGCCGGATACGCCCTCGCCCGCATCCCCTACCGGCACGCCAACAAGATCTTCTACGGCGTTCTGGTGACCCTGATGGTCCCGGCCGCGGTCACCTTCGTCCCCAGCTTCGTGCTGGTGTCCTCCCTCGGCTGGGTGGACAGCTACCGGGGCCTGATCGTTCCGGGGCTCTTCAGCGGTTTCACCTGCTTCCTGTTCCGGCAGTACTTCCTCGGGTTCCCGAAGGAGCTGGAGGAGGCGGCGCGTGTGGACGGGCTCGGCTACTGGGGCGCGTACTGGCGTGTCGTGGTGCCGAACTCGCTGAACTTCTTCGCGGCGATCGCCACGATCACCTTCATCAACGGCTGGAACGCCTTCCTGTGGCCGCTGGTCATCGGCCAGGACCCGAGCGCCTGGACCGTCCAGGTCGCGCTGTCGTCGTACATGACCAACCAGACCGTCAACTACCACCTGATCTTCATGGCGACCGCCATCTCGATCCTGCCCCTGCTGTTCGTGTTCCTCTTCCTCCAGCGCTGGCTGGTGCAGGGGATCGCGCAGACCGGCATCAAGGGCTGAGCTAGGAGACCGATGTCTTTGCGCACGACCACCGCCTACGTCGAGGACGTCTCGCCGGGCTCCGGGGCGCTGCCGCCCCGCGCCTGGTACGCGTCCTCCGACGCCAAGTCCCTGTCCCTCAACGGCAGCTGGCGCTTCCGGCTGTCGGACACGGCCGACGCCGAGGACGACTCGTTCGCGGCGCAGGGGTACGACGCCGGTGACTGGGCGCAGGTCACGGTCCCCGGCCACTGGGTGCTCCAGGGACACGGCTCCCCCATCTACACCAACCACCTCTACCCGTTCCCGGTCGACCCGCCCCGGGTGCCGACCGAGAACCCGACCGGCGACCACCTGCGCGTCTTCGACCTGCCGGCGGACTGGCCGGCCGACGGCGCCGCCGTGCTGCGCTTCGACGGAGTGGAGTCCTGCGCCCGGATCTGGCTGAACGGCACGGAACTCGGCGAGTTCAAGGGCTCGCGGCTGCCGCACGAGTTCTCGGTCGGCCATCTGCTGAAGACTGTAGGCAATGTACTGGCGGTCCGCGTCCACCAGTGGTCGGCGGGCTCCTACCTGGAGGACCAGGACCAGTGGTGGCTGCCGGGGATCTTCCGGGACGTCACCCTGCTGCACCGCCCCGCGGGCAGCGTCCAGGACTTCTTCGTGCACGCCTCGTACGACCACCTGTCCGGCACCGGCACCCTCCGCGTCGACTCCGACGTGGCGGGCCGGGTCACGGTCCCGGACCTCGGCATCGACGTCGCCACCGGTGAGCCGGTGACCGTCCCGGTCGAGCCGTGGACGGCGGAGACACCGCGGCTGTACGACGGCGTGCTGGCCACCGAGGGCGAGCGGGTGCCGCTGCGCATCGGCTTCCGCACGGTGGAGCTGTCCGACGGCCTGATCAAGGTGAACGGCCGGCCGCTGCTCTTCAAGGGCGTCAACCGGCACGAGTGGCATCCGGAGCGGGGCCGCGCCCTGGACCTCGAGACGATGCGCGAGGACGTGCTGCTGATGAAGCGGCACAACATCAACGCCGTCCGCACCTCCCACTACCCGCCGCACCCGGCCTTCCTCGACCTGTGCGACGAGTACGGCCTGTGGGTGATCGACGAGTGTGACCTGGAGACGCACGGCTTCACCGAGCAGGGCTGGCGGGACAACCCCGTCGACGACGACCGCTGGACCCCGGCCCTGCTCGACCGGGCGGCCCGCATGGTCGAGCGGGACAAGAACCACCCGTCGGTCGTCATGTGGTCACTCGGGAACGAGGCAGGCACCGGCCGGGGCCTGACCGCGATGGCCGAGTGGATCCACGGACGGGACGGCTCCCGGCTCGTCCACTACGAGGGCGACCTAAACTGCCGTGACACCGACGTGTATTCGCGGATGTACGCGGACCACGCCGAGGTCGAGCGGATCGGCCGGGGCCTGGACGGCGGTCCGCACAGGCGCCGCGAACTGCCGTTCATCCTCTGCGAGTACGCCCACGCCATGGGCAACGGCCCCGGCGGACTCGTCGACTACCAACGGCTTTTCGAGGCCCACGACCGGCTCCAGGGCGGCTTCGTCTGGGAGTGGATCGACCACGGCATCGCCCACCCGGAACTGGGATACGCCTACGGCGGCGACTTCGGCGAGGAACTGCACGACGGCAACTTCGTCTGCGACGGCCTGCTCTTCCCGGACCGGCGGCCCTCCCCCGGTCTGCTCGAGTACAAGAAGGTGATCGAGCCGGTCACCGTCACGGCCGACGGCACGGACAGCGCGGCCGGCACGGTCCGGATCACCAACCGGTACGACTTCGCGGACCTGTCGGCGCTGGCCTTCTCGTGGTCGTACGAGATCGAGGGCGAGACCGTGGACTCCGGCACCCTGCCGGTGCCCGCGCTGGCGCCCGGCGAGTCCGCCCAGGTCAAGCTGCCCGCCGCACCGGCCGGGGTACGGGCCGGCGAGGCGCACTGGACCATCCGGGCGTCCCTCGCCTCCGCCACGTCGTGGGCGCCGCGGGACCATGTCGTCGCCTGGGGCCAGATCCCGGCGTCGGCGCGCCGGGTGCCGTACGTCGCCGCGACCGCCCGGTCGGCACCCGGCGACGGGGTGATCAACCTCGGTCCGGCCGTGTTCGACGCCCGGACCGGGGCGCTGCGGACGATCGGCGAGGTACCGGTCACCGGTCTGCGGCTGGACGTGTGGCGGGCCACCACCGACAACGACGACGGTGCCGCCTGGCAGAGCGACCTGCGCTACGGGCTGCTGTGGCGCAAGCTCGGCCTGCACCGGATGCGGCACCGCCTGGACGCCGTCGAGGTGGGCGAGGACGCGCTGACGGTCCGCACGCGGGTGGCGCCGGCCGCCTGGGAGCTGGGGCTGTCGACGGTATACCGCTGGACGTCGGACGGAGACCGTATCCGGTTGACCGTATGCACCATCCCGGACGGCGACTGGAACGTCCCGCTCCCCCGCCTCGGTATCCGCTTCGGACTGTCTGCTGCCGACCGTGTGCAGTGGTACGGCGGCGGCCCGGGGGAGGCGTATCCGGACACCAGGATGGCGTCTACAGTCGGCCGTTGGCAGTCGACCGTAGACGATCTGCAGACGCCATACGTCCGCCCCCAGGAGAACGGCGCCCGCATCGACGTCCGCTGGGCGGAACTGGGCGGCCTGCGCATCGAGGGCGACCCGGCGTTCCACCTCACCGCCCGCCGCTGGACCACCGAGCAGCTGGACGCCGCCGCCCACCGCAGCGACCTGGTGCCCGGTGACACGGTCTGGGTCCACCTGGACCACGGCCAGCACGGCATCGGTTCCCAGTCCTGCGGCCCGGCCCCGCTGCCCCAGTACCACCTGCGGGCCGAGCCGGCGGAGTTCTCGTTCGTCTTCTCGCCGTCCGGCGCCACCGGCACCGGCTGACCGGCACCGCTCCGACGCCCGCCGCGGCCGGCCCTCCTCCGGGCCGGCCGCGGCGGCGTCGGGCACCGGTTCCCCCTGTTCATGCAAGCGTTTTCCCCACCACCTTCCCAACCCGCCAAGTTGACGTGAACATGGTCGGCATGCGACCCATGGGACGACTCCTCGGCGCTCTCGCCGCCGGCTTGCTGACCGTGTCGGGGCTCACCGCCACCGCCGGTACCGCACATGCCGCCGGCTCAGGGAGCTTCAGCGTCTTGACGTACAACGTGGCCGGGCTGCCGGAGGGCCTCAGCTCCAGCCATCCGGCCACCAACACCCCGCTGATCTCACCGCGGTTGGCGGGTTACGACATCATCAACGTCCAGGAGGACTTCAACTACCACGCGGCGCTCTACGCCGGCGACAACCGCCCCTACCGCACCGCGACCAGCGGCGGCGCGGGCATCGGCGACGGCCTCAACACCCTGTCGGCCTTCCCCTTCGAGGACTTCGAGCGGGTGAAGTGGAAGGACTGCACCGGCACCAACTGCCTCACACCAAAGGGCTTCACCCTCGCCCGGGTACGGCTCGCCGAAGGCGTGTACGTCGACCTCTACAACCTGCACCCCAACGCCGACGACACCGACGACGCCCTGGCTGCGCGCCGCGCCAACATCGCGCAGCTGTCGGCGTTCATCCAGGCCAACTCGGCGGGCAACGCGGTGATCGTGATGGGCGACACCAACACCCGCTACACCCGCGCCGGCGACAACATCCGTACCCTCGTCGACGGCAACGGCCTGACCGACGCCTGGGTACGGCTGGCCAAGGGCGGTACGGTCCCCGCGCAGGGCGCCGATCCGCTGCTGTGCCCGGCATCCGCGCCGCCCGACGACTGCGAGGTGGTCGACAAGGTCCTCTACCGCGGCAGCGGCCTCGTTTCTCTCACCGCGACCCGCTACCACGACGAGTGGGCGGGATTCCTGGACGCGGCCGGCGGCAACCTCTCCGACCACTTCCCGCACACCGTCGACTTCTCCTACACCCTCGCCCCGGAGCTCCGGGCGAGCGACTTCTTCGGCGGCCCGCACGGCACCGCCTTCAGTGACGCCGACGACCTGCCGGCCGCGCCCGCCCCGCGCACCCTCACCTTGCGCGGCGGCACCCGTCTGGACGCCGTGTCCCTCACCCATGACGGCGGTACGGTCCTCGGCCACGGCGGCACGGGCGGTACGGCCGCCTCCCTCACCCTCGCCGCCGGGGAACACCTGACCTCGGTGAAGCTCACAGAGGGCCGGAAGGACGGCCGTACCCGGATCTTCTCGGCCGCGTTCGCCACCGACCGGGGCCGCACGCTCGCGGCGGGCACGGCCACCGGCGACAGCACCACGTTCACCGCGCCGACCGGCTGGCAGATCGCCGGCTTCACCGGCCGCTCGGGCACCGAGATCGACAAGCTGGGAGTGCTGTACGCGCCGATCGACTGATGCGCACGCCCAGCTTTCCTAGATGCTCTAGGGTATCCCCTAGGTTTCCAAGGGAGGTGGACAGGTGGCCCGGGCGGGACTGAGCGCGCAGCGGGTGGTGGCGGCCGCCGCGGAGCTTGCGGACGAGGTCGGGTTCGACCAGGTCAGCATCTCCGCGCTGGCCCGCCGCTTCGGCGTCAAGGACGCGAGCCTGTACTCGCACGTCCGCAGTCTCCAGGACCTCCGCACCCGGCTGGCGCTGTACGCGGGCGGCGAGCTGATCGACCGGATCGCGGCGGCCGTGGCCGGCCGGGCCGGCAAGGAGGCGCTGACGGCGTTCGCCGGCGCCTACCGCGACTACGCCCTGCGCCACCCGGGCCGGTACGCGGCCACCCAGATCCGCATCGACCAGGCCCTGATCGCCGACTCCCCCGCACTGCGCCGCACCGCGCAGATCACCTACGGCATGCTGCGCGCGTACGGCCTGGAGGAACCGGACCTGACGGACGCGGTGCGCCTGCTGCGCAGCACCTTCCACGGCTACTGCGTCCTGGAGAGCGCGGGCGGCTTCGGCGCGGACCGGGACGTGACGGCCTCCTGGGACAAGGCGGTCGACGCCCTGCACCTCGCCCTCGAACACTGGCCCCGGGAGACGGAGAACGATGACTGACAGGCCGTACCACGACGTCACGGGCCGCGGTCCCGTACTGCTGCTGGTGCCGGGCGGGGCCGGGCATCCGATGGGCCTCGGGCCGCTCACCGAGCGGCTGGCCACGCGCTTCACCGTGGTGACGTACGACCCGCTGGGCCTCGCACACGGCCGGCTCGGCCGGCCGGTCGCCGAGCAGCGGGTCACGGACTGGAGCGAGGGCGCGCGGCGAGTGCTGGAAGAGGTGCTGCCGGCGGGTGAGTCGGCGTACGTGTGCGGCACCAGCTCCGGTGGCATCGCGGTCCTGGACCTGCTGGCCCGGTACCCCGGCCGGCTGGCGCACGTGGTCGCGCACGAGCCGCCGTGCGTGACGGTCCTGCCGGACGGGACGGACCGGCGGACGGAGCTGATCGAGCAGCTGGACGGGCCCGGACGGCCGCCCGCCGAGGGCGAGTCGGCGACCCCGATGGGGGTGTTCCTGGCCCGGGTGCTGCGCCCGTTCAGCGCGTACACGCCCGCCGTACCCTTGCCTCCGGGCCGGCTCACGATCGCCGCCGGGACCGGCTCGCGCGGCCAACTGCTGCACCGTACGGCCGAGTTCTTGGCCGGACGGCTCGGGTGTGCCTTTGCCGAGTTCCCGGGCGGGCATCTCGGCACGCTGGATCACCCCGTGGAGTTCGCCGACGCACTCGCCGAGACGCTGCGTTCCAGCGCGCGGACGTCGGCGTAGGACGGGGTCGTACCGCCCGGGGCGCGTCCGGCCGCGATGTCGGCCATGGCGTCCAGGGCCGCGCCGAGTGCCCGCCGGTACAGCAGCGAACCGAGGCTGATCCGGCGTACACCGAGGCCGGCGAGCTGGCCGACCGTGGGTCCGGCGGGCGTGTACAGCACGTTGAGGGGGACGGCGGTGTGCCGGACGAGGGTGGCGATGCGCCCGGGATCGCTCAGGCCCGGTACGAACACCCCGTCGGCGCCGGCTTCCTGGTAGGCGTCGAGCCGGCGCAGGGTCTCCTTCTCGTCGCCGTCGCCCGACCAGTACGTGTCCGTACGGGCGTTGACGAACAGACCGGGCACGGCGGCCTTCACCGCGGCGATCTTCGCCGCGTGTCGGCCGGCCGGGCCCAGGCCGTCCTCCAGATTGATGCCGACAGCGCCGACCGCTCGCAACTCCCGTGCCAGCTCGGCGACTTCGTCCGGGTCCTCGCTGAAGCCGTCCTCGGCGTCGACGGAGAGGAGATACGGCTCGGAGCGTAGGGTGAGGGCGAGACGGACGGTGTGCTCGCGGGTCGGCCTCCCCGTCGGGCAGGCCGACGGCCGCCGCGACCGCCAGGCTCGTCGTGGCGATCGCCCGGAAGCCCCGGGCGGCGAGGGCGGCGGCCGAGGCGTGGTCCCAGGCGTTGGGCAGCAGCAGCGGCTCGCCCGGACGGTGGTGGAGGCCGGCGAAGGACTGGGCGGAGGCAGGCTCTGCGGTCATACGGCCACGCTAGACCCGGCACGTTTCGGCAGCCGCCGAACCGTCCCGGGGTGCCACCGACCACGAGGCACCCGCGGAGCGCCCGTCCGGCGCCGTGAACCGGAAGGCGGCGGTCACGCCCTCGGGCCAGTTCACCCGCACCTCGTGGCCCGGCTCCGCGCCGTCGGCCTCGCGCACCGCCACGGACACCAGATCGGTCAGGGGCAGCGGGTCCGGCTCCCCGGTGAGCCGGGCGAGCGCCACGAAGAGCGTGCCCGCACCGTCCCCGGTCAACCCGGTCAGCTCGGCCGACAGACCGGTGACGGGCGCGAGTTCGGCCCGTACGCCGTCTCCGTCCGGCCAGCCCGTCACCCGCACCGGAGTCCCGGGCGCCGCGCCCGCCACCAGATGGGCCCGTACCTCCACGGCACCTCGCACCACCACCAGGCTGGTGACGGTGACCCCGGCGCGCACGGTGTGCCGGGAGGCGATCCACCCGTCCCCCGTGCCGAGCGGCTCGATCCCCGTACGGCTCGCGTCACCGTCGACGATCACGCTGTTGTCGTACGACGGCACGGGCGCGGTGGCGGTCGAGTAGGCGAGCCGGGTGTAGTGGGGGTCGTAGCGGACGTCCTCGCTGCCGTGGTTGTGCAGCCGGACCAGTCCGTCGGAACGGGTGGTCTGCACCAGCCAGTTGGGGACGGGCACGGGGTGCGCGTCGTCGGTGTGGTCGGCCGGGGCGGGTGCCTCCTGCGCCGTCCACACCTCGTGCCCGGGCGGCAGCAGCAGACCGAGAAAGCCCTTGCTCGCCCAGTACGGGGAGGCGGGGCCGGAGTACGTCTGCACCAGGGACTCGTCGGGGCCGAGCCAGCCGAGCGGCAGCAGACCCCGCTCGTCCACCGCGCCGCCGTCGAGGAAGTACCGCAGGGCGCCGGAGGCCAGGCGGCGGGTCTCGCCGGGGGGCAGGGGGGTGTGCCCGGTCAGGGCGCCGAGCCAGAGCGGGGCCGTCGTGGCGAAGCGGTAGGTGAGGGAGCGGCCCTGGCGCAGGGGGGCGCCGTCGGCGCCGAACAGGCGGGCGTAGTCGGCGAGGTGGCGTGACAACCGTCGACCGTATACAGAAAGCAGTTCACTGTCGTCTGCCAGCCATGCGTGGAGGACTGTATACAGATGCATGGCCCAGCCGTTGTAGTAGTCGAACTTCCGGCCGTCGCCGTCCGTGTACCAGCCGTCGCCGACGTACCAGCCCTCGACCCGCTCCAGCCCGCGGTCGATCGCCTTGCGCGCCGCTTCCTCCTGGTGGCCGATCTCCGCGAGGAAGCCGCCGACGGTGACCGGGAACAGTTCCCAGTTGCACGGCCAGGGTTCGGCGGTGAGCGCGTCCGCCAGCCAGGCGGCGGTCCGCTGGCGCACCGTGTCGTCCAGGCGGTCCCACAGCAGCGGCCGGGTCAGCCGCAGGGCGAGGGCGATCGAGGCGGCCTCGACCAGCGGCTGACTGCGGTCCGTGATCCGCGGCCAGACGCCTCCGGGACCGGACGCGAGGCCCTCGGCGTACCGGCCGAGCGCGGTCTCGTCGTGGCGGAACGCGGCCAGCAGCAGGGTGCGGGCGTAGCCTTCGAGCCCGTCGGAGAGGCGGCCGGAGTGGCTCGCGTGGTCGCCGGGCAGGTGATAGAGGGCGCGGTCGGGGGTGGCGTACGGCGCGACGGCGGCGAGCAGGGCGTCGGCGGCGGTCTCCCAGTGGGCGCGGGTGTAACCGGTGTACGGGCTCGATCGGCGGTCGTCGGCGGGCAGTTCGATCACGGCGGTGGCTGTCCTTCCTCGCGGGACCCGGGGCGCTCCGGTTCCTGCCGGGGCGCCCCGGGGGTTCATCCCACCCGTACCGTGCCCTCGGGCACCAGATGCTGGGCGAGCAGTTCGTCGCGGACCAGGCCCGCGTACAGGGTGGCGCCGTGGACGGAGGTGTGCGTGTTGTCGCGCTTCTCGTTGTAGAGGTAGACCGACTTGGAGCCTTCCACGCCGAGGGACTCCACCAGCGCCTTGGTCTTCGCGGTGAGGTCGATCAGCGGGACGTGCTCGGCGGCGGCGACCGAGCGGATGACGGCCGGGTGGTCGACGCCGAGGCCGTTGACGAGCAGGGCGGTGTTGTTGTTCAGGGTGCCGTCGGCGTTGAACCACCGGCGCACGATCGGGGTGACGAGCACCGGCCGGCCGCCCTGAGCGCGGATGCCCGCCACCAGGGTCTCGAGGTTGGCGCGGTAGGTCGCCTCGTCGGTGGTCTTGTCGTTGTGGGCGAGCTGGACGAGGACCAGGTCGCCGGGCCGGATCCGCGGCTGCACGGTGCCCCAGAGCTGTGGGTTCTGCAGATAGGTGACCGTACTCTCGCCCGAGTCGGCGTAGTTGGCGACGGACAGGCCCTTGCGCAGGTACTGCGGGAGCTGCTGGCCCCAGCCGGAGTAGGGGTCGGCGGGCTGGTCGCAGACGGTGGAGTCGCCGATGAGGACGATCTGGCGGGCGTGCCGGGCCGGGGTGACCTTGATGCCGGCGAGGGCGGGTGCGGAGCCGCCGAGTGACAGGTCCAGGCCGGGCGTTCCGTCGGGTCCGGTGGGTTCGCCCTCGGGGGTGCGGACGTCGACGGTGAAGCTGCGGCTGATGTGCTCGCCGGCCGCCGCGGCCGTCTCCGGCAGCAGCGAGCGCCGGGTCTCGCCGGTGATGCGGGTGCTGGACGCGGTGGCGCCGCCGAGCCGGACGGTCACGTCGTAGGTGCCGGGCGGGACGTCGAAGTGGCAGGCGGTGGCGGTGCAGTTGTCGATGCCGGGCGGCTTGCCCGGGTGGGCCTGGGCGGGGGCCGCCGTCAGTACGGCGCCCAGGGCGGCCGGCACCAGCAAGGCGGCTGTGAAACGTCTCATGAGCGGCTCCTCCGTCGGTCGAACCTCGGCCGACCGGAGACCGTACCGCTCCGGACAAGCGCTTTCTAGCCTTTGGCGATATTTCTTACCACCACCAACTTCACCGTAGTGAAAGCCCTTTCGCAAAATCGATTCAACTGTCACCCTGCCAGACACCCGCACACCCCGGACCTCCCGAAGGAGGCACCCCCATGTCCGGATCCCTCGACAGCGCGGTCACCCGCCGCGGCTTCGTCGTCGGCGCCGCTGCCGCCGCCGGTTCCGTCGCCCTCGCCGGCCCGCTCGCCACCGCCGCGTCCGCCGCCGGCTTCGGCTGGAGCGACGACGGCTCGAACTACGTCGTCGACACCGGCGCCGGCCTCGTGTTCAAGGTCAGCAAGGTCACCGGCGACCTGACCTCCCTGGCTTACAAGGGCACCGAGTACCAGGGCTACGGCGGCAAGAACTCGCACATCGAGTCCGGCCTCGGCAGCTCCACGGTGACCCTGGCCCAGTCCGGCTCCACCATCCTGATCTCGGTCACCCACGGCACGCTGCGCCACTACTACGCCGCCCGCAGCGGTGAGAACAACGTCTACCTGTGGACCAACAAGGCCGACTCCTCGGTCAGCGCGACCCGCTACATCGTGCGCGTCCGGGCGGGCCTGTTCCTCAACGACCAGCCTGACTCCTACACCTACACCACCAGGACCATCGAGGCCTCGGACGTGTTCGCGAAGTCCGACGGGCAGACCCGCTCCAAGCACTACTCCAAGCTCCGGGCCATCGACTACGACTACATCGGCTGGACCACCGGCAGCGTCGGCCTGTGGATCGTCCGCAGCAACCACGAGAAGGCCTCCGGCGGCCCCTTCTACCGCTCCCTGCTGCGCCACCAGAGTGCCGACGGCGGCGGGCTGTACGAGATCCTGTACTACGGCGAGAACCAGACCGAGGACGAGCGGTACGGCCTCCAGGGCCCGTACGTCATCGCGTTCACGGACGGCGGGGCACCGTCGTCCGCCCTGTACCACGGCACGCTGACCACTCCGTGGGCCGACTCGCTGGGCATCGCCGGGTACGTGCCGGACAGCGGGCGGGGGCGGGTGGCCGGAGTCGGCATCACCGGGCGGAACACGGCGTACCCGTACACGGTCGGACTCGCCAACGGGGCAGCGCAGTACTGGGCGGCGGCGCGTGCCTCCGACGGGTATTTCTCGGTCTCCCGCATACTGCCGGGCGCATACACGCTGACTGTCTACAAGGGTGAGTTGGCTGTATACAGTACACAGGTGACCGTATCCGCGGGCGCGACGACCACTGTGAACACGATCGCCATCCCGTCGTCCAACGACCCGTCCACCGCGACCGCGATCTGGCGGATCGGCGACTGGAACGGCACCCCGAGCGGCTTCAAGAACGCGGACCTGATGACGTACGCCCACCCTTCCGACGTGCGGGCCGCGTCCTGGACCGGGAACGTCGTGATCGGCAGTGGTACGGAGACGTCCGCGTTCCCGTGTTACCTCTGGAAGGACGTCAACAGCGGGCTGCTGGTCTACTTCCGGCTCACCGCCGCGCAGGCCGCCGCCGCGCACACCCTGAGGATCGGCGTGACGACGGCCTACGCCAACGGCCGGCCGCAGATCACGGTCAACGACGCCTGGACCTCTGCGATCCCCGCCCCGCCCATCCAGCCGAGCACCCGGTCCCTGACGGTGGGCTCGTACCGGGGCAACAACCACACCTTCACCTACAGCGTCCCGGCCAGTGCCTGGCGCACGGACACCGGCCAGTACAACGTGCTGAAGATCAACGTGGTGAGCGGTTCGGGGACGACCGGCTATCTCAGCGCGGGCACGGCGATCGACGCGATCGACCTGCTCATCTGATTCATCATCAGGTACCGCGTCTCCACTGCTGGTTGGTGCCCCCGTTGCATGTGTAGGTGATGAGCGCGGCGGAGTTGGCGGTGGAGGCGCCGGACACGTCCAGGCACTCCCCGCTCGCGCGGGCCCTGAGGGTGACGTACGAGCCGGAGGCGGTGACCGACCACTGCTGGCTGCCGGCGCCGGTGCAGTTCTCCTGCGTGACGCTGCTCGCGTTCTCCTGCAGGCACAGGGAGCTGCCCCGGCCCACCAGCGCGTGGTAGCCGTTGCCGAGGTCCTTGAACCACCACTTCTGGTTGGCGCCGCCGTTGCAGGTGTACTGGCTGACGGCGACGCCCTGCCACAGGGACTGGTTCGCCACGTCGGCGCACTTGGCGCTGTGCCGGGCGATCAGCGTGTTGTAGGCGGCGCTGGTGCCGGTGACGGTGCCCGCGGTGGTGTCGACGGTGAGCTCGGGAGACCAGGACATGCTCATCGAGGTGGAGGTCGGGAAGGCCAGCGGCAGCCAGACGTACCGGGAGTCGTTGACCTTGCCGCCGAAGGAGTTGCCCCAGCGGTCGCCCATGTAGAGGTACGAGGTGCCCGAACTGCCCTGCACCGGAAGGACGTAGGCGGTCTGGGAGCCGTAGGCGGTGGAGTCGCCGACGTTCGTCCAGGAGGTCCAGGGGCCGGCGAGGGAGGTGGCGGTGGCGTACTGCTGCTGGTTGGGGTTCCAGCCGGTGGCTCCCGACGTGAGCATGAAGTACACGCCGCCACGCTTGAACAGGGCGGGGGCCTCGCGATGGCCGCCGGGCCAGGGGTTGGCGACCAGGCTGTCGATGCCGGTGTAGTCGGAGGTGAGCCGGTAGATGTGCAGGTCGTAGTTCTCGTTGGCGGCCGAGACCATGTAGGCGGTGCCGTCGGTGTCGACGTACGTGGTCAGGTCGCGGGACATGTACTGGCCGAGCGGGCGGAAGCTGCCCCGGTAGGTGTAGGTGCCGTCGACCGTGTCGGAGACGGCGACGGCGGCGCGTGCCTGGCTGTAGTCGGCGCCGTTCTCCTTGTGCATCCACATGACGAACTTGCCGCTGGCCGCATTGTAGATGACCTTGGGGCGTTCGATGTAGGCGGTGGCCAGTTCGGTGGCCGAGGACTGGGTGAGGACACGGCCGCGGAACTCCCAGTTCTTCAGGTCGGTGGAACGGTAGGCGTCCACGGACCGGAAGGTGTTGTCGCTGTTGCGGTCCTCGCCGAACCAGTAGTAGTACGCGCCGACTTTGAGGACGCCGCCGCCGTGGGCGTGCATCGGATTCCCTGCGGTGTCGGCGAACTGTATACCGTTGGCAATCGTCTGCGGTGCCGCCTGGGCGGGGCCGGCGGTCGCCAGGGCGGCGGCGAGGGCGCAGCACAGGGCGAGCAGGATGGCGTACGCGCGTCTCATCTCAGGCACCCGCCTTCACGGTGTCGGCCACGGGGACGCCGAAGTCCGGGGTACCGTCCGGCTTCCAGCCGAGTTTCTGGATGCGGGTGTGCCGGTTGGGGTCGTGCAGCGGGTCGCCGGTGATCTCCTTGTACTGGCGGGCGTGGTAGACGAGGACGTCGGTACGGCCGTCCTCCGCGACGGTGAAGCAGTTGTGGCCGGGGCCGTACTGCTTCGTGGTGTCGTTGCTGGTGAAGACGGGGACGGGCGACTTGCTCCAGCTCCGCGGGTCCATCGGGTCGCTGTGGATGTCGGCGGTGAGCAGGCCCAGGCAGTAGTGCCAGTCGGTGGCGCTGGCCGAGTAGGTGAGGAAGACGCGGCCGTTGCGTTGCAGGACGGAAGGGCCCTCGTTGACCTTGTAGCCGACACACTCCCAGTCGTACTCGGGAGTGGACAGTCGGACCTGGGGGCCGGTCAGCGTCCAGGGGTTGGTCATCTTGGAGATCCACAGCGCGGTGTTGTTGTCCATGCCGGGCTCGTGCTGGGCCCAGACCAGATAGCGGGTGCCGTGGTGCTTGAAGGTGGTGGCGTCGAGGGAGAAGGTCTCCCAGGCGGTCTTGACCTGGCCGCGTTCGACCCAAGTGCCCTTGAAGGGGTCGGGGTTCGCATTCTCCAGCACCCAGATGCGGATGGCCCAGACGTCCTCGGCGGGGGCGGAGGCGAAGTAGATGTACCACTTGCCGCCGATCCGGTGCAGCTCGGGTGCCCAGATGTGCGCGCCCATCGGGCCGGTGGCGTGTGCCCGCCAGATCACCGACTCGGCGGCGGTGGACAGTCCGTTCAGGGTGGGGGCGCGGCGCAGGATGATGCGGTCGTACTCGGGGACGGTCGCCGTGAAGTAGTAGAGGCCGTCGGTGTGGCGGGTGATGTGCGGGTCGGCGCGCTGGAGGACGAGTGGGTTCACGTGGGGGGCCGCCTTGCCGGGCGCGGGCGGGGACGCGAGCGCGGGGGTCGCGGAGGTGGCCGCCAGGGCACCGGCGGCTGCGGCACCCTTCAGGAGCAGCCGGCGGGAGGGTGTTTCGGGCAGGTCGTGGTCGCGGCTCATGCGGACTGCCTCTCGGTGGGGGACAGCGGTACCTTCGACATGTCGTACGTTCGAAATCACGCACAGCATCTGTGATCCCGAACGCCGAAAAGGTAAGGGTGGGCCACGAGAGGGTCAATGGGTCGGACGGGAGGAGGGGAAAGCGCTTCCCCTCCGGGGGTGGACATCTGACGTCAGGCGGGCGTTCCGGCCTGCTCCTGACGGCCGCGCAGCCACACGTACACCGGGATGCCCGCGAAGAGGAACAGCACGCCCTGATAGACGGCCGCGTAGCCGGCGCCGGCGATCAGCCAGAAGGAGAAGGCGAAGGACAGCGCGGCGACGGTGAGGTCACGGGCGAGGCCGGCCGGGCGGACCTGGGCGCGGGAGCCCTGCACCAGCCAGTACAACTGGGCGGCGGCGGACAGCAGATAGGGCACGCAGCCGGTGAACGTGGTGATGAGCACGAGGACCCGGAAGGTGGTGTCCGGACCCGCCGTGTAGTTGAGGGCGATCAGGGCTGTGCCGAGGACCGCGCAGGCCCACACTCCGAAGCCGGGCACTCCGCCCTTGCCCGTCTTGGCGAAGGAAGCCGGGAAGAGTCCGTCGCGGGCGGCGGCGTACGGCATCTGCGCGGCCAGCAGGATCCATCCGTTGAGGCAGCCGGTGATGGAGACGACGGCGACCAGGGCGATGGCGGTGCCGCCCCAGTGGCCGCCGGTGATCGCATCTACGGCATCCGCGAACGGCGCGCCGGACTGGGCGAGTTGCGCGTGCGGGACCAGGCCGAAGACGGCGACCGTGCCGAGCAGGTAGACGAGCGCGGAGCCCAGCGTGCCGAGGATGCTCGCGCGGCCCACCGTGCGTTCCGGGTCGTCCACCTCGCCCGCGCTCACCGCGGCCGACTCGACCCCGAGGAAGCTGTAGAGAAGCAGTGCGGCCGAGGCGGCGACGGCGCCCGGGACGCTGTCACCGGTGGCGTTGAACGGGCCGAAGTTGTCGGTGTGTACGAAGAACAGGCCGACGGTGGCGATGAGGAGAAGAGGGACGAACTTCAGTATGGTGCATACGATCTGCACCATACCGACGACACGGGTACCGGCGAAGTTCGCGGCGGCCGGCAGCCACAGTGCGGCAACGGCGACCAGACCTTCGAGCAGGTGGTTGCCGTGCAGGGGTATGAGGACGTCGACGTATCCGACGACGGCGACCGCGAGCGCGGCGATGCTGACCCAGCACATCGTCCAGTACGACCAGGCCGACAGGAACCCCGCGAACGGGCCGAAGGCATCGCGGGGGTAGACGTACAGGCCGCCGGTGACCGGGCTGCGGCGGGCCAGCTTCCCGAAGAGCAGGGCGAGCAGGACGGCTGCGACGGACAGGACGGCGAAGGCGAGCAGGCTGACCGTGCCGTACGGGGCCACGGTGGCGGGCAGGGCGAAGATGCCTCCGCCGATGATGTTGCCCATCACGAGGGCGGTGGCGGCAGCCAGGCCGAAGGTGCGGCGCCGGGGAGTGCCGGCGGAGGATTCGGTGGGCCGTGCGGGCTCGGTGGAGCTGGGGGCAGTCATGACGGGTTCCGTACACGGGGAGCGGGAGGGGGGAGGCGTGATCGTAACCCGGCGTCCCACATGCTGGGCGATCTGTTCACGAACTGGACACAATGGTTGCCGCGCGCGGAGTTTCCGCAGGTCAGGATGAGCAGGGGCGGTTGCTCACCTGCTGGACACCCGGGTTCGCTTCCCTCGCGCTTCGATTAGCGTCATGACATGACCAGCAACACCTCCCCCAGTCTCGCCACAGCCCTCGCCGCCGGAACCGTCGTGCTCGACGGCGGCATGTCCAACCAGCTCGAGTCGGCCGGACACGATCTGAGCGACGAGCTGTGGTCGGCACGCCTGCTCGCCGAGCGGCCCGAGGCGGTCACCGAGGCACACCTCGCCTACTTCGGGGCGGGCGCGGAGGTCGCGATCACCGCCAGCTACCAGGCCACCTTCGAGGGTTTCGCGAAGCGCGGGATCAGCCGTGCGGAGGGGACCCGACTGCTCGGGCTGAGCGTGGAGCTGGCCCGGCAGGCCGCCCGGCAGGCCCAGGTGGAGGGTGATGACCGGCCGTTGTGGGTGGCGGCCTCGGTCGGCCCGTACGGGGCGATGCTCGCGGACGGTTCCGAGTACCGGGGCCGGTACGGTCTGAGCGTCGAGGAGCTGGAGCGGTTCCACCGGCCGCGCCTGGAGGTGCTGGCCGAGGCCGCGCCGGACGTCCTGGCGCTGGAGACGGTTCCGGACGCGGACGAGGCGGCGGCCCTGCTGCGGGCGGTGCGCGGCCTGGGGGTGCCCGCCTGGCTTTCGTATACGGTCGACGGTCGGCACACCCGCGCGGGACAGCCGCTGGAAGAAGCCTTCGCTCTGGCCGCAGACGTGGACGAGGTCATCGCGGTCGGAGTGAACTGCTGTGCGCCCGAGGATGTGGCGGACGCCGTCGGGATCGCGGCCCGCGTGACGGGCAAACCGGTGGTGGTCTACCCCAACAGCGGCGAGGCGTGGGACGCGGAGGCTCGTGCCTGGGCAGGGCGCACCACGTTCAGCGCCGAGCAGGTCAAGGCGTGGCGGGACGCGGGGGCTCGGCTGATCGGGGGGTGCTGCCGGGTGGGGCCGGCGGCGATCGCGTCGATGGCGCAGGCGCTGGACGCGGTCTGAGCGCGCCGCGCGGCACCGGCTGCGTCATCGTCCTGGTGCCGTCGTTCTGCTGCCGTCGGCCGCTCATGCCCGCCGGCCGGAAGACCCGACTGCGTCGGTGACGGTCCTCCCCTGACTGGGCCGCTCCGGCGATTGTCGACCGGCGACAGTCGCCCGTCGCCCGGCAACAGTCATCTGTCGCCCGTCGACTGTGGCCTGTGACCTGTCGCCAAGCGACAGATGACAGACGGCGATCACCGCCGTCGGGCCCCCGCCGACCGTCGCAACCGCCGTACCGCCGCGGCCCACTCGGCTCCTGGGGCCCGGATCTCGGCGGGGCCGGGCTCCGTGGTGGTGTAGGTGGTCGACCATAGGGCGAGTTCTGCATCCCGTGGACCGTATGCCGTATACGGTCCACCGTCGCCGAACATCCGCACCGGATGCGACGCGTCCCAGGCCTGCCACCCTGGATCCCCGGTCGCGACGAACCGCACCCAGGCCGCGTGCATCGCGTCGCACAGCTCCTGCGGGGCGCCCTCGCCGGCCAATTTCTTGGACTCGGGCACGTCACCGGTGTCGAAGACGAAGCCCAGTTCCAGTGCGTGGCAGGCGCCGAGGTCGGGGAGGCGGGACGGCCAGGCGAACTCGTAGAGGTAGGAGGTGCCGGGCCGGGCGTCGGCGAGGCGGTGCAGCGGGGCGCGCAGCAGGTGGTCGGTGACCATCTGGCCGACGATCTCGGCGACGCCGGCGTTTGGGTGGAGGGCACGGTAGGCGCGGGGCACCTCGTGTCCGGCGTGGCAGCGGGCCATGGCTACGGCGAGGGCGACAGGGCCGAGACGGTCGATGTGTTCCAGCAGTCCGCCGGGCACGAACCAGAGCCGGTACTCGTCGCGGGTCCAGCCCATGAGCAGTTGGACGCCTTGGGCGGCGTCGCCGTCGAGCAGGGCCTGGAGGGGGTCGCGGGGTACGAGATCGCCGTCCACGACGATGCCGAACGCGGGGCCGCCCAGGACCGGGCTGCTGAGCCGGCCGACCTCGGCCTGGGTGCGCAGCAGCAGGTCGCGGTCGACGGCGGCGAAGGCCTCGGCGGTGGCGGGGATCTTCAGCCGGGTGGCCATGCGGCGCACCATGCGCCGTACCTTGTCCCGGTCGGAGGCTTCCGGCGGGCCGCTCTGCAGGACCGCGCGCCGGATCAGGCCGCGGGTCGCGGGGGCGGCGAGCAGGACGCCGGTGCTGATGGCGCCGGCCGACTGGCCGCACAGGGTGACCTGGTCGGGGTCGCCGCCGAAGGCGTCGATCGTTTCGTGCACCCAGCGCAGGGCGGCGAGCTGGTCGCGCAGGCCGGGGTTGGGGGGTGCGTCCGGGAACAGGCCGTAACCCTCGACGCCCAGTCGGTAGTTGACCGAGACGCAGACGACGCCGTCGCGGGCGAAGTTGCGGCCGTCGTACACCGGCACGGCGGAGGAGCCCCTCGTCAGGGCGCCGCCGTGCAGCCAGACGAGGACGGGGAGCCGGGCGCCGGGTCCGGGCTCGGGGGTCCATACGTTGAGGTTGAGGCAGTCGTCGCCGGGGATCACCGGGTCGGACAGGTACCGGGCGAACGCCTCGGAGTACGGGGGTTTCGGCGCGGTGGGGCCGAAGGCGCCGGCGTCGCGGACGCCGTCCCAGGGCTCGGGCGGCTGGGGCGGGCGGAACCGTCGGGGGCCGAAGGGCGGGGCGGCGTACGGGATGCCGCGGAACACCGCGATGCCGTGCTCGTACCGACCGCGTACGGCTCCGTGGGGTGTGCTGACCACGGGGCCCGCCTGGTCTGCCGTCATCGCCCGCCAGCCCTTCGCCGCGCTCGTGCACCGTTCACATCAGAGCATCACATCGCCCGGATGTATTCCGGTGCAGGGGCCTGGGGGCTGGGCTGTTCGGCGTACCTGAGTGCGCCGGAGGCGGGCTGCTCGTAGCGGTTGTCGACGGTCGGGTCGGTCCCGGTGGCCCGCACCACGAGGGTTCCGTGTGCGCAGGTGGTGCTTCCGGTCCGCAGCGCGGCGACCCGGCCGAGGGTGCCGTAGGCACGGCCGTAGGCACGGCCGTCGAGACCGAGAGTGCCGCAGGCACGGCCGTCGAGGAGGACGTCGCCGAGGTCGCCGTGGATCCACGGGGCGGGCGGCGGGGTGCCTACGGTGAGGGCCGAATGAGGGTGGGTGCCGCTCGTGCATCCGGCCGTGGCGGTGACGGTGAACGCGGGCGGGCAGGCGACCGGTTGCCACTCCCGAAGCGCCACGGGTCGGGAGCGCGCCCCCGCCGGGGACCCGTGAACGGGTCGGCACCACAGACGGCGTCCAGTCGGTTCGCCGCGCCGGACGCAACCCGCCGCCTGGCCGGAGAGGCCGGCCGGCCGGCGAGCCGCCGCCTGGCCGGCGACCCGCCGTGATCCGCCGCCCGGCCCCTGCCGATTGACCCGTTCTTCCCGGCGGACATACGTTAGAAGGCGCTTTCTCACAACGCTTCCACGCTCCCGTTTCGTCAGGAGAGCCATGCCCAGCCCTCAGCCGCCGCGGGCCGTGTTCGCGATGGATCCGGTGCACCTCCCGCTGCTCTTCCCCCCGCCGCTCCTGGACCGGCTGAGGCGGACGGCCGACATCGACCCGGCGTTCGTGGTCCGGGACTTCGCCGATCCGGCGGCGGCCGACGCGCTGGCTTCGGCCGAGGTGCTGATCACCGGCTGGGGCTGCCCGCACCTGGACGCCGGTGTCCTGGCCGCGGTGCCGAAGCTGCGTGCCGTCCTGCACGCCGCCGGCTCGGTCCGTTCCCTGGTCGGGGAGGCGCTGTGGGCCGGTGGCGTCACCGTCTCCAGCGCGGTCACCGGCAACGCGCTGCCGGTGGCTGAGTACACGCTCGCGATGATCCTGCTCGTCGGCAAGGACGCCTTCGGCCACCGCGAGCGCTACCGCCGCACCCACACCCATCCGAACCCCGCCGAAACCGCGGCCACCGGCAACCTCGGCCGCCGCGTCGGGGTCGTCGGCGCCTCCCGCGTGGGCCGCCGGCTCATGGAGCTGCTGCGGCCGTTCGACTTCACGGTCCTGCTGTACGACCCCTACGTCAGTCCCGCCGAGGCCGCCGGCCTGGGGGCGGAACCGGTGCCGCTGGAGGAGCTGCTGCGGCGCAGCGACATCGTCACCCTGCACGCCCCCGACATCCCCGAGACCCACCACATGCTCGACCGGGCCCGGCTGGCCCTGGTCCGGGACGGGGGCGTGCTGATCAACACCGCGCGCGGTGCGCTGGTCGACCACGAGGCGCTGACGCAGGAGCTGGTGTCGGGACGCCTGGGTGCGGTCCTCGACGTCACGGACCCCGAACCGCTGCCCGCGGGGTCGCCGCTGTACCGGCTGCCCAACGTCTTCCTCACCCCGCACATCGCGGGCTCGCTCGGCAACGAGCTGGAACGGCTGGGCGCGATCGTCGTGGAGGAGCTGGAGCGGCTGGCCGAGGGCCTGCCGCCGCGGCACGAGGTGCGGCACGCGGATCTGTCCCGGGTCGCCTGATACGGCCGCCCGAACCGCCGCCCACAGGCACCCTGCTTTCGAAAGCAGTGGCGCCCGCCATCCCGTGAATTCCCGTGTCTTCCCGCCGTCTTGACGCACCCCTATCGTAGGAAGCGCTTTCTGTACGGTCGGTGAGCAGGCCGTAGGAGCAGCGTTGGTCGCAACTTTCGGTGGCCCACGGGCGGGCCGGAGAGGTGGTTCCCTATGGTCCGTGCGGGGAGTGCGAGCGTGGCGGCCGGGCCGACGCTGGCGGTGGTGGCCCGGGAGGCGGGCGTGTCGGTGCCCACCGCGTCCAAGGTGGTCAACGGCCGGGAGGACGTGGCACCGGAGACCCGCCGCCGGGTGACCGAGGCACTCGACCGGCTCGGCTATGTGCGCCGGCCCCGCTTCGACGCGTCGAAGGCGCCGGGCCTGGTGGACCTGGTGCTGCACTCGCTGGAGAGTTCCTGGTCGGGTGCGGTGCTGCAGGGAGTGGAGGCGGCGGCGTACGAGGCGGGTCTGGAGGTGGTGGTCTCGGCCGGGCCGACCCGGACCCGGGACGCCCGGCCCGGGCGCGGCTGGCTGGACAAGCTGACCACGCGCGGCTCCTCCGGCGTGCTGTTGCCGCTCGGGGAGCTGTCCGCCGCGCAGTACGGGTGGCTGGACCACCACCGCATCCCGTACGTGCTCATCGACCCGGTGCACGAGCCGCCGGCCGGGGTGGTGTCGGTCGGGGCGGCCAACTGGCAGGGCGGGGTGAGCGCGACCGAGCATCTGCTGGGACTGGGCCACGAGCGGATCGCGGTGATCGCCGGGCACCGGCGTGCGATGGCCGACGGCGCCCGGGTGGCCGGCTACCGCTCGGCGCTCGCCTCGGCGGGCGTGCGGCAGTGCGCCGAGTACGTGCGGCACGCGGGCCGTGACGAGACCACCGCCCGGCTGCGCATGCACGAGCTGCTGGACCTGCCCGAGCCGCCGACCGCGGTGTTCGTGTGCGCGGACCGGATGGCGCTCGGGGTGTACGCGGCGCTCGCGGAGCGGGGGTTGCGGGTGCCGGACGAGGTGAGCGTGGTGGGTTTCGACGATCTGCTTGAGGCCCGCTGGGTCGCTCCGGCGCTCACCACCGTCCGCCAGCCGCTGGCGGAGATGGCGGCGACGGCGTTGCGGCTGCTGGTGCGGATGATGCACGGCGAGCGCCCGGAGGGGACGCGGACGGAGCTGTCGACTCGGCTGGTGGAGCGGGCGAGCACGGCCCCGCCTCCGGCGAGCCGCGCCGCGGCGCGCGGACCGGTGCCGGCCGGGCCGTCGACCGCGTGACGTGGGCGGCCGGTTCGGGCGGAGTGCGGTGACCGTGCCGGTGCGGGGTTCGTTTGCCGGGCATGAAGCGCACCACGCGTACCGCCGCGGCCCTCGCCGTGGCCGCAGCCGCCCTGGTCACCGTCTACGGCTCGGCGCACGCCGCCTGCCGTACCGTCGCTCCCGGACCGCAGCGCGCCACCGTGGCCTCGCCCGCCGACGAGCACGACCCGAAGGAGGACGTCGAGCTCGACGAGAACGGCCGTCCCGACCTCACGGAGGACTGAGTCCCCGGACGGTCCGGACACACGGCGACGGCCGGGCACCTCCCGCACGGGGTGCCCGGCCGTCTTGCCGTTCCGGTTGTCCCGGTCTCTCGTTCCCTCAGTCCTCCTCGCCCCGGTCGGCGCCGAAGAGGGCCTCCACCACGTCCACGGCGCTGCCGTCGTGGTCGCTGCCGGCGGTGCCGCTGCCGGTCTGCACGTTGGCCGCGCGGTCGACCTCGAGCCAGGAGTCGGCCTGCGAGTTGTCGATCACGGTGATCAGACTCCCGGACGACGCGACCGCGGGTACGGCACCGGTCGCGAGGAGCGCGGCGGCGACCGCCGTGGCCACGCCGAGCCGGGGTACGGCTCCGGTCACACGCCCACGCCCTCGGGGGTGAGCCGCTCGGGGGTGAGCCGCTCGGGGGCGATGTTGCGCTCCAGCAGGCTGGTGGAGGCCTGCACACCGACCCCGCTCTCCGGGTCCACCTCCGGCAGCCGGCCGTCGGCGGCCTTGAGGCCGGCGAGGGCGGAGTCCATCGCCTCGTGCGCGGCGAACAGGCACGGGGTGCTGTAGATGGCGACGTCCACGCCGAGGTCGGACAGCTCGCCGAGGGACAGGCGGGGCGACTTGCCGCCGGCGATCTGGTTGAACAGCAGCGGCTTGTCCCCGACGACCTCCCGGATCCGTTTGATCCACTCGACGCTGCGCACGCCGTCGACCAGCACCACGTCGGCGTCGGTGGCCGCCAGCTGTTCGGCGCGGTGCAGGATGTCGTGCTCGTCGGTGGCGTCGGTACGGGCGACGACGACCAGGTCCTTGCGGGTCTCAAGGACCTTGTGGAGCTTCTCCAGGTACTCCTCCAGGGGCAGCACCTGCTTGCCGTCGGCGTGGCCGCAGCGGCGGGGCCGCTTCTGGTCCTCGAGGATCACCCCGGAGGCGCCGATGCGCTCCAGTCCTTCGACGACGTGGCAGGCGACCTCGGGGTCGACGTACCCGTCGTCGATGTCGACCAGCAGGTGGTGGTGCGGGAACGCGCCCCGCAGCCGCTGGACGAAGGCCACCATGTCGGGCCAGGCGATGAATCCGATGTCCGGCAGCCCGTAGTACGAGGCCGCGAAGCCGAAGCCCGAAACGAACATCCCGTCGTAGTGCTTGGCCGCGATCGACGCCGAGTACATGTCGTACACGCCGATCAGCGGAGTGGTCCCGGGCTCGGCGATGCGCTCGCGCAGCTTCTTCCCGTAAGTCAAGGTCCGGCTCCTCCTGTGGGTGGGTGACGCGGGGCGGAAGGGGGGGTGGGCCGCCGCGTCTCGACGCCCTTTGCCAAGACAAGAGCATCTCTAGATAGTCACGTGACCTTCCTCCTACGCCAGCTTTACTCACTCCGATGGCGGAACCGGTTCACCGCAGAAACGTCACTCGGCGAGCCGTCCCGCCCAGGTGAGACCCCCGTTGAGGTGGGCCAGGAAGACCGGGTCGCGGTAGGCGTCGGCGGCATGGCCGAGCGCCGTGTAGAACACGCGTCCGCCTGCGGCACCCTGTTCGCGGCACCAGGCCAGCGGATGGTCCGCACCCATCCCGCCGCCGTCGTACGACGTCTCGTCGGCGCGCAGCAGCACCCGTGCCCCGCCGCCCGGAGGGTGGTCGAAGTCGTACCACTCGTCGGTGACCTCCCACACGGCCGGCAGCCGCCGGGTGGCGGGGTGGGCGGGGTCCGTGACGAGGGCGCGGCCGGGCTGGTGGGCGGGGTGCCGGGTGAAGCGGGCGCCGAGGAGTTCGCCGTAGTACGGCCACCCGTACTCGGTGCAGGCCGCCGCGTGCACCCCGGCGAAGCCTCCGCCCGAACGGACGTGGCTCCCCAGCCGTTCGCGCCCGGCCGGGCTGAGCACGTCGCCGCTGGTGGAGAGGAAGACCACGGCCGCGAACGCGTCCAGCGGCCGTTCGAGGTCCGCGGGGTCCTCGGTGTGCTCGACGGCGAACCGGCCGAGGGCCCGGACGGCGGCGACGGCGTCCGGGATGGAGTCGTGCCGGTGGTCGGCGGTACGGGTGTAGAGGAGGAGACGAGGAGGCATGCCACCCGACTCCAGGCGGGCGCGCCCCGGCCCGGGACCGGCGTTTCCGGCCCCCGGTGGACGAACGGGTCAACCGCCCTCGCCCACACTGTTGTCGGGCGCTCCGTCGCCGTAGGACGGGAGGTCGCCGCGCTGCACCGGGGCCGTCGCCGTGCGGGGCGGCGGCAGGAGGCCGGCGAGTTCCTCCGGTGCGGGGCGGTGGACGGCGTCGGCGGCTCGGCGGAGCACGCCGGGTGCGACCTTCTCGCCGCCGATCCGCACCACCCGGCCCTTCGCCGGTGCCCGGCAGACGTAGCCCTCGGGGCAGTCGGCGGCGCTGCCGCGCTCGGCGTAGAGGTGGAGTACGGCGCCGTCCCTAGCCCAGTACGAGGCGGAGAAGCCGTCGTCCCCGTTCACGCCGACCGACTGCTGGGCGAGCGTGAAGCCCGGTACGTCGGTGACGTAGACGAGTTCGGGTGCGATGCCCAACGCGCGGAGCCGGTCGTCGAGTTCGTGCCGCCCCTGGGTGGTGGCCGGCGCGGGCTCCCGGGCGTCGCCGGCATCCGCCTTCTCGGTGCCGCACGCCGTGAGCAGGGCGGGCAGGAGCAGCAGCGGCAGGGCGCGTGCGGTACGGATCATGTGCCCATGGTGCCGCACGGGCGTTCCCGGGGGCGGTTTCGAGCCCGTGACCTCCTGGGCGGTGAACGAGATTCCGCCACTGCCGGACCATCTCGTCCTCGCCACGCCTGACCTGGGCGCGGCGGTCGCCGGGTTCGTGCGGCGGACCGGGGTCGTGCCGGTGCCCGGCGGGGTGCATGTCGGGCTGGGACGCGCAATCACCTGGTGGGGCTGGGCGGCCGGAGCTGTCTGGAGATCCTCGGGCCGGATCCGGAGCAGCCCGAGCCCGCCGGGCCGCGGCCGTTCGGCGTCGACCGGCCGGCCGGCCCCTCCGTGCCGGCCTGGGCGATCAGCCCGCCGGGCCTGGACGCGGCGGTCGTCGCGGCGCGGGCGCGGGGTCATGACCCGGGTGCGGTACGGCCGATGAGCCGCCGTACCCGGGAGGGCACCCTGCCGCGGTGGCGGCTGACCGACGCCGGTCCCGTTGGAGGCCTCGGGTCTGCTGCCGTTCCTCATCGACTGGGGCGACTCCCCGCACCCGGCCGCCTCGGGCCTGCCGGTCACCCCGCTGCCGGCGGTGCCGGCCCCGGCCCTGGGCCCTCAGTTGGTGCGCGGCCCCCTCGCCGCCCCGGGCACCTCGCTGACGCTCACGGCGGGCCCGGCCGCGCTCTCCTTCAGCGTGGACACACCGAACGGACCGGTCGCTTTCGGCTGAGCGCCGGAAGCCGAGCACCACGGTCCTTCTTCCGGCTCTTGCCGGGTTCGCTGGGTCACGCGGGAACCACGCCCTCCAATTGAACGTGTTCAAATGCGGCCCTGCCCATCGGGGCCCTCGCTGTCGCGCGAAGGAGGGGGCATGCGCAAGGAGGACGGGTCCGCCGCGGGCGGACTCCGGCACGGGTTCGCGCAACTGGTGCGGTTCGGCGTGGTCCAGGCCCGCGCCTGCGCCTTCGCCGGGGCGCTGCTGGCCGGGATCGCGGCCTCCCGGCTGCTGCCGCCGCTGCCCGTCGCCCGCTACGACCTGGTCCTCGGCTACGGCGTGCTGCTCACCCTCGTCGCCCGCCGGGTCGGCTGGGAGACCCGGCGGGACACCGCCGTGATCGCCGTGTGCCATGTGCTGGGGCTGCTGTTCGAGCTGGTCAAGGTGCATCTGGGCTCGTGGAGCTACCCGGAGGACGCCCTCACCAAGATCGCCGGGGTGCCGCTGTACGGAGGCTTCATGTACGCGGCGGTCGCCAGCTACGTCTGCCGGGCCCGGCGGCTGATGCGGCTGCGCTACACCCGTTACCGCGCCGCCGCCACGACCCTGGTCGCCGCCGCCGTCTACCTCAACTTCTTCACCCACCACTGGATTCCCGACCTGCGCTGGCCGCTCGCGGTGGCGATGACCGCCGCGACCGCCGGCACCTGGGTCGGCTTCAGCGTGGGCGCACACCGCTACCGCATGCCGCTCGCCCTGGCCTTCGTCCTGATCGGTTTCTTCCTGTGGGTCGCCGAGAACGCCGCGACCTATGCGGGCGCCTGGAGCTACCCGCAGCAGCTCGGCGGCTGGCAGCCGGTGCCGCTGACCAAGTTCGGCGCATGGTCCCTTCTGATCAGCGTCACGTTCGTCCTCGTCGAACACCTCGGGGCGACCGGCCGGAACCGCCGCGCGAGGCGCCCCTGACCGGTCCGGTGCCCGCCGCCGGTGTCCGATTCCTTCAAGACCGGCCGACCGGCCGCCGCCTACGGTTCCCGCATGACCGTACGATTCGCCGTGATCGGCCTGGTCGCCTCCGACCTGGCCGCCTCGCTCGCCTTCTACCGCCGCCTCGGACTGGTCTTCCCCGAGGGAGCCGAGGACCAGCCGCATGTCGAGGCCGAACTGCCCGGCGGGCTGCGGCTCGCCCTGGACACCGAGGACACCGTCCGCTCCTTCCACCCCGGATGGCAGCCGCCCGCCGGCGCGGGCCGGGTCTCGCTCGCCTTCCGCTGCGGCTCCCCCGCCGAGGTCGACGCCCGGTACGAGGAGCTGGTGGCCGCCGGCCACCACGGGGAGCTGAAGCCGTGGGACGCCTTCTGGGGCCAGCGGTACGCCACCGTGCACGACCCCGACGGCAACGCGGTCGACCTGTTCGCCCCGCTACCCGTCCCCGGCGAGTAGCTCCCCGAGCGGCATCCCCGCCAGTCGCCGCACCTCACGCGCCAGATGGGGCTGGTCCGCGTAGCCCGCGCGGACCGCCGTCTCGGCGTACGGCGTCCCGGAGCGGGCCAGGGCCAGCGCCCGCTGCAGCCGCAGGATGCGGGCCAGGGTCTTCGGGCCGTAACCGAACGCGGTCAGGCAGCGGCGGTGCAAGCTGCGTTCGCCGAGGCCGAGTGCGGCGGCCGTAGCGGACACCGGGTGTCCCTCGGCCAGGCACTCCACCACCCGGCGCAGCACCGGGTCCGGCGGCCCTGCCTCCGCCGCCCGGTCCAGCGCGAGGTCCTCCAGGGCGCTCGCAGGGTCGGGGGCCGCCGCGATCCGGCCGGCCAGCCGCCGGACCCGCGCCGCCGGCCACAGGTCCGCCAACCCCACCCGCAGGTCGCGCAGTTCGTGTGCCGGAACGCCGAGCAGCGCGGGTGCGGTGCCGGGGAAGAAGCGGATGCCCGTCCAGGAGCGGGCCGGGCCCTCGGGCAGGTAGGGGCGGGTGTCGGGACCCGCGACCAGCAGCCGGCCCTCGCTCCACATCAGGTCCATGCAGCCGTCCGGCAGCACGGGCCGGGTGCCGGTGCCGGCCGGGGAGTTCGTCCACACGACCGCGCCGGTCAGCCGGGATGCCCGCTCCGCGTACACGGGAGTCAGCGTACGTCGCCGGTGATGCCGGTGCCCTGCCCCGGTCCACCGCTCCGGGGCCGTTCCGCCGCCGGTGCCGGGGCCCCGAACAGCGGGAGGGAGTGGCGTGTGCGGAAGCGGCGGGCGTAGCCGGCGGTGATCCCGGCGATCACGCCCAGCAGGAGGAAGGACAGGACGCGGTCGATCAGCGGCACCGTGTCGGTCGGCAGCATGGCGGCGGCGAGTGCACCGAGGGTGCCGTCGAGGAGCTGCTCGGCTCCCCACAGGAGGGTGAGGACCCGCAGGCCGCGGCGGAAGGGGGCGCTGTCCCGCCAGACCCTCGCCCGTGCGCGGGCCGCGTCTGCCCGGTGCAGTCGCTGTCCCAGCTGGAACGCCAGGGGTCTGCCGGTGAACGCGGTGGCGAGCGCCCAGGCGCCGACCGCGAGCGGCAGCGCCGCGTTCTTGAACAGCAGGACGCGAGGACCGCCGCCGATCAGCGACACCAGCGCCGCGGTGGCCAGCAGCGCCGTCGGGAACAGGTCCACGCCGTCGATCCGGCGGTACCGCACCGCACCGGCCAGCAGCCGCAGCGTCGGCGGCGCACCGCTCAGCAGCAGGGCGGCCGTCTGACCGGCACCGAGTGCCCGGGCCGCGTAGAACACGAGGAGCGGCAGGAGGACGTCCACGGCGAGGGAGAGGAGCGGGCCGCGGACGCTTCCGGGGGGCCGGGGCGCTGGTTCGGGTGGCCGAGCGGGCCGGGCCGGCGCGGCCGTCCCGGCCGTCCCGCCCACCTCCTGCGGCGTACCGCCCCCTCGCGTCCGGCCCCTCGCGTCCGCCCTGTCCATCGCTGCCTCCCTGCCCGGTTCCGGAGCCGTACCGGGCGGTGCGACGACGGCGGTGCCCGGCTGTGCTGCCGCAGACCGGACGGCTCCGGCCTGCGCATTCACGCTAGGCGGGGGAGGGTGTCCGGCGGATCGGCGCAGGGGTGGAGTGCCGGGTGGACATCCGGGGACAAGCGCAGCCGCCTTCTCCACCGCAGGGTCCACACCCGAGGGTGGAGACGGGCACCGGATAGGGGGCAGGCACCACGTGCACGGGGGAGCGGGTCGGCCCCACCGTCACTGCCGGCCACCGTCACTGCCGGCCACCGTCGCTGCCGGCCGCAACGTCACTTCACCGGGTGTGCCGTCCCGCCGTCGCTGCCGTTGCCCCCGTGCCCCCCGTGCCCGCCCTGCCCCTTGTGGGCGTGATGCGGATTCTTCGCGTGGGTGCGCAGGCGGGCCGTCACGTCCTCCGGGGGCAGGAAGCGGGACCAGCGCTCGGGGAACTCGGAGGGCATGTCGGGGTCGTCGGGGTCGACCTCGCGGGCCGCCGCGGCGCGGGCGACGTACTCGGCGACCTGCACCCGGCGCATCCGTTCGTTGGCCTCGCGCGCGGCGGCCGTGGCCGCGGCGGGCCAGACCCGGTCGATGGCCGCGTTCACGGCCGCGCCGACGAGCACGGCGAAGGCGGACACACCGATCCACAGCAGGACGGCGACGGCGGCGGCGAGGGAGCCGTAGATGGTGGCGCCCTCGATGGTGCTCGTGAGGTAGATGCGCAGCAGGAAGCTGCCCAGGACCCACATGGCGAGGGCGACCAGGGCGCCGGGCACGTCCTCGATCCAGGGGGAGCGGACCGGCACGGACACGTGGTACAGGGTCGTCAGGAAGACGATGGACAGGACGATCACGACCGGCCAGTACAGAACCTGGACGACCGTCTCCGACCAGGGCAGGATCCGCACCACCGCGTCCGGCCCGGCCACCATGAGCGGCAGCGCCACCGAGCCGATCAGCAGCGCCACGATGAACAGCAGGAACGCCATGATCCGGGTCTTGACGATGCCCCGGACGCCGTCCAGGCCGTACATGACGGTGATGGTGTCGATGAAGACGTTCACCGCGCGGGAACCCGACCACAGGGCGAACAGGAAGCCGATGGAGATGACGTCGGGCCGGCCGCCCTTCATCACGTCGTGCAGGATCGGCTCGGCGATCTCCTTGACGCCCTTGTCGGAGAGGATGGTGCGGGAGGCCTCCAGGAGGTTGGTCTCCAGGCTGTGGATGGTGTCGGCGCCGGTCCAGTCGTCGACGTAACCGAGCAGTCCGATCAGGCTCAGCAGCAGCGGCGGCACGGACAGCAGCGTGAAGAAGGCCGCCTCGGCCGCCAGGCCCAGGATGCGGTACTCCATGCAGGAGTTGACGGTGTCCTTGAGCAACAGCCAGGCGGTCCTGCGCTTGGAGACGTTCCGGTAGAGGGCTCTGGCCCGGTGGAGCCGACCGGCCGGCTGCTCGGGGGGTTCACTTGCTGGCTGCACGTCCTAACGGTATCCGCCGCGCCGGGCCGCCCTCACCTTCCGGGGGCGATCAAGGGTTCGACCCGTCCGGTTCCCGGCGCCGTGCCACTCCGGAGGCCATCACCGCCGCCTTCCCGGGTAGGTTCGCAACCATGGCAGGCACCTCCACCCACACCGTGACGAACCAGCCGCCCCCGCTGGTCGGCTACGACGTCTTCACCGCCGACCGGGCCCTCGCCGAGGCCGTCGATCGCCACACGGCCCCGGACGTCCTGGACGAGGTGCGCGCCGAGCTGTCCGCGCTCGGCCGGGCCGCCGGCTCCGCACAGCTGCACGAATGGGCGGTGCAGGCGGACGAACACCCGCCCCGGCTGCACAGCCACGACCGGTACGGCCACCGGATCGACGAGGTCGAGTTCCATCCGGCCTGGCACCGGCTGCTCGGCAAGGGCGTCTCGGCCGGTCTGACCGGCGCCTGGACGCGGCCCGCCGGGCATGTGCGCCGGGCGGCCGGGTTCCTGGTCTGGACGCAGGTGGAGGCGGGCACCTGCTGCCCGCTGTCGATGACGCACGCGGCCGTGCCCGCGCTGCGGGCCGACGCCGGCCTGGCCGCCGAGTGGGAGCCCCGGCTGGCGTCCACGGTCTACGACCGGGAGCTGCGGCCCGCCGGCCAGAAGCCCGGCGCGCTGTTCGGGATGGGCATGACCGAGAAGCAGGGCGGCAGCGACGTCCGCGCGAACACCACTGTGGCGCGGCCCCTCACGGAGCCCGGCACCTATGTGCTGACCGGACACAAGTGGTTCTGTTCGGCGCCCATGTCGGACGCGTTCCTGGTGCTCGCGCAGGCCCCGGGCGGGCTGACCTGCTTCCTGGTCCCGCGGGTCCTGCCCGACGGCGGGCGCAACGTCTTCCTGATCCAGCGGCTGAAGGACAAGCTGGGCAACCGCTCGAACGCCTCCGCCGAGGTGGAGTTCGCCGGCACCTGGGCGCGCCGGGTCGGCGAGGAGGGCCGCGGGGTGCACACGATCATCGGGATGGTCGCCGCGACCCGGCTGGACTGCGCGCTCGGCTCGGCGGGCCTGATGCGGCAGGCGGTGGCGCAGGCCGTGCACCACTGCACCCACCGGGAGGCGTTCGGCGGCAAGCTGGTCGACAAGCCGCTGATGCGCAACGTCCTCGCCGACCTCGCGCTGGAGTCGGAGGCCGCGACCGCGCTCGCGCTGCGGCTCGCCGCGGCCTGCGACGACGGCGGGGAGCAGGAGCGGGCCTTCCTGCGGCTCGCGGTGCCGGCGGCCAAGTACTGGATCACCAAGCGCTGCGCGCCGGTGGCGGTGGAGGCCGCCGAGTGCCTGGGCGGCAACGGGTACGTCGAGGAGTCCGGCCTGCCCCGGCTGGTGCGGGAGTCGCCGCTGAACTCCATCTGGGAGGGCGCCGGGAACGTGCAGGCGCTGGACGTGCTCCGGGCCCTGCAGCGGGAGCCGGGCGCGCTGGACGCCTGCCTCACCGAGATCGGCCGTGCGCACGGCGCCGACCACCGGCTGGACCGCGCGGTGAAGGACCTGTTCACCGAACTCGCCGACCTGGACGGCATCGAGGGCCGGGCTCGCCGTGTGGTGGAGCGGCTCGCCCTGGTCCTCCAGGGCTCCCTGCTGGTACGGCACGCACCGCCGGAGGTGGCCGACGCCTTCTGCGCCTCCCGCCTGGGCGGCGACCACGGCGCGTCCTTCGGCACGCTGCCGACGGGCCTGGACCTGGAGTCGGTGGTGGACCGGGCACGCCCGACGCTGTGAAGCCCGGGCCGACCTGACCGGCCCGGGGGCGCGGGAAACTGCGCGACCAGCCACACGGGCCCGCAGCCGCCGGTGCACGGCAAGCGCACTCCCCGCCGCGCACGGCCGAACCGCCGGACGGCGGGGGGTGGTGCTGCGCCGACACGGCACCACCCCCACCATCGGGGCCCGTTGAGCCCGCGGACGCGCAGGGCGTCGTGGCCAAGTCTCAGCCACCGCTCGGCGGTCCACCAGGGTTGCAAGGGGTTGCAACTTATGGGGGCACATGCGCGGAGTCTGTGCCTCCGCCATGCCCGGAGCGGCAGTATGGGAGGCACAGTCGGACCGGAAACCGCCGCCCGGACGACTTGACAAGTGTGTTCGATGCCCTTCCCGGAGGACCGCAGTGGTGAACCCGCCGATGAACGTGGCGCGCTTGGCCGCCGTGGACGCGGCACAGGCGGCGCGGGTGCTGAACGAGGTGCGCGAGGCCACGCTCGCCGGACAACGTGCGCGGATCGCGCCCCGGCCGGTGATCGAGCAGTCCTGGGGACGGATGCTGCGCAGCGGCGTCGACCCCGAACACGACTTCCGCTCGGGGCTGTTGCCGTCCGACGAGGTGCGCCGCCGGCGGGAGGAGTCCCCGCTGCGGCACGTCCTGCCGGTGCTGCGGGAGGGGCTGCTTTCGGTCGCGGACGTCACCCAGCACATCATGGTGGTGGCGGACGCCGACGGGCGGGTGCTGTGGCGGGAGGGGTCGGCCGCGGTGCTGCGCAAGGCCGACGGACTCGGCTTCGAACTCGGCGCGGACTGGCGGGAAGACGTCGTCGGCACCAACGGGGTGGGCACCCCGGCGGTGGTGCGGCGGCCGGTGCAGGTGTTCGCCGCCGAGCACTTCGTACGGTCGCACGCCTCCTGGACCTGTACGGGCGCGCCGATCACCGATCCGCGGGACGGCCGGCTGCTCGGGGTGGTGGACGTCAGCGGCCCGTTGGAGACCGTGCATCCGGCCACCCTGGCCTGGGTGGACTCGGTGGCCAAGCTGGCCGAGGCCCGGCTGCGGGAGCTGCACCAGACCTCGCTGGAGGGGCTGCGGGCGGTGGCGGCGCCGGTGCTGGCCCGGCTGGCCGGGCGGGCGCTGGTGGTGGACCGCAACGGCTGGGCGGCGGCCGTGACCGGGATGCCGTACGTGCGGCGGGTGGCGCTGCCCAAGTCGCTGGCGCCGGGCCGCCGGTGGCTGCCCTCGCTCGGTTCGTGCGCGGTGGAGCCGCTGGCCGGGGGCTGGCTGCTGCGGGCGGAGGACGAGGCTCAGGCCGGTGCCGTCCGCCGGATCGTGCTGGACCTTTCCCGGGCGGGCCGCTGCACGGTGCAGGTCACGGCCTCGGCGGCCTCCTGGACGCGGGACCTCAGTCCGCGGCACGCCGAGTTGCTGTTCCTGCTCGCCGAGCACCGGACCGGGCGCGGGGCGGCGGAACTGGCGGAGGACCTGTTCGGCGATCCCTCCCGGACCGTGACCGTGCGGGCCGAGATGTCCAGGATCCGGCGGTACCTCGGGGAACTCCTGCACCATCGGCCGTATCGTTTCTGCGACGATGCGGAAGTGGACGTGATCCTTCCGCATGATCCACGCGACCTGCTCCCCCAGTCGACGGCACCGGCGGTGACCCGGAAACGGAACGCCACGCACGACGGCCGGACCGGGCAGCCCCCGGCGTGAACGACCGACCGCCCGACCCCGGCCCCGCCCGCGCTCCCTCCGCCGATCTGCGGCGACTTCACCCTGCCCGGCCCGTTCCTGCCGTAGCATCCCGTACGGGCCTCCCCACCTGTTCCTCCCGTCAACGTACGGATCATGAGGCGCAGTTGGCCCGCCCTCTGGAGGAGAGATGAAGCATCGCGGCAGACACCGCCGGCGCAGACGGGGCGCGGCACTGCGCGCCGTCCTGACCGGTACGGCACTGGCACTCACCGCCGCCGCCACCCTGATCAGTGCCTCCCAGGCCGAGGTCGGCGAGGGCCCGGGCGCGCTGAAGCCGCTGACCTCCCCCGCGGACACCGGCCCGCTCCGGCTCCAGGAGCGCCTGGTCCCCGCCCGCACGCTGGACCGGCTCGCCGCCTCGATGGGCCGCCCGGTCGGCGTGGACGACGTACTGCAAAGCGCCGACCGCGAGCTTCGCGAGGCCGCCGACTGCTCCTCCGGCGACCGCGGGTCCCTGCCCGTCGCCCCGGCTGCCGCCCGCGCCTACTGCTGGGACCCGGCCGACACCGCCGCCGACGCCTGGCGGCCGGCCTCGGTGACCACGTCCGGGGACGCCGACGACGACGGCGTCTGGGGCACCCACCGGGTGGTCCTGGCCGGCTGGACCCACAGCACCACCGCCGGCCGCCCCGCCGAGCGGGGCCTGGCCCGGGTCGCCTTCGTCGACGCGGACGACCCCGCGCACCTCGCCTACCGCTGGGCGCTGCTGGTGGTCCCGGTCGACGGCGGCCGGGACTACCGGGGCCTGGCCTCCGGGATCTCCGGCATGGTCTGGTACGAGAACAAACTGCTGGTCACCACCACGTCCGGCAGCGCCGACGCGCTCTACGTCTACGACCTCGACCGCATCCAGCGCACCAGCGTCGACGCTGCCGCGATCGGCCGGGTGCCCGGCGGCTGGTCCGCCGACGGCTACCGCTATGTCCTGCCCGCGGTCGGCTCCTACCGCTTCACCGCCGGCCGCTGCGCCCCCGCCGGCCCGCCCTGTCCCGGCGCCCTCGCCCTGGACCGGGGTACGGCGCCCGACAGCCTGGTCGCCGCGGAGTGGACCGCGCCCGACGGCGACCGGCGCGCCCGGCTGTGGCGGTACGCGTTCGGCACCGACCCGGCGCGCCCCGGGCTGCTCGCCACGGACGCCCGGGGTCGGGCGGACGCGGTGGAGGCGTACCGGACCCGTGCGACCGGGATCCGGGGCGTGCTGTCGTACCGGAAGGCGGGGGCCGACCGGGCGTCCTGGTATGTGGGACGGCTGCCCGGTTCGCAGGACGGGCACGGCGCGCTGTGGCGGCAGGACACCGCGCGGGCCCGGGCGGCCCGCTGCGGCGCCGACGCCTCGGACCGCTGCTGGGCGCGGGACGCGGGCTCCCTCTCCTACTGGCAGGCGACCGGCGAGGTCTGGTCGCTGTCCGACCGGATGCTGTTCGCACTGCCGCTGGCCGGCCTCGACCGCGCCCTGGACTGACCCCGCGGGCCGGGGCGGAGCGGGGGCCGGCCGCGGTCCCCGACGCCGATCGACAGACCGGGCCGCGGGATGGTTCCCTGGCCCGCATGAGCAGCGTTCCTGTCACCACCTGGTCCCTGGAGCAGACCTCCCCGGCCGATCTCCTGCCCGCCGCCGCCCCCGACGGCGACGTCCGGATCGTCCGCGCCGAGGTGCCCTCCCCCGAGTTCAGCCGCTTCCTGTACGCCTCGGTCGGCGGCGACATCCAGTGGACCGACCGGCTGGGCTGGACGTACGCGCAGTGGCAGGAGTACCTGGAGCGGCCCGGCGTGGAGACCTGGGTGGCCTACGACCGCGGCACGCCGGCGGGCTTCGTCGAGCTGGACCCGCAGGACGAGGGCGTGGTCGAGATCGTCTACTTCGGGCTGATCCCCGCCTTCCGCGGCCGGCGCATCGGCGGGCACCTGCTGGCGTACGGCACGGCCCGCGCCTGGGACCTGGCCGAGCGCTGGCCCGGGCGGACGCCGACCAAGCGGGTGTGGCTGCACACGTGCAGCAAGGACGGCGACTTCGCGATGGACAACTACCAGCGGCGCGGCTTCAAGCTGTTCGACACCAAGGTGGAACTGGAGCCGGACCTGGCCACGCCGGGGCCGTGGCCCGGGGCATACCCCGCCTGACCTGACGGGACAAGCCTTGCGGCAGCGCATGTGAGCGACGACACCCTTGTCCCACATTCCGGGACAAGGGTGTCCGCATGATGGACGAAGCTGGACTGTGTCCAGATCGCCGTGCCACGCTTCCGTCATGCCTGGAACTGGAATTGCCTTGGTGAGTCGGCGGCACGTCGACCTCGGCCGCATGTCCAGCGCCATGTGTCCGGCGAGCTGACGCCCCAGCACCGCCGTTCACTCCCCGTACCTGATCCCGCTTGCGCAATGGCGCGCACCCACGCCCGCATGCGCACGTACGCGCAGGTCAGAGCCGACTTCCCGCCTGTCCCGAAGGACGTACACCCATGGCCGCCACCCCACAGAACCCTGCCGCCTCCGCGCCCCGCCGCAAGGTGAGCCGTCACCGCGGTGAGGGCCAGTGGGCCGTTGGCCACTTCACGCCCCTCAACGGCAACGAGCAGTTCAAGAAGGACGACGACGGTCTCAATGTGCGGACACGCATTGAGACGATCTACTCCAAGCGCGGCTTCGACTCGATCGACCCGAACGACCTGCGCGGCCGGATGCGCTGGTGGGGGCTGTACACCCAGCGCAAGCCCGGGATCGACGGCGGCAAGACCGCGGTCCTGGAGCCGGAGGAGCTGGACGACGAGTACTTCATGCTGCGCGTGCGCATCGACGGCGGGGCGCTCACCACGCGGCAGCTGCGGGTGATCGGCGAGATCTCGCAGGAGTTCGCTCGCGGCACGGCGGACATCACCGACCGGCAGAACGTGCAGTACCACTGGATCCGGATCGAGGACGTGCCCGAGATCTGGGACCGGCTGGAGGGTGTGGGCCTGTCCACGGTCACCGCCTGCGGTGACACCCCGCGTGTGATGATCGGCTCCCCGGTGGCGGGCATCGCCGAGGACGAGATCATCGACGCCACGCCGGCGCTGGAGGAGATGAAGCGCCGCGTCCTGAACAATAAGGCGTACTCGAACCTGCCGCGCAAGTTCAAGACGGCCATCTCGGGTTCGCCGCTGCTGGACGTGGTGCACGAGATCAACGACGTCGCGTTCGTCGGCGTGCGCCACCCCGAGCACGGCCCGGGCTTCGACGTGTGGGTCGGCGGCGGTCTGTCCACCAACCCCAAACTGGGCGTGCGGCTCGGCGCCTGGGTGCCGATCGACGAGGTCCCGGACGTCTACGAGGGCGTCATCTCGATCTTCCGTGACTACGGCTACCGGCGGCTGCGCAACCGCGCCCGGCTGAAGTTCCTGGTCGCCGACTGGGGCGCGGAGAAGTTCCGGCAGGTACTGGAGGACGAGTACCTGGGAGGGCGCAAGCTGGTCGACGGGCCCGCCCCCGAGCAGCCGGTGCAGCAGTGGCGCGACCACATCGGTGTGCACCGGCAGAAGGACGGCCGGTTCTACGTCGGTTTCGCGCCGCGCGTCGGCCGGGTCGACGGGGCCACGCTGACGAAGGTCGCCGACCTCGCCGAGGCGCACGGCTCGGGCCGGGTCCGCACCACCGTCGAGCAGAAGATGATCATCCTCGACGTCGAACAGGACCAGGTCGACTCGCTGGTGGAGGGCCTGGAGGCACTGGACCTCACCGCGCGGCCGTCCTCCTTCCGGCGCGGCACGATGGCCTGCACCGGCATCGAGTTCTGCAAGCTCGCCATCGTGGAGACCAAGCAGCGCGGCTCGCAGCTGATCGACGAGCTGGAGCGCCGGCTGCCGGACTTCGACGAGCCGATCACCATCAACCTCAACGGCTGCCCGAACGCCTGCGCCCGTATCCAGGTCGCGGACATCGGTCTCAAGGGCCAGCTGGTCCTCGACGACCGGGGCGAGCAGGTCGAGGGCTACCAGGTCCACCTCGGCGGCGCGCTCGGCCTGGAGGCGGGCTTCGGCCGCAAGGTGCGCGGCCTGAAGGTCACCGCCGAGGAGCTGCCCGACTACATCGAGCGGGTGCTGAAGCGCTTCCAGGCGGAACGCGAGGACGGCGAGCGGTTCGCGACCTGGGCCTCCCGGGCTTCCGAGGAGGCGTTGTCGTGAGTGAGCGTGCGGCGCCCTTCTACTGCCCCTACTGCGGTGATGAGGACCTGCGTCCGCACGAGCAGGGCCACGGCGCCTGGGAATGCGGGGCGTGCAACCGCGCATTCCAGCTGAAGTTCCTCGGGCTGCTCGCCCGGGGGCTGCAGCGAGCCGACAACGGAGGGGATGACCGGATATGACGACGGCTCAGCAGGAGCGTACGACCGAGGAGCTGAAGGCACTCGCCGAGCAGGCGGGCCGTGACCTGGAGGACGCCTCCGCGCTGGAGATCCTCCAGTGGGCGGTGGACACCTTCGGGAAGAAGTTCTGCGTCACCTCCTCCATGGAGGACGCCGTGGTCGCCCATCTCGCCTCGCGCGTGCTGAAGGGCGTGGACGTCGTCTTCCTGGACACCGGTTACCACTTCCCGGAGACCATCGGCACCCGGGACGCCGTGGAGGCCGTGATGGACGTCAACGTCATCACCCTCACACCGCGGCAGACGGTCGCCGAGCAGGACGCGGAGTACGGCCCGAAGCTGCACGACCGCGACCCCGACCTGTGCTGCAAGCTGCGCAAGGTGCAGCCGCTGGAAGAGGGCCTGAAGGACTACCAGGCGTGGGCGACGGGCCTGCGCCGCGACGAGTCCCCGACCCGGGCGAACACCCCGGTCGTCGGCTGGGACGAGAAGCGGCAGAAGGTCAAGATCTCGCCGATCGCCCGCTGGACCCAGGACGACGTGGACGCCTACGTCACCGAACACGGCGTGCTCACCAACCCGCTGCTGATGGACGGCTACGCCTCCGTCGGCTGCGCCCCGTGCACCCGCAGGGTCCTGGAGGGCGAGGACGCGCGGGCCGGCCGCTGGGCGGGCCGCGCCAAGACCGAGTGCGGGCTGCACGGATGACGACTTTCGACAAGCAGGAGAACCACGTGACGACCGGAGCCACCGTCTGGCTCACGGGTCTGCCGAGCGCCGGCAAGACCACCATCGCGTACGAGCTGGCGAACCGGCTGCGTGCCGAGGGCCACCGTGTCGAGGTGCTCGACGGCGACGAGATCCGCGAGTTCATCTCGGCGGGCCTCGGCTTTTCCCGGGAGGACCGGCACACCAACGTGCAGCGCATCGGCTTCGTCGCCGAGCTGCTGGCCCGTAACGGCGTCAAGGCGCTGGTGCCGGTGATCGCGCCGTACGGCGACAGCCGGGACGCGGTCCGCAAGCGGCACGAGGAGAACGGGACGCCGTACCTGGAGATCCATGTGGCGACCCCGGTCGAGGTGTGCAGCGTGCGCGATGTGAAGGGCCTGTACGCCAAGCAGGCGGCGGGCGAGCTGACCGGTCTCACCGGGGTCGACGACCCGTACGAGGAACCCGAGACGCCCGACCTGCGGATCGAGTCGCAGCACCAGACGGTCCAGGAGTCCGCCGGGTCGGTGTACGCGCTGCTGAGCGAGAGGGGACTGGCATGACCACGGTCGCCAAGGTCGACGAGGGCACGGCGAGCCCGTACGCCCTGTCGCACCTGGACGCTCTGGAGTCCGAGGCGGTGCACATCTTCCGCGAGGTGGCGGGCGAGTTCGAGAACCCGGTGATCCTGTTCTCCGGTGGCAAGGACTCCATCGTCATGCTGCACCTCGCGCTGAAGGCGTTCGCGCCGGCCGGGATCCCCTTCTCGCTGCTGCATGTGGACACGGGACACAACTTCCCGGAAGTCCTTGAGTACCGGGACCGTGTGGTGGACGCACATGGGCTGCGTCTCCATGTGGCTTCCGTCCAGGACTACATCGACCGTGGTGTGCTCAAGGAGCGCCCCGACGGCACCCGCAACCCGCTCCAGACGCTCCCCCTCACCGAGAGGATCCAGTCGGAGAAGTTCGACGCGGTCTTCGGCGGCGGCCGCCGCGACGAGGAGAAGGCCCGGGCCAAGGAGCGCGTGTTCTCGCTGCGGGACGAGTTCTCCCAGTGGGACCCGCGCCGTCAGCGCCCCGAGCTGTGGAACCTGTACAACGGCCGGCACGCCCCCGGCGAACACGTCCGTGTCTTCCCGCTGTCCAACTGGACCGAGCTGGACGTCTGGCAGTACATCGCCCGCGAGGGCATCGAGCTGCCCGAGATCTACTTCGCGCACGAGCGCGAGGTGTTCCAGCGCAACGGCATGTGGCTGACCGCCGGCGAGTGGGGCGGCCCGAAGGACGGCGAGACCGTCGAGAAGCGGCTCGTGCGGTACCGGACGGTGGGCGACATGTCCTGCACGGGCGCCGTCGACTCGGACGCGACGACGCTGGACGCCGTCATCGCCGAGATCGCCGCGTCCCGGCTGACCGAGCGGGGCGCGACCCGCGCCGACGACAAGATGTCCGAGGCCGCGATGGAAGACCGCAAGCGCGAGGGGTACTTCTAAGCATGAGCACGACCACGACCGAGGCGCTCTCGGCCACCACCCTGCTGCGGTTCGCCACCGCCGGCTCCGTCGACGACGGCAAGTCCACGCTCGTGGGACGGCTGCTGCACGACTCCAAGTCGGTCCTCACCGACCAGCTGGAGGCCGTGGAGCGCGCCTCCGCGAGCCGCGGCCAGGAGGGCCCGGACCTCGCGCTGCTCACCGACGGCCTGCGCGCCGAGCGGGAGCAGGGCATCACCATCGACGTCGCCTACCGCTACTTCGCGACCCCGCGCCGCCGGTTCATCCTCGCCGACACGCCCGGTCACGTGCAGTACACCCGCAACATGGTGACGGGCGCCTCCACGGCCGAGCTGACGGTGATCCTCGTCGACGCCCGCAACGGCGTGGTCGAGCAGACCCGCCGGCACGCGGCCATCGCCGCCCTCCTCCGCGTCCCGCACGCGGTGCTCGCCGTCAACAAGATGGACCTGGTCGGCTACGAGGAGTCCGTGTTCGCCGCGATCGCCGAGGAGTTCACGGCGTACGCCACCGAGCTGGGCGTCCCTGAGGTCACCGCGATCCCGATCTCGGCGCTGGCCGGCGACAACGTGGTGGAGCCGTCCGCGAACATGGACTGGTACGGCGGCCCGACCGTGCTGGAGCACCTGGAGACCGTGCCGGTCAGCCACGACCTGGCGCACTGCCACGCGCGGCTGCCCGTGCAGTACGTGATCCGGCCGCAGACCGCCGAGCACCCGGACTACCGGGGTTACGCGGGCCAGATCGCGGCCGGCACCTTCCGGGTGGGCGAGCCGGTCACCGTCCTGCCGTCCGGCCGTACGACGACGATCGCCGGCATCGACCTGCTGGGCGAGCCGGTCGACGTGGCCTGGACGACGCAGTCGGTGACGGTGCTGCTGGCGGACGACATCGACGTCTCGCGCGGCGACCTGATCGTGCCGACGAAGGACGCGCCGGCCACCACCCAGGACGTGGAGGCGACCGTCTGCCATGTCGCCGACGCCCCGCTGACGGTCGGCCACCGGGTCCTGCTCAAGCACGGCACGCGCACGGTCAAGGCGATCGTGAAGGACATCCCGTCCCGGCTGACGCTCGACGACCTGTCCCTGCACCCGCACCCCGGACAGCTCGTCGCCAACGACATCGGCCGGGTGAAGATCCGTACCGCCGAGCCGCTGCCGGTCGACTCCTACGCCGACTCGCGCCGCACCGGCTCGTTCATCCTGATCGACCCCTCCGACGGCACCACGCTCACCGCCGGCATGGTCGGCGAGTCGTTCGCCGCGCCCGAGCCGGTCAAGGACGCGGCCGACGACGACGGCTGGGACTTCTGAAAATGAACTCCACGGACTTCTACTCGACGTTCGCGAAGGAGGGCGGCCGCATCGGCAGCGGCGCCCTCGGCAGCGGGCAGGGCGGAGTGGCGCGATGTGTGCGATGACGTACGCGCACCGCCTGCGCGCCCCGTCCCCCCACCCGACGTCCCGGACGAGACGAAGACCCTTGCCGAATTCCCGGCCACGACCTGAAAGACCGTGACCGCCGGGCCAACGAGAGGACACCCTCCCGTGCCTGCCATCCGCTCAGCTCTTCTTCGCCGCGGTGTCGCCGCGGTAGCAGCGCTCCCCCTGCTCACCCTCACCGCCTGCGGTTACGGGTCCGAGTCCACGGCCGACAACGCCAAGGAGAAGGTCGCCGCCGGCTCGTCCAAGATCGACGGCCTCGGGTCCGTCAAGATCGGCTACTTCGGCAACCTGACCCACGGCACCGCGCTCGTCGCCCGTCATCAGGGCCTGTTCCAGAAGGAACTCGGCGCCACCAAGGCGGACTACCAGATCTTCAACGCCGGTCCCTCGGAGATCGAGGCGCTCAACTCGGGCTCCATCGACATCGGCTGGATCGGCCCGTCCCCGTCGATCAACGGGTACGTCAAGTCCAACGGCAAGGGCCTGAGGATCATCGGCGGCTCGGCCTCCGGCGGCGTGAAGCTCGTCGTCGACCCGAAGAAGATCAGGTCCCTGAAGGACGTCAAGGGCAAGAAGATCGCGACGCCGCAGCTCGGCAACACGCAGGACGTGGCGTTCCTCAACTGGATCGCCGACCAGGGCTGGAAGGTCGACGCGAACACCGGCAAGGGCGATGTGTCGGTGGTCCGCACCGACAACAAGATCACCCCGGACGCCTACAAGTCCGGTGCCGTCGACGGCGCCTGGGTGCCGGAGCCGACCGCGTCCAAGCTGGTCGCCGAGGGCGGCAAGGTGCTGCTCGACGAGGCCTCGCTGTGGCCGGACAAGAAGTTCGTGATCACGAACATCATCGTGCGCCAGGCCTTCCTCAAGGAGCACCCGAAGGCCGTCGAGGCCGTGCTGAAGGCCTCGGTCGAGGCCAACAAGTGGATCAACGCCAACCCCGACCAGGCGAAGACCGTGGCGAACAAGCAGCTCGAGGCGGACTCGGGCAAGGCGCTGCCGGCCAAGGTCCTGGACCCGGCGTGGAAGTCCATCCAGTTCACCGACGACCCGCTGGCCGCCACCCTCCACACCGAGGCGGAGCACGCGGTCAAGGCCGGCCTGCTGGAGAAGCCGGACCTCAAGGGAATCTACGACCTCACGATCCTCAACAAGGTCCTCAAGGCCGAGGGCGCGAACACGGTCGACGACGCCGGTCTCGGCGCCAGCTGATCCCCGCCCGATGAGTTCCCAGGAGGTGACGACCATGGCAACGACCCTCGCCAAGGCCGCAGAGTCGGTGGAGTACGCCGCCCGCCTTGAGCACGTCTCGAAGTCCTTCGCAGGACCGGGCGGGCAGCAGCTCGTCCTGGACGACATCAGCATCGATGTCGCGCCCGGCGAGTTCGTCACCCTCCTGGGGGCCTCGGGCTGCGGCAAGTCCACTCTGCTCAACCTGGTCGCGGGCCTGGACCGGCCGACCGCCGGCTCCATCGCGACGGACGGCCGCCCCGCCCTGATGTTCCAGGAGCACGCCCTCTTCCCGTGGCTGACCGCGGGCAAGAACATCGAACTCGCCCTCAAGCTCAGGGGAGTTCCGAAGAACGATCGCCGCGGCAAGACCGAGGAGCTGCTCGAACTCGTCCGTCTGAAGGGCGCGTACGGCAAGCGGGTCCACGAGCTGTCGGGCGGTATGCGCCAGCGCGTGGCGCTGGCCCGCGCCCTCGCCCAGGAGAGCAACCTGCTGCTGATGGACGAGCCGTTCGCGGCCCTCGACGCCATCACGCGGGACGTGCTGCACGACGAGCTGACCCGCATCTGGGCGGAGACGGGCCTGTCCGTCCTCTTCGTCACGCACAACGTGCGCGAGGCGGTGCGGCTCGCCCAGCGGGTCGTCCTGCTGTCCTCGCGCCCGGGCCGGATCGCGCGCGAGTGGACGGTCGACATCCCGCAGCCGCGGCGCATCGAGGACGCGCCCGTGGCCGAACTGTCCCTTGAGATCACCGATGTACTGCGTGGGGAGATCCGCCGTCATGGCCAGCACTGAGACGACGCCGGCCCAGGACGCCGGAAGCGTCGAGGCGGGCCTCGACGCGCTGGAGACCACGGCCACCGGCCGTACGCCCTTCAGCCAGACCTTCAAGAACAAGATCCTGCCGCCCATCGTCGCCGTCGCCGTGGTGCTGGCGGCCTGGAGCCTCCTGTACCCGGTCGTCGACGACCCGTCGAAGCTGCCCTCTCCCGGAGGCGTGTGGGCCGAGGTCGAAAACCAGTGGCTCAAGGGGACCCTGCTCGACTACATCTGGGGCAGCGTCTCCCGCGGTCTGCTGGGCTTCCTGCTCGCGCTGGCCATCGGTACGCCGCTGGGCCTGCTGGTGGCGCGGGTGAAGTTCGTGCGCGCGGCCATCGGCCCGATCCTGTCCGGTCTGCAGTCGCTGCCCTCGGTCGCCTGGGTCGCGCCGGCGGTGATCTGGCTGGGCCTGAACAACTCGGTGATGTTCACCGTGATCCTGCTCGGCGCCGTCCCCTCGATCGCCAACGGCCTGGTGTCCGGCGTCGACCAGGTGCCCCCGCTGTTCCTGCGCGCCGGCCGCACCCTGGGCGCGACCGGGCTGCGCGGCACCTGGCACATCGTGATGCCGGCGGCGCTGCCCGGCTATGTGGCCGGTCTGAAGCAGGGCTGGGCGTTCTCCTGGCGCTCGTTGATGGCCGCCGAGATCATCGCCCAGTCGCCGGACATGGGCATGGGCCTGGGCCAGCTGCTGGAGGTGGGCCGCACCAACAGCAGCATGGCGACGGTCTTCCTCGCCATCCTGCTCATCCTGTTCGTCGGCATAGCGATCGACCTGCTGATCTTCAGTCCGCTGGAGCGGTGGGTGCTGCGCAGCCGCGGCCTGCTGGTGAAGAGCTGAGCCCCATGCGCCCTGCGAAGCCGGTCCGTCCCGTCCTCGTCGTCATCGCCCACGGCAGCCGCGACCCGCGCCATGCCGCGACGGTGCACGCTCTCGTACGCCGGGTGCGCTCCCTGCGCCCCGACGTGCGGGTGGAGACCGGCTTCCTGGACTTCAACGTCCCGTCCGTGCAGGGGGTGCTGGAGTCGCTGGCGGCGGAGGGCGTCCGTGACGTCGTCGCCCTCCCCCTGCTGCTGACCCGCGCGTTCCACGCGAAGGCGGACATCCCCGCCGTGCTGCGGGACGCGCCGGCGCGGCTGCGCATCCGCCAGGCGGAGGTGCTCGGCCCGTCGCCGCTGCTCCTGTCCGCCCTCGAACGGCGTCTGTACGAGGCGGGACTGTCCCCCGCCGACAAGTCCTCGACCGGGGTCGTGCTGGCCTCGGCGGGGTCCTCCGACCCGGAGGCGATCGCAGTGATCGCCGACATCGCGCGGGAGTGGTGGCACACCGGTTGGTGCGCCGTGCGGCCTGCGTTCGCCTCCGCATCCCTTCCCCGCACCGAGGACGCGGTGCGGGAGCTGCGCGCGCTCGGCTGCGAGCGGGTGGCTGTGGCGCCGTACGTCCTGGCCCCCGGTTTCCTGCCGGACCGTATCGCGCGCGGCGCGGCCGGGGCGGATGTCCTGGGCGATGTGCTGGGTGCGGCGCCCGAGGTGGCTCGGGTGCTGGTGGAGCGGTACGAGGGCGCTTGCCGGCCGGCTCTGACGGCTCTCGGGGCGTGACTGCCGGTTCGTCTCGGGCTGCGGGTTGCCGGTGACTGGTCGCGGCCACGCGGCGGAGTACGAGAATCCGCCGCAGGACTGCCGGGGGTGCGGGCCCGGCTGGTGCTGCCGTCGCGGCTGACGGTGGCCACTCCCCCGCCCCGCACCGGGCACCGCGTCCGGCTGCGCCGCGCCGCCCGGGTGCAGGCCCATCATCTGCCGCCGGAGGCGACGCGGCACGACTGCTCGGACGCGGCGCTCGGGGCCAAGCTCACGGGAGACCTGGACGGGCACCCGCTCCGGCGGCACCGTGCAGACGGCCGGGCCCGGTCGGACGGTGCCGCTGCGGTCGGGGCTGGACCTGCACCTCGGCGGCGGCGCTCCGGTCGCTCACAGCCCCAGGGCGGTGAGCAGCTGCTGGGTGAAGGCGAGGCTGCCGGTGCCGGCCGAGGCCGCGATGGCGATCGTTTCCAGCGCGGAGCGGATCCGGCCCCGGTTGGGTGGCAGGCCGTCCTCGGCGGACTCCTGAAACTGGGCCTGGATGATCTCGCCCTGGCGCACCAGTTCCGGGTACTCGGCGCGCAGCGTCTCGGTGAGCCGCGCGGCGAGGTCCATCATGGTCGGCAGGTCGGGGTTGGCGTGGTTGATCGGGGTCTGCCCGTGGTCGCCGTAGTGGGCCGGGCCGTTGACGTTGCCGATGTTGTAGGAACTCATGTCCTGTCCTCGCTTGTGCTCCGGCGGCTCGGTTCCGGGCCGGAGGAGTCGTCCGATGGCTGGGGTTGGGGCTTCGGCGCGGCCGGACCGGCCAGGAGAACTGTCCCGTGGGGCACCGAAGTTGCTGGGACCGCTGACGTTACCGATGTTGTACGTCTGCGTTGTGATGACCTGTACGGCCTTGTCGGAGGAACCGTGTCGCGGACCCGGCCAGGGCGCGTTCGCGGTCGCGCTGCCGGCGGTGGCGGCGCAGGACGCGGCCGAGTGCGCCGCGCCGTTCGGGGCCGGTGCGGCGGGTGGCGTGGTCGAACGGGGCCACCGGGAGCCGGTCCACGCGGTGGAAGCGACCGTCGAGCGGCGGTATCGCGTGGGCGGCGACTTCCCAGGTGAGGCCGGGCGGCCGGAGGAGCACGGCGGCTCTCGCCGCCGGGTGCGTCGGCGGGTCTGCCGATGTCGAGGGGGTGCGAGACGACGTCCTTGGTCTTCTCGCCGCTGCCGACGATCGGCTTGGTGTGGGCGGCCTCGTCGGCGTACGGCAGGACGTTGGCGCGTTCGAGGTCATGGGGCGCGGCCTCGGCCTCCGGTTCCACGAGAGGGCCGAAAATCGTCACCCATCCGAGTGACGGGTCTGCGTTGACCAGTCCCCGGACTCCGACGGGCAGGGCGATCTGGCGGCAGACCATCCGGCGGTCGAGGGCGGCGCGGCGGGCGGCCACGCGCGCGTGCCGGGCGAGGGCGACGAGCTTGATGTCGTAGAGGGCGAAGTCGTCGCCGAGGTGCACCGAGGCGCTCACGTGCCGGGTCACCCCGTCCTTGCGGTACTGCGGCAACGACGGCGATGGTCTGCCGGTCACACTCATCCGTCCGCCCCCCTCAGGCCTTCCGCGCGCTTCACCCTAGGGACGACTCCGCGGGCTTGTCGCGTGGTTCGGCGAGCCATGGTGCCGGGGGGCCGGCGTGTGGTATTGGTCGTCGCGGTCCGGCGCTCCCCTGCGACGTCGGACCGCGACGGCTCTTGGTTCTGCGCCGGCCGGGGCCGCCGTGTCACACGTGCGCTGCGGCCGGCCCGTCGCAGGGGCGCTTATCGGCCAATCTCTCCTCCGGGTCAGTCAAACCGGAGTGCCCCGGTGCGGGTGCGCTTCAGCTCGAAGAGGTCGGGGTGCCGGGCCAGTACCCGGAAGCTGTCGAAGAGTTCGGCCGCCTCGGCACCGCGCGGCACGGCGCGCAGCACGGGCCCGAACCACACGGTGCCGTCGAGGTGCAGGGTGGGGGTGCCGACGTAACCGCCGGTCTCCGGTTCGGCGCCGGCCGCGTGGCTGCGGCGGACGGCGTCGTCGTACGCCGGGTCGTGGGCGGCGGCCGACAGGCCTGCGGGCAGCCCGAGTTCGGCCAGCGACTCGGTGATCACCATGTCGAAGTCCTTGACGCCGTGTTCGTGGATGCGGGTGCCGAGCGCGGTGTACAGGTCGCGCAGCACCGCATCTCCGTGCCGTTCGGCGGCGGCTGCGGCGACCCGCACCGGGCCGATCGACCGGTCCACCAGGTCCCGGTACCAGTCCGGCAGTTCGTTTCCGGTGTTGTGCAGGTACAGGCTCATCACCCGGAACCGGAGGTCGAGCGGGCGCAACCGATCGACCTCCAGCAGCCAGCGGGAGGTGATCCAGGCGAAGGGGCAGGCCGGGTCGAAGAAGAAGTCGACCCGGGTCGGGCCGGCGGCGGTGCGGGTCGGGGTGTCGGTGCTGCGGTGCGTCATGACGGCGACGCTAGTGCCCGGGTGGACCTCAGTCCCGGTCCAATCGCCCCCGCTGTGACTGGCCCAATCGACGAATGCTTGCGGTCGAGGAGGTTGGTCACCCGCCCTGCCGTACCGCCTCGTCGGCCAGCCGGACCAGGTCGGCGACCGGCAGCGAACCGGCCGGCCGGCCCTCGCGCGCGAACTCGTTGGCGAGGCGTTGCAGCAGCTCGTTGAGCGGGGTCGGGACGCCGTGCAGGCGGCCGAGCAGGACGATCTCGCCGTTGAGGTAGTCGGCCTCGATGGTGCCGGTGCCCCGGACCAGGGACTGCCAGGAGGAGCCGCCGCCGCGCGGGACCCCGTCCAGCGGGACCAGGGTGACCTTGTCGCCGCGGGCCGCGCGCTGTTCCCCGGCGCCGGCGTACGCGATCCCGGCGGCGTCGAGCACCGCCTCGCCCTCCGCCCGGACCCGCGCGAACAGGGCCTGCGCCGCCTCGCTCGCCACGGGTCCGCTGACCGCCTCCAGCGCGTTGCCGAGGTTTCCGAGCAGCTTGGCGTACTGCCAGCGGGCCACGTCGGGCACGACCGGCGCCTCGAAGTGCGCGTCCGTGAGGTCGGCGGCGATCCGGCGGGCGGTGTCGTCGGTACCGTGCGGGGCGCGGCCGAGGTGCAGGATGCCGGTGAGCGGGGCGCCGGCGGCGGAGACGACACCGGGTTCCACGAAGGTGGAGGGCAGCCAGACGCAGACGCCGTACACACGCCGGAAGCGGCGCAGTGCCAGCCGGCCGCTCTCGACGCCGTTCTGCAGGCAGACCAGCGGCAGCCGTTCGGCCGCGGTGCCGCCGCCGGCGACGGGTATGCCGGCCCAGGTCTCCAGGGCGGCCACGGTGTCCTGGGTCTTCACGGCGAGCACCAGGACGTCGTCGGGGCGCAGTTCGCCGAGCGGGCCCGGCCCGTCGACGGCGGGCAGCCGGTGCGTCGACTCCCCCTGCGGGACCCGCAGTCGCAGCCCGTGCTCGCGCAGGGCGGCCAGGTGCGGGCCGCGGGCGACGAGGACGACCTCGCGTCCGGCCTGGGCCAGCCGGCCGCCGACGGTACCGCCGACCGCGCCGGCTCCGATGATGAGGTAGCGCATGCCGCCGAGCCTCGCACACGCGGCCGGTCCCGCGGCGCCCGGTCCCCGGCGCTGGGCCGTGCGGCCGTCGTGCCCCGTGGGGGCGGGCACGACGGCCGCGCCCGGCGTGGGCCGGGTTGCGCGAAACTCTCGCTGATCAGCGGGGTGCGGATCAACTCCGCCACACAGCTGTGACGTGTCCAACAAACTTTCGCAATGACAAACCGGGAGCCCTGGCGGCGGATCGGACACCGGGCCCCCTGAGAGCCGCCCCCGAGAACCGGCGATAGATGTAAGGGGCCGTCGTCCTCCCCAGCGGTGATCCGGCCACCGCGCAGTTCACCGGACAGTACGACGAGACGTTCTTATCCGGCCCCTACCGTCGAATCGAACAAGCACAGAGGTGACGGCAGGGGGCCGTCACCGCACACGAGGGGGGCAGACCCGTCATGGGGAACACTGAGGTGCGGGTGCGGGGGCTGGCCGCCCGCGCCGGCGGCTGGAGCGCCCGGCATCGCTGGGCGGCCGTCGGCATATGGGTGCTGTTCGTGGTCCTGGCGATGGGGCTCGGCTCCGCGGCGGGCCGCGTCGACGTGGACCAGAGCGACCAGCTCAAGGGCGAGACACACACCGCCGCGAAGATCATCGAGGATGCCGGGATCAAGGAGCCGGCCGGCGAGACCGTGCTGATCCAGGGGAGGACCGGCACCGTCAAAGCCACCGGCGCCGAGTTCCGCGCGGCCGTCGCCGACGTCGTCAAGGCCGTCGAGGGCACCGGCAAGGTCACGGGCGTCACCTCGCCGTACGACACGCACACCATCTCCCGTGACGGGCGCACCGCGTTGGTCCAGTTCGACCTGCGCGGTGACGCGGAGACGGCCGCCGACCGGATCGAGCCGGTGCTGAACGCCGTCGCCGGGGTGCAGAAGGACCACGCCGGCCTGCGGATCGAGGAGATCGGCGGCGCCAGCATGCAGAAGCAGTACAAGGACGCCTTCGGGGACGACTTCCAGCAGGCCGAGTACTCGGCGGTGCCGGTCGCCCTCGGCATCCTGCTGATCGCGTTCGGCGCGCTGGTGGCCGCGCTGCTGCCGGTGGCCCTGGCGATCACCGCGATCATGGCGACGATGGGCCTGATGGGTCTGGTCAGCCACCTCCAGCCGATGAGCGACACCGCCAACTCCGTGATGCTGCTGGTCGGTATGGCCGTCGGCGTCGACTACTGCCTGTTCTACCTGCGCCGCGAGCGCGAGGAGCGGGCCGCCGGCCGGGACGCGGGCACCGCGCTGCGGATCGCCGCCGCCACCAGCGGCCGGGCGATCGTCGTCTCGGGTGTGACGGTGTGCGTGGCGATGGCGGGCATGCTGTTCACCGGGCTCGCCGAGTTCGAGGCGATGGGCCTGGCCTCGCTGATGGTCGTGGCGGTCGCCATGGTCGGCTCGGTCACCGTGCTGCCCGCGCTGCTGTCGCTGCTCGGCGAACGGGTCGAGAAGGGCCGCATCCCGTACCTGCGCCGCCGCCGGCGCACGGGGAGCGGGGACAGCCGGTTCTGGTCGGCCGTGCTGCGGGGTGTGCTGGCCAAGCCGCTGCTCTCGGTCGTCGTCGCGGCCGGCGCGCTGCTGGCGATCGCCGCGCCCGCGCTCGGCATGAAGACCCAGCAGCTCACCCTGGACCAGGAGTTCGGTGACTCGCTGCCCATGGTGCAGACCTACAACCACCTCAACGACGCCTTCCCGGGCGGCAGCGAGCCCGCTCAGGTCGTCGTCAAGGCCAAGGACATCAACGCCCCCGACGTGCGGCAGGCACTGGCCGACTTCCGCAAGCAGGCCATCGCCTCGGGCGCCTCACGCGGCCCGGTCGAGGTCAAGCTGTACGACGCGCAGAACGTCGCCCTGGTGTCCGTGCCGCTGGTCGGCGGCTCCGACATGGACCGGGCGACGAAGAGCCTGGAGAAGCTGCGCGACGAGGTGCGGCCCGCCACCCTCGGCAAGGCCGACGGCGTTGAGGCGCCGATCACCGGGCAGGTCGCGGGCAACCACGACTTCAACGACCAGCTGATGGGCTCCGTCGTGCCGGTCTTCGCGTTCGTGGTCGTCTTCGCCTTCCTGCTGATGCTGCTGTCGTTCCGTTCGCTGACGGTCGCGATCACGTCGATCGTGCTGAACCTGCTGTCGGTGGCCGCCGCGTACGGCATCCTCGTCGCCGTCTTCCAGCACGGCTGGGGAGCCTCGCTGGTGGGCGCGGAGGGGGTCGGCGCGATCGTCACCTGGCTGCCGCTGTTCCTCTTCGTGATCCTGTTCGGGCTGTCGATGGACTACCACGTGTTCGTGGTCTCGCGGATCCGCGAGGCCCGGATGCGCGGCCGTACGACGAAGGACGCGATCCGGCACGGCGTGGTCACCACGGCCGGGGTCGTCACCAGCGCCGCCGTCATCATGGTCGCCGTCTTCGCCATCTTCGGCACGCTGTCCATGCAGTCCATGAAGCAGATGGGCGTGGGCCTGGCCGCGGCGGTCCTGATCGACGCCACGATCATCCGCGGGGTGCTGCTGCCGGCGGTGATGGCGCTGCTGGGCGAGCGCAACTGGTACCTGCCGAAGTGGCTGCACCGGCTGCCGGACCTCACCCACGACGAGGCGCCGGAACAGGCCGCGTCGCCGGTGACCGACCGGGGCGAGCGGCTGACCGTCTGACCCCGCACGCCGCCGCAGGGCCCGCCGGTTCCCCCGTGGGGACCGGCGGGCCCTGTCCGCGCTCCCACCGCCGTCCTCCACAAGGCTCGTACCGCGGCGTACCTCCTACGGCCGGCTACCGCCGGGCGCGGCCGGGGAGTTCGGCCTCGATGAGGTCGGCCGCCCGCCGGGTGCCGCCCTCCTGGGCCATCTCCGCCTGCACCTCCTTGAGCCGGCGGGCCACCTCCGGGTCGTCCACCAGGGCGAGCGCGGCTTCCCGGAGCCGGCCGGCGGTGGCCTCCTCGGCGGGCAGGTGCCGGGCGACCCCGAGCCCCTGGAGCATCTCGGCGTTGCCGAACTGGTCGACGGCCTGCGGTACGGCGATCATCGGCGTGGCGGTGGCGAGCCCCTCCTGGCTGCCGCCGGCGCCCGCGTGCGTGACGAACAGGTCGGCCTGCCGCAGGATCGCCAACTGCGGGACCCAGCTGTGCACTTCCACCTGGGCCGGTACGTCGCCCAGCTCGTCCCGGGTCACTTGCCGGCCCACCTGGAGGACGACGTGCCAGCCGGGCAGGTCCGCGAAGGCGCGCACGCACTCCCGGTAGAAGGCGGGCTGCTTGGTGAAGGACGAACCGAGGGAGACCAGCACGACCTTCTCCGCGTCCGCGGGCCGCTGCCAGTCGCCCTCGCCGGCGCGGTCGCCCTGGCAGGCGCCGACGAAGGTGTGGACGCGTTCGTCGACCCGGTCGGCGTGCGGCTGGAGGGCCTTGGGGATGAGCACCAGGGAGCGTGCCGGGCGGCCGGTGAAGGGGTCCGGGTGCCGGGTGATGCCGTTCTCGGCCAGCCAGGCCTGGAACCGGGCGTAGTACGCCCGTCCGCGCTCGGTCTGCCGCGGCTCCTTCCACATCGGCTCGGCGACCTCCTCCTCGTAGCCCTCCCAGGCGACGAGGTTCGGGGAGAGGGAGATCGCCGGGACGCCCCAGCGGTGGGCGAGGACACGGGCCGGGTAGGAGGTGATGTCGTGCAGGACGAGGTCGGGGATGTCGCCGGCGTAGGCCTCCGCGAGTTGCGGGAGCGCCTGGATCGCGTCGTCCAGGAACGGCTCGACGTTGTCGAGCAGGGTGGTCCCCCAGGCGTCGGGGTCGGCGTCGGGTCCGGGCAGCGTGGAGGTGTAGAGCACGGGCCGGGCGCCGGTGGCGGCCACCTTGTCGGCCAAGGCCGGCGGGATGGCGTAGGTGACGCGGTGGCCGCGGGCGACGAGTTCACGGATCACCTCCATGCTGGGGTTCACATGGCCGTGGGCGGCGATGGAGAACATGGCGATATGGGCGGGTGCGGTCGCAGAAGGCATACCGTTGAGGCTGGGTGAGACGATACGTCTCGTCTAACGCTTTTCCGTGCACCGCGTCACCTCCCGGAGGCGACCGCTCAGCGCTGGTAGCGGGCCAGCACCAGGTTGCCGTCCCTTTCGAGGCGCCGGCGCAGCTCTGCGAGGCCTATCGCGCCGCTGTAGTACTCCTGGTAGGCCGGGGTGGCCACCTTGTCCTTCCATTCCGGGTAGCCGCGCACGGACTGGGCGGGTGCCGGACGCAGCCGGGCCGCCAGGGCGGTGCCGGTGGCCCAGCCGTACTCGGCGGTGTGCAGGGCCGGGTCCTTCAGGGCCTGGGTGCCGGTGGGCAGCATCCAGTCGCCGAGGGCGAGGCGGACCATGTTCCGCGGCCGCAGCAGGAAGTCGATGAACGCGACCGCCTCCTTCTTGTGCGGGCAGTCGGCGGACACGGACAGCGTCTGCGGGCTGACACCCTGGGCGGGCCCGTCCGCACCGGCCGGGGCCGGCAGCACCGTCCAGCGGAAGCCCTCGGGCGCCTGCTGCACGATCTGCTGGCGGTAGGAGAAGCCCAGCGGGACCATCGCGTACCGGCCGGCGAAGAAGCCGGGCAGGGTGTCCGAGCCGCCGCTGCCGAGCGTCGAGGCGGGCGCGCTGCGGTCGAGGACGACCTGGTCGCGGATGGTGCGCGGTACGACCGCGTCCCCGGCCGTGAAGCGTACGGTGACCTTGCCGTCCGCGCCCCGGTGGAAGAGCCGCCCGCCCGCCGACAGGGACAGGTTGAGCGTGGCGGAGACGGGTTCCTTCAGCGGCCAGGCGACGCCGTACCGCCCCGGCCCGCTCAGCCGCTTGGCGACCTGCCTGAACTCCGCCCAGCTCCAGGGGCGTTCGGGCGTCGGTATGCGCACCTTCGCCGCGCGCAGGCGGTCGGCGTCGGCGATCAGCACCCGGGGCTCCTGGAGGAACGGCACGCCGTAGACACCGTGTCCGAAGGTGGTCGTCGCCCAGCCGGCGCGCGGGATGTCCGACCGCAGCCGGGCGGGCAGCAGCCCGGTCAGGTCGGCGAGATAGCCGCCGTAGGCGAAGTCGGCCAGGTCGTCGGAGGCGTCGTGGATGACGTCCGGGGCCTCACCGCCCTCGAAGGAGGTGAGCAGCTGGTCGTGCACGCTGTCCCAGCTTCCCTGGACGTACTCGACCTTGACGTCGGCGTGGGTGGCGTTCCACTCCCGCACCAGCTCCCTGTTGGCGGTGACGGACTCCTGCTGCCAGGCCAGGGACTGGAAGCGCAGGGTGATCGGGCCGCCGTCCGTGCGGCCGCCCGAGGAGCAGCCGGCGAGGAGGAGCAGGAGGACGACGAGCGCCGTGGCGATTGTGGTGCGCATCAGCTCTTCACCGCCCCGGCGAGCAGGCCGCCCGTGATCCGCCGCTGGACGAGCGCGAAGACGGCGACGGAGGGCAGGGTGGCGAGGAACGCGGCGGCGGCCAGCGGGCCGAGGTCGGCCACACCCTCCGCACCGATGAAGTGGGTGAGGACGACCGGGAGGGTCTGCTTGCCGGGGCTCTTGAGCAGCACCAGGGCGAAGAAGAACTCGTTCCACGCGGTGACGAAGGTGAACAGGGCCGTCGCCGCGATGCCGGGGCCGAGCAGCGGCGCCGTCACCGACACCAGCGTTCTCAGCCGGCCGGCCCCGTCGACGGCCGCCGCCTCCTCCAGCTCGACGGGTACCGCACGGACATGGCCGACGAGCATCCACAGCGCGAACGGCAGCGCCCACACCACGTACACCAGGACCAGTCCGGTCAAGGAGTCGATCAGCCGCAGGTTCTTCAGCACCAGGAACAACGGGATGATCACCAGCACGAACGGGAACGCCTGGCTGACCACCACCCACCCCGTGGCGGCCCGGGCCAGCCGGGTGCGGTGCCGGGCCATGACGTAGGCCATCGGGGTGGCGATCAGTACGGCGACGACGGCGGTGCAGAACGCCACCAGCAGCGAGTTGAGGGCGGCGCGCGCCAGCGGCTGCTCGGCGAAGGCCTGCCGGACGTTGGCCAGGGTCGGGTCGCGCGGGATCCAGGCCGGGTGCAGGCTGCCCAGTTCGCGCGGGGGCTTCAGCGCGGTGGACAGCAGCCACAGCAAGGGGAAGGCCAGGAACAGCAGGTAGCCGAGGAGGGCGGTGTACTGTCCGGCGCGGGCGGCGCGGCGGGTCCGCGAGGTCCGCGGCGTGCGGGGGGTCTGCGGGGTCCTCATGCGGTGTCACCGCCTCGCAGCCGGCCGGCCAGGAACACCGCGAGCAGGACCGAGACCACCGCGACGAGCACGCAGCCCATCGCCGCCGCGTAGCCGAACTGGCCGTAGCGGAAGGCCTCTTCGTAGGCGAAGAGCATCGGCAGCCGGGTCCTGCCGCCGGGTCCGCCGCCCGTGAGCACGTAGACCAGGGCGAAGGAGTTGAGGTTCCAGATGAGGTTGAGCGCGGTGATGGCGAGGGCCACCGGCCGCAGCGCGGGCCAGGTGACGGCACGGAAGCGGCGCCAGGCGCCCGCGCCGTCGACGGCCGCCGCCTCGTGGAGTTCGCGCGGGACGTTCTGCAGTCCGGCGAGCAGCGCGACCGTGGTCTGCGGCAGGCCCGCCCAGACGCCGACGACGATCACCGCGGGCAGCGCGGTGGCCAGGCCGCTCAGCCAGTCCCGGCCCGCGCCGAGGCCGAGGTCGCGCAGGGTCTCGTTGAGGACACCGGCGTCCGGGTTGTAGACCAGCCGCCACATGATGCCGACGACGACCTCGGGCATCGCCCAGGGCACGATCGCGAGGGCGCGGGCCAGGCCGCGCAGGCGTAAGTCCTGGTTCAGCAGCAGGGCCAGGCCGAGCGCCAGCAGGAACTGCGGCACGGTCACGCCGGCCGCCCAGACCAGTCCGATGCGGAACGACTCCCAGAAGAGGGTGTCGTGCAGCAGGTCCCGGAAGTTGAGGACGCCGATCCACCGGGTGACGGCCGTCCGGCCGGACTGGGCGTCGGTGAAGGCCAGCAGGATGCCGTAGAGCAGCGGGCCGACGCTCAGCAGGAGGATCGGGATGAGGGCGGGCAGGACCAGGAACCAGGAGCCGTGGCCGGCGACCCGGCGGCCGGTCGGCCCGCGTGCTGCCGCCGGTGATGTCCGCGCTTCGGCCACTGATGTCACGGAATCAGCCCCTTTGCCTGCGCCGGTTGGCGTGTTCATGGTCGTGAAGGCCCGGTACCTCGTCAAGGGCCCGCGCACGGCGGCCGACCTGTGCGAATGCGAGACTGGCCGAGGACGAGGACCGGAGACCGGACAGGCACGGCACGGGAAGACGGCACGGAGGCACGAGGATGGACGAGGCATCCGCACGGGACGTACTGGCCGCGGCGGGAGTGCTGCCGGGCCCGGCCCGGGACGCGCGGCTCCTGGCCCTCGGCGAGAACGCGGTGTTCGCGGCCGGCGATGTGGTGGTGAAGGTGGGCCGGGACGCCGAACTGCTGGCGCGGGCCGAGCGCGAGCTGGCCGTCGCCGGCTGGCTGGCCGAGGCCGGCGTCCCGGCGGTCCGGGCCGCCGAGCCGAAGCCGCTGCTGGTGGACGGCCGTCCGGTGACCGTGTGGCACCGGCTGCCGGACCCCGTACGGCCCGCCGAGCCGCGGGACCTGGCCGGACTGCTGCGCAGGGTGCACGCACTCCCCTCTCCTCCCTTCGGCTTGCCGCCCCGCGACCTGCTGGGCGGTGTGGAACGCTGGCTGCGGCTCGCGGGCGACGCGATCGACCCGGAGGACGCGGCCTACCTGCGGGCGCGCCGCGACGGCTTCGCGGCCCAGGCGGCGGCGCTGACGCCGCGTCTGACGCCGGGTCCGATCCACGGCGACGCGCTGCCCCGCAATGTGCACGTGGCGCCGGACGGGCCGGTCCTGGTCGACCTGGAGACGTTCTCCGCCGATCTGCGCGAGCACGACCTGGTGGTCATGGCCCTCTCCCGCGACCGCTACGGGCTGCCCGCCCAGGCCTACGACTCCTTCACCGAGGCGTACGGCTGGGACGTGCGCGAGTGGGAGGGCTGTGCCGTGCTGCGGGGCGCCCGGGAGACGGCGAGCTGCGCGTGGGTGGCCCAGCACGCCCCGAGCAACCCGAAGGCGCTGGCCGAGTTCGAGCGCCGGGTGGCGTCGCTGCGGGACGGGGACGCGACGGTGCGGTGGTATCCCTTCTGAGGGCCACGGCACGTCCGCGGCCGGCAAGCGGTTATGCGGGCTGGCCCTCGGTCAGCTCCCGCAGCGGCCATGTGCCGTCGACCACCGCGTCCGCCTCCCCCTTGCGGCGCAGGAACGCCTGGAAGTCGGCCGCCCAGTCCGCGTACCACTCGATCTGCCGCTGGTGCAGCTCGGCCGGGCCCAGGGACGCGATCTTCGGGTGGCGCTCGGCTATCGCGGAGGCGAGCCGCGCCGCGGCGAGGGCGTCGGCGGTGGCGTTGTGGGCCGCGCCGAGGACTATGCCGTACTCGGCGCAGACCGCCTCCAGGTTGCGTTTGCCGCGGCGGTAGCGGTCGACCCAGCGGTCGATGGTGTACGGGTCGATGACCGGGGCGGGGCGGGCACCGCCGAGCCGGTCGGTCAGCGACGGCAGCTCGTACCGCCGCAGTTCGGCCGAGAGCAGGGTGAGGTCGAAGGCCGCGTTGTAGGCGACCACCGGGACACCGGTCTTCCAGTGGGCGACCAGGACGTCCGCGAGGGCGTCGGCCACCTGGTCGGCCGGACGGCCCTCGGCCGCCGCGCGTTCGTTGCTGATGCCGTGGACGGCGACCGCGTCGGCCGGGATCTCCACGCCCGGATCGGCCAGCCATTCCCGGCGCCCCATGGGCTCGCCGGCCCTGACCTCGATCACGGCAGCCGTGACGATCCGCGCCGCATGCGGATCGGTCCCGGTCGTCTCCAGGTCGAAGCCGATCAGCAGCTCCCGGTGCCAGCCCATGGGCGGCCCCCCTTCTTGGTGGTGCTTTCCCCCAGTGGCTTCCACCATCGCACGCGGCACTGACAATCCGAGGACTGCGTTCCGCTTGCCGGCACGGACAGTTCAGGACACCGGGCGCGAATCCGCCCACGCCAGCTCGAATTCCTCGCGGTACGTCGGGAAGAGTCCGGCTTCACCCACGTCGTCCGACTTGACCAGCTTGCTGCCGTTGCGGAGCACCAGCACCGGCGACTCCATCCCCCGCGCCCCGCGCAGATAGGACTGCACCACGCCGATCCCGTCGGCGCCGTCGCCGTCCACCAGGTACGCGGTGAAGCGGGGCGTCTCGTCGTACACCTGGATCTCGAACGCGCCCGGGTCGCGCAGCCGGGACCGCACCCGGCGCATGTGCAGGATGTTCATCTCGACCGAGCGGCTCAGTTCGCCCCGCTTCATCCCGAGTTCCCGTTCGCGGCGCTTGACCGAGCTGGAGGCCGGGTTGAGGAAGAGCAGCCGCACCCGGCAGCCGGACTCGGCGAGCCGGACCAGGCGCCGCCCGGAGAAGTTCTGCACCAGCAGGTTGAGGCCGATGCCGATGGCGTCGAGCCGGCGGGCGCCGCCGAAGATGTCCTCGGCCGGGAACTGGCGCAGCAGCCGCACCCGGTCGGCGTGCACCGCGACGACGTCGGCGTACCGGTCGCCGACCAGGTCCTCGACCGCGTCGACGGGCAGCCGGCGCGCCGAGGGGACGTCCCCGCCCGCGCCGAGCATCTCCAGCAGCCGGGCGGAGGCCCGCTCGGCCTGGCCGAGGACCGCCTCGGACAGGGCCCGGTTGCGGGAGACGACGTTGCGCGTCACCTCCAGTTCGTCCAGGGCGAGTTCCAGGTCCCGGCGCTCGTCGAAGTACGGCTCGAAGCACGGCCAGTGCTGCACCACGAGCTCGCGCAGCTGCGGCAGGGTGAGGAAGCTGAGCACGTTGTCGTCGGCCGGGTCGAGCAGGTAGCCCTTGCGGCGGCTGACCTCGCGGACGGCGACCGCGCGCTGCACCCACTCCTGCCCGGCCGGACCGGCCGCGGCCACCACCCACTCGTCGCCGTGGACGGGCTCGTAGATGGGCCGCAGTACGGCCGCCACGACGGCGCGCAGCCGCTGTTCGACGAGGTTCAGCCAGATGTAGGCCCGGCCCGCCCGCTGGGCGCGGGTGCGCACCTCGCGCCAGGCGTCGGCGTCCCAGTCCAGCTCCGGCCCGATGGATCCCGCGTCCATCGGCCGGGCCAGGGACACCGCGCCGGGCGGGACGTCTGCGGAGTTCCCCTCGTGACCCTCGTCACCAGGAGGCAGCTCCAGCCCTCCCGAGCCCACCCGTGCACCGCCTTCCGCTCCCCCGGGCCTTTCCCGTCTCAACGATCAAGGAAGGGTACTCCGCAAGCGGTCGGCGGTGCAGCCGGATGGGCAGGTCGGTTTCCCGACTGCTCAGCTCAACTAAGCTGTTCCCAGTGCCCGTTCTGCCATGCCAGTTCCTTCGGAGTGAGCGGATTCATAGCCGTGACGTCCCGTGGGGCGATGGAGAAGCCCTGCCAGTGCACGGGCATGGGCTGCTGGTCCTCGTCCCGGGCGATGTGGTGGAAGCCGACGTTCATCCAGACCACCGGGTGAGTGAGGCTCTGGCCGTTGACCCACTGGTCGACGGACTTCGGGTGACCGGTGGCGCAGGCGAGGTTCTTGCTGGCGAACAGTTCGCACTTGTCGTACTCGGTCACGTACATGTCGTGCTTGGTGAAGTCGCGCCCCGGGTACTTGGTGGTGGGCCCCGGAACCAGCTCGTACGAACGGGCGTGCCCGTCCTTGTTCTTGCCGGTCGCGCTGACCACCCGCCACCAGCGGTAGGCCTTGTAGTCACCGGCGAGTTCCTTGGTGACCTTCGTGCGGGCGGTCTTGGCGGTCGGGCCCTCCTGCGTGCCGGAGGGGGCGCTGACGGTCGAGTCGTACTGCTCGACCTTCGTGCCGGACGAGCCGTCCAGGCCGAAGTCCAGCCGCCAGAAGACGTTGTGGCTGTGGCTGGTGGAGTAGTCCCGGGCGCCCTTGCCGATCGGCCAGCCGCGGCCGTCCTGGGCGTTGTAGTCCTCCCAGGACAGGCTGCCGGTCGCACCGACGTTCATGGTGATCGTGCCGTCGTCCTGGAAGCGCCACTCGCTGATGTACTCGTACCAGCCGACCTGGTTGACGGTGTAGACCAGCAGGTCCTTGCCCTGCTGCTGGTAGGTCCTGCCCGACTGGAAGAGGTCGTGCATCCGGTAGGCGTGACCACGCGAACGGGTGGTGGTGCACAGCCCCTTGACGTTCGGGTGGCGCGGGTCGCCGTCGGGGACCTTGACGGTCTTGATGGTGCCGCCGGGGCACTCGCCGGGCGACAGGTCCATCAGGTCCTGGGCGAAGGTCTGGCCCGTCAGGTCGTAGTACTCGTGCTTCCCGTCGTCGTACGGGACGTGGATCTGGCCGAGTCTCGCGCTGTTGAGGACCTTGATCGGCTTGTTCTCGCCCTTGGGCTGGTAGGAGACGTTCTGCAGGACGAGCCCGGCCTTGCTGTCGTAGCCCCAGCACATCCGCCAGGTCGTGCCGGTGGTGAGTTTCTGCTCGATGGTGTGGGCGGCGCTGCAGCCGGGGGCCGCCGCGGGCGCGGTCCGCGGCCGGGCCGCGGCCGGGCCGGCGACCGTCGTGGCGCCGGCGGCCAGCGCCGCGAGGGACAGGGCGACGGCCGCGCTCTTGCGGGCGGCACGGCCGAGGCCCCGCGCGCCGCCGGTCAGGTGCTTTTCGGGCATGAAGAGGTGACTCCCTTGCCGGAGGTTCGGTGGGAAAGGCGGGCGGCGGCCGGTCAGCCGCGGTCGAGGGCGGCGGCCTTGCGGGTGCTCAGGTCGATCACCAGGTCCCTGGTGTCGATCCAGGGCCCGTTGCGGACCTTGGTGAACAGGCGCACGCACCGGTGCTCGCCGCACCGGTCGAGCACGGCGGGCTGGGCGCCCCGCGAGGCCTCGTAGATCCCGCCGCTCAGCTCCAGTTGGTCCGGTGAGGTGAGTTCCTTGCCGGTGGCGTCCTTGTAGTCCGCCTTGAGGCCGGCGCCCAGCGGGCCGGCGATCAGGATCCGGGCCGCCTCGGCGCTCTCCGCGCGGGTCGGCGGCGGCTGGACACCGCGCCGGGTGCCGGTGTGCTCGACCTTGCCGGTACTCAGGTTGACGGTCTTGGTGACGAGTGTGTCGTGCCTGTAGTCGTAGAAGGTCACGTCGGCCCGCCGCGGCGCGTCCGGGTCGTCGGCCTCGGCCGCCTCGGGCTCGGCGAGGTCGGTGCTCAGCCGCTGCGGTCCGCGGTCTCCGGCGACGTCCCGGCCCGTGGCCGAAAGCCGTCCGGCCTCGGCGATCTTCTCGACCCGCCGGATCTCGTCGTCGGTGAGCGGATCCCGTCCGGTGCCCCGCTTCGCCTCGGCGGGTGCCTGCTCGACGACGCCGGGCGGTGCGGCGTCCTGGCCCTGCCCGGACTGCCGCGCGGCCCGCGTACCGCCGCCGGCCCCGCCGGAGTCGTCCGCGCCCGCCGTGCCCGGCAGGGTGACCGCGACCATGGCGGCGGTCCCCGCCGCCGCCAGGGCCGCGCCGGTCAGTACTTTGCCCAGATGACGGTGGACTTTCTCGCGCACATCTTCCCCCTGCTCCCCTTGGTCCCCGGGATTGCGTGTCTGCCCCGCTGGTTCGGCGTACGGCGGGTACCAGAACCGCCGTGCGCACTGGTCACCGGATAAGAGGGCGGGTGAGCCACGGGAGGTTGCCTCACTTTCGGACGAGACGCGGGGCCAACGCGGCCCCACCCGGACGGCACACCTGGGAGAGTCGTATCCATGCAGGTCTGGCCTGGAGAGGCGTATCCGCTCGGCGCCACCTATGACGGCGCCGGAACCAACTTCGCGGTCTTCACGGAGGCCGCGGACCGAGTAGAGCTGTGTCTGCTGCACGACGACGGCTCGGAGACGGCGGTGGAACTGCGCGAGAGCGACGCGTTCGTGCGGCACGCGTACGTGCCGGGCGTGATGCCGGGGCAACGGTACGGGTTCCGGGTGCACGGCCCGTACGACCCCGGGCGCGGGCTGCGCTGCAACTCGGCGAAACTGCTGCTCGACCCGTACGCGAAGGCGGTCAGCGGCTCGGTCCGGTGGGGCGAGGAGGTGTACGGCTACCACTTCGGCGCGCCGGACCGGCGCAACGACCTGGACTCGGCGCCGCACACCATGACCTCCGTGGTGATCAACCCGTACTTCGACTGGGGCGACGACCGCCCGCCGCGCACCGAGTACCACCACACCGTGATCTACGAGGCCCACGTCAAGGGCCTGACCATGCGTCACCCGGGGCTGCCCGAGGAGCTGCGCGGCACCTACGCGGCCCTCGCCCATCCGGCGATCATCGAACACCTGGTCAAGCTCGGGGTGACGGCGCTCGAACTGATGCCCGTTCACCAGTTCGTCAACGACCACCGGCTGGTCGACATGGGCCTGAACAACTACTGGGGCTACAACACCATCGGGTTCTTCGCCCCGCACAACGCGTACGCCTCCTGGGGCGACCGCGGCCAGCAGGTGCTGGAGTTCAAGTCGGCGGTCCGGGCGCTGCACGAGGCCGGGATCGAGGTCATCCTGGACGTGGTCTACAACCACACCGCCGAGGGCAACCACCTGGGCCCCACGCTGTCCTTCAAGGGCCTCGACAACCCGTCGTACTATCGGCTCGCGGACGATCCCCGCTACTACATGGACACCACGGGCACCGGGAACTCGCTGCTGATGCGGTCCCCGCACGTGCTCCAGCTGATCATGGACTCGCTGCGGTACTGGGTCACCGACATGCACGTCGACGGCTTCCGCTTCGACCTCGCGGCCACGCTGGCCCGGCAGTTCCACGAGGTGGACCGGCTGTCGTCGTTCTTCGACCTGGTGCAGCAGGACCCGGTGGTCTCCCAGGTGAAGCTGATCGCCGAGCCGTGGGACGTGGGCGAGGGCGGCTACCAGGTGGGCAACTTCCCGCCTCTGTGGACCGAGTGGAACGGCAAGTACCGCGACACCGTACGGGACCTGTGGCGGGGCGAGCCGCGCACGCTCGCGGAGTTCGCCTCCCGGCTGACCGGCTCCTCCGACCTCTACCAGGACGACGGCCGCCGGCCGCTCGCCTCCATCAACTTCGTCACCTGCCACGACGGCTTTACGTTGCACGACCTCGTCTCGTACAACGAGAAGCACAACAGCGCCAACGGCGAGGACAACCGGGACGGCGAGAGCCACAACCGGTCCTGGAACTGCGGGGCGGAGGGCGACACCGACGACGAGGAGGTGCTGCGGCTGCGCGCCCGGCAGATGCGGAACTTCATCGCCACGCTGATGCTGTCGCAGGGGGTGCCGATGATCAGCCACGGCGACGAGTTCGCCCGCACCCAGCGCGGCAACAACAACGCCTACTGCCAGGACAACGAGCTGTCGTGGCTGCACTGGCCGGAGTCGCTGGAGAGCGACCTGCTGGAGTTCACGCGCGCGATGGTGTGGCTGCGCCGCGACCACCCCGTCCTGCGCCGGCGCCGCTTTTTCCACGGCCGTCCGGTGGAAGGCACCCACGACGAGCTGTCCGACATCGCCTGGTTCACCCCGGAGGGCGGTGAGATGACGCAGCGGGACTGGAACTCGGCGCAGGCGTCCGCGCTGACGGTGTTCCTGAACGGCAACGCCATCTCCGAGCCCGGCCCGCGCGGGGAGCGCATCACCGACGACTCCTTCCTGCTGATGTTCAACGCCTCTGCCGAGCCGCTGGACTTCCTGGTGCCGGTCGACCACGGCCGGCAGTGGCAGGTGGTGGTCGACACGGCCCGGCCGGAGGGGGTGCCGCCGGGTACGGGCGAGAAGGTCGCGGCCGGGGACCGCATCACCCTGCCGGACCGCAGCCTCACGGTGCTGCAACGGCCGGCGTAGCGGAGTGCGCAGCGGGACGGCGCAGCCGCCCTGACGGGGCTGCGGCGTCCCGCACGCGCGCGTGCAGGACGTGCGGGCCACGTGGCCCGCACGCGCCTTACGACCACCGGACGGGTGACGCGCCGCGAACCCGATCCCGACCTCCTGGCCCGGTTCGAACCCGATCCCGACCTCCTGACCCGGTTCCGGTCCCGGGCCCCCGGCGCTCGCCGCGGGCACGCGTGTGGGTCCGTACGGGGAGCGATGACACAAAAGACGGCGAGCGGGGTACGTAGGTTCCCATGACTTCTGCGCGACCCGGACCGGCGGTGCCCACGGCCACCTACCGGCTGCAGCTCCAGCCCGCGTTCCCGTTCGCCGCCGCCGAAGCGGCCGTACCGTACCTGGCGTCGCTCGGCGTCTCGCACCTGCATCTGTCCCCGGTCCTGGAGGCCGTCCCGGGCTCCGCGCACGGCTACGACGTCGTGGACCACGCGCGCGTGCGCGAGGAGCTGGGCGGCGAGGAGGGGCTGCGCGCGCTGGCGCGCACCGCGCGGGAGCACGGCCTCGGCCTGGTGGTGGACATCGTCCCCAACCACATGGCGGTGTCGCCCCGGCACAACCGCGTCCTGTGGGAGGTGCTGCGCGAGGGGCCCGGATCGCCGTACGCACGCTGGTTCGACATCGACTGGGAGGCGCAGGGCGGCCGGGTGCTGCTGCCGGTGCTCGGCGGCCCGATCGGCTCGCAGCTGGCGCACCTGGTGGTCGACGGCGACGTGCTGCGCTACCACGACCACGTCTTCCCGCTCCGCCCCGGCACCGAGCACCTGCCGCTGCCCGAGCTGCTGGACGCCCAGTGGTACCGCCCGGTGTGGTGGCGGCTGGCCCGTACCGAGCTGAACTACCGGCGGTTCTTCAGCATCTCGGAGCTGATCGGGCTGCGGGTGGAGGACCCGGAGGTGTTCGAAGCCACCCACGGCACGATCCTGCGGCTGCTGGCGGAGGGCGTGGTCGACGGGCTGCGGATCGACCACCCCGACGGACTCGCCGACCCCGACGGCTACCTGGCGCGGCTGCACCAGGCGACCGGCGGGCGCTGGACGGTCGTGGAGAAGATCCTGGCCGACGGCGAGCACCTGCCGGCCTCCTGGCCCGTCGCGGGCACCACGGGCTACGACGCCCTGCGGCACGTCGACGGCCTGTTCACGGACCGCACCGGGGCGTACGAACTGCTGGGCCGATACCGGGCGTTCGCGGCGCCGCAGACGGACCGGGGCGGCAACTGGGAGGCCACGGTCCGGCGCGCCGCGTACAAGGTGCTCACCCACGAACTGGCCACCGAGACGGACCGGCTCACCCGCGTGGCCGCCCGGCTGTGCGCCGCCTCGCCCGACCTGTCGCTGCGCGACCGCGCGCCCTGGGCGCTGCGCACGGCCGTGGAGGAGCTGCTGGTGCGGATGCGGGTCTACCGGCCGTACGCCTCCGGTGACGCCGCCGCCGTGATCACCGAGGAGGCCGCCGAGGAGGCCCGGCTGGCGTTCGTGGTGCCGGAGGAGGCCGAGGCCGTCGGCATCGTGCGCCGGCTGCTGGTCGAGCCGCCCGGCGACCCGTCGGCGCGGGACCACGCCGACCGGGTGGAGTTCCGCACCCGGTTCGCGCAGACCGCGTCGGCGCTGCGGGCCAAGTCGGTGGAGGACACGGCGTTCTACCGCTATGTGCCGTTGCTGTCGACGGCCGAGGTGGGCGGCGATCCGGGCAGTCCGGGCGTGACGCCGGAGGAGTTCCACGCGTACTGCGCGCGCGTGCAGCGCGACTGGCCGCTCACCGGTACGGTCGTCTCCACGCACGACACCAAGCGCAGCGCGGACGTGCGCGCCGCGCTGGCGGTCCTCACCGAGTGCCCGGACCGCTGGTCGGCGTTGCTCGCCGAGGTGAGCCTGGCCGAGGAGGGCGCGCCGGACGGGCAGCTGGCCTGGGCGGCCTGGCAGACGGTGTTCGGGCTGGGCCCGGCCGAGGAGGAACGGGTTCAGCAGGCGCTGCTGAAGCACGTGCGCGAGGCGGGCATGTACACCAGCTGGACGGAGCAGGAGCCGCCGTACGAGGAGGCGGTGGCGGCGTTCGTCGCGGCCGGGCCGTGCGGGCCGTCCGGCGAGCGCGTGGCCGCGTTCCGCAAGGCGCTGGAGCCGCAGGTCCGGGCCAACGTCCTCGGCACCGCGCTGGTCCATCTGACGATGCCGGGGGTACCGGACGTGTACCAGGGCTCGGAGGGCGAGTACCGGGCGCTGGTGGACCCGGACAACCGGCGGCCGGCGGCGTACCCGCCGGAGGTGCCCGGCGAGAAGGACGCGCTGACGGCGGCGGCGCTGCGGCTGCGCGCCCGGCGGCCGGACGCGTTCGGCGCGGAGGCGTCCTACGACCCGCTGGCCGCCGAGGGCCCGGCGGCCGAGCACTGCCTGGCGTTCGCGCGCTCCGGTGAGGTGGTCACGGCGGTGACCCGGCTGTCGCTGCGGCTCGCGGAGGCGGGCGGCTGGCGGGAGACGCGGCTGCCGCTGCCGCCCGGCCGCTGGGCGGACGTGCTCACTCCGGGACGGGAGTTCACCGGCCACGCGCGCGTGGCGGACCTTCTGGACCGGCTCCCGGTGGCGCTGCTGGAGCGGGTCGCGGAGGACTGAGGGGCCGCGGGTCAGGTGGCCGGTACGGCGGGCAGCTCGCAGTCGTCGTACGGCCCAGGGGCCCGCAGAGCCGGCCAGGCGGCGCACAGGAGGTCCACGAAGGCCGCGGCGGCCCCGGTGGGCGGCACGCGCGCGTAGACGGCCAGGGTGCGCTTCCAGGGCGGGTCGGGGGTGAGGACCACGCAGTCCTCGCCGACGGCGCCGCGCACGATGTGGGCGGGCGCGGCGCACACCCCGACGCCGGCGGCGGCCATCCGTACGGCCGTGGAGGTGTGCTCGGTCCATACGGCGGTCCGGGGCCGGAACCCGGCCTTCGCGCAGGCCCAGTCGAGGAAGCGCTCGCCGTGCACGACGGGTTCCATGGCGCAGCGGATCCACGGGTGGTCGGCGAGCTCCGGGAGCGTGACCGTCGTGCGGCCCGCGAGGCGGTCGTCGAAGGGCACGACGAGGACGACGTCCTCCTCACCGACGGGCACGACGGTGCCGGACCGGCCGGCGGGCTCGGGGCCGACGGCGAGGTCGGCGGTGCCGCGCTGCACGGCCTCCTCCAGGGCCTCGGCGGTGGCGAACTCGTGCAGGCGCAGCAGGACCCTCGGGTGGGCCGTGCGCCAGCGGGCGAAGACGTCGGGCAGGGCGCCGACCGCGATGGAGTGCAGGGCCGCGACATGCAGCTCGCCGCCCTCGGCGCCGACGGTGGCGCGGGCCGCGCGGCGGGCCTGCGCGGCGCTGCGGACGGCGAGTTCGGCGTGCGGCAGGAAGGCGCGGCCCATGGGGGTGAGGCGCACGCCCCGGGGCAGCCGCTCCAGCAGGGCGCCGCCGACCGACTTCTCCAGCGCCTTGATCTGGTGCGAGAGGGCGGGCTGGGTGACGTGCAGGGCGTCCGCCGCGCGCGTGAACGACGCCTCCTGGACGACCGTCACGAAGTACTCCATCTGGCGCAGGCTCAACTCCCCGTCCCCTCTCCGTCCGCATGGTCCACCCATGAAGACCCTGCATGGATTCCACAACAACATTGCCTTGGACTCATGACAAGGGGTGGACGGAAGGTGGATGCCATGACCATCGATACGGGCATCCATACATTCGACGTGATCGTCATCGGCGGCGGCACCGGCGGCTACAGCACCGCCCTGCGCGCCGCCGCACTCGGGCTGGACGTCGTCCTGGTCGAGCGTGACAAGGTCGGCGGGACGTGTCTGCACCGGGGCTGCATCCCGAGCAAGGCGATGCTGCACGCCGCCGAGCTGGTCGACGGGATCGCCGAGGCCCGCGAACGCTGGGGCGTGAAGGCGTCCGTGGACTCCGTCGACTGGGGGGCGCTGGTCGCCACGCGGGACGACATCGTGGCGCGCAACCACAAGGGCGTGGAGGCGCATCTCGCGCACGCGGGCGTGCGGGTGGTGCGGGGCAGCGCGCGGCTGACGGGAACGCGCACGGTCCATGTGGAGGGGGTGCGCGCGGACGACGCGCCGGGCGCGGGTGGTGCTCTCACACCGGGCGTGCAGGATCTCACCGCGCGCCGTGGGATCGTTCTCGCGACCGGTTCACGGCCGCGCACGCTCCCGGGGCTCGCACCGGACGGGCGGCGCGTGGTGACCAGTGACGACGCCCTGTTCGCGCCGGGGCTCCCGGCGTCCGTCCTGGTCCTGGGCGGCGGCGCGATCGGCGTGGAGTACGCCTCCTTCCACCGGTCCATGGGCGCGGAGGTCACCCTGGTGGAGGCCGCCGACCGGATCGTGCCGCTGGAGGACGCCGATGTGAGCCGGCACCTGACACGCGGTCTGAAGAAGCGCGGGATCGACGTGCAGGCGGGCGCCCGGCTGCTGGACGCGGAGCTGCTGGAGCACGGCGTACGCGCGCGCGTGCGCACCGCGCGGGGCGAGACCCGGACGGTGGCGGCGGACCGGCTGCTGGTGGCCGTCGGCCGGGCGCCGGTCACCGAGGGGCTGGGCCTGGCCGCGGCCGGGCTGACGACGGACGAGCGGGGGTTCGTCGTACCGGCGGACTGGAACCGGCTGGAGACGGCCGTGCCGGGCGTGCACGTGGTCGGCGACCTGCTGCCGGCGCCCTCGCTCGGCCTCGCCCACGCCTCCTTCGCGGAGGGCCTGCTGGTGGCCGAGACGCTGGCCGGGCTGCCGTCGGCGCCGGTGGACTACGCGGCCGTGCCCCGGGTGACGTACTCCGCGCCGCAGACCGCCTCGGTGGGACTGACCGAGGCCGGGGCACGCGCGCGCGGGCACGAGGTCGACGTCAGCACGATGCCGCTGACCGCCGTCGCCAAGGGCATGGTGCACGGGCAGGGCGGCCTGGTGAAGGTCGTGGCGGAGGCCGGCGGCGGGCAGGTGCTCGGCGTGCACCTGGTCGGCCCCCACGTGTCGGAGATGATCGCCGAGAGCCAGCTGATCGTCGGCTGGGACGCCGAGCCCGCGGACGTCGCCCGGCATGTGCACCCGCACCCCACGCTGTCGGAGGCGGTGGGCGAGGTGTTCCTGACACTCGCGGGACGCGCTCTGCACCAGCAGTGAACCCACGGAACGCAGTGGCCCGTACGGGGGCGGGCCCCTGCGTCCGGGCGCCCCCGGGAGCCTCCGCCGCCGCATGCTTGACAGTTGCCCCGTCGCGTGCGGGACTGGGAGGGCGAAGCCGGGCGGACAAGTCGGGGGTGAGTCCACTGCCGGAGCTGCGCTATCCCAGCGTTCCCGAACTGGTCGCCTCCGCTCAGGGGTTGGCGGCGCAGGAACCCGGGTTGTGCGCGCTGCGTCAGGTGGGCGTCTCGCGCGCGGGAAGACCCTTGCACCTGCTGTCGGTGGGGCACGCCCGCCGTGCGGTGCTCGTGGTGGCGGGCGCGCACGCCAACGAGCCGACGGGCGGCTCCACCCTGCGGGTGCTTGCCGAAAGAGTGCTGGCGGAGCGCGAGTTGCGGACGGGCACCTCCTGGCACTTCCTGCTGTGCGCGGACCCGGACGGCGCGAGTCTGCACGTCACCCCGGCCCCGCGCAGTCTGCTCGACTACCACCTCGGCTTCTACCGGCCGACGGGCGCGGAGCAGCCGGAGTGGTCGCCCTCGGTGCTGCCGCCGGACCGGCTGCCGCCCGAGACGCGGGCACTGACCGGGGTGATCGACGAGCTGCGCCCGTATCTCCAGGTGACGTTGCACGGCACCGACCTGGGCGGCAGCTGGGTGCAGTTGACCAAGGACGTGCCGGGTCTCGCCGAGCCGTTCGCCAAGTCCGCGGCGGAACTGCACATCCCGGTGGAGACGGGGGCCTCGGACGCGGCGGGCTGGCCGGCCTCCGGCCCCGGGGTGCACGTGATGCCCGGTCCCGAGTCCGGCGTGGCGTATCCGAGCATGCCGGACGACGCCCGGCACAGCACCTGGTACCACGCCCACCGGTACGGCGGTCTGACGGCCGTGGTGGAGGTGCCGATGTGGGCCAGCGACCTGGTGGACGACCCGGCGCCGCACCCGGCACCGGCGGCGGCCATGCGGCGGCTGGCCGCGCGGCTGCTGCGGGACGCGCGGGAGGTGGAGCGGATCCTCGCCGAGGCGCTGCCCCGGCTGGAGGGCGTGGACGGGCCGCTGCTGCGGGCCGCGCGGTGGGCACTGGAGCTGATCCCGGGCCTGGCCGAGGACTGGACCCACACCTCCCCGGCGGGCACGACGATGGCCTACGTCGGCAGCGTGGACGCCTTCGGGCGGCGGCTGCCGCTGCGGGCGGCGGCGATGCTGCTGCGGGTGCTGCGGGAGACGGACGACCGGGCGGCACCCCGCCTGGAGCAGCTCGTGGCGACCTGGTGCGACGCCTTCGCGGAGCGCTTCAGGGCCCGCTGGGTGCCGTTGGAGCACCAGGTGGAGCATCAGTCCCGGACGGTGCTGGTGGCGGCGCAGCAGGCACGCGAGCAGGCGTGGTGAGCCGGCCCGCACCGCCCGGCCGTGGAGCGCCGGTCAGTCGTCCAGCGTGAAGACCGACCCCGTGCGCGCCCTCATGACGCACATGCTGGTGTACGTCTCCCGGAAGTCGACCGACCGGCCGTTCCAGCGCCCGCGCGCGTGGACGGTCACCGGCGCGAAGATCATCGGGCAGAAAACGTCCGCGGCCGGGATGCGGCTGATGTCTCCGCCGGCGGCGGACAGGTCGGCGCACGCCTCGGTCGCGTGCGCGTGCCCCAGGGGCGGGTCGCACAGCAGCAGCGTGCCGCGGGTGTCGGAGGACCGGGCATCGCCCTTGGTGACCGCCAGGTAGAGCCAGGTGCCCGGGAGCATGTCACGGGAGGCGGCCCGGGCCGGGCCCGCGGTGAGAAGGCCGGCGGCGGCCAGCAGGGCGCCTGCCGCCGCTGCCGCTCTGGTGAGGTACGTCATACCCGTTCCATCGGCACGGCGGCCCGGCTTCCGCAGTGGGGCTCACCCGATCGGGAGGGGACGCGCGCGCGATCGGGATCCAGTTCGAACGGGATCGGGCGGGGTCAGCCGGTCGCGAGCCGGAACGCCGCCCGGCCGAAGGCCACCTGGTCGCCCTCGCGGACGACGACCGCCCCGATCACGCGGCGGCCGTTGACGGTGGTGCCGTTGGTGGAGCCGAGGTCCCTGAGGATCCACAGGCCGCCCTGACGGCGGAGTTCGGCGTGCACGCGGGAGACGGTCTCGTGGTTCAGGCGCAGCCCGTTCGCGGGGTCGCGGCCGATGCGCAGCGGGTGGGTGTGCGACGGGTGCGGCAGCAGCAGCTTGGGCAGCCGCTCGGCCTGCCAGGCGCGGCGCAGCCGCACGGTGAACCCGGAGACGGCCTCCACGGTGCCGAGGACCGCGCGGGAGAACCGGTTCTCCCGGGGCAGGTCGGCGACGAGGGCGGCGAGTTCGTCGGAGCGGCGCGCGGCGAGCGCCAGCTCCATGCGGCGCACGAACGTGTCGTGCGAGAGCCGGCCCAGGGCGACGCCGTCGCGCAGCACCTGCAGCGCCTTGTCCCGCTCCGCGTCGGACAGGCGCGCGGGGTAGGTGGAGAACTCGAAGGACGACGTCACGCTGGTGATTGTCGGGCAGTGAACCCCGGGTGTCCAGAAATCACGGAATCGGTGCCGGTGTGGGGGTACTTCCGCGACACCTGCCGCCAAAGGGCGAATTCGAAAGCGCATTGATCGTCCGGAACGGCACGATGGACACGCGGGACATCACGGTGAGCAGACGAAGGGGAACCGTCCGTGCAGTTCGAGGTGTGGGCACCGCAGGCAGACCGAGTGACGCTTCATTGCGAGGGCACCACGCGCGCGTTGGCGCGTGATCCCGCGCGCGAGGGGTGGTGGACGGGCGAGGCGGAGGCGCAGGACGGCGCGCGGTACGGGTTCGCGCTGGACGACGGGCCCGTACTGCCCGACCCGCGCTCGCGCCGCCAGCCGGACGGCCCGGACGGGCTGAGCGCGGTCGTGGACCACGGGCGCCACGCGTGGCGCGCGCAGTGGCCGGGGCGCGGGCTGCCGGGCGCGGTGCTGTACGAGCTGCACGTGGGCACGTACACCCGCGAGGGCACCCTGGACGCCGCCGCGGCCCGGCTGGAGCACCTGGTGGAACTGGGCTTGACACATGTGGAGTTGATGCCGCTGTGTCCCTTCCCGGGGCGGCACGGCTGGGGGTACGAGGGCGTGTCGCTGTGGGCGGTGCACGAGCCCTACGGCGGTCCCGAGGCACTGAAACGCTTCGTCGACCGGGCGCACGAGCTCGGGCTGGGCGTCGTCCTGGACGTCGTGCACAACCACTTGGGCCCGTCGGGCAACTATCTGCCGCGGTTCGGGCCGTACTTCACGGACACGCACACCACCCCGTGGGGCTCGGCGGTGAACCTGGACGCGCCCGGCTCGGACGAGGTGCGCGCGTTCCTCGTGGGCAGTGCGCTGGCGTGGCTGCGGGACTACCGGATCGACGGGCTGCGGCTGGACGCGGTGCACAGTCTGTACGACACGCGCGCGTGCCACTTCCTCGAGGAGCTGTCGGCGGCCGTGGACGGCCTGGCCGACGAGGTGGGCAGGCCGCTGTTCCTGATCGCCGAGTCGGACCTGAACAACCCGCGGTTCATCACCCCGCGCGCGGAGAACGGCCTCGGCCTGCACGCGCAGTGGAACGACGACTTCCACCACGCCCTGCACACCGCGCTGACCGGTGAGTCGCAGGGCTACTACGCCGACTTCGCGCGGGACCCCTTCGGCGCGCTCACCAAGACGCTCACCGGCGGCTACTTCCACGACGGCACCTACTCCAGCTTCCGGGGCCGTGGTCACGGCCGGCCGCTGGACCGCGCGCGGGTGGCCGGGCACCGGCTGCTGGGCTACAGCCAGACCCACGACCAGGTCGGCAACCGCGCCCAGGGCGACCGGCTCTCCGCCCGCCTCTCCCCCGGCCTGCTGGCCTGCGCGGCCACGCTGACGCTGACCGCGCCGTTCACGCCGATGCTGTTCATGGGCGAGGAGTGGGCGGCGAGCACGCCCTGGCAGTTCTTCACCGACCACACCGACGCCGAGCTGGCCGAGGCGGTACGGCGAGGCAGGCGGCGGGAGTTCGCCTCGCACGGCTGGGCCGAGGAGGACGTACCCGATCCGCAGGACCCGGCGACCCGGGAACGGTCCTGCCTGGACTGGTCGGAGCCGCAACGCGAGCCCCACGCGCGCGTGCTGGCCTGGTACCGCCGGCTCATCGCGCTGCGCCGGGAACAGCCCGACCTCACCGACCCGGACCTCGCCGACACGAAGGTGGCGTACGACGCGGACGCCCGCTGGCTGGCCTTCCGGCGCGGGGACGTACGGGTGGCGGTGAACCTGGGCCGGCAGGAGGCGGCGATCCCGCTGGGCACCGGCCGGGTGGAGGTCCTCGCGGCCTGGGACCCGGTAGGGGCACCGGGCCAGGACGGGCTGCTCCAGGTGCCCGGGGAGTCGTGCGTGGTGCTGACACAGCCCTGAGGCGCCCTGTGGCCCGCGCAGGACCTTGCGGTCTGCCCGCGGTCCGGGACAGGGCCCTGCGGGGCTCTGGGGCCGTGTCAGGGCTCCGGCTCGTCCTCCTGGAAGTCCGTCACCCGCTCCAGCAGGATCGGCTCCCAGGCGCGCCGCAGCTGGGTGCGCAGCAGGGACAGGGAGCCGCCGGTGCGGCCCTCCAGGTGGTCGGTGAGGCGGATGACGGTGTCGCAGCGGGCCAGCCACAGGCCGCGCAGGCAGGGGCGGGCGCCGTAGCCGGCGAGGGTGGCGGCCCGGACGGCAGCCGGGGAGCCGACCGCGACGGCGAGTCCGGCGATGTCCTCGGCGGGGTCGCCGAGGGCCGCAGCGGTCCAGTCCAGGATGCCGCGCACCCGGCCGTCGGCGCTGACCACCACGTGCGCGCCGGTCAGCCCGTGGTGGGTCAGGACGGCGGTACCGGGCTGCGCGGCGAGCTGGGCCGCGCCGGGCGGGGTCAGCTGCTGCAGCCGGGCGGCCTCGAACTCGTCGGCGGCGGCGAGCCGTTCGGCCGCGTGCACGGCCATCCGGCGCAGCGCCTCCAGGGAGCGCGGCGCCGTGCGCGGCACGCCGAGCGCCTCCGCCTGGCGTGCGGGGACCGCGCGCAGCCCGCTCAGCAGGCCTGCCAGATCGGCCTCGCCGACGGCGGAGACGTCGTACTCGTCGGCCGTGCCGCCGGGCACCCGGGTGTCGAGCGTGTAGGCGAGGCCGGGCGCCCAGTCGCCGTGCGCGACGCTGGTCGGAACGGCGACGGGCACATGCGGGCGGACCAGGTCGCGCAGGCGCAGTTCCCGGCGGCGGCGGACGGAGGCCTCGCGGTCGGGCGCGAGGCGCAGCACATGGCGGCTGCCGATCCACCAGGTGTGCTCGCGCTCCTCGGTCACGGGCCGCACATCGGGTCCCCCGGTGCCGTCGCCGCCGCCCTCCTCGAGCAGCGAACGGACCAGTCTGCGGACGGTTCCCGCGGTGGGTGTCGGTGCCTGGGTCATGGGTCGCACGTCGCCGTTCCGGGTGTCGTCGTGAGTGGGTCTCCTCGGTCCTCTCAGTCCACTATGACCATCTCACGGCTGGTGTTGTTGAGGCGGCGGCCACCGTCCTCGGTCACCGTGACGATGTCCTCGATGCGCACCCCGAAGCGGCCGGGCAGGTAGACGCCGGGCTCCACGGAGAAGCACATGCCGGGCACCAGCGGCTGCTCCTCGCCCTCGATCATGTACGGCGGTTCGTGCGTGGTGACGCCGATGCCGTGCCCGGTGCGGTGGATGAAGTACTCGCCGTACCCGGCGTCCGCGATCACCGCGCGGGCGGCGCGGTCGACCTCCTGGCAGGCCGCGCCCGGGCGTACGGCCTGGAAGCCGGCCTCCTGGGCGGCGCGCACGACGTCGTGGACCCGGCGCTCCTCCTCGGTCGGCTCGCCGACGTGGACCGTGCGGGTGGTGTCGGAGCCGTAGCCGTCCTTCAGGCCGCCGAAGTCGAGGACGACCATGTCGCCGGGCCGGATGACGCGGTCCCCGACCTCGTGGTGCGGGTTGGCACCGTTCGGGCCGGAGCCGACGATCGTGAAGTCGACCTGGGAGTGGCCGAAGCGGCGCAGCAGGCCGGCGAGGTCGTGGCCGACGTCGGACTCGCGGCGGCCGGCGAAGGGAACCTTCCGGATCGCCTCGAACGTTGCGTCGGCAGCCGCTCCCGCGGCTGCCAGGAGTTCCAGCTCGGCCGCGTCCTTCACCGCGCGGAGCATGGGCAGGGCGTCGGTGAGGGAGGCGTAGGAGGTGTCGGGCAGGGCCCGCTGGAGGCCCAGCAGGTGCATCGCCCAGGTGTTGTCGCTGATACCGAACCGGCCGCGGTCGGCGAGGAGGCCGGCGGTGACGGCGTAGGGGTCCTTGCCGTCGGTCCAGTCGCGCAGGGTCAGCGCGGTGGCACCGGCCGCCTGCCCGGCGTCCGGGGCCTCCAGGGTGGGCACGACGAGCACGGGGTCCCGGCCGGGGGCGAGGACCAGCACGGTGAGCCGTTCCGTGACCGCGGTGGGCGTGTAGCCGGTGAGCCACACCATGTCCGGCCCCGGGGCCACGAGGAGCCCGGCGAGGCCGGCGTCGGCGGCGGCGCGCGCGGCGCGCTCCATGCGGGCGCTGTAGTCGGCGGCGGTGAAGGGCGCGGGCGTGGTACCGGTCATCCGGGCCTCCGGGCACGGGTGAGGAAACGGGGCGACGGCGTCTCGGGCAGCATCCTGCCCGCCCGGGCGGGGCGACGCGAGCCGGTCCCGCGGTCCGGTGTCCCGCGGTCCGGGGGGAAGCGGCTCGGCATGGGCCCATGATGACGCGCGGGACGGACGGTGACCAGCGGGTTTCCCGGTGTGTACGAGACGGCAGGCGCCGGTGCCATGGGCCCGCGGCCGGCTTCCCGGTGTCGCTCCTGCCTCGGCACCCGGTCCTCCGGAGGCGGTCCGGCCCCGGGCGGGGCGCGGCTCGGTCAGATCACCACCGCGGGGGTCACCGTCAACTGCTGGTAGCCGCCGCTGCTGTGGCGCACGGTGAGGAGCAGCGCCTTTCCGGGCCGGGCCCGGGTGACGGCGCGGGCGAGGTCGGCGGCGGTGTCGACGCGGGCCGCGCCGAGTTGCAGCACGACGTCCCCGCGGACCAGGCCGGCCGCGTAGCCGGGGCCGGGCACGTGCACGCCCACCACCAGTGCGCCCGCCTTCTCCGCGTCGACGGCCTCCACGCCCAGTGTCGCGCCGGGCTCGGCCGGGGCGGGGGCGGAGGTGGCCGCGGGGGCGGCGTCGGCCGAGGGGGCGGGCGGGGCCTTGCGCTGCAGCTCGGCGAGTCTGCTCATGCCGATCACCGTGGCCCCGACCGTGCCGATGCCGACGCCGGAGAGCATTAGCACCATGCCGGCGCACAGGCCGAACAGCAGGGTCCGCAACCGCCGTCCGCGCCGGGGCGCGGCATGCGGCCGGCGGGCGGGGCCCGGGGTCCCGTCCTCCCGCCGGTCCTGACCTGGCATCGGCTTGGGCCGCAACGCAGTCTGTTCCATGGTTCGCTCGCCTCCGGCTGGTGCTCTACCCGGGGCGACGGTCCGCGACGAGACACGAACGAGTGAGAATGGCCGAAGGGTGGCCGAGGGTAGTCATGGCCGTGGGCGTGACCCGCACCGCCGTCACCCTCCGTCCACCAGCCGCCGCATCACCTCCGCCGCCGCGCCACCGGGGCTGCCGCTGTGGAGGAGTTCGGTGCGGTGGACGAGGCGGGGGGCGGTGAGGGGGACGGCGGTCGTGCCGGGGTGGGCCGTGGCTGCCGAGCGGGGCAGCAGGGTGAGGCCGTGTCCGGCGGCCGTGAGGGCGGTGAGGGTGCGGACGTCGGTGCCCTCGTAGCGCAGGGCGGCCCGGAAGGCGCCGCCGGCGGTCGCGGTGCGCAGGTGGGCGAGCGGGAGGGCCGCGTCGGGCGCGTCGAGCCAGCGGGCGTCGCGGAGGTCGCCGAGGCGCAGGCCGGGGCGGGCGGCGAGGGGGTGTCCGGCTGGCAGCAGGACACTGACGGGCTCCTCGGCGACGCCGTACGTGGTCAGCGGTGCCACGTCGGGCAGCCGCAGCGGATCGCTCGGCGCGGCCAGCCCGTCGACGAGGCCCAGGTCGGCGGTGCCGGTGGCGACGGCGGCGGGGATCTCCGCGCGGGTGAGGACGCGCAGGGTGACGCCGGCCGGCGGGAGCGCGCCGAGGACGGCGGGGCCGAGCGCGGTCGCGGTGGTGACGAGGGTCAGGCCGTGCTGGGGCGCGGCGGCCATGCGGACGACGTCGGCGCGGGCCGCGTCGAGCCGCAGCAGCAGCGGACCCGCGTGCTCGAGCAGCCGCTCGCCCGCGGCGGTGGGCGCTACCGGCCGGCGGGTCAGCAGGGGCGTGCCCAGGTCCTGTTCGAGGGCGGCGATGTGCTGGGAGACCGCGGACTGGGTGTAGCCCAGCTCGCGCGCGGCCTCCGAGAAGGAGGCGAGACGCGCCACGGTGACGTACGTGTGCAGCAGATGCGGGTCCATGCCGCCCAGCATCCCACTGCATCAGGGATGCTTATCGACCGTGCACAAACCATCGTTGGACGTGAACGGCCCGGCATACCGAGGATGGTGGCCATGACGAACACAGCCACCCTCGCCCTCGTCGGGGACCGCTCCCCGCACGTCGTCTCGCACACCCGCGTCCCGCTCCTGCTGGACGCCCTGGCCGCCCGCGACCGGCTGGTCCTGGACGCGTACTGGATCCCCTCGCAGGACGCCGAGGACGAGGGCGCGGTGCGCGGGTTCGACGCCGTGTGGGTGCTGCCGGGCAGCCCGTACCGCGGCGAGGCGGGTGTCCTCGCGGCGGTGCGCACCGCACGCGAGGAGGGCATCCCCTTCCTGGGCACGTGCGGCGGCTTCCAGCACGCGCTGCTGGAGTACGCCCGGAACGTGTGCGGGCTGACCGGTGTCGCGCACGCCGAGAACGACCCGGCCGCCGCGGATCCGCTCATCGAGCCGCTGGCCTGCTCGCTGGTGGGCCACGAGGCCGCGGTGACGATCGAGCCCGGCTCGCTGGCCGCGTCGGTGATCGGCTCGGCGCGCACGGTGGAGCGGTACTTCTGCGCCTACGGCCCCTCCCGCCACCTCGACACGCTCCGCGCCCACGGGCTGCGGTTCTCCGGCCACGACGAGGACGGTCATGTCCGGATGGCCGAGCTGCCCGGCCATCCGTTCTTCCTGGCCTCGCTGTTCCAGCCCGAGCTGGCCGGCGACGGCTCCCACCCGCACCCGATGATCCGGGCACTGGCGCGAGCCGCGGTCGAGCACGCGGCGGCCCGGGCCGCCCTGCCGGTGTGACCCTCGCCCGGCCTCAGCCCGTGTGGCCCTCGCCGTGGCCGCCGTGCGCCCCGCCGTGGTCGAACCTCAGGGCCTCGGGCGGCATGACGACGAAGGGCCGCATCATGCCCATGTCCTCGTGCTCCAGCAGGTGGCAGTGGTACATGAACCGGCCGTACGCGCCGTCGAAGCGGCCCATGACCCGCAGCATCTGGCTGCCCGGGACCCGGAAGACGTCCTTGTGGCCGCGCTCGTTGGGCGCGAGCGGGATCGTCGTCGCCGCGTCGTAGCGGATCGGGGTGCGGGTGCCGCCTGCCGCCGGGTCGAAGCCGGAGACGTCGTAGGCGTCCCGGCCCAGCAGCTGGAAGTCGGCCAGGTGGATGTGCATGGGGTGGACGACGGGCCCCAGGTTGAGGAAGCTCCACTGCTCGTGGCTGCCCTCGCCGATCGTGAAGCCGAGCCCGTCGTTGAACGTCCGCGCGGTGCGCCGGTACGTCTTCGTGGTGCCGTCGGGTCCGGTGATCTGGACGATGCCGTCGGCCGGGAGCTGGAGACCGGCGGTGTCCTGGACCTCGGTCATCTCCCATATCTCCGGGTGCCCGCCGGCGCCCTTGGCGGGGGGCGGGGTGAGCAGGATCAGGCGGTGGCCGTGCGGGATGTCGTGGGTGAGGCGGCGGAAGGAGCCGGAGAGCACCTCGGGCAGTTCGAAGGTGTCCTCCTCACAGCTCTCGCCGACCCGGAACTCCAGCACAGGCGGGCAGGGCACGTCTCCGGCCGGGTCGGGCACGCCCGCCGGCTGGTTCGGGCCCTTGTTGACCAGGCGGAGCGTCCGTCCGGCCAGCCCGCGAAAGTCCACCAGCAGGTCGAAGCGCTCGGCCGGCGCGGCGGTCAGGGCGGGCAGCTCCGCGTCGAAGTCGACCGGCACCGGGCGCGGCAGCAGGCCGCCGTCGCTGCCGATCTGGTGGACGGTCCCCGGCACCGGCTCGCCGTCCTCGTCGATCAGGACGAGCTCGAAGATGCGCGCGTTGGAGGCGTTGACCAGCCGGAACCGGTACCAGGCCGGGTCCACGTCGGCGTACGGCCAGATACGGCCGTTGACCGTGGTGTACGGGCCGGTGAACGGGGCGGAGACCGGCTTGCCCGTCTCCGGGTTGCGCTGCTGGACGACCACCGTCTTGTGCAGCAGCCGGCCGTTGAGGCGGCCGTCCTCGTCGGTGTCGAGGTTGCGGTCGGCGATGAGGAGCGGGATCTCCCGCTCGCCGGAGGGCAGGTGGAGGGCGTCCTCCTCGTCGTCCCTCACCAGGTAGGTGCCGTACAGGCCCGACATCACGTTCCACCGGGTGATGTTCATCGCGTGGTCGTGGTACCACCACTGGGCCGCCTGGTGGTCGTTCGGGTACTCCGACAGCTGGGCGTCGCCGGAGCCCACGGCGTTGTCCGCCCAGCCGTCGTTGCCGCCGCCGGTCTGCGCGCCGTGCAGGTGGGTCACCGACCAGGCGGGCAGGGCGGCGACGTCCTTGTTCGGCTCGACGCCCTCGCGGCCGGGCTCGGTGGTGGCCTGCGGGCGGCCGTCGGTGCGCAGCGGCACCTCCACGGAGGTGACCGGGTACTCGCTGTCCTTGGGGATGCGGTTGGTCCAGGCGATGCGGACCCGCCGGCCGCGCCGCACCTCGATGGTCGGGCCCGGGACGTGTCCGTCGTAGCCCCACATCAGGGTCGGCGGCAACTGCGGGTGCAGGCGCACCCAGGCCGGGCGCAGGGCGACCTCGGTCTCGCGCAGGACGTCGCCGGCGGCGGGCCGCAGGACCGGTGGCACGGTCAACGGCGCGATGTACGGCGTCAGTCCGTAGGTCCCGGGCGCCGTCTCGGGCGTCCTCTCCCGCTCCCCTGCGCCGGCCCCCGTGGTCTCTCCGGTGAGCCTCTCGATGGTCTCGGTCAAGGCCGAACACCCCCGTGTGTTCGTGGTCCGTTGTTCCCCTTACTCCACAAGACTCCCGAGGACTCACCGAAGTTCCCTGAATGCCCGATTCCGGACGAGAAGATTCGGCGACCGTCAGCCGAGCGCCAGGGCGGGCACGGCGGGTGCCCGGTCGGGCAGGAAGCCGTGGGCGCGGCGGCCGAGCCACTCGGCCTTGTAGCGGTCGACGTTCCGGTGCCAGTGCAGGATGCCGGCCAGCCAGTTCTGCAGGTCGAGCACATAACCGTCCATGGCGGCCCGTGCCTCCTCCGAGAGCCGGAAGTCGTCGTAGAGGACCGGCAGTTCGTGTGCGATCACGTGCTCGAACTGCTGCATGCGCTGGGTCGTCAGGTCGTGGACGACGGCGAGCGCGGCCGCATAGTCCACGCCGAAGAAGTTCTGCACGACCAGGACGGCGTTGTGGATCTCGCCCTCGTACTCGATCTCCTTCTGGTACGAGAAGATGTCGTTGAGCAGGCACGCGTAGTCGATGGCGGAGTTCTCCAGCGAGCGCACCGGACCACTGCGGTACACCTCCGGCGGGACCGCCGGTCCGTGGCCCATGCGGCACATGCTCAGGGTGAGGTCGGAGCCGAAGGTGGCGCGGCGCATCTCCAGGTAGTCGACCGGGTCGGGGATGCGGTTCTGAAGCTGGTTGGACAGCTCCCACACCCAGCTCTCGGTCATCACGTCCACGGACGCCTTGAGGGTGCGCCGCTGGTCGGCGGTCATCGCGGCCGTGGTGCGCGTCCAGAGGTCGATCAGCCCGCGTTCCATGGCGTTGCCGGGGACGACGGCCGGCTCGCCCTCGACCGGCATGCACTGCGACAGCCGGGCCGTGGTCAGCCGGGCGGCGGCCAGGTCCCTGCGGTGGCCGTACACGAGCGGGTAGTAGTCGTCGCCGTAGGTTCCCCAGGCGAGCCACTGCGCGCTGAGGTCGAGGGCCTCCGGTGTGGCGTCCGGGTCCAGGCCGGCGGAGCACAGCGCGAGGTCGTACGCGGCGAGCTTGTCCTCGTCCCAGACGCCCTCCTGGAGGATGCCCATGTGGTGGCACCAGTCGACGAGGCGGCCGCGGGCCCGGTCGAGGTGGGGGCTGAGCCGGAGCCGGTAGGGCATGTACAGGTCGGGGATGCGGGACGGGCCGACCTTCTGGTACGGCACGTGCGAGTAGGCGCGCAGGCGATCCTGGGCGGCCGAGGCGAGGAGCGCACCGATGTCGGCGGCGGAGGTGCCGGGGCCGCTCCTCAGCTGCCAGGGCGAGCCGGACCGCGCGCCCTTGTTCATGTAGCGGCTGGAGCGCAGGTGCCATTCGTGGCCGCCGGACTGCCAGTCCTGGAGTCCCTTGGTGTAGGCGGCGATCGCGGCGGCCTCACCGGGCGTCAGTCCCTTCTCCAGGGCGACGGCCGGGACTTCGGTCAGCGCGGTGTGCTCGAACTGGTGCAGCCGGGAGGTGAGGACGTCGTTGACGGTGTCGGCGGCCTCCTGTGTGGTGCAGCCGAAGAACTTCTCCAGGACGAGCACGCCGTTGCTGTTCTCGCCCTCGTCCTCGACCTCGCGCTGGTAGGAGAACAGGTCGTTGCGCAGGTGGACGGCGTCGGAGAACGTCTCCATGAGGACGCGCAGCGGCCGGGTGCCGGCGACCGCGGCGGGTACCTCGGCGGTCGCGTACTCCACGAGCCCGGCCGACCAGGGGGCGCCGCCGACCTTGCGGCGCATCTCGATGTACTCCACCGGATTGGCGATCCGCCCCTCGTTGATGTTGGACAGCTCCCACATCGACTCGTTGAGCAGGTGCTCGGTGGCGACGGAGAAGCGGCGGCGCCAGTCCACGGACATCGACGGCACCGTCCGCGCCCACAGGTCCTTCAGCCCGGCCTCCACCGGATTCTCCGGTTCCGGCACGGGGGTGGCGAGGTCGAGCGGCATGAACAGCGGCAGGCGGTCCAGGTGCGCCTTTCCGGCGGCGCGGTCCTGGGTGCGCTTGTACATGTCGAGGAAGTGGTCGTCGAAGAAGAACACCCACACGTACCAGTCGGTGATCAGCGAGAGAGCGGGTCCGTCGCAGTCGGGGTGGGTGTAGGCGCACAGGAGGCCGTAGTCGTGCGCCTCCAGGTCGGCCTGTTCCCAGATTCCGGAGCCCTCCAGCATGCCCATCTCCCGGGCCCACGCGGTCGAGTGGGCCCGGGCCTCCTCCAGGTGCGGGTTGAGCCGCGCGGGGTACGGCATGTAGAAGTGCGGGAGTTCGAACGGCTGCGTCATGGCCGGGCACTACCCGGGGTCCCCGACCCCCATCCGCCCGGGAGCACATGATCACACCATCGCGTGAACCGCCCGCGAAACCTGGAACTCCGGTGGGGGGTTGTGGCGTTGGCTCCCTTGCCGTGCCCGCGCGCGGGGGCCACGGTAGGCGCATGACCTCCTTCCCTCTGCCCCATGAGGTGCACGGCGACGGCGCCCACAAGGTGTTCGCCGTGCACGGCTGGTTCGCCGACCGGTCCGCCTACGCGGCCGTCCTGCCGGACCTCGACCGCACGTCCTTCAGTTACGCGCTGGTCGATCTGCGCGGGTACGGCGAGGCCCGGGACGCCACGGGCGCGTACACGACGGCCGAGGCGGCCGTGGACCTGGTGGAGCTGGCGGACCGGCTCGGCTGGGAGCGGTTCTCGGTGATCGGGCACTCCATGGGCGGCGCGGTGGCGCAGCGGCTGCTCGCCGTGGCCCCGCACCGGGTGCGCCGGATCGCCGGTGTCTCGCCGGTGCCCGCCTCGGGCATGCCGCTGGCCGGTGAGCAGGCGGCGCTGTTCGCGGACGCGGCGCACCGGACGGAGAACCGGCGCGCGATCATCGACGTCACCACCGGTGGCCGGCGGCCCGCCGCCTGGCTGGACCGGATGGTCGGCCGCTCGCTGGAGCGCAGCGACCCCAAGGCGTTCCGGGCCTGGCTGGACTCGTGGGCGGGCGAGGACTTCACCGCCGACGTCGTGGGCAGCGAGGTGCCGGCGCTCGCCGTGGCCGGCGCGCTCGATCCGGCGCTGTCGCCGGAGGTCATGCGGCAGACCTGGATGACCTGGTACCCCCGCGCGCGGCTCGCCGTGCTGTCCGGCGCCGGCCACTACGCCATGGACGAGACCCCGCTGGAGCTGATCCGTACCGTCGAGGACTTCCTGCGGGAGGACGCGGCGGAGGGGGCGGAAGAGCCGGACCGGGCGGCCGGGGCGCACGCGGGCGAGCCGGCGTGAGCGTGCGCGCGGCGCCGCCGGTCCCGGACGTCTTCGACCCCCGCCGGTACGCCACCGGTATCCCGTACGACGACTACCGCGTGCTGCGCGACCACCATCCGGTGGCCTGGCAGGAGGAACCGGAGGTGCTGGGCTGGCCGGCCGGGCCCGGCTTCCGGGCGGTGACCCGGCACGCGGACGTCGTACGCGTGCTGAAGGACGCGGGGACGTACTCCTCGTACGCCGGCGCGACCCAGATCCGGGACCCCGACCCGGAGGATCTGCCGTTCATCCGGCGGATGATGCTCAACCAGGATCCGCCCGCGCACGGGCGGCTGCGCCGGCTGGTGAGCCGTGCCTTCACGCCGGGGCGCGTCGACCGGTTCGCGGCGGTCGCCCGGGAGCGGGCGCGCACACTGCTCGCAGGCGCCCTGGAGGCCGCGCGGGAGGGGGACGGCACGGTGGACCTGGTGGCCGCCGTCACCGACGAGTACGCCCTGCTGAACCTGGCGGATCTGCTGGGCGTCCCGGAGAGCGACCGGCTGCTGCTGCTGCACTGGACGCAGCGGGTCATCGGCTACCAGGATCCGGACGAGGCCGGTCCGCCGGTGCTGGACGGGGCGGGGAGGCCGGTGAATCCGCGGTCGCCGGCGATGTTGCGCGACATGTTCGCATACGTTCGGCAGTTGGCCGTATACAAAAGACGGTATCCCGTCGACGACATCCTGACGACACTCGCCCACGACACCGAACTCGTCGACGGTGAACTGGAGATGTTCTTCTTCCTGCTCACCGTGGCGGGCAACGACACCGTCCGCAGCGCGGCCCCGGGCGGCCTGCTGGCCCTGGCCGAGCACCCGGAGGCGTACGAGCTGCTGCGCGCCGGAGTCGTCGGTATACCGTCTGCCGTCGACGAGCTGCTGCGCTGGCATCCGCCCGTACTCACCTTCCGCCGCACGGCCGTACGGGACACCGAGCTGGCGGGCCGCGAGATCCGGGCCGGCGACAAGGTCGTCGTGTTCCACGCCTCGGCCAACCGGGACGAGCGGGTCTTCACCGCTCCGGACCGGCTCGACCTGGCCCGCTCCCCCAATCCGCACGTCTCCTTCGGCGACGGCCCGCACGTGTGCCTCGGCGCCCACTTCGCGCGGTTGCAACTGCGGCTGCTGCACGAGGAAGTGCTGCGCGTCCTGCCACGGCCGCCGCGGCTCGCGGGACCGCCCCGGCGACTGGTGTCGAACTTCATCAACGGCATCAAGTCACTGCCGCTGCACCTGCACCTCGCCTGACGGATCGACCTGGATGAGCGCGTGTGTGCCGCCCGTCCGCCAGCTCTGTCCTTCCGCCGTCACCAGTGCGGCCTCGGTCGCGGTCGTGAGCCCGGTGATCACATCGGACTTGAGGGTGCGCAGCGCGGCGACCGGGCCTGGGAAGTAGGCGGTCGTCTCCCGGAAGGGCGTGGTGGGCGGCCAGAGCCGGTCGCCCACCAGGCGGCGGTAGTTGAGGTCGCCCTTGACGACGGTCAGGGTGGCCGCCGCGAACTCGGCGCGCAGGTCGTCGGGCATCGCGGCGTAGGGCAGCGGGGCGCAGGAGAAGGGATGGGCACGGACGGTGAGCCGTCCGTCGGCCATGGCCGACCAGAGCATCCGCCCGTACTCGGCGGCCGCGCCGGAGGCCGCGCACAGCCGGTGCAGGGCGTCGACCACGTCGGCGGTGGTGGCGTCGGAGACGTAGTACGGGTACGGCTTGACGTGCAGGACGGCCCGTGCGGCCCGGCCTTCGGTGAGGAGGTGGGCGATCAGCAGGAGGTCGGGGACGAGTTCGCGGCCCGCGTTGTCCGCGACGAGCACGAGCGTGCCCGTCCCGCCGGGCGGCAGCAGCGACCAGAGGGTCTCGCTGTCGTCGGCGACCAGCGCGGGGGCCGGGTCCCGGTGCTCGGCGCCCGCGGCGGAGAGCCGGAAGCCGAGGTCGGCGCGGTTGCCCCACAGCGAGCCGTGCAGCAGCGCCCGGGCCCGCTCCTCCTCCGGCAGGTCGCGCAGGCCGTCCAGGGCGGCGAGTTCCTCGTCGGTCTCGGGGGCGTCGAGTTCGGCGCGTTTGAAGGGGCGGAAGGGGTCGATGCCCTGCCAGGCGCCCGGGCCGAACCAGCCGACGGCGTCCAGCAGCCGGCGGTAGAAGTAGCTCTCGGACCACAGCCACGGCACGTCGTACCAGGACCGGCCGGCGTACTCGGCGAGGCCCCAGCCGTGCCACCGGTCCCGGTCCGGTGCGTCGGCGGGGAGCGGTTCGACCGTGCCCTGGGTGCAGCTCTTCAGCAGCTCGTCCAGGGCCGTGTGCTGCCCGGGGCCGTAGGGGAAGGCCTCCCGTACCTGCCGGATGATCGCCGGGTGCCGCTCGGCCAGCACGCTGTGCGGGAAGGAGCCGGGTTCGTTGCCGAGGATCACGGGTGCGAAGGGGGTGTCGGGCATGTCCGTCACGGTATCGCGGAGGTCAGGCGGTGCGGATCTCCCGCTCCAGCTGCGTGGCGAGGGTGACATAGCGGGGGCGGCGGTGCACCGGGACGAGTCCGCGGACCATCAGATGCCACATCTCGGCGACTCTGCGCGGCAGCCGTCCGGTCGGCTCCAGCGAACGGCCGGCGACGCGGGTGCCGATGAAGAAGCAGACGAGGGAGTGGGCGACGGCGCCGACGTCGAGATCGCCGTGCACGTCGGCCTCCCTGACGGCCCCGGTGAACTTCCGGGTGGCGAACTCCAGCCACTCGGTGAACGGATGCCGCAGCGGCGGTCGTACGGCGATGTCCGCGGTGGCGAGGCGCAGTCCGGCGCGCGGCACGGGGTCCTCCACGGCGAGCCGGGCGATCCCGAACGTGGTGCGCATCAGGGCCTCAAGCGAGGAGCAGCCGCGACCCTCGACGTCGGCGACGAGCTGTTGCGCGGCCTTGGCCTGGAGCTCCAGGATGGCGTGGGCCAGATCCTCCTTGGCGGCGAAGTGGAAGTACAGGGCACCCTTGGTGACCTTCGCGTGTGCGACGATGTCGCTCAGGCTGGTGGATTCGTACCCGTGCCGGTCGAACAGATCGGCGGCGGCCGTGATGATCGTTGCCCGGGTCTGTTCAGCGCGTAACTGCCTCGCCATCCTGGGACCTTTCCTCGCACTGCTAACGAACAGGACATGCGGTTTGTTTTTAACCCCTTGGATACGATAACTCACCTGAGGGCAACGGGAGTCCGGCGTACCGCGCACGCGCTACGACACGTGTCACCGGCCCGTTCCGCCCCCGCCGCACGCTCGGTGCCCGGCGCAACGGGCGAGCCCACATCGGATTCCCCCTTCGTCGCGGGCGGGCGCCCGGCAGCCTGGGGACGACGACCGCCGCCCCCATGATCGCCACGATACGAGGCGGACGGCCGGCTCCTCAACGGGACGTGGAAGCAGGCGCAAAACAGCCGAACCGGTCGGTGCTTTCACGCCCCCCGCGCACGGGCGTGCCGATCGGGCTGAACGCCGGGGGCGCCGGCGTCGTACTGGTCACCGCATACCCTGTTCCCGCGCCCGCCGAGGAGACGTCCCGGATGAGTCGGATGACCGCCCGCCTGAGCGTCAGGGTGGCCGCTGCCGCCGCACCGTTGCTGCTGCTGCCGTGGGCGGCGGGGTCTGCCCAGGCGCACGGAGCCCCGACGGACCCGGTCAGCCGGGTCTACGCCTGCTCGCCCGAGGGCGGCGCCGCGCGGACGGCGGCCTGCCGGGCCGCGATCGCGGCGAACGGCGCTCCGTTCACCGCCTGGGACAACCTGCGGGTGGCGGGGGTGGGCGGCCGCGACCGAAAGGTGATCCCGGACGGCAGACTGTGCAGCGGGAACCTGCCGGCGTACCGCGGCCTGGACCTGGCCCGGCGGGACTGGCCGGCGACGCGGCTGAGTCCGGGCGGGCGGCTGACGCTGACCTATGCGTCGACGATCGCGCACACGGGCACGTTCCGGCTGTACCTGACCAAGCCGGGTTACGATCCGTCGAGGCCGCTGACCTGGTCGGACCTGCCGGAGCGGCCCTTCGCCGAGGTCAAGGACCCGCCGCTGCGCGACGGGGCGTACCGGATGAGCGCCACGCTGCCGGCCGACCGGACGGGACGTCAGGTGCTGTACACGATCTGGCAGAACAGCAGCACGCCGGACACGTACTACTCGTGTTCCGACGTGGTGTTCCCGGAGCGCTGGAAAGCCGCCGGGGCGAAGCGGTCCACGGAGCCGGCGGCTTCGGCGCCCGCACAGGCTTCGACCCCCGTACCGGCTTCACCGGCCGCACACGCCTCGTCGGCACAGCGCCCCCCGGCGGGGAGTGCAACTCCCGGCGCAGGCAGGAGCGATGGGCGAGCCGAGAGCACCACCGCCGACGGGACTCCTGTTGCGGAGGCCACGCACGGCGGGTCGGGGCCCTCGGCGCCGCTGCTGGCGGGCGGCGCCACCGCGGTGTTGCTGCTCACCGGGGGCGCCGCCCTCGTTCTCCGGCTACGGCGTCCGCGACGCCGCTGAACCGGACGGTCCGGTCGGTCAGTTGACGTAGACCCGGGCGCCGGCGTCGGTGACGGGCGCGTACTTGGCCGTGAAGTAGCCGTTGGCGAAGCACAGCGACGAGCCGGAGCTCTTGGTGAACTGCTGGTTGGTGAAGGTGATGCTGCTGTCGGCGTTGTCGGCCTTGCCGGTCAGGCTGGGCGCCTGGTAGACGCAGGTGACGGTGCCCAGCAGGGTGCGCAGCTGCACCGTGGCCTGGATGACGGAGCCGCTCGCGGGCGAGACGGTGAGGGTGCCGGCCGAGGTGATCGTCGCCGAGTACGGCAGGTTGTTGATGGTGATGCCGTTGACACCGAGGACACCGGCGACGTTGCTGGAGCAGGTGCTGCTGTCGAAGGTGTGCGCGGTGACGGACTCGGTGGCCGTACCGGGCGCGGCCGGGTTGCCGGTGACCTTGGCCGTGAACTGGGAGCCCGTGCACTTCACGCCACTGGTGCCGGTCGCGCTGGAGTAGAAGGTGGCGGTGGTGCCGGAGGCCAGGGGTGCGGTCAGGGTGTCGCCGACGGCGGCCGCGGTGCCGCCGGCGCTGCCGGTGGTCAGGACCGCGTCGGCCGCGGAGGCCGGGGTGGCCCAGGTGAGGGCGAGCGCCGTGGCGGTGCCGGCGAGGGCGAGGAGGGAGCGCGTGCGCATGCGGGTGCCTCTCTTCCGATGTGGGGGTTCAGATGAGGTGAGGTGGGGGGTGGCGGGCGGTACGGGCGATGCCGCCGGCGCAGGGCCGTAGCGCCTTCTCCGTACGCGGCGGTCCCGCGCCGGCGGCACGCCGGGCACCGGCCGAAGGCCTCGGGGGAAAGACCTCCGGCCGGGCCGGACAAGGGGGCGGCCGGGCACGGGGGGAAAGGAGTACGACCGTGCCGGTGCCGCTGTGCGAGGTGGAGCGGTTGCCGTGACAGGGCCGGGAACGCGGCCGGTGCCGCGGGGCGCGGCCGGTGCCACGCCGCGGACGCGACGGATGCCGCTTGCTGGATCCGGCGCCACGGATCCGTGGAAACAGGGGAAGTTGTAGACCTGATCGACCGTCAGAGTCAAGGCGTTGAAAGGGAGTTGTGGCAGGCCATTACGGGCTCGCGCACATCCGACACTCTTTTTTCACAACTCCCTTGACCCCTTGGTGTAACCGGCGGTAACTTCCTCGAAGGCTACTGCCGCGTAACGAGAAAGCCCTTGCACTCGCCGGGAGTTGCGAGGAGGCGTACGCGGCATCCGCTGTCCGCGCCAGGACACCGCGCCACTGAAGCCCAACCCGCATTGATTCATGCCCATGGGAGCAGACATGGCCTCGTCCCCGGACCTCCCGTCCGCCGGCAACACCCCCGACACCCCGGGGAGCGACACCCTTTCCGACACCCCGAACACCGCCGGCACCAGCGCCGGCGGCGAGAGACGGGGACGCGTCCGGGCCCGTCGGGCCGCGGTGATGGCGGTACCCGCCACCCTGGTCGCCGCGGGCCTCGCGGTCCTCACCGCGCAGGGCGCGCTCGGCGTGCAGTTCGCCATCTCCGGAATGCCGTTCACGGTCACCGCGACCGAGCTGAACGGCACCGGGTTCGAGCAGTTCGGCGGACTCGACAACATGGCGGAGGGCAGCCCGAACGCCGGGGACTCCGGCGGCCAGGTGCTCATCGTCACCTCCGCGATCAAGCACGCCACGCTCACCAAGCTGTGCCAGAGCGTCGACCTCGGCGGCACCAACCTGCTGATCACCGCGGGCAGCGGGTCGGAGAAGGTCAGCGCGACCGACCTGACCACCGACTCCACGGAGCTGTCGGGTGACGCGGCGTTCAACAACATCGAGATCGGCAACGACGCCAGCACGCTGACCAAGGCGGGCGTGAAGGGTCCGATCGGCGTCTTCAGCCAGCAGGCCGACACCGTACGGATCGCCAACCTGCGGCAGACCAACTACGCGACCACGGCTGGCGTGTTCAAGCTGCCGGGGCTCAAGCTCCGCTTCAGCGACTCGGGTTGCTGATCACCGTGCCGGACCGTCCGCATCGGGGACCGAGGCTCGCCTTCCGCGGATGGCGGGCCCGCCGGCCGTTCTGGGGCGGGCTGCTGCTCGCCCTCGGCGGCGGCGAGATCCTGCTCACCGAGAAGGCCTCGCTGAAGGTCGTGCTGCACATCGGCATGCAGGGCCTGGCCGGTTATCTGCTGCCGGCCCTCATGGTGCTGCTGGGCCTGCTGATCCTCTTCAACCCCTCCCAGCGGCTCTTCTACTCCATCACCGGCATCCTGCTCTCCCTGGGCACCTGGCTCACCTCCAACCTGGGCGGCTTCTTCATCGGCCTCCTCCTCGGCGCCACCGGCAGCTGCCTCACCTTCGGCTGGCTCCCCGACCAGGCACCACGCATCAGCCGCCGCAAACGCCGCAAGCAGGCAGGTACCTCGACTCGCTCCCTGACTGCTGAAGGGGCGGAGGGGGCGGTCTGACGGGCGTCGCCTGGGTACGGCCGGGCGGGGTGCGGTGTTGCCTGGGGTGCCGGTGGGCGCCGCGCCCGCGCGTGGTGCCGGTGGGTGTTCCGGCGGCGCGTGGTGCCGGGTGGGGTGTTGCGCACATCTGGGGTGCCGGAGGAGCGCTGCGTCCGCCCGTCGTGCCGGGTGGGGTGCGACGCCGCCGGTGACGCCGGCCGGCAGGGGCCAAGCCGCTCGTGGTGCCCGATGGCGACGGCGGCGAGCCGTGCGGTGGCCTCGGCGCCGGTGAGTCCGCGGGGGCCGGTCTACAGGCGCCCCAGTTCCTGGGGCACGGTGCCGGTCAGGGGCTCAGAGGCCACGGAGCCGGCGGACCGGGACGGCGGCCGGCGTCTCCCGCTCGGCGAGCCGGCCGACGAGGAGGCGTACGACTTCGACCACGGCGGCCTGTTCGGCGGTGTCGACGAAGTACACCTGGCGGCGGCCCTCGCGGCGGGAGCGGACGAGTCCGGCGAGTTTGAGCTTGGTCAGGTGCTGGCTGACGGCGGGCAGGGCACCGCCGACCCGCTCGGCGAGTCCGGTCACATCGCTCTCGCCCTGGGCCAGCGCCCACACGATGTGCAGCCGGGCGGGCGCGGCGAGCAGTCCGAAGGCGGCGGCCGCCTCGGCGAGCACGTCGGCTGAGGGGTCCTGGTAGCCGGTGCCGGGCGCTGTCGCCACTGTCGCCTTCCTCCCGCCGCGTCGTCGCTGTGGTCCGGCTGTGTCCGCCGTGTTCGGGGACCCAGTCTAGATCTCGGGAACTTCCCCGCCCTGCCGTTCGTTTCTACGTCGTTGTAGAAGCAAATGTTCTACGTCGCTGTAGCAGTTGGCGCCGGAGTGCTGTCGGAGCATCAGGCGGCCGATACGAGGAGCACACATGGCCCTGTGGGACCGCTTCAAGGAGTCGGCGTCACAGATGCAGACCCAGCTGGTGGCGAAGAGGAACGACCTGAAGAGCGGCGCGTTCCGCGATGCGAGCATGGCGATGTGCGCGCTCGTGGCCGCCGCCGACGGGACGGTGGATCCGTCGGAGCGGCAGCGGGTGGCCCAGCTCATCTCCACCAACGAGGTGTTGCAGAACTTCCCGGCGGACGACCTGCGCCGCCGCTTCGAGGAGAACCAGGACAAGCTGACGACGGACTTCGCCTTCGGCAAGGTGAGCGTGCTGCAGGAGATCGCGAAGGCGAAGAAGAAGCCCGCCGAGGCGCGGGCCGTCATCCAGATCGGCATCGTCATCGGCGGCGCGGACGGCGACTTCGACAAGGACGAGCGGGCCGTGGTGCGCGAGGCGTGCTACACGCTGGACCTGCCGCCGCACGAGTTCGACCTCTGATCATGCGGAAGAGCGCGAGGATGAGGGCATGCTCGACGACCTCGACCGCGCCCTCATCCACGCCCTGCACCTGGACGGCCGGGCACCGTTCAGCAGGATCGCCGACGTCCTCGGCGTCTCGGCGCAGACCGTGGCCCGCCGCTACCGCCGGCTGCGCACACGGGCCGGCCTGCGGGTGGTGGGCCTGCCCGACCCGCACCGGGCGGGCCGGGCCCAGTGGCTGGTCCGGCTGACGGCGACGGCCCGGTCGGCGCAGGACATCGCCGGGGCGCTGGTACGGCGGCCGGACACCTCCTGGGTGAAGCTCACCTCCGGCGGCACCGAGATCACGGCGGTGATCCACGCCCCGGCCGAGGAGGCCTCCCCCGGTTCCCTCCTGCTGCACGACATCCCGCGCACCGGCGGCGTCACCGCGGTCTCCGCGCACTGCCTGCTCCACACGTACCTGGGCGGCTCCGCCAACTGGCGGCGCAGCGCCCAGGCCCTGGACGCACGGCAGCGGGCCGCCCTGGAGTTCCGGGAGACACGGGAGGACGTACGGCGGCCGGGGCCGGAGGACGCGCCGTTGCTGACCGAGCTGGAGCGGGACGGCCGGGCGGGGCAGGGCGAGCTGGCCCGGGCCACCGGCTGGTCGCCCAGCACCGTGGCCCGCCGGCTGGCCGAACTGCGCGCGTCGGGGGCGCTGTTCTTCGACGTCGAGGTGGACGCCGCGCTCTTCGGGGTGCGCACGCGGGCCCTGCTGTGGCTGTCGGTACGGCCGGCGGACCTGGAGCGGGTGGCGCTCGCCCTGGCCGCCCACGACGAGCTGGCCTTCGTGGCGGCGACCACCGGCCCCACCAACCTGGTCGCCCAGGCGCTCTGCCGCGACCCGGCCGACCTGCACCGCTATCTCACCAGACGGCTCGGTGCGCTCCGGGAGATCGACACCCTGGAGACCAGCCCGGTCCTGCGCACCCTGAAGGCGGCGAGCCCGGCCCTGACCCCTCTGGCACGGGTACGGCGGCAGGGAGCGGCGCCTCCCCCAGGGGGGCCGTGGGCCTGGGTGTAGGCGATCACCAACGTTGTCAACGCCGACCGAACTCGATCCGTCTTGCGATGCACGGCAGCAGACCCCGCTCCCTGGTCCGGCCTGATCCGAACGAAAGGCCCTGGGTGGCGTCCGCTCCCGGGAGTTGCCGGCCGCCTCGCGGCGGGGTCCGCCCGAGCCGCACCGCCCACCGCGCCGAGTCCGCCCACTCGGAGTCCCCTCGCCCCCGTGGCGGGCGCGGCCCCCTGAGCACCGCCGCCCGTGGTGCCGTGACCGCTCTCCGACGGAAAATCGCCGCGGACACCCGGCAGGTCACAGCCCCCGACGGAGACGCCGCCAGGCACCCGGCAGGTCGTACGCCCCCGCGGTCCCGGCCACCCACAGGCCTGCCCGGGCGCCCCTGCCCCGTCCACGGCCCCGGCTAAGCAGCCGCGGTCGTCCCCACCCGCGTGCTCGCCGTCCAGGCCACGCCCACCAGGGCCGTCGCCGTCCAGCAGGCGGCCCGTGCCGCGTCGAGGTCCGTGCCGGTGAGGTAGACGCTGCCGAGCAGGGCGACGCCGAGCGTGGCCCCGAGTTGCTGGACCGCGTTGAGCAGGCCGGCCGCCGAGCCGATCTCGTGCGGGCGCAGCGGCCGCAGGGCGAGGGTGAAGAAGGCGGGCGTGAACAGCCCGGCGCCCACTCCGATGAGGGCGAGGGCGGGCAGCAGTGCCGTCGGGTAGTGGCCCGGAGCGGCCGCCGCGTAGGCGCCGACGGCGGCGAGCAGGCCGGCCAGCAGCACGGCGAGCCCGTACGGCATCACACGGCGCCCGTACCGTCGTACCAGCCGGGATCCCGCCAGCCAGGAGGCGGCGGCGAGCCCGGCGGACCAGGGCAGCAGGCTCAGGCCGGCCGCCAGCACACCGGTGCGGGCGCCGAGTTGCAACTGGAGGACGACGACCATCGACAGCCCATTGGTCACCGCGAAGAAGGCCGTGGAGACGACGAGGGCGGCCGGGAAGCCGCGCCGCGCGAACAGGCTGGGTTCCAGCAGCGGGCGGGCCGAGCGCCGCTGCTGGACGGCGAAGCAGGCGAGCACGAGCAGTCCCGCCGGCGGCAACGCCCGGTCCCGGGGCGGAAGGTGCCCGAGGTCCGCGCCGATCAGCGGGTAGACGACGAGCCCGGTGCCGAGCGCGGCCAGGACGGTGCCCGGCCAGTCCAGCGCGGGCCGGTGCGGGGCGCGGTTCTCCCGCAGCATCGGGGCGAGCGCCAGCACCACGGCGGCCACCGGCACGTTCACCAGGAACGCGGCCCGCCAGGAGGATCCGAACAGGTCGGCGTGGGTGAGCACACCGCCGACGACGGGCCCGCAGACGGCGGCGAGTCCCATCACCGGGCCGATGCTGCCCAGTGCCTTCGCCGTCTCGTCCCCCGCGAACATCGCCTTGATGAGTCCGATGGTCTGCGGAACGATCAGCGCCGCCGCCGCGCCCTGCACCGCGCGGAAGCCGATCAGCAGGCCCGCCGAGGGTGCCAGGGCGCACGCCACGGACGCGACCGTGAACACCGTGACCCCGAGGACGAACATCCGGCGCCGGCCCGCGATGTCGCCGAGCCGGCCACCGGTGACCAGCAGGACGGCGAACGGCAGGGTGTAGGCGGTGCCGAACCACTGCACCTGCGAGACGGGTCCGCCGAGATCGGCGTGGATGGCGGGCGCGGCCACCTGGACGACGGTGGCGTCCAGGAGGTTCATCGCCTCGCCCAGCAGCAGGGCGACCAGGGCGGGCCAGCGGTGCCGGTACGGGGTGACGACCTCGGTGCGGTCCAGGGTCATGGGGTTTCCTCTCACGCTACGGGACCGGGGCCGGGCCCGGTCACCGGTCAGCGTGGGAGCGCGAGGCAGGTGGACTCCACCAGGAGCGGCGCGTGCGCGGATTTCCTCCACCGTCGGTGCCGTACATGCGGAAAACCGACACGGTGAGGCGGAGTGCCACTCACAACTCGGCCGTGTGCGGCAGCAGTTCCGTCGCCGTGGCGATCCGTGGGCCGGGTCGGCGGCGACGCAGTGGTGCGCGCCGACGCCGGTGCCGCGGCGGTACCAGCGGCCCGTCGCGGCGAGGCGGTCGGCCGTCTCCCGGGCGCGGCGGACCCGGCCCAGGGCGCCGGGGTCGAGGGCGGGCACGGCCGTGGCGTCGGCGAGCCGGACCTGGGCGGGCAGGGTGAGGCCGCGGCCGTCGAGCAGGACGCGGGTGTCCCCGGGGTTCGGGGGCACCCGCGTCTGCGTGTCCACGGTCGGTCCGGTCGTTCCAGCGGGTGGTCCGGGCGGTCGGTGTCAGGCGAGACCGGCGGTCTTGAGCCAGGCCTTGGCGACGTCCAGCGGGTCCTTGTTCTCCACCTGCACCTGGATGTCCAGCTTCAGCAGGGTCTCGGTGTCGAGCTTGGCGGAGACCGCGTTGAGCGCGTCGACGCCCTTCTGGGGCAGCGCGCTCTTGTAGGCGAGCGGCTGGACGTTCTCGAACCCGAAGAGGTTCTTCGGGTCCTGCAGGACGACGAACTTCTCCTTGGGGATGTTCGGGTCGGTGGTGAAGAGGTCCGCGGCCTGCACGGCGTCCTTCTTCAGCGCCGCCAGTGTGAGCGGGCCGCCCGCGTCCAGCGCCTTGAAGGACTTGAACTCCAGGCCGTAGACGGACTTCAGGCCCACCAGGCCCTGCTGCCGGGTCTGGAACTCCGGCGAGGCGCCGATGACCAGGTCCTTGGCGATGTCCTTCAGGTCGGCGATGGTGGAGTTCTCGGTGAGGTGGTACTTCTTCGCGGTGGCCGCGTTGACCGTGACCGAGTCCTTGTTCTCCGCCGCCGCCGGGTTCAGCAGCGTGAGCTTGGAGTCCAGCTTGGCGTTGATGGCGTCCGTGGTCTGACCGAGGGTCTTCGGGGCGGCCTTCGGGTCGAGGTAGGCCAGCAGTGCGCCGTTGTACTCGGGCAGGACCGAGATGGAACCGTTCTTGATCAGTCCGTAGGTGGTCTCGCGGCTGCCGATGTTCGGCTTGTACGTGACCTTGATCCCCTTGGCCTTGAGGGCCTCGCCGTAGATGTCGGCGAGCAGGGTGCTCTCGGGAAAGTTGTTGGATCCGACGACGACGCTGTCGCCGCTCGCCTTGTTCTCCGTGAGGGGGTTGTCGTCGTTGTCGTTCTGGGAGGAACAGCCCGCCAGCAGAGCCGTCGCCGCCGCGAGGGCGACCGCCGCCGCGCCTCGGTTCCTCCGGATGGGCCTGCTGATGTGGGTCGTGTAAGTCACCCGTCGATCCAATCCAGCCGGTTCTCGGTCAGTCAAGGCCCACAGATCACCGATTGGCCTCGATCCGCGACCGCTTGTGCACGCAGAGCGGCCTCTTCGTAACGGATTCTTGATGAAAGGTGAGCTGATCGCTCCCTCAAGAGGGCTGTAGTCTCAGCCCAGTTGGTATCGACCACAGCGGTGCGCGGGGCCCGCTTCGGTGTCGTGAACACAGGCGTTCCGAGGGCGACGAGGCCCTCCACGTCCGGGAGATCCGGGAGCGATGTCCCTCCCGGACGAGACACCCACGAAGGAGGCCCGGTGTCCACGAACGAGGTGGACGCGCCCGCCCGGCACGCCCCCGTACGGGGCGGAGCACGGGCATTCGCCGACCGCTGGCCCTTCCGGCGCAAGCTCAACCTGCTCGTCGGCGTCCCCCTCGCGGTCATCGCCGGCCTGCTCGCCTACCTCATCACCGACCTGGTGCAGCAGTCGTCCAGCGCGGCCGCCGCGGCCCAGCTGGTGCGGGACAGCGCGCAGGTGGCACGGCTGGTGGACCGGGTGGAAGCCGAGCACCAGCAGGCCATCCTGCTCTCGACGCGCTACGAGTCCGGGGACGCGCACCCGTCGACGGCCGGCTACCGCGCGGCCCGGCACGCGGTCGACTCCCAGGTGACCGCTGTGCGCGAAGTCTTCGGCGACCGGCTGCCGCGGAGCGAGGCGCAGGCCCTGCGCGGCGTCGAGGGCCTGAGCAGCCTGCGCACCTCGGTGGAGCAGTCGTACCTGCCCGCCGACAACATCGACCCGGCCTACGCGGGCGCCGCCCAGAGCCTGATCGACGGCCTCGGACTCGACCGCAACGCCGATCTCGCCGAGACCTTCACCGGCAGCCTGCTGGACTCCCTGCTGCGCGCGGACGCCGCCCACGGCGCCTTCGAGACCAACGTGTTCGCCGCCACCACGGGCGACACCAACGCGCTGATCGAGTTCACCAACGCGGTCGGCGCCTACGACCTCTACACCCACCAGGCCGACCGCTTCGGCCGGTTCGCCACCGAGGCACAGGCCGAGCGGCTCTCCGGCATCGAACACACCCCGGCCCAGCGGGAGATCGCCGAGGCGTACGCCGAACTGCAGGTCGGGACCGGCCGGTTGCAGACCGACGACCAGGTGGTGCTGCGGCGGGCGGTGCAGGACGCGCTGGCCGACTACCCCGCCTACCCCCGACAGGCCGCCGCCCGGCTGAAGATCACCACCGCGCTGACCGGCCAGATCGCCGACCGGGCCGACGCGGCCGCCGGCTCCGCCCGGTGGCGGGCCGGCCTGCTGCTGGGCGGCGCGCTGATCGCGTTCGCGCTGTGGCTCGCCTTCGCGGTCCTGGTGCGCCGCTCGGTGATCCGGCCCGTGCAGGCGCTCACCGGCGCGGCACGGGAGGTCGCCGAGGTGGCGGGGCGCGAACTGGCCCGGGTGGCCGACGACGACGCCGAGGACGACCGTCCGCCCCGGCTGCGGGACATGCCGGTCACGGCCCGCGACGAGATCGGAGACCTGGCGGCGGCCTTCAACGGGGTGCAGACCACCGCCGCCGCGCTGCTGGAACGCCAGGTGCTCAGCCGCCGCAACACCGCCGAGATGTTCGGCAACGTCGGACGCCGGGTCAGCAACCTGACCACCCGCCAACTCGCGCTGATCGACGCGGTGGAGCGCGGGGAGACCGACCCGGCGCTGCTGGAGCGGCTGTACTCCATCGACCACATCGCCGTACGACTGCGCCGCAACGCCGACAGCCTGATGCTGCTGGCCGGTATCCGCGAGACCGTGCTGGACGCGGGGCCGACCGCGCTGTCCACCGTGGTCCGGGCCGCGCTCGGGCAGATCGAGGGCTATCAGCGGGTACGGCTGTACGCCGCGTCGGACGCCCTGGTCGAGCCGGACGTCATCGGCGACCTCACGCTGATGCTGGCCGAACTCCTGGAGAACGCGGTGTCGTTCTCGCCCGAGGGCAGTCCCGTCGAGGTCACCGTCCGCACCGGCGCCGAGGGCACGCACGTGGTGATCACCGACCACGGCCTCGGCATGAGCGCCGAGCGGCTCGCCGAGGAGAACGCCCGGCTGATCCGCCGCGAACGCCTCGACCTGGTGCCGACGAAGGTGCTGGGCCTGTTCGTGGTGGGCGCGCTGGCGCGCCGCCGGGAGATCGGGGTCGAGCTGACCCGGACGCCGGGCGGCGGTGTGACGGCGGAGGTGACACTGCCGGCCTCGCTGCTGCGGCCGAGCGCGGGAGCGAGAGCGGGGACCCCGGTCACCGTGGCGCCGGCCCCCGCGTCGGCACGCGGCACGGCCCACGATCCGGCACGGGGCACCGCCCACCAGCCGGCCACGAGCACCGCCCTCGCACCGGCCCCGGACACCGCCCACGAGAAGGCGCCGGCCGGCGGCACCGCCCGCAGCCAGCCCGCCCGCGCGGAACACGGCGGCCCACTCCCCCGCCGGCCCCCCCGCCCCACCCCGGACGCCCCTGGGTCCCCCTCGACTCCGGGCGAGGCCCAGCCGGCCGCACTGCCCTCCACCACCGCCGGCCGCCCCCTGCGCCGCCGGGTGCGCGGGGCCACGTTGCGGGACACCGCCGGTGCCGCGCCGGCCGTGCCGAAGACGGTGCCGCCGCTGGACGCGGAGGCCGTCCGCAGTGAGCTGGAGGAGTTCGAGCAGGCGGTGGAACGCGCCCGACGGGACGCCGGCACGGGCGGCTCCCCCCGCCCGGACGGCACCGCCGGCACCACGCACCCGCACCCGCACCCGCACCACCACTCGAATCACCTTCCGGAAGGAGCCGAGCAGTGAGCACGTCGACAGGTGACAGCCCGACGGGCGGCAGCGCGCCGGCCGATCTGCGGGCCGCCGCGGCCGACTTCACCTGGCTGCTGAACCGCTTCGCGACCGAGACCGCCGGCGTCGTCGACGCGATCGCCGTGTCCTCCGACGGTCTGCTGATCGCGGTGTCGCAGCTGCGTGAGCACGCCGACTCCGAGCGGCTCGCGGCCATCGTGTCCGGCATCACCAGCCTGGCCGCGGGCGCCTCCGGCAACTACGGGCTGGGCGGCCTGAACAAGGTCATCATCGATCTGGAGGGCGGCCACGTCATCGTCTCCGCGATCGGCAGCGGCGCCGTGCTCGGCGTCGTGACCGACAAGGAGGCGAAACTCGGCAACATCGCCTACGAGATGACGCTGTTCGCCAACCGCGCCGGTGCCGCGCTCAGCCCGCAGCTCGTGCTGGAGCTGAAGAACAGCGTCGGTGCGGCCTCGGCCCGCTGAGAAGGAGAACCTTCCCATGGCGGACGGCATCGCGCCGCCGGGCCCGGACCCGGTCGGCCCCGCCCCCGCCGTACGGCCGTACCTGGTCACCGCCGGCCGGGTGGCGGACGCCGTCTCCGGCCGGGCACTGCCCGTGGAGACCCAGGTGGTCGCCACCGCCGACGGTCTCGACGCGCTCGGCCGGCTCGCCTTCGAGCAGCACGACATCGTGGCCGCCTGCCGGCTGCCGCAGTCGATCGCGGAACTCGCGGCCCGGCTGCGGCTGCATCTGAACGTGGTCCGCGTCCTGGCCGAGGACCTGCGCGAGGAGGGCCGGCTGGCGGTGTACGTACCGGACGCCGAGGCCACCCGCGACGCGTCCGTCCTGCGCAGGGTTATCGACGGTCTGCGGGCCGTCCCCGACTCCCGAGGGGTACCGAGTGACACCGACTGAACCGCTCCTGGCCCGGGGCCCGGCCGCGCCGGGGGCCGTACGGCCGCCGCTGCCGGTCAAGATGGTGATCGCGGGCGGTTTCGGCGTGGGAAAGACCACGGCCGTCGGCGCGATCTCGGAGATCGAGCCGCTGACCACGGAGGCGTCGATCACCGAGGTCGCGGCCGGTGTGGACGACCTCACGCACACCCCGCGCAAGACCACGACGACCGTGGCGATGGACTTCGGCTGCCTCACCATCGACCCGACGCTGAAGCTGTACCTGTTCGGCACGCCCGGGCAGGAGCGGTTCGGGTTCATGTGGGACGACATCGTGGAGGGCGCGGTCGGCGGGCTGGTCATCGTCGACACCCGCCGGCTGGACGACTGCTACGCGGCCGTCGACTACTTCGAGCACAAGGGCATCCCGTTCGCCGTCGCCGTGAACGCCTTCGACGGGCGGGTGGAGCACTCCCTGGAGGAGGTCCGCTGGGCGCTGGACGTCTCCGACGCGGTGCCGGTGGTGGTGTTCGACGCCCGGGAGCGGGGCTCGGTGCGGGACGCGCTGCTCGTCGTACTCGAACTCGCGCTGGCCCGCACCGAGCGGTGACCGTCAGCCGCTGCGGCGTACCCCCGGCGACACGGTGAGCCGGGCGGCCGCCCAGAACACGGCGAGGGTCGCGAGGGCGAGACCGGCGACGAGGGTGGCGCCGCCGATGACCTTCTCGTAGTCCCTCTGGTAGAGACCGTCGATGATGTACCGGCCGAGGCCGCCGAAGCTGACGTAGGCGGCGATGGTGGCGGTGGAGACGATCTGGATGGCCGCGGTGCGCAGGCCGCTCAGGATCAGCGGGAGCGCGACCGGCACCTCCACCTGGAGCAGCACGCGCATCTCGGGCATGCCCATTCCCCGGGCCGCGTCCACCGGGGAGGGGTCGACGGAGCGGATCGCCTCGTAGGTGGTGACCAGGATCGGCGGTACGGCGAGCACGACCAGCGGGATCATCACCGGCAGCATGCCGAGGCCGAGCCAGATGAACATCAGCACCAGCAGGCCGAAGCTGGGCAGCGCCCGGCCGGCGGTGGCGACGAGCGCGAGGGCGTTGCCGCCGCGGCCGTAGTGGCCGGTGAGCAGGCCGACGGGCAGCCCGATCGCGGCGGCGAACAGCAGGGCTTCCAGCGAGTACTGGATGTGCTCGGCGAACCGGGTGGGGATGCCGTCGTAGCCGTGCCAGTGGGCACTGTCGCTGAAGAAGGCCTGCGCGAAGTTCAGGACGTTCACCGGGTGGCCCCCTTGCGCGGCATCCAGGGGGTGAGCAGGAGGCGTACGACGACCAGCGCGGCGTCGACGAGGACGCCCAGCACCCCGATGGTCAGCACCGAGTTCACGGCCAGGGCGGGCCGGTGGTAGGTCTGGGCGTTCCAGAGCATGTTGCCGAGGGCGCCCTGGTTGCCGATGAGCATGCCGACACTGACCAGGGAGATGCTGGACACTGCCGCCACCCTGAGGCCGGCGATGATGGCGGGTACGGCGATGGGCAACTGGACCTGGAAGTACCGGCGTACGGGCCCGAGACCCATGGCCTGGGCGGCGGCCAGGGTCTCCGGCGGCACCGAGCGGACGCCGTCCACGATCGCCGGGACCAGCACCACCAGGCTGTAGAGGGCGAGCGGGATCATCACCGTGGTCTCGCTCTGCCCGAAGTAGTCGATGAGGACGACGAAGAAGGCGAGCGAGGGGATGGCGTAGAGCACGGTGGTGATGCCGAGGACGGGCGGGTAGATCCAGCGGAACCGCACGCACAGCTGGGCGATGGGCAGCGAGACGAGCAGTCCGGCCAGCACCGGCAGCAGGGCCTCGCGCAGGTGCAGCCCGACGAGGCCGAGGTAGCTGTGCTGGAGGTCGCTCGGAAGGTCGAAGAAGCCGCTCATCGCCCGGCCTTCACGTCGGCCTGCTCGGCCACCCGGCTGTGGGCGGCGCGGATGGCCTCGCCGATGACCTGCTGGGATACGACGCCGACGGCGCGTCCCTCGCCGTCCACCGCGACCGCCCAGCCGGTCGGGGAGAGCACGGCACCGTCGAGCGCGGTGCGCAGCGAGTCGGTGCCGGGCACGAACGGCCGCCCGAAGTCCAGCAGCCGGTCCCGGTCGACGGCGCCGGCGGCGAGCCGGTCCGGCTCGCTCCAGCCGAGCGGCCTGCCGTCCAGGTCGGTGACGAGGACGTAGGGGGCGGTGGCCCGGGAGGCGAGCTGGTCGGCGCCGGCGTCGATCGCGACGATGGGCGCGGTCTGCAGCTCCAGTCCCGCGGAGGGGAAGAAGGAGAGCCGGCGGATACCGCGGTCGGCGCCGAGGAAGTCCTCCACGAAGGAGTCGGCGGGCGCGCTCAGCAGTTCGGCGGGCGGGGCGAACTGGGCGAGCCGGCCGCCGGTGCGCAGCACGGCGACCTTGGTGCCCAGTTTGATCGCCTCGTCGATGTCGTGGGTGACGAAGACGATGGTCTTGCCCAGCTCGTCCTGGATGCGCAGGAGTTCGTCCTGGAGTCCCTTGCGGACGACGGGGTCGACGGCGGAGAACGGCTCGTCCATCAGCAGCACCGGCGGGTCGGCGGCGAGGGCGCGGGCCACGCCGACGCGCTGCTGCTGGCCGCCGGAGAGCTGGTACGGGTACCGCTTGGCCAGCGCGGTGTCGAGCCCGACCCGTTCCATCAGCTCGGCGGCCCGGGCCCGGGCCTTCTGCTTGGTCCAGCCGAGCAGGCGGGGCACGGTGGCGATGTTGTCGAGGATGGTGCGGTGCTGGAAGAGACCGGCGTTCTGGATGACGTACCCCATGGACCGGCGCAGGGTGTTGACCGGCTGCTGCCGGATGTCCCGGCCGTCGAGGAGGATGCTGCCCTCGGTGGGCTCCACCATCCGGTTGATCATCCGCAGGGTCGTCGTCTTGCCGCAGCCGGAGGGCCCGACGAGGACGGTGATCGCGCGGTCCGGTATCTCCAGCGACAGCCGGTCGACCGCGACCGTGCCGTCGGGATACCGCTTCGTGACTGCATCTATCCGTATCAAAACGCCGCGTACCCTTCGGGCGACCGAACCTGGGCTGGTGCGGGGAGAGTCTAGACGGCGACTGTTTCAGCACTTTGGCGGGAGAGCCCGGGATCACCTGCGGGGGCGGGCGACTACCATGGGTGACGTGTCGTCACTTGAGGATCATGACGAGCAACTGGCTCTGTTGTGCCGCCAGTTGCCGCTACTGCGTCGGCTGCACCAGGGCCCGGTCGGCGCGGCGCGCGGACGGATCGTCGAACAGGCTGTCCGGGCCGCCCGGGCCGGCGAGCCGGTCGCGGAACACCTGGTCCGGCTCGGCCTGCTGGCCGAGGACGGCGAGGCGGACACCGACGGGACGGACATCCGCTCGTCCCTGCCGCCCGCCGTCGCCGACGCCGGTCCGCACACCGTGACCGGGGTGCACGTCTGCCCGCGCGGGGTCTGCGCCCGGCGCGAACGGCGGCGGCCGGACCAGGAGCTGCCGGTGTGCGAGGTGTTCGACGTGGCGCTGCGTTTCGACGCCGAGAGCTGAGCGGGGCTGCCGGTGCTCACGGGGCTCGTCACCGACGTCGGCCGGAAACTGGCCGAGCGCTGGGCGGCGGCGCTGGTGCTGCCGGGACTGGTGTTCACCGCGCTCGCGGCCACCGGCCTGACCCTGGGCCAGCGGCACTGGGCGGACCTGGAGCTGCTGCGGCACCGGCTGCGCGAGCTGACCGCCGGCGGATCCGGCTCGGGCTCCACCCGGACGGCGGTGCTGCTGCTCGGGGTGCTGGCCGCGTCCTTCGCCGCCGCGCTGCTCGCCGACGCGCTGGCCGGGCCGTACGAGCGTGCCCTCCAGGGCAGTTGGCCGCGCCCGCTGCACCCGCTGGCCCGTCGGCTCACCGAGCGCCGGCAGCGCGCCTGGGCCGACCGGAACGAGGCCTGCGGGGCGGCCCTGCCCACCGCCGCGCTGGCCGAGCTGGAGGCCGAGCGGAACGCGGTGGCGCTGGTCCGGCCGGAGTGCCCGACCTGGACCGGGGACCGGCTGCGCGCCCCCGCGACCCGGATCCGGCTGCACTATCGCATCGAACTCGCCGACGCCTGGCCGAGGTTGTGGCTGCTCCTGCCGGACACCACCCGGCTCCCGCTGGCGGAGTCCCGGCAACGGCTGGACGAGGCGATGCGGCTCGGCGGCTGGGCGGTGCTGTACGTGCTGCTGGGCGCGGTGTGGTGGCCGGCCGCCGTGGCGGGGGCGGGCGCGGGCCTGGTCGCCTGGCGGCGCGGCCGGGAACGCGCCGAGGAGTACGCCGAGTTGGTGGAGTCCGCCGTGGACGTCCACCTGCCGGAGCTGTTCGAGCGCTTCGACGACGAGACCCACCCGGTCCGGGCCAGCCTCGGCCGCACGATCACCGAACGTTTCCGCAAGGGAGCGGGCGCCCGACGCCGATGACACAGCCCGAACACACGGGGCACCGCTTCGAGGACAGGAGTGCGGACCATGACGACGGGGGCGGGGCGGGAGCCGGACGGGGAGGAACGGCGCGGGGGTGAGGAGCGGTTCGGGGGCGAAGAGCGTTTCGTGAGGGAGGACCGCTGGGGCTCCGGCGAGCGGCGGACCGGCGACGGTCAACCGGCCGACCACGACCAACAGCCCCACGAGTACCCCCCGCCCGGCAAGGACCGCGCCGCCGCCCGCGACCGGCTGCTGCGGGCGGGGCGCGAGCCGGCCGGTGAAGAGCGGTTCGTGAGTGAGGACCCGCGGGCCTACCGCGAGCGGCGGACCGGCGACGGTCAACCGGCCGACCACGACCAACAGCCCCACGAGTACCCCCCGCCCGGCAAGGACCGCGCCGCCGCCCGCGACCGGCTGCTGCGGGCGGTCCGGGAGCGGCTCGACCGGCTCGGGGGCCCGGACGGTACCGCCGTGCTGCGGACGGAGGAGGCGCGCGCCGAGGCCGACGCGCTGTTACGGCATCTGGTGCTCGCCGAGGCGGACGGCGGCCCCGGCGTGGACCCGGAGGTGGCGTACGCGCTCGGCGTCACCCTGATGGTCCGCGGCGGCGAGGCGGACACCCGGATGGGCCTGCTGCTGCTCGCCCCGTTCCACTGCCATCTGCCGGGCACCCCGGACCCGCTGCCGCCGCCGCTGCGCGCCGGGCTCGACGCGCTGCTCGGCACCGGCCGGCCCGAGGACCCCGAGGCCGTCGTGCGGGAGCACGCCGCGTCCCTGGTCAACGTCGGCTATCTGCTGCTGGAGCTGGGCCTCGCCCTCACCTGGCCGGAGGCGCTGGAGGCGTGCGCGGTGCTGACCCGCGGCGCCCTGCCGCACCTGGCGGCCGGGGGACCCGACCGGGCCGTGGCCGGCTGCAACCTCGGCTACGCCCTGCTGGTCCTCAGCGACGCCCCCGGCCGGGACACGCCGGGTGACCCCGCCCCCGACCGTCTCGACGAGGCGGTCCGCGTGTTCCGTACGGCGCTGGCGGCCACTGCCCCGGACCACGACAGCCACGCCCGCTGCGCCAACGGCCTCGCCCTCGCGCTGCTGGCCACCGCGGCCAGGACCCAGGACCGTACCCGGCTGCCCGAGGTGATCGAGCTGCTGCGGACGGCGACCCGCGGCGCCGGCCCGGCAGACGGCAACGCGGCACAGGTGCACTCGGACCTCGGCTACGTCCTCACCCTGCACGCGGCGGACGCCGAGCGGGACGAGGACATGTCACCCGAGGTCCGGGCGGAGGCCGTCACCGCGCTGCACCGCGCCCTCGACCTCACCCCGGCCGAGGACGAGGCGGCGGTCCGCTCCCATCTGGACCGGCTGGCGCAGGCCGCGCTGATCGGCCTGCGCCGGGCCGACCGGGACCGCGCGGCCGAACTCGCCGCGGACGCCGCCGAGGCGTTGCGCCGGCTGCTCGACCTCACCCCCGCGGACCACCCCGAGCGGGAGGACGTACGGCTGCGGCTGGCGGCCAACCTGATGGCCGCCGGGCGGCCCGAGGAGGGGTTCGGGCTGGTCGCCGCGGCCGACCCGGTGTTCACCGGGGACTCCCGGCTCATCGGTGAGACCGCGGCGCGGCTGCGCGCGCAGTCCCTCGGTCCGGACGAACCGCTCACCCGGACCGGCCTCAGCCCCGAGTTGCAGGCCGACGCGGACGCCATCGACGCCATCGTGCACGCGGCGTTGTCCGGGGAGGACGACAGCCACCCCATCGCCGCCGTGCTGAGCCTGCTCGGCATGGGCCCGCAGGGCGGCGGCAGCGGGCGCGGCCAGGAAGTGATGGACTTCGGCAAGCTGATCCTCGGCCACCCCGGGCAGAGCTCCCTGGGCGACATCTTCGGCCAGGCCCTGGAAATGGAGCTCCAGCGCCTCGCCAGGATGCCCGAGGCGGAACGCGCGCAGGCCGTCACCGACCTCCTGCGGGGCACCACAGCCGAGCCGGGGCCGCGGGAACCGGTCGACACCGGTGCCCTCGACGAGATCCTCGGCGTCTACGACCGGCTGCTCGCCGCGGCAGCCCCGGACTCCCGCGAACACCGCCTGCTGCGCACCGGCCGCTCGACCCTGCTCGTGGGGGCGGCCATGCACGCCGAGGGGGACGCCGCGGCCCGGCTGGAGCGGATGCGCGGGACGCTGCCGCTGCTGCGCGAGCTGTACGAGGAACTGCCGCTCATGATGGCGGACATGGGCCTCAGCCCGGAACTCTTCGCCGGTCACGCGGCGCTGGCGTTCGCGCACGACTCGCCGTTCGACCACGTCCAGGCCCTGGAGGACGGGGTCCGCGGCGCCCGCCGCAGGCTGGCCCGTCTGACGCCGGGCACCCGGGAGTACGACGACACCCGCACCACGCTGGCCATGCACCTGTTCACCCGGCACGGGCTGTGGTCGGAGGAGACCGACTACACGGAGGCCGAGACGCTGGCCCGGGAGCTGACCGCGACCGGCGCACCGGACCTGCGCACCGCCCTGCTGGTGCAGCAGTGGGCCTCCGCCGCGCAGCACCGCGTGCAGCGCGGGCGGCTGCTGGAGGCCCGACCGGCCGGCGAGGGACGCTCGCCCAGCCTGATCATCCGGCTCGCCTGCGACGGCGCCGCCCAGGCCTTGGACCGGCACGACCCGGTGGAGGCCCTGGAGACGCTGGAGGACGGCCGGGCGCATCTGCTGTCCACCGCGCTCAACGCCCGCCGTGAACTGTCCGTCCTGCAGGGCGCCGACGCCGGCCTGCACGCCCGGTTGCGGTCCGCCCTGGACCGGCTGCGCGCGCTGCGCCGGAGCGCGGAGCCCGGCCGCTGGCCCGGCCCGGAACAGGTCGCCGAGCAGCGCGCCGCCACCGAGCACGCGGCCCGGCTCATCACGGAGCTCCAGCAGCGCCCGGACTTCCAGCGGTTCCTGACCCCGCTGCCGCTCGGTCTGGACGATCTGCGGCCGGCCGCCGCCGAGGGCCCGGTGGTGAGCGTCAACGTCCATCCGCGCCGCTGCGACGCGCTGGTGCTGCGGCCCGACGGGGTGCTCCCGGTGCCGCTGCCCGGACTGGACGCGGCCGGTCTCGCCGCGCAGGCCGAGTCCTTCCGGCTGGCCGTCGGCGCGCTCACGGCCGGCCCGCGCGATCCGCTGTTCGAGACGGCGCGGGAGATCTTCACCGGCACGCTGGCCTGGCTGTGGGACGTCCTGGCCGAACCGGTCCTGGACGCCCTGGGGTTCACCGGCCCGCCCGCCCCGGGGGCGCCCTGGCCCCGACTGTGGTGGTCGCCGTCCGGAGTGCTCAACTCCTTCCCGCTGCACGCCGCCGGGCACCACGGTCCGGGCGCGCCCGCGGGGGCGGCCGTCCTGGACCGGGTGGCCTCCTCCTACACGCCGACGCTGCGCGCCCTGCTGTACAGCCGGGCCCGCCGGCGTGCGGCACCGGGCCGGCGGGGCGTGCTGGCGGTGGCCATGCCTCAGACGCCGGGGCAGGCGCCGCTGGCCCGGACGGTGGCCGAGGCCGGGGTGGCGGTCGCCGCGAGCGGCGGCGACCGGCTGGTCGGGCCGGACGCCACCCGGGCGGCGGTGTGCGGCGCGCTGCCGGGCGCGGCGGTGGTGCACTTCGCCTGCCATGCCGACAGCGACCCCGAGGACGCCGCGGCGGGCCGGCTGCTGCTCGCCGACGGCGACCTCTGTGTCGGCGAGATCGCGGAGTTGCATCTGGAGTCGGCGGAGCTGGCGTACCTGTCGGCGTGCGGGACGGCCCGCGGGAGTGCCTCGCCCGCCTTCGTGGACGAGGTCATCCACCTGGCCTCCGTCTTCCAGGTGGCGGGCTACACGCAGTCGGTGGCCACGCTCTGGGAGGTCGGGGACGCCTTCGCCGCCGAGGCCGCCGCCGCCTTCCACCACAGGCTGGCCCCGGCCCTGCCGGACCCCGCCCCGCTGCCCGCGGCGCTCGCCCTGCACGACACGGTGCGGGCACTGCGCTCGGCCGACCCGGACCGCCCGTGGACCTGGGCCGCGCTGGTCCACGCCGGCGCCTGACGCGCCGGGCCGCTTCAGTCGGTCGCCGCGGCCCTGGGCCGCGTGTGCGGGCGGGCCGTCTCCCGGGCCGCCGCGGTGGCCCACCGGACGCCGGGCGGCAGCGCGGCGTCCCCGGTGGTCGCCTCGTACCCGGTGACGGAGTCCCCGGTGCGGTGCGGCACGCCGACGGCTCCCCCGGCCGGCCCTACGGCATCAGCCCCGGCCGCCCCGGCAGTCCCACGGGTGTGGCTCAGCTCTCCTCGGGGACCAGCCGCAGGGAGATCGAGTTGATGCAGTACCGCTGGTCGGTGGGGGTCGGGTAGCCCTCGCCGGCGAAGACGTGCCCGAGGTGGGAGCCGCAGCGGGCGCACCGCACCTCGGTGCGGACCATGCCGTGGGAACGGTCCTCGATCAGCTCCACGGCGTCGGTGTCCTTCGGGTCGTAGAAGGACGGCCAGCCGCAGTGCGACTCGAATTTGGTGTCGGAGGTGAACAGGTCGGCGCCGCAGGCCCGGCAGGAGTACACACCCTTGGTCCTGGTGTCCGTGTACTCACCGGTGAAGGCCGGCTCGGTGGCGGCCTGGCGCAGCACGGCGTACTCGGCCGGGGTCAGCTCCGCGCGCCACTGCTCGTCCGGCTTCTCGACGTCGTACGACATCAGCTCTCAGCCCCTTTACTGCGACAGGCGGTCCAGGATCAGCGGGCCCAGGTCGGTCACATCGCCCGCGCCCATGGTGAGAACGAGATCACCGGGCTCCGCCATTCCCGCGATCACCGCGGGGATCTCCGCCTTGTCGTGCACGGCGGTGACGCCGGCGCCGGCCGCACGCGCGGCCTCGATGATCAGCTCGCTGGTCACGCCGGGGATCGGGTCCTCGCGGGCCGGGTAGATGTCGAGCACCACCGAGGCGTCGGCGAGGACCAGCGCCTGCCCCATCTCCTTGCCCAGCTCCTGGGTGCGGGAGAACAGGTGCGGCTGGAAGACGACGAGGATACGGGCGTCACCGGCGGCGGCGCGCATGGCCTCCAGGTCGGCCGTCATCTCGGTGGGGTGGTGGGCGTAGGAGTCGATGACCTGGACGCCGGCCGCCTCGCCCTTGAGCTGCAGGCGCCGCTTGACGCCGGTGTAGGCGGCGAGCGCGGGCGCCAGCTGCGCGGCCGGGACGCCGAGGGCGGCACCGGCGGCGAGCGCGGCGACGGCGTTGAGGGCGTAGTGCCGGCCGGGCACGGAGACGGTGAAGGTCAGCTCCTGCCCGTCGAGCACGGCGGTGACCTGGCTCTTCAGCCCCTGCGGGACGATCGACAGCACGCGTACGTCCGCGTCGGCGGCCTCGCCGTAGGTCACCACCCGCACATCGCACGCCGTGACGCGCCGGGCCAGCTCCCGGGCGCCCTCGTGGTCCGCCGACACGACCAGGGTGCCGCCCTCGGTGATCCGGTCCACGAACGTCTCGAAGGACTCGTAGATCTCGTCCATGGAGGCGTAGTTGGCGTGGTGGTCCAGCTCGACGTTGAGGACGATGGCGACCTCGGGCGCGTACTTGTGGAAGCTGCGGTCCGACTCGTCCGCCTCGGCGACGAAGATGTCGCCCTCGCCGTGCAGCGCGTTGGAGCCGGGCGCGTCCAGGTCGCCGCCGATGGCGTACGACGGCTCCAGCCCCAGCTCGGTCAGCGAGACGGCCAGCATGGAGGTGGTCGTGGTCTTGCCGTGCGTCCCGGCCACGGCGATCGGCCGCAGCCCCTCCATCAGCGCGGCCAGCGCGTCGGAGCGGTGCACGACCGGGATGCCCAGCTCGGCGGCGCGGGCCAGCTCGGGGTTGTCCTTGCGGATCGCCGACGACACGACGACACAGCTCGCGTCGTCGGCGAGGTGCTCGGCGGCGTGCCCGATGTGCACGGTCGCGCCCAGCGCCCGCAGCGCCTCGGCGGTCGCCGACTCCCTGGCGTCGCTGCCGGCCACCTTCGCCCCGCGCTGCGCGAGAATCTTGGCGATACCCGACATCCCGGCGCCGCCGATGCCGATGAAGTGCGGTCGGTCCATGGCGGTAGGAAGGCCGGGTGCCATGCGTTTCTCCCCAGAGACGGTACGTAGTAGAGCGGCCCTAGCCTATGCGCTCAAGCAGCCTGTCAGCCTGCGAGGGGCGTGGGCCGGCCGGCCCAGGGGCGCAGGGCTGTATCGATAGGGGGCTGCGCCGCGCGGGCGCGACCAGCCACAACGTACTCGCACGCGCCATCACACCGGCACCCCGAACGGCGCTCACCGGCCGACCCGGCGGAGCGTCTAGACCTTGCTGTGCGAGAACAACTTCAACACCGGCACCCCCACCCGGTGCCGCGCCCGCGAGGCCCAGTCCCGATGGAAGAACTCCTCCACATAGTGCGGATCGGTGAGCACGATCACCTCGTCCGCCGCCACCTCCGCGACCAGCGACTTCAGCGCGTCCAGCGGATGATCCTCGACCAGCCGCCCCTCCGCCGCGCTCCCCGCGGAGCGCAACGCCTGGAGGGACACGTCCAGGGCCTGCTGTCCCACGCTGCGCGCCTCCTGCCCCTCCGGCGTCTCCCGCTCGCGCACCGCCTCGTCGAGTTCGCCGAGCGCGATGTCGTCGATGGCCCGCAGCAGCCGGTCCGCCTGCTCGCCGCGCGGCTGGAGCAGCACGTGGAAGGCGACGGGCTCGTCTCCGTGCAAGGTGGTGACGAACTCGACGTCGGCGGACGTCAGGGCCTTCTCGATCATCAGAACGCTTGTGAACACCAGGCGCCTCTTCTCCTTAGAGGGCCCGGCAGGGCCCCTGCGGAAACCATCCTTCCCCGTGATCGCACGGGTACTGCCGGACTAAGTCTGCCCGCCGGAAAGTAACCGGAACGGTAGATTCCGCTGATTTCAGGGCCGACGGTAACGAGCGAACAGGAATCCGTCCTCCTCCAGCAGGGACGCGAGGGCGAACCGGTGCGGCACGGCGACCGACGGCCCCCCGGCGATGCGCTGGGCGCTGCCCGCGGTGAGCGTCGGCGACAGGGTCAGGCACAGCTCGTCCAGCACCTCCGCGGCGATCAGCTGGCCGAGCAGCCGGGGGCCGCCCTCGGTGAGCAGCCGGGTGTGCCCGAGCCCGGCCAGGGCCTGGATCGCGCGGGCCGGCTCCACGCCCATGCCCTCGCCGGCGATCAGCACCTGCGCACCGGCCCGCTCGGCGGCGGCGATCCGGTCGGGGGCGGCCGCGGCCCCGGTCAGGAGCAGCGTGGGCACCAGGGGCGAGGTGAACAGCGGCAGCGTGAAGTCCAGCTCCAGGCTCGCGGTGACGATCGCGATCGCCGGGACCGGGCCCTGTCCGGCGGCCTCGCGGGCCCCCGCGAACTCGGTCCGCACGCGGGCGGGGCGGTACCCCTCCTGCCGTACCGTTTCCGCGCCCACCACCACGACGTCCGCGAGCGCCCGCAGGGTGCCGAAGATCCGCATGTCGGTGGCGCTGGAGATGGGCTGGGAGCGGCCCTCGTGCTGGGCGGCGCCGTCGAGGGAGGAGACCATGTTGGCCCGCAGCCACGGCCGCGGGGCGCCCTGCGCGGGCTCCGGGTAGGCGTAGGCGGCGGCCAGCTCGGCGAGGCTCCACTCCCGGTTCTCCTCGCGGGCGTGAGCGGCCTGGGCGGCGGCGGCCCCGCCGGCCCCCTCCGCTTCCGGGCCCCCGGCCGAGGCCCGGGCTGCTGTCTCTTCGGTCACAGGGAACAGGCGTCGCATGCCGTGCAGTGTGACACGGCGCTTAGCATGGATAACTGTGTCGTCCTCCACCACCGCCCCCGGTTCCAGTCCGCTGCCGGAAGCCGGCCCCCTGTCCCTGTGCGCCCGTGAGCCGCACGTCCCCGCGGACCGGCTGGTCGCCGAGATGGTGCCGCCTCCGCGTTTCGACTCGGTCCGCTTCGCCACGTACATCCCGGACCCGAACCAGCCCAGCCAGACCGAGGCCGTCCGGGTGCTGGAGGGCTTCGCGGCCGGGCTCGGCGGGGCGCAGGCCGCCGGCAACGGCAAACGCGGCCTCTTCGGTTTCGGCCGGGCCAAGGCGCCCAAGGCACCGGCGGGCCCGCGCGGCGTGTACCTGGACGGCGGCTACGGCGTCGGCAAGACCCATCTGCTCGCCTCCCTGTGGCACGCCGCCCCGGCCGAGCCGTCCCGCAAGGCGTTCGGCACCTTCGTGGAGCTGACCAACCTGGTCGGCGCGCTCGGTTTCCAGCAGACGGTGCAGACCCTGTCCGGGCACAGCCTGCTGTGCATCGACGAGTTCGAGCTGGACGACCCCGGCGACACGGTCCTCGTGTCGACGCTGCTCGGCAAGCTGGTCGAGGCGGGCGTGGCGCTCGCCGCCACCTCCAACACGCTGCCCGGCAAGCTGGGCGAGGGCCGCTTCGCCGCGGCCGACTTCCTGCGCGAGATCCAGGGCCTGTCGGCCCACTTCCGCCCGCTGCGCATCGACGGCGAGGACTACCGCCACCGCGGCCTGCCCGAGGCCCCGGCGCCCTTCTCCGACGAGGAGGTCATGAAGACCGCCTTCGCCACCGAGGGCGCCTCCCTGGACGACTTCCCGCACCTTCTGGAGCACCTGGCGAAGGTGCACCCGAGCCGGTACGGCGCGCTGACCGACGGGATCCGGGCGGTGTGCCTGACCGGCGTCCAGCCGGTGCCGGACCAGTCGACGGCACTGCGGCTGGTGGTCCTCGCCGACCGGCTCTACGACCGCGAGGTCCCGGTGCTGGCCTCGGGCCTGCCGTTCGACAAGCTGTTCAGCGAGGAGATGCTGAACGGCGGCTACCGCAAGAAGTACTTCCGCGCGATATCCCGGCTCACCGCGCTGGCCCGGGACGGGAAGGGCCTGCTCGGCGCGTAGCCGCCACCGGGCATCCAATAGTCGGTCAAACTCCGCGGGTCAAGGGCTGGTTCACGCCACGCCACCCGCATTTTTCACGCTTCCTTGGGCGCGTAACGTTCAGTTAACACTGCAAAGGCCTTTGCCGGGTTAACGTGCTTCTTGACCATCCATTGACCAACCCTTGGTCTGGACAAGAAACGTGAACGCGGCGGAGGGGGTGCTCATGTTCCGAGGTACGACCGTCCGGAGCCTGCTCACCCTCCTCGGCGCCGCACTGCTGGCATTCCAGCTCTTCACTCCCACGGGAACCTTCGCACCCGCGCACACGTTCGGTCAGGCATTGACCAAGACCGAGACCGGAATCACCACGTCCGCATACCCCGTGCGCGAGGGCGCGGACAAGGTCCGCGCCCCCGGCTGCCCGGGCGATCCCCTGGGGACCCCGCACGTCCGCGACCGGCAGCGCTGCCCCGCGTCCTGCTGCTGCTCAGAACGCGACCTCATATCCGGCCGGACGGCCGGTGCGGGCCCGTCGGCACTCTCCGAGGCCCCGCACCGCCCCGCTCCGAGAGCCTCCAGATCCCACACCCCGGCAGCGCTCCAGGTCTTCCGCTGCTGAGAGCCGGCTGCTCTCTTCGCCCCCACAACCGTTGTTCAAGTCCGACGCGCCAGGCAGGCGCGCCAGGAGGAACTCATATATGCAGCCCCTCATCGACAACGCCCGTACCTTCGGACAGCGCCCTGAGGAGTTCGCCAAGCTCGCCGAAGGCCAGTCCCCGCAGGTGCTGTTCATCACCTGCTCCGATTCCCGGGTCGTCCCGGCCCTGATCACGGGCGCCCGCCCCGGCGAGCTGTTCGAGCTGCGCACCGCGGGCAACATCGTCCCGCCCTACGTCTCCGAGCACCCCACCAGCGAGGCGGCCACCATCGAGTACGCCGTGGAGGTGCTCGGCGTCCGCGACATCGTGGTCTGCGGCCACTCGCACTGCGGCGCCGTCGGCGCACTGGTGCGCGGGGACGACCTGACCGCCGTACCGGCCGTGCGCGACTGGCTGGCCTCCGCCACCCCGCGCCCGGCCGGCGCGGCCGAGGACCCGGAGGTCGCCGAGGGCGTGCAGTCCCACGTCCTGACCCAGCTGCTGCGGCTGCGCTCGTACCCGTGCGTGGAGCGGAAGCTGGCGGAGGGTCAACTGGACCTGCACGCCTGGTACTACGAGGTGCACACCGGAGCCGTACGGACGCACCGCCCGCAGACCGACACCTTCGAGTCCCTGTGAGCGCGCCGATGACCGACAACCGCACTCTCATATCCCGTTTCCCCCACCTCAAGGAGGACTTCGCCGCCTCCCTGGTGGTCTTCCTGGTCGCGCTGCCGCTGTGTGTGGGCGTGTCCGTCGCCTCCGGGGCGCCGGCCGAACTCGGTCTGGTCACCGGCATCGTGGGTGGCCTCGTCACCGGGTTCATGCGCGGCAGCAGCCTGCAGGTCTCTGGTCCGGCGGCCGGCATGACCGTGCTCGTCTACGAGGCGATCAAGGAGTTCGGGCTGCCGGTGCTCGGCGTGATCGTGCTCGCCGCCGGTGTCATCCAGGTCGCCATGGGCCTGCTGCGGCTGGGCCGTTACTTCCGCGCCATCTCCGTCTCCGTCGTCGAGGGCATGCTGGCCGGGATCGGTCTGGTGATCATCGCCGGGCAGCTGTATCCGGCACTGGCGACGAAGGCGCCCGACTCCGGCCTGGACAAGATCTTCGGGGTGCCCGGCGCGCTCTGGGACGCTTTCGGGGACACCGACGCCCTGGCCTCGCTCGCCGTGGCCGCGGGCACGATCGCGGTGCTGCTGCTGTGGAAGTACACCCCGGCGAAGGTCCGTGCTCTGCCCGGCCCGCTCGCCGCGGTCGGGCTCGCCACGCTGGCCACGTTCGGGCTGGACCTGCCCGTGGCCACGGTCGAGGTGAAGGGCCTGCTCGGCTCGATCCAGCCGCCGCCGCTGAGCGCGTTCGGCGAGCTGGCCGGCGTCGGCCTGCTGGGCACGGTCGTCGCCTTCACCCTGATCGCCTCCGCCGAGTCGCTGTTCAGCGCGGCGGCCGTCGACCGGCTGCACTCGGGGCCGCGCACGCAGTACAACAAAGAACTCGTCGCCCAGGGCACCGGCAACATGGTGTGCGGGGTGCTCGGCGCGCTGCCGATGACCGCGGTGATCGTGCGCAGCGCGACCAACGTCCACGCCGGCGCCCGGACGAAGGCCTCCCGGGTGCTGCACGGGGTCTGGCTGCTGCTGTTCGCGGCGCTGCTGCCCGACGTGCTCGCGTACATCCCGATCCCGGCCCTCGCGGGCATCCTGATCCACGCCGGCGCCAAACTGATCCCGGTCCGGTCGCTCACCGGACTCTGGCGCGAGCACCGCGGGGAGGCGCTGGTGCTCGCCGCCACGGCCGTCTCCATCGTGGCGGTCAGCATGTTCGAGGGCGTGCTCATCGGTCTCGCGCTGGCGGTGATCAAGACCGCCTGGGAGGCCTCGCACATCAGGCTGGAGGTCGTGGACAAGGGCATCGGCCCGGTGGAGGCGCACCTGTCCGGGAACGCCACCTTCCTGCGGCTGCCGAAGATCCTGGACAGCCTGGAGTCGCTGCCCCAGGACCGCCCGGTCCGGCTCGACCTGTCCGGGCTGCACCACCTGGACCACGCCTGCCGCACCGCCCTGGACAACTGGGCCGAACGGCACAGCGCGGTCGGCACGGAGCCGGTGAAGCTGGTCACCGCGGCCTGAGTGCCCGCCCGTGGGGCCGGGATGCCGAGAGCTCTCGGCATCCCGGCCCCACGGGCCTATCGTGGCAACAGCAGACAAACGGCCTCTGGGTGAGGAGGTCACCATGGTCGAGGACCTTGTGGTGGCCGTTGCGGCGGCGGGCTCCGCCGGTCTTGTGTACCTGGCGTCGGCGGCCCGCGTGGTCAAGCAGTACGAACGCGGTGTGCTGTTCCGGCTCGGCCGGGTCGCCGGGGACGTACGGCCGCCGGGCCTGAACCTGATCATCCCCTTCGTGGACCGGCTGCAGAAGGTCAACATGCAGATCGTGACCCTGCCGATCCCGGCCCAGGAGGGCATCACCCGCGACAACGTCACCGTCCGGGTGGACGCGGTGGTCTACTTCCGGGTGGTCGACGCCACGAGCGCCCTGGTGAAGGTCGAGGACTACAAGTTCGCGGTCTCGCAGATGGCGCAGACCTCGCTGCGGTCCATCATCGGCAAGAGCGACCTGGACGATCTGCTGTCCAACCGCGAGAAGCTCAACCAGGGCCTGGAGCTGATGATCGACAGCCCGGCGGTGGGCTGGGGCGTCCAGGTCGACCGGGTCGAGATCAAGGACGTGTCCCTGCCGGACACGATGAAGCGGTCGATGGCCCGCCAGGCCGAGGCGGACCGCGAGCGCCGGGCCAGGATCATCAACGCGGACGCCGAGTTCCAGGCCTCCAAGAAGCTCGCCGAGGCCGCCCAGCAGATGGCCGACACACCGGCCGCGCTCCAACTGCGGCTGCTGCAGACGGTGATGGCGGTGTCGGCCGAGAAGAACTCCACACTGGTGCTGCCCATTCCGGTGGAGTTGCTGCACTTCCTGGAGCGGGGCGCCCAGCCCTCGCTGCCGGAGAAGGACCGGGAGCCCGCCGCACACACCGACGGCGGACCGCACCCCGGCTGACGGGCACCCGAGCCACCCCGACCCGGACGGAAGGAGCGCCGGTGCCGAAGAAGCCGGCCAGGAAGCGCGAGGAGACTCTCCGGGACCTGCTGCGCCTCCCGCCGGGCGAGCGGATCGAGCTGACCGGGTACGACGCCCGGGCCACCCCCGGCGCCCCGGACGGCAAGCAGGCCGCGCTGGCGGACAGCGCACGCATGGGCAAGCACCTGGCCGGCCTCCAGGAGCGGCTCTGGGCGGCGGGCACGGCGGGTGACCGCCGCCGGGTGCTGCTGGTGCTGCAGGGCATGGACACCAGCGGCAAGGGCGGCACGGTCAAGCATGTGATCGGCCAGCTCAATCCGTCCGGCTGCCGGATCAGGGCGTTCAAGGCGCCCACCGAGGAGGAGCGGCGGCACGACTTCCTGTGGCGGGTGCGGCAGGCGCTGCCCGAGCCCGGCGAGATCGGCATCTTCGACCGCTCGCACTACGAGGACGTACTCGTCGCCCGCGTCCGGCACCTGGCCCGGCCCGCCGAGATCGGCAGCCGCTACGGCCTGATCAACGACTTCGAACGCACCCTCGCCGAGGACGGCGTCACCCTCGTCAAGTGCTTCCTGCACCTCTCCTACGACGAGCAGCGCCGCCGTCTGCTGCGCCGCCTGGACCGCCCCGACAAGCACTGGAAGTTCGACCCGGGTGACATCGGCGAACGCGCCCTGTGGCCCGCCTACCAGGAGGCGTACGAGCTGGCTATGAAGCGCTGCGCGGCCCCGTACGCGCCCTGGTACCTGATCCCGGCGGACCGCAAGTGGTACCGCAACTGGGCGGTCAGCCGGCTGCTGCTGGAGCAGCTGGGGGAGCTGGACCCGCGGTATCCGGAGGCGGACTTCGACGTGGCGGAGTGCCGGGAGCGGCTGCTGCGGCAGACGTGACCCGGGGCAGACGTGGGCCGGGCCGGCCGGGGTACCCGGCGGGCATGCGCGAACAGCGGAAGGTCACCGATTCGTACTGGCTGCAGACCGCCCCCGGACCGTCCCACCCCGCCCTGGACGGGGATCTCGCCGTGGACGTGGCCGTCGTCGGCGCGGGCATCGCGGGACTGAGCACCGCCCATGAACTGGCCCGGGCCGGGCGGCGGGTGGCGGTGCTGGAGGCCGGGCGGGCCGCGGCCGGCGTCACCGGCTACACCACCGCCAAGCTGACCGCCCAGCACACCCTGGTCTACGACCGGCTCCGGCGCACCCGGGGATCCGAGGGGGCGCGGCTGTACGCCCGTTCGCAGACCGAGGCGATCGAGCACGCGGCGGCGCTGGTGGCCGAGCTGGGCGTCGACTGCGAGTGGGAGACCAGGGACGCCTACACCTACGTCCGGGACCGGTCGCGGGTGGCCGAGGTGCGCGCGGAGGCGGACGCCGCCCGGGAGGCGGGGCTGCCGGCCTCCTTCACCACGGAGACCGGGCTGCCGTTCCCGGTGGCGGGCGCGGTGCGGGTGACCGGACAGGCGCAGTTCCACCCGGTCAAGTACCTGCGGGCGCTCACCGCCGACCTGCTCGCGCACGGCGGCCAGGTGTTCGAGCACACGCGGGTCACCGGCCTGACGGAGGGCGAGCCGTGCCGGCTCGCGACCGAGTCGGGCGCCACGGTGACCGCCCGGGACGTCGTGGTCGCCACGCACTATCCGGTGTTCGACCGGGCCCTGCTGTTCACCCGGCTCTCCCCGCGCCGGGAACTGGTGGTCGCCGGGCCGCTGGGCGACGGCCCGGACCCCCACGGCATGTACATCACGCCGGACGAGAACACCCGCTCGGTGCGTACGGCCCCCTACGGCCCGGACGGGCAGCGGCTGCTCGTGGTCACCGGGGAGCACTTCACACCCGGCACCGGCGATCCGCAGGCCGGCTTCGACCGGCTCGCCGGCTGGGCGGAGGTGCACTTCCCCGGGGTGACCCTGGACCACGCCTGGGCCACCCAGGACAACGAGTCCACCGACACCGTCCCGCTGGTCGGCCCCCTGCACCCGGGCGCCCGGCACACCTATGTCGTCACCGGCTTCGGCGGCTGGGGCCTGAGCGGCGGGATCATGGGCGGGCTGCTGCTGACCTCGCTGATCACCGGCCGGGACTGCGCGTGGCGGGAGCTGTACGACCCCCGCCGGCTGAAGTCGGTGGTGCGCGAGGCGCCGTCGCTGCTGAAGACGCAGGCCGAGGTGGCCCGGCACTTCGTCGGCGACCGGCTGAAGCCGCCTGCCTCGGTGGACGACCTGGCCCCGGGCGACGGCGCGGTGGTCCGCTCCGGCGCCGCACGGCTCGCGGTCCACCGCGACGAGGAGGGGGCCCTGCACGCCGTGTCGGCCCGCTGCACCCACCTCGGCTGCCTGGTCGCCTTCAACCGTGCCGAACGCGCCTGGGAGTGCCCCTGCCACGGCTCGCGCTTCGCCGTCGACGGCTCGGTGCTCCAGGGGCCGGCCGTCAAACCGCTGGAGCGGCGCGACCTTGAGTGACGGAACCCCGCAGCGCCGCCGCGCGGGTGACCGTACCGCCGTGTCGCGGGTCGAAATAATCACATAAACAGACAATCCGCTTTATGTTCGTCCCGTGATCCCACGAGTACGCTGCATCACCGTCTGCGTCCTGGGCGCGGCGCTCACCGCCTGCGGTACCGCGGGCGCCGGCCGCCCGGCCCCGGCCGCCTCCCCGTCCCCCGCCGGTCCGCCCGTGCTGGCGCCGGGTCCCGGCGGGCTGACCCCGGTCTTCGAGCACGGTCCGCGCACCCGGGGCAAGACGGTCGCGCTCACCTTCGACGCCGACATGACCGCCGACCAGGGCCCGCGCGCGGCCTCCGGCGAGCACTTCGACAACCCCGGTCTGATCGGCGCCCTGCGCACGCTGAAGGTGCCGGCGACCGTGTTCATGACCGGCCGGTGGGCCGACCAGTACCCGGCCGAGGCCCGCGACCTGGGCCACGACCCGCAGTTCGAGGTGGCCAACCACTCCTGGAGCCACTACGCCTTCACGGCCGACTGCTACGGCCTGCCGACCGTCGGCGCCGACGGGATGCGGGCCGACGTCCAGCGGGCGTACACCTCCCTGCGCACGGCGGGCGTGCCGAAGGCGATGCCGTACTTCCGCTTCCCGGGCGGCTGTTACGACCAGCGGGCGCTGCGCGCGCTGAGCGGGCTCGGGGTGACCGCGGTGCAGTGGGACGTGGTCAGCGGGGACGCGTTCGCGACGGACGCCGACGCGGTGGTCGCGCAGGTGCTCGACGGGGTGAAACCCGGGTCGGTGGTCGTCATGCACTGCACCCGCAGCGCCGCCCCGACCACCGAGCGGGTCGTGCGCACGGTCGTACCGGAACTGCGCAGGCGCGGCTACCGGTTCGTGAAGGTCTCCGAGCTGATCGGCCAGGCGGGCAAGGGCAGCTGACGTCCTACGCTGAAGGTATGAGCGACGAGGACTACTGCACGATCGTCGAGACGGTGAAGCCGGCGAAGGCCGATGGTCCGCCGTTCGCGGAGTGCGTGCTGTGCCGGGAGCCGACGGAGTACCCGGAGTCGTACAAGGGCATCACGCTGTGCCCGGTCTGCGAGTGGCAGGAGGCCCAGCGCACCGCCTGCTCAGGGTGAGCGGCGCCAGGCGAGCCGGGCGGTCGCGGCGAAAACGGCTGCCGTGAGCAGGGCCGCGCCCGCCAGCGGCAGCAGCGGCACCGGTGCCCGGCCGGTCTGCGAGCCGGTGACCAGGCCGCTGACCGCCGCCTGCGCCGGGGAACCGGCCAGCACCACCGCCAGCAGCGCGCCCAGCAGCATCGCCGGCACCGCGCGGCCGGTGGAGCGCAGCACCGGCCGGTTGGTGAGCGCGCCGACGGCCGCACCGAGCAGGGCGCAGGCGAGGGCGGCCGGCAGTCCCGCGGCGGCGGCCCGGAGCCGGGGTATGTGCACCCGGTGGCCGTTGCTCGCCGGGTCGCTGACCAGCGTCACCACCACGGTGGCCGCCACCCCGAGCAGCACGGCCACGAGCAGCGCGGTGAGCAGGCAGGCGAGGTGCGCCCGGACGGGGCCGCGGGCAGCGGCGACGCAGGCCCGGGCCGCCGGCGGCTCGCCGGTGACACAGATCCGTACCAGCCAGGCGGCCACCGGCAGCAGACCGGCGGCCGTGTAGCCGAGCGAGTCCAGCACGGGCTGGCCGCTCTGCACGCCGATGCCGAGGAACGCCACGTACAGGATCACCGGGGGCAGCCAGCGCTGGGAGCGCAGCAGCAGGTCGGCGTGGTAGCGCAGGAGCGCGGTCATGGGCGGCTTCCGGGGTCGGGGGACGGTGCACCGGCGGGCGGTTCGACGCGCACCACGTGCCAGGGCGGGCGGGCCGTGAGCAGGGCGCGCAGCAGGATGTCCGAGTGGGAGGCGGGGACGGCGAGCCGGTGGCTGCCGGGGGCGGTCTGCTCGGCGGAGACGGCGACCCGCACCGCGTCCGGCGGGAGGTTCCCGCCCGGCGCCCCCTGCACGGTGACGACCGTGACCGGCCCGGCCGGCGACGTCCGCTCGTCGGTACGGCGTTCCAGACGCCCGTCGATCACCGCGTGGACCGCGTCCGGCGCCCCGGCGAGCCGGCGCGGGTCGTGGTCCACGAACACCACGGCGCCCCCGGCGGCCGTCCGCTCGGTCACCGCCCGCTCCAGCTCGGCCCGCGCCGCCGCGTCGAGGCCGGTCCAGGCCTCGTCCAGCACCAGCAGCTCCGGGTCGCCGAGCAGGGCCTGGGCGACGGCGACCTTCTGGCTGCTGCCCTTGGACAGCCGCGCCATCGGCGTACCGGCGCAGGCGCCCGCCCCGAACCGCTCCAGCCAGGTGTCCGCGGCGCGTGCGGCGGTCTTCCGGTCGAGGCCGTGGACGGTACCGAGGTGGGTCAGGTAGCCGGCGGCCGTGAAGGGCAGGGCGGACGGGAACCGCTCCGGCACGTAGGCCGTGCGCGGCCGGCCGGTGATCCGGCCCTCGCTGGGCGCGTCGAGCCCGGCGAGCAGCCGCAGCAGGGTGGACTTCCCGGTGCCGTTCGCCCCTTCGATCCGGGTGAGGGTGCCGGGGGCGAGGACGAGGTCGACGCCTCGCAGCACCCAGGGGCCGCGGATGCCGTAGCGGCGGCCCACGGCGGTCAGGCACAGGTCATGGTGCATGGAGGCCATTCGGCACTCCCCCCTTCCGGTCCCCTCGGTCGATCAAGAGGGGTGAGCGTGGCCAGCGGTTCACCGGCGTCGCCGGAATTCTGCCGGGCGCGACCCGCGCGTTGATCGGTCCGCTCGCGGCTTCGTAGGCTGGGCTCCCGTGAGCCACGTTCCAGCCCCCACCGCCGACAGCCCCTTCCGGTCCGCAGCCGGTCCCCGCGACGAGGCACCCCAGTTCGTGCTGCCACTCGTCGTACGCATCGAGCGGAGCACCCCGCCGGCCCGCACCGACGCCCTGGAGACGGCCGCCCGGGCCGTCCTGACCCTGCTCGGCGACGAGCGGGCGCACGGCGACGGCGAGTGGGCCGAGGCGGTACGCGGCTGGGAGGACGCCCGCATCCGCAAGGTGGTCCGGCGGGCCCGCGGCGCCGAGTGGCGGCGCGCCGGGGCACTGCCCGGGATCACGGTGACCGGCACGTCCGCGGAGGTCCGCGTCTTCCCGCCGGTCCCCCTGGACGGCTGGCCCAAGGACCTGGCCAAGCTCCAGGTGTCGGGCACCGAACTGGACGACCCCGAGCCGCCCCTTCCCGCCGACCCGGCCGCCGGGCCGGTGCTCTGGCTCAACCCGGACCTGGAGATGTCGGCCGGCAAGGCGATGGCCCAGGCCGGCCACGGCGCCCAACTGGCCTGGTGGGGCCTGTCCCCCACGGCGCGCACCGCGTGGCGCGACACGGGCTACCCCCTCACCGTCCGCACGGCCTCCCCGGCGGACTGGCCCCGGCTCACCACCAGCGGCCTGCCGGTGGTACGGGACGCCGGCTTCACGGAGATCGCCCCGGGGTCCTGCACGGTCGTCGCCGATCACCCCGCGCTGCGCTAGGCGGTCTCCCGGAACCTCAAATGTTGCTCTGAACGCGTCAGGGAGGGGGTTCGGGGGCGGCCGACGGGGCCATACCTCCGTCACTCGGCGCAGGAGCGCGGGGCGAGGAGGGGGAACGGCATGCGGCGACTGGGGACCGGGATCGGATGGCGGCCGGAGATCGCGGACGCCGTGGAGGGGATGCCGGGCATCGACTGGGTGGAGGTCGTGGCGGAGAACGTCTGCCCCGGTCACCTCCCCGAGTCGCTGCGGCGGCTGCGCGAGCGCGGGGTGACGGTGGTCCCGCACGGTGTCTCCCTCGGCCTCGGCGGTGCCGACCGCCCCGACGAGGGGCGGCTGACGGCGCTCGCCGAGCGGGCGGAGGCCCTCGGCTCGCCGCTGGTGACCGAGCACATCGCCTTCGTCCGGGCGGGCGGGGCGCTCACCGCCTCCCCGCGTCTGGAGGCCGGCCATCTGCTGCCCGTGCCGCGCACCCGGGACGCCCTGGACGTGCTGTGCGAGAACGTCCGTATCGCCCAGGACGCGCTGCCGGTGCCGCTGGCCCTGGAGAACATCGCCGCGCTGTTCTCCTGGCCGGACGAGGAGCTGACCGAGGGGCAGTTCCTGTCCGAGCTGGTCGAGCGGACCGGCGTACGGCTGCTGATCGACGTGGCCAACCTGCACACCAACCACGTCAACCGGGGCGAGGACCCGGCCGAGGCGCTGGCCGCGCTGCCCCTGGAGGCGATCGCCTACGTCCACGTCGCGGGCGGCTTCGAGCGCGACGGCGTCTGGCACGACAGCCACGCCCACCCCGTGCCGCGCCCGGTGCTCGACATCCTGACCGGTCTCGCCGCCCGGGTCGCGCCGCCGGGCGTGCTCCTGGAGCGGGACGAGAACTTCCCCGGACCGGGCGAGCTGGAGCGGGAGCTGGACTCGATCCGGGAGGCCGTGACGGTCGGGCGCGCGGCGGAGAGCGCGGTGGGGGGTACGGCGGTGAAGGGGGCCGCGGCTGCCGGGGCCGGGGGTGTCGGGGTGCTGGCGCCGCCGGTGGCCGGGGCGCGCGAGCGGGTCGCGGTGGCCGAGACCGCCGTCCTGTCCGCCCTGGTGGCGGGGACGCCGGTGCCGGAGGGGTTCGACCGGGTGCGGATGGGGGTGCAGGCGCGGGCGCTCGCCGCCAAGCGGGCTGGGGTGGTGGCGAAGGTGGCGCCCGAGCTGCCGGTGATTCTGGGGGCCGGGTACCGGGAGGCGTTCCTGGAGTACGCGCGGCAGCGGCCGATGCGCGGGGGGTACCGGCAGGACGCGCTGGACTTCGCCGGGCATCTGCTGAAGCTGGGGCGGCCGGGGGACGCGGGCACCCTCCGGGAGTTGCGGGAGTGGTGGCTGGACCGATCGGGCCCGGCTCCCCGGAAGCGGGGGTTTGCCGACCGGGTGCTGCGGCGCCTGAGGTGAAGGGGCGGCGTGGCCGGAGCCGTCCGGGGGCATGGGTCCGGCGGCTCGCGCCGGGGAGCGCCTGCGCCGCCCGTGCCGCGCCGGCGGCACGCCTGACCGCGGACTTGCGCGGGTACGGTCACGGCCGACGGCACTTCGGTTCCCCGGGGGGCGCGGGGAACCGCGCGACCCGCCGCGACGCACCGGTGGGCGTCGACGGGAGCGCAGCCGCTCCCACGCACGCGAACGGCCGCCACCCGCCCACACCCGGAAGCCGGCGCCCGCTCCCGGCTCGCGCCGGGGGGCGCCTGCGCCGCCCGTGCCGCGCCGGCGGCACGCCTGACCGCGGACTTGCGCGGGTACGGTCACGGCCGACGGCACTTCGGTTCCCCGGGGGCGCGGGGAACCGCGCGACCGGCCGCGACGCACCGGTGGGCGACGACGCGACCGCAGCCGCTCCCACGCACGCGAACGGCCGCCACCCGCCCGCACCCGGAAGCCAGCGCCCGTGCCGGGCCGGCGGCACGCCTGACCGCGGACTTGCGCGGGCACGGTCACGGCCGACGGCACTTCGGTTCCCCGGGGGGCGCGGGGAACCGCGCGACCGGCCGCGACGCACCGGTGGGCGACGACGCGACCGCAGCCGCTCCCACGCACCGCGAACGGCCGCCACCCGCCCACACCCGGAAGCCGGCGCCCGCTCCCCAGTAATATGCCAACCCCGCACCCGTCCCCCAGGCACATCCCCGGCGTGCGGTGCAGGAGGCACCATGCGACCGCGTCCCCCGATCACCGGCCGAGGCATATTCAGCGGCACCGGTCTCGTCATCACCGCCCTGGCCGCCACGGCCGTCGCGCTGCTGGTCCCGCTCTGGTCGTACGCCGACCGGCAGGACCCGGCGAGCGCGAGCCTACTGAGCGCACAGACGGTGACGACGCCGTACGGCCCGCTGTCGGCGCAGGACCGGGACTTCGTCACCAAGGTCCGGCTGGCCGGGCTGTGGGAGCTGCCCGCCGGGGAGCTGGCACAGCGCAAGGGGACGACACCCGCCGTCCGCACGGCCGGACAGCACCTCGTCGACGGCCACACCTCCCTGGACGCGCACGTCCGCACGGTCGCCACCCAGCTCGGCCTGGCCCTGCCCAACGAGCCGAACACGCAGCAGAAACAGTGGCTCGCCACCCTGGACGCGGCCGAGGGCCAGGACTTCGACCGCCGGTTCGCGGGCCTGCTCCGGCTCGCGCACGGCCGGGTGTTCTCCCTGGTCGCGCAGGTCCGCGCCGGCACCCAGAACTCCCTGGTCCGCGATCTCGCCGACGACGCCAACGCGACGGTCCTGGACCACATCAAGGTCCTGGAGGCGACGGGGTACGTCGACTTCTCGGTGCTGGCCGAGGACCTGGCGGCCCCCGCGACCCCGGTGCCGACCCCGCCGGAGGTCGACCCCGGTGCCGCCGTACCGGTCACGCCGTCGCCGGGCGAGACGTACGCCCTGCCGCCCGCCGCCGCGAGCTCGCCGCCCGCGACGAGCAGCCCCTGACCGCCCCGGGTGGCCACTGACCAGCCCGGGAAACGGAACGTCACATACCCACAACAGTCCGTCCGGATGGTGAAAGGGCATGGCGTCCGCCCAGTCCCCTGGCATACAAACACGTCATGTTCTGGGTCCTACTCCTGCTCCTGGCCTGGGCTTTCGCCGGGTCCGCCTGCACCCGGCTGTGCCTGACCGCCGTCCGCGCGGCAGCCGTGGACGCGCGTGACGCGTCGGCGGACGCGGAGCGTGATCTCACGCTGTACGAGGCGGCCTTCCTCTCCGGCGGCCCCGCCCGGGTCGCCGACGTGACCCTGGTCTCCATGGCCCGCCAGCGCCGGCTGCTGCTCGCGCACACCGGCTGGGCCACGGTCGTGGACCCGCGCGGCCGCGACGAGATGGAGCAGTCCGTCATAGGGGCCATAGGGCCCGGGGGACAGTCGCGGATCGCGCCGGTACGGGCGCGGGCGGCCGGCGCGGAGGCCGTACGGCGGCTGGCGGACGGGCTGGTGCGCGCCGGTCTCGCGGTGCCCGAGGGCGCGGGCACGACCGTGGGGGCCGCCGTCCGCCGGGTGCGGGCCGCCGCACTGGCCGTGACCGTCCTGGGCGTGACCGCGCTGCTGCTGCCCATCGAGACCGGCACACCGCGCCCGCTGGTGGGCGCGTGGTTCGCCCTGCCCCTCACGCTGACGCTGAGCTGCCTGGCCATCGCCCGGTTCGAGGTGCACCCGTACTCGCGCTGGGCCTCCCCGGCCGGGCAGCGGCTGCTGGGCGCGCTGGCCGGCAGGCCGGCCGGTGACGAGCGGTCGTTCCTCACCTCCGTCGCCGTACGCGGCATCCGCGCGATCGGTGAGCCGGAGCTGCGCGCGGCCTTCACCCACCGCGACCAGCCCTGGCGGGAGTGAGGGCGGCTTCGGGGGGCGCACAGGGGGCATTGGCGCCGACACCGGCCGGGTGGTGCTTGCCTTCCCCCGCAGCCGGACGAAACATCCCTTGTGTTGTCGCCGGGCCGTGGCAGCCGTGCCATCGCCGCCGCACCGAAGGGATACGCGATGAAAGCTGCCGCCCTGTACTCGGCCGCCGGTTCCCTGCTCCTGACCACCCTGGCCGCGGCCCCGGCGGGCGGCGCGCCCGGCACCCCCGGCAGGCCGGCTGCCCCCGGCACGGCCGAGCTGCGCGGCACCGCGGTGGCCGTGGCCCGCGCCCGGGCGGACGGTGTCGACTTCGGTCCGTGCGCCGCCGCCGACCTGCCGGATCCGCCGGCCGGTGTGCGGTGCGCAACGGTGACGGTCCCGCTGGACTACGCCCATCCGGACGGCCGGCAGATCCGGCTGACCGTCAGCCGGGCCCCGGCCACCCAGAAGGACCCGCGCAACAGCAAGCGGAAGGTCCCCCGGCAGGGCGCCCTGGTCTACAACCCGGGCGGCCCCGGCGCCTCCGGCATGTACTTCCCGCTGATCGGCGCGGTCCCGGCATGGAAGCGGATCGCCGCCGCCTACGACCTGATCGGCTACGCCCCGCGCGGAGTGGGCCGTTCGGCACCGCTGTCCTGCGAGGACCCCGAGCGCTTCTTCAAGGCGCCCACCGCGTCCCCGGCGCATCCGTCGGAGGCCTACAAGCGGCAGCGGGTCGCCCAGGCGAAGGCGTACGCGCGCGGCTGCGTCCAGCGGTCCGGGAGCGCGATCCGGTTCTACAACTCGCTCAACAACGCCCGGGACCTGGACGTGCTGCGGGCCGCGCTGGGCGAGGACCGGCTGACCTTCATGGGGGCGTCGTACGGCACCTACTTCGGCGCGCTGTACGCGGCGATGTTCCCCTCGCACGTGCGGCGCATGGTGCTGGACTCGGCGGTGAACCCGGACCCGGAGAGGATCTGGTACCGCAGCAACCTGGACCAGTCGGCGGCGTTCGAGGAGCGCTGGGCGGACTTCCGGGACTGGATCGCCCGGCACCACGACGTGTACGGGCTCGGCGCCACGTCCGCGGCGGTGCAGCGCAGCTACGACACGGCGCGCGAGCGGCTGGCCGGGAAGGCGGCGGGCGGGAAGGTCGGCCCCGGCCAGTTGCAGAACGTGTTCCTGACGGCCGGGTACTACGACGACTTCTGGCCGAGCCGGGCCGAGGCCCTGTCGGCGTATCTGCACGGCGACCCGGGCCCGCTGGTCCGGCTGGCCGCGCCGAGCCCGGAGACGGCCGCGGTGGCGGAGAACGGCAGCGCGGTGTACACGGCCGTGGAGTGCAACGACGCGCCCTGGCCGACGGACTTCGCGGTGTGGGACCGCGACAACACCCGGCTCGCCCGGGTGGCGCCCTTCGAGACCTGGGACAACGCGTGGATGAACCTGCCGTGCGCCTACTGGCCGGTGCCCCGGCAGCAGCCGCTGGACGTGCGGACCGGGCCCGGTGAGCTGCCGCCGGTGCTGATCCTTGCGGCCGAGCGGGACGCCGCCGCGCCGTACCCGGGGGCCCTGGAGATGAGCCGGCGGCTGGCCGGCTCGGCGCTGGTGACCGAGCGGGACGCGGGCACGCACGGCGTCGGGGGCGGGCCCAACAAGTGCGTCAACGGGCACCTGGAGGCGTACCTGCTGGAGGGCCGCGTGCCGGCGCGGCACGCGTCGTGCGCGCCGCGCCCCGAGCCGGTCGCCTCCGGCGGTTCGGCCGGCAAAGAGGCTCAGCGGGACAGCCTCAGGGGCAAGGCCCGCCGGCGTTAGGCCGCCGGGCGCTCACGCCAGGCCCGCTACCAGTTCGCCGATGTCCTTGCGGCGGCCCGTGAAGAACGGGACCTCCTCGCGGACGTGCATCCGGGCCTCGGAGGCGCGCAGGTGGCGCATGAGGTCGACGATGCGGTACAGCTCGTCGGCCTCGAAGGCCAGGAGCCACTCGTAGTCGCCGAGGGAGAACGAGGCGACCGTGTTGGCGCGCACGTCGGGGTAGCCGCGGGCCATCTTGCCGTGGTCGGCGAGCATGCGGCGGCGGTCCTCGTCGGGCAGCAGGTACCAGTCGTAGGAGCGGACGAACGGGTAGACGCTCACGTAGTTCCGGGGCGTCTCGTCGGCGAGGAACGCCGGGATGTGCGAGCGGTTGAACTCCGCCGGGCGGTGCAGCGCCATGTTCGACCAGACCGGCTCCAGCGCGCGGCCGAGCTTCGTGCGGCGGAAGAGGTTGTACGCCTCCTGGAGCTGGTCGCTGGTCTCGGCGTGCCACCAGATCATCAGGTCGGCGTCGGCGCGCAGGCCGGAGACGTCGTAGGTGCCGCGGACCGTCACGTCCTTCGCGGCGAGCTGGTCGAACAGCTCCTGGACCTCGTCGGCGTATCCCGCGCGGTCCTCCGGCAGCACGTCCTTCAGCTTGAAGACCGACCAGAGGGTGTAGCGGATGACCTCGTTGAGGTCCTTGGCCAGCTTGCCCTTGTTCGGGATCCTGCCGGACTCGGTGGTGGGGGCGTCGTCACTCATGGTCCCTATTCTCCCGCTCCGCCGTGCAGGCTCTGCACCGGGTTGGCCGTCAGCTCCGCCACTCCGGCCGGATCGCCGGCCAGCTGGTCCACCGCGGCGTGGGCGCTCGCGATGCACGCGGGGATGCCGACGCCGTCGTACTGCGCGCCGCACACCGCGAGGCCCGGGAGCCCCGCGACCTGCTCCCGGATGCGGGCCACGCGCGCGTGGTGCCCGACGGGGTACTGGGGCAGGCCGTCGGTCCAGCGGGTGACCCGGGTCTCCAGCGGTACGGCGTCCAGGCCGGTGGCCTCCCGCAGTTCGTGCCGGGAGATCTCCACCAGGTCGGCGTCGTCCCGGCCGAGCACCTCGGTCTCGCCGTGGCGGCCCACGGAGGTGCGCAGCACCACCACGTCCGGGTTCTGCTCGGCGATCCAGGCCCACTTGTGGGAGGCGAAGGTGGAGGCCTTGATGGTGCGGCCGTCGACGGGTGGCACGAGGAAGCCGCTGCCCTCGGGCAGGCTCAGTCCGGTGCGCCGGTAGGCGAGGGTGACCAGGGCCATCGAGGCGTACTCGACGGCGGCCAGTTCGGCCGCGGCCCCCGGGGACTCGGCGCGCAGCAGCGCGGCGGCGGCCGGGGCGGGTACGGCGACGATCACGGCGTCGGCGTGCAGCACGCGCTCCCCGGCGGTGATCCGCCAGCCGCCGGCCGCCTCCCGGCGCAGTTCCCGCGCGGGTGTCCCGGTCAGGATCTCGCCGCCCCGCGCGCGCACGGACGCGGCGACCGCGAGCGGCAGCCGGCCGATGCCGCCGGCGATGCCCATGAAGACCGGCCCGGTCTGCTGCTGCGCGGCGGCCTTGGCCTGGATCTCCCGGACGCCCTCGGTGAGGGAGGCGTGGGCCCGTGCGGCCTGGAAGAGCTGCGGGACGGCCGAGCGCATCGAGATGCGGTAGGCGTCGCCCGCGTACACCCCGCCGAGCAGGGGTTCCACCAGCCGGTCGACGACCTCGCGGCCGAGCCGGGCCGCCACGTACTCACCCACGGCCACGTCGTCGCCGATCTCGGTGCGGGGCAGGTCGGCGTCGCGCTCGATGCGGGCCAGGCCCTCGTCGGAGAGGACGCCGCAGAGCGCGGCGGCGGTGCCGGGCACGCCCATCACATGGCCCTTGGGCATGGGCCGCAGGGCGCCCCGGGTCCAGATCGAGGCGGTCGCGGTGGCCGGCGGCTGGAGCGCCTCGCCCAGTCCCGCCTCGCGCGCGAGCGTCACCGCTTCCGGGCGGCGGGCGAGCATGGACTCGGCACCCAGGTCGACCCGCACGCCGGCGATCTCGCCGGGCAGCAGCTTGCCGCCGACCCGGTCGCCGGCCTCCAGCACGGTCACGCGCGCGCCGCGCCCCAGCAGCCGGTGCGCGGCGGCCAGCCCGGCGATGCCGGCCCCGATCACGACGACGTGCCCCAAGCCCCTGCCCGTTGTGCTCATGTCCCCCACTCTCTCAGACCCCACCGACACCGCCGCCGGGCCCGGTGTCCGGTACGAGTCCGGACCGTGACCGCATCGGAACCGGCGCCGTCAAACGTTCCCGACCGCCCCGCCGTCGAAGGACCGTCACAGACCGCAGCCCTCGGGGGGTACCGCCCATGCGCACACCACACACCGCACCTCGCCTTCGGACCCTGGCCGGGGTCCTGCTCGCCGCCTCCCTCGCGCTCGCCGGGTGCAGCGGCGCGGACGACGCGAGCGGCGGCTCCGCGAAGGCCGCCTCCGGCAGCAGGGCCGAGCAGGCCGGCGCCCCCGGCGGCACGACGGACCGCGGGAGCGGGAAGACCCCGCACGCGACGCCCGTGCCGGCCCCGGGCTCGATCATCCGCACCGCGTCCCTCACGCTGGAGGTCGAGGACGTGCCCAAGGCCCTGGCGGCCGCCCGCACGACCGCCGAGGAGGCCGGCGGCTTCGTCGGCGACGAGACGACGAGCCGGGACGCCGGCGGCCACGAGCACACCCGGGTGGTGTTGCGCGTGCCCACCGAGCGGTACGACGAGGTCCTCACCGGTTTGCAGGGCACGGGCCGGCTGGTCGGCCGCACGGCCAAGGCGGTCGACGTCAGCGACCAGGTCGTGGACGTGGACAGCCGGATCAAGTCGCAGCGGGCCAGCGTGGGCCGGATCCGTGCGCTGATGGACAAGGCGACCAAGCTGAGCGACGTCGTCGCGCTGGAGGGCGAGCTGAGCAGCCGTCAGGCCGACCTGGAGGCGCTGCTGGCCCGGCAGGCCTCCCTGAAGGACCGCACCAGCCTGGCCACCGTCACCCTGTCGCTGTCGCGGACCCCGGTGAAGCAGGCGTCCGGTGACGACACGCCGGGCTTCACGGACGCGCTGGCGGGCGGCTGGCACGTGTTCGTCGGCATGCTGCGCTGGATCGCCCTCGCGCTCGGTGCCGCCCTGCCGTTCGCGGCCCTCGCCGTGCTCCTGGCGCTGCTGTGGCTGCGGGTCGTACGGCCCCGGCTGCCGCGCCGCGCGGAGCCCGTGACCGCGATGAGCGCGCTCGGCCCGCTGCCGTCGGCGCGCCCGGCGCCGGATGCCGCCGAGGAGGCCGGGCGGGACTGAAATCCCCGCGCCCCGTAGCGTGTTCCCATGAGCATGAGCGAGGGGCGGGACGGCAGGGAACGGCTGGTCGTGATCGGCGGCGACGCCGCGGGCATGTCCGCGGCGTCGCAGGCACGGCGGCTCAAGGGCCCCGAGGAGCTGGAGATCGTGGCCTTCGAGCGCGGCCACTTCACCTCCTTCTCGGCGTGCGGCATCCCGTACTGGGTGGGCGGCGAGGTCCCCGAACGGGACCGGCTGATCGCCCGGACACCCGGGGAGCACCGCGCGCGCGGGATCGATCTGCGGCTGCGCACCGAGGTCACGGAGATCGACGTGGCGGGGCAGCGGGTACGCGCGCGTGACGTCGATTCCGGCGCCGAGTCCTGGACGCCGTACGACAAGCTCGTCATCGCCACCGGCGCCCGCCCGGTCCGCCCGGACCTGCCCGGCGCGGACGCCCCCGGCGTGCACGGCGTGCAGACCCTCGACGACGGCCAGGCCCTGCTGGACACGCTGGCCGGCACGCGCGGCCGCAGGGCGGTGGTCGTGGGGGCGGGCTACATCGGCGTGGAGATGGCCGAGGCGCTGATCAACCGGGGCTTCGCGGTGACGGTCGTCAACCGCGGCCGGGAGCCCATGTCGACGCTCGATCCGGACATGGGCCGGATGGTGCACCGGGCCATGGAGGGCCTCGGCATCACCATGGTGAACGACGCCGAGGTCACCAAGGTCCTCACCGGTGAGGACGGCCGGGTCCGCGCGGTGGCCACCGAGGACGCCGAGTACCCGGCGGACGTGGTGATCCTGGGCATCGGCGTCCGCCCGGAGACCGCCCTGGCCCGGGCGGCCGGGCTGCCGCTCGGCACCCACGGCGGCCTGCTCACCGACCTGGCGATGCGGGTGCGCGGGCACGAGAACATCTGGGCGGGCGGCGACTGCGTGGAGGTGCTCGACCTGGTCTCCGGACAGGAGCAGTACGTCCCGCTCGGCACCCACGCCAACAAGCACGGCCAGGTCATCGGCACCAACGCCGGCGGCGGCTACGCCACCTTCCCCGGTGTCGTGGGCACCGCGGTCAGCAAGGTCTGCGACCTGGAGATCGCCCGCACCGGCCTGCGCGAGAAGGACGCCCGCCGGGTCGGCCTGCGCTTCGAGGCGGTCACGATCGAGTCGACCAGCCGGGCCGGCTACTACCCCGGTGCCGCCCCCATGACGGTCAAGATGCTCGCCGAGTCCCGCACCGGCCGGCTGCTGGGCGTGCAGATCGTCGGCAGGGAGGGCGCGGCGAAGCGGGTCGACATCGCGGCGGTCGCGCTCACCGCCCAGATGACGGTGGAGCAGATGACGGCCCTGGACCTGGGCTACGCCCCGCCGTTCTCACCGGTGTGGGACCCGGTACTGGTGGCGGCGAGAAAGGCGGCGGCGAAGGTACGGGCCGCCTAGGCGGTCCCGCTGATCCGCGGCAGCGACGTCACCCCGGAGGAGACGGCGGCCGGCTGCTCACCGGAGGGCTTCGCGTGGGAAGCGGACGGCCGGGCGGACCGCAGCCGGTAACTCACCGCCTCGTCCAGCGTCACCGGCCGCTTCATCTGCGAAGCGAGCCGCCCGGCCTCCTGGCCGAGCCGCGCCACGTCCTCCCAGGGAAGCCGTACCACCAGAGACAGCTCGGCCTCGCCGTCGGGCAGAGCGTGCATCGCCGAAACCTGCGGAGCGTTCGTCATCGCCTGATCCTCACGTCGGTTGAGGACAGATACGCACGCCCGCCCGGCCGCGTTCACCGATTCGCGGGCCCGATCGCGGGCACTACTCCTGTGTGGTCATCCCCGTTCATGACGTGAACCCGGTGCGCCGCACCCCCTGGGTGACGTACGCCTTGATCGCCGCCAACGTGCTGGTCTTCCTCACCATGCCCGGCACGGCCGGTGCCGTGGCCGGCGGGGGCAGGCTGGCCCAACTGTGCGACGTGCAGGCCTTCATGGACCACTACGCGGCGGTCCCCCGGGAGCTGATCCACCATCAGATGCCCCGGCTCGTCCCCACCGGGGACGTCGGCGTGGGCCCGCACGGCCCGGGCTGTGTCGTGGCACCGCCCGCCTACGACAAGTCCCCGGCGCTGTCGGTGTTCACGGCGATGTTCCTGCACGGCGGCTGGCTGCACCTGCTGGGCAACATGCTCTTCCTGCTGATCTTCGGCAACAACGTCGAGGACCGGATGGGTCACATCCGCTACTTCCTCTTCTACGTCGTCTGCGGCTACGCGGCCGGCTACGGCTTCGCGCTGCTCAACGCCTCGTCCTCCGACCCCCTGATCGGCGCGTCCGGCGCGATCGCCGGCGTCCTCGGCGCCTATCTGGTGCTGTACCCGAAGGCCAGGGTGTGGGTGCTGGTGCCGTTCCTGGTCTTCCTGCCGCTGCGGCTGCCCGCCTGGCTGGTGCTGGGCTTCTGGTTCGGGCTCCAGGCGGTGTACTCGTCCGGGCACGGGGTGTCCGGCGCCGGCACGGTGGCGTACGCGGCGCACGTGGTCGGCTTCGTGGCGGGCATGCTGCTCGCCTGGCCGCTCAAGCCCGGCACGCCTCCCCCGCCGGAGCCGCCCGGCCTGCTGTTCGGCAGGCGCGCGCGGCCCCACTACTCCTGGTGAGCCGGCCGGTGGCTCAGCGCGCGGTGGCGGTGTGGACGTACTCCACGAGCCGGGTCAGCGCGTCCGGGTCGGTGTTCGGCATGACGCCGTGGCCGAGGTTGAAGACGTGGCCCTCCAGGCCGGCGGCGGCGTCGAGCACCTCGCGGGCCTTGGCGGCGACGGTGTCCTTGTCGGTGAACAGGACGGTCGGGTCCAGGTTGCCCTGGAGCGCCTTGCCGGGACCGACGCGGCGGGCGGCCTCGTCCAGGGGGACGCGCCAGTCGACACCGACGACGTCCGCGCCGGCCTCGCCCATGAGCTTCAGCAGCTCGCCGGTGCCGACGCCGAAGTGGATGCGCGGGACGCCGTACCCGGCGACGGCGTCGAAGACCTTCGCGGAGGCCGGCATGACCGACGCCCGGTAGTCGGCGGGGGCCAGTGCGCCGGCCCAGGAGTCGAAGAGCTGAACGGCGCTCGCGCCGGCCTCGATCTGGACCTTCAGGAAGGCGGCCGTGATGGTGGCGAGCCGGTCCAGCAGGTCGGCCCACAGCTCGGGGTCGCCGTACATCATCGCCTTGGCGTTCTCGTACGTGCGCGAGGGACCGCCCTCGACCAGGTAACTCGCGAGGGTGAAAGGCGCGCCGGCGAATCCGATGAGCGGGGTGGCACCCAGTTCGCGGGTGAGCAGGCCGATGGCCTCGGTGACGTAGGGGACGTCCTCGGGGGTGAGGTCGCGCAGCCGGGCCAGGTCGGCGCGGGTGCGGATCGGCTGCTCGACGACCGGGCCGACGCCGGGCTTGATGTCGAGGTCGAGGCCGATGGCCTTCAGCGGGACGACGATGTCGCTGAAGAAGATCGCCGCGTCCACGTCGTGCCGGCGCACCGGCTGCAGGGTGATCTCGGTGACCAGCTCGGGCCGCATGCAGGACTCGAGCATCGGGACGCCCTCGCGCACCTTGCGGTACTCGGGCAGGGAGCGGCCGGCCTGGCGCATGAACCACACGGGGGTGTGCGGCACGGGCTCGCGCCTGCACGCCCTGAGGAAGGCGCTGTCGTACGTCGCTGTCGGCTGCGGGGTGTCATTGGCGGTCACGAGGCAAGTTTCGCATGCCGCCGGATCGGCGCTCGACGCCCCGGCGGTGCCACCGCCCGCGGCGGCGCAGCGCGGCCCGCGGCCCCCCGTGGCGCCCATGGCCCCCATGTCATAGGGGTGTCTTGCCCTGCACGACGCCTCGCTTCCCCTTACTCTTCCCCGCATGGCTGCGGCTCACGGACGAAGGTCGGACAGCGCTGATGGAGCGGGCGAAGTGAAGGACACCGAGGAGGCGGACGGGCACTCCGGTGTCCCGGGTCCGCCGGCTTTCCGCAGCGCGGTGGAGGCCCTGCGCGGCAGCCGGCTGCGGCCCCAGGTCGAGGTGGAGCCGACGCCCGCCCCGCAGCGGCTCGCGCCGTACGCGTACGCGCTGGAGGCGGTGGTGGTCGACGGCGACCAGGAACTGGCCGACGGGCGGCTGGTGCTGCTGCACGACCCGGCCGGGCACGAGGCATGGCGGGGCACGTTCCGGCTGGTGACGCTGGTGCGGGCGGAGCTGGAGCCGGAGATGGCGGCGGATCCGCTGCTGCCCGAGGTGTGCTGGTCGTGGCTGACCGGGGCGCTGACGGCGCGCGGGCTGGGCTACGGCGAGCCGAGCGGCACGATCACGCGCGCCGGCTCGCACTACTTCGGCGGTCTCGCCGAGCGGCCGGCCGCCTCGCAGATCGAGATCCGGGCCTCCTGGACGCCCCGCGAGGGTCTGGGCGGGGTGCCGGACACCGCCGCGCACCTGGCCGCGTGGTGCGACCTGCTGGCGCAGGTCGCGGGGCTGCCGCCGGCCGGGCCGGGGGACGCGTCGGTGGTGAGCCTGCCGCAGCGCCGGGGTCCGCAGTCCCAATGAGCGGTCGCTGCGAAACGCCCGATTGACCATCTCTTTGTCGATACGGCCACTTTCCGCACTCGAATCGCACCCGCTCGAACCGACTCGATCTTCGGATGATCGATCGCGTGTCCGAATTGCACAGATTGTTACTCACTAGATCGTGATCATTCTCTAAAGGCGGACGAGTTTGCTGCCGAAGACGACTGTGACCTTGAAAGCACGGTTCGTCCCGGCTTCATCCCCACAAGCCGGCCCCGTCCCCCACCCAGGAGGCCTGGTGTCCGTTCTCCTTGAGCAACCCGCAAGCCTGGTCGCCTACCGCCCGAACAAGCCGACCGCCATGGTGGTCGTGGCCGACCCGCGCGTCCGCTCCACCGTCACCCGCCACTTGTGGGCGCTCGGGGTGCGCGATGTCATCGAGGCCTCGTCCATCGCGGAGGCTCGTCCCCGCATCGGCAACCCGCGCGACATCTGTGTCGCCGACGTCCACCTCCCCGACGGCTCCGGCCTCACCCTGCTGTCCGAGACCCGCGCCGCGGGCTGGCCCAACGGACTCGCGCTCTCCGCCGCCGACGACATCGGCGCGGTCCGCAACGCGCTGGCCGGCGGCGTCAAGGGCTACGTCGTCACCGGCACCCGCACCAACATCGGGCTCCCCACCCGACCCGGTGCCGCTCCCCTCGGCGCCGCCGCCCGTATGCACCGCCGCCCCCCGGGTGCCCCGAGCCACCCGGGCGGCTACCGGGAGCTGTCCGGACGCGAGGTCGAGGTGCTGCGGCTGGTCGCGGAGGGCCAGTCGAACAAGGCGATCGGCGTGTCCATGGGCCTGTCCGCCCTCACCGTGAAGAGCCACCTCGCCCGCATCGCCCGCAAGCTCGGCACGGGCGACCGGGCCGGCATGGTGGCCGTTGCCCTGCGTACGGGGATCATCCACTGAGCCCAGCCGCTACCCCCTTCGGCGGAACCCGCCGTTCACTCCGGTGAACCGGACCGTGCCCCTGACTGACTGGTTTACGACCCTGGCGCGCCCGTCGACGGAACGTTCCGTCGACGGGCGCCGTCCACACACGGATACCCTTGACAGGTGACCGACGCCCAAGACACCGCAGCAGACAGCTCCCTGCGCACCACCGGAGGCACCCCTCCGGACGACGCCGGATCTTCTGTGACGGGGGCGCCGACTCCTTTGCTCGAACCGCGCGAGGGCATTCCGCCCGTGATCGCCGACGAGGCGGCCCTCGCGCAGGTGATCGCCGCCTTCGCCGCCGGCTCCGGCCCGGTCGCCGTGGACGCCGAGCGCGCCTCCGGCTACCGCTACGGCCAGCGCGCGTACCTGGTGCAGCTGCGCCGTGAGGGCGCCGGCACCGCGCTGATCGACCCGGTCGCCTGCCCCGACCTGTCCGGACTCGGCGAGGCCCTGTCCGGCGTCGAGTGGGTGCTGCACGCGGCCACCCAGGACCTGCCCTGCCTGCGCGAGATAGGCATGGTTCCGAGCCGCCTGTTCGACACCGAGCTGGCCGGCCGGCTCGCCGGGTTCCCCCGGGTCGGCCTCGGCGCCATGGTGGAGGGTGTCCTCGGCTTCGTCCTGGAGAAGGGCCACTCCGCCGTCGACTGGTCGACCCGGCCGCTGCCCGAGCCCTGGCTGCGGTACGCGGCGCTCGACGTCGAGCTGCTCGTCGATCTGCGGGACGCCCTGGAGAAGGAGCTGGACCGGCAGGGCAAGCTGGAGTGGGCGCTCCAGGAGTTCGACGCGATCGCGTCCGCCCCGCCGGCCGAGCCCCGGAAGGACCCGTGGCGCCGCACGTCCGGCATGCACAAGGTGCGGCGGCGCCGGCAGCTCGCCGTGGTGCGCGAGCTGTGGCAGACGCGGGACCGGATCGCACAGCGCCGGGACGTGTCGCCGGGGAAGGTGCTGAGCGACGCGGCCATCGTGGAGGCGGCGCTGGCCCTGCCGGGCACCGTCCACGCCCTCGCCGCGCTGGGCGGCTTCGGGCACCGGATGGGGCGGCGGCAGCTGGAGCAGTGGCAGGCCGCCGTCGACCGCGCCAAGGCCCTTCCCGACAGCGCGTTGCCGCAGCCCGGGCAGCCGGTGACCGGTCCGCCGCCGCCCCGGGCCTGGACCGACAAGGATCCGGCCGCCGCGGCTCGGCTGTCCGCCGCCCGGACGGGGGTGTCCGCCCTCGCCGAGCGGCTGAACATGCCCCAGGAGAACGTGATCTCCCCGGACACCGTGCGGCGGATCTGCTGGGAGCCGCCGAAGGTGGTCGACGCCGCGTCCGTGGAGCGTGCGCTCGCGGGGTACGGCGCGCGGCCGTGGCAGGTGGAGCTGGTCACGCCGGTGCTGGTGGATGCGCTGGCGGTGAAGGGCGCCTAGGCGCGGCGGAGCATGCCTCACCTGGTCGCTCCCCGCATGAAGCCGTTGTAGACGAACCGCTGGAGGGCGAGGAAGACGACCAGGGTGGGCAGGATCACCAGGACCGTGCCCGCCGAGATGATCTCCCAGTGGGCGCCGTAGGGGCCGCGGAAGCGGAACAGGGACGTCGAGATCACGCCAAGATCCTGGGAGGGCATGTAGAGGAAGGGGATGTAGAAGTCGTTGTAGACGGCGATCCCCTTCACGATCACCACCGTGGCGATCGCCGGTTTCAGCAGCGGCAGGATGATCCGGCGGTAGACGGTGAACGCGTTCGCGCCGTCCAGCCGGGCCGCCTCGTCCAGGGAGACCGGGATCGAGCGGATGAACTGCAGGAAGATGTAGATCGAGACGATGTCCGTGCCCATGTAGAGCACGATCGGCGCCCAGCGGGTGTCGAAGAGGCCGAAGCCCGTCACGATCTGGAAGGTGGCCACCTGGGTGGTCACCCCGGGGACCAGCGCGGCCAGCAGGAACAGGGCCACCACCGGCTTCTTGAAGCGGAAGGTGAAGCGGTCGATGGCGTAGGCCGTCATCGAGCCGATCAGGACCGTGCCGCCGATGGCGAACACCACGATGAAGAGGGTGTTGCCGAAGGCCCGGAGCATCCGGCCGTCCTGGAAGGCGGTCACGTAGTTGTGCAGGTTCAGCAGGTCGTCGGGCGGGGTGAGGGCTCCGCTGCCGTCCGTCATCTCCCGGGAGGACTTCAGGGAGGTGAGCAGGACGACGGCCAGCGGGAGCAGGACCACGAGCGTGGCGGCGACCAGGCTCGTGTAGACCAGGACGCGGGCGGCGGTGCGGCGGGTCATACGAGGTCCACCCGCTCGTCGGGGACGAGCCGGCGCTGCAGCCAGGTCACCACCAGGACGATCAGCAGCAGGACCACGGCGGCCGCCGAGGCGAGGCCGGTCTTGTTGTACTGGAAGGCCAGCTTCACCGTCTGGGTCACGAAGGTCTCGGTGCCGGTCGCGCCGCCGGTCATGATGTACGGCACCTCGAAGACCGACAGGGAGCCCGAGACGGAGAGGACGACCGTGAGGGTGACGACCGGTTTGATGCCGGGGGCGATGATGTGGCGGAACTGCTGCCAGCGATTGGCGCCGTCCAGCTCGGCCGCCTCGTACAGCTCGCCGGGGATGGACTGGATCGCGCCGAGGAAGAGGACGAAGTTCAGGCCCAGGTAGCGCCACACCGAGACGCCGGCCAGCGAGGTGTTCGCCGAGAACGGGGTGCCCAGCCAGGCGTGGTCGGTGTGCACGCCGAACAGGCCGAGCACGGTGTCGAGGGTGCCGCCGTCCTGGAAGAAGTAGAGGAAGACGAAGCCGATCGCCACGCCGTTGATCAGGGACGGGAAGAACAGGACGCCCTTGAAGAAGTTCCGGAAGCGGACCTTGAAGCTGAGGACCGTCGCGAAGTAGAGCGCGGCGACGATCTGCAGGGCGGAGGCGGCCAGGTAGTAGCCGCTGACGAAGAAGACCTCGAAGAGATCCCGCCGGGTGAAGATCTCCGTGTAGTTGTGGGCGCCGGTGTAGTGCAGTTCGGGGCTGACGCCGTCCCAGTCGGTGAAGCTGTACGCGACCATGTTGACGATCGGCGCGTAGGTGAACGTGATCAGGAGGGCGAGCGGGACGAGCAGGAACAGCCAGGGGGTGAGGGTGCGCCACCGCATCAGGACCCCACCCTCTTCGCCGTCCCGGTCCACTTCTCGCCGAGGTCGTCCAGGAAGCCGTCGAGGCTGCCGCCGCGCGCGCCGCGCGCGAGGTCGACCAGCTTCTGGCGGTAGTCGGGGGCGTTGATGCCGACCTCGGACTCGGAGTCGATCTGCTTGACCTCGGCGCCGGCCGTGTCGTCCAGCTCGATCAGCTTCACGCCCGCGTCCTCGTACGGCTTGAGGACGCTCGGCAGGGGTGCGGCCCTGAGCGGGGAGATGGCCAGGTTGTCCTTGTCGTAGCCCGACTTGTCGGTGAACCAGTCGATCCAGGCGCGGGCCGCGTCCTTGTGCGGGGAGTGCACGTTGACGGCCTGGTTGTAGTCGGGGCCGACCACCGCGCAGAACGTGCCGCCCACCTGGGCCGGGAAGGGCATGAAGCCGATGTCGTCGGGGTTCTGGCCGGCCTTCTTCGCCGCGTCCCGGAACTGGATGACCGCCCAGGTGCCGAGCCACTCGGTGGCGATCTCGCCCTTCGCCAGCCGTCCCTTGGACGCTTCCCAGTTGGTGGTGGTCGGGTCCTTCTCGGCCAGCCCCCGGTGGACGATGTCGTACAGGAGGGTGTCACCGACGCGCAGATCGGCGCCCTCGGCCCACGGGTTGCCCTCGGCGAGCTTCGTGGTGGCCCCGGTGTCGCAGTGCACCGAACCGTTGACGAAGGTCCAGGAGGTCAGCGGCCAGCCGGCGGCGAAGTTGGTGTAGTAGGGGACGGCGCCGGTCTTCTGCTTGACCGCCTTCAGGGCGGTGAGGAACTCGGCGGGCGTGGCGGGCCACCGGGTGATCCCGGCCTGCTTCCAGACGCGCTTGTTGTAGACGAAGCCGGGAGTCACGCCGATCGGGCTCTGGCCGTACACCTTGCCGCCGACGGCGGTGAAGTCGGTGAACCGGTACTTCTTCGCGCGCTCCGCCCGGGTGCCGAGCGAGGCGAAGAACCTCGGGTAGTCGCTCTTCTTGAAGACGCCGGGGATCATCAGGACGTCACCGTAGTTCTCGGTGTTCATCCGGATCTTGACCTCGGACTCGTAGTTGGCGAGGGCCTGGAACTTCACCTTCACCTTCGGGTACGTCCGGTTGAACGCGGCCGCGTACCGGTCCATCGTGCCGTCCTGCACGAGGTCGGTGCGCTGGGTGAGGACCGTGATGGTCCCGCTCACCCGGGCCGGGTCGGTGGGCGCCTCGGCGTCGGCGCCCCGGGTGGAACCCCCGGTACCGGTGCAGCCCGCGAGCAGCAGGACAGCGGCTCCGAGGGCCGTGGTGAGGGTCGTTCGGCGGTTCATGTGCATCAGCTCCGTTCGCGAAGTGACGGACGAGCACGTGCGGGGTTGGCTGGTTCGGCACTCTGACAGCGCTTTCTCAACCGGTAAAGTCCCAATCCCGCCAAGGATGGGGAAAGCACGTCCAGGACAGGCATTGACCGGTTTAGGGAGTGCGCATGCTGGAGGCCACACCGCTCACCGACGGCTGGACCCTGCGGTACGAGGGGGCGGATCTGCCGGCCCGGGTGCCGGGGTGCGTGCACACCGACCTGCTCGCGGCCGGGGTGATCCCGGACCCGTTCCTCGGCGCGAACGAGCACGAGGTGGCGTGGGTGGGGCGGCGGGCGTGGACGTACGGGACCCGGCTGCGGACCGGCTCCGGGCACGAGCAGACCGACCTGGTCTTCGACGGTCTCGACACCGCCGCCGAGGTCACCGTCGGCGGCCGGCTGCTCGGCCGGGTACGGAACATGCACCGCTCCCACCGCTTCCATGTGACCGGGCTGGACGGCCCGCTGACCGTGCGGTTCGCCTCCGCCTACACCGAGGCGGAGGCGGTGCGGGACCGGCTGGGCGAGCGGCCCGCCGCCTACGCCGAGCCGTACCAGTACCTGCGCAAGATGGCCTGCTCCTTCGGCTGGGACTGGGGTCCCACGCTGGTGACGGCCGGTATCTGGCGGCCGGTGCGGCTGGAGCACTGGTCCACGGCCCGGATCAGCCGGGTCCGCCCGCTCGTCACCGTCGACCGGGGCGACGGCGTCGTGGAGCTGCACGTCGAGGTGGAGCGGACCCGGGTGGAGGCCCGGCTCGCCGTCGAGGCCCGGGTGGGCGGCCGGGTGGTCCGGGCCGGCCTGACGGGCTCCCGCGCGGCGGTACGGCTGCGGGTGCCGGACGCGCGGCTGTGGTGGCCGCGCGGCTACGGCGAACAACCGCTGTACGACGTCGAGTTGACGCTGCTGCACGAGGACGCGCCGCTGGACGTGTGGCGGCGCCGCATCGGCTTCCGGACCGTGGAGCTGGACCGCCGGCCCGACGCGCACGGCACCGGGTTCACCCTGGTCGTCAACGGTGAGCGGCTGTTCGCGCGGGGCGTCAACTGGATCCCGGACGACGTGTTCCCCTCCCGCGTCACCCGCGAGCGCTACCGGCGCCGGCTCACCCAGGCCGCCGAGGCGGGTGTGGACCTCGTCCGCGTCTGGGGCGGCGGGATCTACGAGGGCGAGGACTTCTACGACGCCTGCGACGAGCTGGGCCTGCTGGTCTGGCAGGACTTCCCGTTCGCCTGCGCGGCCTACCCGGAGGAGCAGCCGCTGCGCGCCGAGGTGGAGGCCGAGGCCCGGGAGAACGTCGTACGGCTGATGCCGCACCCCTCGCTGGTGCTGTGGAACGGCAACAACGAGAACCTGTGGGGCTTCAGGGACTGGGACTGGGAGCGGCGGCTGGCCGGGGCGTCCTGGGGCGAGGGGTACTACCTGGGCCTCCTGCCGCGTGTCGTGGCCGAGCTGGACCCCACGCGGCCGTACACGGCGGGCAGCCCGTGGTCCGGTTCCTGGGACCACCACCCCAACGACCCGGCGCACGGCACCCACCACTCGTGGGAGGTGTGGAACCGCGAGGACTACGCGGCCTACCGGCACGACGTGCCGCGTTTCGTGGCCGAGTTCGGCTGGCAGGCGCCGCCCGCGTACGCCACCCTGCGGCGCGCGCTGCCCGGGGAGGACCCGGCGCCGGACTCCCCCGGCATGCTGCACCACCAGAAGGCCGACGACGGCAACGGCAAGCTGGAGCGCGGCCTCGCCCGGCATTTCCCCACCCCGGTAAGGGACTTCGACCGCTGGCACTACCTCACCCAGGTCAACCAGGCGCGTGCGGTGGCCGCCGGGGTCGAGCACTGGCGTGCGCACTGGCCGGTGTGCGCGGGCACGATCGTCTGGCAGCTCAACGACTGCTGGCCGGTGACCTCGTGGGCGGCGATCGACGGCGACGGCCGGGAGAAGCCGCTCTACCACGAGCTGAAACGGCTGTACGCGGACCGGCTGCTGACGCTTCACGTGCGCGACGCGGACGTGTTGCTGGCGGTCGTCAACCAGGCCGCCGAGGCGTGGACGGGCTCGCTGACCCTGCGCCGGATGACCGTCGACGGCTCGGTGCTCGGCGGGGCGAGCGTGGAACTGGCGGCGGGGGCGCGCGCGGTCGCCGAGATCGCCGTACCGCGCGAGCTGCGGCCCGACGGTCCCAAGGAGTTCCTGGTGGCCGACGCGAGCGGGCTCAGGGCCCTGTACTTCCCGGCACCGGACCGGGAGATCCCGTACCCCCGGCCCGCGTTCGACGTGGAGGTGGCTCCCGGAGCGGTGACCGTCACGGCCCGTACGCTGGTGCGGGACCTGTTGCTCCAGGCCGACCGGCTGGACCCGGGGGCGCGGGCCGACCGGGGGCTGGTCACCCTGCTGCCCGGCGAACGGGTCACGATCGGCGTGCGCGGCTGGCAGACTCCCGACCCGTCCGCCGCACGTGCCGCGCTGTACTGCATGGAGCCCGTCTGATGCCTTCGACTCCGACTCCCCGCGTCACCATCAAGGACGTCGCCGCCCGCGCCGGAGTCTCCAAGGGGGCCGTGTCCCTCGCCTTCAACCACAAGCCGGGGCTGTCGGAGGCCACCCGCGACCGGATCTTCGCAGCCGCCCGGGAACTGGGCTGGGCACCGAGCCACACCGCGCGGTCGCTGGCCGGGGCGCGGGTGGACGTGGTGGGGCTGGCGATCTGCCGGCCGGCCCGGATGCTGGGCCTGGAGCCGTTCTACATGGAGTTCGTCTCGGGCGTGGAGAGCGTGCTGAGCGAGTACTCCTGCTCGCTGCTGCTGCGGCTGGTGCGCAGCCCCGAGGAGGAGGCCGGGCTGCTGGACGCGTGGTGGCGGGGCCGGCACATCGGCGGCTCGATCCTGGTCGACCTGCGCGCGGACGACCCCCGGGTGCCGGTCGCCCGGCGGCTCGGGCTGCCCGTGGTCGCCGTCGGCCATCCCTCGCTGACCGGCGGTCTCGCCTCCGTATGGACGGACGACGCCACGGCCGTCACCGAGGCGGTGCGGTATCTCGCCGCGCTCGGACACCGGCGGATCGCCCGGGTCGGCGGGGCGGCGGCCCTCGGCCACACCGGGATCCGCACCGCCGCGTTCGACGAGGCCGCGGGGGCGCTGGCGCTGACCAGGGCGTGGCAGGTGGCGACCGACTTCTCCGGGGACGCGGGGGCGCGGGCGACGCGGTCCCTGCTCATGGCTGCGCCGCCCGACCGGCCGACGGCGATCGTGTACGACAACGACATCATGGCGGTGGCGGGGCTGTCGGTCGCGGCGGAGATGGGGCTGCGGGTGCCGGAGGACGTGTCGCTGCTGGCCTGGGACGACTCGCAGCTGTGCCGGCTCACGCATCCGACGCTGTCGGCGATGAGCCACGATGTGCACGGGTTCGGGGCGGAGGTGGCACGAACGCTGTTCGGCATGATCACCGGGGATGGGCCGGGTTCGCACCCGGTCCCTACCCCGCTGCTGACGCCGAGGGGCTCGACAGCGCCGCCTCGGTGAGCACCGGGGCGCTCCACGGCCGGGCATACGGATGTGACGTTCACCGCTCCAGCCCAGAGGGCTGGGCAGTCACGTTACTCGTAAGTAGCATGGGTGCTGAGCGCGCGCTCAGCGCAACGCAGCAGTGCCATCCCGCATCTGGAGGAGAGCCATCGTGCCTCGTACCGTCAGGGACGTCGTCTTCGTCGACGGCGTCCGCACCCCGTTCGGCAAGGCGGGCCCGAAGGGCATCTACCACGAGACCCGTGCCGACGACCTCGTCGTGAAGGCGATCCGGGAGCTGCTGCGCCGCAACCCCGGTCTGGACCCGAAGAAGATCGACGAGGTCGCCATCGCCGCGACCACGCAGATCGGTGACCAGGGCCTGACCCTCGGCCGCACCGCCGGCATCCTCGCGGGCCTGCCGCAGTCCGTCCCGGGCTACTCGATCGACCGCATGTGCGCCGGCGCCCTGACCGCCGTCACCGCCACCGCCGGTTCGATCGCCTTCGGTGCCTACGACGCCGTCATCGCCGGCGGTGTCGAGCACATGGGCCGCCACCCGATGGGCGAGGGCGTCGACCCGAACCCGCGGTTCGTCTCCGAGAAGCTGGTGGACGAGTCGGCCCTGTTCATGGGCATGACCGCGGAGAACCTGCACGACCGCTACCCGCAGATCACCAAGCTGCGCGCCGACGAGTACGCCGTGCGCTCGCAGGAGAAGGCCGCCAAGGCGTACGCCAACGGCAAGATCCAGCAGGACCTGGTGCCGATCTCGGTGCGCCGGACCAACCCCGAGGGCGGCGAGACGGGCTGGGGCCTGGTCACCGCCGACGAGCCGATGCGCCCGGGCACGACCCTGGAGAGCCTGGCCGGCCTGAAGACGCCGTTCCGCGTGCACGGCCGGGTCACCGCGGGCAACGCCGCCGGCCTCAACGACGGTGCGACCGCCTCGATCATCGCCTCCGAGGACTTCGCCCGCGAGCACAACCTGCCGGTGAAGATGCGCCTGGTCTCGTACGCCTTCGCGGGCGTCGAGCCGGAGGTCATGGGCTACGGCCCGATCCCGGCCACGGAGAAGGCGCTCGCCAAGGCGGGCCTGTCCATCTCCGACATCGGCCTGTTCGAGATCAACGAGGCCTTCGCCGTGCAGGTGCTGGCCTTCCTCGACCACTACGGCATCGCCGACGACGACGAGCGCGTCAACCAGTACGGCGGCGCCATCGCCTTCGGCCACCCGCTGGCCTCCTCCGGCGTCCGCCTGATGACGCAGCTGGCCCGCCAGTTCGAGGAACAGCCGCACGTCCGCTACGGCCTGACCACCATGTGCGTCGGCTTCGGCATGGGCGCGACGGTCATCTGGGAGAACCCGCACTTCGAGGGGGACAAGTGAGCACCACCGCCGAGCTTCTGAAGCAGGCCTCCGAGCTGTTCCCCGACGAGGTCGTCACCAGTGCGCACGTACGCCACTTCGACCTCCCCGCCGGCGCCGGGCGCTTCGCGCTGATCACGCTGGACAACGGCCTGGACCACACCAAGCCGACCACCTTCGGACCGGCCTCCCTGGCGAACCTGAACACCGCCATCGACCAGGTCGAGAAGGAGGCCGCGGACGGCGAGATCGTCGGTGTCGGCATCACCGGCAAGCCGTTCATCTTCGCGGTCGGCGCCGACCTCAAGGGCGTCGAGCTGCTGAAGGAGCACGAGCACGCGCTCGCCATCGGCAAGGGCGGCCACGAGGTCTTCAAGCGCCTGGCGAAGCTGGCCGTCCCGACCTTCGCCTACTACAACGGCGCGGCGATGGGCGGCGGCGTCGAGGTCGGCCTGCACTGCACCTACCGGACCGTCTCCAAGGCGATCCCGGCGTTCTCGCTGCCCGAGGTCTTCCTCGGTCTGGTCCCCGGCTGGGGCGGCTGCACCCTGCTGCCGAACCTGATCGGCGCCGACAAGGCCGTCTCGGTCATCATCGAGAACTCGCTGAACCAGAACAAGCAGCTCAAGGGCAAGCAGGTCTTCGACCTCGGGATCGCGGACGCGCTCTTCGAGGGCGCCGACTTCCTGGAGCAGTCGCTGATCTGGACCGCCCAGGTGCTCAAGGGCGACGTCAAGGTCGAGCGCCCGGTGATCGACCGCGGCGAGGCCTGGGACCAGGCCGTGGCCAAGGGCCGCTTCATCGCGGACAGCAAGGTGCACGGGGCCGCTCCGGCCGCGTACCGCGCCCTGGACATCATCGCCGCCGCCAAGAACGAGGACCTCCAGCAGGGCTTCGACGCCGAGGACCAGGCCCTCGCCGACCTGATCATGGGCGGCGAACTGCGCTCCGGCATCTACGCGTTCAACCTGGTGCAGAAGCGCGGCAAGCGTCCCGCCGGCGCCCCGGACAAGAACCTGGCCCGCCCGGTCACCAAGGTCGGTGTCGTGGGCGCCGGTCTGATGGCCAGCCAGCTCGCGCTGCTGTTCCTGCGCCGCCTGGAGGTGCCGGTCGTGCTGACCGACATCGACCAGGAGCGCGTCGACAAGGGTGTGGGCTACGTCCACGCCGAGATCGACAAGCTGCTCGGCAAGGGCCGGATCAACCAGGACAAGGCCAACCGCCTCAAGGCGCTGGTCACCGGTGTCCTGGACAAGGCCGAGGGCTTCGCGGACGCGGACTTCATCATCGAGGCCGTGTTCGAGGAGATCGGTGTCAAGCAGCAGGTGTTCGCGGAGGTCGAGGCGGTCGCCCCGGCGCACGCGATCCTCGCCACCAACACCTCCTCGCTGTCGGTCTCCGAGATGGCGTCGAAGCTGAAGCACCCCGAGCGGGTCGTCGGCTTCCACTTCTTCAACCCGGTCGCGGTGCTGCCGCTGCTGGAGATCGTCCGCGGCGAGAAGACGGACGACGCCTCCCTGGCGACCGCGTTCGCCGTCGCCAAGAAGCTGAAGAAGACCGCGGTACTGGTCAAGGACGCCCCGGCGTTCGTCGTGAACCGCATCCTGACCCGCTTCATGGGCGAGATCCAGAACGTCATCGACGAGGGCACCCCGGTCGAGGTCGCCGAGAAGGCCGTCGAGCCGCTCGGTCTGCCGATGTCCCCGCTGGTGCTGCTGGAGCTGGTCGGCCCGGCGATCGGCCTGCACGTCTCCGAGACGCTGCACGGCGCGTTCCCGGACCGCTTCACGGTCTCCCCGAACCTCAAGGCGGTCGTGGAGGCGGGCAAGCGCGGCTTCTACGTCTACGACAGCGGCAAGCCGGAGCTGGACCCGGAGGTCGCCGCGCTGCTCAAGCAGGGCGATGTCGTCCTGACCGAGGAGCAGGTGCGGGCCCGCGTGCTCGACGCCGTCGCCCAGGAGATCGGGCTCATGCTCGACGAGGGCGTCGTCGCCGAGGCCCAGGACATCGACCTGTGCCTGATCACGGGCGCCGGCTGGCCCTTCCACCTGGGCGGCATCACGCCGTACCTGGACCGTGAGGGCGTGTCGGAGCGCGTGAACGGCAAGAAGTTCCTGGCGCCGGGCGTGGCCAGCGTTCCCGCGTAACACCGGGTGACACCAGGGAGGGCCCCCGCCGCGGCGGGGGCCCTCGCGTGTGTCAGACCTCCCGCCACGCCTCCAGTGCCAGTCCCGGCTCGTCCTTGCGCCGGGTCAGCAGCAGGCGGCCGGTCGACGGGGACAACGTTGCCGCCACCACGCGGCCCTCGGCGTCCTTCGTGAGGGACACCAGCGCGTCCAAGGGCAGTTCGGGGCCCGACTCGGTCCACCAGGCGCCCGCGGACTCCAGTTCGGTCGGGTACGCCGCGAAGGCGACCCGGCGACTCGCCGAACGCTGGACCAGCAGGGTGCAGTCATGGCCGTCCAGCTCGCAGCGGACCGCCGACACCGGGCCCGGACCGGCGGCGGGCATCAGGGTGACCGGCTTGCCGCCCGGGCGCCAGGCACACAGGTCGCCGGAGGTGTCGGTGTAGAAGACGGTCGTACTGTCCGGGGAGGTGGCCAGGGCGCGCAGCGTGCCGGGGCGGACCGGCGCCTGGAGGGCCTCCTGGAGTACCGGCTGGGCGCCCGGCTCCTCCTGACGCCAGTACAGCAGGCCCTGCGGGACGGCCGCGTACAGCTCGACCCGGCCGGACTCCCCCGTCACCGCCGCCAGACCCTCCTGGACCTCCTTGCCCTTGAGGTCCCGCCAGGGGTCCCAGCCGCCCTTCTCCTTCTGGGCGAGCATGCTCACGCCGCCGCCCTTGTTGCGGACGAAGAGGTGGGCGCGGCCCTGCGCGTCCACCGCGACGGCGGGCGTGCCGGTCCGGTCGCCCTTCTTGTTGGGGTGGCCGACCGGGTTCCAGTCCAGGGCCGCCAGGTGCGGGCGGAAGTGCGTGGAGTGCACCAGCCCGGACTCGCCCTTGACCGTGGGCCGCCAGGAGACCAGGTGGGCATAGCTGTCTGCGCCCTGGCCGACGGCCAGGACGGGATGCAGTCGCTGCTCGCCGCCCACCGTGCGGGGGGCGGACCAGGGGCCGCCCGGGCCGCGCTCCGCCCGGCACAGGACGGCGTCGCCCGACAGCTGGTAGACACTGAGCCGGCCGTCGCGGCCGCGCAGGAGCCAGTCGCCGTTCACCGGTTCACTTTAAGCCGCTCGGTACCGGCCCCGGGGCCCGGCCCCCGTGCGCGGGCCCGTGGGACCCTGTGGTGCATGACCGATCCCCGCCACCCCGTGGACTCCTCCGCCTCCGCCGCCCCGCTGCTCGTCGTCGTGGACGGCGCGAACGTCGTCGGTTCCCGGCCCGACGGCTGGTGGCGGGACCGCAGGGGGGCGGCCGAGCGGCTGCGGGACCGTCTGGCGAGCGAGGGACTGCCCGGGCACGCGGGACCCGTGGAGATCGTGCTCGTGGTCGAGGGCGCGGCCCGGGGGGTGGCGTCCGTGCCCGGCGTCCGGGTGGAGTCGGCGCCGGGCAGCGGGGACGACCGGATCGTGGAGCTGACCGCCGAGAGCGCCGGCCGGGCCCGCCTGGTGGTCACCGCCGACCGGGAGTTGCGGCGCCGGGTGACGGAGCTGGGCGCCGAGGTGGCGGGGCCGCGTACCGTCCTGGGCTGAGCCGCGCCCGCTGCCCGGCCGGCACCCGGGCGTACAACACCGCCCCGTCGACCCGGCCCACCTCCACGGCCGGCAGGCAGCACAGGGCAGCAGGGACGACCCCATCGTGGAACACCCGATGCTCACCGCCGACCGGGAGCCGGGGCCGCGTACCGTCCTGGGCTGAGCCGCGCCCGCTGCCCGGCCGGTACCCGGGCGTACAACACCGCCCGTCGACCCGGCCCACCTCCACGGCCGGCAGGCAGGCAGGCAGGGCAGCAGGGACGACCGCATCGAGGAACACCCGATGCTCACCGCCGACCGGGAACCGGGGCCGCGTACCATCCTGGGCTGAGCCGCGCCCGCTGCCCGGCCGGCACCCGGGCGTACAACACCGCCCCGTCGACCCGGCCCACCTCCGCGTAGTCCGCGGCCAGCAGGCGGCGCAGGGTGGGCAGGCGGTCGGGGGCGTAGGGCTCGCCCCGGGAGTCGTCGACGACCAGGGCGGGGGCGTGCGCGGTCATCTCCCGCCGGAAGACCGGCCAGGCACCGGCGACGGCGTACTCCTCGCCGACCCGCGGGCCGTCCCGGCCGCCGCTGTAGTTGGTGAGCAGGCCCGCGGTGAGGTAGCGGGTGGCGGGGGTACGGCCGGCCAGCCAGTACGTCTCCGGGTGTATGCCCCAGACGAGGACCCGGTCGGCGGGGGCCGTGCGGTGTGCGAGGGCCGCCGCCAGCCGTTCGGCGTGCGCGAGTTCGGGGCGCGGGGCGAGCAGGCCCCAGCCGACGAAGAGGGCGCAGGCGCAGGCCGAGGTGAGGACGGCGGCCAGGTGCCGTTCCCGGGGCAGGACGTGCAGCGCGGCGGTGGCCAGCAGGGCGAGCGGCGGGGTGAGTTGCAGGTAGTAGTGGCCGAAGAAGTGGCAGCCGACGGCCACCGCGACGGCCGAGGAGGCCAGCCACAGCCACAGTTCGGCCGCTCCGGTGCGGGCGGTGCGCAGGGCCCGTACGACCGGGGGCAGCAGCCCCGCCGAGGCCGCCGCCAGGATCGCGCTGTTGGTCAGCGCGCGGGCCAGGACGTGGAGTTCGGAGCCGGTGAGGGTGGCGTAGGCGGCGGACCCGGTCACCGTCCAGAACAGGAAGCCGGCCGGATCCGTCAGCAGGGCCGCGCCGAGCACGGGTACGGCGCATCCGGCCGCGAGCCGGGGCAGGCCCGCTCGGGTCCCGCCCCGGCGGTGCAGCAGCCAGGCCACCGGCAGCAGGACCGCGCCGCCGGTCTGCTTGGTCAGGAACGCGGCGGCGACGGCGGCCCCGGCCGCGCCCCAGCGCCCGCGGTCGGCGCACCACAGGGCGGCGGCCGTCCAGGGCAGCATGAACACCTCGAAGGTGGCGGCCTGCGCGTCCTCGGGGTTGAGCCCCACCGAGACGAGCAGGTAGAGCACCCCGGCGGTGCGGCCGGCGCGGTCGCCCCAGCGGCGGCGGGCCAGGGAGGCCAGCAGGGCGGCGGTGAGCAGCTGGACGAGGACGGCGAGGATCCGCAGCGGGGTCAGCGAGCCGGAGCCGCACAGCGCGAACGCGGCCTGGTACAGCCAGGGCAGCAGCGGCGGTTTGCGGTCCACGACCGTGTCGTACAGCTGTCCGCCCCCGGCCAGCAGCCGGGCCTGCACGGCGAGGAAGCCCTCGTCCGGGTTCCACAGCGGCCGGACGAAGGAGGGCACCCGGGTGGCGCAGGCCAGGGTCGCCAGGAGGGGCAGGAGCCGCGCCCAGTACGCCGTCCGGGTGACCGTGGGCCGTGCGGGGGCGAGCGGGGCGGCGAGCATGGTCCGCACGCTATCCGGCCCCGCGGTCCCGGCCGAAGCGGGACATACGGGGCAGGAGCGGGAGTCTGCCGGGCTACTCGGTTCCGCCCGGCGGGTGCATGACCTCGCTGACCGTGGTCTCCTGGTGCCGGCCGAGGCGGCTGTGCGGGCGGCCGTAGAAGAAGTAGACGACGAAGCCGATGACCATCCAGATCGCGAACCGGAGCCAGGTTTCGGCGGGCAGGTTGAGCATCAGCCACAGCGAGGCGCACACGGACAGGACCGGAATGACCGGAACCCACGGGGTGCGGAAGGCGCGGTGCAGGTCCGGGCGGGTCCGGCGCAGGATGATCACGCTGATCGCCACCACCACGAAGGCGAAGAGCGTGCCGATGTTCACCAGCTCGGCGAGCTCGCTCAGGCTGGTGAACCCCGCGACGATCGCGATGATGACGCCGAGCAGGATGGTCGACCGGTACGGGGTGCGGAACTTCGGGTGGGTGTGCGAGAAGAAGCGGGGCAGCAGCCCGTCGCGGCTCATGGCGAAGAAGACCCGGGACTGGCCGAGCAGCAGGATCATGCACACCGTGGTCAGGCCGACGGCGGCGCCGAAGCTGATCAGGCCCGCGAACCAGGGATGGCCCGTGGTCTTGAACGCGTCGGCGAGCGGCGCCTTCACGGACAGCGCGCTGTACTTCTGCATGCCGGTCACGACGATCGCCACGGCGACGTACAGGGCGGTGCAGATGATCAGGGAGCCCAGGATGCCGCGCGGCACGTCACGCTGCGGGTGCCGGGTCTCCTCGGCGGCGGTGGCGACGACGTCGAAGCCGATGAAGGCGAAGAAGACCACGGACGCGGCGGTGAAGACGCCCATGACGCCGAAGTCGGACGGTGCCCAGCCGAACATCAGTTGGATCAGCGGCGCCTTGAGGTTCCCGGCCGCCTCCGCGGACCGCGCCTTCGGGATGAACGGGTCGTAGTTGCTGCCGTGGATGAAGAAGGCACCCGCGATGATCACGACCAGCACCACGGCCACCTTGATCGCGACGACCACGGAGGTGACCCGCGCGGACAGTTTCATGCCGACGACGAGGATGGCGGTGAGCACCAGGACGAGGGCCGCGGCGAGGATGTCGAACCCGAAGCCGGTGGCGCCGTCCCGGCCGGAGAGCGCCTCCGGCATCTGCCAGCCCGCGTTGTCGAGCAGCGAGTGGATGTAGCCGGACCAGCCGACCGCGACCACCGCCGTGCCGAGCGCCAGTTCCAGTACCAGGTCCCAGCCGATGATCCAGGCGGGGAGTTCGCCGAGCGAGGCGTAGGAGAAGGTGTAGGCGGAGCCCGCCACCGGGAGCGTGGAGGCGAACTCGGCGTAGCAGAGGGCGGCGAGCGCGCACACGACACCGGCCACGACGAAGGACAGGGAGACGGCCGGGCCGGCGGTGTTCTTGGCCGCCGTGCCGGTGAGCACGAAGATGCCGGTGCCGATGATGACACCGACGCCGAAGACGGTCAGGTCCAGGGCGGTCAGCGACTTCTTGAGCGAGTGCTCGGGTTCCTCTGTGTCCAGGATGGACTGCTCGACGTTCTTCGTCCGGAACAGCGCGTTGCTCACGTGCCTACCTCCCACGCTTGTCGTCCTCGACATGATCGAGAGGGTTGGGGGCGTATTCCCCGGCACAGGCAGCGTCACGCAAACGGGCCGGTTCCGCCACCTGGAGAAGCGGCGGAACCGGCCCGGGGGGTACTTTCTAGTCGCGCGCGGACTCCACGGAGCCCACCGCGCCGGCCGTGTCGCCGAACCGGCCGTCGAGCTTGGCGACCAGCCCGGTGACCTGGCGGGCGATGTCCGGCGCGGTCAGCCCGATCTCGGCGAGCACCTCGGCGCGGGAAGCGTGGTCGAGGAAGCGCGGCGGGATGCCGAAGTCGCGCAGCGGCACGTCCGCGCCCGCGTCCCGCAGGGCCTGGGCGATCGCGGAGCCGACTCCGCCGACGCGGCTGTTGTCCTCGACGGTGACGACGACCCGGTGCCGCTCGGCGAGCGGGGCCATGGCCTCGTCCACGGGCTTGACCCAGCGCGGGTCGACCACGGTGGTGGAGATGCCCTGCCGGTCGAGCAGCTCGGCGATCTCCAGGCACATCGGGGCGAGGGCGCCCACGGAGACCAGCAGCACGTCCGGCCGGTCGGTGTCCGGCTCCCGGAGCACGTCCATGCCCCCGACCCGGCCCACGGCGGGTACGGCGGGGCCGACGGCGCCCTTGGAGAAGCGCACCACGGTCGGCGCGTCCTCGACGGCGACGGCCTCGCGCAGCTGGGCCCGCACCTGGTCGGCGTCGCGCGGCGCGGCGAGCCGCAGCCCCGGCACCACCTGGAGGATCGACATGTCCCACATGCCGTTGTGCGAGGCACCGTCGGTGCCGGTGACGCCGGCCCGGTCCAGCACGAACGTCACCCCGCACCGGTGCAGGGCCACGTCCATGAGGACCTGGTCGAAGGCGCGGTTCAGGAACGTGGCGTACACGGCGAAGACGGGGTGCAGCCCGGCGTAGGCGAGGCCGGCCGCGGAGACGGCGCCGTGCTGCTCGGCGATCCCGACGTCGTACACCCGTTCGGGGAAGCGCTTGGCGAAGCGGTCCAGGCCGACCGGCTGGAGCATGGCCGCGGTGATGGCGACGATGTCCTCGCGCTCCTCGCCGAGCCGGACCATCTCCTCGCCGAAGACCGAGGTCCAGTCGGCGCCGGAGGAGGCGATCGGCAGCCCGGTGTCCGGGTGGATCTTGCCGACGGCGTGGAACCGGTCGGCCTCGTCCTGGAGGGCGGGCTGGTAGCCGCGGCCCTTCTCGGTCAGGCAGTGCACGATGACCGGTCCGCCGAACCGTTTGGCCCGGGCCAGCGCCGACTCCAGCGCCTCGATGTCGTGGCCGTCGATCGGGCCGACGTACTTCAGGCCCAGGTCCTCGAACATGCCCTGCGGGGCGATGAAGTCCTTCAGCCCCTTCTTGGCGCCGTGCAGGGTCTCGTACAGCGGCTTGCCGACGACCGGGGTGCGGTCGAGGATGTCCTTGGTCCGGGCGAGGAAGCGCTCGTAGCCGTCGGTGGTGCGCAGGGTGGCCAGGTGGTTGGCGAGGCCGCCGATGGTCGGCGCGTAGGAGCGCTCGTTGTCGTTGACGACGATGACCAGCGGCCGGTCCTTGGCCTCGGCGATGTTGTTCAGCGCCTCCCAGGCCATACCGCCGGTCAGCGCCCCGTCACCGATGACCGCGACCACGTGGCTGTCCTGCTTGCGCAGCTGGTTGGCCTTCGCGATGCCGTCGGCCCAGCCGAGCACGGTCGAGGCGTGGCTGTTCTCGATGACGTCGTGCTCGGACTCGGCCTGCGAGGGGTAGCCGGACAGGCCGCCCTTCATCTTCAGCCGCGAGAAGTCCTGCCGGCCGGTGAGCAGCTTGTGCACGTAGGACTGGTGGCCGGTGTCCCACAGCACCTTGTCCTTCGGGGACTCGAAGACCCGGTGCAGGGCGATGGTCAGCTCCACCACACCGAGGTTGGGGCCCAGGTGCCCGCCGGTCTTGGAGACCTCCTGGACGAGGAAGGTACGGATCTCCTCCGCCAGCTGGTCCAGCTCCTCCAGGCTGAGCCGGTCCAGATCGCGCGGTCCCCTGATGCGGGTCAGCAGCGGCACCCGTGCCTCCTTGCAGTAGAGCTGATCGAGCTGTTGCCGGGCTCGCCCGAGTCTAATGTTCCGGCCTGACAACACATGACAGCGCCCGACACCTTGACGGTGCCGGGCGGGACGAGCACGCCGAAGGGGCGCGGGGAACTGCGCGACCAGTCACTACGGACCGGTCCCCGCAAGCGCACCCGCGCCCCGGCGGCGAACCCGCGTTACGCGCGCCCCGCCGTCTTCTGCGTCTTGCGCGTGATGGAGTCGATCACCACGGTGGTCAGCAGCACGGCGGCGGTGATCATGTACTTCACCGGCTCCGCGATGGACTCCAGCTGGAGACCGTACTGGATGGAAACGATCACCAGCACACCGAGCAGCGCGTTCCAGGTACGGCCCCGGCCGCCGAACAGCGACGTACCACCGATGACGGCCGCGGCGATCGCATTCATGAGCAGGTCGCCCGCGCCGGCGCTCTGGTTGGCGGAGGCGATCTTCGAGGCCAGGAAGAGACCGCCGATCGCCGCGAAACCGCCGGAGATCGCGAAGACGGAGATCCGCACCGCGGTGACGCTGATACCCGCACGGCGGGACGCCTCCACGCTGCCGCCGAGCGCGAAGACCTTGCGGCCGTAGGTGGTGCGCCGCAGCACGAAGTCGGTGGCGACCAGGAAGGCCAGGAAGATCACCGTGGCCAGCGGCAGGCCCTTGTACTGGTTGTACATGTAGGCCGCGGCGAAGGAGACGACGGCCAGCAGGCCCGTACGCAGGAGGGTGTCGCCGAGCGGCCGGGACGGGACGCCCGCGGCCTCCCGGCGCCGGTTGCCGAGGAAGGAGCTGAGGAAGAACAGTGCGACCACGACGACGGCCAGGCCGTAGGCGGCGGCGACGTCGGTGAAGGTGTACGTGGTCAGCTGGCCGATCAGACCTTCGCTGTCGAGGTTGATCGTGCCGTCCTCGCCCAGCACCTTCAGCATGAAGCCGAGCCAGAAGAGCAGGCCGGCCAGCGTGACGGCGAAGGCGGGGGCGCCGAGCACCGCGAAGAAGAAGCCGTGCAGCGCGCCGATGGCGGCACCGGCGGCGATGGCGACGAGCACGGCCAGCCACTCGGGCCAGCCCTGGTTGACCGTGAGGACGGCGGCGAGGGCGCTGGCCGCGCCGCTGACCGAGCCGACCGACAGGTCGATCTCGCCGAGCAGCAGCACGAAGACGATGCCGACGGAGATCATGCCCGTGCCGACCATCGTGACCGTGATGTTGCTGATGTTCTGCGCCGAGAGGAACTCGGAGTTCAGCACCTGGAAGATGATGCAGATGATCGCGAGGCCCAGCACGACCGGGAGGGAACCCAGCTCGCCGGCCTTCATCTTGCGCTTGAACTCGCTCCAGTACCCGAGCAGGCCCTGCTCGCGCACGAGGAGGCGCGGGTCGACGGCGGTGACCGCGGCGGCCGCGGCCTCGGGGTTCTCCACGACGTGCTCGTCCTGCGGGGTCGCGGAGGTCTTGTCGATGCTCACTTGGAAACCTCCCCGGACGTGCGCGCCGCACGGCGGGTCACGGCGTTGTCGGTGGCGCCGGTGATGGCGGAGATGATCTCCTCCTGCGAGGTCGTCTTGACCTCGAAGACGCCGTTGTTGCGGCCGAGGCGCAGGACGGCGACCTTGTCGGCCACCGCCTTCACGTCCGCCATGTTGTGGCTGATCAGGATGACGGCGTGGCCGCGCTCGCGCAGGCGCTCCACGAGGTCGAGGACCTGAGCGGTCTGCTCGACGCCGAGGGCGGCGGTCGGCTCGTCCAGGATGACCAGCTTGGGGTCGCCGAGCATGGAGCGGGCGATGGCCACGGTCTGGCGCTGGCCGCCGGAGAGCGAGGCGATCGGGATCCGGACGCTCGGGATGCGGATCGACAGCGTGGTGAGCAGCTCGCGGGAGCGGCGCTCCATCTCGACCTCGTCGAGGACGCCCCACTTCCTCAGCTCACGGCCGAGGAACAGGTTGCCGACGACGTCGATGTTGTCGCACAGCGCGAGGTCCTGGTAGACCGTCGCGATGCCCAGGGCCTGGGCGTCGTGCGGCTTGCTGATCGACACGGGCTTGCCATCCCACTCGATGGCACCCTCGTCGATCGGGTGAACGCCGGCGATCGTCTTGACCAGCGTGGACTTTCCGGCACCGTTGTCGCCGACCAGGGCGACCACCTCACCGGCGTGGACCTCAAGCTCTACGTCGGTGAGCGCCTGAACGGCACCGAACCGCTTGGAGACCCCGCGCAACGCCAGCACGGGCGTAGCGGACACGTGAACCATCTCCTTCGCCGCCTGACCCGGCGGGAGGTTGTGCAGAAGTTTGGGGGAGTTTCCGTCCGGCGCCCCGAGGCCGAGCTTGCGGGGCTGTCGAATGCGCCGGGGCGCCGGAGGAGCCTGGGGCAGCCGGTCACCTCCGCCGCGGGCGTTCAGGGGATGAACGCCGACGGCCCGGAGGGGACTGCGGACTGCTTACTTGAGGCCGAGCTTGTCGCAGGCGGCCTTGTACTTGCCGGTGCAGATGTCGGCGACGGTGTAGACGCCGTCCTTGACGACGGTGTCCTTGATGTTGTCCTTGGTCAGCGAGGTGACCGGGACCAGGACCGAGGGCACGTCCTGCTGGGAGCCGCTGGAGACCTTGTCCTTGGCGATGGAGTCCAGCGACTTGCCCTGGGCGAGCGCGACGGCCATCTCGGCGGCGGCCTCGGCCTCCGGGGCGTACGGCTTGTACACGCTCATGTACTGCTCACCGGCGACGATGCGCTGCACACCGGCCAGCTCGGCGTCCTGGCCGGTGACCGGGACCTTGACGCCGGCGGCGTTGAGGGCGGTGATGATACCGCCGGCCATGCCGTCGTTGGCGGAGTAGACACCCGCGATGTCCTTCTTGCCGACCGCGGAGATCGCCGCCTCCATCTCGGAGTTGGCGTTGTCCGGCGACCACTCCTTGGTGTCGTACTCCTTGGCGACGGTGACCTTGCCGTCGAGGACGGAGTGCGCGCCCTTCTTGAACTGGGCGGCGTTCGGGTCGGTCACCGAGCCGTTCACCATGACGATCTTGGTGGACTTCTTGGCCTTGTCGCCCAGCGCCTTCAGCAGGGCCTCGCCCTGGGTCTTGCCGACCTGCTCGTTGTCGAACGAGGTGTAGGCGCTGATCGGGCCCTCGGCGAGGCGGTCGTACGCGACGACCTTGATGCCCGCGTCCACGGCCTTCTTGACGGAGTTCTGGATGGCCTTGGCGTCCACCGCGTCCACGATCAGGACGTCCACCTTGTTGGTGATCATGGTGTCGACCTGCTGGGCCTGCAGGTTGGCGTCCTGGCGGGCGTTGTTGTACTCGACCTCCGCCTTGCCGTTCGTCAGCTCCTTGATCTTCTTCTCGATCAGCGGCTTGTCGAACTTCTCGTAGCGGGCGGTCTTGTTCTCCGGCAGGAGCAGACCGACCTTGATGTTGTCGCCCTTCTTGGCCGACGCGGAGGAAGAGTCGTCGTTGCCCTTCGACTCCTTGGCGCTGCCACAGGCGGCCAGCGAGACGGCCATCGCACCGGCGGCAACGGCAACGGCGGCACGACGCATACGTGCGTTCACTTGAGAAACCTCCCTGACGAGGCCGCGTCGTTGCGGCCGAGGTGGCTGGAAGTCAACTCGGCCACACGTGCGACGTCAAGAAGTAAATCCTTAACGAGATGGCAACGGTGCCATCCGTTCTCTAAGTGAAGGCAGGGGCCGCCACGGGGAGTGCACCCTCCAAAAGGGTTGAATCGCCCATCTCGCTGAGGGCGAGGGCGAGCGCTCCGAGCACCTCCGCGCGGCCCCCAAGTGCCCCCGGGAGAACGGACAGTTGGCGCGCCGCGCTGGGAATGGCGTAGCGGCCGACGGACTCCCTGATCGGCCCGAGCACCAGCTCACCGGCCTCGGCGAGATCACCGCCGAGGACCACCCGGCTCGGGTTCAGCAGATTGCAGAGATTGGCGACTCCACTGCCGATGTGGCGGCCGACGTCGGCGATCACCCGACGGCAGCCCGGATCCCCGTCCCTGGCCAGCCGTACGACGCCTTCCATGGTCAGGTCGGTGCCGTGGCTGGGCTGGAGCAGCGGGAGCACATAGCGCGCCGCCGCGAACGTCTCCAGGCAGCCGCGGTTCCCGCAGCGGCAGACCGGGCCGGACTCATCGAGTGTAATATGTCCGATTTCTCCGGCTGTGCCACCCGGGCCGCGATAAATCTTCCCGTCGATCACCAGACCGGCGCCGACACCGCTCGCCACCTTGATGTACGCGAGGTCCCGCACTCCCTTGCCGCTGCCCCAGACCAGCTCGCCCAGGGCGCCGAGGTTGGCGTCGTTGTCCACGTGCACGGGCACGCCGAGCCGTTCGCGCAGCTCCTCGGCGGGCTTCGTGCCGCCCCAGCCGGGCAGGATCGCGGTGGATCCCAGCGTGCCCGACTCGACGTCGATCGGGCCCGGCACGCCGAGCCCCACGCCGGCCACCTTGGTCCGGTCCACGCCGGTCGCCGCGATCAGCCGGTTGACCAGCTGTTCGGCCCGGTCGAAGCCCTGGTCGGCGGAGGCGTCGACGTCCAGCGGCTCGGCCTCCTCGGCCAGCACCTGATGGGCGAGGTTCCCGATCGCGACGCGCAGATGGGTGTGCCCGAAGTCGACGCCGATCACGATCCCGGCGTCGCCGCTCAGGCTGACGCTGCGGGCCCGCCGCCCGCCCGCCGACGTGGGCGTGACCTCGACGGTTCCGCCGTCCTTCAGCTCCCGCACGATGTTGGAGACGGTCGCTGCGGACAGCCCGGTCGTCCGCGCGATCTCCGCCTGCGTGAGGGACCCGGCCAGGCGTACGGCCCGGACGACCCGCTCCAGGTTGGCCCGGTGCAGTGACGACTGCGACCCTGGAGTCTCCACGACGACCTCCTGAGCGCGGGGCCGCTTCAGTGAGGCCCCGTGTATGTCCAACTAGTGAACTCTAAGCTGAGCCGTTCGGGGCGACTTCCGTCAAGAGGTTGAACTGTTTCGGGGTACCCGGTACGCGCGCGAGTACGCCGCCCCCGAAGCCGGGGACGGCGTGCGCGCGATGGGTCGCGGCCCGGCTACTTCAGCGTCGCCGAGGTCAGACCCGCCTGCACCTGGCGCTGGAAGGACAGGTAGACCACCAGCATCGGGATCATGGCAATGGTCACACCCGCGAAGAGAACGGGCAGGTCGGAGGCGTACCCCTGCTGCTGTTGCAGCTGGATCAGACCCTGGGTGAGAACGTACCGCTCGGGGTCGTCACCGCTCTGCGGCTGCATGAGGACCGTGGGCAGGATGAACTGGTTCCACTGCCCCAGAGTGTTGAAGATCCCGACGCTGATCAGTCCGGGCTTGGCCATCGGCAGCATCACCTGGAAGAAGGTACGGGTGTGCGAGGCGCCGTCCAGGATCGCCGCCTCGAAGACCGCCGTGGGCAGGGTCCGGAAGAAGGCGTGCATGAAGAACACCGTGAACGGCATCGAGTAGGCGATGTAGACCAGGATCAGCCCCTGGTAGGTGTTCAGCATGTCCAGCCGCTTGACCATGAAGAACAGCGGGACGAGGGCCAGGAAGACCGGGAACATCGCGCCGGCCACGAAGAAGTAGTACAGCAGCCGGTTGCCCCGGAACCGGTACCGGGCCAGCACGTATGCGGCCATCGACCCGAACAGCATGGTCAGCGGCACGGAGAACACCAGCACGATCACGGTGTTCAAAAAGTAGTCCCCGATGCCCTTGTCCCAGGCACGGCGGAAGACGTCGACGGTCCAGTTCTCCGGCCAGCCGAGGGCCGAGCCGCCGATCTGGGCGTCGGTCTTGAAGGCGCTGAGCACCAGCCACAGCAGCGGCAGCACGATCAGCAGGGCCCACAGGGCGAGGAAGCCGTGGGAGAAGACGTTCAGGACCACGCCCTCGCTGCGCCGGTCGCCCGGCCGGACGGGGATCTTGGCCACCGTCCGCCCGTCCGGCGCGGGGGCGGTCTCCTTGATGGGTGCGCTCATCGTCGTCGCTCCGCTCAGAACTCGATGCGCTCGCGGCGGGTGGCGCGCAGCGTGACCACGGACAGGACCAGCGTGAGCAGCAGCATGACCACGCCCATGGCGCAGGCGTAACCGCTCTTGCCGTAATAGAGGAAGTTCCGCATCATCACCGTCGACATCACGTCGCTGTGGTGGTCGGGGCCGCCGCCGTACGCGCCCATGTTCTGGGTCATCGAGGAGACCAGTACGAACATGTCCATGGCGACGATGCCGAGGTAGACCCAGGCGGTCTGCACCGAGTCCCACAGCAGCGGCAGGGTGATGCGGAAGAAGGACTGGTTGCGGCTCGCTCCGTCGATCAGGGCGGCCTCGTAGATGTCGCGCGGGATGGACTGCATGGCGGCCGAGAACAGCACCAGGTAGAAGCCGACGCCGTGCCACACCACGACGAGCAGCAGCGCCCACAGCACCATGTTCGGCTCGTTGAGCCATTCCACGGGGTTGTCGGCGTCGACCAGGCCGAGCTTGATCAGCAGGCCGTTGAGCAGACCGCCGCCGTCGCTGCGGTACACCGCGTTGAACAGCACCGCGAGGATGGCCAGCGACAGCACCTGCGGGAAGAAGTAGAGGATCTTGTAGAACTTCGCGCCGGCGACTCCCTGCACCCCGCCGGCCCGGCCGCGCCCGCCCGCGTTCAGCATGAAGGCGAAGAACAGGGCGAGCAGGATCGTGATCACCGGGATGAAGATCAGGAAGAGGATGTTGTGCCAGATGGCCTCCAGGAAGACGTCGTCCTGGAACAGCTTCCTGTAATTGTCCAGACCAACGAAGCGGAAGGTCTGCGACTGCCCCTTCCAGTCGGTCAGCGAATAGCCGAACGTCTGGAGGTACGGCCAGATCACGAAGATCACATAAAGCGCCACGGGAACGAGGAGAAACCCCGCGACGAACCGGTACTGCCCTTTGCGCATGGCCTTTTCCTGCCCTGTATGTATAGCGTCCCCGCAGGGGCGCGGGGAACCGCCCCGCACCCCTACGGCGGCCTGCGAAGCTAATCCCGGTGGTTCTTCTTAGATGCGGGGTCCTTGGCCTGCTTGTCCACCGCCGCCTGACACCTCTTCAGCCACTCCTTCGGCTGAATGCGCTTGGACATCAGCTCGTTGGACGCGGCCTCGATGGCGGTCCCCATCTCGCCGTACCACTCGGTGTACAGGTAACGGAAGGTGTTGTCACCGGCCGCCTTGGACGCCTCGACCGTGGACTGCGTACCCGGCCGCAGCCGGACGCTCGGATCGACGCCGTCCTTCAGGATCGTCAGCGAGTTGGCCTGCTTGGCGAAGAGCGTCGACCACTCCTTGGAGAGCATGCGCCGCATGAACTCCTTCGCCGCCGGCAGGTTCTTCGCCTTCGCCGGGATGACGAAGGGCTCGCCCGAGCCGGCCCGGATCGCCTCGAAGGGCAGCTTGCTGCCGGGCAGCAGCGGCATCGGCAGGAACTTCATGTCGAAGTCGGTCGGCGTCTGCTTGAGCTGCTCGTTCTCCAGCCAGGAGCCGGAGGTGATGAACACGGCCTTGTACTGGTTCCAGCGGGTCTGCGACTCGGTGTGGGTCAGGCCGTTCGTACCGGGCATCAGATAGCCCTTCTCGACCACCTCGTAGATCGCCTCGATGGCCTCCTGGGCCGCCTCGGAGCCGACGAACGCCTTGGGGTCGAGGTTGTCGATCGCCTTCATGGCGTCCAGGCCGCCCTTCTTGGCGATCAGGTCCATGATGGCGACGTTGATGTAGTACGGGTACTTGCCCTGGTGGGCGAGGCCGCCGATGCCCTGCGACTTGGCGTCCTTGCAGATGGCGAGGAAGTCGGCCCAGGTCTTGGGCTCCTCCCAGCCCTTCTCCTTGAAGAGCTTGCCGGAGTACCACAGCCCCCACACCGTGTAGATGTAGTTCAGGGCGACGATCTTGCCCTCCTGCAGGCCCGGGTCGAGCGTGCCGGGGATCAGGGTGTCGCGGACCTTCTTGGCGGGGTCGTCCACCGAGGGCGCGTCCAGCACCTCGGCGAGGTCCAGCAGCTGCCCGTTCTTGTAGAGGACATCGATGTTGATCTTCTGGGCGCCGGAGTCGTCCACGATGTCCGGCGGGTTGCCCGCGTTGAAGCGCGGCTGGAGCTTGCCGGTGATCTCCTGGGTGCCGGTGTGGGTGGAGGTGACGCCGAGCTTCTTGCCGAAGTCGGCCTCCCACGCCTTGGCGTAATCGTCGCCGTAGCCGCCCTTGAAGACGACGACGTCGAGCTTGCTGCCCTTCTTGGCGCCGAACGGGTTGTCCTTGGACGTCTTTCCCTTGGTGCCGCCCTCCCCCGAGTCGCCGTCCCCTCCGCCGCTGGCGCAGGCGGACAGCAGGCCCATTCCGGGGGCGGCGACCAGGCCGAGCGCCGCGGACCGCTTGATCAGATCACGACGGCCCACACCTTCGGCATCGTGGTGCGCAGTGGATCCCATGCTCAAGTCCTCGCCTTCTCCAGGACTCAGGCGGTGAACCGGATCCTCCCCGGCACCGCTGTCGGGTAGTGCTGGGTCGTGCTGGAAACGCCGACAGGTATAGTCCACTTCCCGCCGACGGAGCAAGATCGAATGCACGGTTCGCGTTGGGTCTTTTCCGAGTTGAGACCTCGCGGAAATATGACGCCCCGACGGAGGGCCCCGCGGAAAAAGTCGCGACATAACTCCCTGAATGCCACAGTCAACACCCTTGACATCACCGGCCACTTGACCACCTACTGGTTCCTGCGCCCGTAGCTGACAACGTTGTCCAAAGGGGGGCGCAGGAGGGGAAGTCCTTAGATGCAGCGGAGAACGCGGCACAGATGGGCTCCGGCGGCCGTCCTCACGGCCGTCTTTGTCATGGCCGTCGGCGCGCAGGGCGCCGCGGTCGCCCTGCCCGCCAAGGCCTCAGCGGCCGACCGGGAGTTCGCATCCTCGTTCGAGGCGGGCGATCCGGCGCCGGACTGGCTGAACACCGTCGACACCGGACCGGGCGGCGGCAAGCGCGCCTCGGGCGTCGACGGCGGCTACAGCACCGGCATTCCGGGCAATGTCACCGACCATGTCACCGAAGTCCGGGCCAGCGCCGAGAACACCGGCGCCGGCGAGGTCAAGGAGAACCTCGTCGACGGCGAGCCCGGCACCAAGTGGCTGACCTTCGAGCCCACCGGCTGGGTGGAGTTCGACCTGGACAAGCCCATCAAGATAGCGACGTACGCGCTCACCTCGGCCAACGACTACGCCGAGCGTGACCCCGCGGACTGGACCCTCGAGGGCTCGGCCGACGGCAAGGACTGGAAGACGGTCGACACCCGCTCGGGCGAGACCTTCGCCGAGCGGTTCCGGACGAAGTCGTACGACCTCGCCGAACCGGCGGAGTACCAGTACTTCCGGCTGGAGGTGACGAGGAACGCCGGCGCCCCGGGCATCCTGCAGCTGGCCGATGTCCAGTTGTCCACCGGAGGCGGCGGCGGGCCGGTGCCTCAGGACATGCTGACCCTGGTCGACAAGGGACCGAGCGGCTCCCCGACCGCCAAGGCGCGGGCCGGGTTCACCGGAAAGCGGGCCCTGCGCTACGCCGGCCGGCACACGGCGGGCGGCCGGGCCTACTCGTACAACAAGGTCTTCGACGTGAACGTGAAGGTGGGCGGCGACACCCAGCTGTCGTACCGCATCTTCCCGTCGATGGCCGACGGCGACCGCGACTACGACGCCACGAACGTCTCCGTCGACCTGGCCTTCACCGACGGCACCTACCTCAGCGGCCTGGGCGCCCTGGACCAGCACGGCTTCCCGCTCTCCCCGCGCGGGCAGGGCGCGTCGAAGGCCCTGTACGTCAACCAGTGGAACAACGTGGCCGCACGGATCGGCTCGGTGGCGGCCGGCAGGACCGTCGACCGGATCCTGGTGGCGTACGACTCTCCCGACGGACCGGCGAAGTTCCGCGGCTGGCTGGACGACGTGACCCTGAAGCCGGTGGCGCCCGAGAAGCCCAAGGCGCATCTGTCGGACTACGCGCTGACCACCCGGGGCACCAACTCCAGCGGCAGCTTCTCGCGGGGCAACGACTTCCCGGCGACGGCCCTGCCGCACGGCTTCAACTTCTGGACACCGGTGACCAACGCGTCCTCGCTCAGCTGGCTGTACGAGTACGCACGTGCGAACAACGCCGACAACCTGCCGACGATCCAGGCGTTCAGCGCGAGCCACGAGCCGAGCCCGTGGATGGGCGACCGGCAGACCTTCCAGCTGATGCCGTCGGCCGCGTCCGGCACCCCCGACACCGGCCGTGAGACGCGGGAGCTGCCCTTCCGGCACGAGAACGAGACCGCGCGGCCGTACTACTACGGCGTGCGGTTCGAAAACGGTCTCCAGGCCGAGATGACCCCGACCGACCACGCGGCCGTGCTCCGTTTCACCTACCCCGGCGACAACGCGAACGTGCTGTTCGACAACGTCACCGAGCAGGCCGGCCTCACGCTCGACAAGGAGCACGGGATCGTCACCGGCTACTCGGACGTGAAGTCGGGCCTGTCCACGGGTGCCACCCGGCTGTTCCTGTACGGCGAGTTCGACAAGCCGGTCACCGAGGGCGCGTCGAGCGGGGTGAAGGGGTACCTGCGGTTCGACGCGGGCGCCGACCGGACCGTCACGCTGCGCCTGGCGACCTCGCTCATCGGCATCGACCAGGCCAAGGACAACCTGCGCCGGGAGATCCCGGACGGCACCTCCTTCGACGCGGTCGAGGCGCGGGCCCAGCGGGCCTGGGACAAGGTGCTCGGCAAGGTCGAGGTGGAGGGGGCGACCCCGGACCAGCTGACCACGCTGTACTCCGGTCTGTACCGGCTGTACCTGTACCCGAACTCCGGCTTCGAGCAGGTCGACGGCAAGGACCGGTACGCCTCGCCGTTCTCCCCGATGCCGGGTCCGGACACCCCGACGCACACCGGCGCGAAGATCGTCGACGGCAGGGTGTACGTGAACAACGGCTTCTGGGACACCTACCGGACCACCTGGCCGGCGTACTCGTTCCTGACGCCGTCGCAGGCGGGCGAGATGGTCGACGGGTTCGTGCAGCAGTACAAGGACGGCGGCTGGACCTCGCGCTGGTCCTCCCCCGGCTACGCCGACCTGATGACCGGCACCTCCTCGGACGTGGCGTTCGCCGACGCCTACGTCAAGGGCGTGAAGTTCGACGCGAAGGCGGCGTACGACGCGGCCGTGAAGAACGCGACCGTCGTCCCGCCGATGTCGGGCGTGGGCCGCAAGGGCATGACCACCTCGCCCTTCCTCGGCTACACCTCGACCGACACGCACGAGGGCCTTTCGTGGGCGATGGAGGGCTACGTCAACGACTACGGCATCGCGAGGATGGGCGAGGCGTTGTACAGGAAGACCGGCGAGAAGCGCTACCGGGAGGAGTCGGAGTACTTCCTCAACCGGGCCCGGGACTATGTGAACCTCTTCGACGCCAAGGCGGGCTTCTTCCAGGGCCGCGATGCCAAGGGCGACTGGCGCGTGGACTCCGCGAAGTACGACCCGCGCGTGTGGGGCTACGACTACACGGAGACCAACGGCTGGGGCTACGCCTTCACCGCCCCGCAGGACAGCCGGGGCCTGGCCAACCTGTACGGCGGCCGGCAGGGCCTCGCCGACAAGCTCGACGAGTACTTCGCCACCCCGGAGACGGCCTCCCCCGACCACGTCGGCTCCTACGGCGGTGTCATCCACGAGATGACCGAGGCGCGGGACGTCCGGATGGGCATGTACGGCCACTCCAACCAGGTCGCGCATCACGTCATCTACATGTACGACGCGGCCGGCGAGCCCTGGAAGGCGCAGGCGTACGTCCGTGAGGCGCTCTCCCGGCTCTACACCGGCAGCGAGATCGGGCAGGGCTACCACGGCGACGAGGACAACGGCGAGCAGTCGGCCTGGTACCTCTTCTCCGCGCTCGGCTTCTACCCGCTGGTCATGGGCAGCGGCGAGTACTCCATCGGCTCCCCGCTGTTCAAGCAGGTCACCGTGCACCTGGAGAACGGCCGGGACCTGGTGGTGCGGGCACCGAGGAACAGCGCGAAGAACGTCTACGTCCAGGGTGTCATGGTCAACGGCCGTCCCTGGAAGTCGACCTCGCTTCCGCACTCGCTACTCGCCAAGGGCGGGGTGCTGGACTTCTTCATGGGTCCGAAGCCGTCGGCGTGGGGCACGGGCAAGGACGCGGGCCCGGTCTCCGTCACCGAGGACGACAAGGTGCCGGCGCCCCGCGCGGACGTCCTGGAGGGTGACGGTCCGCTCTTCGACGACACCTCGGCGACGAGCGCGACGGTCGGTTCGGCGGACCTGCCGGCCGAGGGCGCGGTGCGGCCGGTCCAGTACACGCTGACCTCGGGCGCGGACCGCACGAAGGCGCCGACCGGGTGGACCCTCCAGGGCTCCACCGACGGCACCACCTGGCACACCCTGGACCACCGCTCCGGCCAAACATTCACGTGGGACCGCCAGACCCGCGCCTTCACCATCACGGCACCGGGCACGTACCCGCGGTACCGCCTGGTCCTGGACGCGGAGTCGACCCTGGCGGAGGTGGAACTGCTGGCCTGACCCGGGGAACCGGAAGGGGGCGGACCCAGGCGGGCCCGCCCCCGCTCCGTGTCCGGGCTCAGCCCGTCGCGAGGGTGAAGACGTGCAGGTCCGTGTTGCGCGGGAGGGTGACGCTCTCGATCTGCTTGCCGGCCGGGGCCCGGTACGGCTTGGTGGCGAAGACGTACGTCGCCACCGGGTCCTTGCCGGCGCCGGCGACGTTGCGGTACGCGGTCTTGGCGACGACCTCGTTGCCGTACTGGACGGTGCCGCCTCCGCCGCCCACGGTCCAGTCGGTGAAGGACAGGTCGACGGTGTCGGTGGTGCCGTCGGTGTAGGTGACGGTCGCCCGGGCCTGCTGGTTGCCGTTGACCGCGCTGCCGACGAAGGACAACGCGCCCGCCGGGGCGCCCGGTCGGATGGTCTGGCCGGACGCCGAGACGTTGTCGGGACGGCCGGCCGGCGAACCGGGCCAGGTGAAGGCGAGGCCGTCGGCCGTGGCCTGCTCGCCCGGGGTGAGGCCGGCCGCCGCGAGCGCCTGCCGGGAGTAGCTCCAGCCGCCGCCGTCGTAGTCGGCCTCGTCGTGCTCGCCGTCGTCGTCGGAGACCCCGGTGTTGTTGTAGGCGGCGAGCAGGGTGCCCGGTGCGGCCACGGTGAGCGCCACGGGCTGCTCGTACGAGGAACCGCCCGAGGTCACCGTGACCTTGACGTCGGCGAAGCCCTGCTCGGCGTCCTCGGCGGCGGTGAGGGTGATCTGCCGGGCGCCGTCGGTGACCGTGCCCTCGGCGGGCGCGGCCGTCACCCCGGCCGGGGTCTGCACCCGGAAGTGCACCTCGGGACCGCTGCCGCCGGTCAGCGACAGCGCGCGGATGCCAATCGTCGTGCGGTCACCGGGGGCGAGGGTGGCCGTGGTGGGCCCGACACCGATCTGGTACGGCTGTTCGCCCTCCCGGAAGGAGGGCGGCGGGCTGTCCGCGCCCCAGCCGCGGTCCGGGGTGGCGGACAGGGTGTAGTCGAGCCGGCCGCCGTCCCGTACGAAGGACGCGGGCAGCCACGGGCGGTCGCTGGTGCGGCCGTTCACCTTCAGGGAGCGCACGTACGGCGCGTCGGCCGCCGCTCCGGCGGCCCGGACCGAGATGTCGTCGCCGTGCGGCCGGTCGATCTCGATCCGCTCGAACAGCGGCGAGGCGAGGACCAGTTCGGCGCGGGACGGCACCTGCGGGTACATGCCGAGGGCGGAGAAGACGTACCAGGCGGACATCGCGCCGAGGTCGTCGTTGCCCGGGATGCCGCCGGGCTCGGTGGACCACAGCTGCCGCATCGCCGCGCGGACGGTCTGCTGCGTCTTGTAGGGGGCGCCCGCGTAGGCGTACAGGTAGGGGACGTTGATCGACGGCTCGTTGTCCAGTTCGGACTTGGTGCCGCCGTGGCCGGTGAAGGCCCAGCCGCCGTCGGCGTCGTGGAAGAAGTCGTCCAGCCGGGCGAGCGCCTTGTCCCGGCCGCCCAGCGCGGCGAAGAGGCCCGCCGGGTCGTGCGGGACCATCCAGGTGTACTGGGCGGCCGATCCCTCGACGAACCCGTTGCCGGTGTCCGGCGTGAAGCCGGTGACCCAGCTGCCGTCGGCCTTGCGGTTGGCGACGTAGCCGCCGTCCGGCGCGGCCGCGATGTTGAAGTTGTTCTGCCACCACTGGGCGCGGCGGGTGAAGCGGGCCGCCGTGTCCTTCTGTCCTGCTGCTCGGGCGAGCTGGGAGATCGCGAAGTCCGCGGTGGACATCTCCAGGGTCTCGGCGGCACCGCCCCAGGCGTTGGAGACGGACGGCATGTAGTGCAGGTCGAGGTACTTGTCGAGGGACGGGCGCTGGCCCGCCGACAGCACCGGTTTGCCGGCCGGGGACAGGTCCTGCGGTGTCGGGACGGTCGCCGCCCGCACGAGGGACTTCAGGGCGCCTTCGAGGTCGAAGTCCGTGCCGCCGAAGGCGTGGATGCCGGCCAGTGCCGTCGGCGAGGGGTCGCCGTTCATGACGTGGGTGCCGTTCGCCCCGTGCAGCCAGCGGTCCCACACGCCGCCGTTCTGCCGGGCCAGCTCGTACAGGGACTGCGCGATGTCCGAGCCGGTGCGCGGGTCGAGCAGCGTCAGCAGCTGGACCTGGTCCCGGTAGACGTCCCAGCCGGAGAAGGTGCCGTACTGGGCCTGCCGGCGGCCGTCGACCGTGTGCACGCGGCCGTCGGCGCCCCGGTACCTGCCGTCGGCGTCGCTGATGACGTTCGGGTGCAGCAGCGCGTGGTAGAGCGCGGTGTAGAAGGTGGTGCGCTCGGCGTCCGTGCCGCCGCCGACCCGGACGGCCCCGAGCCGCTCCCGCCAGGCCCGCCGGGCCGCCTCCCGGACCGCGTCGAAGGACCGCCCCGGCGGGTTCTCGGCGGCCAGGTTGGCCGCGGCGGCCTCCCGGCTGACGTAGGAGATGCCGACCTTGACGTTCACCGGGCCGTCACCGGGCGCGAACTGGACGTATCCGCCGGCGCCCTTCCCGGCGACCGGCCGCCCGCCGTGCGTGAAGCCGCCGGTGCCGCCGGAGGTCTCCAGGGAGCCGGGGTCGAGCCGGTCGTCGTGCCAGGTGCCGGTGGCCTGGAAGGCGCGGTCGAAGCGGGCGGTGAAGTAGAGCGTGTAGTAGGCGCGTTGGCCCTCGGGGTCGAGGTAGCCGCAGAAGTTGCCGGAGGTGACCGAGCCGGAGACGGTCCGGGTGTCCGGGTCGATCGTGATCGTCGAGTCCGCCGAGCCCACCTCGGAGTTGGCGGTGCGCACGAGCAGGGAGGCGGGCTTGCCGGCCGGGTAGGTGAAGCGGGCCGAGCCGGTGCGCGCGGTGGCGGTGAGGTCGGCGGTGACGCCGGAGGCCAGGCCGGCCCTGTAGTGGCCGGGCTCGGCGGTCTCGTCGGCGTGCCGGAAGTCGGAGGCGTAGACGGCGTCCTTGGTGTCGCTCGCCGGGGAGGAGGTGACCTCGCCGGCGTACGGGAAGAACGGGATGTCACCGCTGCCGCCCGCGCATCCGGTGCCGGACATGTGGGTGAGGCTGAAGCCGCGGATGCGGGTGGCGTCGTACTGGTAGCCGCCCGGGGCAGCGGTTCTGGTCGCGTCGCCGCGGGTGTTCTCCGGGCTCCAGGAGAGCATGCCGAACGGCAGGACGGCGCCGGGGAAGACGTCGCCGCCGTTCCTGGTGCCGATCAGCGGATCGACGTACGGGGTGGGGTCCTTGACGAGGACGGGGGAAGCGGCGGTCGCCGCCAGGGCGGGGGTTGCGGTGCCGCCGGTCGCGAGGAGCGCGGCCAGCAGCAGGGACGCGGGTCTCAAACGCATGACGCGGCCCTTCCTCCTAACGGACGGGTCGCGCACCACAGGTCGCACAAGCCGCAGGGACAGTAGCGTGTGCCACCGGTACCACGGAAGACCGCGTACGCGCCGTCGGGCGCGCGCCGGTATCACCCGGTCGGGCTAACCAAGTGGCTTGACATCGTTGTCGGTTCAGGCGGTAGAGTCATGTACAGACCATATGACAACGATGTCGCGCGGCCAGTCGCCGCACAAGCCACGCACTTCGCAGGCCATTTCCCTCCGGGCAGGTAACCCACCCCCCTCACCTGCCCGGCTCGCGGACCCGGTGCGCACAGCCACCGGGTCCGCCCAGAGCGGCTCAACCGACCTGACACGCGAGGGCGGTGGCGCTGTCGCCGCCGTCGCCCTGGACGGTGTAGCCGAACGTCGCCGACCGACCCGGGCTCAACGAGCCGTTCCAGCCGGCGTTGTGAACCATGACGTCCTGTCCGGTGTAGGTGGCGTTGCCGTTCCGGAGGTCGGCCACCTGCCGGCCGCCCGGCAGGGTCCAGTCGACCATCCAGCCGAGCATCGGCACGTCACCGCTGCTGGTCACCGTCACCTCGGACTGGTAGCCGCCGGGCCAGCTGCCGGTCGGGCGCCGGGGGCGGTGCAGGTGCCGGGCGGCGGCTCGGCGGGGTTGCCGGGGTCGTGGACGCCGGTCACCTTTCCGTTGCCGCCGTCGAACACGACGTCGGAGCAGGAGTAGAAGGTCTCCGCGCGGTCCGAGCGCTGCCACACCATGTGGATGATGTGCCGCCCCGACTTGCCCGCCGGGAGGGTGCCGGACCAGGAGTAGTGGCGTTGCAGGAGAAGCCGACCGTGGCGCCCGCGGTCAGGTGGGTCACCGGCCAGTCGTCCCGGGCCAGGTCGAAGCCCGTGAGGTTGGGATTGCCACCGCTGCACAACCGGCCGTCCGGCACGAAGCCGCGGGTGCGGCCGACGCCGTCGGAGCGGAGCACCGAGAACCAGTTGTAGAACGGCGTGGTCCCGCCGGTCTGCTGGGCCGCCTTGCAGGCCGGTTGACGGCCGTGATCTCGCCGGTGTCGGTGAGCGCGTCCTGCCAGCACAGGAAGGTACGGCTGCCCGGCTTCACGGGAGTGCCGTGGGCCGAGGCCGGGCCGCCGGCGGCGAGCATGAGGCCGAGGGCGGGCAGGGCGGTGAGCAGGGCCAGGGCGATCAACAGGAGGGAAGGGGCTTGGTCGTCATAGACATGACACTCGAGGACCTCCATGGAGGCTGGGTGCATCCGGGGAAGGAGTGGCGGGTGGGAGCGCTCTCACCCGTTGTCCTGGAAGCTGGTGCCCGGCACCGTAGGTGTTAACGCCCGTGCGAGGCAGGACCGGCGACCGGGTGGGCCGGAGGCACGCTTGACAAGGGTCAACTCAAGTTTTATTCCGAAGGTGAGGTAAGCCGGGTCCGGAGTCACGGCTGGTCGCGGGTGAGGAGGTGACCCGGATGGAGGAGCCGGACCTGTACGCCGTGCTGGGCGTACCGCCCTCGGCCGCGGTCGGGGCGATCACCTCGGCCTTCCGCCGCAGGGCCCGGGAGCTGCGCCCCGACACCCGGGTCGACGCGGTCACCGCCGCCCGGTTCGGTGAGGTGCGGGCGGCGTACGAGACGCTGCGCGACCCGGTGCGGCGCGCGGCCTACGACCAGGCGTACGAGCGGTCGGACCGCCCGGCCGGCGGGACGGGCCGGCCGCTCCGCCGGTACCTCGTCGTACTGGGCGTCACGGCTCCCGAGCCGCCGCTGCGCGCAGGGCCGGTGCACTGGGAACCCGGTGGGTCACACGTGCGGCGCACGGGGTGAGGACGAGGAGGGAGAACGCAGATGGCGCGTCCGGTCGGTATCGACCTCGGTACGACGAACTCGGTGGTCTCGGTCCTGGAGGGCGGCGAGCCCACGGTCATCACGAACACGGAAGGCGCACGGACCACACCGTCGGTCGTGGCCTTCGCCAAGAACGGCGAGGTGCTGGTCGGCGAGGTCGCCAAGCGGCAGGCAGTGACGAACGTGGAGCGCACCGCGCGCTCGGTCAAGCGGCACGTGGGCGACCACGCCTGGCGGTTCCCCGACCAGGGGGACATCGACGGCAAGCGGTACACGGCGCAGGAGATCTCCGCGCGCGTGCTGCAGAAGCTGAAGCGGGACGCGGAGGCGTACCTCGGCGAGGACGTCACCGACGCGGTGATCACCGTGCCCGCCTACTTCGACGACGCCCAGCGGCAGGCCACCAAGGAGGCCGGTGAGATCGCGGGCCTGAACGTCCTGCGGATCATCAACGAGCCGACGGCGGCGGCGCTGGCGTACGGGCTGGACAAGGAGAACGACCAGACGGTCCTCGTCTTCGACCTGGGCGGCGGCACCTTCGACGTGTCGCTGCTGGAGATGGGCGAGGGCGTCATCGAGGTGAAGGCCACCAACGGCGACACCCGCCTCGGCGGCGACGACTGGGACCAGCGGGTCGTGGACCACCTGGTCCAGCAGTTCAAGAACAACTACGGCGTCGACCTGGCCAAGGACAAGATGGCCGTGCAGCGGCTGCGGGAGGCGGCGGAGCGGGCGAAGATCGAGCTGTCGTCGTCCAGCGAGACCTCGATCAACCTGCCGTACATCACCGCGTCCGCGGAGGGTCCGCTGCACCTGGACGAGAAGCTGACGCGGGCCCAGTTCCAGCAGCTGACGGCGGATCTGCTGGAGCGCTGCAAGGCACCGTTCCACAACGCGGTCAAGGACGCCGGGATCAAGATCTCCGACATCGACCACGTGGTCATGGTGGGCGGTTCGACGCGGATGCCGGCCGTGACGGAGCTGGTGAAGGAGCTGACGGGCAAGGAGCCGCACAAGGGCGTCAACCCGGACGAGGTGGTGGCCGTCGGCGCCTCCCTGCAGGCCGGTGTGCTCAAGGGCGAGGTCAAGGACGTCCTGCTGCTCGACGTCACCCCGCTGTCCCTCGGCATCGAGACCAAGGGCGGCATCATGACCAAGCTGATCGAGCGCAACACCACGATCCCGACCCGGCGTTCGGAGATCTTCACGACGGCCGAGGACAACCAGCCCTCGGTGACCGTGCAGGTCTACCAGGGCGAGCGGGAGATCGCCGCGTACAACAAGAAGCTCGGCATGTTCGAGCTGACCGGCATCGCGCCCGCCCCGCGCGGGGTGCCGCAGATCGAGGTGGCCTTCGACATCGACGCCAACGGCATCATGCACGTCTCGGCGAAGGACCTCGGCACCGGCAAGGAACAGAAGATGACGGTGACCGGTGGTTCGGCGCTGCCCCGGGACGACATCGACCGGATGGTCCGGGAGGCGGAGCAGCACGCGGAGGAGGACCGCAACCGCCGGGAGGCCGCGGAGACGCGCAACCAGGCCGAACAGCTCGTGTACTCCACCGAGAAGCTGATCAAGGACAACGCGGACAGGATCCCGGCCGACGCGAAGTCCGAGACCGAGACGGCGCTGGCCGAGCTGAAGGAGAAGCTCAAGTCGGAGGACACGGCGGCGATCCGGCAGGCCCTCGACCATGCCGCGCAGGCCGCGCAGAAGATCGGTACGGCGCTGTACGAGCGGTCGCGGACCGAGCAGGCCGCGCAGCCCGGTGCCGGCGGCACGACGGCCTCCGGCGGCACGACGGCCTCCGGCGGGGACGACGAGGTGGTGGACGCCGAGATCGTCGACGACGACAAGCCGGAGGCGGGCTGACCATGGACGGGGCGCGGACGCCGAGCACGGGTGAGGTGGAGCGCCTGCTCCAGGAGCGCACCGCCGATCTGCAGAGGGTCAAGGCGGAGTACGACAACTACCGCAAGCGGGTGCGGCGGGACCGCATGGCCGTGCGCGAGATCGCCGTCGCCAACGTGCTGACCGCGCTGCTGCCGGTGGTGGACGCCGTGGACCGGGCGTGCGCGCACGAGCCCCTCACGCCCGGTCTGAAGGACATCGCCGACACACTGCGCACGCAGCTGGGCTCACTGGGGCTCCAGGCGTTCGGGGAGGAGGGCGAGCCGTTCGACCCGGCGCGCCACGAGGCGGTGGTGCACCATGCGGCCCCGGGCGCCGAGCGGCTGGTCTGCGCGGAGGTCCTGCGCGCCGGCTACCGGATCGGAGACCGGCTGCTGCGGCCCGCGCACGTAGCGGTCAGCGGGCCACCATGACCCCCCGGCGCGGTGCGGCGGCGCGGGGGCGCGGGCGGGCCGCTGGGCCCGCCGGTGCCGGTCCGGATGTGTCCACCCCGTGGACGGACCATAGCCACGCAGAAAACACCAGTGCTACAAATACGGTCATGTCGGACGCATCTGTCCGATACAGGCGTCTCACATGGCGCACTGTGATCGGCAAGATTCCCCGGAGCGTCGCCGGACAGGTCTTCCTGCTCCAGGTCGCGCTGGTGGTGCTGCTCGTCCTGTGCGCCGTCCTCGCTCTCGTCCTGCAGTCGAAGCGGGACACCACCGCCGAGGCCAGGCACCGGTCCATCGCCGTGGCGCAGACCTTCGCCCACGCCCCGGGCCTGCTCGAGGCGCTGCGGTCCCCCGAGCCGTCCCGGATCCTGCAGCCGCTGGCCGAGGCCGGGCGCAAGTCCGCGGGGGTCGACTTCATCGTGGTCATGGACACCCACGGCATCCGCTACACCCATCCGCTGCCCGGCAAGATCGGCCGACGGTTCGTGGGCACCATCGAGCCGTCGCTGGCCGGCAAGGTGTACACCGAGAGCGTGCACGGCCCGCTGGGCCACGAGGTGCAGGCCATCGTGCCCGTGGACGACAGCCGCGGCAGGGTGGTCGCGCTGGTCTCCGCCGGGCTGAAGGTCAAGAACGTCACCAGTGAGCTGGACCGGCAGCTGCCGATCATCCTGGCCGCCGGGGCCGGCGCGCTCCTGGTGTCGACCGGCGGCACGGCCCTGGTGGGGCGCCGGCTGCGGCGGCAGACGCACAGCCTGGCGCCGGACGAGATGAGCCGCATGTACCAGCACCACGACACCGTGCTGCACTCGGTTCGGGAGGGCGTGCTCATCATCGGGGCCGACGGCCGGCTGCTGCTCGTCAACGACGAGGCCCGGCGCCTGCTGGAGCTGCCCGCCGACGCCGAGGGACGCGTGGTGCGGGAGCTGCCGGATCTGGACCCGGCGACGATGGAGCTGCTCGCCTCCGGGCGGCCGGCCAGCGACGAGCTGCACTTCGCCAAGGGCCGCCTGCTGGCGGTCAACCAGCGGCCCACCGACCGCGCCGGCGGACCCGGCGGCACCGTCGTGACGCTGCGCGACTCCACCGAGCTGCAGGCGGTGTCCGGCCGCGCCGAGACCGCCCGGGAGCGGCTGGAGCTGCTGTACGACGCGGGCCTGTGCATCGGCAGCACGCTGGACGTGATGCGCACCGCCGACGAGCTGGCGCGGGTCGCCGTCCCGCGGTTCGCCGACTTCATCACCGTCGACCTGGCCGATGCCGTCCTGCACGGCGAGGAGCCGGCTCCGACGGCCACGGACATGCGGCGGGTCGCCGTCACCGGTATCCGGGACGACCACCCGCTCTACGAGCAGGGCCGGCTGATCGACTTCCTGCCCTCCACCCCGCAGGCCCGCAGTTACGGCGCCGGCCGCTCGGAGCTGGTGACCGACCTGGCGGCCGCCGAGGGCTGGCGGGCCCAGGACCCGGAGCGGACCCGGCAGATCCTGGACTTCGGGATCCACTCGCTCATCTCCGCGCCCATCCGGGCGCGCGGTGTCGTGCTGGGCATGGCCAACTTCTGGCGCTCCAAACGGGAGCCGTTCGACGTGGACGAGCTGTCCCTGGCGGAGGAGCTGGTGGCCCGGGCCGCGGTCAGCATCGACAACGCCCGCCGCTACACCCGCGAGCACGCCCTCGCGGTCACCCTGCAGCGCAGTCTGCTGCCCCGGGCGCTGCCCGAGCAGAGCGCGCTGGACGTCGGCTACCGCTATCTGCCGGCGCAGTCGGGGGTGAGCGGCGACTGGTTCGACGTGATCCCGCTGCCGGGCGGCCGGGTGGCGCTGGCCGTCGGCGACGTGGTGGGGCACGGTCTGCACGCCGCCGCGACGATGGGCCGGCTGCGGACCGCGGTGCACAACTTCACCACCCTGGACCTGCCGCCGGACGAACTGCTCCAGCATCTGGACGACCTGGTCGGCCGCCTCGACCAGGACGAGGCCTGCCCCGAGACGGCCGGGCAGATCGTCGGCGCCACCTGCCTGTACGCGATCTACGACCCGGTGACGCGCCGGTGTGTCATGGCCCGGGCCGGGCATCCGGCGCCCGCGCTGGTCCACCCCGACGGCAGCGTCACCTTCCCCGAGCTGCCGGCCGGGCCGCCGCTGGGCCTGGGCGGCCTGCCGTTCCGCACGGCCGAGATGGAGCTGGCCGAGGGCAGCCAGCTCGTCCTGTACACCGACGGTCTGATCGAGGACCGTACGCGGGACCTGGACGAGGGCATGGAGCTGCTGCGCCGGGCCCTGGCCGGCCATCCCGGCCGGTCGCCGGAGGAGAGCTGCCGGGCGGTGCTGGAGCAGCTGCTGCCCGAGCGGCCCGGGGACGACGTCGCGCTGCTCGTCGCGCGCACCCGGGTGCTGCCGGCCGACCGGGTCGCCGACTGGGACGTGCCGCGCGATCCGGCCGCCGTGTCGGGGATGCGCGGCGCGGTCTCCGCCCAGCTGGCCGAGTGGGGGCTGTCCGAGCTGGGCTTCGGCATGGAACTCGTGCTGAGCGAGCTGATCACCAACGCCATCCGGTACGGCTCCGACCCGGTCCACGTCCGGCTGATCAACGACCGCACGCTGATCTGCGAGGTGGCCGACGGCAGCAGCACCTCGCCGCACCTGCGGTACGCCGCGACGACCGACGAGGGCGGCCGGGGCCTGTTCCTGGTCTCACAGCTGGCCGAGCGCTGGGGCACCCGGTACACCCCGCACGGCAAGGTGATCTGGGCGGAACTGGCAATACCGGACCTCTCGAAGCTGCTGAGCGACTGAGGAGCCCCGGGGGCGGCCCCGACGGTGAGGCCGCTCACGGGACGACGGGATCCAATCCGGCCGCGGTGCCGGCGCGGGACGACGGGGGTCCGGTCGCGGCCTGCGGTACCGACGCGGAGACCACTCACGGAACGGTCGGTGCCCGGTCGCGGCTGCGGTGCCGACGCGGGGGGCTCGGGACGGCAGGGGTGCGGTCCGGCCGCAGTACCGGCACGGAGCCGGTCGCAAGACGGCCGGGGGGTCCCATCCGGGGCCGGTCCGGCCGCAGTGTCGGCGCGGAGGCCGCTCAGGGGAACGGCGGGGGCCCGGTCCCGGCCGCGATACCGACGCGGGGACCACTCACGGGACGACGGGAGGTCCGGTCCGGCTGCGGTGCCGACGCGGAGACCACAAACAGAACGGCGGGGGCCCGGTCCCGGCCTGCGGTGCCGACGCGGGGGGTCTCGGGACGGCAGCGGTCCGGTCCGGCCGCAGTACCGGCACGGAGCCGGTCGCAAGACGGCCCGGGGGTCCCATCCGGGGCCGGTCCGACCGCAGTACCGGCGCGGAGGCCGCTCAGAGGACGGCGGGGGCCCGGTCCCGGCCGCGATACCGACGCGGGGACCACTCACGGGACGACGGGAGGTCCGGTCCGGCTGCGGTGCCGACGCGGGGCCGCTCGCGGGACGGCGGGGGCCGGTCGCGGCTGCGGTAGCGACGCGGGGGTCTCGGGACGGCGAGGGCCCGGTCCGGCCGCAGCACCGGCACGAAGCCGGTCGCAAGACGGCCGGGGGGCCGATCCGGGGCCGGTCCCGCCGCGGGGAAGGCGGCTCGCTGTGTTGGCGCGGGGGCGGTGGGGTCCGGGTCCGCCGCGGGAGGGCGGCCGTGGACTCGGTACGGCCCGGCTCGGCGTGCCGTCGGCCGAGGGCCGCACCCCCGGTGTCGGGGATGCGGCCCTCGGCTGCTGGGCGCTGCCGCTTACTTGCGGATCAGGTTGCGCAGCACGTACTGCATGATGCCGCCGTTGCGGTAGTAGTCGGCCTCACCGGGGGTGTCGATGCGGACGACCGCGTCGAACTCGACACCGGTGTCGGTGGTGACCTTGACCGTGCGCGGCGTGGTGCCGTCGTTCAGCTCGGTGACGCCGGTGATGGAGAAGGTCTCCTCGCCGGTCAGACCGAGGGACTCGGCCGAGGCACCCTCCGGGAACTGCAGCGGCAGGACGCCCATGCCGATGAGGTTCGAGCGGTGGATGCGCTCGTACGACTCGGCGATGACGGCCTTGACGCCGAGGAGCGCGGTGCCCTTGGCCGCCCAGTCGCGGGACGAACCGGAGCCGTACTCCTTGCCGGCCAGGACGACCAGCGGGATCCCGGCGGCCTGGTAGTTCTGCGAGGCGTCGTAGATGAAGGAGACCGGGCCGCCCTCCTGCGTGAAGTCACGCGTGTAGCCGCCCTCGGTGCCCGGCGCGATCTGGTTGCGCAGGCGGATGTTGGCGAACGTACCGCGGATCATGACCTCGTGGTTGCCGCGGCGCGAGCCGTAGCTGTTGAAGTCACGACGCTCCACACCGTGCTCGGTGAGGTACTTGCCGGCCGGGGTGTCGGCCTTGATCGCACCGGCCGGGGAGATGTGGTCGGTGGTGACCGAGTCGCCCAGCTTGGCGAGCACGCGGGCGCCGGCGATGTCCTCCACCGGGGCCGGCTCCATGCCCATGCCCTCGAAGTACGGGGGCTTGCGGACGTAGGTGGACTCGGCGTCCCACTCGAAGGTGTTGCCGGTCGGGACCGGGAGGGACTGCCACTGGGCGTCGCCGGCGAAGACGTCCCGGTAGGACTTGGAGAACATGTCCTCGCCGATGGCGTTGGCGACGACCTCGTTGACCTCGGCCTCGGACGGCCAGATGTCCTTCAGGAAGACCTCGTTGCCGTCCTGGTCGGTGCCCAGGGCGTCACGGGTGATGTCCACCTTCATGGAGCCCGCGAGGGCGTACGCGACGACCAGCGGCGGGGACGCCAGGTAGTTCATCTTGACGTCGGGGTTGATGCGGCCCTCGAAGTTCCGGTTGCCGGAGAGGACCGAGGTGACCGCGAGGTCGTTGTCGTTGACGGCCTTGGAGACCTCCTCCGGCAGCGGGCCGGAGTTGCCGATGCAGGTGGTGCAGCCGTAGCCGACGAGGTTGAAGCCGACCTTGTCGAGGTACGGGGTCAGACCCGCCTTCTCGAAGTAGTCGGTGACGACCTTGGAGCCCGGGGCGAGAGTGGTCTTGACCCACGGCTTGCGGGTCAGGCCCTTCTCGACCGCCTTCTTGGCCACCAGGGCGGCGGCGACCATGACGTACGGGTTGGAGGTGTTGGTGCAGGAGGTGATGGCCGCGACCGTCACCGCACCGTGGTCCAGCTCGTACGACGTGCCGTCGGGGGCGGTCACGGTGACCGGGTTGGACGGGACGGCGCCCGTGCCCTCACCGTGCTGCGGGGCGCCGGCGCCGTTCTCCTGGTGGCCGTAGGCCGGGGCGTCGGAGGCCGGGAAGGACTCGGCGCTGGCCTCGTCGACCGGGGAGGCGGCGGCGTCCGGGGTCTGCGCGACGGGCGCCTCGACGTAGTTGAGGACGTCCTTGGCGAACTGCTGTGCGGCCTCGGCGAGGACGATGCGGTCCTGCGGGCGCTTCGGGCCGGCGATGGACGGGACGACCGTGGACAGGTCCAGCTCGAGCTTCTCGGAGAAGTCCGGCTCGGCCTTCGGGTCCAGCCACAGGCCCTGCTGCTTGGCGTAGGCCTCGACCAGGGCGACCTGCTGCTCGGAGCGGCCGGTCAGGCGCAGGTAGTTCAGGGTCTCGTCGTCGATCGGGAAGATCGCGGCGGTGGAGCCGAACTCCGGCGACATGTTGCCGATGGTGGCGCGGTTGGCGAGCGAGGTGGCGGCGACGCCCTCACCGTAGAACTCGACGAACTTGCCGACCACACCGTGCTTGCGGAGCATCTCGGTGATGGTGAGCACGAGGTCGGTGGCGGTGGTGCCGGGCTGCAGCTCGCCGGTGAGCTTGAAGCCGACGACGCGCGGGATGAGCATGGAGACCGGCTGGCCGAGCATGGCGGCCTCGGCCTCGATGCCGCCGACGCCCCAGCCGAGGACGCCGAGGCCGTTGACCATGGTGGTGTGCGAGTCGGTGCCGACCAGGGTGTCCGGGTAGGCCTTGCCGTCGCGGACCATCACGACCCGGGCCAGGTGCTCGATGTTCACCTGGTGGACGATGCCGGTGCCCGGGGGGACGACCTTGAACTCGTCGAAGGCGGTCTGGCCCCAGCGCAGGAACTGGTAGCGCTCCTTGTTGCGGCCGTACTCCAGCTCGACGTTCTGCCTGAAGGCGTCGTTCGTGCCGAACTTGTCGGCGATGACGGAGTGGTCGATGACCAGCTCGGCCGGCGCCAGCGGGTTGATCTTGGCCGGGTCGCCGCCCAGCTCCTTCACGGCCTCCCGCATGGTCGCGAGGTCCACGACACAGGGCACGCCGGTGAAGTCCTGCATGATCACGCGAGCCGGCGTGAACTGGATCTCCTGGCTGGGCTGGGCCTGGGAGTCCCAGCCGCCGAGGGCGCGGATGTGGTCGGCGGTGATGTTCGCGCCGTCCTCCGTGCGGAGCAGGTTCTCCAGCAGGACCTTGAGGCTGTACGGCAGGCGGGCCGAGCCCTCCACCTTGTCCAGCCGGAAGATCTCGTACGACTCGTCGCCCACCTGCAGCGTGCTGCGGGCGTCGAAGCTGTTCGCCGACACGACAGTCTCCTTCATTGATGTGCGCGTACCACCGTCAATCGTGCCGCCACGCCGGCTTGGCCGAACCAGTGAGGTCAGGCTAAGTTAGGCATGCCTTACTGGAGTGGCGGGCTACGGTGCGCCTCGGCAGATATCTCGATGTCGAGATAACTCTAGTACATGGGCGCTGGATGGTCATGCCCCACCGCCTACCAGTCCGCTTCGGCGTCGGTCTTGGCCGGTCCGGTGACGCCCACGTGCCCGTGGTCGCCGTAGACGGAGGACCGCCAGCGGGCGAACGCCTTGGCCGTGCGGTCGGCGTCCTCCTGCTCCATCACCCCGTAGGTCACCCGGACCCAGGCCTCCGTACGGTCGGTGCCCTCGGGGTTGCGGACGTAGACGCTCAGCACGTGGCCGGCCATGGCGGCGTCCGCCTTCCGGCCGTCCGCCTTCAGGTACGCCCGGAAGTCGCGGGCCATGGGGAACCAGCGGTGCGGGCCGGCCGTCGCCCCGCAGGGCGGGCCCGGGTCGTCGGTCGTGGTGTCCGGACCGCCGTCACCCTGGTCGTCGGTGGTGAGGTCTGGACCGCCACCCCCCTGGTCGTCACTCGTGAGATCCGGGCCACCATCCCCCTGGTCGTCACTCGTGAGATCCGGGCCACCATCCCCCTGGTCATCGCTCGTGAGATCCGGGCCGCCATCCCCTTGGTCATCGCTCGTGAGATCCGGGCCGCCATCCCCTTGGTCGTCACTCGTGGTGTCCGGGATTTCCCGGTCGTCGTCGGCCGTGTCCTCGCCCTGGCACTGGTCGTCGCTCGTCTCCTCCGTCGCGGACGATCCCGCCGCGGACGCGCCGGCCGCCGGTTCGCCCGCACGCTCCGTGCCGCACGAGGTCAGCACGGAGCAGAACACGAGCGCGACGGCGACCGGGAGGTGCCGCATCCTGATGTTCATGTGTGTCCCCCTTTCAGAGGAGGAGAGGGGGACACGCGTCCGGGGGTTCCTGATACGCCGGGCGGGGTAACCGAGTTGAGCGGCATGTCGTACGACATCAGTGGATTTGCCCGATCTTTCGGGTGCCATACGCCTTCCCACCAGCACTGTTGACGTACCGTCACGGCCCCGTCGGCGCGGGCGTCACCCGAACGGACCCCCCAACGGGCGCCATCTCATATCTGAGATAACCTCAACCTCATGTCAGACGACTACCTCGTACGCATCGGCAAGCTCATCCGTGACGCCCGGCAGCACCGGGGCTGGACACAGACGCAGCTCGCGGAGGCTCTCGGAACCAGCCAGAGCGCCGTCAACCGCATCGAGCGCGGCAACCAGAACATCAGCCTTGAGATGATCGCCCGAATCGGTGAAGCCCTGGACAGCGAGATCGTGTCGCTGGGCTACGCGGGTCCGATGCATCTGCGTGTGGTCGGCGGCCGCCGTCTGTCCGGCGCCATCGACGTCAAGACCAGCAAGAACGCCTGCGTGGCCCTGCTGTGCGCCTCGCTGCTGAACAAGGGGCGCACGGTGCTGCGCCGGGTGGCGCGGATCGAGGAGGTGTACCGCCTGCTGGAGGTGCTCAACTCCATCGGCGTGCGCACCCGCTGGATCAATGACGGCGTCGACCTCGAACTCGTCCCGCCCGCCGAGCTGGAGATGGCCTCGATCGACGCGGAGGCGGCCGTCCGCACCCGCTCGATCATCATGTTCCTCGGCCCGCTGCTGCACCGCATGGACCACTTCAAGCTGCCCTACGCCGGCGGCTGCGACCTGGGCACGCGGACCATCGAGCCGCACATGATCGCGCTGCGCCGGTTCGGTCTGGACATCGCGGCCACCGAGGGCCAGTACCACGCCCGGGTCGACCGCTCGGTCCGCCCCGACCGCCCGATCGTCCTGACGGAACGCGGCGACACGGTGACGGAGAACGCCCTGCTGGCCGCCGCCCGCCACGACGGCGTGACCGTCATCCGCAACGCCTCCTCCAACTACATGGTGCAGGACCTGTGCTTCTTCCTGGAGGCGCTGGGCGTCACGGTGGAGGGCATCGGCACGACCACGCTCACCGTGCACGGCGTGCCCAACATCGACGTCGACGTCGACTACTCCCCCTCCGAGGACCCGGTCGAGGCGATGAGCCTGCTGGCCGCCGCGGTGGTGACGGAGTCCGAACTGACCGTCCGCCGCGTCCCCATCGAGTTCCTGGAGATCGAGCTGGCGGTCCTGGAGGAGATGGGCCTGGACCACGACCGGTCGCCGGAGTACTGCGCGGACAACGGCCGGACCCGCCTGGTCGATCTCACGGTCCGCCCCTCCAAGCTGGAGGCGCCGATCGACAAGATCCACCCCATGCCCTTCCCGGGCCTGAACATCGACAACGTCCCGTTCTTCGCGGCCATCGCGGCCACCGCGCAGGGCAAGACCCTCATCCACGACTGGGTCTACGACAACCGCGCCATCTACCTGACCGACCTCAACCGCCTCGGCGGCCGGCTCCAGCTCCTCGACCCGCACCGGGTCCTGGTCGAGGGCCCGACCCGCTGGCGCGCCGCCGAGATGATGTGCCCGCCGGCCCTGCGCCCCGCGGTGGTCGTCCTGTTGGCGATGATGGCGGCCGAGGGCACGTCGGTACTGCGCAACGTGTACGTCATCAACCGCGGTTACGAGGACCTCGCCGAACGCCTGAACTCGATCGGCGCGCAGATCGAGATCTTCCGGGACATCTGAGGATCTTCCGAAAGAGCGCCGTCACACCCCTGCTGAGCTGCCTGGACGTGAGGTGGGACGGGAGGTGGCGGCGCCTCTGGGACGTTTCTGGGGCTTGCGGCCGGAGCCCCGCTTACCCCGGTCGTCCGTGCCCGATCATCGCGTCGACTGGCCCGGTGGGCGCTCGAAGAGTGGCCGCCACGAACACCATTGACCTGGCGCGCTGTTCCTCGTGACGATGCCGGCCGGGGCTGGTGAGCCGGCACCGCTCGATGCGCTGGTGCGGGATCGGCCGTCGCTCACACCCGTGAGGAAGACCCACTGACACCTTCAGCCCTGGCGTTCCTTGATCAGGGCGGCGACGGCCCGCATACCGGACATCGCCCTGTACAACGCCTACGGCATCGGCCTCAACGCCACCGGCCTCGAACTCGCCGAGCTCCCGCTCTGGCTGAACACCATGCACCCCGGGATGCGCGCGCCCTGTTCGGGCTGCACCTGCTGCGCGGCAACTCGCTGATGGGCGCCCGGCGTTAGGTGCACGAGGCCGACCGTGTCAACAGCGAGCGGACCATCGGCGCGAGGACGCCGACGAAGCTGCCGTTCCGTGCGCCCGAGGACGGCGCGCCCCAGCCGCTGCCCGAGGGGGCCGTCCACCAGTTCCTGCTGCCGGCGCCGGGCTGGGGAGCGGCCGCGGGGGCGAGCGGCGACGCGAAGAAGCTATCGACCAGCTCGCCGGGCCGCAGGCCGAACGGCTCAAGGAGTGGAAGAAGAGCCTCCAGGCCAAGCCGGGAACCACCGGCGGCAAGGGCAGCCAGCTCGGCCGGCTCCAGGCGGCGGCAGACCGGGGCGAGTTCGTGTGGACGCTCGTCGCCCAGCGAATGGAGCTGAGCGAGCGGGAGATCGCCGGCCCCATCGACGTCTGGGGCACCGACCGGGCGGAGGACACGGCGGAGTGCGCCTTCCTGGGGCGCGGCAAGGAGAACGCCGACCGGAGCCTTCCGATGACCAAGGAGCAGGTCTTCGAGGACCTGTTCGAGGCGGAGGGCTCCCCGTACTGGCGGTTCAAGCAGGAGCAGGTCATGGACGTCCGGTGCGCGCTGTGGTCCTGGCCGCTGGACAAGGTGAGGCTGCTGGACGGCACAGACGCGGAGTACGCCACGGTCCCCGTGGTGGCGGGCGCGGGCACCGACCTGGAGGGGCTGCTGTCGTCGGTTCACCGGGGAGGCCGGCGGCTTCGACCTCCAGGTGGGCGACCTGCCCTGGGTCCCTCGCTCCGCCGATGGCCGACCGCGAGCGGGAGATGCGGGAGGCGCACGCCTGTTTCCAGCAGCGGCTCGACGCGGCCGTGGCCGCCAGCCCGGAGCACAGGGGGTGCCCGGCGCGTGAGACCCCCGCTGCGACGAGATCGCGCGGCTCGCCGACGCCCTCAAGCAGTGGCGCGCGAAGATCACCCGGAGACCCGGCACGGCATCACCACGGCGCCCCTCGCCCAGGACGGTCAGCGCTAGCTGCACAAGAGCCGCAGCCGGCGCTTCGTCGCCGCCCCCCATACCCGGCACGCCCTGCGCATCTCCTGGCACGGCCGGCCCAGCCCGTTCCTGCCGGTGCAGAGGGGCCCGCCCCCGGTGTGGGGGGCCGCCGTTCGGGTGAGCCGTGGCGGGCCCGGACCCGGTGCGGATGCCAAGGGACAGAGAGCCGTCGGGCTTTTTGAGCGTGCGTGCGGATCGATGCGAAGTGGCAGCCTGCTGTGTGCCTGGCCACACTGAAAACCGGCCGTTTCCGAACAGGAGCCGCCCGGCCGGCCATCGGCGATCCGTACGTCCTCAGGAGATGTAATGGTGGAGCAGTCCTCCGAGGTCCCCATACCCCGGCCAGACGAACCTGCCCTCACCCTGAAAGGCGCCGGGTCCGACATGGTGCAGACCGAACGGAAACTGGCGGAGACACTGGCCGAGGTCACCGGGTCCGATGACATTCCAGCGGAGAGTCACTTCTTCAACGACCTCGGCGCGAATTCCCTGGTGATGGCCCAGTTCTGTGCGCGCCTGCGGAAGAACCCGGATCTCCCCTCGCCGTCCATGCGGGACATTTACCGGCATCCCACGATCCGGAGCCTGACGGCGGCCCTCGTACAGGCCGCTGCCGCCGATACGGCCGTACCGTCGCCGGCACCCCCGGCTCCGGCCGCTCCCGTGACGCGCACGAGCCGCGCCCGGCATCTGCTGTGCGGGACGGCCCAGCTGCTCATCTTCCTCGTGTATTCCCTCGCGTCAGGATTCGTCACCGCCCGCGGGTACGAGTGGATCGCCGCCGGTTCCGGGTTCGTCGGCATCTATGTGCGGTCGCTGCTGTTCGGCGGCATCGGTTTCATCGCCCTGTGTATCTTTCCGGTCCTCGCGAAATGGCTGCTCGTCGGCCGCTGGAAACCGGGCGAGTTCCCCATCTGGGGGGCGGCGTATCTGCGATTCTGGTTCGTGAAGGTGCTGCTGCACGCCAATCCGATGGTGCTCTTCGTCGGGACCCCCCTGTACGTGCTGTATCTGCGCGTCCTGGGTGCGCGGATCGGCAAGGGCGTCACGATCCTCTCCCGCTCCGTCCCGGTCTGCACCGACCTGGTGACGATCGGCGCCGGGACGGTGATCCGCAAGGAGTCGTTCTTCCTCTGCTACCGGGCCCACGCGGGCCGGATCCAGACCGGCCGGGTGACGCTGGGCCGGGACGTGTACGTCGGCGAGAAGACCGTTCTGGACATCGACACCTCACTGGGCGACGGTGCACAGCTGGGCCATGCCTCCGCGCTGCACAGCGGTCAGGCGGTACCGGACGGCGAGCACTGGCACGGCTCCCCGGCGGAGCCCACCGAGGTCGACTACCTGCGGGTCGCGCCGGCCAGGTGCGGCACCGTGCGCCGGGCCTGCTTCGGTGGTCTCACGCTGCTGCAGACGCTCTTCCTGTACCTGCCGCTCGCCCTCGGCGGGGTGTACATGGTGTTCACCGGGATCCCGGCGATCGGCAAGCGACTCGATCCGCAGACGGCGGTGCTGACCCGGCCGGAACTGATCCCGGACGCGCTCGGCGTCTCCCTGGCCCTGTTCTCCGGCTTCCTCGTCCTGGGCCTCGTCGCCCTGTACACCGTTCCCCGTCTGCTGGGTCTGTTCGTCAAACCCGACCGGGTTTATCCGCTCTACGGGTTCCACTACAGCCTGCACCGGGCGGCGGCGCGCATGACGAACGTCAAGTTCTTCGCGTGGCTCTTCGGCGACAGTTCGTACATCGTGCATTATCTCCGCGGGCTCGGCTACGACCTGACACGGGTGGAGCAGACCGGCTCCAATTTCGGCACCGAGGTGCAGCACGAAACCCCGTTCATGGTCACGGTCGGCAGCGGAACAATGGTGGCCGACGGACTCTCCGTCATCAACGCCGATTACTCCAGTACGTCCTTCCGGTTGTCCCGGGTTTCGATCGGGCCGCGCAATTTTCTGGGCAACAACATCGCCTATCCCGCGGGTGGCAGGACGGGCGAGAACTGCCTTCTCGCCACCAAGGTGATGATTCCCCTCGACGGCGAGGTACGGGAAGGCGTGGGACTGCTCGGTTCACCGTGTTTCGAGATTCCCCGCTCGGTGGACCGGGACGCCCGGTTCGACCATCTCCGGAAAGGCGACGAACTGCGCCGCCATCTCACCGCGAAGAACCGCTACAACCTGCGCACGATGGCCCTGATGCTGGGCGTGCGCTGGCTCCACGTCTTCGCGCTCACCCTGTTCGGACTTGTCTCCGTGGACCTGTACGGCGCGGTCGGGCACGTGGTGATCGCCCTGTATCTGGCCGTGACGCTCGCGTTCTCCACCGCGTATTACATCCTCGTGGAACGCTGCCTGACGTCGTTCCGCGGACTCACTCCCCAATTGTGTTCCATCTACCACCCGATTTTCTGGTGGCACGAGCGCGTGTGGAAAATGCCGACCGAGTATCTCAACATCTTCAACGGCACTCCTTTCAAGGCCCTGGTCTGGAGGCTGCTGGGGGTGCGCATCGGCCGCCGGGTGTTCGACGACGGCTGCTACATGACCGAACGCACCCTGGCCACCGTCGGTGACGACTGCACCCTCAACGCCGGAAGCAAGATCCAGTGCCACTCCCAGGAGGACGGCACGTTCAAGTCCGACGGCACCACGCTCGGCGCGCGCTGCACGCTGGGCGTCGGCGCCCATGTGCACTACGGCGTGACGATGGGCGACGACGCGGTGCTGGCGGCCGATTCCTTCCTGATGAAGGGCGAGGAAGTCCCCCCGAACGCGCACTGGGGCGGCAATCCGGCCGTGGACATGCCCGAGGCGGGCGGCCCCGGCCGGGCCCTGCGCACGACCGACGCCCCCGCGGCTGCCACGAGTTGAGGAAGGCCATCCCATGGACACGCGCGTGGAGACGGACCGGGAGTTCTGGAGCCGGGTGCTGACCGCCGGTGGTGCCACCGCCGTACCCCGGTGGGCCCCGGCGCCGGAGCCGGGAGCGGCCGAGCAGGAGACGGCGGTCCCGGACGACGTGGCGGCCTCGGTACGCAGGCTGGTCCGCCGGTCGGGGCTGCCGGTCAGCGCGGTGCTGCTGGCGGCGCACGCCAAGGTGCTGTCCGCGTTGTCCGGCGAGCGGGAGCTGGTGACGGGGTACACCGCCGGGGTGCGCGGCGAGCCGCTGCCGTGCCGCCTGACCGTGCCCCCGGGGTCCTGGCGGGCGCTGGTGGCGGCCGCCGAGCGCGCCGAGACGGCGCTACTGGCCCACCGGGAGTTCCCGGTGGCCGGCCTGGCCCGGGAGCTGGGGGTGACCGAGCCGGCGTACGAGGTGGTGTTCGGTCCCATGGGCGCCGAGGAGGCCCACGCCGAGGACGGGGTGCTGCACGTGCGCTGGTGCGACCGGGGCGGACGGCTGCTGCTGCGCCTGCGGTACCGCACGGACGCGCTGGACGCCGGGAGCGCGGCACGGATCGGCGGCTACCACCTGAAGGCGCTGCGGCTGATGGCGGCCGATCCGGACGCCGAGCACGCGCAGCAGAGCCTGCTGTCGGCCGAGGAGGTGCGCGAGCAGCTGGAAGGGCTGGCGGGACCGCACCGGCCGCTGCCGGACGCCCGCGCGCACGAGCTGTTCGAGCGGCGGGTACGGGCGCATCCGCAGGCGGTGGCCGCGGTGCACGGCGAGCAGGTGTGGACGTACGCGGAGCTGAACGCGCGCGCCAACCGGCTGGCGCGGGCGCTGCTGGCCCGCGGGCTGGGCCGGGAGGACGTGGTCGCCGTCGTCACCGAGCGGAACCTCGACTGGCTGGCGGCGACGCTGGCGGTGTTCAAGGCGGGCGGGGTCTACCTGCCGATCGAGCCGCACTTCCCGGCCGGCCGTATCGCGGCAACGTTGTCGCGGTCCGGCTGCCGGCTGGTGCTCACCGAATCGGGCAGCACCGGGACCCTCGACCAGGCGCTGGCCGACGTACCCGGAACCGAGAAGCTGCCGGTGGAGACGGCGTACGCGGAACCGCACGCCGACGACGACCCCGGCGTGCGGGTGGACCCCGGTCAGCTGGCGTACATCTACTTCACCTCCGGCTCCACCGGCGAGCCGAAGGGCGCGATGTGCGAGCACGCGGGCCTGCTCAACCACCTCCACGCCAAGATCGACGACCTGGGGATCGGCGAGGGGGCCGTGGTGGCGCAGACGGCCCCGCAGTGCTTCGACATCTCGCTGTGGCAGCTGGTGTCCGCCCTGCTGGTCGGCGGGCGGACCGTGCTGGTCGGCCAGGACGTGGTCGTGGACGTGGAGCGGTTCCTCGACACGCTGGTGCGGGGCCGGGTCACCGTGACCCAGCTGGTGCCCTCCTACCTGGAGGTCGTGGTCTCGTACCTGGAACAGCACCCCCGGGACCTGCCGGACCTGCGGTGGGTGTCGGTGACCGGCGAGGCGCTGAAACGGGAGCTGGTCCAGCGCTGGTTCGCGCTCCAGCCGGGCATCCGGCTGCTCAACGCCTACGGGCTGACCGAGACGTCCGACGACACCAACCACGAGGTCCTGGACGGCGTGCCGGACCGGGTGCTGCTGGGACGCGCGGTCAACAACGTGCGCGTCTACGTCGTGGACGAGCAGCTGTCGCTGGTGCCGCTGGGCGCCCCGGGGCTGATCGCGTTCTCCGGTGTCTGTGTGGGCCGGGGTTACGTCAACGACCCCGAGCGGACCAGGGAGGCCTACCGCACCGACCCGTACCGGCCCGGGGAGCGGCTGTACCTGGGCGGTGACTGGGGCCGCTGGCACCCCGGCGGCAAGCTGGAGTTCCTCGGCCGCCGGGACAGCCAGGTCAAGATCCGCGGCTTCCGCATCGAGATCGGCGAGATCGAGAACACTTTGCTGCGGGTGGACGGGGTGCGGGACGGCGCGGTGGTCGTGGCCGAGCGGGGCGGCGGGAACACGCAGCTGATCGCCTTCCACACCGGCCGGCGTCTCGAACCGGAGGTGCTGCGCGAGGCGCTCGCGGCGGCGCTGCCCGCCTACATGGTTCCCGCGGCCTTCCACTGGCGGGAGAGCCTTCCGCTGACCGCCAACGGCAAGATCGACCGCAAGGCGCTGACCGAGCAGGCCGCCGACACCGGGGCGGCCCCGGGCCGGGGCGGCGCGGAGCGGGACGGCAGCGAGCGGGAGGCGCTCAGCCCGGCCGAGCGGCGGCTGGCGGCGGCCTGGGCCGAGCTGCTGGGCGTGCCCGAGCACCGGATCGGCCCGAAGGACCACTTCTTCGACTCCGGCGGCACCTCCCTGACGGCCGTGAAGCTCAGCATCGCGCTCGACCGGGCCGTCTCCCTGAAGGACATCACCCGGCACCCGGTCCTCGCCGACCTGGCCGCCCTCCTCGACGGCGCCGGCCGGCGGCGCCCGGAGCTGCTCCAGCCCCTGTCGGACGCGGGCGGTACGCCGGAGTGCGCGCTGGTGTGCTTCCCGTACGCGGGCGGCAACGCCGTCAACTACCGGCCGATGGCGGCCGCGTTGGCGGGCAGCGGCCTCGCGGTCCTCGCGGTGGACCTGCCCGGCCACGACCTGGCGGCCCACCGTGAACCGTTCGCGTCGATCGAGGAGGTGGCCGGCCAGGTCGCCGGCGAGATCACGGCGCGCGGGATGGCCCGGGTCATGCTGTGGGGCCACTCGTCGGGCGCCGCACCGGCCCTGGAGACGGCCCGCAGGCTCCAGGAGCGGGGTGTGCGGGTGACACGGGTGTTCCTCGGCGCGCAGCTGCTCGGCACCGCCGCCGAGCGCAGCGCCGCCGTCGCCGACCTGACGGGCCTGAGCGACGCGGAGATCGCGGCGCGGCTGACCGCGGACAGCGGCTACACGGAACTCGCCGAACTCGACGAGCGGCACGCCGAGCACATCGGAGCCGCCTACCGGCACGACTGCGTCCGCGCCCACCACTGGTTCCAGGCGGTCCTGGAGAACCCGCCGCCGGTGCGGCTGTCCGCGCCGGTCTCGGTGGTCGTCGCCGCCGACGACCCGCACACGGCGGGCCACGCCGACCGCCACCGCGACTGGCTGCTCCTGGCCGAGCAGGTCGACCTGCACGAACTGGCCGACGGGGGCCACTACTTCCTGCGCACCCGGCCGGCCGAGGCGGCGCGGGCCGTGCTGAGCGCGGCCGTCCCCCTGGCCTCCGCCTGAGGCCCGTACCCCCACCCGACGGGCGACCGAAAGGAAACCGAGATGCCGTCCTCATCCCTGGCAGCACCGTTCGACGTGGAGCTGCGGCCGGACAGACCCGCGATGCTGCGCGTCGATCCACCGGACGACGCCGCGGCCTGGGCGGCCCGCTACCGCGAGGCGCTCAGGGGGCAGGTCACCGAGCACGGGGCGCTGCTCGTGCGCGGCCTCGGCCTGAAGGACACCGACCAGGCCGGTGCCGTCTTCGCGCGGCTGGCCGGTGAACTCGTGCCGGAGCGGGAGGCGTTCGCCCCCCGGGAGGCGCACGGGCCGGGGCTGTACTCCTCCACGCCCTGGCCGGCCAACCAGCCGATGTGCATGCACCACGAGCTGAGCTACCGGCTGGAGGTGCCCGGCCTGCTGCTGTTCGCGTGCCTGACGCCGCCCGAGCAGGGCGGGGCGACGGCGGTGGCCGACGCAGCCGAGATCCTCAAGGCCCTGCCCGCCGAGCTGACGGAGCGCTTCGAGGAGGAGGGCTGGCTGCTGACCCGTACCTACAACGACGAGATCGGAGCGTCCCTCGCGGAGTCGTTCGGCACCGAGGACCGGGACGCGATCGAGCGGTACTGCCGCGCGAACGCCATCGACTTCCGCTGGCTGCCCGACGGCTCCCTGCGCACCGAGCAGCGCCGCTGCGCCGTCGTGGAACACCCGCACACCGGCAGGCGGTGCTGGTTCAACCAGATCGCCTTCCTCAACGAGTGGACGCTCGCCCCGGAGGTGCGCGAGTACCTGGTGGACGAGTACGGCGCGGACTCGCTGCCGTTCAACACCCGTTACGGGGACGGCAGTCCGATCGGCGAGGACGTCGTCCAGCTCCTCAACGCCACCTACGAGGAGCACACCCGGCGCGAGCCCTGGCAGGCCGGTGACCTGATGCTCGTGGACAACATCGGCACCGCGCACAGCAGAGAGGCGTTCACCGGGGAGCGGCGGGTCCTGGTCGGCATGGCCGAGCCGCGGCGCCTGGCCGACTCCTGCCCGACGGGGGAGGCGAGCCGGCGATGAGCCATCTGCTGTCGACGTCCCCCCAGCCGGCCATGCCCCGGCCGGCGCCGGCGCCCACCTTCGCGGTGATCTCCGGCCGGCAGGTGCAGCAGGCGCTGACCGGCCGGGAGCGGGAACTGGTGGAGCTGGTGGAGGCCACCTACCGGCTGCACGGCGCCGGTGACTCGGTGAACCCGCCGTCGTACTTCCTGCGCTTCCCCGACCGTCCCACGGCCCGGATCATCGCGCTGCCCGCCTCCATCGGCGGCCCGACGCAGGTGGACGGCGTGAAGTGGATCTCCAGCTTCCCCGACAACGTGGGCACCGGGCTGCCCCGGGCCTCCGCGGTGCTGATCCTCAACGACCACGACACGGGCTACCCGTTCGCCTGCCTGGAGAGTTCCGTCATCAGCGCGACCCGGACCGCGGCCTCCGCCGCGCTGGCCGCCGACTGGCTCAGCCGCACCCGGACCCGGCCCCGCCGGGTCGGCTTCTTCGGTACGGGCCTGATCGCCCGGTACATCCACACCTTCCTGGCCGGCACCGGCTGGACCTTCGACGCGATCGGTGTGCACGACCTGTCCGCCGACAGCACCGCCGGCTTCCGCGGCTACCTGCGCCAGGCCGGCGCCACCGGGCAGATCACCGTCCACGACAGCGCCGAGGACCTGGTCCGCTCCAGCGACCTGGTGGTCTTCGCCACCGTCGCCGGCCGGCCGCACGTCACGGCCCCGGGCTGGTTCGAGCACAACCCCGTGGTCCTGCACGTGTCGCTGCGCGACCTCGCCCCCGAGGTCCTGCTCACCGCGGCCAACTTCGTGGACGACGTCGAGCACTGCCTGAAGGCCGAGACCTCCCCGCACCTGGTCGAGCAGCGCACCGGGAACCGCGACTTCCTCAACGGCACCCTCTACGACGTGATGCTCGGCCGCGCCGCCCCGCCGCACGACCAGCCGGTGATCTTCTCGCCCTTCGGCCTCGGCGTCCTCGACCTGGCCGTCGGCAAGTACGTCTACGACCGCGTGGCCGGGGCGGGCGAACTCCGCCTCATCGACGACTTCTTCCACGACCTGCGCCGGTACGGCTGAGGGCGTTGCCCTTCAGCCGTGGCACCAGGAGGCTGCCGTGCCCGTCATCTCCGCTCCCCACGCCTTCAACGAAGGCAGTCTGTTCGTCGATCTGGAGTCGATTTTCGGATACCGCCTCTACCTCAAGTGCGAGGGTTTCAACTTCGCCGGCTCCATCAAGCTGAAGGCCGCGAACGAGATGGTGGAGAGCGCCGAGCGGGACGGACGCCTGACGTCGGACTCCATCCTCGTCGAGTCCTCGTCCGGAAACCTGGGCGTCGCGCTGAGCGTGATCGCCGCGAGCAAGGGCTACCGGTTCCTGTGCGTGACGGACCCCCGGTGCAACCTGTCGACGAAGCTGCTGATGGAGGCCCTCGGCAGCCAGGTGCACGTGGTGACCGACCTGGACGGGAACGGCGGCTTCCTGGGCACGCGGCTCGAGTACGTGCGCGCGCTGTGCGCCTCCGACGAGCGGTACGTGTGGCTCAGCCAGTACACCAACGACGGGAACTGGCGGGCCCACTTCCGTACGACGGCCCCGGAGATCGCCGGGAACTTCCCGCAGCTGGACGTGCTGTTCGTCGGGACGGGCACCGCAGGGACCCTGATGGGCTGCGGGCGCTACTTCCGCGAGTGGCGCCGGCCGGTGCGGATCGTCGCCGTGGACAGCGTGGGCTCGGTGGCCTTCGGCGGCGAGCCCGGCCGCCGGATGATCCCCGGCCTGGGCATGAGCATGCGCCCGCCGCTGCTCGACGAGTCGTACGTGGACGAGGTGATCCGGGTGGAGGAGGCGGACACCATCCGCACCTGTCACCGCATGGCCAGACGGGGTTTCCTGTTCGGCGGCTCCACCGGGTCGGTGGTCAGCGCCGCGACGGGCTGGCTGGCCCGGCACGGCACCCGGGACCTCACCGCGGTGGCCATAGCGCCCGACCTCGGCGAGCGCTACCTCGACACCATCTACCAGACCAACTGGCTGCAGGACCTGTACGGCGAGCACCTGCTGGACGCCGCCCGGTCGGACACCCCGTGGGAGGAGGACTCCGCGTCCCGGGGGCCGGGCGGCCGCCGAAGAGCGTGACGCCCACCCGGTCGCGGCCCGGCCTCGCGGTCCGTGACTCCCTCATAGACGCTTCATAGGCGCCCCCTGCACGATGTCGGCGCGGCCGCATCCACCTGCAGAGAACGCCACGGGAGCATCATGTTCACTCGGACTTCGGGCGGCCGGCGCGCCGCCCTCGTGCTGGTCGCGGCCTCCACGGCCGGCCTGGCCCTCGTCGCCTCGCCCGCGAGCGCGGCGGCGCCGACCTGGGAATCGCTGACCGTGCCCACCACCAACGCACGGGTGTCGCTGCTGCCCTTCGACAGTCAGAACGCCTACGCCAGGACCACCGACCAGTGCACCGAGGAGTGCACCTACTCGCCCAGGCTGTGGCAGCGGACCGGCACCACCTGGAAGCAGGTGACGATGCCCACCGACGTCCAGGCCAACGTGCTGGCCGGCACCGGGCCCACCGACCTGTGGGTCTTCGGCAGCAAGAACGCCTACCGGTTCAACCACTACGACGGCACCACGTGGACGCCGAACCTCAACCCGGAGCCGAAGAACGCCGAGGTGCTCGGCGCCCGAGCGGCCGGCAGGAACAGCGTGTGGGCGGTGGGCAACTACCGCGGGACGGGCACCAACTGGTATCCGATGGTGACCCACTGGAACGGCAGCAACTGGAACACCACGAAGTTAACCGGCATCCAGGGCCAGTTGGAGTCCGTCGACGTCAACTCGGAGACCGACATCTGGGCGGCCGGCTACCGCCGCACGAGCGGCCACTTCCAGGGGCTCGTCATGCACTACGACGGCACACGCTGGACCGAGGTCCCCGTCCCGGCGGTCTCCGGGGAGGACACCATGCTGGGAGAGGTGATCAGCACCGGACCGAACGACGTGTGGGTCGCCTCCGGCTCCGCTGTGAGCCACTGGGACGGAACGGCATGGACCCGCAGGGACACCCCGGCCGCCGTGTCGTCGTTCGCGTACTACGGCGGCCGGTTGTACGCCGGCCTGAGCGGGGCATCGAAGCTGGTCCGCTGGTCCGGCGCCACGTGGGAGGCGGTCGGCACGCCCGTCAAGGGCCAGGCGGTCGACCAGTTGTCCACCACCCCCGACGGGACGCTGTACGCCTCCTCCAGCGAGGGCGGCGTCCTGAGCGAGTTCCACGCCTACCTGTCGCGGCTGGCTCCGCCGACCACGGACTGATCAGCCCACCGGCGCCGGGGTGCGGGCGCGCCACGGGATGCGGAAGGCGGTCGCCGTGACGATCAGCGCGGAGGCCGCCACCGTGGCCATGCCCACGGTCAGGTTCACCGCGCCGGCCACGAAGCCGATCAGCGCGGGGCCGGCCAGTAGACCCGTGGTACCCATCGCGGCGACCAGCGCCAGCGTGTCCGGGCCGCGGCCGGCCGCCGCCACGTACACGCACGGGGTGACGGCGGCCGCGCCCAGGCCGACGCAGGCGAAGCCGAGCAGCGTGGGCACCACTCCCCCGGCGAGCAGGGCGAGGGCCAGACCCGCGGCGGCCACCGCACTGCCGGTGCGCACCACGCGCCCGTCGCCCCAGCGGGTACGCCAGCGGTCCGCGCACAGCCGGGCGAGCAGCATCATCACGGAGACGACCGCGATCCCGAGCGGGGCGACGGTCGCCGACGCCTTGACGACGTCCTTCAGGTAGAGCGTCGACCAGTCGTTCATGGCGCCCTCGGTGACGGTGCCGAATGCCATGGCGCAGCCCATGAGGAGGGTCGTACCGGAGGGCAGGCCGCGACGGACGCGCCGCCCCGGCTGCCGCGCCCCGGCCGGGCTCTCCTCCTCGTGCGGGAGCAGGCCCGGGCGGGCGCCGCCGAGCAGGAGCAGCAACAGGGCTCCGGCGACGGCGAAGTGGGCCGGGACGGACGCGGTCACGGTGGTGACGCCGGAGGTCAGCAGGGCGGCCGCGAGCAGCCCGCCACTGAACGTGGCGTGCAGCTGGGACATGGCGGTCCGCCCGTGGGCGCGCTCCAGCGCGGCGCCCTGCGCATTCATGGCGACGTTGAGGCAGCCGACCGCGACCCCGTCGGCGCACACGGCGAGCAGCGCCAGCGGGAAGTTCGGTACGGCGGACAGGGCGGCCAGTACGGTGATCAGGGCTACGGCGGAGGCGAGGGACAGCAGCCGCGAGCCGAGCCGCCGCATCAGGGCGGCGACCAGCGGGAAGGAGGCCGCCGCTCCGGCCCCGCAGGCCATCAGCAGCAGCCCCACCTCGCCCGCGCCCAGGTCGAGCCGGGTCTTCAGCGCGGGCAGCCGGGCCACCCAGGTGCCGTACTGGAAGCCCAGGAAGCAGAACAGCGCGGCGATCGACCACTTGGCGCGCCGGAAGGAGGGTGCGGTCATCAGCTCGCCTTCCGCAGGGCGGCGACCTGCGCCGACATGTACACCGCGCCGCTGCCGTAGCCGGCCGGCACCCGCGCCTCGGGGTGGGGGCGGTAGCCGTTGGCCCGCCAGAAGGGCTCCTTGCCGGCGACCGCGACCAGCGACATGGTCGCGAAGCCCCGGGCGCGGGCCGCGTCCGTGAGGTGCCGGACCAGCCGGGTGCCCAGGCCCCGGCGGCGCAGGGGCGCGCTGACGACCAGGTCGTGCAGGTGGAGGTTGGTGGCGTGGTGGACGACCTGTTCCGGGCGGGTCAGGTCGGGACAGCGGAACCGCCGGTAGGGCAGGGCGAGGACGTAGCCGGCGATCCGGCCGTCGAGGTCCAGGACGAAGCCGGTACCGGCCGAGGCCCGGGACCGCAGGCGGGCCTCCCCCTCCGTGAGCGAGGTGTCCGCGTACGCCCCGGCCTCCAGGGCGGCGACCTGGGGCCAGTCGGCCTCGGTGATGGCCCGTACGAGGCCTGTCATGTCAGTGGTGTCCTTCCTGGCCACGGGTGCACAGGGTCGGCAGCGGGCGGATGCCGTTGAACCCCAGGGTCGTGTAACTGCCGGCGTAGGCGCCGGCGGAGAGGATCCGGACCGGGTCGCCGGAGGCGAGGGACGCCGGGACGGGCACCGGGTACCGGCCGGCGCCGTAGGCGTCGTCGCTGTCGCAGGTGGGCCCGGCGACGATCGCGGGGACGTGCTCCTCGCTCTCCCGCCCCGGGAAGACCAGCGGGTGGGTCACCTGGTCCATCTCGTACAGCCCGTTGAACTTGCCCACGCTCAGGTACAGCCACCGGGCGCGCCCGCCGTCCGGCTGCGTCCGTTCGGTCAGCCGGACCACGTGGGCGCGGATCACGCCGTGGTCGGCGACCAGGTGACGCCCCGGCTCCAGCACGAAGCCGAGCGGGGCGGCGGCCAGCGCGTTCAGGCGTTCCATGCCCTCGCGGAGCACGGTGAGGATCTTGTCCAGCGGCGGGTGGAGGGGGTTGCCGTGCCGGTCCCGGTAACCGAGCGCGGGCAGGCCGCCGCCGAGGTTGACGTGGTCGAGTACGATCCCCCGCCCGGCCAGCGCCGTCAGGGTCTCGGCGAGGGCGTCCACGGCCTGCTGCCAGGCCTCGCCGGTCATCTGCTGGGAGCCGACGTGCACGGACAGGCCGGCCGGGACGAGGCCGGCGTCCCGGGCCGTGGCCAGCACGCGGACGGCGTCCTCCGGGGCGCAGCCGAACTTGCGGTTCAGGCCCCACAGGGCGCCCTCCCCGCTGGTGGCCAGCCGGCAGAACACGCGGGCGCGGGGCGCGTGCGCGGCGATGGCGGTGACGTCCTCGATGCTGTCGGTGGCGAACGTGCGGACACCCAGGCGGTGGGCCTTGGCGATGTCGTGGTCCGACTTGACCGTGTTGCCGTAGTGGATGTGGCCGGGGTGGGCCCCGGCGTGCAGGGCTTGCTCGATCTCGGCGGGGCTCGCCGCGTCGAATCCCGCTCCGCGGGCGGCCAGGCAGTGCAGGACCTCGTCGACGGGGCAGGCCTTGAGGGCGAAGCGGATGCGGGTTCCGGGCAACTCGCTCAGCAGCGTGTCGTATCGGCGCTCTATGCCGGTGAGGTCGTAGGTGAGGCGGTCCGTCGTGCGGGCGCTCATGGGCGGGCCGCCTCCACAAGTGCCGGCCAGGCCTCGGTCAGGTCTGCGAAGGCCTCGATGTCCCGCTGCGCCTGGTCCAGCAGCTCCGAGCGGTCCGACGCGAGTTCGTCCACGAACTTCGCATACCGGCCGCCCAGTTTGCGGTACGCCGTGTCGATGCGGTCCAGGCGCCAGACGTTCTCCGTGCGGTCCAGAGTCGTGCTCTCGCGCAGGAGGTCCACGATCCGGTCGGGGCGGACCTGATGCCGGGCGTCCAGCAGGCCCGCGCCCTCGGCGGCCATCCGGTCGTACACGTCGTGGAAGTAGAGCATCGACAGCAGGAACTTCACGAACCGGCGCTGGTAGGCCGGGAAGCCGGTGGTGGTGCGGCGTTCGGGGGTGTGGAAGTTCTCGATGTTGCGGTTGTGCAGGATGCCGGGCAGGCCCGCGTCATGGACGAGGTGGAGGAGGAAGTAGTCGCTGCCGATGGTGTCGGTGGCCGGTGGGAGGGGGACGCGCTCGTACACCGCGCGGTCCAAGGCGATGTTGCACATGTCCACGCGCATGGGGTCGACCACGGTGAGGGTCGCGTGGTCGCCGGTGAAGGGGGCGGTGCCCGCGCCGGTGAAGGACTCCTCGACCAGCGCGCGAGTGCGGTCCTCCGGCCAGTCGCCGGGGGCCCAGAGGCTGACCACGTCGTGGTGGACGGCCTCGTCCAGGCGTCGTATCTCCCCGATGTCGACGGAGAGTTCACCGATGAAGGAGGCGCCGGCCAGGGAGACCGGGCGGTGGGACAGTGCCGGGTCGAGGTCGGTGCGGGTGACGGCGCCCGCGGCCTCGGCGGCGGGGCGGCCGAGCCAGGGCAGTTCGTGGTGGACGGGGAACACCGGTCGGCCGGCGTGGAGTTGGTAGGTGCTGTCGGAGTCGCGGCGGTGCACCGAGTCGCAGCCGAGGGCGGCGGCCAGCAGGAAGGCGCGGTTCGTGCAGGCGCCGTAGGAGACGGCGGGCGGGAGCATCAGGCGGAGCAGGCGCTCCGGTCCGGGCAGGCCGGCCTTACGGATGACCCGGCGCAGGAAGTCCCGCTGGGCTTCCTCGTCGAGGTGGTGGACGGTCACGCCCGGCTCCGGGGGCAGCGCGGCGACCGTGCGGGTGTGCCCGGCGCGGGTGGCGGCGTCGGCGGAGTCCAGGATCAGCAGCTGGACGTCGGCTCCGAAGTGCCGGGCCGCGTAGGCGGCTTCGGCGTGCAGGGCGGTGAGGGTGGCGGAGCAGGGCCGGTTGGTGGGCAGGGTGAGGCAGACGCGGTTCACCGGGCACCTTCCGCGCCGGCCCAGGAGTCCAGGCCGAGCAGCCTGCGCCCGAGGTCGTTCAGTTCGGCGGGGCCGTAGCGGAGGGCTTCGGGCTCGCGGGCGTCGCCCAGCAGGGTGGCGTTCCAGTCGGGGGTGGCGAGGGTGCGCCAGGATTCCACGCGGGAGTCGCGCAGGGCCGTGTGCTCCTCCAGCGCCGGCATCATCGACAGGTACTGGACGGCTCGGACAGCGTTGTCGGAGAGGTTCGGCGCCACGCCGTGGGCGAGCAGCCCGTTGAAGATCAGCAGGTCGCCGGCCTGGAGGTCGGGGCGGACCACCGGGAACTCGGCGCGGTCGGTGTTCGGGCGGACCGGGTCGCGGCCGGGCGGCTGGGCGAGGCGCCACTCCTCGAAGCGGCGGAAGAGTTCGGGCGCGCACTGGAAGCCGCCGAGTCCGGGGCGGGTGTCGGTGAGCGCGACGATGCCCTGCACGCGCTGCGGGAGCACGGCGAGGGTGGTGTCGACGTCCCAGTGCAGCTCGATGTCGAAGCCCTCGTCGGTGGGTTCGATCAGGGAGCGGGAACGGGTGCGGATGTTGGGCGGGTTGAGGTTGAGCCGGTCCAGGGTGACCCACAGTTCCGGGCTGTCCCAGACGTCCACGAAGGCGTCGTAGACGCGCCGGTTCTGCCGGCTGTCCCAGAGGAGCTGGTGGTGGTAGGCCTCGACGAAGCCGTAGATGAACAGGTGCCGGTCGAGTTCGGAGCGGAACTCCGGTTCCTCGTACCAGGTGTCGGGGCGGTCGGGGTCGAGTCCCTGGAACTCCCAGGCGAAGTCGAGCAGGGCCTTGGCCTCGCCGGGCGTGACGGCCTCGCGGACGACGACGTAGCCGTACGTCTGCCAGAAGGCGAAGTCCTCCTCGGACAGTACGCGCAGCGGCTGGGTCTTCTGCAGGTCGCGCAGGGGGGTCGGGGTGAGGTAGGTCTCGCCGTCGGTGCTGAAGTAGGGGCGGCCGGTCGCCGCGCGGTGCAGGTACGGGTGGGGCGTCTGCATGCGATTCCTCTGGAACTGGTACACAAAGTGCGGTGGATCCGGGAAAAGAGCACGATGGAGCGGGCCGCCCGCTGCGGCGGGCGGCCGGTGAGCCCGTGGGTCAGCCCGCGACGACGGCTTCCGCGGCGGCCACACCGCAGACCCGGGCGGCGCCGTAGGTGGCGATGTGCAGGGCGCCGCGCGGCGGGGCCTGTGGCAGGCCCATCTCGACCACGACGGTGTCGGGCCGGGCGGCGAGCAGGGTGTCGAGCGCGGAGCGCATCCAGTCGTGCCGGTGCTCGTCGCGGACCACGGCGACGATCCGGCGGTCCTCGGCCGCGGCGAGGACGGCCGCACCGGCACCCTCGCCGGTGAAGGAGCCGGCGGTGCTGCCGGGCAGCAGCCGCTCCAGCTCGGCGGCGACGCCCCAGGGGGTCTGGTCGCCGACGGCGATGTTCGGGGCCGGGTTGAACTGGGCGACGTACGCAGGTGCGGTGACCGGTGCGGCGGCGCCCGCGCGGGTCACGGTCAGCGCGCGGCGGGCCGCGACCAGGCCGATCTCCGGGTCGGCGGGGGTCTTCTCGGCGTCGTCGCGGGCCGCGACGGTCCAGGCGGCCAGGTCGCGGACCCGGGCCGCCGCGTCGGCGAGCCGTTCCTCGGGCAGTTCCCCGGAGCGTACGGCGGCCACGAGCGCGTCCCGGAGCTTCAGCACGGTGCCCTCGTCGCACAGTCCCCCGCCCACGCAGATGGCGTCGGCGCCGGCCGCGATGGCGAGGACCACGCCGTGCTCCAGGCCGTAGGTGCCGGAGATGGCGCGCATCTCCATGCCGTCGGTGACGATCAGGCCCTGGTAGCCGAGTTCGCCGCGCAGCAGCTCGGTGAGGATGCGCCGGGACAGGGTGCCGGGGCGCTCCGGGTCGAGCGCCGGCACGAGGATGTGCGCGCTCATGATCGCCCGGGTGCCGGCGGCGATCGCCGCGCGGAACGGAGGCAGCTCGCGCGCGTACAGGGTGTCGGCGTCGACGTCGATGCGGGGTACGGCGTGGTGGGAGTCGACGTTGGTGTCACCGTGGCCGGGGAAGTGCTTGGTGCAGGCGGCGACCCCGGTGGACTGCAGGCCCTCCACCCAGGCGGCGGTGTGCCGGGCCACCAGGCCGGGGCTCGCTCCGAAGGAGCGGACGCCGATGACGGGGTTGTCGGCGTTGGCGTTGACGTCGGCGGAGGGCGCCCAGTCGAAGGTGACTCCGCAGGCGGCCAGGCGCCGGCCCAGCTCGCGGGAGACGGCCCGGGTGAGATCGGGGTCGTCGACGGCGCCGAGGGCGTGGTTGCCGGGGAAGGAGGAGCCGGTGCGCACGTCGAGGCGGGTGACGTCGCCGCTCTCCTCGTCGATGGCGACCAGCAGGTCGTCGCGCTCGGCACGCAACTGCCCGGTGAGCGCGGTGACCTGCTCCTCGCTGACGACGTTGCGGCCGAACAGGGCGACGGAGGCGAGGCCCTCGCCGATGCGGCGGCGCACCCAGTCCGGGGCGGTGGTGCCGTCGAACCCCGGCTGCAGCACCGCGAGGGCGTCCCGGGTGAGGGTGTCACCCGCGGCGGAACCGCTGCCGGACGCGGTGGTGGCGATGGTGGTCATCGGGGCGTCATCCCTTCACGGCGCCGTCGGTCAGACCGCTGACAGCCTTGCGTTGCAGGAAGATGAAGAGGATCAGGATGGGCAGCGCGAACAGGGACGAGGCGGCCATGGTGGCGCCCCAGTCGTCGCCGAAGGCGGTCTGGAACTGGGACAGCCACAGCGGCAGGGTCTGCTTCTCGACGTCCTTGTTGAGGATCAGGACGAGCGGGAACTCGTTCCAGGCGGTGATGAAGCCGAACAGCGAGGTCGCCATCAGGCCGGGCGCGAGCAGCGGGAAGATCACCTTGACGAAGGCCTGGAGGCGGGTGCAGCCGTCGACCATCGCCGACTCCTCCAGCTCCTTGGGCACGGCGGCGACGTAGCCGCGCAGGGTGAGGACGGTCAGCGGCAGCACCATCATCGTGTAGAAGACGGTGAGCGGGACCAGGCTGTCCAGCATGTCGTTGTCGCGGACGATCATGTAGATGGCGATGATCATGACCTCCCAGGGGGCCATCTGCGCCAGCATGAACGTCACGATGAGACCGCGCCGGCCCTTGAACCGCATCCGCGCCAGGGCGAAGGCGGCGAACAGGGCGATGACGAGCGAGAAGACGACCGACAGGACCGTGACGGTGACGGAGTTGAGGACCAGGGTCCAGAAGTGGTCGGCGTCGACGGCCTTCTTGAAGTGGTCGAGGGTGGCGTTCGTCGGGAACCACACCGGGTCGTCGGCGATGATGTCGCCGGTCGGTTTGAAGGCCGTGGCGAACATCCAGTAGACGGGGAACACGAAGCCGACGAAGAGGACGACGGCGGTCGCGTTGGGCCAGATACGGCCGAAGAGCGAGCGCTTCACAGCTCGTCCTCCTCTTGCTTGAGCACCATGCGCAGGTAGTACGAGGTGATGGCGAGCAGGACCAGGATGGTCAGGAAGGAGATCGCCGCGCCGAGCCCGAAGTGCTGGTTTCCGACGCCCTCGACGTAGGCGTAGATCGGCAGGGTCTCGGTGAGGTGGTCGGGGCCGCCCTCGTTCAGCGCGAAGATCTGCGCGAACGCCTTGAAGACCCAGATGACTTCGAGGAACGTCGTGGCGTACAGGAACGGCCGCAGGAAGGGCAGGGTCACCGAGGTGAAGCCCTGCCAGGAGCCGGCGCCGTCCAGGGAGGCGGCCTCGTACAGCTCCTTGGGGATCGTGGTGGTGGCGGCGTAGAGGTTGATCGCCACGAAGGGTATGGACTGCCAGACGATGAGCAGGGTGACCACGGCGAAGGTGGAGAACTGGGTCTGCAGCCAGTTGTGGTCGGCCATCGAGTGCCAGCCGAGCTTGTCCAGCACCCAGTTGACGACGCCGAAGCGCTGGGCGAACAGCCACTGGTAGACGGTGGTGGCCGCGATGACCGGCATGGCCCAGGCGAGGACGAGGCCCACCATGAGCAGCAGCCGCATCTTCGTGCCGAGCCGGGCCAGCAGCAGCCCGACCAGCGTCCCGATCACCATGATCAGTACGACGTTGGCGGCGGTGAAGACGACGGAGCGCTCGACGACGTGCCAGAAGTCGCCGCCGCTCAGCACCTCCCGGTAGTTGTCGACGCCGTTCCACTCGGTGAGGTGCTGGATGAGCTGGCGCGGATTGAGGTTCTGGAACGACAGCATGCCGTTCTTGACCAGGGGCCAGCCCAGCAGCACCACGGTGGCCAGCAGCGCGGGCAGCAGGAGCAGGTAGGGGGCGGTGGCGCGGCGCCGGGACGGGGCGCCGCCGGTGCGGCTGTCACCGCGCGGCGGGGCCGGCACCCGGGCCTTGCGGACAGCGGGCTTACCGGCCGTGTCCGTGCCTTCGGTCTGCACTGACATGAGTTGCCATCTCTTCCGTGGCCGTACGGACGACACAGGTGAGCCGGGGGCGCGAGTGCGGCGCCCCCGGCGCGGTCATCAGTTCTGCTGGGCCAGGCGCTTGTTGATCTCGCCCTCGACCTGCTTGGCGGCGTCCGCCGGGGACTTGCCGTTCAGCACGGCCGTCATGTACGACTTGATCGGGTTCGGGTTGTTCTCCACCGCGCCCCACTCGGGGATCAGCGGGGTGGTGCCACCGACGGCGGCACCCGGAGCGGCGGCCTCGGCGACGGCGTTGCCCTTGAGGTGGGACTCCAGGGCCTGCTTGTTCGGGATGACGCCGTTGAGCTTGGCCAGTTCGCCCTCGTACTGGTCGGACAGGGCGATCTTCAGGAACTCCTTGGCCAGGGCCTGCTTCTTGCTGCCCTCGGCGACGGCGAGGTTGGAGCCGCCGAGGAAGACGCCCTCGGGCTTGTCCGCGGTCTCACCGGGGATGGTGAAGTAGCCGAGGTCCTTCTCGATGGCCTTGTTGGCCTGGACGGCCGTACCGGCCTCCCAGCCCATGCCGATGAAGGCGCCGGTCCTGCCCTTGGCGAAGACCTCGGCCTGCTGCGGGGTGGCCTCGTCCTTGTCCTTGGGGGCCTTGGAGTAGGAGGCGTACTTCTTGTAGATCTCCATGGCCTTGGCGACCTTGGGGTCACCGAGGTTGGAGACGTACGTGTCGCCTTCCTTCTTCACCAGGTCGGCGCCCTGGCCGATGGTCAGGCCGTCGAAGAAGTACCAGTTCTGGCCGGGCAGGTAGATCGGCTCGGCGTCGGTCTTCTTGCCGATCGCCTCCAGGTCCTTGAAGAACTCGTCCCGGGTCTTCGGGGTGTCCTTGATGCCGGCCTTGGCCCAGATCTTCTTGTTGTAGATGACGACGCGGTTGGCGAAGTACCAGGGAGCGGCGTACTGCTTGCCGTCGTAGACCGAGGACTGCGAGACCGACGGGGTCCAGTCGGCGCCGATCTCCTTCTTCAGGTCGTTCAGGTCGGCGAGACCGCCGGTGGCCGCGTAGGCCGGGGTCTGGGTGTTGCCGACCTCCAGCACGTCCGGCGGGGTGGACTCGGACAGGGCGGTGGTGATCTTCTGCTGGATCCCGTCCCACTTCTGCGTCTCGAACTTCAGCTGGGCGCCGGTCTTCTTCTCGAACGCGGCCGTGACGTCCTTGACCCACTGGTCCGGCGTGGAGCCGTCCATCGCCCAGACCGTCAGGGTCTGACCCTTGAAGCTGTCCGGCCCCGCGTTCTTGCCGCTGTCGTCGCCGTCGTCCCCGCCGCACGCCGACACGGAGACCATCATGCCCGCGATCACGATCGCGGCCGCAAGCTTGCGCTTCACGCCACCCTCCTCAGGGATGCCACTAACCCCCCACGCCCTCGGCGGTGACCTGCGTACGACGCTGTTGCACGTAGGGCTCGGGACCTGGCCACTAATGGTGTAGACCAGTACGGTGGAGCTTGGCCTAGACCTTTTGGAGTGTCAAGGGTGGTTCGGAAAGCCGGTCCCGGCCGTTACGAGAAAGTCACCGGAGCGCGTCCGTCCGCATTCCGCCCCTTTCGCCCGGAGCGTTCATTTGGACTAGACCATAAGGCAGTTGGTCGCTATAACGGGAGACCGTCGACACAGCCGGGAAGGCAGGCATGACCACCGACGTCAGCAGCGCCCAGCCGTACAGGGGGGCCTCCGGCCGCACCGCGCGCGTGCCGAAGTACTACCGGATCAAGCAACAGCTGCTCACCATGGCCGAGGCCCTGCAGCCCGGCTCGGCCATGCCCGCGGAACGTCTGCTCGCCGTACGGTTCGACACCTCGCGGACCACCGTCCGGCAGGCAGTCCAGGAACTCGTCGGCGAGGGCCGGCTCGACCGGATCCAGGGCAAGGGCACCTTCGTCGCCCAGCCCAAGCTGTACCGCACGCTCCAGCTCACCTCGCACACCGAGGACATGCGCGCCCAGGGCCTCACCCCGGCCTCGCAGATGCTGGACATCGGGGAGATGCCCGCGGACGAGAAGCTGGCGGCCCTGCTCGGCATCGGGATCGGGGAGAAGGTGCTGCGCATCGAGCGGCTGCGGCTGGCCGGCGGCGACCCGATGGCGATCGAGACGACCCATCTGTCCGTACGGCGCTTCCCCGGCCTGCGCCGGTCCCTGGCCACGTACCCCTCGCTCTACACGGCGCTCGCCGAGGTGTACGGCGTCCATCTCGCCGAGGCCGACGAGACGATCGAGACCTCGCTGTCGACCCCGCGCGAGGCGCAGTTGCTCGCCACCGACGTGGGCCTGCCGATGCTGCTGCTGTCCCGGCACTCGCGGGACGCGCAGGGCTCACCGGTGGAGTGGGTGCGCTCGGTGTACCGGGGCTCCCGCTACAAGTTCGTGGCCGCCCTGCGCCGGCCGGACGCCCCGGTGGTCCGGCGGAGGACGGCTCCGCCGGACCGGGACGGGACCGGCCGCGTCTGAAGCAGGGGCGCGGGCGGAGTCGCGGATCAGCGAGCGGGCACGGCCGGCGCCTTCGGCGACGACTTGCCCGGCGCCTTCGGTGACGACTTGCCCGGCGCCTTCGCCGAGGACTTGCCCGGCGTCTTGGGCGACTTCTTGCCCGGCTTCTTCGGCGACGGCGAGGGCGTGTCGTTCCGAGCGAGCTCGATGTCCTGGTGCGACATCGCGTGGAAGGACGGCAGCACGGCGATGCCGGAGGGGCGCAGCTCCGTGAGGGTGGCCTCCACCTGCGCCGCCCCGGCCTTCAGCACCTCCGGCGCAGCCTTGCCGGAGTGCTCCCATCGGTGTTCTGCGCCGTCGCACTGGGCGACGCTGCCGCCGATGCCGTGCTGGAGGCCGGGGTCGCCCTGGATGACCGCGGAGCTGACGAGCACCGGTCCGGTGCCGCCGGTGCAGCGGTAGGTGCCGGACAGCGTCACCGTGCCGTCGGACGCGAGCCGGCCGACCGGGTCGACGGTGACCAGCTCGGCGGGGTCGGCGGGGTCGGCGGCGGCCGGGCCGACGGCGGCGCACAGCAGCGCGGCGGCGCCGAGGGCCGTGGCGAGGGCGGGGCGCAGGGGCATGGGGTACCTCCCGGTTCCAGGGATCGAGGGTCTCCACTGGTACCGGGCAACCGGGCCGCCGGACGTGACCGTCACCCCATCGGTGGCGCGTCATGAAACCGAACGGTCCAGGTCACGCGCGGTGCGACCGGAGGGTGCCGGGGGGGGCTACGGCAGTACGGCGAACCCGTCCAGCTCCACCAGCGCCCGCTCGTCCCACAGCCGTACGACCTGCACGACGGCCATCGCGGGATAGTCACGGCCCGCCGACTCCCGCCAGATCCGGCCGAGTCGAGCGGCATGGGCGCGGTACGCGGCGACGTCGGTGGCGTAGACGGTGACCCGGGCGAGGTCGGCGGGGGTGCCGCCGGCCGCACGCAGGGCGGTGAGGAGGTTGCCGAGGGCCTTCTCGAACTGCTCGGGCAGCGTCTCGCCGGTGATCTTTCCGTCACCGTCGAGGGCGGTCTGGCCCGCGAGGAACACCACGCGGGAACCGGCCGCGACGACGGCGTGCGAGAAGCCCGTGGGCGGGGCCAGCCCGGGCGGGTTGACGCGCTCGGTCGTCACCGGTCCTCCTTGAGTGCGGCGGTGTACAACTCCTTGGCGATGATGCCCCGTTGGACCTCGCTGGCGCCCTCGTAGATGCGGGGCGCGCGCACCTCGCGGTAGAGGTGTTCGAGGAGGTGGCCGCGGCGCAGGGCGCGGGCGCCGTGCAGCTGGACGGCGGTGTCGACGACGTACTGCGCGGTCTCGGTGGCGAGCAGCTTGGCCATCGCGGCGCGCCGGGGGACGTCGGCGGCTCCCGCGTCGTACGCCGCCGCGGCCGCGTACACCATCAGCCGGGCCGCCTCGGTGCGCAGGGCCATCTCGGCGACCTGGTGGGACACGGCCTGAAGGTCCATCAGCTTGCCGTGGAAGGCCTCGCGCCGGCGGGTGTGGCCGACGGTGGCGTCCAGCGCGGCCTGCGCCATGCCGACCGCGAACGCGCCGACGCTGGGACGGAAGAGGTTGAGGGTGCCCATGGCGACGGCGAAACCGCGGTCGGGTGCGCCGAGCACGTCGGCGGCGGTGACGGGCACGGCGTCGAAGTCGAGGGCGCCGATGGGGTGCGGCGAGATCATCTCCAGGGCGCTGCCGGTGAGTCCGGGCCGGCCGGCCGGGACCAGGAAGGCGGTCACCCCCCGGGCCCCGGCGCCCGGGGTGGTGCGGGCGAAGACGGTGTAGAAGTCGGCCTCGGGGGCGTTGGAGATCCAGCACTTGGCGCCGGTGAGCCGCCAGCCGTCGCCGTCGGGCTCGGCCGCGAGGGCCAGCGCCGCCGCGTCGGATCCGGCGCCGGGCTCGCTCAGCGCGAAGGCGGCGACCGCGCTGCCGTCGGCGACCCGGGGCAGCCAGCGCGCGCGCTGGTCCGGGGTGCCGTGGGCGTGCACCGGGTGGGCGCCCAGGCCCTGCAGGGCGAGCGCGGTCTCCGCCTCGGTGCAGGCCTGGGCGAGGGACTCCCGCATCAGGCACAGGTCGAGCGCTCCGGCGACGAACAGCCGTGCGAGCAGGCCCAGTCGGCCGAGTTCGGCGAGGAGCGGACGGTTGACGCGGCCGGGTGCGCCCCGGTCGGCGAGCGGGCGCAGCCGCCGGGCGGCCAGCTCGCGCAGCTCGGCACACCAGGCGGTCTGCTCGGGGCCGAGTGAGAATGCGGACACGGCCGGTCCTCCCTCCGGGGTCACGTTCCGAGGCGGTTCCTCGCCCCCTTCCGCACCCCACCTCCTGACGTTATCGCGTGCAGTTGACTGCCGTCACCAACACGATACGCTCAAGGCGCGAGCCCACCAGGTAGCCCGTTCGGACATCTGTCCCGGACATCTGTCACGGCAAGGGGGCGGACCGCCATGCATCTCTCGGCCCACGTGGACACGTTCGCGCGCGACCATCTGCCCCCGCCGCACGAGTGGCCCGAGCTGCGGTTCGACCTGCCGGAACTGCGTTACCCCGATCGGCTGAACTGCGCCGCGGAACTCCTGGACCACGCCGACCCGGCCCGCCCGGTGTTCCGCACCCCGGGCGGCGCCGTCTGGACCTACGGGGAGCTGCGCGCGCGGGTCGACCGGATCGCGCACGTGCTCACCGGCTCCCTGGGTGTGGTCCCGGGCAACCGGGTGCTGCTGCGCGGCCCCACCACGCCCTGGCTCGCCGCCTGCTGGCTGGCGGTGCTGAAGGCCGGCGCGGTCGCGGTCACCGTGCTGGCCCAGCAGCGCCCGCACGAGCTGGCCACCCTGTGCCGGATCGCCCGGGTGGGGCACGCTCTGTGCGACATCCGTGTGGTGGACGACCTGGCGAAGGCCTCGGTACCCGGGCTGCGCATCACGACCTACGGCGCTGACACACCCGACGACCTGCTGCGCCGCCCGGCGCCCGGCGGCCCCTACCCGGCGGTGGACACCGCGGCCGACGACGTCGCCCTGATCGCTTTCACCTCCGGCACGACGGGTCGCCCGAAAGGGTGCATGCATTTCCACCGCGATGTGCTGGCAACAGCCGACACCTTCTCACGGCATGTGTTGCGCCCCCATGAGGACGATGTCTTCGCCGGCAGTCCCCCGCTGGGCTTCACCTTCGGTCTCGGCGGGCTGGTGATCTTCCCCCTGCGTGTCGGGGCGAGCGCCCTGCTGCTGGAACAGGCGGGCCCCCGCCAGCTGCTCCCCGCGATCGCCGAGCACCGCGTCTCGGTCCTCTTCACCGCGCCGACCGCCTACCGCGCCATGCTGGAGGAGCTGGACGGGCACGACGTGACGTCCCTCAGACGCTGCGTCTCGGCCGGCGAGAACCTGCCCGCGGCCACCTGGCGGGCCTGGCACGACCGCACGGGCCTGCGCATCATCAACGGCATCGGCGCCACCGAGCTGCTGCACATCTTCATCTCGGCCGCCGACGAGCGGATCCGGCCCGGCAGCACGGGCGTGCCGGTGCCGGGCTGGCAGGCGCGGGTCCAGGACGCCGACGGCAAGCCGGTGCCCGACGGCGAGCCCGGGCTGCTGGCCGTACGCGGCCCGGTCGGCTGCCGCTACCTCGCCGACCCGCGGCAGCGGGAGTACGTCCGGGACGGCTGGAACATCACCGGCGACACCTACATACGCGAGGCCGACGGCTACTTCCGCTACGTGGCCCGCGCCGACGACATGATCATCTCGGCCGGGTACAACATCGCCGGACCGGAGGTGGAGGAGGCGCTGCTGCGCCATCCGGACGTGGCCGAGACGGCGGTCGTCGGCCGTCCCGACGAGGCCCGCGGCCAGGTGGTGGTGGCCTACACGGTGCTGCGCGCGGGCGCCCGGCGCGACCCGGAGGCGCTGCGCGCGTTCCTCACCGCCGAGCTGGCGCCGTACAAATGCCCGCGCGCGTTCGTCTTCCTCGACGCGCTGCCCCGCACGGCCACCGGCAAGCTCCAGCGGTTCCGGCTGCGCACCGGAGGTGACCAGCAGTGATGCCGACGACCTAAAATGATCAACGTGTCCGAGCAGCACGCCCCCAGGTCCCTCATCGTCACGCTCTACGGCGCGTACGGCCGCTTCATGCCCGGCCCGGTGCCCGTCGCCGAGCTGATCCGGCTCCTGGCCGCCGTCGGCGTGGACGCGCCGTCCGTGCGTTCCTCGGTGTCCCGGCTCAAACGGCGCGGGCTGCTGCTGCCTGCCCGCACGGAGTCCGGCGCCGCCGGGTACGAACTCTCCGCCGAGGCACGCCAGTTGCTGGACGACGGCGACCGGCGCATCTACGCGGGCGCGCCCGTCGCGGACGAGGGCTGGGTGCTCGCGGTGTTCTCGGTCCCGGAGTCGGAGCGGCAGAAGCGGCATGTGCTGCGCTCCCGGCTGGCCGGCCTGGGCTTCGGCACGGCGGCCCCGGGGGTGTGGATCGCCCCGGCCCGCCTGTACGAGGAGACCGAGCACACCCTGCGCCGGCTGCGCCTGGATCCGTACGTGGACTTCTTCCGCGGCGAGCACCTGGGGTTCGCGGCCACGGCCGAGGCGGTGGCCCGCTGGTGGGACCTGGCGGCGATCGCCAAGGAGCACGAGCGTTTCCTGGAGGCGCACGCGCCGGTCCTGCACGCCTGGGAGGAGCGCGCCGACACCCCGCCCGAGGAGGCGTACCACGACTACCTCCTCGCCCTCGACTCCTGGCGCCACCTCCCCTACAGCGACCCGGGCCTGCCCACCCACCTCCTCCCGGCCGACTGGCCCGGGGTCCGCTCGGCGGAGGTCTTCCGCGGTCTGCACGAACGGCTGCGGGACGCGGGGGCGGAGTTCGCGGGGGCCTGAGGCGGGCCCGGCGCGGGCGCGGTGTCTCAGCCGCCGAGCGACAAGCGTGGTTTCGGGGCGTCCGTGCGGCCGGTCTGCGGGCGCCTGCTGCCGGCCCGGTAGGGGGCGGGCCAGACGGCGCCGGGGCCGTCGTAGCCCTGCTCGGCCGCCGCGTGCAGGGTCCAGTGCGGGTCGTACAGGTGCGGCCGGGCCAGCGCGCACAGGTCCGTACGGCCCGCCAGGATCAGCGAGTTGACGTCGTCCCAGGAGGAGATCGCGCCGACCGCGATCACCGGGATGCGGACCTCGTGCCGGATCCGGTCGGCGAACGGCGTCTGGTACGACCGCCCGAACTCCGGCCGCTCCTCGGCCACCACCTGCCCGGTGGACACGTCGATGGCGTCGGCGCCGTGCGCGGCGAAGGCGCGGGCGATCTCGACGGCGTCCTCGGCACTCGTCCCGCCCTCCGCCCAGTCGGTGGCCGAGATCCGGACGGTCATCGGCCGTTCGGCCGGCCACACCCCGCGTACGGCGTCGAAGACCTCCAGCGGGAACCGCAGCCGCTTCTCCGGCGAGCCGCCGTAGGCGTCGGTGCGCCGGTTGGTGAGCGGGGAGAGGAAGCCGGAGAGCAGATAGCCGTGGGCGCAGTGCAGTTCCAGCAGGTCGAAGCCGGCCCGCGCGGCCCGCCAGGCCGCGGCGGCGAACTGCTCGCGCAGGTCGGTGAGCTGGGCGCGGGACAGCTCGCGCGGGGTCTGGCCGCCCGGCTTGTAGGGCAGCGGGGAGGCGGCGACCAGGGGCCAGTTGCCGGTGGCCAGCGGCTCGTCCATGCCCTCCCACATCAGCTTCGTGGAGCCCTTGCGGCCGGAGTGCCCGAGCTGGACGCCGATCGCGGTACCCGGGGACTGGCGGTGCACGAAGTCCGTGACCCGGCGCCAGGCCTCGGCCTGCCGGCCGGTGTAGAGGCCGGCGCAGCCGGGGGTGATCCGGCCCTCCGCGCTGACGCACACCATCTCGGTCATCACCAGGCCGGCCCCGCCGAGGGCGCGGGCGCCCAGGTGGACGAGGTGGAAGTCGCCGGGGACGCCGTCGGTGGCGGAGTACATGTCCATCGGCGACACGACGACCCGGTTGCGCAGGGTCAGGCCGCGCAGCCGGAACGGCGTGAACATCGGCGGGGTGCCGGGCGGGCAGCCGAACTCGCGCTCCACGGACTCGGTGAAGCGGGAGTCGCGCAGCCGCAGGTTGCCGTGGGTGACCCGGCGGCTGCGGGTGAGCAGGTTGAAGGCGAACTGGCGGGGCGGCTGGCCGAGGTACAGCGGCAGGTTCTCGAACCACTCCAGGCTGGCCCGGGCGGCCCGCTGGGTGGAGGCGACGACGGGTTTGCGCTCCTCCTCGTAGGCCGCGAGGGCCTGCTCCAGGGTGTCCTGTTCCGCGAGGCAGGCGGCCAGCGCGAGGGCGTCCTCCACGGCGAGCTTGGTGCCGGAGCCGATGGAGAAGTGGGCGGTGTGCGCGGCGTCGCCCAGCAGGACGACGTTGCCGTGCGACCAGCGGTCGTTGACCACCGTGCGGAAGGTGGTCCAGGCGGACGTGCCGGAGCGCAGCGGGCGTCCGCGGAGCGCCTCGGCGAAGATCTTGGCGCAGCGCGCCACCGACTCCTGCTCGTCGAGTTCGTCGAAGCCGGCCGCCCGCCAGACCTCCTCGCGCATCTCGACGATGACCGTGGAGGAGTCCGCCGCATAAGGGTAGCCGTGCAGTTGCATCACGCCGTGCTCGGTCTCGGCGATCTCGAAGCGGAAGGCGTCGAAGGCGAAGTCGGCGGCGAGCCAGATGTAGCGGCAGCGGTGTGCGGACACCTGGGGGCGGAACACCGGGGAGTAGGTGTCGCGGGTGGTGCTGTGGACACCGTCGGCGGCGATGACGAGGTCGTGGTCCGCCGCGAGCCGGTCGACGGGCGGCGCCTCGGTGGAGAACCGCAGCTCCACGCCCAGGGAGCGGCAGCGTTCGTGCAGGATCGCCAGGAGCCGGTGCCGGCCGAGCGCGGCGAAGCCGTGGCCGCCGGAGCGGTGGCGTGTGCCCCGGTGCACTGTGTCGATGTCGTCCCAGCGGACGAAGTCCTGCCGCAGCGCCTCGTAGACGACCGGGTCGGCGTGTTCTATGCCGCCGAGGGTCTCGTCGGAGAGGACCACGCCGAAGCCGAAGGTCTCATCGGGGGCGTTCCGTTCCCAGACGGTGACGTCGCGGGTCGGGTCGAGGCGTTTCAGCAGGGCTGCGGCGTAGAGCCCGCCGGGGCCCCCGCCGATGATCGCCACGCGCACCGGACCTCACCTCCCCCGCCACTTCGGCGGGCGCTTCTCGGTGAAGGCCGCGTGGAACTCCGCGTAGTCCTCGCCGTTCATCAGCAGGGCCTGGGTGGAGGCGTCGAGTTCGACCGAGGCGGCCAGCGGCATGTCCAGCTCGGCCGTCAGCAACGCCTTCGTCTGGGCGTACGCCAGGGCCGGACCGTCGGCCAGGCGGCGGGCCAGCGCGGCGGCCGCCTCGTCGGCCCGGCCCTCCTCCGTCAGCTCGCTGATCAGGCCGATGCGCTCGGCCTCGGGGGCCCGGACCGGGTCGCCGAGCATGAGGAGCTGGGTGGCGTGGCCGAGGCCGACGACCCGGGGCAGCAGATAGGCCGCGCCCATGTCGCCGCCGGACAGGCCGACCCGGGTGAAGAGGAAGGCGAACCGGGCCGAGGGGTCCGCGATGCGGAAGTCGGCCGCCAGGGCGAGGACGGCTCCGGCGCCCGCGGCCACGCCGTGCACCGCGGCGATCACCGGGAACGGGCACTCGCGGATCGCCCGGACGACCTGGCCGGTCATCCGGTTGAAGTCGAGCAGCCGGGCGGTGTCCATGGCCAGCGTGGCGCCGATGATCTCGTCCACGTCACCGCCGGAGCAGAAGCCGCGGCCCTCGCCGGCCAGGACCAGGGCGCGCACCGAGCGCTCCCGGGACAGTTCGGCGAGCAGGTCGCGCAGGTCGGCGTAGGCGCCGAAGGTGAGGGCGTTGAGCTTCTCTGGCCGGGCGAGGGTGACGGTGGCCACCCCGTCGGCGATCCGGACCCGCAGGTGCGTCCAGTCGGCGGTGCGGGCGGCGGAGCCGGTGAAGGGACTCATGACGTGCGGCCTCCTAGCGCGGCGGTGCCGTACGTTGCTCTGTCCCATGAAGTTATCACCTGTTTGTGACTGTCGTCACGCGGGCGCGACACACCAGGCTCCGACCGGCTGTTTTCGGTCACGTCCGTCACCGGTTGTCGACAGCGGCGTAACAGTGGGCCAGGACGGGCGAGGCCGGCCGGCCGCCTGGGTAAGCCGCCCGGTACCGGGGCCGGGAGGTTCCCGGGCGAAGCCCCCCGACCGTCCGCGGTGGCCGGGCCCGTACCATTCCTACAGTCGAAAGCAGGACAGCCTGCTCCATGAACGGACTCGCCTTGCACGAACGCGCTGCCGAATCGGCCTCCTGGCGCATCGCGCTGCCGCACACCGCCGCGGCGGTGCCGGTGGCTCGCGCCCTGGTGCGCTCGGCTCTCACCGAGGTGGAGCACGTGGCCGACTGCGACACGGCGGAGCTGCTCACGGCCGAACTGGTGGCCAACGCGGTGGAGCACACCACCGGGCGCGGCCCGATCGAGCTGGTGGTGGAGCTGCAGCCGACCGGCTGCCAGGTCGAGGTGCACGACCCGGACCCGGCGCCGCCGGGCCAGCTGACCCGGCCGGTGCTCGAGGAGCCCGACGTCTGGCAGGAGGGCGGGCGCGGACTGCTGTTGATCCGCGCCCTCAGCTCGTCCTGCGGGCACCGCCCCACCCCGTCGGGCAAGGCGGTGTGGTTCAGACTGCCTGTGGTTCCCGCTCAGCGCCGGCCGGTGTGACCTCGCCGGCCGACGGCCGGGCCAGCGTGGAGTGCCGGCGGCCGTAGACGCCGTAGACCAGCAGGCCCACCGCGAGGAACACGGCGAACTGCAGCCAGGTCTGCCAGCCGGTCTCGTACATCAGGTACAGGCAGAAACCGACGCCGAGCAGCGGGGCCACCGGGTACAGCGGCACCCGGAAGCTGCGGGCGAGGCCCGGTTCGCGGCGGCGCAGGGCGATCACCGTGATGTTGACGACGGCCATGATGGCCAGCGTGCCGATGGTGCACAGGTTCATCACGGCGTCGAGGGAGGCGAAGGCCGCGGGGACGGCGAAGACGACCGCGACGATCAGCGTGCCGGCGACCGGCGTGGAGGTCCGCGGGGAAACCTTCTCGAAGACGCGCGGGATCAGGCCGTCCCGGGCCATCGACATCAGGATGCGGGTCTGGCCGTACATCACGGCGAGGACCACGGAGGCGATGGCGACGACCGCGCCGAAGGCGATGACCCCGCCGCCGACGGCGGAGCCGGTGACCTCGTTGACGACGTAGGAGAGGGCGGCGGGGCGGCCGGCGACCTGGTCGCCGCCGATGGCGCCGATCGCGGCGAGCGCGACCGCGCAGTACAGCAGGGTGACCAGGCCCATGCAGACGAGGATCGCGACGGGGATGTCCCGGCGGGGGTTCTTCGCCTCCTCGCCGGCGGTGGTGATCGCGTCGAAGCCGATGTAGGAGAAGAACGCGGCGGTGGTGCCGGCGCCGATGCCGCCGAGGCCGGCCGGGGAGAACGGGGTGAGGTTGCCGTCCTTGAAGGCGCTGTAGCCGATGGCGCAGAAGGCGAGCAGGATGGCGAGCTTCACGGCGGCCATGGCGGCCGTGGCCCGGGCGCTCTCGCGCACCCCGCGCACCAGCAGCACGGAGGCCAGGGCGATGACGATCACGGCGGGGAGGTTGACGATGCCGCCGTCGCCGGGGCCCGCGGAGAGCGCGGCCGGGAGCTGGAGGCCGGTGAGGCTGTGCAGCAGCTCGTTGACGTACTGGCTCCAGCCGACCGCGACGGCCGAGATGGAGATGCCGTACTCCAGCAGCAGGCACCAGCCGATGAGGAAGGCGGTGGACTCGCCGAGGCCGGCGTAGGCGAAGGAGTACGAGGAGCCGGAGACCGGGATCGCGCCGCCCAGCTCCGCGAAGGAGAGAGCGGTGAAGACGCAGGTGATCGCGGCGAGGACGAAGGAGACGACGACGGCAGGGCCGGCCTGGGCGACGGAGTCGGAGAGGCCGACGAAGATGCCGGTGCCGACGATGGCGCCGACCCCGAAGCAGATGAGCTGGAAGAGGCCCATGGTGCGCTTCAGGCCGTGTCCCTCGCGGTCGGCTCCGGATTCGGCGACGAGCAGGTGCGGGGACTTGATGCGGGGAGCGGGCATGCGGGTGGTGCTCGTTTCTGGTGGTGCGGGCGCCCGTAGTAGGGGCGCGGCGACGGCCGCGGAAGGGGTGGCTCCGGGCCGCCGGTCAGGATAAGGCCTGGTGAGGCGGGTCAGGCAAGGCTTTCCCGGGCGAGTGTGGCCACCAGCACCGCCTTGATGGTGTGCAGCCGGTTCTCGGCCTCGTCGAAGACGACCGAGTGGGCGGACTCGAAGACCTCGTCCGTCACCTCCAGCGACGCCAGGCCGTGGGCCTCGTGGATCTGCTGTCCCACGGCGGTGCCGAGGTCGTGGAAGGCCGGCAGGCAGTGCAGGAACTTCACGTCCGGGTTGCCGGTGGCACGGAGCACGTCCATGGTCACGGCGTACGGGGCGAGGGCCGCGATCCGCTCGGTCCAGACCTCCTTGGGTTCGCCCATGGAGACCCAGACGTCGGTGGCGACGAAGTCGGCGCCCAGCACGCCCTCGGCGACGTCCTCGGTGAGGGTGATGCGGGCGCCGCTGTCGGTGGCGAGCGCGCGGGCGCGGTCGACGATCTCCTGGGCGGGCCAGTAGGTCTTCGGGGCGACGATCCGGACGTCCATGCCGAGCAGGGCGCCGGTGACCAGGTAGGAGTTGCCCATGTTGAAGCGGGCGTCGCCGAGGTAGGCGAAGGCGATCTTCCGCAGCGGCTTGGCGCTGTGCTCGGTCATGGTGAGCACGTCGGCGAGCATCTGGGTGGGGTGCCAGTCGTCGGTGAGACCGTTGTAGACGGGCACGCCGGCGTGTGCGGCCAGCTCCTCGACCTTGGCCTGGCTGTCGCCCCGGTACTCGATCGCGTCGTACATCCGGCCCAGCACGCGGGCGGTGTCCTTCACCGACTCCTTGTGCCCGATCTGCGAACCGACCGGGTCGAGGTAGGTGGTGTGGGCGCCCTGGTCGGCCGCGGCGACCTCGAACGCGCAGCGGGTGCGCGTCGAGGTCTTCTCGAAGATCAGCGCGATGTTGCGGCCCCGCAGATACCGGGTCTCGGCCCCGGCCTTCTTGGCGGCCTTCAGCTCGGCGGCCAGCTCGACCAGGCCGCGGAACTCCTCCTCGGTGAAGTCCAGCTCCTTGAGGAAGTGGCGGCCGGCGAGGGCGGTCGGGACTGTCGCCATGTCGGGGCGCTCCAGAGGTGAGGACTACGGGGACTGTGGAAGTCTATACGACCTTTGACATTTCTATGCGATCTTATACGGGATCCCGCTCCACGGGGCAGCTCATGCACCGCGGGCCGCCCCGGCCCCGGCCCAGCTCGCTGCCCGGGATCTCGATCACCTCGATGCCCTGCTTGCGCAGATGCGTGTTGGTGGTGGAGTTCCGCTCGTAGGCGACGACGACCCCGGGCTCGACGGCGAGCACGTTGCAGCCGTCGTCCCACTGCTCGCGTTCGGCCGCGTGCACGTCCTGCGTGGCGGTCAGCACCCGGATCTCGCCGAGGCCGAGCGCGGCGGCGATCGCCCGGTGCATGTGCTCCGGGGGGTGGTCGGTGACCTTCAGCTCGCGCTCGCCGTCGCCCGCTTCGATGGTGTACGAGCGGAGCATGCCGAGGCCGGCGTACTGGGTGAAGGTGTCGCCGTCGACCATGGTCATCACCGTGTCCAGGTGCATGAAGGCGCGCCGCTTGGGCATGTCGAGCGCGACGATCGTGCGCGCCGAGCCGGCCGCGAACAGCTTGTGCGCCAGCATCTCCACGGCCTGCGGGGTGGTGCGCTCGCTCATGCCGATCAGGACGGCGCCGTTGCCGATCACCAGGACGTCACCGCCCTCGATGGTGGAGGGGTAGTCCGCCTGCCCCCGGGACCACACGTGGAACGTTTCGTCACGGAACAGCGGGTGGTGGCGGTAGATCGCCTCGAAGTGGACGGTCTCCCGCTGCCGGGCGGGCCATCTCATGGCGTTGATGGAGACGCCGTCGTAGATCCACGCGGAGGTGTCCCGGGTGAACAGGTGGTTGGGCAGCGGGCGGAGCAGGAAGTCGTCCAGCTCCATGACGTGGAAGCGGACCGAGGTGGGCTCCGCGTGGGCGGCCAGGAACTCCCGCTTGGTCATCCCGCCGACCAGGGCCTCGGCCAGCTCGCCCGGGGGCATCCGGTCGAAGGCGGCGCGCAGGTGGTCGGTGGCGAGGGGGCCGTACTCCTTCTCGTCGAAGACCCGGTCCAGGACGAGCGTGCGGGCCGCGGGCAGCGCCAGGGTCTCGGCGAGCAGGTCCCCGAAGAGGTGGACCTCGACCCCGCGGTCGCGCAGGACGTCGGCGAACCCGTCGTGCTCGGCGCGCGCCCGGCGCACCCAGAGCACGTCGTCGAAGAGCAGGGCGTCCTTGTTGCTGGGGGTGAGCCTTTTGAGCTCCAGATCCGGCCGGTGCAGGATGACGCGGCGCAGCCGCCCGGCCTCGGAGTCGACATGGAATCCCATGCCTCCATCCTGACCACCGGGGCCGCGCTTCACCCTCTGCTCGCCGGTTTCCGCACCCGCCGATTTCCGCCCCGGTGACGGCGGGCGCAGCCCGGAAGCGCTCCGGAAGCGGGCGGTGACTGTCGGCGGAAGCGGGTGCGGAGCTTTGCTGGGGGTGTGAACAGGTCAGCCCGGGCCGGTCGGCGGCAGCGCCGGGCCCCGCTCGTCGGCGCCGCGCAGGAACGCCTCCACCGCCGAGAGGTCGGTCCGCTCCAGCTCCTCGTCCCGGACGACGATCCGCAGCTCGGGGCAGACGGCCGGGTCCTGGCGCAGGCTCTCGGTGAAGGTCTCGACAATCAGCGTCAGCAGCTGGGTGTGGTCGAGTTCGACGAGGCGGGCCAGGCCGGCGCCGATCAGCGGTACCGCCACCGGTTTGAACAAGCCGTGCAGGGCGACCGACGGCCACAGGCGTTCCAGGCTCAGCCGCAGGTCGGCCGGGGCGGACCGGGCGCGCAGGTCGTTGCCCAGTCGGGAGTAGGCGAGGGCGAAGACCCGGCGCTTGCCGACCGGGACCGGCACGGCCGTGCCGATCGGGTAGCGGGTGCGCCGGCCGCGCGGCTTGGCCCGGACGCTCTCGGTGGCCAGCGGGGTGACCTCCTTGAGCCCGCGGCGCAGGTGGTCGTCCAGCAGCCGGTGCCGGCCCTCGAAGAGACGGTCGACCAGCTGGCCCTGCACGCTCTCCCGGCTGATGACGATGTCGTCGGTGGAGGTGTCGAAGGTGTCGGTGAACCCCACGACCAGGTTGGCGTCCTCCTGGTCGAACAGGTCGCCGCGCACCACGACGACGTCCACCCGCAGCCCGCGCAGGGTGTGCCGCAGCAGTTCGTCGCCGTGCCGCTCGCGCAGCCGGGCGTTCAGCCGGGTGAGGACGGCGGCGGCCTCGGGGTCCTCCGGCCGTTCCCGCGCGGCCTGTTCGGCCACCGGGAGGGCGAGGTCGTAGCGGCCCAGCGCGGTGTGGCCGGCGATCAGCTCCCGCTGCGCAATCTCCCTGAGCCGGGTCAGCCGCCGGGCCGGTACGCGCGCGAACTCCTCGTCCTGCACCTCGGTCAGCGGCCGGCCGCGCCACAGCCGCAGGGCGTCCGTGAGCAGCCGGACGGCCGAGGCCGGTGCCGCGCGCAGCGCGTCGCCCACCAGGCGCGTGAACTCGGCGCTGTCCAGCTCGTCGTCGGACAGGTCGAGCCGGTAGGTGCTCTCGGCGCCGCGCGCGGTCGGCAGCCGGTCGGTGCGCACGATCCGGGCGCCGTGTCCCGGGCCGGCCCGGTCGAACGCGCGCCGCAGCTCCAGGATCCGTTTCTGCACCTCGTTGCGGTTGCGCAGGTCCTGGTGCGGCAGTTCCACGGTCGGCTGCCAGACGTCCAGGTACAGCCGGCGCGCGGTGACGGCCTCGCCGTCGGCGGCGACCAGCCGGGCCAGCAGCCGGGCGGTCAGCGGGGTGAGGCGTACGGCGGTACCGTTCACGTCCAGCCGGACGGGGCCCAGAACGCTCACCCGTATGCACGGTGCACGGGTCTGCACGCGCCTCGCCCCCTCCGCCGCGTGACGTCCCGTCAACAGTGTGGTCAGCGTAGCAAGACGCCCTGGAGGCAAGCATGCGATTGACCGGTCCGCGCCCGTCGCCCCGGCCCGCGCGGCTCCGTCCCCTGCGGTCGTGGCGGGGGCGGCGGGTGTTCGCGGGCAGCGTGCTGGCGGCCTTCGGCGGGGTGTCGGCCGTCGTGCAGTTCGCCGGCCAGCTGTTCCCGGGCGTCGTGTCCCGCCCCGGGCTGGTGCTGGCCGGCTCCGTGACCCTGTGCCTGGCCTGGGGGCTGGCCCGGGCCCGCCCGCAGGCCGCCGTACGGCAGGAGTTCAGCCGCCCCGGGATGACGGTGGTGGTGGAGGAGGGCGATCTCTTCGACCAGCCCGGCCAGCTGGTGGTGGGGTTCACCGACACCTTCGACACCGTCGTCGACGACGGTGTCGTCATCAACGACGCGAGTGTGCAGGGCCAGTTGCTCGCCCGCCGTTACGCGGGGGACGCCCGCCGGCTGGACGCGGAGCTGGCCGCCGCGCTGGCGGGGGTGACTCCGGTGGCGTGGGAGAGCGTGCGGGACAAGCCGCGGGGCAAACGGGCCCGGTATCCGGTCGGCACGGTCGCCGTCCTGGGCACCCGCCCCGACCTGGTCTTCGCCGTCGCCTACAGCCGGATGGGCAACGACTGCGTCGCCTCCTCCAAGGTGCAGGACCTGTGGCTCGGCCTGGACCGGCTGTGGGACGCCGTCCACCGGCACGGCCAGCTGGAACGCCTCACCATGCCGCTGACCGGCGCGGGCCTGGCCCGGCTGCACGACATGGACGAGGACAGCCTGCTGCGGCTGATCCTGCTGTCCTTCGTCGTGCACTCGTGGGAGCGGAGGATCTGCCGCGAGCTGCATGTGGTGATCCGCCCCGGTGAGCTGGGGCGGATCGACCTGCCGGAGACCGGCGCGTTCCTGGCCGGCCTGGCGGCGGGCGCCCGGCGCCACGTCTGACCCCGGGCGGCCCCGCCCCGGTGGCGGGGCGTGAAGCGGTACGGGCCCGTCCCCCGACCGTGGACGACCACCGGGCCCGTACCGCGGCTCAGCGGGCCGGCGGTGTCGCCCGCCCGGTGCGGCCGTACGCCGACAGGTGGCGGTACGGCCAGGTCTGGAGCCAGTCGGAGCGGGTGTCGTCGACCGCGCAGCCCGCCAGCTTCAGCCGCTCGGCGATCTTGCGTAGGGCGGCCTCCGTGCCGTCGAACCGGATGACGTTCCGGCCGGCGATGTCGGCGATGGTGCGCAGTTCCCCGACCTCCACCATCAGGGTGCGCTCCGGGTAGGCCATCAGCACCATGCCCAGCTCGATGAGCACGTTGGGCCGGGGCTGCCCGGTGGGCTCGGTCTCGTACGGCGGCTCGTTCCGGCCGCGCAGGTCCGGGTGGAGCTGGACGATGTCGTCCGGGGTGAGCAGCACGAGGGCCGCCTGGGCCAGCGCGGGGGCCCCGGCGACGACCTCGCCGAGGAAGGGTGCCGTCTTACCGGTGGCCTCGACCAGGTCCTCCCACTCCAGCGGTCGCAGATCGAGCAGGCGCAGCAGGTCGAACATCCGCAGCCGCACCTCCTCGTCGCGCCCGTGGACGACGAAGACGTTGCGGCGGCGGTCCGGGGCCGGGGCGGAGTCGCCCTTCTCCGGGCGGACGGGGCGGGCGGGGGCGGGGACGTGGAAGTTCTGCGTACCCGAGTTGGTGGTGTTGTCGTTCCCGGTGACGAAGCTGTTGTTGCGCCCGAAGTCGTTCCTGCTTCCGTAGTCGCTGCTGTTGCCGCCCGTGGAGGTGTGCGTCATGCGGCTCCCGCCCCCTGACCGCCGGCCGGGCCGCCGAAGTTCTGCGTGCCCGAGTTGGTGGTGTTGTTGTCCCCGCTGACAAAGCTGTTGTTGTGCCCGTAGTTGTTGAGGATGTTCGTCTGGCGGGCCTCGTGCTCCGTCAGGTCCACGTTGTGTTCGTACAGGAAGTCACGGACGACGTGGAGGAACTGGCGCTCCACGATCTGCGTGTACTTGATGGTGTCGGTCTCCTGGAAGAAGACGTGGAAGTGGGGGCTGGTCGCCATCTCCCGGACGCTGGTGACCGCCCCCCGGTTGAGCACGGCGTCCGCGTAGCGGCCGAGGCCGAACTCGCTGCTGTCGGCCGGCTGCGGCACCCGGATCCGCTCCTTGGTCCACGGCAGCCGCGGCAGCAGCCGGGCACCCGCCGCCTTGGCCGCGGCCGACCGCACCGCGGAGTGGGGCGTGCCGCGCACGGTGTGCCAGGCCAGCTTGAGCAGCAGCCGCTCGTCCAGGGCGGCGGGGAGCCGGTCCACCAGCTGGAAGCTCGCCCGGACCGGCGCCAGCACGTACGAGTAGAACTCGGTGTGCAGGGTGTTCCCCTTGAGGTCGAAGCCGATGAACGCGGTGGTGACCAGCTCCTGGTCCCAGGAGCCCACCCGGATGCACAGATAGGTGCGTCCCGTGTCGTGGGCGTCCTCCCACCGGCCGTCGAGCCGGTCGAGCTGCTCGGGGGTCGGCTCGGCCACGCCCCGGAGGGTCGTGACGGCCGTGGTGAAGGTGCTCCGCTCGACGGCGAGGCCCTCGATCCGCTGTGACGGGCGGGCCTGGGCGCGCAGCCGGGCGGTCATGCGGTCGGCGACGTAGGCGGTCAATTCCTCGACGGTGAAGGGGACGACCTCCTTGCGCTTGGGCTCCTGTCCGGTGGCGCCGGGTGCCGGGTGCGGGCCCGTGCCGGGCCGGCCGTCGAACACCCCGAGCGGCGCGCCGATCAGCAGTTCCGCGTTGGACCAGCGGCGCACCTGCGCGCCCGCGCCGACGAACGGCTTGTAACCGCCGTAGCGGATCACGGTGCCGTCCGAGGTCTGCTCCCGCTTGATCTTGGACACCAGCTCGGGCGTCAGCTCGGGGTGTTCCGGGTACGAACCGTCGAACCCCCGGCCCCGGCGTCCCTCCCCGGTGGGCGCGGCCAGCCGGCGCGTCAGCGTCTGCAGGGTGACGACCCGCCGCAGGAACGCGGTGATCCACATGAGCCAGAGCACCGCCAGCAGCGCGGTGAACCCGTTCAGCGCGCCGACGGCCATGAGGAAGAACGTGACCGCGGCGCCCGCGGCGAGCACGGCCAGCCGGATGCGTTGCAGACGGCGTGCCGCCAGTGCGTGCGCGAGCACGGGCACCGCGTCGTAGCCGTACGACGGGGCCACCACCCGGTACCGGTGGGTCAGCAGCTCGCGGATGACACCGGCGCGGTAGACCGGGTCGAGGTAGGTGCCCGCGCACAGCAGCCGGGTGGCGTTGCTCGTCGCGTCCGGGGCCGGGCGGGCCGCGCCCGGGCCGCCCGGTTCCGGCGCCGGAGCGGGCACGGTGAGGAAGTCACTCGCCATTGTCTTCTCGCTCCGCTCTGCTCAGCCGGTGGGGGTCATGGAGGCGTCGGTGATGACACCGTCGGCCACGGTGTACCGGCCGCTGTACGACTTCCTCGTGCCGTCGGTCTGCCGGGCGACGAGCTGCACCCAGACCGTGTCGCCCTGGACGGACGCGATGGTGACGTCGTCCCGCTCGGTGGTCCCGAAGCCCGACACGAAGGAGGTGTAGGACGCGTCGAGGTTCTTGCCGCCCAGGTCCCAGGCGGTCGCGAAGTCGCGCTGGTTGACGGCGTCGAAGAAACGGGTCACCGTGCCGGCGGGGCCGTCGGCCGCCTCGGTGCTCCCGGTGCCGGCCGGGGTGGAAGCGGTGTCCGTGGGGTCGGCGCTGTCGGTGGGCGCCCAGGTCGGCGTCTCGTACGCCGTGGAGATGTCCGGTGCCGGCGTGTCCGGGAGCGACGGGCCGGCACCGCCGGAATAGCCGCTGGAGTAGCCGTCCGAGTAGCCGCCGGAGTAGCCGCCGTCGTCCTCGGAGCCCAGGTGGGGCGCGATGCCCATGAGCAGGATCAACAGAAAGGGGACACCGCCGATGAGCAGTGCGAACGTCCGCTCCCTACCGCCGGCGGGTAAGAGGCTCGGCGGCTCGTAGGTGTGGTTCATGGGTCCTCGCAACTCCCGGCAGGTGTCCGGGATCTCGCTTGTTCCGTCGGTATGACGACAGTCACTCTGCCCGACATCCGTCGGGCTGGAGCAGGTTTCGCGCTTCCGATGCGCTTCCGATCCCCCACGCGCCGGGGGGTGCGTCGGGCAGGGGTTCAGATGGCGGTGCAGGGCACCGGCCACTGCCGGATGCGCGGGGGCAGGGTCACCGCCCAGCCGCCGCAGGAGAGCACCAGCCGCTCGGCCGTGAGCAGCCCCAGCGCTTCCTGTTCGACGGCGTCCAGTGCCGCGACGGGCGTGGGCTCAAGGAGCCGGAGGAACGTGGCGTGCAGGGCGGGGTGGTCCAGGGTCAGCCGGACGGCCGTGCCCCGCTCCCGGCGGTCCAGGACCGTGACGAAGTCCGGGCCGCGCCGGTGGTAGAGGGCGCCGTGGGCGTGGCCGGCCCGCCAGGACGCCAACAGGCCTGCATCGCCGGGTAGTTCGGCGGGCGGAGGGAGGTGGCGCAGCATGCGGGGGTCGTACGCCGGTGTGCCCGTCGCCCGCCAGCTCACGCCGAGGCCCAGGCCCTGGCACTCGCGCAGGAACCGCACCGCCTCCGCCGTCGCCCGCCCCGCGCCGCTCAGGTCCAGCGGTACGGCGGCCTCGACGCGGCGCCCGCTGCGCCGGTGCGGCACGGTGCCGGGCAGCCCGCTCATCCGGCCCCCTCGGGCAGCCGGACCGGCTCGCCCCAGGTCGGCAGGGAGACGAAGGTGGCGCCGTCGCGGAACAACAGGCCCAGCTCGAAGGCCTCCTGCACCCATGCTTCCAGGACCGCCACCGGCATCCCGTGGCCGTCGGCGGTCAGCAGCCGGTGCAGCGCGGGCACGGTCCGGCCGTCCTCCAGGTGGCGCAGGGCGGCCGCCTGCCAGCCGGTGAAGCGGTGGGTGGCGGGGGGCCGGCCGTGCCGGCGGTCGTGCACCAGCAGCCGGGCGCCGTCCTCCTCGAACAGCAGCCGGGAGTGCGCGTGCCCGGCCCGCCAGGCGGCCACCGCCTCCTGCAGCCGGCGCTCTACCGGGCCGCCGATGCCCGCCGGCTCGGCGTCGAACAGGTAGACCAGGTCGGTGAGTTCGTTCTCGGGCAGGTCGTATACGTGCTGGTACATCGCGGCCGGGCGGCGCTTGCCGAAGCCGAGGTCCGGGTCGGTGAAGTGCGGGCTGAACCGCTCCAGCTGGATGCGGTGGGCGCCGCTGGGCGGCTGGAGGTGGACCAGGGCGGGGAGCTGGTCGATGACGGGCGTGTAGTCGTCGGCGCGCTCGCCGGGGAAGCCGTACAGCAGGTTCCAGGAGCAGGTCAGGGCGTGGTTCTCGCACTCGCGCAGGGTGCGCACGTTCCGGGCGCCGGTGACGCCCTTGGCCATGAGGTCCAGGACGCGGCTGCCCAGGCTCTCGATGCCGGGCTGGATGTGCACGGTGCCGGACTCGCCGAGGAGCCGGAGCTGGGCGGGGGTGAGGTTGGACTTGACCTCGTAGTGCAGCCGCAGGTCCCAGCCGCTGGCCGCCACCCGGGGCAGGAAGTCGCGGAAGTAGGCCATGTCGATGATGTTGTCGACGGTGACCACGTCGAGCAGGCGGTGGCGGCGCACCAGCCGGTCGATCTCCGTCCACAGCCGCTCCCCCGGTTTGGCCCGGAAGGCCATGGCGGAACCGTTCAGCCCGCAGAAGGTGCAGTGGTGCTTCTCGCCCCACCAGCAGCCCCTGGCCCCTTCCACGACGAGCTTCGGGTGGATGTACTCCTGGACCGGGGAGGCGTCCAGGGCGGCCTGCCACTGGTCGTAGTCGGGCGAGGGTATGTCGGCCGGGGCCACGGTACGCCGGGTTTCGGTGTTCGCCCGGGACACCGTGCCGTCCCACCAGCACAGGCCGGGGACGTCCACGGGCGCGCTGCCCGCGTCCAGGTGGCGTAACAGGGCCGGGAAGGCGTACTCGGCCTCGCCGCGGACCACGTGGTCGACGAACGGATGATTGCGGTGCAGGGCGTGGCCCATCGGCCCGTCGCAGTTGCTGCCGCCGAAGACGATCACCAACTCCGGGCGTCTCCGCTTGAGTTCGCGGGCCAGCGCGAGGGACGGCACGTTCTGCATGAAGGTGGTGGTGAACCCGACCACGTCCGGGCCGGCGGCCAGGACCTCGGTGGCGCAGGCGTCGACGAACGGGGCCGCGTACGGGCGCATCTCCAGGGCCGTGTCGATGAAGACGCCCCGGTCGGCCGCGTACTGCCGCAGCCGGGCCGTGCCCCAGCCGGGGTCGTCGTACAGGGCGCCGGAGAAGACCCAGTCGCCGAGGCCGTGGAAGATCGCGTCGCTGCCGACCGCCACGCAGTCCGCCGGCCGCAACCGGCCGCCGGAGTGCTCCAGCAGGAACTCCGCCCAGCGCAGGGAGCCGTGGAACTCGGCGACCTCGTCGCCGGGGCGGGCCTGCCGCACGATCCGGTGGAGCAGGCCCAGTTGGAGCGAGGGCAGGTCGAGCGGATGCCACGGCATCGTGACCAGGTGGACGCGCATGCTCAGCGGGTCGGCCGCTTCTCCAGGATCGCCGGCCGGCGGGTGGTGCCGCCCTGGTCCTCGCGGACCACGATCTTCTTGATCTCCACGATCAGCACTCCCCTCGGGGCATGCGAACGCCCTTGCGCCGCACGGCTGTCCACCATATGGACAGATGTGTGTGCGGCACAAGGGCGTTCCGTGACGGGCGGGGTCACAGCCGCGGGTCGACCGGTTCCGACTCCAGCGCCAGCACCCCGAACACCGCCTCGTGCACCCGCCACAGCGGCTCCCCGTCCGCGAGCCGGTCCAGGGCCTCCAGGCCGAGGGCGTACTCGCGCAGGGCCAGGGAGCGCTTGTGGTTCAGGAACCGCTGCCGCAGCCGGGCCAGGTTGTCCGGCCGGGTGTACTCAGGACCGTAGATGATCCGCAGGTACTCGCGGCCCCGGCACTTGATGCCGGGCTGCACCAGCCGGCCCTCGGCGTTGCGCACCAGCGCGCCGAGCGGCTTTACGACCATGCCCTCGCCGCCCCGGCCGGTCATCTCCAGCCACCAGTCGACGCCCGCGCGCACCGACTCCGGCTCGCCGGTGTCGACGTACAGCCGCCGGGTGGTCTGCAGCAGTCCGGTGCCGTCGTGCTCCACCAGCCGGTCGATCAGGGCCAGTTGCTCGTCGTGCGGCAGCGCGGCGAGGCTGCGGCCCTGGACCGCCAGCAGCTGGAAGGGGGCCAGCCGGACGCCGTCCAGGCCCTCGGTGGTCCAGCAGTAGCGGCGGTAGGCCGCGGTGAACGCGGCCGCGTCGGCGGCCCGTTCCCGCTGCCGGGTGAGCAGGCCGCCCACGTCGGCACCGCGCGCGGCCGCCGCCTCCAGGGCGGCGAGCGCGCCCGGGAACACCGCCCCGGAGGCGGCTCCGACGGCCGCGTACTGGCCGCGCAGCAGTCCCGAGGCCTTCAGCGACCACGGCATCAGCTCGGCGTCCAGCAGCAGCCAGTCGGTGGCCAGTTCGTCCCACAGTCCGGCGCCGTCGATCGCCGAGCGCAGCCGGCCGAGGATCTCCTCGGTCACCTTCTCGTCGTCGAAGAACGGCCGGCCGGTACGGGTGTAGAGCGAACCCGTGGGGCCTGCCGCGCCAAACCGCTTCCGCGCCGCCTCCGCGTCCCGGCAGACCAGGGCCACGGCCCGGGAGCCCATGTGCTTCTCCTCGCACACCACCCGCTCGACGCCGTCCCGCGCGTACTGCGCGAAGGCCTCTACCGGGTGCTCCAGATAGCCATCGACCCGTGAAGTCGCCGTGGGTGCCATGGTCGGCGGCAGGTACGGCAGCAGGCGCGGGTCGGTCGCGAAGCGGCTCATGACCTCCAGGGCCGCCGCCGCGTTCTCCTCCCGGACCGCCACCCTGCCCGCGTGCCGGGTCTCCACGGCCCTGCGGCCGTGCACGTCCGCCAGGTCCAGCGGCCGGCCGTCGTGCCCGCCGGGCGCCTCGGTGCGCAGCGGGCGCGCCGGCTCGTACCAGACCCGCTCGGCCGGTACGTCGACCAGCTCGCGCTCCGGCCAGCGCAGCGCGGTGAGCTTGCCGCCGAAGACGGCACCGGTGTCCAGGCAGATGGTGTTGTTGAGCCAGGTGGCCTCGGGCACCGGGGTGTGGCCGTACACCACGGCCGCGCGGCCCCGGTAGTCCTCCGCCCAGGGGTAGCGCACGGGCAGCCCGAACTCGTCGGTCTCGCCGGTGGTGTCGCCGTACAGGGCGTGCGAGCGGACCCGGCCGGAGGTGCGGCCGTGGTACTTCTCGGGCAGGCCGGCGTGGCAGACCACCAGCTTGCCGCCGTCCAGGACGTAGTGGCTGACCAGTCCGTCCAGGAACTGCCGGACCTCCGCCTTGAACTCCTCGCTCTCGCCCTCCATCTGCGCGATGGTCTCGGCGAGCCCGTGGGTGTGCTGGACCTTGCGGCCCCTGAGGTGACGGCCGTACTTGTTCTCGTGGTTGCCGGGGACGCACAGCGCGTTGCCCGACTTCACCATCGCCATCACACGGCGCAGCACGCCGGGGCTGTCCGGGCCGCGGTCGACCAGGTCGCCGACGAACACGGCGGTACGGCCCTCGGGGTGCACCCCGTCGGCGTAGCCCAGCTTGGCCAGCAGCGTCTCCAGTTCGGCGGAGCAGCCGTGGATGTCGCCGATGATGTCGAAGGGGCCGGTGAGGTGGGTCAGGTCGTTGAAGCGCTTCTCGGTGACGACGGTGGCGTTCTCGGTCTCCTCCACCCCGCGCAGCACGTGCACCTTGCGGAAGCCCTCGCGCTCCAGGTGGCGCAGCGAGCGGCGCAGTTCGCGGACGTGCCGCTGGATCACCCGGCGGGGCATGCCGGCCCGGTCGGTGCGGGCCGCGTTGCGCTCGGCGCACACCTCCTCCGGCACGTCCAGCACGATGGCGATGGGCAGCACGTCGTGCGTCTTGGCCAGCTCGACCAGCTTGCGCCGGCTGTCCTGCTGCACGCTGGTGGCGTCCACGACGGTACGGCGGCCGGCGGCCAGCCGCTTGCCTGCGATGTAGTGCAGGACGTCGAAGGCGTCCCGGGTCGCGCTCTGGTCGTTCTCGTCGTCGGAGACCAGGCCGCGGCAGAAGTCGGAGGAGATCACCTCGGTGGGCTTGAAGTGCCGGCGGGCGAAGGTGGACTTGCCGGAGCCGGAGGCGCCGACGAGGACGACGAGGGAGAGGTCGGTGACGGGCAGGACCCGTCCCTCGTGCTGTGTGCCGGTCATGCCGCCTTCGCCTCCTTCTCGGTCCTGATCGTGAACACGGCCATCTGGGTGGGCGGACCCACCTCGGGGTCCTCGGTGCCGACGGGAGCGAACCCGACGTCGTAGCCGTGGCGTTCGGCCACGGTCGCCGCCCAGCCGCGGAACTCCTCGCGGGTCCACTCGAAGCGGTGGTCGCCGTGCCGGACGTGGCCGGCGGGCAGGGTCTCCCAGCGGACGTTGTACTCGACGTTCGGGGTGGTCACGACGACCGTGCGCGGGCGGGCGTGCCCGAACACGGCGTACTCCAGGGCGGGCAGCCGGGGCAGGTCGAGGTGCTCGATGACCTCGCTCAGCACGGCCGCGTCGTAGCCCTTGAGCCGGTTGTCGGTGTAGGCGAGGGAGCCCTGGACGAGCTGGACGCGCGCGGCCTGCCGTTCGCCCATGCGGTCCAGCTTCAGCCGCCGGGCGGCGATGGTCAGGGCGCGCATCGACACGTCGACGCCGACGATCTCGGTGAACCGCACGTCCTTGAGCAGCGCCTGCACCAACTCGCCCTGCCCGCACCCGAGGTCGAGGACCCGGGCCGCGCCGGACGCGCGCAGCGCCTCGGTGATCGCGTCCCGTCGCTGCACGGCGAGCGGAGTCGGCTTCTCCTCGGCCCCGGTGTCCTCCGCGACGGCGTTGTCGAGGTCCTCCACCTCGCTGTCGTCGGCCTCGGCGAGCCGCACCAGCTCCAGCCGCTCCCTCGCCTGCCGGGTCAGCGACCAGCGGCGCGCGAGGTACCGGCTGGTGATCAGCTTCTGTTCCGGGTGCTCGGCCAGCCAGCCCTCACCGGCCCGCAACAGCTTGTCGACCTCGTCGGCGGAGACCCAGTAGTGCTTGGCGTCGTCCAGCACCGGCAGCAGCACGTACAGGTGGCGCAGCGCCTCGGCGAGGGTCAGCCGGTCCGACTCCAGCACCAGCCGCACGTACCGCGAGTCGCCCCACTCCGGGAACGCGGTGTCGAGCGGCACCGGGTCGGCGGTGACGGCCCAGCCGAGCGGTTCGAAGAGTCCGCGTACGAGGTCCGCCCCGCCGCGGGCGGGCAGCGCCGGCACCTCGATGCGCAGGGGCAGGGGCGCGGCGGCCCGCTCCGGGCGGGCGGTGCACACCCCGCGCAGGGCGCTGGAGAAGACGTTGCCCAGCGCGACGGCGAGCAGCGAGGAGGCCGCGTAGGGGCGGTCGTTGACGTACTGCGCCAGGGCGGCGTCGGGTGCGCCGCCGCGGCCCTTGCCCTTGCCCCGCCGGACCAGCGCGACCGTATCGATCTCCAGCAGCAGCGCGGCCGTGCAGCGCTCGGCGTCCGCCTCGGGGTAGAAGACGTGCGCCGTGCCGTACGAGGTGGAGAAGGCCTGTGCCTTGCCGGGGTGCTTGTGCAGCAGGTACCCCAGGTCGGTGGCCGGGTTCCCGGCCGTACCGGTGGTGGAGATCGTCACGAACATGCTGTCGAGTCTCCCCGGTCGGCACCCCCGTCGACCACCGGTTTTCCACGCACGGCGGACGGCCCGCGAGGGGCCGGCCGCGATGCGCGGGATGCCCGCTCAGGACGCGGCGTCGACGATCTTCCGGGCGTTCGCCGTGGCCCGCCGGTCGTCGGCGCGCCGGTCCTCCAGCGCCTTCTTGTTCTCGGTGATGGCCTTCTTCTGCGCGCGGCTCTCGACGGCGTGCACCGCCTGGATGTACTGGGTGTCGAGCTTGCAGCGGGCGTCCGCGGCGGCGGTCTTCTTCTCCTTGCCCGACGGCTTGTCGCCGCGGTACCAGTCGGAGTCGGTGGACGCCTGGTCCGGGTCGGTGTAGCGGAAGCCCTCGTCCTTCATGCACTTCGACCACGCACGGTCGGCCTTCTTCCAGGCCGGGTCCTTCCGCGCTTCCTTGTGCGCCATGTACCAGTACTGCAGGGGGAGCGAATAGTAACCGCTCAGCTGCACGCCGCCGATCTTCGTGGGCTTGGGCTCGGTGCCGTAGATCTTCTTGAGCGCCTCCCCCATGCACCCCTTCTTGGGGATGGGGTTTCCGTGTGCCCGGTGGCTGTCGCCGGATTCGAAGGTGCCGGTGAGGGCCGCGTACTGATCGGCCGGCCACTCCATGGGCTGACTGTCGGACTCGTTGCGCCGTGCGTTGTGGTAGCCGTGCTCGGCCGCCAGGTCGGGGTCGTCCACGCCGTACGGGCTGGCGTCGCCGACCATGCTGCCGCTGCTCGAGACGGTGCCCTGCCGGACCGGGTAGGTCGACTCGACCGTCCTGATGTCGAGCGTCTTGAAGCCGCTGAACCCGAGCCGGACCATGCACTTCTTGGCGAGGATCCACTGCGCCGTGCCGACCGCCTTGCCGTCACGGGTCGTCGCGTCCGGAACGTAGGCGTTCAGCGGGAACGACTTCATGGTGTTGAGGCGGCGGGCCTCGCCGTCGGGGTCGTCGTCGCCGACGAACTGGCAGGCCGACACGGCGAGCAGACCGGTGAGGGCGAGGGGGAGGAGTTTGCGCACCGGGTCATCGGATCAGCCGGAGATCATGTGCGCTGTGGCGGAGCCCACAGTTCCGCCCCACGGCGTCCACCGTTGGCCTGTTGTGAACTCCGCGTGTCCTTCATGTGATCTCCGTTACGGCTCCCGGGCCCCGAACCTGATGGAGTGAGCCCCCGTCAACTGACCAGTGACAGAGGGGGAAAACATGACTCACGGCCAGGGAATCCGCCGACGCCGGAGAGCCGCCGTCGTGCTGACGGCCGGAGCCGTCCTCGGCGCCGGCGTCCTCGCGACCGCTCCCGCCCAGGCGGCGACACCGCCGGCCGCGGCCTCCGCCCCGCGCTCCGCCGCGGCGGCGCCGCAGGTGTCCGCCCAGGGCGCGTACGCCATGAACACGGCCACGGGCAAGCAGCTCTTCGGCAAGGCACCGGACGGGCGGCTGCGCACCGGCTCCACGACCAAGATCATGACGGCGCTGGTGGTGCTGTCGCAGCGGAACGTGAACCTCGGGAAGAAGGTGAAGATCAAGAAGGAGTACACCGACTACGTCATCGACCCGGTCACGGACCAGCAGCGTTACTCCAGCGCCAACCTGATCCTCGGCGACTCGATGTCGGTCGGCGACCTGCTGTACGGCCTGCTGCTCCCGTCGGGCTGCGACGCGGCCTACGCGCTGGCGGACACCTACGGCACGGGTTCGACGACGGCCCAGCGCACCAAGTCGTTCATCGGCAAGATGAACGCCAAGGCGCGTGAACTCGGCCTGAAGAACACCCACTTCGACTCCTTCGACGGGGTGTCGAACGGGAAGAACTACTCCTCGCCGCGCGACCTGGCCAAGCTGGCCGGGGTCGCGCTGAAGAACAAGACGTTCAAGAAGGTCGTCGGGACGAAGGTCTACGACGACATGAAGTCGTACCGGCCCGGCGGCGGCACGCACGCCATGAAGCAGTGGGACAACTCCAACAAGCTCCTCAGCTCGTACCGGGGCGCGTTCGGCGTGAAGACCGGCTCCGGGCCGGAGGCGAAGTTCTGCCTCGTGTTCGCGGCCACCCGCGGCACGAAGACGGTCGTGGGCACGATTCTCGCGGACACGTCGCCGGACCAGCGCTTCAAGGACGCGACGAAGATCCTCGACTACGGCTTCACCCAGCGCGGCTGAGGCTCGCCGGAGGGGGATCACCGGGTCCCCCCGGCACCCCTTCCGGCCGCCATGGTGGCGCACACCCCGAGGACCACGGCGGCCAGGGCCAGCCCGACGACACACGTGTTGGCCCAGAAGTACAAGGCGCTGCTCGGGTGGGCGCTGCCGTCGGCGAGGACGCAGTCGAAGCGGAGCGGCACGTAGGCGGCCCGCTGGCCGACGAGCACCCCGGGCGGGAAGTCGTCGCGGCACTCCTGGGCCGGTGTCGAGTCCGCGCCCGAGGAGGAGTCGTGCACGGAGAACGCGACCGATCCGGCGCCCAGCAGATAGACCATGACGGCGGCCAAGCCCGCCATCCACGCCGACCAGCGCAGCAGGTCCAGCCGCCAGTCCGGGCGCCGGCCGGGCACGGCGACGGACAGCAGCTTGAAGATCACGGCGATCACCCAGACGGGGACCGCGAGCCAGACCGGGATGCTGAGCAGGGCGAGGAGGGCGCTGAGCGGGGAGTCGTCGTCCATCGGGCGATCCCAGCAGGGCCGCCGGGCCGGAGCCGTGGCGGAAGCCACAGTTCCGGTCACAGCCTCGTCACGGCCCGCCCGCTCGCCCACCACTCGCTCTCCGCTACTGCGACCGCCCCGGGCCGACGGACAGCCGGGAGCGGGCGGGGCAGGGACTCGGGCGGAGGGCCGGGAGCGGCGCGGGACACGGACCCGACGGACAACCGGCAGCGGCCCGGGACACGGACTCCGGCGGAGGGCCGGGAGCGGCGCGGGACACGGACCCGACGGACAACCGGCAGCGGCCCGGGACACGGACTCCGCCGGAGGGCCGGGAGCGGCGCGGGACGCGAACCCGACGGACAGCCGGCAGCGACCCGCGACGCGAAGCCCCACGCAGGACCGGCAGCAGTGCGGGACGCGAAGGCCCACGCACGACCGGCAGCCACGTGGGACACGAAGCCCGACGAACGACCGGCAGCGGTGCGGGACGCGAAGCCCACGGACGACCGGCAGCCACGTGGGACACGAAGCCCGACGGACAGCCGGCACCGACCCGTGACGCCAAGCCCCACGCACGACCGGCAGCGACCCGCGACGCAAAGCCCCACGCACGACCGGCACCGACCGCGACGCGAAACCCCACGACCGGCACCCACCCGCGACGCCACGCCCCACGCACCACCGGCACCGGCCCTCGACGCGCAGTCAGATTGGCGTCGTCGTGGGTGGCTACGGCAGCTGCGACTGGACCTGGCCGGCGATCAGTTCCAGGTGGTCCAGGTCGTCGAGGTCCAGCACCTGGAGGTAGAGCCGCTGGGAGCCGATCGCGGCGTACCGGCCGATCTTGTCGACGACCTCGGCCGGGGAACCGGCCAGTCCGTTGGCCTTCAGCTCGTCCACCTCACGGCCGATCGCGGCGGCCCGCCGGGCCACCTCCCGGTCGTCCTTGCCGACGCAGACCACGAGCGCGTTGGAGTACGTCAGGTCGTCCGCGGCCCGGCCCGCCTCCACCGCGGCCGCCCGCACCCGGCCGAACTGCCGCTCGCTGTCCTCGACCGAGGCGAACGGGATGTTGAACTCGTCGGCGTACCGGGCCGCGAGCCGCGGGGTCCGGGTCGCGCCGTGGCCGCCGATGAGCACCGGGACCTTCCGCTGGGCGGGCTTGGGCAGCGCCGGCGAGTCGGTGAGGTCGTAGTACGTGCCGTGGAAGTCGAAGGTCTTGCCGACCTCGGTCGCCCACAGCCCGGTGACGATCGCGAGCTGCTCCTCCAGCCGCGCGAACTTCTCCTTCGGGAACGGGATGCCGTAGGCCTTGTGCTCCTCCTCGAACCAGCCCGCGCCGAGGCCGAGTTCGACCCGGCCGCCGGACATCTGGTCGACCTGGGCGACCTGGATGGCGAGCACGCCGGGCAGCCGGAAGGTGCCGGCGGTCATCAGCGTGCCGAGGCGGATGCGCTTGGTCTCGCGGGCCAGGCCGGCCAGCGTGATCCAGGCGTCCGTGGGACCGGGCAGCCCGTCCGCGGTGCCCATGCGGAGATAGTGGTCGGAGCGGAAGAAGGCGTCGAACCCGAGGTCCTCGGTGGCCTTCGCCACGGTGAGCAGGGTGTCGTAGGTAGCCCCCTGCTGGGGCTCGGTGAAAATTCGAAGGTCCATACACCTATCCTGCACGGCGCCGGCCGCGTCAACCGCGCCGGTGCCGCCCGGCACGGCCGTCCCCGGTCGGGTGAAAATCCCCCGCCCCGCGCGCCGGCCTCGCCGCGGGCCAGTGACCGGCCCCGACGATGATCGTTGGGCCGTCGGAGCCGGACCGTCCGGCGCCCGCGCCGGACGGTGGACGCCGTCGCGCGTCAACGCGCCGGCCCGGCCGGGCCGGGGCCGAGGAGGCCGTCATGTCCGAAGAGTCCGTTCCCCCGCAGCCAGGCCCCGCCGGCCGGCCGAAGGGGTTGCTGGAGCAGATGGAGGAGTTGATGGCGGCACTGAACGCGGACCTGTCGGCCCTGTCGGACCTGCAGGGCGGGGCACCGACGCCGGGCCCGGCCGGCGAGACGGACTGAACCGGCCCCCGCACCAGCCCGCAGGGCCCGCGCTCCGTCGCGGGCTGACCGCCGGCCCGCGGCCCTTCACACCCCGGACGGGCTGTCCTGGGCGTCCTCCGGTAACACCTCCTCTCGTGCCGCCAGCTTGCGCAGCATCTCCAGGACGCGGTCGCGGGACTCGTCGGCCGCGTCGATCGCCTCCATGCACTGCCAGTAGGTCGTCTCGTCGGCCGCGGCGCTGGCCATGCCGACCAGGGCTATGCCGACCTCACCGAGCAGGCCGCCGAGGCAGAGCAGGGTCTCGCGGGCGTCGTCCAGCCGGGTGAGCTGGGCGGCGCGCAGGTCGCCCGGGTCGAGTTCGGGCGGGTCCAGTACTCCGCAGCCCCGGCCCGCCAGCTCGGTCAGCCCCAGCGCCTCGCCGCGCAGTTCCGGCGGGCCGGAGACCGCGAGCCGGCTGCCGATCGCCTGCGCCAGGGCCTGGGCCTGCCAGACCTCCGCCATCATCTCCGCCGTGTCGGCGCCTGCTGCCAGGGCGCGCCTGCTCGTGAGGATGAGCCGTACCGCATCCATGCGATGCCCCCGTCCGTCCGCCGCGCCGTCACGCACGGCTGCGTGAACTCCCTTGTCCACTACCCAGAGTGAGGGTCCGTGGGGCGAAAAGCCAGAGGTAGGCGGAAATCTGTGGACAACAATTCGGATTCGACAGGCGTTTTGGCTACTGTGCGTAATGATGGGTTCAGGCGTCCGGCCGGTGGTCCCCGGCGCCGGGCAGCGGGAACCGCTGTTCGTTGCGGTCGATCTTGGCGGCCAGGGCGGCCAGCGGATCGATGCCGAGGACCTCGCAGAGCTGGAGCAGGTAGGCCAGGACGTCGGCGACCTCGTCGGTGACGCGGTGTGCCGTACCGGGGTCGTTCATCACGCGGGCCGACTCCTCCGGCGTCAGCCACTGGAAGATCTCGACCAGTTCGGAGGCCTCCACCGAGAGGGCGGCGACGAGGTTCTTGGGCGTGTGGTAGGGCTGCCAGTTCCGCGCGGCGGCGAACTCGGCCAGCCGGCGCTGGAGTCGGGCGAGGTCGGGATGTTCCGTCACGGGTTCAGGTGTACCACCGTGATCCCGGGTGTCCCGGCGGCCCAGGAGGCGTCCTGCACCGCGGCCACGCAGCGGACGTGCCCGCGCTCGCCCATCCGGGCGGCCATCCGCAGCAACTCCCGGCGCTGGCGGGGGTCCAGATTGCGGTCGAAGCCGTCGGCGAGGACGGTGAGGGTGCGCAGGGCGTCGGGCACCTCGCCCGGGGTGTCCACGTCGAGCACGCCGGGACCGGTCAGCAGCACCAGCGTCAGCGCGAGATGGCGCAGCTCGCCATCGCCGAGCCGGGCGAGTTCGGTGCGGAAGCCGTCGCCGCGGTCGAGCAGCGCCCGTACCGTGCCGTCGGCCAGCGGCTCGGCGACCAGGTCGGCCACCGGGCCGGCGCAGCCCGCGCGCAGCGCCTCCACCAGCAGGCCGTGCCGCCGGCCGCACTCCGCGCGGGTGCGCCACAGCACGTCGGCGAGGTTGTCGCAGCCGGGCAGCAGCCGGCCGGAGCCGGTGGGGACGGGGACGCGCATGTGCTCCGGGCGGGGATCGCAGGCGAAGACGGAGCGCAGCGCGACGACCATCTGCTCGGCCGCGGCGAGCACATGACGCTGGCCGTCCGTCTTGCCGGCCACCCGCAGCGGCAGCAGGGCCGTACCCAGGCGGTCGTCGGGGAGCGGGGCGCGGGTCACCGGGGCGGCACCCGCGGTGTGCCAGGCGGCCTGGACGGTCCGGCGCCCGGGGTCGCGCAGCGCGGTCTCCAGCAGGACGACCCCGCGCGCGGTCAGCCGCTCGCCCACGATCCGCAGGTACGGTTCGGCCTGGACGGCGATGTCGAGGCGGACCGGGCCCTCCGCGCCGTCGGCCGTACAGCCGATCCGGAAGCCGCGCCGCCCCTCGGCGTCGGGCCGGGCCCGCTCCGGCACGCAGGCGACCGGGTCCGGGAACGCCTCGGTGAGCGGGGCGCCGCCGCCGAGCCGGGCCAGCGCCTCGTACGCGGCGAGCGCGGTCGTCTTGCCCGACCCGCTGGGCCCCGCGAACACCGTGACCGGCCCCAGCGGAAACCCGGCCCGTCGGTGCCCGGCGAAGGCCGACAGGCGCAACTCGGTGATCCGGGACCGGACATCGAGGGACGCGCGGACCGGCGCGGGGACGGTGGCGGCGGACACGTCGGCCGCCGGCGGCTCAGCGGGCGCGGAGGGCGCGGAGGGCACGGCCATAGGCGGACCGTAGGACTCCGCCCCCACGGCAAACCGTTTCGGCGTCGAGACGTTCCTACGATCGGGGGACGCCCCGCTCCCCCACCGGGACACACGGCGGGCTCGGACTGCTCGGCTCGGCTGTTCAGCCTCCCGACAGGCCCGCGCCTTCCATCAGGCCGCTGACCTCCGTGCCGGGCGGGGTGAGGAGGAAGACGTTGCGGTCGACGCGGTGCATCCCGCTGCCCAGGCCGAAGACGACGCCGGTGCTGAAGTCGAGGACGCGCTTGGCGACGTCGCCCTCCGCGCCGGACAGGTCCAGCAGCACCGGCACGCCGGCCATCAGGGTCTCGGCGACCTCCCGGGCGTCCGCGAAGACGTTGACGCGCAGGACCACGAACCGGCGCCGGGTCTCGGTCACGGCGTCGGGCAGCGAGCGGTGGTTCACCGCGGACGGCCAGGCGTCCCGGCCCCGCAGCGGCACGACCTGGGCGAGCCCTTCCCACTGTTCATCGGTGACGTCGTAGCGGCTCACCGGCTCCCCCCGACCTGACTCGCACTCGTTGCCTGCACCAGCCAATTCTTACGCCAAGTCACCCGTTCGGCCCAACAGCGACACGGTGCGCGACCGATCCGGCAGCTCCTCCTCCGCCCCGGCCGGAGTCATATAGTCACAATCGCCCGTTTCTTACCCGGCTCATACCGGACTCTTCACCGGGCCTCCGCGCCCCGCTCACTCGGTACCGATAGCGTCCCGTGCCGTGCACTTGGCAGAAACACAGCAGGTGACACCCGGTCGGCGGATGCTGTCGGCGGTGTCCGCCGTACCGAATACCGCCCCCCAGGCCCCGGACAGTCCCGCGCAGTGGCACCGCGTGCTGACGCTCCTCGCCGACGTGAGCCTGTTCATCGGCACCCGTGCGGTGTGGACGCAGGCGGCCACGCACCAGCTGGTCATCGCCGGGATCATCTCGGTCTGCTACGCCTCGATCCTGGTGACCGGCGTGCTCGCCCTGACGGTCCGCCGCACCCGCTCGCTGGCCCGCCTGGACCTGGTGGTCCTGGCGACCGCGGTCACCCTCGTGCTGTGCGCCTGGACGCTGAACCACGCCGGCGGCGACGAGGCGGCCCTGACCACCCAGGCCGCGCGGGAACTCGTCGCCGGCCACCCGGTGTACGGGCAGCCCTGGCCCTGGCTGTTCCACGCCAAGGGCGTCGCCGTGACGCCGACCATGGACGGCGGGTACGACTTCACGTACGGCTACCCCCCGCTGACCCCCCTGCTCACCGCCCCGCTGCTGTGGCTGGGCCACGGCGGCGCCCCGGCGACGGCGGCGGCGACGGCGGCGCTGGTCGTGGGCGCGGTGGTGCTGTGGCGGCTGCTGCCGGTGCCGTGGCGTTCGGCGGCGACGATGGTCTGCCTGGGCTTCGGATTCCTGCCGGGGTACGCCCGGCACGGCTACCCGGCGATCGTCGGCCTGGCCCTGCTGGTGCCGGTGGTGGTGCGCTGGCCCCGGCTGGGCGCGCGCGGCCGGCTGGGCGCGGCCGGGGTCGCGCGGGCCGCGTGTCTCGGCGCCGCGTGCGCGGCCCAGCAGCTGCCGTGGTTCGTCACACCGTTCCTGCTGGCCGGGATCTACGCCGTGCGGCGCGGCGAGCTGGGCGGCCGGGCGGCGGCGCGGGTGGTGCTGCGGATCACGGGGATCGCGGTGCTCACCTGGCTGCTGGTGAACGCGTACTTCGCGGTGAGCGAGCCCGGCCCCTGGCTGGAGGGCATCGCCCTGCCGCTGACCCAGGGCGCGGTGCTGCACGGCCAGGGCCTGGTGGACGTCTCGCTGTACTTCACCCACGGCAGCGACCGGCTCGACTGGTACGGCCACGCGAGCGTGCTGCTCGCCGCCGCCCTGCTGGCGGTGTTCGTGCTGTTCGTCCGGCGGCTCGGGCCGGCCGCGACCGTGCTGCCCTGGTGCGCGTTCTACCTGGCGACCCGGTCCCAGGACGGCTACTACCTGATGATGACCCCGTTGTGGCTGGCGGCGGCGGTCACCGCGCCGCTGCCGGAGTTCGCCCACGCCTGGCAGCCGCGCCCGCGCCCGCTGACCGGACCGCGCCGGCGGCCCGCGCTGGCCGCGGCCGTCGTGGTGCTGCTGGCGCCCGCACTGGTGAGCGCGGCCCTGGCGGCGACCGGGAGGCCGCCGCTGCGGATGGACGTCACGGCGGCCCGGCTCACCTCGGCGCAGACGGTGTCCCGGCTGACCCTGCGGGTGACCAACACGGGCGGCACCGCGCTCACCCCGCACTACATGCTCACCACCAGCCAGGGCATGAGCCGGTACTGGTCGCCGGCGCGCGGCCCGGCCACGCTCGCCGCGCACACCACGGCGACCGTGGAACTGCGGGCACCCTCGGGCGGTTTCACGGTGCCGGCGAAGAAGAGCGCCCGGCTCCGGCTGCGTGCCTTCACGGGGAGCCCGCAGACGCTGTCCACCCGGGACCTGCGCCGGGCGGAGCTGGGCCTCAGACCGCCGCGCGGGTGAAGCGGAGCGCGGCCGTCACGGCGGCCAGGGCGCGCATCATGCGCAGCTGGTTCCACCAGATCGCCTGCCTCCAGCGGGCCGGTCTCCTCCCCCGCACGGCCTCCGCCCGGCTCGCCGGCACCGTCCGCCAGGCCCTCGCCGGCTCCATGGGGCCCGAGCAGCGGGCGGCGATGTGCGCCCTCGTACCGGACCTGGACGACGAGGCCCAGTGAGCCGCCGGACGGGCCGCGCGGAACCGGAGCGGCACAGGTCACAACCGCAAGAAGAGAAACCTCACAGCCTCTGCTCCGCCTAGGTGTGAGCCGCCTGCCCTAGCATCCGAGCCATGACGGTCCTGCCTGACGACGGGCTCTCACTGGCCGCCGAGTTCCCTGACGCGACACACGAGCAGTGGCAACGCCTGGTCGAGGGCGTACTGCGCAAGTCGGGCAAGGAACTTACCGGCGCGGCAGCTGAGGACGCCCTGTCCACGACGCTGGAGGACGGGCTGCGCACCCGGCCCCTGTACACCGCGCGCGACAGCGCGCCCGACCCCGGACTGCCGGGCTTCGCCCCCTTCGTGCGGGGCAGCCGCCCGGAGGGCACCCTCACGAGCGGCTGGGACGTACGGCAGCGGCACACGGCACTCGCCGGCGGCACGGCGGACGCCGTCCTCACCGACCTGGAGAACGGCGGCACCTCCCTCTGGCTGGTGCTGGGCGAGGGCGGCATCCCGGTCTCCGAGCTGGGCCGCGCCCTCGACGGCGTCTACCTCGACCTGGCGCCGGTCGTCCTGGACGCGGGCCGCGACACCGCGCAGGCCGCCGAGGCGCTGCTCGGGCTGTACACGGAGAAGGGCGTGGCCGCCGGGGCCGTCCGCGGCAACCTGGGCGGCGACCCGCTCGGGTACGAGGCCCGTACCGGGACCCCGCTGGACTTCGCGCCGTACGCCGCCCTGGCCGCGCGCTGCGCCGAGCAGTACCCGGGGCTGCGCGCGCTGACCGTGGACGCGCTGCCGTACCACGAGGCGGGCGGCTCGGCCGCGCAGGAGCTGGGGGCCTCGCTGGCCACCGGCGTGGCCTACCTGCGGGAGCTGACCGAGGCCGGGCTCGGCGTCGAGCAGGCCGCCGCCCAGCTGGAGTTCCGCTACGCGGCCACCGCCGACCAGTTCCTGACCATCGCCAAGCTGCGCGCCGCGCGCCGGCTGTGGGCGCGGGTCGCCGAGGTGTGCGGGGCGCCGCAGGCGGGCGCGCAGGTGCAGCACGTGGTGACCTCGCCGGTGATGATGTCCCGCCGCGACCCGTGGGTGAACATGCTCCGCACGACGGTCGCGACGCTCGCCGCGGGGGTGGGCGGCGCCGACTCCGTGACCGTGCTGCCGTTCGACCACGCGCTCGGGCTGCCCGACACGTTCGCCCGGCGGATCGCCCGCAACACCTCGACCATCCTGATCGAGGAGTCCCACCTGGCCCGGGTCATCGACCCGGCGGGCGGCTCCTGGTACGTCGAGCGGCTGACGGACGAACTCGCGGAGGCCGCCTGGCAGTTCTTCCGGTCGGTCGAGCGCGACGGTGGTCAGGCGGCCGTGCTGCGCTCCGGCCGGCTGCGCACCGACCTGGCGACGACCTGGGCGGAGCGCTCCAAGCGGCTCGCCAAGCGGCGCGAACCCATCACCGGGGTCAGCGAGTTCCCGCTGCTGGCCGAGAAGCCGGTGGAGCGCGAGCCCGCGCCCGAGCCGCCGTCCGGCGGTCTGCCGCGGGTGCGCCGCGACGAGGCGTACGAGGAACTGCGCGCCCGCTCCGACGCCCATCTGGCGGCGACCGGCGCCCGGCCCCGGATCTTCCTCGCCACGCTGGGCTCCGCCGCCGAGTACACCGCCCGCGCGACCTTCGCCGCGAACCTCTTCCAGGCCGGCGGCATCGAACCGGTCACCGAGGGCCGGTTCGAGGACAGCGGCGCGACCGAGGCCGTGCTGTGCTCCAGCGACGCGCTCTACGCAGAACAGGCCGGGCAGGCCGCCGAGTCGCTGCGCGCGGCCGGTGCCCGGCACGTGTTCCTGGCGGGCCGGGGCGACCACCCCGGCATCGACTCGTACGTCTTCGCGGGCTGCGACGCCGTCGACGTCCTCTCCGCGACCCTCGACCGCATGGGAGTGTCCTGATGGGAATCCCCGACTTCTCCGGCATCGAGCTGGGGACCCCGGTCACCGACGGCACCGACGGCGAGTGGCGTGCGGCCCTGAAGCGGGCCACCGGGGGCACGGAGCCGGTGTGGGAGACCCCGGAGGGCATCGGGGTCAAGCCGCTGTACACCGGCCGTGACCTGGAGGGCCTGGACTTCCTGGGCACCTACCCGGGCATCGCGCCGTACCTGCGCGGCCCCTACCCGACGATGTACGTCAACCAGCCCTGGACGATCCGCCAGTATGCGGGCTTCTCCACCGCCGAGGAGTCCAACGCGTTCTACCGGCGCAACCTGGCGGCCGGCCAGAAGGGCCTGTCGGTCGCCTTCGACCTGCCCACGCACCGCGGCTACGACAGCGACCACCCGCGGGTGACGGGTGACGTCGGCATGGCGGGCGTGGCGATCGACTCGATCTACGACATGCGCCAGCTGTTCGACGGCATCCCGCTGGACAGGATGACGGTGTCGATGACGATGAACGGCGCCGTGCTGCCGGTGCTGGCGCTGTACATCGTGGCGGCGGAGGAGCAGGGCGTACCGCCCGAGAAGCTGGCCGGGACCATTCAGAACGACATTCTGAAGGAGTTCATGGTCCGCAACACCTACATCTACCCGCCGAAGCCGTCGATGCGGATCATCTCCGACATCTTCGCGTACACCTCGCAGCGGATGCCGCGCTACAACTCCATCTCCATCTCGGGCTACCACATCCAGGAGGCGGGCGCGACGGCCGACCTGGAGCTGGCGTACACGCTCGCGGACGGCGTGGAGTACATCCGGGCGGGCCGGGAGGCGGGCCTGGACGTGGACGCGTTCGCGCCCCGGCTGTCGTTCTTCTGGGCGATCGGCATGAACTTCTTCATGGAGGTCGCCAAGCTGCGCGCGGCCCGCCTGCTGTGGGCGAAGCTGGTGAAGCAGTTCGACCCGAAGAACACCAAGTCGCTGTCCCTGCGCACCCATTCGCAGACCTCGGGCTGGTCGCTGACCGCGCAGGACGTCTTCAACAACGTCACCCGCACGTGCGTGGAGGCGATGGCGGCGACCCAGGGCCACACCCAGTCGCTGCACACCAACGCCCTCGACGAGGCGCTCGCGCTGCCGACGGACTTCTCGGCGCGCATCGCCCGTAACACGCAGCTGCTCATCCAGCAGGAGTCGGGCACCACCCGGGTCATCGACCCGTGGGGCGGCAGCGCCTATGTGGAGCGGCTGACGTACGACCTCGCCCGCAAGGCCTGGGCGCACATCCAGGAGGTCGAGCAGGCGGGCGGCATGGCGCAGGCCATCGACGCCGGCATCCCCAAGCTGCGCGTGGAGGAGGCCGCGGCCCGCACCCAGGCCCGCATCGACTCCGGGCGCCAGCCGGTGATCGGCGTGAACAAGTACCGGGTGGAGAACGACGAGCAGATCGAGGTCCTCAAGGTCGACAACTCCTCCGTGCGGGCCCAGCAGATCGAGAAGCTGCGGCGGCTGCGGGAGGAGCGGGACGAGAGCGCGTGCCGTGACGCGCTGGACGCGCTCACCCGGGCCGCCGACGGCGACGGCAACCTGCTGGAGCTGGCCGTGCGCGCGGCTCGCGCCAAGGCGACCGTCGGTGAGATCTCCGACGCCCTGGAGAAGGTGTACGGGCGGCACGCGAGCCAGATCCGTACGATTTCCGGTGTGTACCGCAACGAAGCAGGCCAGTCCCCGTCCGTGGACCGCACCCGGGCCCTGGTGGACGCGTTCGAGGAGGCCGAGGGGCGCCGGCCGCGCATCCTGGTCGCCAAGATGGGCCAGGACGGCCACGACCGCGGCCAGAAGGTGATCGCGACCGCCTTCGCCGACCTCGGCTTCGACGTCGACGTCGGCCCGCTGTTCCAGACGCCGGAGGAGGTCGCCCGGCAGGCGGTCGAGGCGGACGTGCACGTGGTCGGGGTGTCCTCGCTGGCCGCCGGTCACCTCACGCTCGTCCCGGCGCTGCGCGAGAAGCTCGCCGAGGAGGGCCGCGAGGACATCATGATCGTGGTCGGCGGCGTCATCCCGCCGCAGGACGTGCCGACGCTGCGGGAGATGGGCGCGGCGGAGGTGTTCCTGCCCGGGACGGTGATCCCGGACGCGGCGTACGACCTGGTGCAGCGACTGTCGGCCGACCTCGGCCACGACCTGTAGCCCCCGCATGGCCGCGATCGATCTCGACACCTATGTGAAGGGTGTGCTCGACGGGAAGCGGGCCCTGGTGGCCCGCGCCATCACGCTCGTGGAGTCCACCCGGCCACAGCACCGGGCGCTGGCGCAGCAGTTGCTCACCGAGCTGCTGCCGCACAGCGGCCGGGCGCGGCGGATCGGCATCAGCGGGGTGCCCGGTGTCGGCAAGTCGACGTTCATCGACGCGTTCGGCACGATGCTGACCTCGCTGGGCCACCGGGTGGCGGTCCTCGCCGTCGACCCCTCCTCCACCCGCACCGGCGGCTCCATCCTGGGCGACAAGACCCGGATGGAGCGCCTGGCGGTCGACCCGGACGCCTTCGTCCGGCCCTCCCCCAGCGCGGGCACGCTGGGCGGGGTCGCCAAGGCCACCCGGGAGTCGATGGTGGTGATGGAGGCGGCCGGCTACGACGTGATCCTCGTGGAGACCGTCGGCGTCGGCCAGTCGGAGACGACGGTCGCGGAGATGGTCGACTCCTTCCTGCTGCTCACCCTGGCCCGCACCGGCGACCAGCTCCAGGGCATCAAGAAGGGCGTCCTGGAGCTGGCCGACGTGATCGCCGTCAACAAGGCGGACGGCCCGCACGAGCGCGACGCCCGGGCCGCCGCGCGGGAACTGGCGGGCGCGCTGCGCCTGATGCACGGCAAGGACGCCTTCTGGACCCCGCCGGTGCTGCACTGCAGCGCCCGCGAGTCGACCGGCCTCGACACGGTCTGGGAGCGCCTGGAACAGCACCGCACGCTGCTCGACTCCACCGGCCGGCTGGCCGCCAAACGCCGGGACCAGCAGGTCGGCTGGACCTGGGCGATGGTCCGGGACGAACTCCTCGGCCGCCTGCACGCCGACCCAGCGGTCCGTGCGACCGCCCCCGACCTCGAACGCCAGGTCAGGGAGGGCCGCCTGACGGCGACCCTGGCCGCGGAACGCATCCTGGCGGCGTTCGAGGACCGTACGCCGCCGTCACCCGCGAGCTGAGCGGGGGGCGTTGAGGGCCTCCGGGGCGGGTTCGCCGCCGAGGGTCTGCAGGAGCGCGCGGATGACGTCCGTCGCCGCGCGTTCCTGGGCCTCCTGGGTGCTGGCGCCCAGGTGCGGGGTCACCGTCACGTTGTCGAGTCCGAGGAGGGGCGAGTCGGTGCACGGCTCGTCGTCGAAGACGTCCAGGGCGGCGCCCGCCAGCCGGGACTCCCGCAGGGCCGTGTACAGGGCCGCCTCGTCCACGATGCCGCCGCGGGCGACGTTGGCGAGGTAGGCCGTGGGCTTGACCAGGCGGAGTTCGGCCTCGCCGATCAGGCCCACGGTCTGCGGTGTCCGCGGCACGTGGACGGTGATGAAGTCGGACCGGGACAGCAGTTCCTCCAGGGGAACGAGCTTGATGCCGTGCTGGTCCGCCGTCTCCGCTGTGGCGTAGGGGTCGTGGCCGAGGACCGTCATGTCGAAGGCGGCCATGCGACGCGCCACGGCCAGGCCGATGCGGCCGAGCCCGACGATCCCCAGGGTCTTGCCCGCGAGTTCGGTGCCGACGTGGGTGCTGCGCCGCCAGACGCCGGACTTCACCTCCGTGCCCGCGGCCTGGATGTCGCGGGCCGCCGCCAGAAGCAGCCCGCAGGTCAGTTCGGCGGCGCTGACGACGTTGGCGGCCGGGGCGTTGACCACGACGACACCGGCCGCGGTGGCGGCGGCGACGTCGATGTTGTCGACCCCCACCCCCGCCCGGCCGACGACGGCGAGCCGGGGGGCCGCCGCGAGGACCTCGGCGTCCACGGTCGTGGCGCTGCGGACGAGGAGGGCGTCGGCCTCGGCCACCGCGGCCAGGAGCCGCGCACGGTCGGCGCCGTCGCAGTGGCGCACCTCGTACCCCGGGCCGAGGCGCTCCAGGGCGGCCGCCGGCAGGGGGTCGGCGACCAGGACAACACGGGAAGTCATCGGATTCTCCCTAGCGGGTGTGGGGCTGCTGGGCGGTGCGGGAGTGCCGTGCACCCGGGGCGGCCGGAGACGGGACTGCGGTTCCGCCCCGGCCGCCCCGGTGCCGCGGCTCAGCTCTCGACGGCCATCACGATGCCGAAGGCGATCATGACGGTGCCCGCCGTGGCGTCGACGTTGCGGCGGACCGAGCGGCGCTTCATCCAGGTGCGCAGGCCGTGGGCGCCGAGGCTGATCAGGCCGTACCAGATCACCGCCTCCACCGCGTTGACGGCGGCCAGGGCGGTGCCCATGAACGCGGGTGACACGCCGGACGGGATGAACTGCGGGATGGTGGCGCCGTAGAAGACACCGACCTTGGGGTTGGCCAGGTTGTTGAGCATGCCGCGGCCGAAGGAGCGCCACAGCGAGGCGGACTCGGGCTCCAGTTCGGTGTCCTTCTCCTGTCCCGCGCCGATGGCCCTCGCCGAGCGCCACAGCCCGATGCCCAGCCAGACCATGTAGGCGGCGCCGACGATCCGGAACACGGTGTACGCCGTCTCGGAGGCGTCCAGCAGCGCGCCGATGCCCACCGCGATCGCCCCGCCCCAGATGACGGCGCCGACGCCCACACCCACACCGGTGATGAACCCGTGGAGCCGCCCGCGCGCCACGGTGTTGCGGATGACCAGCGCGGTGTCCACACCCGGCATGATCACCAACAGGGCCGACACCAGGGCGAACGACACCAGTGACTGAAGAACCGACACGCTTACACTCCTGACTTCTCGGCCGTGATGTCGGCCAGGGGGATTCCGTCGCGCGTGAGACCGCGCAGCCAGTTGCGGTAGAAGAGCCGTCCGTGATCCTGCCAGTTCTCCACCGGGGCCGCCGACGGATCGTCGTCAGGGAAGTAGTTGACCGGGAGGGCGATGTCCGCGCCCTTGTCCTGGTCGCGGCGGAACTGCCGCAGCAGGGTGTCGGGGTCGTACTCCGGGTGCCCGGAGACGTACAGCTCCCGGCCGTCCCGGCTGACGGCGATGTGCACCCCGGACTCGGGCGACTCCACCAGGATCCGCAGCTCCTCGGTCTTCTCGAAGTCGGCGCGGAGGTTCTCGGTGTGGCGCGACTGAGGCACCGTCACCACCGGCTGGAAGCCGGCCAGGAGCGGGGACGAGGGGTCGGTGAGCGTGTTCGGGAAGTTGCCGAACAGCTTGGCGGGCAGTTCGTGCTTGGGGATGCCGTACCGGTGGTACAGCGCGGCCTGGGCACCCCAGCAGACGTACTGGGCGGAGGTGACGTGCTCCCGCGCCCAGTCCATGATGCCGCGCAGCTCGTCCCAGTACGTCACCTGCTCGAAGGGCAGCAGCTCGACGGCGGCGCCGGTCACGATCAGGGCGTCGAAACGGCGGTCTGCGACGTCCTCGTGCGTCTGGTAGTGCTCCTTCAGGTACGCCTCGGGCGTGCTCTTGGAGATGTGGTCCCGGGGGCGCAGCAGGGTGACGCGGACGGGGAGGCCGGCGCCGGACAGCAGGCGCAGCAGCTGGGTCTCGGTGACCGGCTTGTCCGGCATCAGGTTGAGGATGGCGAGTTCGACGGCCGGGGTCGCGGTGCCGGCCTCGCGGGGCTCGACGGTGACCGTGATGCCTTCCTCGGCGAGCTGGTCGACGGCGTCGATCCGGGTGGGGACGATGAGGGTCACTGCGCGGTGCTCCTGGTGGTCTCGGGCTCGGTGGCGGCGGCGAGTTCGGCCAGTACGGCGGTGACGCACCGGTCGGCGTCCGCCAGCGCGCGGTTGCGGCCGCCGGGCGAGGGCACGTAGTGGTTGTAGAAGGTGGCCCCCTCGCAGAGCGGGCCGAGGACGCGGACCTTCCGGTCGGGCCGGCCGTCGGCGGCGACGGGATGCTGGTCCGCCGTGATGTCGACACCGCGGCTGCTGCGGGCGCCGGGGCGGTGCCGGCGGATGCGTCCGCCGGCTGCGAGGTCCGCCAGCAGCGGGCTGCCGGTCGCCTCCACGTCGGGCTGGCCCGAGGTGGCGTACGCCAGCCAGTCGGCCGGTGCGCTGTGGCCGGTGCCGAGGCGGGTGGAGGAGATCCGCCACGCCGTCCCGTCCCACTCGACGCGCGGCGCGGGCCCGAAGGGGACGCTGACGATCCCGGCCTCCAGCAGGGCGAGCAGCTCTTCGTGCCGGTCGAGCTGCGGGCCGGTCACCGAGCGGTTGAGGGTGGCGGTGAAGGAGCCGTAGAACTCGTCGTGGGAGTCCTCGTCCAGGCCGCCGAAGTCGACGGCGTGGCGCACGACGTCGCGCAGGTCGCGCAGGACTTCGAGGCCGGCCTTGGTGGGGCTGCCGCCGAGGCCGAGCCGTGCCTCCACCAGGTCCGACCGCAGCCGCTCCTCGTACCACTTCTGGTAGGCGTCGCTGGAGTCGAACTCGGCGGCGTCGGGGAAGAGCAGTTCCTGCGGGTCGAAGTGGCCGAACCGCTCGGCGTGTTCCAGGTCCAGGGCCCGCAGCTCGTCGTCCAGGGTTCCCGCGTCCGCCGCCGCGCGGAGCCGCGCCGTCAGGGTGTGCTCGGCGTCGGATCCCCGGGCGAGGGCGGCGCCGCGGCGGTGGAAGGCGATGCGCATCTCGGTGCGGATCAGCGGCAGCAGGTCGCCGTGCAGGCTCAGGGGGCGGTCGTCCCCGGCGGAGCGCAGGCGGTCCAGGGCCTCGGAGGTGAACACCACCGGCCGGTACGGTCCGCCGGTGCGGTTGGCGGCGGGCCGGGCCCGGAAGGGGATGCCGGTCCGGGAGAACAGCAGGACGCGTGGTTCCCGTCCGCTGGGCAGGTAGCGCAGGCCGCCGTCGACCGCCTCGTACCGGCCGCCCCGGCCGAGGGTGAGCGAGGCGAGGACGTCCATGGCCGACAGGCCGGTGCCGCCGAGGGCGACGGTCCGGCCGGCGGCGACGTCCGCGAAGGCCGTGGCGGGCGGGTAGATCGCGTGGATACGACGGGACGCGCCCGGTGTCCCGTGGTCGGGGGCGGCCGGCGGGGTGTGGCCTGTGGTGAGGAAGACCGTGTCCACCCGCAGGGTCTCGCCGGTGTCCAGGGTGATCTGCCGGGAGTCGTCCGGGCCGGCGGACAGGCCGGTCGCCGTGGCGCGGTGGACCCGTACCTCCATGTTCTCGGGGACGCGGTCGAGCAGGCGCCGCAGGAACCAGGCGAGGTACTCGCCGAGCACTCGCCGGGGCAGGTAGTCGTCCGGTCGTACCGGCCGGCCCTCGTGGCCGAGCGTGTAGCCGTCGTCGGCCACCTTCAGGCCCCGGGCCGTCACCCAGGTGTACAGGTCGGGGCCCCGGTCGCCGACGGCCTCGCCGACCGTCGCCTCGTCGGGGAAGAGGCTCACCTGCGCGCAGACGGTGTTGAGCAGCAGGTGGTCGGGCTGGTCCACGGCGTGGATGCCGACGCCGCTGCCGTCCGGGTCCACCACCTCGACGACGAGCCGGCGGCCCGCCCACTGGGGCCGTGCGGCGAGGGTGACGAGGCGTTCGAGGACGCCGATGCCGCGCGAGCCCAGGCCGATGATGCCGACGGTGCCCGCGACCGCGGTCCGCTGGGGGGAAGTCGTCACCACCGCTCGGTCTCCCCGAAGAAGTCGGCGATGGCGGTGACGCGGCCCGACTCGGCCGCGACACGGTGCACTTCGAGGCCCACGGCGAGGTCCAGGACGCCCAGGCCGAAGGGCGAGAAGACGACCGGCTTGTCCGTGCCGACCGTGACCTCGCCGTTGATGACCTCGGCGAGGGTGCCGGTGATGAAGTCCCGGTTGCCGTACTTCTGTTCGGCAAGGTGCGGGGAGGTGTTGGCCTTCAGGCAGTGGTCGACGTCGTCCAGCACGTTGTAGGAGCCGGCGATGAGTTCGGGGCCGATGTCCCGCAGGGAGATGTTGAGGACGATCTGCCCGGGCGCGAAGGCGTCGGGTTCGAGGACGTACGGCTCCCCGGCCGTCGTCGCGAAGACGACCAGGTCGGCGCCGGACACGGCCTCCTGGAGGGTCTCGGCGTAGGACGCCGGGTACGCCAGCCGCTCGGTGGCGTGGGCCGCCAGGGCCGTGCCGTACTCCTGGCTCAGGTCGTGCACCACGACCTGCTCGAACGTCCACTGCTCGGCGTGGAAGAACTCCAGGATGTTGCGGGCGATGATGCCCGCGCCCACCACCGCGAGCCGGCCGCCCTTGCGGCCGCCGGTGAGGACGTCCGCCGCCAGGACGGCCGAGGCGGCGGTGCGGGCGGCGCTGATCTGCGAGGCCTCCAGGAGCGCGAACGGGTAGCCGGTCTCGGCGTCGTTCAGGACGAGCGTGGCCGAGGCGCGGGGGATGCCGCGCTCGATGTTGGCCGGGAAGCTCGCGATCCACTTGATGCCGGCGACCTCGCGCTCGCCGTCGAGGTAGGCGGGCAGGGCGATGATCCGGTCCGCCGGCTTCTCGGGGAAGCGGAGGAAGTAGCTGTCCGGGTTCACGGAACGCCCGGCGTGGTGGGCCAGGTAGGTGTCGCGCACGACCCGGACGATGTCCCGGCGGCCGTCCCGGACGATGTCCCGGACGGTACGGCCGTTGACGACATCGAATTCGAACATGGTGACTCCTTCAATCTCTGTGCGTGTTGCTCGGTGGGGCGGAGACGGCAACCGGGTCCGGGTCAGTCGTCGACGGCGCCGAAGCGCTCGCCGACCCAGTCGTCGTCGTAGATCGTGTCGAGGTAGCGCTCGCCGAGGTCGGGGCTGATGGCGACCACCGAGGCGCCCTCGGGGATGTCGCGGTGCCGGGTCTCGACCGCGGCGAGCACCGATCCGGTGGAGCCGCCGGCGAGGATGCCCCGTCCGGTCGCGAGCCGCCGGCACATGCGCACCGCCTCGGCCTCCGGCACCATGACGACCTCGTCCACGAGCCCGTCACGGAAGATCTCCGGACGCCGGCTGGTACCCAGGCCGGGGATGTGCCGACGGGCCGGGGAGGCCCCGAAGGTGACCGAGCCGGCCGTGTCGACCGCGATGATGCGGGTGCCGGGCGAGTGCTCGCGGAAGTACTCGGCGCAGCCCATGAGCGTGCCGGTGGTGCCCGCGCCGACGAAGAGGACGTCGACCTCGCGCTCCTTGAGCAGGGCCGGGGCGGTGCGCCGGTAATGGGCCTGCGGGTTGGCCTCGTTGGCGTACTGGTTGGGCCACACCAGACCGGGGTCCTCGCGCAGCCGGGCGTGGATGTGGTCGATGCGGGACTGGAGGAAGCCGCCGTTGGCGTCCCGGCGGTCGACGATGACCACCTCGGCGCCGTAGGCCCGCATCAGACGGACGCTGGTGGCCGCGGTGTTGGGGTCCGCCACACAGGTGAACCGGTAGCCGCGGGCCGCGCAGACCGAGCTGAGCGCGATGCCGAGGTTGCCGGAGGACGACTCGATGACCCGGCCGCCTGGCTTGAGCACGCCACGGCGCTCCAGGTCCTCCAACAGGCCCACGGCCGCCTTCAGTTTGATGGACCCCGCGAGGTTGAGGCCTTCGATCTTGAGCGTGAGGTCGACGCCGGGGATGAAACCGCTCAGGTCGAGGAAAAGGTCGTCGAGGACCAGGTCGTACGCATTGCGAAAGATCATCGAGCACCTTCGGAAACGGGTTGAGCGTGACGGAGGTGGTACGAGTGGTGCGGTGCCGACGGCGCGCCGACGACGGACCCGGGCGCGGGAGGGCGCGGGCAGCCCGAGGACGCGGGGCAGGGCCGTCGCGGGACGGGACGCGGACGTGAGCCGGGTGCGCCGGCGGGGTGCTGCCCACCCCGTCCGGCCGGACGTCAGGAGAGCGCGGCCTCAGCCGTGGAAAGTGCCCGGCCCGTCGATGAGTTGCCCGGTGCGACAGCGTGGGAGGCGCGCCCGAGCGCGCGGACACGGGGCGGTCCGGGTACCGGCGGAAGGGCCTTCCCCGGACGCGGCGAGTCGCCGGTGCGTCGCGGGGACTCCGCCGTGCTGGTGAGGACACCGCTGCTCGCGGTGTGGGAGCCGCCGACTCCGGTCAGTGGGACGGGAGTTCGCTCGCCCGGGCGGCAGGGCGTCGGTGAGCGCTAAGTGGTCGTCCGTCTGCTCGCGGACCGACGCCTGCGACGGCCCGGAGTGGCTTTCCCTCGGCGCGACGAGCGCACGCGTGACATGCACGCCTTTCCCCTTCCCCCGTGGACGGCAATGGTGTTGCCTGTATGTCACGGACTGCCGGTGTGGCGGCGGTGCGTGATCTTGGGGTAACTCTAACTCGCTCTCAGTGACGCGTCTATGACAACGAGATGAAACCCTCCGGCAGCCGGGGACCCACCGGACGGCCGCCCCCGCGCTCAGCCGGGGAGACGCCCGGACGCGCGTAGCGTCCAGCGGCGCTCGGCGTACGCCAGGTCGTCCCGCCACAGGCGGGCGGCGGCGGCCCGGACCAAGGGGCGCAGCAGGGGGGCGGCATGGCGGGCCGCGGTGAATCCCGTCCGGCCGGAAGTGGCGACCACGGCCTCCACGACCGCCGTGCGCGGCCGTCCCAGCACGTCCGGCCCGAGCGGGGTGGCATGGGTCTCCACGACGGAACCCTCCCCCTCGCCCCGCACGATCCGCATCACCACCGTGCGTGGCCCCGGCGCGGTGAACACCGCGCGCACCGGGACGACCAGCCGCCCGGCGACCCGGAACGACACGTCCACCGTGAACGCGTCCCCGTCCCCGTCCACGCCCGGCCCCGGGACCCGGACCACGGTGAGGTCGGTGAAGGAGTGCGGGTGGAACCACGCCCCGTGCCAGGGGTCGAGCCGGTTGGCGACGACGTCCTCGGGCTCGCACCGGCCCACCCCGGTGTACACGGCCGTCAGTGCCCCGGCCGCCGCGGGGCGCGCCGGCACCGGCGGGCGGCCGGTGGGTTCCTCCGCACCGGCCTCGTCCAGCCGTACCCAGAGCAACACCCCGTCGTCGTGGGCCGGATACGGCGCCCAGCCCGCGAACGGCGCGCCGTCCAGGGCCAGTCCGTGCCAGCGGCACACCAGCGTGCCGCAGCGCACCGCGCCGTCCCCGAGCGGGGCGCCCAGGTGCGGGCAGCTTCCCGGACCGGCCACCGGGCGCCCCTCGGCGTTCCGCCACAGCACGATCTCCCGTCCGGCCACCGTGCGGGCCAGCGGCCGGCCGGGGCGCAGGCCCCGGGAGGCGCCGACGACGTACCAGTTGCCGGCGGGGCGGGCCCGGGCCCGTTCGAGCGCGTCGGCGATCAGCGCGGGGCGGGCCTCGCGCCAGGTGGGGCGCTGCCGTTCCCAGGCGACGGGGGCGCGGCGCAGACTCAGCGGCAGCCGCCGGGGGCGGGACGGCGGGAGGGGGCTCACACGGCCTCCTCGTGGCCGCGCGGGGAGCGGACGGCGGCGTGGGGTGCCGGAGGTGCGGCGGGCGGCACCGTCCGGCTCCCGGCCAGGCGTGCCGCGGTGCGGGCCGCGGCCAGCCGCACCAGGCCGTCCGCGGCGACCAGGGCCCGGCGCCGCCGGGGTACCGCGGCACGGCGGTGCAGTACGGCGTACCCGGTGCCCGCGACGGCGTCCAGGATGCCGCCGTACAGGACGAACGCGGTGCGGATGCAGGGCCGGGAGACCGGGTCGAGCAGGTCGATGCCGGGGGCGGCGCGCCGGTAGGCGGCCCGGGTGAGCGACGCGAACTCCCGCAGCGCGTGCACGACCCGCCGTTCGGAACTGCCGGTGGCCCGGCAGTGGCGGAGCAGGCCGCGGTCGACGCCGTGGGCGGCGAGGAGGTCCTCGGGGAGGTAGACGCGTCCGCGGTCCAGGTCCTCCCCCACGTCCCGCAGGAAGTTGGTCAGCTGGAAGGCGACGCCCAGTTCGGAGGCGTACGGCTCGGCCTGCCGACGGGGCGCCACCGTGCCGAGTACCGGCAGTATCTGCAGGCCGATCACCGCGGCGGAGCCGTGCATGTAGCGGCGCAGGTCGGTGTAGGTGGCGTAGGAGGCGGTCGTCAGGTCGCTGCGCATGGCGGCGAGGAAGTCGGCGAAGTGGCGGTGGTCGATGGCGTAGCGGCGGGCGGTGTCCGCGAGCGCCCGCACCACCGGCTCGGCTCCCGTGCCACCGGCCAGGCCGCGCGCGAGATCGGCGTCCAGCCGGTCCAGCGCGCGGGCGCGGGCGTGCGGGCCGGCGGTGCTGTCGAGGGAGTCGACGATGTCGTCGGCCCAACGGGCGAAGCCGTACAGGGCGTGCACCGCGGGGCGCCGGCCGGGGGTGAGCAGCCGGGTGGCGAGGAAGTAGGTGCGGCCGTGCCGTGCGTTCAGCTCCCGGCACCGGGTGTAGGCGGCCCGCAACTCCGGTTCGGTGATCCCCGCGGCATCCAACTCCCGCGCCGTCATGAACGAACCTCACACACCCGGTCCGACGTCCCCGCGCTGCGGATCACCCGCGGACACCTCCCGGCCGGACCGACATCGGGCCGGCCCCGCACCCCGGCACCGCGAGCCACGCGCAAGCTCCTTCCGCCCGGGCCGACAACCAAGCGGCCCCGCACCCCGGCACCGCGGACCACACCTGGGCTCCTTCCGCCCCGGCCGAAACCCGGGCAGACCGGCACCCCGGCGACGCGGGCCACACCCGGGCACCTCCCGGACGGCACCGGATCCGGGCGATGGAGCGGCGCCCCGGCGAGGCGGACCACACCCGGGCACCCTCCGGGCGGACCGTCCCGGCGGGGGTGCGGCGTCCCGGTCATGTGCGGGCTCCTTCCCGGCGGGCCTGCAACCCGGCGCTGCGAGTCGTGCGCGGGCTTCTTGCCAGCGGGGCTGCGTCCGGACGGGCCGGCGTTCCGGCGCTGTCGATCATGCGTGGGCTCCTTCCCGGCGGGTCGGGATTCCGGCCGGCCGAGGGGTGCGGCCGGTGCCGGTGAGGCGGGCGGCGGCGAGCTTGCCCGACAGCAGTACGGGCGGCACCCCCACGCCGGGTGTGGTGCCGCAGCCGGCGAGGACGGCGTTGGCCGTGCCGCGGACCAGGTTGCGGGGGCGGAACGGGCCGGTCTGGGCGAAGGTGTGCGCCGCGGAGAACGGCGTACCGGCCGCGTGCCCCTGCGCGGTCCAGTCCGCCGGCGTCACCAGGCACTCCTCCTCGATCGCGGCGGCGATGCCGGCCAGGCCGCGGCGGTCCAGGGTGCGCAGCACGCTGTCGCGGTAGCGCGGGCCCAGGGCCGGCCAGTCGGCGGCGCGGGGCCCGATGTCGGAGTTGGGGCAGGGAGCGAGGACGTAGTGCAGGTGGCGGCCGGGTGGGGCCAGCGCGGGGTCGGTCGCGGTGGGCCGGGTGATCAGCAGGGAGGGGTCGCTCATCAGGTCGCCGGTGCGGGTGAGTTCGTCGAAGGTGCGCCGCCAGGCACGGCCGAAGGACAGCGTGTGGTGGGCCAGTCCGGGCCAGGTGCGGTCGCAGCCGGCGTGCAGGACCACCGCCGACGGGGCGTGCCGCAGCCGCAGCGGGCGGCGCGGGGTGCGGCCCAGCAGGCGGTAGGCGACGGGCAGGTCGGGGGTGAGGACGACCGCGTCGCAGGGGATGCGACGGTCGCCGGCGAGCACGGCGGTGACGCGGTCACCGGAGCGTTCCAGCCGGGTGACCGCGTGTCCGTAGTGGAAGGTCGCCCCCGCCTCCTCGGCCGCCTCGGCCATCGCGCGCGGCAGGGCGTGCATGCCGCCGCGCGGGAAGTACACGCCGGCGACGGTGTCCATGTAGGCGATGACCGCGTAGGCGGCCAGGGCGCGTGCCGGGGGCACCCCGGCGTACAGGGCCTGGAAGGTGAAGACGCGGCGCAGCCGTTCGTCGCGCAGGTGCCGGGCGACGGCGGCCTCCCAGCGGCCGAAGCCGCCGAGCAGGGCCAGCCCGAGCAGCCCGGGCCCCAGCAGCTGCCGGGGCGAGTCGAAGTCGGCGTCGAGGAACCGGTGCCGTTCGGCGCGGTACAGCTCGGTCAGCCAGTGCCGCAGGCGCTGGTAGCCGGCGGCCTCACCGGGCCCGGCGAAGCGCTCCACCTCCGCCTCCATCGCGTCGGCGTCGGTGTGCACGTCGAGGGTGCTGCCGTCGGCGAACCGGGCCCGGTAGGCCGGATGCAGCGGGATCAGCTCGACGCGGTCGTACAGCGAGGCGCCGACCGCCGCGAACGCCTCGTCGGCGGTCTCCGGCATGGTCAGCACGGTGGGCCCGGTGTCGATCAGGTAACCGCCCCGCTCCAGCCGGCCGGCGCGTCCGCCGGGCCCGGCGTCGCGTTCGACCACGGTCACCCGGCGGCCCGCGCCGAGCAGGTGCAGGGCGGCGGACAGGCCGGCCAGCCCGGCACCGACGACCACCACGTGGTCGGTGGGCCCCTGCACGGCTCGGCTCAACGGACTCCTCCAGGGGCGGGCGCGGCGGCGCCGGGCGGCGCCGGGCGCCGGCGGGTGTCGTGGGTGGAGCGCATCGCGGTTCCTCTCGCCGGTCGTCACATCCCCTGCATGTGTCCCTTCCGCGCGGGGCGCCGAAGCGGCTGCGCCGTTCGGATGATGCGGTGCGCTGCGAGGCGGGTGACACGCGACACGCCGGGTGCCGCATCCGTACGGTCCGGTCGGCCGGACGCACGTCACACCACGGGACGCGGGCCGCGCACGGGGACGACGGCGGCCACCGAGAGGAGCGAGGGTCGTGGAGCTGGAGGCCGATGTGGCCGTCGTGGGGGCCGGCGCGGCGGGGCTGTCGCTCGCGCTGCGTCTGGCCCGGCCGCCGGCGCACGCCCGGCGGCTGGACACCGTGCTGCTGGCCGCCCCGCCCGGCCCGGCGCGCGCCGCCCCGCGCACCTGGTGCTTCTGGGAACCGGACGGCGGCCCCTACGACGAGGCCCTGACCGCCTCCTGGCAGCGGCTGCGCGTCCGCGGCGCCGACGGCACGGCCGTGACCGCCGGCATCGCCCCGCTGCGCTACAAGATGCTGCGCTCCGACGCCTTCGAGGAACTGGCGGGCCGGGCGATGTCAGCGAGCGGCGGCCGGGTCACCCGGGTCGAGGCGGCCGTGGACCGGATCACCCCGGTGCCCGGCCGCGGCGCCCTGGTGCACGCCCGGCGCGCGGACGGCACCGGGGTCGCCGTACGCGCCCGCCGGGTGTTCGACTCCCGCCCGCTGCCCCGCCTGCCACCCGCCCGTACGACGCTGCTGCAGCACTTCCGCGGCTGGTTCGTCCGCAGCGCGCGGCCGGTCTTCGATCCGTCCGTCGTGGAGCTGATGGACTTCCGCACGCCTCAGCCGGCGCACGGGCTGTCCTTCGGCTACGTGCTGCCGGTCGGCCCGAGCGAGGCGCTCGTGGAGTACACGGAGTTCTCCGGCCGGGTGCTCGACGGTGCCGGGTACGACCGGGCGCTGCGGGACTACGCGGGGCGCGTGCTGGGCCTGGAGGAGTACGAGGTCACCGGGTGCGAGCAGGGCGTGATCCCGATGACCGACGCCCGCTTCCCCCGGCGGACCGCGCCGGACGTGTACCGGATCGGCGCCTGCGCCGGCGCGACCCGCCCCTCGACGGGCTACACCTTCAGCGCCGTACAGCGGCAGACGGCCGCGGTCGCCGCCGCCCTGCACACCGGGCGGCGACCGCTCCCGCCCCGCCCCCACTCCGCCCGCGCCCGCCTCATGGACGCCGTCCTGCTGCACGCCCTCGACCGCGGCCGGGTGGACGGGCCGGCCTTCTTCTTCCGCCTGTTCACGCGCGTGCCCGCACCGCGGCTGCTGCGCTTCCTGGACGGCCGCACCGGCCTGGCGGACGACCTGCGCATCGGCGCGCACGTGCCGGTCGCCGCCATGCTCGCCTCGGCCCTGACCCTGCCCCTCGCCCCACGCCGGACCCCTCCCGCCGCCTGACCACCGGAGCCACGACCCATGCCCCCGCCACCCCGCACCCCCCGGCCCGGCATCCCCGTCCTGCACGACGCCGAACTGGCCGGCGCCTTCGACCACGCCGCCCGCAGCTACGACACGCTGGTGGCCGCCAACCCCGGATACCACGCCCAGCTGCGCCGCTCGGCCCGGCGGCTCGGCCTCCCGCCGGACGGGAGCGGGCTGCGGGTGCTCGACCTGGGCTGCGGTACCGGGGCGTCCACGGCCGCGCTGGCCGCCGTACTGCCCGGCGCGGACATCACCGCCGTCGACGCCTCCGCGGGCATGCTCCGGCGCGCCGCCGCACGGCGCACGCCCCGGCCGGTGCGCTTCGTGCACGCGCCGGTGGAGCGACTGGCCGAGGCCGGGGTGCACGGCCCGTTCGACGCGGTCTTCGCCGCGTACCTGCTGCGCAACACCGCCGACCCGGACGCCGTACTCGCCGCCGCCCGCCGGCTCCTCGCACCGCACGGCCGCCTCGCGGTGCACGAGTACGCGCTGAGCGGGCGGGCCGTGCACCGCGCGGTGTGGACCGCGGTGTGCGGCGGACTGGTGCTGCCGGTCGCCACGCTGCTGGGGGACGGGCCGCTCTACCGCCACCTGTGGCACAGCGTCGTCGGCTTCGACACCGCCGACGCGCTGGGCCGGCGGGTCGAACGGGCCGGCTTCGAGCGGGTGCGGGTGCTGCCGCTGCCCGGCTGGCAGACCGGCATCACGCACACCGTGGTGGCCCGCCGGCCGGCCGACGGGAAGCACGGCGGGGCCGCCGGGGAGGGCTCCCGGTGACCCGCCGCGCCCCCCGCCCCGGCCGCGACCGGCTGGCCCGGCTGCTGCCCGCACCGCCCGGGGCCCTGCGGGCGGACCCCGCCCGCGCGCCGCACGCCGCGGTCGTCGGCGGCGGCATCGCCGGGTTGTCCGCGGCGACCGCGCTGGTTGAGCGCGGGGTACGGGTCACGCTGTACGAGCGCGAGGAGGCACTCGGCGGCCGGCTGGCCGGCCGGCCCACGCGGCTGGCCGACGGCAGCACGGTCACCATGAGCCGCGGTTTCCACGCCTTCTTCCGCCAGTACTACAACCTGCGCGCCCTGCTGCGCCGCACCGACCCGGCCCTGTCCCGCCTCACCGGCCTGCCCGACTACCCGCTGCGGCACGCGGACGGCGCCCGCGACGGCTTCCGGCACGTCCCGCGCACCCCGCCGCTCGGCGCCCTCGGGTTCGCCGCCCTCAGCCCCTCCTTCCGGGTGCGCGACCTGGCGCGGATGAACGTCCGGGCCGCGCTCGGGCTGCTCGACGTGCGGGTACCGGACGTGTACGACCGGCTGGACGCGACCAGCGCCCACGACCTCCTGGAGGAGATCCGCTTCCCGGCCGCGGCACGGCATCTCGCCTTCGAGGTCTTCTCACGCAGCTTCTTCGCCGACCCGGGCGTGCTGTCGGCGGCGGAGATGGCGCTGATGTTCCACATCTACTTCCTCGGATCGGCCGAGGGACTGCTGTTCGACGTACCCACCGAACCGTTCCCGCAGGCACTGTGGGATCCGCTCTCCGGGTATCTGGCCCGTCGCGGGGCGGAGCTGCGCACGGCGACCGCCGTCGAGGCGGTGACGGCCCTGCCCGGCGGCGGCTTCGCCGTGGCCGCCGGCGGCGCGGAGGAGCGCTGCGACGCCGTGGTGCTGGCCGCGGACCCGGGCGCCCTGCGCGCCCTGGTCGCCCGCTCCGCGCGCCTCGGGGACACGCCGTGGCGCGAGCGGATGGCGCGGCTGCGCACCGCGCCGCCGTTCCTGGTCTCCCGGCTGTGGCTGGACCGGCCGGTGCGCGGCGACCGGCCCGGCTTCCTGGGCACCAGCGGCTACGGCCCCCTGGACAACGTCAGCGTCCTGGAGCGCTGGGAGGGCGAGGCCGCCCGCTGGGCCGCCCGCACCGGCGGCTCGGTGGTGGAACTGCACGCCTACGCGCTGCCCGGCGACACCGATCGGGAGCGGTGGCAGAAGGAGCTGCTCGCCGCGCTGCACCGCGTCTACCCGGAGACCCGCCGGGCCCGTGTGCTGGACGCCCGCCACGAATGGCGGGCCGACTGCCCGCTGTTCCCGGTCGGCGGACACCGCGACCGGCCCACCGTGCGCACGCCCGTGCCGGGCCTGGTCGTCGCGGGCGACGCGGTGCGCACGGATCTGCCGGTGGCGCTGATGGAACGCGCCGCGACCAGTGGTTTCCTCGCCGCCAACGCGCTGCTGGAGCGCTGGGGTCTGCGCGGCCACCCGCTGTGGACGGTGCCCGACGGGGGCCGCTCGGCCGCCCTGCGGTGGGCGGCGCGACCGGCCCGCCGCGGTTGACCAACGGCCCCCGGGAGCGAGAGGTCACTGCGGGCGGGCGCGGGCCCTGCGGAAGCGCTCCAGGCCCTCGGACAGCTCCACCACCGGGTCGGGGTAGTCCAGCGCCGCCCGGTCGGGGCCGGGCAGTTTCCAGGGCTCGTGCACCGCCGGGGCCTCGACGCCCCGCAGTTCGGGCAGCCAGCGGCGCACGTAGGTGCCCTCGGGGTCGTACTTCTTCGCCTGCGTGACCGGGTTCAGCACGCGGTTGGGGCGGGTGTCGGTGCCGGTGCCGGCCACCCACTGCCAGTTGAGCTGGTTGTTGGCCACGTCCCCGTCGACCAGCCAGTACAGGAAGTGCGCGGCGCCGATCCGCCAGTCGACGTAGAGCGTCTTGGTCAGGAAGCTGGCGGTCAGCAGCCGGGCGCGGTTGTGCATCCAGCCCTCGTGGCGCAGTTGCCGCATCGCCGCGTCGATCACCGGATAGCCGGTACGGCCCTGCTGCCAGGCCTCGATGTCGTCCCGCGCGGTGCTCTCGGTGCGCCAGCGGTCGTGCCGGGTGCGGTAGTCGGTGTGCGCCGCGTCGGGGCGGGCGGCGAGGACCTGGCGGTGGAAGTCACGCCAGGCGAGCTGCCGGACCAGCGCCTCGGCGCCCGGACCGCCGTGGCTGCGTCCCCGGTGGACGAGTTCCACCGGGGACAGGGTGCCGAAGTGCAGGTGCGGGGAGAGCTTGGAGGTGGCGTCGGCGGCCAGGTCGTCGCGGATCTCGTCGTAGGCGTCCAGCCCGTTGCGCCAGTAGGCGGTCATCCGCCTGCGGCCCTCGCTCTCCCCGCCGGCCGGCAGGGCGGGCGAGACACCGGGGACGGCGCCGCGGACGGGCAGCGGCTCGCCCCGGACGTGGTCGGGCACGGGGACGCGGCGCGGGGCGCCGACGGCCGCGCGCAGCCGGACCTGCGTCCAGCGCCGGAGGTACGGCGTGAAGACGGCGAAGTGGTCCGACGAGGCGGGGGTCAGCTCGCCGGGCGGTACGGCCACGGTGACCGCGTCGTGCACGGACAGACGGCGCCCGTCGGACTCCAGCGCCCGCCGCAGCCGCGCCTCGCGCCGCGTGGCGAAGCGGCTGTGCGCCGCCGACAGGTGCACCTCGTCGGCGTCCGCCTCGCGGACCACGCGGCACACCTCCTCCACCAGGTCGCCGGAGCGCACCACGAGCCGCCCGCCGCGCTCGCGCAGCCCGGCGTCGAGATCGGCGAGGCAGTCGGCGAGGAACGCGCTGCGGTTGGGGGTGGCGAACCCGGCCGCGGCCACGGCACGGTCGCGCACGAAGAGCGGTACGACCGCGTCGGCGGCCGCCAGGGCCGCGTGCAGCGGCGGGTGGTCGTACAAGCGGAGGTCGGAGGTGAACAGCACGACCGAGACGCGCATCGGTGTCAGCCTTCCCTCTGGGACGCGGGGCCGCGCTGCTGCGCGCGTTCGGCGGCGCGGACGATGTTACGGGCCATGCCGCCGAAGACGACCGCGTGGAAGGGCGACACGCTCCACCAGTACAGCTGGCCGAGCAGTCCGTGCGGGTGGAACAGGGCCCGCTGCCGGTAGCGGGCGCCGCCGGCCCCGTCCGCGTCGACGTGCATTTCCAGCCAGGCCAGGCCGGGCAGCCGCATCTCGGCGCGCAGCCGCAGCAGCCGTCCGTGCTGGATCTCCTCCACCCGCCAGAAGTCCAGCGAGTCGCCGACCCGCAGCCGCCGGGCGTCCCGGCGTCCCCGGCGCAGGCCCACCCCGCCGGCGAGGCGGTCGAGCCGGCCGCGCACCGCCCAGGCCAGCGGGAAGGAGTACCAGCCGTTCTCGCCCCCGATGCCCTCGACGACGTCCCACAGCGCGTCGGGCGCCACCTGGGCGTGACGTTCGCGCACGTCGCTGTAGAGGCTGCCGCCCGCCCAGTCCGGGTCGGTGGGCAGCGGGTCGCTGGGCGCGCCCGGCACGGAGGCGGAGGACCAGCGGGTGGCGACCTGTGCGTCCCGCACCCGCTCCAGTGCGAGGGCGACGGCGCGGTCGAAACCGATCGGGTGGCCGGGCGGGCTGGGCACGTACCGCTCGATGTCCCGCTCCCGGCACACCACCTCGTGGCGCAGCGATTCCGTGAGCGGACGGGCGATGGCGGCCGGTACGGGGGTGACCAGGCCGACCCACTGGCTGGACAGGCCGGGGGTGAGCACGGGCACGGGGACGATGAGCCGCCGGGGCAGCCCGGCGACGGCTGCGTAGCGCTGCATCATCTCCACGTACGTCAGCACCTCGGGGCCGCCGATGTCGAAGGCCCGGCTGACGTCGGCCGGCAGGCCGGCGCAGCCGACGAGGACGCGCAGCACGTCCCGTACGGCGATCGGCTGGATGCGGGTGTGCACCCAGCGCGGGGTGACCATGACCGGCAGCCGTTCGGTGAGGTAGCGCAGCATCTCGAAGCTCGCGGACCCGGAGCCGATGATGACGGCGGCCCGCAGCACGGCCGTCGGCACGCCTGCGCCGAGGAGGATGCGCCCCACCTCGGCGCGGGAGCGCAGGTGCGGGGAGAGTTCCCGCTCGGGCACGCCTGCCGGGGTCAGCCCGCCCAGGTAGACCAGGCGGCCGACACCGGCCCTGCGGGCCTGCTCGCCGAAGACGTGGGCCGCCTCCCGGTCGGTCCGCTCGAAGTCGCGGCCGGTGCCGAGCGCGTGCACCAGGTAGTAGGCGACCTCGACGCCCTCCATCGCCGCCGCCACCGAGCCGGCGTCGGTGACGTCGCCGCGCGCGACCTCCACCCGTCCGGCCCACGGCTGGTCGCGCAGCTTCCGCGGCGTGCGCACCAGGCAGCGCACCCGGTACCCGGCGTCCAGCAGTTCCGGCACCAGCCGCCCGCCGATGTAGCCGCTGGCGCCGGTCACCAGACAGAGCCTCGCATCCTCCACGTGCACCGCCGCCTCCATAGTCGCGCTCCCCGGTACTTCTACGGTGCCGCCCGCGCGTCCGGAACGCGCGCAGGGCCCGGCCGTCCCTCGGCCGGGCCCTGCGAAGTGACCGCGTGTGCGGGTGTCAGATCACCATCGGTACCACCGGCTGCGGCCACCGCCCGAGGTCGTGGAGCGCATGACGAAGCCGAGGAGCCACAGCACCAGGACGGCCACGGCGACCCACCAGAGGACCTTGAGGGCGAAGCCGGCTCCGAAGAGGATCAGCGCCAGCAGCAGAACGAGAAGCAGGGGAACCATAGTTATCAACCTCCTGGCGCCCGTCTGCCCTTCCATGTGAGGCGTACGCCCCGACAACGTCTTGTTTACGAAGGGAGAGCCGGGGCACTAACCGTCACCTCTCGCGGTCGTCAGGCGCAGCATCCGCTCCAGGACGTCGGGCCGGTGCTCCAGATGCAGCGTGGCGCCGACGGCGCCGGCCCGGCGGCGGACCGTCAAGTCCAGCCGTACGTCGCTGAGCCCCGCCTCGTCGGCTGTGAGGTGCCGGGCGACCACGTCGCTCAGGCCGTCGCTGGTGTCGTGGCCGAGCTCGCCGGCCACCCGCACGGTGAGCGTGCCGGCGGTGCGGTAGACGGTGACGGCGAATTCGGTGGGGTGCAGGTTGGTCATGCGGGGAGATGGGGGCCGGGGACAGGACGGGTGGGGCGGTCGAGCACCACGGCACTGCCTCGGCGGAGGAGGCCGAGGGTGCGGGGGAACTCGCGGAGCTGCGCGGCCAGGCTGTCCAGGCCGATCGCCACGGAACGGGCGGGCACGTGCCTGGCCTCGAGGATGTCGGCGGTCCAGGCCAGGAACGCGGTGAAGATCCCGGGGTCGTCGACGTAGAGCGCGGTGGCCAGGAAGTCGACGATGTGGGCGATGTCCTGCGCGGTGTGCTCGCGCTGGGCGTCGTCGTAGCCGCGCATGCCCGGGAAGCGGGTTTCGAGGTCGGCCAGCGTCTGTTTGACGAGTGGCGGCCGGGACTGGACGACCATCGTGTACTCCTGGTCGGCCAGGTGCGGCAGGTCGTCCGCCACCTGGCGGATCGCCGCCGGGCCGGGCCGGTCGATGCCCGCCTCGAGCACGGTGGCCGCGCCGCGGGCGTCGGCCGCCCACCGGTCGGCGCCCAGAACCCGGGCGTGGCGGCCGTCCGCGCCGAAGGCCCGGCCGCCCGCCAGGACGGGGACGCCGATGGCCTGGCAGGCGGTGACGGCGGCGTGGGCGGTCGGCAGGCGGGTGGGGACCGATGCGGACAGCAGGACGGCGTCGGGGTTGGTGAGGTGCATGTGGGCGACCAGATGAGGGGTGGGGATCCGGGCGCCCAGGTAGTCGACCTGCCAGCCGCGCAGCCGGAGCACCTCGGCGACGAGCCGGGCGGGGAAGGTGTGCCATTCGCCGTCGACGCAGCCGACCGTCACCCGGCCGGGGCGAGGGGCGTGGCGTTCGGGCGCCGCGCGGCGGTGGGCCAGGGTGGCGACCACCCGCTCGTTGACGGCGGTCGCGGCGTGTTCCTGTGCCACGGTGATGCGGCCGGCGGCCCATTCGGTCCCGGCCTTCTCCTGAACGGGTGCGATCACCTCCAGGAGCAGCGTCTCCTCGTCCACACCGTCGGCCGCCTTGTGGAGGATGTCGACGGCCGCGAATGCGTCGCCGTCGGCCACTGCCTGCCACAGCCGGTCCGGCAGATCGGCCGCCGCGGTGGGATACCTCACGTGCCCCTCCTGGTCTTCCCGCCTGCCCGCCCGTTGAGAACGGTCAGCGGGCCGGTCCGGGGAACGCTGATGGCGACGGCGGCCATGTCGTCGTGGCGGCCCGCGCCCAGCCACTGGGCGGCGAGCATCTGCACCCGTTCCACGACCGCTTCCGCCGGGAGGCCCGCGCACTCCGACAGGGCCCGGCGCAGGCGGTGCTCGCCGAAGAACTCGTCGCCGAGCGGGCCGCCGCGCGCTTCGGTGATGCCGTCGGTATAGAGCAGGCACGTCTCCCCGGGCGCCAGCACCGTGCGGACCGTGTGCGCCGTGACGGTGGGCAGCGCACCGACCAGGGACCCCTGGGCGGGCACCTCCTCCACCGTGCCGTCGGCGCGGACGATCAGCGGCGGCAGGTGGCCGGCGCTGGTCAGCCGGAGCTCGGCTCGGCTGCCGCGGCGGCGGACGGAGGCGAGGACCAGCGTGGCGAAACGGGCGTGGTGGGAGGAGAGGAGCGCGCCGTTGAGCAGGTCGAGCACCCGCTGATGGTCGTCGGTCAGCGGCAGCAGCGCGTGCAGCGTGTTGCGGATCTTGCCGGTGAGCACGGCCGCGTCCAGGCCCTTGCCCGCGACGTCGCCGAGGACGACGAAGGTGTCCTGGGAAGGGTCGGAGCCGGGGTGGACGTCGTAGAAGTCCCCGCCGACCCGCTCGTGGTCCTTGGCCGCGCGGTAGCCGCCGGCGTACTCCACCCCGTGCACGCTGCTCAGCGGCGGCGGCAGCAACTCGCGCATCAGCGTGGCGGTGACGGTGGCCTGTTCGCTGTAGAGGCGGGCGGCGGACAGGGCGGCGCCGGCGCGGGCGGCGAAGAGCCGGGCGAAGACCTCCTCGCCTTCCGTGAAGGACTGCTCGGTGCTGGAGCGCACCAGGATCAGGGCCCCGGCGGGTACGCCGTGACCGGGGAGCGGGGCGACGATCACGGAGCCGACCGGACCGGCGAAACCGTCCGGGGTGACCCAGTCGGGGATGTCGGCGGGGTTTATCCACCGGGCCGGTACGGGCGGGAAGCCCTGCAGGGCCTCGGTCAGGCCCGGGACGCCGGTGACGTCGACCAGCCGGGCGACCTGGGTGACGGGCCCGCCCCTGACCGCGTAGGTCAGGGGGTGGCGCCGCCCTTTCGGCGGGGCGACGAGAACCGCGGCGTCGGCGAGGTGTTCCGCGGCCATGGCGGCGGTCACCTCCATGCAGCGGGGCACGTTCAGCGTGGACAGCAGGGTGCTGGAGACCTGCGAGAGGATCTCGGTACGCGTCTGCGCGTCGGTCAGCGCGGCCTCGGCCAGGCGGCGGTCGGTGTCGTCGACCAGCCACCACACCACGTCGCCGTCGCCGGCCGCCGTGGGATGCGCCTCGAAGTGGCGCTCCTTGATGGGTCCGCTCAGCGGCTCGGCGTGCGGACCGCGCAGGCCGGCACTGATGCGCTGGTGAGCCTCGCAGAGCCAGGACGGGACGTGCTCGTGCAGCCTGTCGCCGCCGGCGGCACCGGGGAGGAGTATCCGGGCGGCCCCGTTGACGTCGACGAGGCCGCCGTGGCGGTCGACGATGAGAACGGGACAGGGGGCCTCAGTCCAGGTCGCGCCGACCGGGTGGCCGGCATCGGGGGGACGGGCGGAGGTACCGGGGGAAGAAGACACAAGCGGAGGCACGCACGTGCGCACCCCACCACCTTCCTGCCATGGAGAAATAGATGTCTTACGGCAACAGTCCCGCACCCGCACCCGCCCTCGCAACCCGTCCGGAAAAGCCGCACTGGACCATCACATCCGGTTACGTCCGTGCCCGCGCTGACGGGTTCCGGGCATGAAAGCGGGGTTTCCGGGAAGGCGACCGGCAGTCGTGGCCGGGGAACGACCGAGCGCCGGAGGTGAGAGCATCCGCCTCATGGAGGACGCAGACGGCCGTACGGCCCGCTGGTGGGCGGCGCTGCGCCGCACGCCGGTGACCGTCTGGAACGACGACGTCACCGACTGGGCCGCCGCGCTGACGTACTACGCCGTCCTGGCGCTGTTTCCGGTCCTGCTGGTGATCCTCTCGATCGTGGGTCTGACCGTACCGACGGCCGAACCGGAGGTCATCGACCGGATGTCGCAGGCCGCCCCGGTCGCCTCCCGCCCGCTGCTGCGCAGCACCCTGCTGGAGATGGCCGGACAGCCGTCGACGGCGTGGACGCTGATCTTCCTGGCGGGGTCGGGAGCGCTGTGGTCGGGCTCCAGCTATCTGAGCGTGTTCCGCCGGGCGCTGCACGCCATGCACCGGATCAGTGCGGACCGGCCGGTCTGGCGCACCGCTCCGCGGATCATCGCCACGGCCCTCGTCCTGATCTCGCTGCTCCTGACGACCACCCTCGCGCTGTTCCTCACCGGCGGCCTGACCCGGTGGCTCGGCCGGGCGCTGAACCTGGGCACCGGGCCGCAGGTCGCCTGGGACGCGCTGCGCTGGCCGCTCGTGGCCGTGGTCGCCGTGACCCTGGTGCTGGTCCTCTACCGTTCGGGCCCCGCACCCTCCCGCCCGGTACGGAGGATGGCGCCGGGCGGCGCCCTGGCGGTGCTGCTCCTGCTGGCCGTCTCCCTCGGGTTCGCCGTCTACACCTCTCACGTCACGACCTACCACCGCCTGTACGGTTCGCTGGCCGGTGTCGTGGTCTTCCTGGTCTGGCTGTGGCTGTCCAACCTGGCCCTGCTGGTCGGCGCCCAGTTCAACGCGGAGCTGGCGAAGCCCGCCCGGCGGAAAGGAGCCGATCGTCCCCTACCCGCCCCTTAGCGCCCACGGCCGCCGCCCGCACCGTGAGCAGGCCGCTCAGGCGTACCTGTCGGCACGGCCGGGTGGTCCCGCACCGCAAACGCTGCTTGCCCCCCGGCCCCTCGGGTACAGCGAGAGATTATGGGTTGTCCCCGCAGCACCCGGATCTTACGGAAAGTGATGTGTTCGTGACTCTTCCCGGCGGCGCCGACGATCGCGCTGAGGGCTCGGGTGACGAGCCGAGCGCCGGCGCCCGTGAGATCGCCGATGCCGTGGAGTGCCTTGCGAACCTGTGGTCCCTCGCCGCTCAGGAAGCGGCCCTACGACTGTCCCCGCACCAGCTGCGGGCGCTCCGGGCCCTGGAGTCGGCACCGGAGGTGAACCTGACCGGGCTGGCGGAACGCCTGGACATCGGGCTCCCCACCGCCAGCCGGCTGTGCGACCGGCTGGAGGCCGCCGGGATGCTGGAGCGCGCACTGCACCCGCACAACCGCCGTGAGGTGCAGCTGAGGCTCACGGGTCAGGGGCGCCGGGTGCTGGCAGACGTGGCCCGACGGCGCACCCAGGCCCTGGCCGGTGTGCTGGCGCACATGGCACCCGCGGAGCGGGCGGCGCTGGTCCGCGGCATGAGGGCTTTCCTCACGGCACACGGCGAGACACCGTGCCGGCCACCGGAGGCGCCGTAGGGTCAGCGGTCCGGTCGCGCCTCCCGGGACGTCCCGGCAGGGCGGCCGTTCCAGTCGACGCAGACGACGGCGGCGTCCGCGAGCAGACCCTCGTGGCCGACGTGTTCGAGCAGCCCGGCGACGACCGACCGGGCGGTCTCGTGCGGGGGTGTCTGCCGGGTTGCGCTCAGGATCTGGCGCAGGACGCTCTCGCCGAACACCTCTCCGGTCGCCGAGCGGGTGCCGTGGACGCCGGTGCTGATGGCGACCAGGCGGTCGCCCGCTTCGACCTGGAACGCCTGCTCTTCGTAGAGGGTCTCCTCGAACATGCCGAGAGGCAGCTGGGCCTCGAGTGCGACGTGTTCGATCGTGGTGCCGCGCAGGCGGTAGAGCTGGGGGGACCCGGCGTCCACGGCGCGCACCCTGCCGGTGGCGAGGTCGAAGTGCAGCAGGAGGGTGGAGGCGTACGACTTGCCTCCGTACTGGGAGTAGACGGCCTGGTCGGCGAGGCACGCCTGGTCCGCGAGGCCGATGCCGGCGCGGCGGGCGTTGCGCAGGGCGCCGACGGCGAGGCTGGTGAGCAGGGAGGCGTCGATGCCCTGGCCCATGCCGTCGGTGACGGTGAGGGTGAGGTGGTCGGCGCTGGTGGACCAGTCGAAGTTGTCGCCGCCGATGGCGTAGGCCGGCTCCAGGTGGGCGCCGATGACGTACTCGTCGCGCACGCAGCCCCGGCCCGGCAGGAGCTGCCACTGCATTTCGGCGGCGAGGGTGAGCCGACGGGTGCGGCGGGCCTGGAGGTACAGGTCGGTGTCCCTCCCGGCCGTGGCGACTTCGTGGGCCAGCGCGGTGGCGAAGTCGCCGAGCCGCAGGACCGTGCCCGGGTCGGTGGCGGTGTCGGGCACGCGCACACAGAGCACGCCGAGACGGTCACCGCGGACCGTGATGGGCAGGTGGACCCGCTCGGTGACCGGGTCGGTGGTCACTTCGACCACCGGTTTCTGCGTGGTGAAGGCGGTACCGGCGGGACCGTCGTGCGCGGAGACCGGATCGCCGGTGTGCGGCAGATGGGTGACGGGCTGCAGGACGGTCAGGCCGTAGTCGGCGAGGAGGAGCGTCACGTCCCGGGCACCGAAGCGCTGCGCCAGCAGACGGCCGGCCGTGGCCACCAGGGCGTGGGGCGGAGCCGCGCGCAGCTGGGCTTCCACGGACGGGACCGGTTCAGAGGCATTCACGGTGTCTCCATCCTCTCCCCTTGTGACCTCCACGCTATCGCGGTCGGGGGCGGCTTCCGGCAGGATCGGCGCAGCGGTTGTTCGCCCGGTGCCCGTGCCCCCGGAGGTCTCCGCGTCATCCGGACCCCGCCCGAGCGGCGGGTACGCCGGCCACCCAGACGACGACGGTGACGACAGCGCCCTGGCCGGGCCGGCTGTCCAGGCTGAACTCGTCCACCAGCCGCTTGGCCCCGCCGAGGCCCAGCCCGAGACCGCACGCGCTGCTGTAGCCGTCGGTCAGCGCCAGTTCGATGTCGCCGATGCCGGGTCCGGTGTCGCGGAAGGCCAGTCGTATCCCACGCCGCGGGCCGTCGGCGAGCGCGGTGATCTCGACCCGCCCCCCTCCGCCGTGGACCAGGGTGTTCCGGGCCAGTTCGCTCGCCGCGGTGACGAGTTTCGTCTGCTGGACCAGCCCGAACCCGAGCCCGGCCGCGAACTGCCGCACCCGCTGACGGACCCACGCGAGATCCGCGTCGGTGCCGATGGGCAGGCTGGTCGTGGCGGCGGGGTCGGAGGCCGTCATCCCCTACCCCCCGGCGCCGGGGGCGGCACCGTGGCCGAGCCACCCGGGAGGGAGGTGGTCATCGCGGGGCCGCACCGGCCGCGCGTCGGGAGATCTCGATGCCCTGCCGGGCGAGGGCGTAGGCCAGGGCGTCGGCCAGCGAGCTGCGCGTGAGGACCGGGCTCAGGTCGATGCCCAGGTGCACGATCGTCTGCGCGATGGCCGGGCGGATGCCGGAGACGATGCATTCGGCGCCCATCAGCCGGGCCGCGGCGACCGTCTTCATCAGGTGCTGCGCGACCAGCGAGTCGACCGTGGGGACGCCGGTGATGTCGAGGATCGCGTAACGGGCCCGCTGCTCCACGACGGCCTGGAGCAGCGACTCCATGACCACCTGGCTGCGGGCACTGTCCAAGGTGCCGATCAGGGGCACCGCGACGACGCCTTCCCACAGGCTGATGACGGGGGTGGCCACTTCGAGCAGTTGCTGCCGCTGCCGGGCTATCAGCTCCTCACCGGCCAGGACCGTCGTCTCCATGATCACCAGTCTCAGCGTGCCCATCAGCACGGTGAGTGCGAGCAGAGCGTCCTGCGCCTCGCGATCGGGCAGCCCCTCGCCGCGCAGCAGCTCGGCGGTCACCGTCCGCAGCCGGGCGGCCTCGTTCGCGATCCGGGCCGGGCTGACGCCCCTGCGGGCACGGGAGGCGGCCATGCGGCCCAGCTGCTCGCGCGCCGGGTCGAACCCGGGGGCCGCGACGTCCTCCAGCCGGCCGCTCGACGCCACCTCGCCCAGCGCGTCGACGACGACCTTGCACGCCTCCACGGCCTCGTCGCGCGAGACGGTGAAGACCGTCCGGAAAAGCGGCGCGTCCGCCCACCGCTGGGCGATCTGTTCGCGACGGCGCTCCAGGAAGGCTCCCAGCTCCCGCGCCGCCGCTCCTTGCGCGGCCTGCTCCGACACCTGCATCGTTTCCTTCCGCGACAGGCCGCTGCGCCGAAGACGGACGCAACTGCGACAATTATTGCCTCATGACAAGTATGGGCACTGCGAGGGCGGTGAAACGACACAGCATCGACACATCCGGCTCGCGCACGCGACGGCCGGAGCGGCGCATCAGCGCCCGTGCCAGTCCAGGCACACCACCAGGGCGTCGTCGTCCGGGACGGACCGGCCCCGATGGCCGGTCAGCTCGCGCAGGATGGCACGCGGGACCTCGGCGGCCGGCAGGAGCCGAGTGGACGTGATCGCCCGGGCCAGGGCGGCATCCCCGTACGCCTCCCCCTTGGGCGAGGCGACCGCGTGCACCCCGTCACTGACGAAGACGAGCCGATCGCCCGGCTCGACCTGGAAGTCCTGGCACACGTAGTCGGTCTCCTCGAACATCCCCAGCGGGAGCTGCGCCTCGAAGGCGACGCGCTCGACCGCTCCGTCACGCAGCCGCAGCAACTGCGGTGAACCGGCGTCCACGACCTTCGCCCGGCCCGTCGCGAGCTCGAACTCGAACATCAGCACGGACAGATAGCAGCGCCCCTGATAGTGCGCGTACACCGCCTGATCGGCCAGGGCGGCCTGGTCGTCGATGGCGATACCGGCCCGCCGGGCGTTGCGCAGGGCGTTGATGGCCAGGTTGGTGAGCAGGGAGGCCTCTATGCCCTCGCCCATGCCGTTGGTGACGTAGAGCATGAGGTGGTCCGCCGTGGCGGACCAGTCGAAGTTGTCACCGTAGATGGCGTACGCCGGCTCCAGCTGCGCGCCGAGTTCGTACTCGGGGCGGGAGCAGGAACGGCCCGGCAGGAGCTGCCACTGCATCTCGGCGGCCAGGGTCAGCCGGTCCTTGCGCCTCGCCCGCAGATACACGTCCGTGTCCCGCTCGGCGACCACGATCTCGTGCCCGAGCACCTCGGCGATGTCCGCGAGTTCACCCAGAAGACCGGACCCACCGCCCCCGTCCGGCAGGGTGACCGACAGGACCCCGAGCCGGTCCCCGCGCACGGTGACCGGCAGGTGGACACGTGCGGACCCCTCGTGGACCACCTCCACGAACGGTTCCTGGGCGCCGAAGGCACGGCCGGCAGCGCTGCCGTGCACCGACACCGGCTCCGCCGTGTAAGGCGGCACCGACAGCGGTTGCAGGACGGTGAGGCCGTAGTCGGCCAGATACAAGTCGACGGAGCACGCGGAGTACTCCTCGGACAGCACCCGGCGCACAGCGTCGAACAACTCGTGCGGCGCCGCCGTGCGCAGGGCGCGCTCGGCGGTCACAAATCTGTTCACGACGGTAAATACACCAATCTTTCGACGGACACACGGGCCTCGCCCAGGCGACGGGGCCCCCGGAGCCGGTCGCGCCGATCGTCCGAACCATCTCTTGCCGCTCCCGGCACCTAGTACGCTGGCGGCCGTCCCAGTGCCTGCGAGAGTGTGACGGTGACTGTCTTCCGCCCCCGCCCCAAGCCCGCCGAGGTAGCACGCGTGACCTTGACGGCCGTGGAGTTGCTGGAAGTCCTCTGGGGGCGGGCCTCGACCGCGCCCGCCTCTCCGTCACAGATGCGCGTCCTGCTCATGCTGGAGCACCAGGACGGCATCAACCTGCGCACCCTCGCCGACTCCCTCGCCTCCACGCCTCCGTCCACCAGCCGGCTCTGCGACCGCCTGGTCGCCGCCGGCTTCGTCGAGCGAGCGGTCAGCCCGGCCGACCGCCGCGAGGTGCGGCTGCACCTCAGCAGCCGCGGCCGTGCCTTCCTGGACGACCTGCGCGCCCGCCGGGAGCAGGAGTTGCAGGCGGTGCTGGAGCTGATGCCCGCCGCCAAGCGGACCGCGCTCCTGGAAGGGCTGGAGGCGTTCTGCGACACGGCGGCGCTGCAGATACACGACAACGCGCCGCACGCCGGAGACCAGACGGCCTGAACACCGGGCCGGGCCACCGGTCGCCCCTGCACTTCAGGGCTTGGATGGCCGGCGCACGGAGCGACCTCCGTCCACCGGAACATTACGGATCCTTCCCCGGGCGTCACGACTCCGACACTTTGTTGCCTCACGGCCATTGTTGTCAAACGGCAACAGTAGGGGCCGTGAGTCTCCCCGTTCGGATACCCCGTCGTGCCCGGGACCCGCTGTGAGCAGCGTCTCGGGAGTGACCCGGCGCTCTCGCCGGCTGCGGCTGTTCCTCACCCCGGGCATGGGTCGGCGGGCCCGGCAGCTGCGCCGGGCCCGCCGATTGCGGAGTCACCAGTGTGCGGCGTGGGGATCAGGTGGTGCTGAGCATGCCTTCGCGCAGACGGGCCAGCAGACGCGTGATCAGCCGGGAGACGTGCATCTGGGAGACGCCGAGCCGTTCGCCGATCTGGGCCTGGGTGAGTTCCTCGACGAACCG